>CAWHAS010000001.1:0-283692 GCA_963827355.1 uncultured Gemmatimonadaceae bacterium
AATCTGGCCGAGCTGATCATCGCGGGCCTCGCGCTGCGCGCGGGACTCACCGATCTCGTCAAGGCATTGATCACGGGCTCGATCATCGGCAACCTGCTGCTCGTGCTCGGCGCCGCGCAGCTCGCCGGTGGCCTCAAGTATCGCACGCAGAAGTTCAATCCGAACTTCGCCGGCACGAGCATCTCGCTCCTCGTGATCGCCGCGGTCGGGCTGATCGTGCCCACGCTCTTTCTCGCCGCGCATCCGGATCCCACGCGCGCCGCGACGGTTCGCGTCTCCGAGTTCGTCGCCGGCTTTCTCATCGTCGGCTACGCGCTCTATCTCGTTACTCGATGGGCACGCACAAGAGCGCCTTCGACGCGCTCGAACAGGAGACCTACGACAGAGCCGCCGCCGGACACGCCGCAGTGGACGATGCAGCGAACGATCATCGTTCTCGTCGCCGTGGCCGGCGCGATCGGCTGGATGTCGGAGCTGCTCGTGGGCGCCACCGAGGCCACCGTTCACACGCTCGGGCTCTCGAGGTGTTCGTGGGACTCGTGCTGATTCCCATCATCGGCAATGCCGCGGAGCACAGCTCGGCGGTGCTCATGGCGCGCAAGAATCGCATGGATCTGGCCGCCAGCATCGCCATCGGATCGTCGGTACAAGTCGCGCTATTCGTTGCGCCAGTACTTGTATTCGTAGGGCTGATCGTCGGGCATCCGCTCGACCTGGCCTTCGGTACGTTCGAGGTGGCCAGCGTGACATTGGCTGTGTGGATCACATCGGCGATCGTGCTCGACGCCGAGTCGAACTGGCTGGAAGGCGCCTTTCTGTTGCTCGTCTACGGGATTCTGGCCGTTGCGTTCTTCTATTTTTGATCGTCCAACGAAGACATCCCCGTGTGCCACAACGCTTTGACCTCCTCGATCGCGAGGAAAGTCCGAGGCGTCCGCCGACGAGAGGACCGCGTAACGTGGCCCAGAGTCCAGCCGTCTATTTTGCCCCCGATGCCGCTGCGCTCCCGGAGCTAGCGCGGCATTGGTTCGACGCGCGAGGACTTTCGCCCGTGCTGTGCCGCACGCTGGACGAGCTGATGTCGATGGCCCTTCGCGGGCGACCACTCGTCGTCATCTTCGACGCGCGCACCGAGCCGGCCCGTCGTGCGCCGCGTGCGTGCGCCTCAAGAGCGACTCGTACACGGGCGTGGTTCCCGCCGGCATGTTCGTGGGAAAGGGCGAGGCGCGCTCGCACGGGGCTTCGCCGCCGGCGCCGATGAAGTGCTCGCGCCGAACACGCCCGACGACGAAGTGGCGATTCGGCTCGACGTGATGCTTCGCCGCGCCGATCGCGACGTGCACGTGCATCCCTCGACGCGTCTCCCCGGCGCCGCCGAGATCGAGGCCGCGATCGGCACCCGCCTGGCCGCCGGCGAGCTGTTCGCGCCTGCTACGCCGACCTCGATCACTTCAAGGAATACAACGACCGCTACAGCTACTTCGAGGGCGATCGCGTCATCCGCATTCTCGCGAAGATTCTGCACGATGTTGTGCGTGGCCTCTTCGCCAGACGGTGGCTTCGTCGGACATATTGGTGGCGACGACTTCATTCTTCTCGTGCCGATGCTGGAGGCGCCCGAGATCTGCCAGGAGATCGTCTCCATTTTCGATTTGCTCGTGCCGTATCAGTATTCCGAACAGGATCGGCAGGCTGGATATTATTTCGGCAAGGACAGGCGAGGACAGTTGCACCGCGTCCCGCTCATGACGGTCAGCATTGGCGTCGTGACGAACGAACGTCGGACATTCAGTCACCCCGCGCAGGTCAGCGAGCTGGCCACAGAGATGAAGAGTTATGCGAAGACCCTCAACGGATCCGTCTACGTGGTCGACCGCCGACAGGATCCATCCTTGGCTCACCGGTGGGCGTGTCCGAGCGATGAACGGAACAACTCTCGCGTGAGCGCTGTCGCATGAACGTTACGTGTCCCGAGTGCAGCTCCGTCTTCCGCGTCGACCCGGCCAAGATTCCACTCGCGGGAGTGCGCGCGCGCTGTTCGGTGTGCGGCGGGGTGATCGCCATCGGCGAGCGCGGTCGCATTGACGACGACTTCACCGCCTCGGCGCCCGCGGCATATGCCTCGCAAACGCCGCCGCGCCAGCGGTCCTCGGTCTCCGCGCCGCTGTCCCCGCGTCCGCCCGTCACGATGCCGACGCCGCCGCAGCCGATGCACGCGGGCTTCGGCGCTGCGGCCGCACAGCCACCCGCTGGCCCGATGGCGCCGGCCGCTTCGGCGCCCGCGCCGACCGCGTCGCGCATGTCGCCGTTCGAGCAGACGGCCACGCCACAACCGTCCATGCCGTCCGGGCGCACGACGCCGGCCTCGTCACCACCCGCGTCGCCTTCGCCAGTGCCCGCGCCTTCGCCTGCGGCCGCAGCGCCTGCTCCGGCCCCCGCGTCGACGGCACCCTCGCCGCGCCCCGCTCCGCCGCAAGCCGGCGGCGCGCCCGCCGCACGACCGCCGATCAATCCCTTCCTCGCGAACGATCCGAATCAGAAGGCGAAGCGGCTCGCGCGTGCGCTCGTCTCCGACATCATCGCGTACTTTCCCGATCGCCATACGCAGGCGAAGCGTGACGGCACACTGCGCGAGACGTTCCGCGAGGAGATCAAGAAGAGCTACGAGGAGTACGTCGAGCAGATGGGGAAGGAGTTCGCCGAGAACACGACGCACTTCCAGGATGCGCTCAACGACGTGCTCGCGGGCGGAAATAGAATCTTCTAGGAAAACCGGGCGACACGATCGCGCGGATCATCGCTGCGTGCGCGATCTCGGATTATATTTCATTTGCGAGCCGTCCCGTCGCCCGGGACGGCTCGTGTCGTTCGCGGTGCCGTCATCGCACCCCGGTCCTCATCAGTGGAGTGGATTCAATGTCCGAGAGTGAACGCACCCGGCAGCTGCGCCGGCACGATGAGCGACTCGCCGAGCTCCGGGGGTTGCTTTGACTTGGATACCAAGCGCGTCACGTTGAGCACGCGCGAGGCGCAGATGGGGGAGTCGAAGTTCTGGGACGTTCCCGACCGCGCGCGCGAGGTGATTCAGGAAGTCAACACGATCAAGAACTGGGTCGAGCCGTTCGACCGGCTCGAGGCGAAGCTCCGCGAGATGACGGAGCTGGACGAACTGCTTCAGGAGGAGCCCGACGCGGAGCTGTCGGCGGAGCTTGATCGCGATCTGTCCGCCTTCGAGGATCAGCTTCGGAGCTACGAGCTCCGCTCGATGCTTCAGGGCCCCGACGATCATCGCAACGCCATGGTGGAGATCAGCGCCGGCGCCGGTGGCACCGAAGCGCAGGACTGGGCCGCGATGCTGCTGCGGATGTACACCCGCTGGGCCGAGCGCCGCGGCTTCTCGATCGAAGTGCTCGACGTGAGTGAGGGCGAGGAGGCCGGCATCAAGGGCGCGATGCTCGAGGTGAAGGGCGAATACGCCTACGGATTTCTGCGCTCCGAGGCGGGGGTGCATCGCCTCGTCCGCATCTCGCCATTCGATTCGCAGTCGCGCCGGCACACCAGCTTCGCGTCCGTCTTCGTGTATCCCGACGTCGATGAGGAGATCAACATCGAGGTCCGCGACGAGGACATTCGCATGGACGTCTTTCGCGCATCGGGCGCCGGCGGACAGCATGTCAACAAGACCAGCTCCGCGGTGCGTCTCACGCACATCCCGTCTGGCATCGTGACGAGCTGCCAGCAGCAGCGCTCGCAGCACAAGAACAAGGAGACCGCGCTCAAGATGCTCAAGAACGCGCTCTACCAGCGCGAGGTCGAGGAGCGCGAGCGCAAGAAGGCGGAGATCGACTCGGCGAAGACGGACGTCTCCTTCGGCAATCAGATTCGGAGCTACGTCTTCCAGCCGTACACCATGGTCAACGACCACCGCACGGAGCTCAAGATCACCGACGTCGCGAAGGTGATGGACGGCGCCATCGATCCGTTCATCGAGGCGTACCTCAAGCGCGCAGGCGCTGCCGGAGCGCACGCCTCGTGACCACGGACGAGCAGAATTTCGTTCTCAAGGCGCGGCGCGAAAAGCACGACGCGCTGATCGCGCGCGGAATCGCGCCGTACGCGTACCGCTTCGCGCGCACGCACTCCGCCGCGGCGGCGGTCGCCGCGCTCGGAGATTCCGCCGAAGGCGAGAAGGTGAGCGTGGCGGGACGCATCGTCGCCTGGCGCGGACAGGGGAAGACGAGCTTCGCGCATCTCGCCGACGACTCGGGGCGCATCCAGCTCTACTTCCGCAAGGACGATCTCGGCGAGGAGCTATTCGAGACGCTCAAGCTGTTCGACATCGGCGATGTGATCGGCGTGTCGGGCCCGCTCTTTCGCACGAAGACCGGCGAGGCGACGGTGCGCGTCGCGAGCGCGGAGATGCTCGCGAAGTCGCTGCGCCCGCTCCCCTTCGGCAAGGAAGAAACGGTGGACGGCGTCGTCGTGCGCCACTCGGGGTTCAGCGATCCGGAGCAGCGCTACCGCCAGCGCGCGGTGGACCTCGCGGTGCACCCGGATGTGCGCGCCGCGTTCGTCGCGCGCTCGAGGATGATCAGCGCGCTGCGGGCCTTTCTCGACGCGCGCGGCTTTCTCGAGGTCGAGACGCCCGTGCTTCAGCCGCTCTACGGCGGCGCGGCCGCGCGTCCTTTCACCACGCACCACAACGCGCTCGACATTCCGCTCTTCCTGCGCATCGCCGATGAGCTGTATCTCAAGCGCCTGATCGTCGGCGGCTTCGACGCGGTGTACGAGATCGGCCACGACTTCCGGAACGAAGGGGTGGACCGCACGCACAACCCCGAGTTCACGATGCTCGAGTGGTACCAGGCGTACGCGGACTACACGGACATGATGGTGCTCGTCGAACAGCTGCTCGCAGCTGCGGCGGCCGCCGTGCGTGCGCATCCATCGTTCGCCGCGACGACTCCCGACCTGCAGCCGCCGTTCCCGCGCCTCGAGTGGGTGCCGTCGCTCAACAAGGCGCTCGGCGCCGACGCGCTCGCAATGTCCGACGCGGAGCTGCGGCGCGCGGCCGAGCGCGCGGGGGTGACGCACGCGGACTCGCTGACGCGGCCAAAGCTGCTCGACGAGCTCTTTCAGGTGCACATCGAGCGCACGCTGCACGACCCCACGTTCGTCGTCGACTATCCGCTCGAGCTGTCGCCGCTGGCGAAGCCGAAGCGCGGCGCGCCCGGGCTCACCGAGCGCTTCGAGCTCTTCGCGGGCGGGCGCGAGCTCGCCAACGCCTTCAGTGAGCTCAATGATCCGCTCGACCAGCGCCGTCGCTTCGAGGCGCAGGCCGCGCTGCGCGCCGCGGGGGATGAGGAAGCGCCGGGGATCGATGAGGACTATCTGCGCGCCATGGAGCACGGCATGCCGCCGATGGGCGGCGTCGGCGTCGGCATCGATCGGCTATTCATGTATCTGTCGGGTATATCACATATCCGTGATGTGATTCTCTTTCCGACGATGCGGCCAGAATGAGCAGACTCGAGCTCTCGATCGCGTGGCGGTACCTGCGCAGCCGCGGAAGCGCGCGGCTGTTCTCCTTCATCAGCGTCATCGCGATCGGCGGCGTGCTGGTGGGCGTGAGCGCGCTCATCGTGATCAATGGCGTGATGACGGGAATGCAGAACGATCTTCGCGAGAAGATTCTCGTCGGCAGCCCGGATCTTCGCGTCCTCACCTTTGGCGAGGATCTCAAGCTCACCGATTGGCAGCCAACGCTCGCGCGCGTGAAGCGCAATCCGCGCGTGGTCGCGGCCGCGCCGTTCGTGCTCACCCAGGGACTCGCGACCGCCGGCCACGATTACTCGGAGGGCGTGTTCGTCGAGGGAATTCCGCCGGCAGGTCCGGGAGTCGTGGACGTCACGAGCATCCGGAGGCACGCGTCCACCGGAGACTTTCGGTTCGCCACGGAGGACGGCCAGCATCGCGGCGCGGTGCTCGGCAAGCGCCTGGCCGAGCGGCTGAACGTGTTTCCGGGGAGCAAGCTGTCGCTGATCTCGCCGGCCGGCGCAAAGTTCAACGCGTCGGTCGGGAGCTACGTGCCGCGGCTCTATCAGTTCGAGGTCACGGGCGTTTTCGAGACCGGCATGTACGAGTACGACAATTCGTACGTGTACGTGGATCTCGATCGCGCGAAGGAGTTCGCCGGCCTTGGCGACGCCGTGACGGGGATCGAGGCACGCACGACGAACCGTTGGGAGGCGGGCAATGTCGCGAAGCAGCTCTCGGACACGCTCGGCTATCCCTATCGCGTGCTCGACTGGCAGGAGGTGAACTCACAGCTGTTCCAGGCGCTCAAGCTCGAGAAGCTCGCGATGCGCATCATCCTCCTCCTCATCGTGCTCGTCGCCGCGTTCAACATCGTGAGCACGCTCACCATGGTGGTGAAGGACAAGACGCGCGAGATCGGGATCCTCAAGGCAATGGGACTGCCGTCGAAATCGGTGCGGCGAATTTTTCTCGCGCAGGGGCTCGTGATCGGCGTCGTCGGCACCGCGGTGGGTGTCGCGCTCGGCGTGAGCGCGGGCGTGGCGATCGACCGTGGCCAGCTCATTCCGCTCGATCCCACCGTCTACTTCATCGACCACCTTCCCGTGACGATTCAGCTCGGCGACGTGATGTGGATCGTGGTGGCGAGTGTCATCATTGCGGCATTGGCCACGCTGTATCCCGCGATTCAGGCTGCGCGCCTCTTTCCCGTCGAGGCGATTCGTCACGAATGAACGTCATCGAGGCGCGGGAGCTATCGAAGTCGTACATCGGCGGCGATGGAGGGCGAGTAGACGTGCTGAACGGAGTGAGCCTTGACGTGCGTCGCGGAGAGATGATCGCGATCGTCGGCGCGAGCGGTGCCGGGAAGAGCACGCTGCTCCACATCCTCGGCGCGCTCGACCGGCCGTCCGCGGGAGAAGTCGTGCTCGACGGCGAATCGTTGAGTGCCCTGGACGATTTCGAGCTGTCCAGACTT
Source organism: uncultured Gemmatimonadaceae bacterium (assembly GCA_963827355.1). Lineage (GTDB taxonomy): Bacteria > Gemmatimonadota > Gemmatimonadetes > Gemmatimonadales > Gemmatimonadaceae > FEN-1250. Next base: position 7,016 of record CAWHAS010000001.1, read on the forward strand.
CGGAACAAGAAGGTCGGCTTCGTCTTTCAGTTTCATCACCTCTTGCGCGAGTTCTCCGCGCTGGAGAATGTGATGATGCCACTGCGCATCTCGGGGTGGGATGCCCACAAGGCACGAGCGAGGGCCACCGATATGCTGGCGCGCGTGGGACTGAGCGCACGGAGCACGCACCGCCCGTCGGAAATGTCCGGCGGGGAGCAGCAGCGAACGGCGGTGGCGCGAGCGCTGGCTGTGGATCCGGTGGTCGTGCTGGCGGACGAGCCGTCGGGCAACCTCGATCATGCCAACGCCGAACGGCTGCACGAGCAGTTCACGCAGCTCGTGCGAGACCTCGACATCGCCATGGTCGTCGTCACTCATAACAAGGCGCTTGCGGCGCGCGCCGACCGGGCGCTGCTGCTCGAAGATGGCCGGTTGCAGGAAACGGACGTGCGGGAGGTGCTAGCCTGATGCTTTGCGACAGCTGCAAGGAGCGCGACGCCGTGGTTCAGGTCACACAAGTGACCGATCCACCGGTGCGTCAGCTCAACCTGTGCGAGAAGTGCGCTGCCGAGCGCGGCATCGAGACCCACGTCACGATGCCGAAACAGCCGTTGGCGGACTTCATCCAGGCGGTGCAGCAGAAGCAGCTGCTGGCGGGCAGCGAGAGCTGGCGTTGCACCTTCTGCAACTCGACCCTGCGCGACTTTCGGAACACGAGCCGCCTGGGCTGCGCTTACTGCTATAGCGCCTTCGAGGCAAAGCTGCGCGATCTGCTGCGCGGCGTGCACGGCACCTCGAAGCACCAGGGGAAGCGCTACCGGCCGCCAGCGGAGTCCGCGGACGAGGGCGCGTCTGTTGCAACGGAGCTCCGTACGCGCCTTCGCCGCGCCGTGGAGCAGGAGCATTTCGAGGAAGCGGCGAAGCTGCGGGACCAGCTCAAGGTGATGGAGTGACGCTCGATCTGTCGTTGTTACCGGATGGTGGGGTGAATTGGCTGGATGCGTCGGGTGATCATGCCGGCATCGTGCTGTCGACCCGTGTCCGTTTGGCCCGGAACCTCGAGGGGTTCGCTTTTCCGGGTCGCGCCCGCGATGGCGAGCGGCTGCGGATTCTGGCGCGCGTGCGGGAGGCTGTGGAGAGCTCGCCACACCTGAGGCGGAATCTCCTGGTCAGGGTGGATGAGCTCGGTTCGGAGGACCGGCTGCTGCTCCACGAACGGCACCTGATCAGCAAGGAATTGGCGGGACTGGACGTTCAGCATCCCGTGCGAAGCGGCGCCGCGGTGTTTCTTGGCGAAGGAATAGGCGTCATGGTCAATGAAGAGGATCACCTGCGACTTCAGACCATGCGGTCCGGTTTCAACCTCGCCGATGCGTTCGCGGACATGCAGCGCATCGACGAGGAATTGGGAGAGCGGGTGCCGTTTGCGTTTCACGACGAATTCGGATTTCTGACATCGTGCCCCACCAACACGGGCACCGGATTGCGTGCGAGCGCGTTGATCCATCTGCCGGGACTCGTGTTGACGAAGGAGATCATCAAGACGCTGGCGGGATTGCAGCAGATCGGTTTCACGTATCGCGGGTTGTACGGCGAAGGAAGTGAAGTCGTCGGAAATTTCTTCCAGATCTCGAACCAGACGACGCTCGGTCGAACGGAGGAAGAGATCATCGACAAGCTGCTGCAGGTGTTGACGACGCTGATCGCGCGCGAGGAGGAAGCGAGGCGAGTATTGCTTCGTGACGCTGGTTATATTATTGAAGACAAGCTCTGGCGAGCATACGGGACACTCCGTTACGCACGCAGCCTGACGTTCGACGAAGCGATGAACTTTCTGAGCGGCGTGCGGCTGGCTGTCGGTCTGAAACTGATCACCGGCCTGAGTGTATATACCCTCAACAAGCTCCTGATCTTTTCGCAAGCTGCACACCTGTCCCACGCGGAAGGACGGCCGCTCTCGGAGAGCGAAGCCAATCTTGCGCGCGCACGCTACGTGCGGCAGGCACTTGCAGCGGAAGTAGGTATGTAGAGGTACGCCTCCGGGGCGAGACTTCGCGGCACAGAGGGATCTATGAACGGCTACAACTTCACTGAGCGCGTGCGGAAGGTTCTCGCGATGGCCCGCGAGGAAGCCGCCCGTCTTCACCACGAGTACGTGGGGACGGAGCATATTCTGCTCGGTCTCATCCGCGAGGGTGAGGGAGTTGCTGCGGCCGTTCTCCAGAATCTGAGCGTAGACCTCGACGAGATTCAACAGAAGATCGAGGAAACGGTCAAGAAGGGGAAAGCGGCGCAGACAACGGGCCCGGACCTTCCCTATACCTCGCGCGCAAAGAAGGTGCTCGAGCTTGCAATGAGCGAGGCGCGCGAGCTGAATCACAGCTACGTCGGCACGGAACATCTCCTCCTCGGATTGCTTCGCGAGGAGAAGGGGATCGCCGCGCAGGTTCTCACCGACACCGGTGTGAATCTCGACGCCGCGCGCGCGGAGACGCTGCGCCTGCTCGGCACCGAGATGCCGCAGGGCGGCGCCGCGGCGCAGCAGGGCAGTGCGGCACCGCCGCAGCCGACGAAGGGGGACAAGAAGTCCAAGACCCCTGCGCTCGATCACTTCTGCCGCGACCTCACGCAGCTTGCTGCGGAGGGCCAACTCGACCCGACCATCGGCCGCGCGAAGGAGATTCAGCGCGTGATGGAAGTGTTGACGCGCCGCAAGAAAAACAATCCGGTGCTCATCGGTGAGCCCGGGGTCGGCAAGACGGCCATCGTCGAGGGGCTCGCGCAGCTCATCGCGAACGGCGAATGCCCCGACTCGCTGCGCGACAATCGCGTGCTCGCGCTCGACATGGCGGCCGTGATCGCCGGCACCAAGTATCGCGGTCAGTTCGAAGAGCGCCTCAAGGCGGTCATGAACGAGATCGCGCAGAACAAGAACGTCATCCTCTTCATCGATGAGCTCCACACGCTCGTCGGCGCGGGTGCCGCCGAGGGTGCGATCGACGCGAGCAACATGCTCAAGCCGGCGCTCGCGCGCGGCGAGCTGCAGTGCGTCGGTGCGTCCACGCTCAACGAGTATCGCAAGTACATCGAGAAGGACGGCGCGCTCGAGCGCCGCTTCCAGACCGTCGTCGTCGATCCGCCGTCCGTCGACGAGACCGTCGAGATTCTGAAGGGACTGCGCAAGAAGTACGAGGATCACCACCACGTGACGATCCCCGATTCGACGCTCGTGGCCGCGTCGAAGCTGTCGGAGCGCTACATCACCGACCGCTTCCTCCCGGACAAGGCGATCAATGTGATCAATGAAGCGGGCGCGCGCGCGCGTCTCGCCGCACAGGCGCCTCCGCCGGAAGTGGCGGAGCTCAAGGGCAAGCTCGAGGGCGTGAACGGCGAGAAGGAAGCGGCCGTTCGCGACCAGAACTTCGAGCGCGCGGCGTCGTTGCGCGATCGCGAGCGCGAGCTGCAGGGCGACATTCGCAAGAAGCAGGACGAGTGGGAGAAGCACCGGCAGTCGTTCCGCCCTGTACTTGGCGAGGAGGAGATCTCCTTCATCGTCAGCCGCTGGACGGGCATTCCGGTCATGCGGCTGCAGGAGGCGGAGAGCTCGCGCCTGCTGCGCATGGAGGAAGAGCTGCACGAGTCCGTGGTCGGCCAGGACGAGGCGATCAAGGCGCTCGCGCGGTCGATTCGCCGCAGTCGGGCGGGACTCAAGGATCCGTCACGTCCGATCGGCTCATTCATCTTCTCCGGCCCCACGGGCGTCGGAAAGACGGAGCTGGCCCGCTCGCTCGCCAAGTTCCTCTTTGCCGATCCGTCAGCGCTCATTCGCGTCGACATGAGCGAGTATATGGAAAAATTCTCGGTGTCGCGGCTCATCGGCGCCCCACCGGGGTATGTCGGATACGAAGATTCAGGGACGCTCACGAAGGCCGTGCGGCGGAAGCCGTACAGCGTCGTACTGCTCGACGAAATCGAGAAGGCGCATCCCGATGTGTTTAATATTCTGCTGCAGGTGCTCGACGAAGGACACCTGACGGACAACTACGGCCGCGTCATCGACTTCAAGAACACCGTCGTCATCATGACGTCGAACGTCGGCGCGCGGGACATCACCAAGGGCAAGGGACTCGGCTTCACCACTCCGGGCGAGAAGGAAAACTTCGGACGGATTCAGGACAAGGTGAAGGAAGAGATCCAGCGTGTGTTCAATCCGGAGTTTCTGAATAGATTGGACGACGTGATCGTGTTCCACCCGCTGGGCAAGGAGCACATCGCGCTGATCGTGTCGATTCTCATGAAGGAAGTGCAGAAGCGGCTGGGCGATGAGGAGATCACCCTCAGACTCACCGAAGCGGCCACCGAATTTCTGAGCACGCAGGGCTACGACGAGAGCTTCGGCGCGAGGCCGCTCAAGAGGGCGATTCAGAAGTACATCGAAGATCCGCTGTCGGAGAAGATTCTGATCGGCGACTTCGCAAAGGGCGACGAGATCGAGGTCGACGTCGCTGGAGATAGAGCGAAGCTCGAGTTCCGGGTGCTGTCGAAGACCACCTGATTGGGCGATCGCACGTAGCACTACCGGCCGAATGGCTTGTCGTTTGGGTCATTCGGCCGTTTCATGTGTACATTACCCGGAATGTCCCGACTTTTTTTCCTTCCACTCGCGATTACCCTCGCGAGCATGACGGCGCACGCACAGGGCGCTGGCACTGGCTGCGTGCTCCCCGATTCGGTAGCGGTGCGCGGCAACAAACGCGTGACGACCGAAAAAATTCGCGCTGACGCCGGCCTCGCCGCTGGCGACTCGCTGAACTATCGCGTCCTCCAGCGGACTCTGCGCAACCTGTTCGCCACCGGTGCGTTCGAGGACGTGCAGGCGGGGTGCGAAATGGCCGGCGGTCATTCGATCCTCACGCTCACCGTGGTCGAGCGCCCGCTGCTCAAGAGCTTCACGATCAAGGGAGCGAAGGTGATCTCGGAAGGGACGCTCCGCGGCAAGGTCGAGCTCGCCGTCAACCGCGCGCTGGATCCCTCCGCCGTGCGCAACACCGTCCAGAAGTTCGACTCAATGTATCAGGCGCGCGGCTACTATCTCGCGAAGATCACGCCGGTCACGGACACGACGGGCGGCGATGCGCATCTCGTCTTCAACATCGATGAGGGACGTCACCTCGCGATCTCCGGCGTCGACATTCAGGGCAACAAGGAGCTGAAGGACGCGCAGGTCGTCGGCGCAATGAAGATCAAGCCTGAGGCATTCTGGTTCTGGCGCAAGGGCGAATTCGACGACGAGAAATTCCAGGGCGACCTGAGTGAGCGCATCCCCAAGCTCTACGAGCAGCACGGACTCATCGACGCGCAGATCGTGAAGGACACGCTGGTCGTCGATCGCAGCAACGGCAAAGGGATGTTGCAGGTGACGGTGGACGAGGGAAAGCGCTATCGCGTCGGCACGATGGAGATCGTCGGGAATCACCACTTCACTACCGATGAGCTGATGCGCTACTACCCGTTCCAGGCGCGCGATCCCACGATCACGCAGCGCCTCCGCGGAGTACTCGGCCACAAGGATCGCAATGTCGGCGCGTTCGATCAGACCGCCTGGGACGACGCGACGACCGCGATTCGCAACGCCTATAGCAACGAGGGGTACATCTACGCGCAGGTTCGACCGGTGGTGGAACGCGCCCAGCGCGATTCGCTGCCCGTGGTGAATCTGCGCTGGGAGATCGACGAAAAATCGCCGGCGACGGTAAATCGCATCGAGATTCTCGGCAACGACTACACCAACGAAGCCTGCATTCGCGAGCAGCTGGTGATCCTTCCCGGCGACGTGTTCAACCAGGACCGACTCATCCGCAGCTATCAGAACATCCAGAATCTGAACTTCTTCGAGTCGCCGCTGCCGCCTCCGGATACGAAGCCGGCGAACGACCAGGGCGACGTCGACATCATTTTCCGAATGAGGGAAAAGCGCACGGGGAGCATCAACTTCGGTGCGTCGGTTGGACAGGGCACTGGCGTTGGTGGATTCATCGGCCTCACGCAGCCCAATCTGTTCGGCGCCTGCAAGAGCGCCTCGGTGCAGTGGCAGTTCGGACAGTTCATCAACGACTTCCAGCTCAGCTACACGGATCCGTCGGTGAAGCAGACGCGGATCTCGGCGACGGTCACCGCCTACCACACCCAGTCGCGCTACACGATCGCCGATCTCGGGCAGAGCACGAGCTCGGGCGCGTCGCTGCAGTTCGGATTTCCCGTGCGCGGGTCGCCGTACACCAGGTTCTTCGTGTCCTACGGCGGTGAAGCCGTGAAATTCAGCGGTGGACTGGCCTCCCGCGACACGACAATCAACCAGCAGTATAACTTTCGTTCGACGCTCGGCTTCACGCTGACGCACGACAATCGAATCGACCTTCCGTTCGCATCGGCGGGCTCGGAACGCTCGATCACTGCGCAGTTCAACGGCGGACCGCTCGGCGGTACTGCGAGCTTCCAGCGCTACACCACGGAGCTGCGGAACTACACCACCCTGGGTACGCTGGGCGGCGACGCCCCGGGCTCACAGCCGATGAAGCTGGTGCTCGGCCTCACGGCACGCGCGGGCATGGTGTTCGGCAACGACGGCCCGTTCTTCTACTCCCAGAGCTTCGCGCTCGGTGGAACGCAGTACGGCGAACAGCTGCGCGGCTACGAAGAGTTCTCGGTCACGCCGCAGGGCTTCGTCGCTTCGACGAACAGCAACGCGACGCGCTCATCGTTCGGCAACGCGTTCTTCACTTCGACGGTGGAGCTCGGGCTGCGATTCAATCGAATGTTGTACACGGATTTGTTTTACGACGCGGGCAATGTGTGGAACAGGCCCAGCGAGTTCGATCCGACGCGCCTGTTCCGCGGCGTCGGCATTGGTGTGGCGATCGTAACGCCACTGGGTCCGCTGGGGCTCGACTACGCCTACGGTCTCGATCGGGTAGACGAATTTGGCAACAAGAAGCCCAAGTGGCAGTTACACTTCAAGCTAGGGCAACTCTTCTAATCGGAGCTTCCATGCGTTTCTACGTTCGCGTCGCCACCGCTGTCGTGGCGCTCACAATTTCGAATGGCCGGTCTCCTCGCCGCGCAGAGGTACAGCGCCGAAGATCGTGTATGTGAATTCGCAGAAGATCATCGCGCAGGCGCCTGGCCGCGCCAATGCCGAGGCACAGTTCCAGAAGGAGATGGACCAGTACAAGGCGCAGGTCCAGCACATGGGTGACACGCTGCAGTCGCAGATCACCGACTACCAGAAGAACCAGGCGACAATGACGGCCGCGGCGAAGACTACCCGTGAGAAGGATCTGAACGCCAAGCGCCAGGCGTACCAGCAGCGGGTGCAGGAGCTCGAACAGACGGCCCAGCAGCGCGAGGCGGAGCTGGTGCGGCCGATCATGGAGCAGATCAACAAGATCATCGAGCAGCTGCGCACCGAGAACGGCTATTCGTTCATTCTCAATGCGGGCAACCAGGCGGGCGTCGTCGTTGCGGCGGATTCCTCGCTCGACGTCACCGACCAGGTGATCAAGCGCCTGTTGGCTGCGGGACCGGTCGCCACGAAGGCCGCTCCGATGGCCGCGCCGTCGCCCACGACGACGCCCCGCTCCGCGACGGGTGCCGCGGCGCCCAAGCCGACGGGTGTCGCGCGGCCCAAGTCGCCGCCTAACGACCGTTGAACCAAACGGATCGACCGTCGACCAGCCTCGGTGGCGTGAGCGAAGTCGCTCTCACCGCCGAGGCTGTTGCGCATCTCGTGCGTGGGTCGTTGCGGGGCGACGCATCGGTGCGCGTCGTGCGCGTCGCCGCGCTCGACCACGCGGCTCCGAATGAGCTGAGCTTCTTCGCAAATCCGCGCTATTCGGCGGAGTTCGCGTTGTCGCGCGCGGGAGTGTCGCTCGTCTCGCCCGAGCTGGCGGATCACGAGGGCCCCGAGTGCCGCATCATCGTGGCCAATCCGCAGGAGGCAATGCTCCTCGTGCTTCCCGCGCTCTATCCACCGCCGCCGCGCGCCACGGGGATTCACCCATCCGCGGTCATTGGCCGCGGAGCGAAGCTGGGGAAGGATGTTGCCATCGGTGCGCACAGCATCATCGGTGAAAACGCGGCGCTCGCTGATCGCGTGGTGATCGGCCCGTTGTGCAATGTCGGACGCAATGTCACGATCGGCGAGGATTCGCATCTCGTGGGGTCGGTGACGCTCTATCCCGGCACGATCCTGGGGGCCCGCGTACGGCTGCACTCGGGCGTGCGCGCGGGCAGCGACGGCTTCGGCTACGTGCCGACGAAAACCGGCGTGCAGAAAATTCCGCACGTGGGTCGCTGTATTCTCGAGGACGATGTTGAAGTGGGCGCCAACTCGACGATCGATCGCGGGAGCATCGCCGATACGGTCATCGGAGCGGGCTCGAAGCTCGACAATCTCGTGATGATCGCGCACAACGTGCGGCTGGGGCGGATGTGCCTCATCGCCGCGCAGTCCGGCATCGCCGGCTCGACGAGACTCGGCAATGGCTGCATGATCGGCGGTCAGGTGGGCGTCACCGGGCATCTCGAGCTGGGCAACAACGTGAAGCTGGGGGCGGGTTCTGGCGTCATGAACGACATTCCCAATGGCGAAATGTGGAGCGGTGCTCCGGCGCGCCCGCAGCGCGAGTGGCTCAAGGCCACGTCGGCGTTCTACAAGCTCGCGGACCGGATGCGCGAGATCGAACGGCAGCTGCGCGAGCGGGATTCGTGACCGCGCGCCGTCATTCCATCGGCGGCGCGGTATCGCTGCAGGGGATCGGATTGCATCTCGGGCGCGAGTGCACGCTCACCTTCCGTCCCGCCGCGCCGGGCTCGGGCATCGTTTTTCGCAGAACCGACCTGCCCCGTGAGCCCGCAATCTTCGCTCGCGCGGAGAATGCCGTGCTCACCGAGCGCCACACGCAGCTCGGCGCGGGTGAAGAGGCGGTGCACACCGTGGAGCACGTGCTGGCAGCGGTCGCCGCGCTCGAGATCGACGACATACGCATCGACCTGGATTCCGCGGAGCCGCCGATTCTCGACGGGAGCGCGAGCCCGTTTTACGAGGCGCTCCTGAGCGCGGGCGTGGTCAATGTGGCGGGACAGGTCGAGTATCTGATCCTTCGCGAGCCGCTCACCGTGCGGGACGGAAGCTCCACCTACACGGTGACTCCCGCGCCGACGCTGTCGCTGGATGTCACTATCGATTTTCCGCATAAGCTCATCGGCCGCCAGTCCTGCCAACTTCCGGTGACGCCTGCATCTTTTGCGTCGGATCTGGCGGGCGCCCGCACCTTTGGCTTCCTTCGTGAGGCGGATGCGCTGCGGGCGAAGGGTCTCATTCAGGGCGTGTCGACGTCGAACACCGTCGTGCTCGATGACGACGGGCCGGTGGACACGGAGCTGCGGTGGAACGACGAGTTCGTGCGCCACAAGGCAATGGACTTCATCGGCGACCTGGCGCTCGCGGGCAAACGCGTGCGCGGCCGGATCGCCGCCGACAGGCCGAGCCACCGGGGAACGGTGACGCTCGTTCGCGAAATGCTGAAACGTGCCGCAGAGGAGACGCGGATGAACGGAGCTGAGGAGATCATCAAGGCGCTGCCCCATCGATACCCGTTCCTGCTCGTGGATCGCATTCTCGAGCACGAGCCGGGGAAGCGCATCGTGGGGCTCAAGAACGTGACGATCAACGAGCCGTTTTTTCAGGGGCACTTCCCGGGGCATCCGATCATGCCCGGAGTGCTGATCGTCGAGAGCATGGCGCAGGTGGGTGGACTGCTGATGCTCACCGACGTCGGGGACGCGGCGCAGCTCGTCATGTATTTCACCTCGCTCGACAACGTGAAGTTTCGGCGACCCGTGAAGCCAGGCGATCAGCTGCGCCTCGAGATCGAGATGGTCCAGCGCCGAGGGCGGATGTGCAAGATTCGCGGAGTCGCCCGCGTCGACGGAGAGATCGTGTGCGAGGCGGACATGGGCGCCATGGTCCGCGACCAATGACCGTTCGCATCCATCCGACTGCGCTCGTCTCGGCGGATGCGCAGATCGGGGAAGACGTCGAGATCGGCGCGTTCGCGATCGTCGGCCCCGAGTGCGTGATCGGAGACGGATGCGTCATCGGCCCGCGCGCGACGCTCGAGAAGCTGGCGACGTTGGCCGCGAACGTGAAGGTGGGAAGCGGCTCCATCGTCGGTGGCGACCCGCAGGACCTGAAGTTTCAGGGCGAGCGCACGTTCGTCGAGATCGGCGAGAACACGATTCTGCGCGAGTTCGTGACGGTCAATCGCGGCACCGCGGAGTCCGAGCGGACGGTGGTGGGTCGCAACTGCCTGCTCATGTCGTACACGCATCTCGCGCACGACTGCCATGTTGGAGATCACGTCATCATCTCCAACGCCTCGCAGGTCGCCGGACACGTGATCATCGAGGATCGCGTGATCATCTCGGGCGTCGTGGCCGTGCATCAGTTCGTGAAGCTCGGCGCGTACGCGTTCGTCGGTGGCGCGTCGAAGGTCACGCAGGACGTGCCACCGTATCTCAAGGCGGTGGGCAATCCGGTGAAGCTGTACGGCCTGAATACCGTTGGCTTGACGCGAGCAAACTTCGATCCGGCCGTCGTGCGGGAGCTCAAGCGCGCGTATCGTCTGTTCTTTCGCTCCGATCTCATTCTGTCGCGCGCGATGGAGCGGGCGCGCGAAGAGCTGCAGCCGTTCCCCGAGGTCGAGCACTTCCTCGCATTCGTGTCGAAGAGTGAGCGTGGCCTCGCGGTATGAGCGAGCATCCCGCCGGACTTCGTCGTGCGTGAGGTGCTGGTCGTCGCCGGTGAGGCTTCCGGCGACCTGCACGCCGCAGCGGTCGTAGACGCCCTTCGCCGCCTGGCCCCGGCAATCCCGGTGGCGGCCGTTGGCGGAGCGCGGATGCGCGCTGCGGGCGCGACGCTCATCGAGGACATGGGATCGCACGCGGTGATGGGGTACGCCGGCGTGGTGGGGCAGATCCCGTTTCATCTGCGACTCCTTCGCCAGCTCGAGAAGCGGATGCGCGGAGGGAACGTCGCACTCGTGATTCTCGTCGACTATCCCGGATTCAACCTGCGCGTTGCGGCTGCGGCACGCGCGGCGGGTGTGCCCGTGCTCTACTTCATCACACCGAAAGTGTGGGCGTGGCGCGCGGGGCGGTTGAGGGCAATGCGCCGCTCGATCACGCGCGCCGCGGTCATCCTGCCGTTCGAGGAGGCATATCTGAAGCGGCACGGAATCGCCGCCTCCTATGTCGGCAATCCGCTGCTCGACGATGCGCGCGAGCTGCCCTCGCGCAGCGAGGCGCGCGCGCGGCTCGGAATTCCGGATGGCGTTCCCGTGCTCGCGCTCTTTCCCGGGAGCCGCCGCGGCGAGCTCGCGCAGCATCTCGGCGCGTTCACCGCCACCGCGCGCGAGCTGGAGCGGCGCATGCCGGGGCTGCGCGTCATCGTCAGCGTTGCGCCGAACATGCAGATCGACGCGGAGCGCGTGCCGTACCAGCTCGTGCACGGCGATTCCTACGCGGTGTGGCGCGCGGCCGACGCGGCGCTCGTGAAGAGCGGGACGTCGACGCTCGAAGCCGCGATCGCGGGCACGCCGCTCATCGTCGCCTACCGCGTGGGAAGGCTGAACTACGAGATCGCGCGCCGTCTCATCCGCGGCATCTCGTACATCGGGCTCGTGAATCTCGTCGTCGATCGCTCCGTTGCTCCCGAGTTCATCCAGCACGAGATGCGGCCCATCGCCATGGCGAACGCGCTCGAGCCACTGCTCGTGCAGGGCTCGAGCGAGCGCACCCGGATGCTCGGTGACCTCGCCGAGGTTCGCGCCGTACTCGGCGAGCCGGGCGCGGCGGAGCGCGTGGCGCGCATCGCGCTCGAGATGCTCGCGTGAGCGACAGTGCCTCGCGCGCACGCAAACGCGAGCGTCGTGCGCGGTGGGCGTCGGCAGTTGCCGGCATCGGGCTCCGCGTGCTCGCGCGCACCTGGCGAGTGCGCGAGGTGCGGCGCGGCAACGTCGACATCGTTCGCCAGCACGAGCGCCCCGTGATCTTCTGCCTCTGGCACTGCGAGCTGCTCTGCCACATGTGGAATTTCCGCGAGCTCGGCATCGTGGTCCTCATCAGCGAGCACGGGGACGGCGAGATCGCAGCTCGTGCGGCAGAGTCAATGGGCTATCGTACCATTCGCGGCTCGTCGCGCCGCGGCGCCGAGCGAGCGTTGCTGGCGTTGGCGCGCGAGGTTGAAGGGGGAGCGCACGTCGCCGTCACGCCGGACGGACCGCGCGGACCGTCGAGAGCTTCGCGCCCGGCGCGCTGATCGCGGCGCAGCGTTCGGGCGCACCGATCGTTCTGCTGCGCGCCGTCGTGGATCGCGCGTGGCGCCTCCGGAGCTGGGACCGCTTCATCATCCCGAAGCCCTTCGCGCGAGTCACGATCTACGTGGGGGAGCCCGTGCCGGTGCTCGCGGCGACGCTGCGCGAGGCTGCGAACCAGGGGCCCAGATTCCAGGAATTGATGCGCGAGTTGCCGCGAGCAACCGGTGGCTGAGCAGATGTTGCCCGAGTGGCTCTGGTGGAGCACATCCGCCTCCGCGCGCATCGTGCGCGTAGCGCTCTCGCCGATCTCGGCGTTGTTCGCGTTGGTTGTTCGGCTGCGCAATGCGATGTTCGATCGCCGAATCGTTCCCGCGCGCGCCCGCGCCTGCCCGCGCTCGCGGTGGGCAATATCACCGTGGGAGGAACGGGGAAGACTCCCGTATCATCGTGGCTCGCGATGCAACTGCAGGCGCGCGGCGCTCGACCGGCGATCGTCCTGCGCGGCTACGGAGACGATGAGCCACTGGTGCACGAACGGCTCACGCCATCAATTCCTATCGTCGTCAACGCGAACCGGCTCGAGGCGATCGAGCGCGCGGCGGCGTCCGGAGCCGACGTCGTGGTGCTCGACGATGCATTCCAGCATCGCAAGTCGCGCGCGTGGCCGACATCGTGCTCGTGAGCGCGGACGCGCCCAATGGCCCGGAGCGCATGCTTCCAACCGGACCGTATCGGGAGCCTTTCTCCGCGCTCCGTCGTGCAACGTTGGTGATCGTGACGCGAAAGGCCGCGCCGCTTGCGCGCGCGCGAGAGGTCGTCGCGCGCGTGAACATCGTCGCTCCGGGGGTACGCACGGCGATCGTCCATCTCGCTCTCGATCAGGTGGTCGTCGAGAACAGCGTATCCGCTCCGCTCGTCTCGCTTGCAGGACACCGAGTGCTCGCCATCGCAGGCGTGGGCAACGGCGCCGCGTTCGGCGAACAGCTCGCGGAGGCCGGCGCTACCGTGCGGATGCGCGCGTTTCCCGATCATCATCCGTTCACGGCCGGCAATGCGGAGTCGCTCGCGCGCTCGCTCGGTCCCAATGAAATCGCCCTTTGCACGCTCAAGGACGCCGTCAAGCTTCTCCCTCTCTGGCCTCGCGAAGCGGTGGCCATTGGCTATGTTTCCCAAGCCGTAATCGTCGAGGAGAGAGGGGACGCGATCAATGCCATCCTCGACCTCGCGATCAACGCACGACTCCGTCAACTCTGACCCCCGTGGGTCTACGGTAACCCAACCGCATATGACTGCTGACTTTCGTCTGACCACCCAGAAGATGATCGGCAAGGACAAGGACACGTTCCTCAACGAGGACAATCCGTTCGAGGACATGATGTCGCGCTTCGACCGGGCTGCCGAGTTGCTGGACCTCGAGCCCGGTTTGTACAAGATCCTGCGAAGCCCCGAGAAGCAGCTCATCGTCTCGATTCCTGTGTTGCTCGACAACGGCGAGATCGAGGTGTTCACCGGCTATCGCGTGCTCCACAACACGTCGCGCGGCCCGGCGAAGGGTGGCATTCGGTTCGATCTCAACGTCACCATCGACGAGGTGAAGGCGCTCGCGGCGTGGATGACGTGGAAGTGCGCGGTGGTCGACATTCCCTTCGGCGGATCGAAGGGCGGCGTGATCTGTGATCCGACGAAGCTGAGCGTGGGTGAGCTCGAGCGGCTGACGCGACGCTACACGGCCGGAATCATCGGCATCCTCGGTCCCGACTCCGACGTGCCGGCGCCCGACGTGAACACGAACGAGCGCGTGATGGCGTGGGTGATGGATACCTACTCGATGCACGCGCGACATACCGTCACCTCGGTCGTCACCGGCAAGCCGGTGGAGATGGGCGGCTCGCTGGGCCGGCGCGAGGCGACGGGACGCGGGTGCATGATGGTCACGCGCGCCGCGCTCGCGCACCTGGGCATGCCCGTCGCCGGTGCGACCGTGGCGGTGCAGGGCTTCGGCAACGTGGGCTCCGTCACCGCGGATCTCCTGCGCAAGGAGGGATGCCGCATCGTCGCAATCGGCGATCGCGCCGGCGCGGTGTACGACGCGCACGGCATCGATGTCGAGAAGGCGATCCAGCACGTGAAGAAACACAAGTCGCTCGACGGCTTCAATGGTGGCGATCGCCTGACGAACGACGAGCTGCTCACTCTCGATGTGGATGTGCTTGTGCCGGCTGCGCTCGAGAACGTGATCACGCGCAAGAACGCGGCGAGCATTCGCGCGCGCATCATCTGCGAGGGCGCGAACGGTCCAACCACGGCGCCGGCGGATGCGATTCTCGAGGAGAAGGGGATCTTCGTCATCCCGGACATCCTCGCGAACGCGGGCGGCGTGACGGTGTCGTACTTCGAGTGGGTGCAGGATCGTGGCGGCTATTTCTGGACGGAAGAGGTCGTGAATCAGCGACTCGGGCAGATCATGGAGCGCAGCTTCGAGGCCGTGCTCGAGCTCTCGAAGCGCCACAAGGTGAACATGCGCACGGCCGCCTACATGCTGTCCATCTCGCGCGTGGCGACGGTGCACCGACTGCGCGGGATCTATGCGTGACTACGGGGCTTGATACTCCGCGCGCGCGGTGCGTCGGCGCGTGATGCGTGACGTCGCCGGGTGAAATTCCGGATCGTCGCGGTGGGGAAGCCGCGTGCGCAGACGTTAGCCGCGGCGATTCAGGACTACGAAACGCGCGCCGCCCGGTACTGGCCGCTGGAGATTCGCGAGGTGCGGGAGGAGTCCGCGCGCGGCGCGAGCCGGAGCACGTACGCGAGCGGGAAGGGGAGCGGCTGCTCGAGGCGTCGGGTGCGGGCGCGCTGATCGTCGCGTGCGAAGGCGATGGCGAGTCGCGCACATCGTCCGAGCTGGCCGCATGGATGATGGTGGAGCGCGAGCGCGCATCGCGCGATGTCGCCTTCGTGCTGGGCGGCGCGCTCGGCCTCTCGCCCGCAGTGCGCGCAGCCTCGTCGCAGCGACTCTCCTTCTCGCGCTTCACCCTTCCGCACGAGCTCGCGCGGCTGGTGCTGGCCGAGCAGTTGTATCGCGCGGGGACGATCGTGCGCGGCGAGCCCTATCACAAATGAGCGCCGCTCTCGCGACCTTCCCCGCGCGCGCGAGTACGCGCGTGAGCGAGCCGCGCGTCGTCACGATCCCCTTCGGCGGCCCGGCGCTCACGCGAGCCGCGCTCGCCGGTGCAACGCCACCCGAGTGGTGCGAGCACGCGCCGGCTGGAGCCGACGAGTGGTCCGCGCGCGCTCGCTCGGTGATGTCCGACGCGAGCGTGCGCGCGTGGCACACCGCGCTCGGTCCCGCGTTCGACGCAGGCGGCGCCGCGGCCGCGCGACTGGCGCGCAGTGCAAACGGGCGCGGGGTGATCGTGACGACGGGGCAGCAGCCGGGACTTTTCGGCGGTCCCGTGTACACGTGGAGCAAAGCACTGAGTGCGCTGCGATCGCCGATGCGCTGCGAGGGTGCGACGGGGATCCCGACGGCGCCGGTGTTCTGGGCGGCGACGTACGACGCGGACTTTGCGGAGTCGAGCGCCAGTTATGTCATACTGAACGGCGATCTCGTGCGTCTACAACTGCCGCTTCCCGAGGTCGCCGACCGATCGATGCGCGACACGCCGCTGGGCGACGTCGCGCCGCTCATCCGGTCGCTCGAGCTCGCGAGCGGATCCGCGGTCGCCCGCGCGGCATTGGACGCAGTACGTGCGGCGTACGTCCCGGGCCAGACCATCGGGTTGGCCTACGTTCGGCTGCTGCGCGCGATCCTCGAGCCGCTGGGTATCGCCGTGCTCGACGCGGGACATCCGTCCGTGCGGCTCGCCTCGGACGACCTGCTGCGCCGCGCCCTCGTCCGCGCGCCCGAGATCGACGCGGCGCTGATCGCCCGCGAGCAGGAGCTTCGCGACCGCGGCTTCGAGCCGCCGGTCGCGCACGTGCGCGGACTCTCTACCGTCTTCCGATACTCCGACGGCGCGCGCAGCCGCATCCCGATCGCGAAGGCGGCGGCCGTGGACGACGACGCGGAGCTCGAGGCGAACGTACTCCTGCGCCCGATCGCCGAGCGCGCCATTCTGCCCACGGTGGCGTACGTGGGTGGCCCGGGCGAGGTCGCCTACTTCGCGCAGGCCACCGCGGTGGCGCAGCAGCTGGGGACTTCCGTGCCGGTAGTGGTGCCGAGGTGGTCGGGGATGGTGATCGAGCCGCACGTGCAGCGACTGCTCGAGCGCTACTCGCTCACCGCCGACGACCTCCGCGATCCGCACGCCGCCGAGTCACGGCTCGCGCGCGCGCAGCTCTCGCCCGAGGTGCGCGACGCGCTCGCGAACTACGCGGCCGGCGCCGACGCCCTCGACAACACGCTCCGCGCCGCGCTCTCCTCCGACGGAAAAGCTCCGCTCGTCCCAGACGCGGTGCTCGACGGCGTGCGGCACAACGTGCAGCACCGCATCGAACGCCTCGAACGGCGCATCGTGGCGGCCGCGAAGCGGCGCGAGGCAACCACGATGCGCGACATCGCGATCGCGCGCACCTCGCTGTTCCCGCTGGGCAAGCCGCAGGAGCGCGTGCTCAACTTCATCCCGATGCTCGCGCGCCACGGTGCGCCACTGCTCGCGCAGATGCGCGCACGCGCGAGCGAGCACGCGGAATCGATTCTCGCTGGACGGGCGAGCGACGCATCGGATGAGCGGGTCGCCGCCCCCCGCTAGCGCGGGGCTCCCGCGCCTCGCGAGCGGTCGGGACGCGCCGCCACGCTCGTCGCCACCGGCATCCTCCTCAGTCGCCTCGCGGGACTCGTGCGCCAGCACTTTCTCGCGCGCTATCTCGGACTCAGCGACGCCGCCGATGCGTTCAACGCCGCCTTTCGCATTCCGAACTTTCTGCAGAATCTCTTCGGCGAAGGCGTTCTTTCCGCGTCCTTCATTCCCGTCTACGCGCGGCTGCGCGCGAGCGGGGAAGAGGAGGAAGCGGCGCGCGTCGCGAGCGCGGTGCTCTCGCTCCTCGCCGTCGCGACGTCCATCCTCGTGCTCCTCGGCATCGCGGCGACGCCGCTCCTCATCGCGGTCATCGCTCCCGGCTTCTCTGGAGCCAAGCGCGAGTTGACGATCACTCTCGTCCGGATTCTGTTCCCCGGCGCCGGGCTGCTCGTGCTCTCCGCGTGGTGTCTGGGCGTACTGAACAGCCACCGGCGATTCCTGATTTCGTATTCGGCGCCGATCGTCTGGAACATCGCCATCATCGCGGCGCTCGTGTGGCGTGGGGGGCGCGTACCGGAGTTCGATCTCGCGATCGTCGCCGCGTGGGCCTCAGTAGTGGGAAGCGCGGCCCAGCTACTCGTGCAGGTGCCCACGGTGCTGGCGCTGCTGCACCACTTCAACGTGACCTGGGATACGGCGTCCGCGAACGTGCGCACGATCGTCTCGAATTTTCTCCCCGTGTTCGTCGGTCGCGGTGTCGTGCAGATCAGCGGCTACATCGACGCCGTCATCGCGAGCCTGCTCGGCACGGGCGCACTGGCCGCGCTCACGAACGCGCAGGCGCTGTACATGCTGCCGGTGAGCCTGTTCGGCATGAGCGTGTCCGCGGCGGAGCTCCCCGCGATGTCGAGCGCCGTCGGCGAGAAGGGGGAGGTGGCGGAGTATCTGCGGTCGCGCCTGGAGGGCGGACTGCGCCGGATCGCATTCCTGGTCATCCCGTCGGCGATGGCATTCCTCGCCTTGGGTGACATTCTCGCAGGCGCGCTCTTCAAATCGGGACGCTTCACGCAGGCCGATTCGGTGTACGTGTGGAGCATCCTCGCCGGCTCGGCCGTGGGGCTGCTCGCGTCCACGCTCGGACGACTCTACGCGTCGACGTACTATGCGCTGCGCGACACGCGCACCCCACTTCGCTACGCGATCGTGCGTGTCGTGCTTACCAGCGGGCTCGGATTCCTGTTCGCGATTCCGCTCCCGAGGCTGCTCGGCATCGACGCACACTGGGGCGTGGCGGGGCTCACCGCGTCCGCGGGAATCGCTGGATGGGTGGAGTTCGTGCTGCTGCGCCGCACGCTGAACGCGCGCATCGGGCGCACTGGCTTGCCGGCATCACTGGTCGCGCAACTCTGGCTCTCGGCGGCCGCTGCGGCGGCGGTAGCGTGGGGCGTGAAGGAGCTCATCGGCCCGCGACCTGCGATCCTCCTCGCGGTGCTGACGATCGTGCCCTACGGCGCGGTGTATTTTGGCGTGACCGCTGCGCTGGGCATTCCAGAGGTGCGCACGATGCTCGGGCGACTCGCGCGACGAATGCCGGGGTCGTCGAAGCAGTAGGCGCGTCGGCCGCGCCGGCGGCGCATGTGGCCGCTGGAAGGGGGTGAGAGGCTACAAGAGATCGAGACGCGCAACCACTGTAACCCGTTATCTTTACATCGTGCCAATCGAGCCCGCAGAGCAGATCGCGCTCAAGCTTCCGCATCTCCCGGAATCGCCCGGCGTGTACCTGTTCAAGGACGCATCGGGCGTCGTGCTGTACGTGGGAAAGGCGAAACGGCTTCGGTCGCGCGTGCGGAGCTACTTCGGCGCCGATCCGCTCGCGACGGCGAAGACCCGCGTTCTCGTCCGCCAGATTGCCGACGTCGAAACGATCGTGCTCCCCACGGAAGCACATGCGTTGGTGCTCGAGGCGAATCTCATCAAGGAGTACAAGCCGCGCTTCAACATCGCGCTGCGGGACGACAAGTCCTATCCGTACATCAAGGTCACGATCAACGAACCGTTTCCGCGCGTCTACGTCACCCGGCGGCTGATCGACGACGGGGGCCGCTACTTCGGGCCGTACACCGATGTCGGCGCGATGCGACGGGCGCTCAACGTCGTGAAGCGCATCTTCACGGTTCGCTCGTGCCGCTACGACATGCCGAAGGAGATGCCGGAGCGCGCGTGTCTCGACTACCACATTGGCCGGTGCAAGGCGCCCTGCATCCTGCTCCAGACGCAGGCCGAGTATCGGGCGATGATCGACGAGGTGCTGCTGTATCTCGATGGTCGCGCGGCGGAGGTGACGAAGCGTGTGCGCGCGCGAATGGATGAAGCCGCCGAGAACATGGACTTCGAGCGGGCGGGCGGAGCTGCGCGACGCGCTGCGCCACCTGCAGAAGCTCGAGGAGCCCACGGTCGTCGTCGAGGTGGAGGGTGGCGATCGCGACGTCCTGGGCTACGCGCGCGATGGCGAGGACGCGGTGGTCACGATGCTGCGCATTCGCTCCGGGAAGCTGCTCGCGCGCGAGCACCAATTCGTCGAGAACATTCAGGATGAGGGAGACGACGCCGTGCTCGCGGCGTATCTCGCCCGCACGTACATCCCGCTCACCGAGCACGCACGCGAGCTGCTCATTCCATTCGAGGTCGCGGACCGCGAGCTCATCGAGGAGACGCTGCCGCGCACCGCGATCTGGATGCCGCAGCGGGGGCCGCGCCGCCAGCTGATCGAGCTCGCCGACCAGAATGCGCGGCATCTGCTCGAGGAGCAGAAGACATCCACCTTCGAGGCGGACGAGCGCGCCGTGGATCCCGTGTACGAGCTGCAGCGCGAGCTCGGCCTGCAGAGCGTGCCGCGCGCAATGATCTGTTTCGACATCTCGACGTCGCAGGGCACCGACACTGTCGCCTCGTGCGTGTGGTTCGAGAACGGCCGGCCGAAGCGCGCCGAGTATCGAAAGTTCAAGATCGCGACCGTCGAAGGCACGGACGATTTCGCGTCGATGCGCGAGGTCGTGACCCGGTACTTCACGCGCCGCGTGGAGGAGCAGAAGCCGCTCCCCGATCTCGTGGTCGTCGACGGAGGGAAGGGGCAGCTGAGCTCCGCGCGTGAGGCGCTGGAGGGAGTGAATCTTTCGCGCCTGCCCACGATCTCGCTCGCGAAGCGCGAGGAGGAGATCTTCTTGCCGGGGCGCAGCGAGTCGCTGCGTTTGTCCAAGCGCTCGCCGGCGCTGCGCATGCTGCAGCGGATGCGAGACGAGGCGCATCGGTTCGCGATCACGTACAATCGAAAGCGGCGCTCGATGCGCACCGTGACGTCGGAGCTGTTGAAGGTGCGAGGAGTGGGTCCGGAGAAGCGGCGCGCGCTGCTCAACGCGTTCGGAAGCGTGCAGGGCGTGCGCGAGGCCGGCGTGGAGGCCATCGCGCAGCTTCCCGGCTTCAGCACGGCGAGCGCCGAGCGCCTGCTCGCTGCGCTGCTTCCGCCGGAGCCCGGAGGTGCGGTTCCAGCTGCGGCTCCAGAGGCGGCGGAACAAGGCTAGCCGGCGCCGACCGACGGCGAGTAGTTTTCTTTGTATGTCACCAATCGCGGTCATCGATCCGTTCTCGGGCATTGCGGGCGACATGATGCTCGGCGCTCTGCTCGAGGTCGGACTGGACCCCGAATGGCTGCGCGCACTTCCAGCGCGGCTCGCGCTGGACGGAGTCGAGGTGCGCATTCAGCGCGTGCTGCGCGCGGGGATCGCGTGCACGAAGGTCGACTTCGACATCCCGCCGCAGCCGCATGGGCGCCACATCAAGAAGATCCGCGAGATGGTCGCCGCCGCGGGGGTCCCCGACGCCGTACGCGAGCGCGCGGACGCCGCGTTCACCTCGATCGCGGAAGCCGAGGGCGAGATTCACGGCGTCGGTCCGGAGAAGGTGCATCTGCACGAGGTGGGCGCCGTCGACGCGATTCTGGACGTCGTTGGCTCCGTGTGGGGACTCTCGCTTCTCGGCGTCGATCGCGTGTACTGCGGGCCGATTACAGTGGGCGACGGAACGGTGAAGGCCGCGCACGGAATACTGCCGGTGCCCGCACCCGCGACGCTCAAGCTTCTGGAGGGACACGTCATTCGGCCGGGTCCTGAGGGCGCGGGCGAGCTGGTGACTCCCACGGGTGCCGCACTCGTGCGCGCGCTCTCGAGCGGGCCGGCGCCGGCTTCGTACACTCCGCTGCGAAGCGGCTACGGCGCGGGGACGAAGGAGTTCGCGAATCGCGCCAACGCGCTTCGCATCACTCTCGCGGAGCCCGCATTGCTCAATGGTGTCGTGGTCGAGACTCTCGTACAGCTCGCAACGGACATCGACGACATGGATGGCGAGGCAATGAGCGCGTTGGCCGATGTCTTGCGAGAGGAGGGCGCGCTCAATGTCGTGCTGCTCGCCACGCTGATGAAGAAGGGACGACCGGGCACGCGCGTGGAGGTTTTGTGCGAGCAGTCCGGTGTGGATCGCGTCGAGCGGGCGCTGTTCGCGCACAGCAGCTCGATCGGCATCCGCCGCTCGACCGTCGAGCGTCACGCGCTGCGGCGAGAGGAGTGGACGGTGCTCGTGCAGGGTGAGGCCGTACGCATCAAACGCGTCACGCTTCCGGGTGGCGGGAGCCGCGCGAAGCCCGAGTTCGACGATGTGAAACGTCTTGCGACGCGCCTGGGACGCCCGCTGCGCGAAGTGACCGCGGAAGCGCTCGCGGCTGCGGAACGGCTCGGCACACCGAGTGTACTTTCGCCGGCAAGAAGCGCACGCCGACGAGCAACCACTGAGGAGAAGAGTAGATGAGCCGCTGGAATACATACATGTTGCACGCCCTCGCCGCCTCGGCGATCGCCGCGTCCCCGTTGCTTGCGCAGAAGCAGGACAAGGCCGCGGAGAAGGGAGCCACCTGCTCCATCAACGTGAACAAGCCCGACGAGCTGAAGTCGGCGATGACCGCCATGACCGTCGCACAACTCGGCGGACGGCCGGAGGATCAGCAGAAGAAGCTCAAGCTCGCCGTGACATCGCTGACGTCGAACCCGGGCAAGTTCAAGGACAACCAGGCGGGACACGACTACATACTCGGCCAGGCGCTTCTCCGATGGGAGATGCAGTTTCCCGATTCCCCGACCGTCAACAAGGGGAACATTGGCTACATCGTCGGCAAGGATCAGCGGGTCGATCTCTTTGCCGCCGCCGACACCCTGCTGACGGGCGTTGAAAAGTCGAATCCGGATTGCGCGAGCGAGATACAATCGTACCGCATGGAGGCGATTCGTCCGCTGGCCATTCACCTGTCGTCGCTCATCAACACCGACAGCGTCGCGATGCAGGAGCAGGTGCTCAAGCGCATCACGGCGATCGACTCGAAGTCGGCGCTCAGCCTGTATTTCCAGGGAATGGTGGCTCAGCGAAAGAAGGATCCGGCAACTGCCGCGGACTTCTTCACGCGAGGAGCGGCGCTCATGCCCGCCGAGATTGGAGCGGACAGCAACCTGAAGGCGGCACTGGAGCTCGGCGCGGCCCAGATGACGCGGCTCACCGCGCAGACGATGACCGGCGATCAGAAGAAGGCCGGAATGCTCAAGGCCGCGGATCTCTACAAGAAGTTCCTCGCGGACTTTCCGAAGAGCGCCAGCGCTCCCGATGCGCAGGCGGGGCTCGCTGCTTCGCTGAGCGCGTCCGGCGACGTGGCCAGCGTGAGTAGCTTGTGGGACCAAATGTTGGCAAACCCCGCCGGTTACACGGATGCCCAGCTCTACGACGCGGGAACGCAAGCCTTCACGATGAATCAGCCGGCCGCAGCAACGAAGCTCATGGATGCCGCGCAGAAGGCGAATCCGTGGCTTCGTCCAGGGCTGTACAACGCGGCCAACGTCTACTGGAAGGCGGGCGACTTCGACCGAATGCTCGCTACGTCGAAGAAGTTGACGACGATCGACCCGAACAATCCGGACGAGTACCAGCTGCTCGCCCTCGCGTATCAGGGGAAGTCGAAGGCGACGAAGGATCCGAAGGTCGTCAAGGCGTATAACGACTCCCTCAACGTGGCGTTCGCGGCCAGCGAGAAAGTGAAGGCCAAGGTCACCTTCGAGTCATTCGCACCGGGCTCGCCCAAGCCGACGCTCAAGGGGAGCATCGAGAACATCAGCAACACTCCGCAGAAGGGAACGCTCAAGCTGCAGTTCGTGAACTTGAGTGGCGCTCCAGTCACTACGCAGAATGTGGATTTCTCCCTCGCTCCGAAGGAGAAGATGCCCTTCTCGCTCACGGGAGATGGAGCCGGAATCGTCGCCTACAGGTACGACCCGATTCCCTGATCGCATCGCACACCATTGAGAATCGAAGCCCGTCGCGCAGCTCGCGGCGGGCTTTTTTCGTTGCTCTCTGATAGCCTAGCCTAAGTGTCCGAAGTTCATGTTCTGCCTTGATTTCGGGCTTCTCATTTCCTAGGTTACATTATGTTCAAGAGCTGCCGCGTCCGGCGTTCCGAGCTTCGCTCCGCGCGCCGCGAGTTCCGGTGGCTCTTTTCGCATCGAACGTTGCGTACACGATGATCAAAGTCGCGCGCGTCCTTCCACACACCGTCGCATCCGAGCTCGGCATTGTCGCCGGCACCACGCTGCGCACGGTGAATGGGCGCAAGCTCGAGGACTTTCTCGACTGGGAGTTCCTCACCGCGGATGAGGAACTCGTGCTCGAGCTCTCCACCCCGGAGGGCGAGGAGCTCGTTTTCGACATCGAGCGCCCCGAGGGAATGGCGATGGGCATCGTGCTCGAGCCGCCGCGCGTGCGCCGCTGTGGCAACAAGTGCGAGTTCTGTTTCATCGAGGGGCTGCCGAAGGGGCTCCGCGCGCCGCTGTACGTTCGCGACGACGACTACCGGCTCTCCTTCGCCTACGGCAACTTCGCGACTCTTTCGAACGTGAAGGACAAGGACATCGCTCGCATCCTCGAGTACCGGCTGTCGCCCCTCTACATCTCCGTGCACGCGACGCCGTTCGAGGCGCGAAAGATTCTGCTCAACAACCCGAAGGTGCCGGATATCATGCGGCAGCTCTCGCGGCTGGCGGCGGGCGGAATCCAGTTTCACTGCCAGATGGTGATCGTGCCGGGGCTCAACGATGGCGAGGTCCTCGAGCAGTCGATCGCCGATCTCTGGTCGCTCGGTGATGCCGTGCTCTCCACTGCCATCGTGCCGGTTGGCCTCACCCAGTTCTCGCATCTCTACACGGGCGAGTCCATGAGCGCTGCGCGCGCGAACGAACTGATCGAGCACGTCGAGCGATGGGAGGAGCGCGCGCTCCGCGAGCGCGGCGACCGCTGGGTGTTCGGCTCGGACGAGCTGTACATGCTGGCCGGCCGCGACCTTCCGGCGCCGAGCACTACGGCGACTTCGTGCAGATCGAGAACGGCATCGGCGCCGTCGCCTTTCTGCGAAGAGAGTCGCCGACGGTGCGAGCGCCCTCCCGCGCCACGACGGAGGCGCATCGGCGTCGTCACCGGTACCGCGATGGGTGGCGCGCTCATGTCCGAGCTGCTCGAGCGGCTGCACGGGGCGACCGGCGCGCACTTCGAGCAGATCGTTGCCGAGAACTCGCTGTTCGGTCCGACGACGACGGCGGCGGGACTTCTCGTGGGCGCCGATCTGCGGCGCGTGCTCGCCGGCCGCACCGATCTCGATCTCGCGCTGATTCCGGCGGAGACGATCAACGACGACGGTCTCTTTCTCGACGATCTTTCATTCGCCGCACTGCGCGAGGAGCTCTCGATTCCGCTCGTACCGTCGTACGACTTTCTCGACGTCCTGTCGAGCGAGGATCTGAGTGACGCCGCGTCGCAGCTTCACACTGCGGGCGCCGCATGACGGAATCCGGAAACATCCCGGTAGTCGCGATCGTCGGGCGCCCGAACGTCGGCAAGTCGCAGCTGTTCAACCGACTCGCGGGCAGCGACTCGGCCATCGTGAGCGAGGAGGCCGGAACGACGCGCGACCGACACTTCGCGCGCGCGGAGTGGGGCGGCCGCGCGTTCTGGCTCGTGGATACGGGCGGCCTCACCGGCGATCCGTCCATCCCGATGGACGTCGAGATCCAGAAGCAGGTGATGCAGGCGATCGCCGAGGCGGATCTGATGCTGCTCGTCGTCGACGCGAAGATGGGCTGCACCCGCAGGATCAACGCGTGGTGGAGCTGCTGCGCGAATGCGCGCAAGCCCTGGCTCCTCGTCGCCAACAAGGTGGACGATCCACGCTCCACCGACTTCTACGAGTTCTACAACCTCGGCGCGGGCGACCCGATTCCGGTGTCCGCGATCAATGGCAAGAACTCCGGCGACCTGCTCGACGAGGTGGTGTCGCGCTTTCCCGAGAGCGTCATTGAGGACGACGAGTCACTGCGCATCGCGGTGATCGGACGGCCTAACGTCGGGAAGTCATCGCTCGTGAACCGGCTGCTCGGCGAGGATCGGCTCGTCGTTGCCGCGGAGGCGGGAACCACGCGCGACGCGATCGACACGCCGATGCAGTACCACGGACAGACGCTCACCTTCGTCGATACCGCCGGTCTTCGACGCCAGTCGAAGATCGACGACGGCATCGAATTCTATTCGGCGCTGCGCACGCGACGGGCGATCGAGCGCGCGCAGGTGTGCGTGCTGATGCTCGACGCCGCGGTAGGGACTGGAGAACCAGGATCTCAAGATCGCGACGCTGGCGTGGGAGAATGGCTGCGGGCTGATCATCGTCGTCAACAAGTGGGACATCAAGGAAGAGAAGACCGACAAGTCGGCGGCAAAGTTCCAGAAGGAGGCCGGCGAAAAGGCGCCCTTTCTGAAGTTCGTGCCCTTCCTGTTCACGTCGGCGCTCACAGGCCAGCGCGTGACGAAGGTGCTCGAGACCGTCCTCCTGGTGGACGCGGAGCGAAAGAAGCGCATCTCCACCGCGCAGGTGAACTACGACGCTCGGCGAGCTCACCGCCAGGCTGCAGCCGCCGCAGGCGGCCGGGCGCGAGGTAAAGCTGCTGTACGCGACGCAGGTCGAGGTCGAGCCGCCGACGATCGCGGTGTTCGGCAATCATCCCGACCTCGTGCCGGAGCACTACGTGCGCTACCTGCACAATGGCTTCCGCGAGGCGTGGGGCTTCAGCGGCAGCCCGCTGCGCATCCTGTTGCGGAGCCGCGCTGCGTAGATGATGCCCTTCGCGGGATTGTTGATCGCGTATCTCGCCGGCTCGATTCCATTCGCGTTTCTCGCGGGGAAGCTCTTCAAGGGAATCGATCTCCGCGAGCACGGCTCAGGCAACCTCGGCGCGACGAACGTGTTTCGCGTGATGGGATGGAAGATCGCGAGCGTGGTGATGGTGCTCGACATGGCGAAGGGCGCGCTCCCCGTACTCCTCCTGCCGCCGCGCTTCGCGCCGCAATCGCCGGTGCTGTGGGCGATCGCGTTCGGCGTGGCGGCGATCGTCGGTCATGTGAAATCCGTCTTTCTGCTGTGGAAGGGCGGTGGTAAGGGCGTGGCGACCGCGGGCGGCGTCTTTCTCGCGCTCGCACCGTTTCCGTCGCTGATCTCGCTCGCCGTGTGGGGGGTGGTGCTCTATCTGTCCGGCTACGTGTCGCTCGCATCCCTGTGCAGCGCGGTGGCGCTCACGATCGCGGTGGTGGTCGTCTACGGTGCGAGCTCGCCCATTGCGATCGCGGCCGCGCTGATCACCGCGTTCGTGTTCTGGACCCATCGCGCGAACATCGCGCGGCTGCGGCGCGGTGAGGAGAATCGATTCCGTCCTGCGAGGCCGGCCACCTGATGCGGTGCGCGGTGGTGGGTGCCGGCGCGTGGGGAACCGCCCTCGCCGATCTGCTCGCGCGGAACGGACACGACGTTGTTCTGTGGGCGCGCGAGCCCGAGGTGATCGAATCGGTGAACGCGATTCACGAGAACACGATCTTTCTCGCGGGGGCGAAGCTGAACGCTGGCGTCGTCGCGGAGCCCGATCTCGCGAGGGCGTGCAAGGGCGCGGCGCTCGTGCTGTTTGCGACGCCGTCGCACGTGTTGCGATCGATCGCCCGAAGCGTGGCGCCCGCCGTCGAGGCCGACGCGACGATCGTGGTCGCGACGAAGGGCGTCGAGCGCGACACGCTTGCGGTGATGAGCGACGTGCTCGCGGAGCAGTTTCCCCGCCACGCCGTGGTGGCGCTCTCGGGGCCGAGCTTTGCGGCCGAGGTGGTGGCGCGGCAGCCCACGGCTGTTGTGGCGGCGTCGGCGAGCGCCAGCGCCGCGGAAATGGTGCAGCACGCGCTGTCAGGCGATGAGTTCCGGGTGTACACCCACGACGATGTCGTCGGCGTGGAGCTGGGAGGCGCGCTCAAGAACGTGATCGCCGTGGCGACCGGCATCGCGGAGGGACTGGGGATGGGATTCAATGCACGCGCGGCGCTCATCACACGCGGGCTCGCCGAGATGACGCGGTTGGGCGTGAAGATGGGCGCTTCGCCGCTGACGTTCGCCGGCCTCGCGGGAATGGGCGACCTCGTGCTCACGTGCACGGGCGCCCTCAGCCGCAATCGCTCGCTGGGAGTGGAGATCGCGCGCGGCGCGTCGCTCGACGAGGCGCTGGCGAAGCGACAGACGGTGGCCGAGGGAGTGATGACGACACACAGCGCGCGCGCCCTTGCTGCGCGCGAGGGGATCGAGATGCCAATCGTGAGTGCAGTCTACGGGATACTCTTCGATCATCAACCACCCCGCGCCGCGATCGGTGAGCTCATGCGGCGCGAGCTTCGAGCGGAGGGCGACACATGAGCGCGGAGCCGGTGCAGGAATTCTTCTCGATCGGCGAAGTGTGCGAGCTGACGGGTCTCAAGCCGCACGTCCTTCGTTATTGGGAGAGCCAGTTCAAGTTCCTCAATCCCGCGAAGAATCGCTCGGGGAATCGGGTCTACCAGCGGCGCGAAGTGGAGCTGGTGGTGCTCGTGAAGCATCTGCTCTACATTGAGAAGTACACGATCGATGGCGCGCGGCAGAAGGTCGACGAGCACCGGAAGAAAGGGCAGCTCAAGCCGAGCGCACGACGAGCGCTCGACGTACACACGCTCGCGTCGATCGAGCAGGAGCTCGCCGAGGTCATGAACATCCTCGGCGGAGAAAATCCCCGCACGTGACCTCCGTCGCGTGCGTCATTCCGGCATTCGATGCGGCGGGCACCATTGAGGCGGTCGCGAGCGGGCTTCGCTCGTCGCTGCCGCACGCGATGCTGATCGCGGTGGACGATGGGTCCTCGGATCACACGTACGATGTGGCGCAGGGGACGTGCGATCGCGTCGTGCGCCTCGATCTGAATCATGGAAAGGGCGCGGCACTCCGCGCCGGATTCGCCGTGGCCCTCGATGCGTGCGTGCAATCCGTCATCACGATCGATGCCGACGGACAACACGACCCCGCGCGCGCGCCCGAGCTGCTTGCCGCGCTCGCGGACGCGGACGTGGTGATCGGGACGCGCGAGCGCACACGCGGCACGATGCCAATGGGGCGCCGGGTCACGAACGCGCTCGCCAGCGCGGCGGTGGGCGCGATCGTGGGAGTGGCGGTGCCCGATGCGCAGTCCGGCTATCGCGCGCTGCGTCGCGAGGTTCTCGAAGCGAGCCACGCGACAGGGGACCGCTACGAGTACGAAACGGAGCTGCTCATCGAGGCCGTGCGCGCCGGCTTTCGTATCGCGACCGTCGACGTGCCGACGCGGTACGGCGCACGCAGCCATTTTCGCGCGTGGAACGACTCGTTCAGAGTCGTGCGCACGATCTGGCGACATTGCGCCAGGCGCCCGGACTGATGCGCCTGCTCTGCACCAACGACGACGGCATTCTCGCGCACGGCCTCGATTGTCTCGTGAAGTCCGCCGAGAGACTCGGCGACGTCACGGTGGTCGCTCCGGATCGCGAACAGAGCGCCACGAGCCACTCGCTCACGCTTCACCATCCGATTCGTCCGGTGTCTCGCGGTGCCGATCGCTGGCAGGTGGACGGCACGCCCACCGACTGCGTGATGCTCGCGATCGAGGCGCTGATGCCCCAGCGTCCCGACTTCGTGTTGAGTGGAATCAATCATGGGCAGAACATGGGCGAGGATGTGCTTTATTCCGGCACCGTCGCCGCCGCGATGGAGGGCGTGTCGCTCGGCGTTCCCGCGATCGCGTTCTCGTTCGCCGGGGGCGAGCTGAAAGCGGATCCGGCGCTGCTCACCGACCAGATTCCGGCGGTCGAGGCGCTTCTCAGGCATCTCACCACGCTCCAGATGCCGAGCGATACGCTGCTCAACGTCAATATGCCCGCACGCCCGGCGAGCGAGATACGTGGCGTCCGGCTCACTCGCCTCGGCCGCCGCGTCTACTCGGATTCGCTGATGAAAATGCAGGATCCGCGCAAGCGCGAGATCTTCTGGATCGGCGGCGGCTCGGCGTCGTGGAGTGGGGCCGCCGATTCGGATTTTCGGGCCGTGGAAGATGGCTACATCTCGGTAACGCCGCTCACCCTCGACCTCACGCATTTGAAGATGCTCGACGAGGCGAAGCTCTGGTGGTCGGAGCCGTGAGCGGCGAGCAACCGGGCGGTCGGCGC
Source organism: uncultured Gemmatimonadaceae bacterium (assembly GCA_963827355.1). Classification (GTDB taxonomy): domain Bacteria; phylum Gemmatimonadota; class Gemmatimonadetes; order Gemmatimonadales; family Gemmatimonadaceae; genus FEN-1250. The sequence continues at coordinate 36,777 of CAWHAS010000001.1, forward strand.
CGCCTCGTGGAGGCGCTGCAGGAACGCGGCGTGCGCGACCTGGCTGTGCTTCGTGCGTTCGATCTCACGCCGCGGCACCTCTTCGTGCCGACGGGGATGCGACACCGCGCGTACGAGGACAGTGCGCTGCCGATCGGCAACGGACAGACGATCTCGCAGCCGAGCACGCATGCCAAATATCTCGAGCTGCTGGCTCTCACTGGGAAGGAGCGGGTGCTCGAGGTCGGCACCGGGTCGGGGTACCAGACGGTTCTCCTGTCGCACCTCGCCTCGCAGGTCTTCTCGATCGAGCGGGTGGGGACGCTGGTGACGCAGGCGCGCGAGGCGATCCGGGCCGCAGAGGCTCCCAACGTCTCGCTCCTTTCTGGCGACGGAACGCTCGGGTGGCGGGAGTACGCGCCCTACGACGCGATCCTGGTGACGGCCGGCGCGCCGGCCGTGCCCACGCCCCTGGCGGAGCAGCTTCAGGAGGGCGGGCGGCTGCTGATCCCGATTGGTGACCGCGAAGAGCAGATTCTTGCGTTATTCATTAAGCGGGGAGCGGAGCTCGAGCGGCGTGACATCGGGCCCGCGCGATTCGTCCCGCTCATAGGCAAGTATGGCTGGCCCTCCTGAAGCTGTCCTGTCAGCTTCATTCATCACATCTACACGGTCGCTGAGCATTGCGTCCTCGCCGAGCCCGCAGGAGTGCTGATGGAAGACAGTCCGGAAGACCTTCCCAAGCCCGCACGCAGCACCGCCGCCAGACCATTCCTGTCGCCGCGTTCAAATTCCGGTGAGGGAACGACTGGTCCTCTCGATCTAAGTCGTCGCCGCGCCGCGCAGCTTTTCACGCCGCCGGGATCGGCGCCCGCGACTCGCATTGCGGACAAGGCGCCAGACGTGAAAACCGATTCGAACCACGAGCCGCCGAAAATTCCGAGCTCGAGTGCGGCGGATGGATCGTCCGACATGGCCGCGGTCGACGTGTCGCGGTCGACGAGCAAGCCCGACGTGGACTTCGAGGGCGACTGGACTCCCGCACCGCTCGCAGAGCCCGAGAGTGACGAGGACTCGATGCGAGCGCGCGCCAACGAGGCGGACGACGACCGCCTCGTCGTCGAGCTGTACGAGCCCGAGGAGATCGAGCTGACCGCGTCGTCCTCGAGCGACCCGAGCGAGCAGACGATTCAGGTGATCGGGTACGACGACGCCAACAGTATGCTCAAGGCCGCGGCGAACGATGGCGAAGATCCCGAGATCGATGGCATCTATCTCGAGTCGACGGAATTCTCGTTCGAGCATGTCGCGCCGCGGAAGCGCGGAACCGTCGACAGCTTCTGGGCACCCGCGCCAGTGAAGAGCACTGGCGCGAGTTCACCCGAAGCCGAAGCGTCGCCCGCGGCGGACGAGACCGAGGCGACGATCGACGAGGAGACCGCCGGCGAGGCGGAAAGTGAGCACGAGCTGGCGATGCGCGAGCACGAGCTGGCGATGCGCATGATGGCCTCGGAACCGTCGATCGACGAGCAACCGTTCGAGTGGAGCGACGATCCATCGACCACCATTGCACACGCGCAGTCGGCGGCGGAGCCGGAGCCCGAGCACGATCCGGCGCCCGTTCGCGCGAACGAGTCCAAGGTCGCCGACATTGCGCCGCCGTGGATGAGTCGACTCACTCCTCTGAACACACAGGCGCTCGAGGAGCTGAAGGAGTCGGAGCCATGGGACTTCACGCCGCCTCGCGGCCTGGAGCAGATCGTGGACACGACGGCGGCATCGACGGCGTCGGCGGCTCCGATGCGGGAAGCCGCGCCGCCGGCGGGCAACGATGTGGCCGACGCCCTCGAGCGCATCGCCGCGCGCGTGCGAGACGGCGCGCTCGACGTGCCGACAGGAACCGCGATGAGTGATGAGACCGCGCTCTCGGCGGTGCTCACGGCGCTGCTTCGACTGCGCCGTTGAGTGAGGTGTTCGCGCACGTCGAAGTGACGGGCCAGGTACAAGGGGTCGGCTTTCGCGAATTCATTCGCACGATCGCGCAGCGGCTGGGTGTTGCCGGATGGATTCGCAACCGCGATGATGGAGCGGTGGAGCTCGCGGCCGCCGGCAATCCAAGCCAGATCGAGACGCTGCTCGCCGCGGTGCGCCGCGGACCCGCAGGCGGGAACGTGCAGGCGGTGCGCGCGCTTCCCGTCGACGCACAGGAAGTGATGCCCAAACCCTTCGTCATCCGCCGGTGAGAACGTGACCACTGACGCTCGCGCGGATCTCGATCGCTTTCTGCGCCCTTTCATCCGCGAGATCCCGGACTTTCCCAAGACTGGTATCGCCTTCAAGGACATCACGCCGCTGCTGGCGGATGCGGTGGCGTTCCGACGTGCGACGGAGGCAATGGCCGAGCCGTTCGCAGGCGATCGGATTACGCACGTGATTGGGATCGAGAGCCGCGGATTCATTTTCGCCGCACCGATCGCGCAACAGCTCGGCGCGGGATTCATTCCTGTGCGGAAGCCGGGAAAGTTGCCGCACACGGTGGAGCGCATCGACTACACGCTCGAGTACGGGACGGACGCGCTCGAGATGCACCGCGACACGCTGCAGTGGGGGCACCGCGTGCTCGTGGTCGACGACGTGCTCGCAACCGGCGGCACCGCGAAGGCGACGTGCGATCTCATCGATCTGAGCGGTGCGGAGCTCATCGGCTGCAGCTTCCTGCTCGCGCTTCCCGAGCTCCCGGGGCTGACGGTGCTGCGCCATCGACGGGTGCATTCGCTGCTGCGATACTGAGCGCGTTCTTAGGGTCGCCATGCGCATCCTGACGATCACGCACAACTATCCGCGGTGGGATGGCGACAGGGCAGGGGCCTTCGTCGCTCGCCTCGCGTCCGAAACGGTGACGCTGGGGCACACGGTGCGCGTGGTCGCGCCGCACGCGCCCGGCGCTGCGATGCGGGAGATCCAGCACGGAGTGAAGGTCGTGCGCGCGCGCTATGGGCCGGATGCGCTCGAGCGCGTCGGCTACACGGGCGCGCTGGGACAGCCGATGCGCGCGACGCGACTCGCACCGCTCATGTTGCCACCGTTCATCGCGCGACTGTGGTCCGTAGCCGCGAGCGAGGCGGAGAAATTCAATCCGCACGTCGTGCACGCGCACTGGTGGATGCCCGGCGGCTGGATCGCGAGCCGGCTCGGCCGGCCGCTGGTCATCACCTGTCATGGCACCGACGTGCGGCTGCTCGAGAAATCGTACTGGCGCGCGATCGCTGCGCCCGCGATGCGGCGCGCCGGCGCGATCACGACCGTCTCCGAGTTTCTCGCCGACGACCTCAAGCGACTGATGCCCGCGATCGCGCGCCGGGTGGTGGTGACGCCGATGCCGCTCGACGTCGAGCGCTTCGCTCGCGGCGCCGACACGCCGAGAGTGTCGCCGCCGCGCGTGCTGTTCGCTGGGAACCTGATCGCGTCGAAGGGAGTCGACGTGCTCGTCGAGGCGATCGCGCTGCTGCGCGACCGAGGCGTGTCGTGCCAGCTTCGCATCATTGGGGCAGGACCGGAGGAGCCGCGGCTGCACGCGCTCGCGGCGAAGCGCGCGTTGGGTGATTTGGTGACGTGGTCGCCGTTCATCTCGCAGCACGAGCTGCCGGCCGAATTCGGAGAGGCGACGATTACCGCTCTGGTGTCGCGAGGAAAGGCAGAGGGACTCGGGCTCGTGCTCGCCGAGGCGCTGCTTGCGGGCAGCGCGGTCGTCGGCACGGCGGCGGGCGGCATTCCAGAGGTCGTGGTGGACGAGCAGACGGGCCTCATCGCCAGAGACGGTGACGCTGCGGATCTCGCTCGCCAGATAGAGCGGCTTCTGTCGGATCCGGAGCTGCGCGGCCGAACCATCGAGGCTGGGCGCATTCGCATCCGGGCGCAGCACGCGCCGGTCGCCGCCGCGGATAGGTTCATCACTATCTACAAGGAGGTAGCGAAGGGTGGGTACGGAAAGTAGTTATTGCGAATGAGTCTCTCGTTCAAACTGCTCGGGCCCAACGATGTGCCGCTGCTCGAGCACCTCGCCCTGAACGATCCTGCCTTCGATCTCGATGGACGCGGCGAGCCGCTGGAGCCTCTGTCTCCGGCTGCAGCGCAACGATTTCTGGCGGATCCCGCGGTGCTGTTTTGGGTGGCGAGGGACGGCGAAGATATCGCAGGATTTCTGTACTGCCTGGTGGTGCCCCTGCGGTCGAGCGACGAACAGGAGCTCCTGCTCTACGAGATCGGCGTGCGCACCGAGTGGCGGCGAAAGCGCGTGGGGCGGCTGCTCCTCGACCACATGGAAGGATGGATGCGCACGAACGGCGTGTGCGAGGTGTGGGTGTGCGCGGACAATCCGGCCGCGGTCGCGTTCTATCGGGCGTGTGAGTTCGATGCGCCGGACGCGCAGCCCACCTACATGACGTACCGGGTGCGCTAAGCGAGCGGCACGTCGGCTCGCAGCTTCGCCGTACGATGGGCCGCCGAGATGACTCGTCTTGACATTCGACCGAGGGCGCCTAGCGTCAGGGCACGGGCGCTCACTGACTCCGGAGGGCGCCTTAGGACGCGCTCAATTCACCATTCAAGGACGGATCACATGCGAGTGTTCCCCTGGGCAGTAGCCGTTCTCGCAGCCGCATCGGCGGTCGGATGCGAGAGCTCGAGTCCCGTCACGCCACAACAGCAGGATGCCGCGCTTGCTTTTTCTCGGAGTGCGGCGGCCAATGCCGCGCCGAAGGGCAAGCCGGAAATCGATCCCTCGTACGCGAATGGCAAAACTGTCTACATGATCGGGCCACACACGATCGTGAATGCGCGGGAGACGAAGCCGAACTTGTATGCGCATGCGGAGGAGCTCTATATCGTTTCGTATCCGCAAGCGACGCTTCCGCAGCCGGGAGCGGGGCCGATCACGCTGCCATCCGGATATCAGCCACAGTGCGACCCGTGCTTCCATCCGGGACTGCCGTTTCCGTTCGTCTATCACGACCACGTGCTCACCGGCGCGCCGGGGATGGGAAACCACGGCACCGCGGGCGAGTTCAAGTCGCCCTGGAAGATCATCGTCCTCGTCTACAATCCGGAATACGTGGCCTCGCCGACCTTCAAACCGATCACGAGCGCTACTGACCTCGACGCGGCCGAGGCGGCGGGGAATGTGTTCCTGCCGATCAACGCCGGGGGCGACAACATTTACGAGGTCGACACTGGCAACCTGCTCATTTGTCCACTGGTCTCGAGTCACGCGTGACTGTGGCGAGAGGCGGCGGAGGACTCGCCGCCTCACACCCCTGTGCGCTCAGGCCTATTTGTTTGAGACCTGGTAACACGCTACGTCGTATTGCGACACAGCATGTGAGTTTCCGTTTGCCAGAGATTGCGTACCAGGACTTCCCGCGTAAACGTTCTCGGCATGCGCGAAGCCACCGGAATTGAATCCGTTCGGGGCTGTCGGCTCCTGCTGACAGCTCGCTCCCGGCTGACCGGTGGTGGAAGGGTTTCTGGCAGCGAGTATTGGTCCGGGTTGCGTCACCGAAACATTCGGATGGACGTCGGATTGCGTCGAGGGCGCCGTCGGGCTTTGCGAGCAGGCAGCGAGCATCGCGAAGATGGCGAGAAACGGTAGTGATTTCATGGAGACCTCCATCCGGAAGTAGAGACCGGTGAGCCTCTGCACAGATTGCAGCGGCTGTCACCGCTCTTCACCGATCTGGTGCATTTGAAATGCCATTACGGTCGCCATGCGAGTAAGTGAGACGCTTCAGATTGCCACCATATACGCAAAGTTTTTTTGATACGGCCGTCCCAAGCCGGCGACACCGCGCGGCCGCTCCCTTCATCAGGAGCGCAACAATCGCTTGGACGAGACCAGAAAGGGTTCGCGACCGGCGTGCGGACGATGACAATTTTCTGTACGTTTTCAAGTACGGCGGAGCACCCAGTATTTATTGGATTAGTACTCACACCCATTCGCACACTTTCGCCAGAACCAAGCACGTAACTCGTTTCGCCCCCGTAGCTCAGGTGGATAGAGCAGCGGTTTCCTAAACCGTTGGCCGGGTGTTCGAGTCACCCCGGGGGCACTGCGTCAGTCTCTCAGTCTCGCAGCTCGCGGCCGTGTCGCACCGCACGGCGCCGGCGATTCCCAGCCTGCACCAAACACCTCGCGCGCTGCGGGACCTACGCACCCACCCCATGCTCGCGCCCAGCCGCCGGCGCCCGTCGCGACCCGCCCCCCGCCCGCGCGACGAGAGCCCGCGCGAGCATCGCCGCGTAGCCTTTGATCGTCCCGATGGTCGCGCTCACCTCGTTCGCTGAGGTCATGTACGGATCCGGAATCTCATGCGCGCGATACGAGCCCGACGCGTTCATGCCGCCGAAGAGCCTCAGCTTGCGACGCGATTCCGGGAACGTCGCGAGGATGTTCACGTAGTTCAAATCATCCATCGCGAAGATCACGTCGTAGTCCGCAATGAGCTTCCTGGTGATCCGCGTGGCGGCGTGCTCGTGCAGCGAGAGCCCAAGCTCTCGCGCAGCCTCTACCGCGCGCGCATCGGCGGGTCGTCCGTCGTGCGCGTGAGTGCCCGCAGACCCGATCCTCACGTTCGCGACGCCGGCGGCGCGCAACTCGTCACGCAGAAATCCCGCCGCTGCCGCGCTCCGCATGATGTTGCCGTGGCACACGAACAGAACCGATTCGGCGTGACGCGGTAGCGATGCGCGGCGCTCAATGCCCAGCATCCGCAGCAGGCGGCGCCGCACGTACGTCGGGCGCCGCTGCGCGATGAGATTGCGCGAGTCCTTCGCGATCGACAGGAGCGAGTCCGGAACGATCGCTCGAAGCACGAATTTCGTGGCGTCCTTGGTCGACTGGATGAGCACGTGCGCGACTTCCTGCTGCGCGGGTAGCGGATCGGTCCACGACCACAGCGCGGATTTCGTGCCGGAAGAGAAATCGGTGCCGAGCTGCCGAATTGCGACGCCGACCGGGGTACGATACTTAGGTGGGTAGGCGAACACGGAGCCGGCACGCGCCAGCGAACCGGCCGTCCAGCGCACGCGGAGCCCAAGCCGATAGGACGCCGGAGGGGCAGGCGTGATCCCCTGCGACAGCTGCCACGCGTAAAGCGGAAAGTCCATGCCGGCGGCGATGTCGAGCGGGAGCGAGCCCCAAAAGTGCCCGCAGACATCCATTAAGCTCGTCTCGCCGGTCGCGCTGTCGCTGCGAAACTTCACCGACGCAACGCCATCCCATTCGAGCGCTCGCAGCAGTCGCAAGGACTGGTCGAGCAGACGGGCGTTCACAGGCTCGGAAACCGCCACGACCGTAACGCCGCCCGACGACGGACTCTCCGACAGCCGCCGATGCTGAAAGCTCGCGACGAGCGCGCCCCTCGAGAGCAAGACTTCGACGCCAAAGCTCTGGCCCGCATGATACGGATGGAAGAGCAGTCCCTCGCCGAATCGCGATTGCGTCGCGAACGTCGCACGCAGTTCGTCGGCGCTCGCGAAGATGCGCCTCTTGAATTCGTGCGCGCTCTTCGCTCCCGAGTCGCGCGGCCTCGCGACGAGCGGAAAGCGCAGTCGAGGAAGGGCGGATTCGAGATCGCCCGCGCGAGCGATCGTCGCCGGCAGGGGCGCCGGCACGCCGGCGATACGCGCGGTCTCGAACAGAAGACTCTTGTCCAGAATGCGATGCACGATCGGCGGCGGCGGAGCACCGATCGCAGCGGAGCGCGACAGCTCGCGGTAGGCGGCGCTCACGACCTGAAGCGTCTCGTCGCTGGTGGGCACGACCCAGCCCGCGCCCTCCGATCGCGCGAGTCGCGCGAGCACCTCCGCCTGCTCGGCCACATCGCCATGCAGGCGCAGCGTGCCCGCGATCGCGCGCGATGACACACGGAGCGCCTCGCCGCGCGGGTTGGCCACCAGGCAGCGCACGCCCGCGCGATGCAGCGAGCGCGCAATCGTCACGACCTTGCGCGGTTCCGCGCCCACGATGATGACGGGCCGGGCGTCTCCGCTCATCCGCACACCTTGCGGGCACGGTTCAGAAGAGCCTCACTGTTCGGTGTCATCATACCCCGGAAATGTACCGTCTCGCGATATTTGCGGTGGCGGGGAAGTACCGTGCATCTTTCAATCTGGCCCCGCGAGAGTGTACCTGGTCGCGGCGCCGATACGCCCATCGCACGAGGAGGAACGCATGAGCGACGCAAGCTCGATGACGTCCAGCCCACTCGCTTCCGGCGCGACGCGGGACGATTCAGGCAACACGCTCGAGCCGCTGTGGGCGCGGATCGTCGGCGGGCTGGCAGGTGCGCTGGGCTTCGCGCTGTGCGTGCTCTTGTTCGGAGCCCTCACAGGGATCGCGATCGCAATCGTGGCGGCGCTCATCGCCTTTGTGCGCCGCGCGCCGACGGTTGCGCTGCTCTTCGCCGTGGCCGCCGTGATCTGCGCGATCTCACTCGCTCCGTCGACGATCGCGATCTTCGTCTCGTCGCTCGCCTTCGGCGAAGGACTCGCGCGAGCAGCGCGTCCTAACCTTGCCAGCTCGGCGAAAGGGCAGGAGAGCAGCGGGTGAGCGCCTAGAGGTCGAGCTCCCAATCCTGGCCGAGCTGTTCGCTGCCGAAGTGCGTGTGCTTCGCTTCACGAACCAAACGAAATCCGTTCGCCACATAGATCGCCCGTGCGGCGACGAGCACGGCGTTGGTCCACAGCGTGACCTTCTCGTAGCCCGCATCACGCGCGAACCGCAGGCACGCGCTCACGAGGCGTCGCCCCACTCCGAGCCCGCGCGCGCTCGGCTCCACCAGCAACAGGCGAAGGCGCGCGACGGTATCGGATTCGCGCACGAGCAGGATCGAGCCGACACGCTGGCCGCCGGCCACCGCGATCCAGAAGCGCTCGCGAGCGGGATCGTGCGCGCGCATGAACTGGGCGACGATGTCGACGACCAGCGACTCGAAGTGCTCGCTCCACCCATACTCCTCGGTGTATAGCGCCCCGTGACGCTCAATGACCCAGCCGAGATCGCCGGGAAGGGGCTGTCGGAGCTCGACCGATGCCGCGGCGGGTCCCTCGGCGCCCGTGCCGAGAATTCGCTCGATGGACTGCATTGCCCCGACGAGGGCGCGTTGATCTGACGCGGACCGACCGCCGAGGAGCGCCGCGATCTCATCGTGCGCTCGGCCATCGAGCTTCGCGAAGGCGTTGCCGCCTTTCTTGGTGAGGGAGAGGATCGCGCGCCGGCCGTCGGCATCGGACCGTCGCCGCCGGACGAGGCCTCGCTTTTCGAACGAGTGGAGCATCCGGCTCAGATATCCGGCGTCGAGACCGAGCGTCGAGGCGATGCTGGTGGCGGTGGAATCGGTTGTGTGGGCGAGCTCATACAGCACGCGAACCTCGGCCAGCGAGAGGTCGCTTTGCAGCAATCCTTTCTGGAGGACGCCGATCTCTCGAGTGTAGAACCGATTGAAGCCGCGAACGGCGGCGATGTGCGCTTCGAGCTCGGCGTCGGGCATGAGTCGAGGGGCGGGGGTGGATTCCAGGGTCCGAAGTGGAGAATAGCGATTTACTTGACTTTGTCAACTAACGGTCTTTCGAGCTGGTGACTGACCCGGCCGCGGCGCGACCCAGCGAGGCGGAGCGGCGGCGGAACGATGCGGCGCGAGTCGATTTACTTGCATGACACCACGTCACTTAGCTATACTCACCTAACCTCAACCGACAATGTTTTCCGCTCGCGTCCAGGCGAGCGTGAATGCAGTGCGTCACTTTTCGGATCTCCATGACCAAGAAGGCACGTCCCGACGTCGAGCAGCGCGTCGATTCGCTCGTATCGTGGCTGGAACTGCACTCGCGGCAAATAATGTACGGCTCGTTCGGTCTACTCTTGATTGCCGGGGGCTTCTGGTACTACCGGCAAACCACGGAGAGGCAGGCCTCGAGCGCACTGTCCGCACTCACCAATGCGCAATCGGCGATGGAGGCGGGCAATCTGCCGCTGGCCCAGAGCGATCTCGAGAACCTCATCAAGCGCTACGGGACCACCGAAGCGGGGCTGCAGGGGCACGTGCTGCTGGCGCAGGTGCACCTGACCAAGGGGGAGTTTCAGCAAGCGATCGCGGAGCTCACGCCGGTGACTCTTTCGACGGATGCGTACACGGCTGCCGCGGCCATGAATCTGGTAGGCGGCGCACTCGAACAGTCGGGAAAGGCTGCGGACGCGGCCGCGATGTATAGAAAGGCGGCGGCCAAGGCGCCATTCAAGATCGACCAGGACGTTTACATGGCGAATGCGGCTCGGGTGCTGACGGCGGCTGGCAAGGTGGACGAGGCGCGGAAGATCTGGTCGGCGCTGGCCAAGGATGAGGAGGGTGCGGCGTCGGCGGAGGCGCGAGTCAGGCTTGGCGAGCTGGAGGCAAAGGCCAGTCAGGGGTGAGCTCAGGAGAGTCCGCCAGTTGCCGCAGGAGCGGCCGATCGGTGACAAATCGGGGTGAGTAAGGGAGTCTCGCAGGCGTCCAGAAATGGGCGCCTTTGTCGTGTGTGGAGTTGTCGCTGGAGGGCGATGGCGGAGGAGGAGCTGCCGCGACGCTGGCTCGATACGTTGTCTGAATTGAACTACGTATAAGATACATTATGTAAACTAAGGAGTGGGGAGAAATGTGGACAACGCGCACCCACCACGCTGTCCACTGCTTCTTATCTCTTTGAGGGTTAACTACTTAGGCAGCCGGCCTTGGCCGATGCGGCCTAGCTCCGATGGCGCTCAGGAGCCGGCGTTGGCTGGATCAGGCAGCTCCGCCTACTCTGCGAGCTCGCCAGTAAATACGATGCGTCCTTCGCCGCCCAAGGTCGGCCACCACGAGCCTCCGTCGGCCCGTAGCTGCACCCGCAGGAGCCGTCCACTTCGAGTAATTAGTGAGGTGTCCGTCCCGCTCTCGTTCCAGGCCTCGAGAAGGATGGCGGTCGCGATCGCGCCCGACCCGCAGGCCAGCGTTTCCCCCTCGACGCCGCGTTCGTACGTGCGCATCGACCACCGATCGCCGAGCTTCGACACGAAGTTCACGTTGGCGCCATCCGGCCGATAGCTGGAGCCTCGAAGCGCGCGTCCCCGCTCCGCGACCTCGACCGCCTGGACGTCGTCGCACCGCACGACCAAGTGCGGCACGCCGACGAGCGCGAATCCGATCCTGCGTTCTCCCGGCTCGAGCGAGAGCGCGACGTCGGCCGAGCGTTCGGTGACCGCCGGCAGGTCGATCTCCGGCCCGGCAAAGCCCAGCCGTGAGCGCACGATCCCGGCATCGGTCTCGAGGACCAGTCCCCCCGGAGCCGAGACGCCGAGCTCGGTTGCGAGGCGAGTGGCGCACAGCGTCGCGTTGCCGCAGAAGGTGCGCGAGCCATCGCTATTGTAGTACCGCATTGCCAGCGAGGCCTCTGGAAGCCTCGCGTCCGCCAGAAACACCACTCCGTCGGCTCCGACACCGGTGCCCCGGGCGCAGAGCGCCAGAAAGGCGTCCGGACGCTCCCATGGATCGGTGCGCGAGCCCCTGGCGTCGAAGACGACGAAGTCGTTGCCGGAGCCCGACATCTTCCAGAACCGGCGGCCCACGATCAGATCTTCCCTGTGATCGTCCGCCAGCGCAGCCGCCAGACCATCCAGATCGCCTCGAACACGATCTTCCGCGACATCTTGCTCTGCCCCTCGGTACGGTCGTGGAAGACGATCGGAATCTCGACGATCCTGAACTCCTTTCTCCAGGCTAGATAGCTCACTTCGATCTGGAAGCCGTAACCGTTCGATTTCACGGAGTCGAGATCGATTGCCTGAAGCACGGACCTGCGAAAGCACTTGAAGCCGCCGGTGGAATCGTCGAGTGGCAAACCAGTTACCCAGCGGGCATAGAGATTCGCCGCGTAGCTCAGCATGAGGCGCCGGATCGGCCAGTTGACGACTGTCACCTTGCCCCGGTTGTACCGCGAGCCAAGGACGAGGTCGGCATCCTGGATGGCGGCGAGAAACGTGGGAAGGTGCGACGGGTCGTGCGAGAAGTCCGCGTCCATTTCGAAGATGTACGCGTAGTCCCGCTCCAACGCCCATTTGAATCCCGCGCAGTACGCCGTTCCCAACCCGAGCTTGCGGGCGCGGTGCATGGCGTGAACGCGCGGTTCGCGCGCGGCGATTTCGTCCGCGATGTCCCCCGTCCCGTCCGGCGATCCGTCATCGACCACCAGCACCTCGAGTCGTGGATCCTGCTCGAGGATGCGGCTGACCAGCGGTGGAATGTTGTCGCGTTCGTTGTAGGTCGGAATGATGACCAGCGCTCGTTCAGCCACGGCGCCTCCGATCAGCGGCCGCGCCGGCCGCGATGCCAACGATCGAGAGGCCGAGCGCCAGGAGCGTGAGCGATTTGCCTCGGTGGTATGCCGGGCTCGTGAAGGTCAGACTCCGCGCGCCGTGCGCCGGCCTGCAGCACGACGCCCATGAGCGAGTAGTCGGCGCGGACTACGGGTGCAGGCTTCCCATCCACCGTGGCGACCCAACCAGGATAGTAGTTCTCCGAGACTACGAGCGCCGAGCCGGCAGGTGCTGGTTTCGCGAGCTCGAGCACCACGTGGCCGGGTGCGTACGAAACGGTGTGCACCTCGATGCCGGTAGCGGGTGGCATCGCTGCGATCGGTGGACCATTCACCGGCGCGGCGCTGTCGACGAGCGCGACGCGGGTCGCGTCGAATCGCGGATCGAGCACGGTGGCGAGCACCGACGCATCACCCGCCTTCACGATCACCGGCGCGACCCACGCGTATGCGTTGTCGCCCGGGAGCTGATACAGATACTCCAATGATCCTGCCGAATTCTTGACTGGACCCGCAAGTCGTTTGATTCCATCGAGCGGAACACTGTCCGCGTCAGTGATCAGATATCGCACGTTGAGCAGATGCCAGACCTGCGGCTGGATGAGCTGACGACCGTCGATCAGATCGCTGTATCGCCCGATCGAATTCCCGTGATAGCCGACGACCTGCCGAATGCCGTGAACCATCAGCCCATTCGACTGTGTCGAGAGGTAGGGATCGCGCCTCGCGTCCGTCTCCGGCGAAAGCTGAATCGCGAGTACCCTGCTGGGCTCCTTCACCGCCTTGAGCGAATCGATGATCGGGTCGCTCGCGAACAGCTGCGCCGCCGGTGGGGAGAATTGCCAATAGAGGCGTTCGATGCTCCAGAGGTCGAGCGCGATCACGCCGGTCAGCGCCCACGCGGTCTGCTTGGCGCGCAGCCTGCCGGAGAGCATTGCCAGGAGTACCGCGAGCGTCGCGGCCGCCGCAAGGAATGATCGCACCGATCCGATCGCAAGCGCGGGCGCGTTCTCCGGAACTCTGTCCGCCTGCTGCGGCAGTGCGACGGCGCTTGCCATGGACGTGAGCCCGCCGGCGACGCCGAGTAGAAGCAGCACTGCAGCAGCCGCTCCCCACCCGATCAGGAATCGCCGCGAGTACTCGCGCGCGAGCACGCGCTCCACACCCAAGGCCGCGAACACGGCGATCGACAGCCCAACCAGGTAGATGATCGTGCTGGGAGCGCGGAAGAACTTCGTCCCCGGCACGATAGCGTAGACGAGATGAAAGAACGGCGTCGAGTTGCCGAGCGCCCACAGGAGCGCGACGAGCATCGTGCCGAGCCAGAATCGCGCGAAGGTGCAATGTCGCGTCATGCGTACGGCGCCAAATCCCAGCACGGCCAGTATCAATACGGAGACGCCCAGGTATTCGCTGTGCAGATGGATGCCGTTGCGCCCCCAATACGCGTCGAGTATCCCGCTGAATTGCGGGACGTAGGTGTTGATGAGCTCCTCGAGCGGAAACGAGTAGGTCGTGGCGTAGTCGTACCCCTTCCCTCCCGCACGCGGCGACCACGGGACGTACTCCATCACCGGGAGATACTGCACCGCGCCCATGAGCATCCCCACCGCCACCGCAGCCGCCGACAGCCCGAGCCGTGCGAACGCCGTGTTCCTCGGCAGCGCCACACCGTCGTCGCCCACGGAGAATGCGAGGAACAGCGCGAACGCTCCCGACATGAGGAGCATGTACTGCAGCAGCTGCGGGTGCGGGCTCAGTACGGCGAGTCCCACCGTGAGCGCGAACACCCCAAACGCATAGAGCCGGCCGTCACGGATGCCGCGAACGAGCATCCACAACGCGAGCGGCGTGAGCGCGCTGACGAACAGCTTGCCGTCGTGCCCCGGCGAGACGTACGATGCGATGGGGCCCGCCATCATGTACGCCAGACCGCCGATCAGCGACGGATAGAATCCGAGTCCCCAGGCGCGGAGAAAATAGTAGGTGAAGAGCCCGGCCAGAAAGATGTGCACCATGAAGCCGACGGTCATCGCGACGTCGGTCGGCATGATCATGCGCAGCAGAAAGGTCGGATAGAAGATGTCGCCGTGCATCGCCGCGACGTACGGCAGTCCGCCGTAAATGTACGGGTTCCACATCGGAAACGAGCCCGTGGTACGCAGCGAGTGCGCCGCGAACTCACGGAACGCATAGCCCGCGAGATACTGGTCGCTGCGGATGTTGATCAGAAACTGTCCCGTGAGCGCGGGCGCGCCCAGCCACAGCGTCGCGAGCGCATAGACGAGTGCGCTCCAGAGGCCGGCGAGTCGAGGCTCACCAACATCGGCGGCCGGTTCAGCGCGTGGGGCTGTGTTTTTCTTCATGAGTGGACAGCCGGCGGCGCCGGACGAAGGCCAGAAAGATGAGCGGAGGAAGTACTTCGAGCGCGGTGAGCCAGAGCCGCGATGCGACCACGAGCAGATACGCGGGGCCCACGGCGAACCCTGCACGCCGGAGTGCTATCCCCATCGCGCCCTCGCGCACACCGACGCCAGCCGGGGAAAATATCGCGATGAATCCCAGCAGGTACGAGCCCGCGAAAACTGCCACGTAGTCGCGAAGGGCGCCAGGCGCGCACCCGAGCACGCCGATGGTGAACAGCCAGAACGCCACGCCGTACATGAGCCACGCCAGCGCGGTGAGCACCGCGGCCATTGGCAATACGCGGTGGGCCAGCGGCCGGAGTACGATGTCGCGCCGGAGCACGCGTCCCGCGAGCGCGCCGAGCCTGGGCAATGCCGACGGCGACGCGAGCACGGCGGCGGCGACCAACGCTATCACCACCACCGCATACGACGGAAGCCGCAGCAGCGGGGCGCCCGCGACGATCGCCACCACGAATCCCACGATCGTGTTGACCAGCGTCACCAGCACCGATGCCGTCGCGCCCTCGGCTGCCGACACGCCGTACTCGCGCGTCATGACCACCAGCGCGGTGATCGACCACACCTTGCCCGGTAGATATTTCCCGAGGTTCGAGATAGTCCAGATGCGCGCCGCATCGACGAACGGAATGTCGTGCTGCCATCCGCGTAGCAGCACACGCCACGTCTCGATGAGAATCGCATACGTCGCGAGCACGATGAGTCCCGATGCCGCGAGCGCGAGCCAGTTCGGGCGCGCCTGATCGAGCGCGAGCTTCACGGCGCCCCACTCCTCGGCGAGCTTGCGAAGGACCAGCACGACGACGATCGCGGCGAGCGCGACCTGCACCACGCGCCAGAGCGCGCGCCGCGGAGGCAATGTCACGGGTTCGCGCTCCGCTCCGCCCGGATCAGCGATCGTCGCCGTTCCGCCTCTGCAACATCGCCGACAGCTGGCGCCGCAGCTCGCGCATCTCCGCGCGCTGGCCCGCGATCATTTCGCCGACGAGGCCGCCCACGAGAAAGACGCTGCCCGTGATCACGCAGATCTCGACGAGATTGAGCAGCGGGCGAAATCCGATGCCCCAGAAAATGCGGATCGCGAGCGCGACGAGGCCGGCGAGCACGCCGAGCAGAAAGAGCGCGAACCCCGTCATGCCGAAGAGGAGCAGCGGCTTGCGTCCGAAGCGCAGCTCGAACCACACCGAGAGCATGTCGAGCACGCCGATCGGGATCCGCCCGATGCCGAACTTCGACACGCCCGCATTGCGCGGATAGAGCGGCACCGGAATCTCCGTGACCGTGAAGCCGTTCTCGGCCGCGATCACGATCATGTAGCGGTGCCAGTCGGGGCGCACGGGGAGCAGCTCCATGATCTCCCGCCGGTACGCCTTCACCGAGTTCAGGTCGCGCACGGGAATCGTCGAAGAGCGAGCGGCTCAGCGTGTTGTAGATGCTCGAGACGAACGCCTTCTCGTACACGCCCTGCTTGTAGCCGGTGACCATGTCCGATTCTCCGGCGAGGATCGGCGCGACCAGTCGCGGGATATCCTCGGGCCTGTATTGCAGGTCCGCCGGATAGAACACAAGCACGCGTCCGCGGGCGTTGAGGTATCCGGTGCGCAAGGCGTCGGCGATGCCGCGCTGGCGTGCGATGGTTGACGACGCGCAGAAACGGATACCGCTGCTGGAGCTCGGCGAGCACGCGGCGCGTGTCGTCGGCGCGAGCCGTCGTCGATGACGACGACCTCGTACGACGCGGGGCTCGTCGCGAATGCCGCCGCGGCCTGCTCCATGAAGAGCGGAAGGTTCTCGGCCTCGTCCTTTGCGGGCACGAGCACCGAGACGTCGATCGCGGCCTGTGGAGATGCCGCGGCGACGAGCGTCATACTCGCTTGCGCATCCGGGCCGAGAGAACGCCGAGCTGATCGCGGTACTTGGCGACCGTGCGGCGGGCGATCTGGACGCCGCTCTCCTTGAGGATGTTCACGATCGCCTGATCGGTGAGCGGGTGCTTGGGATCCTCGTCCGCCACGAGCTTCTCGATCTGTGCCTTGATGCCGCGAGCGGAGACATCCTCGCCGCCGGCGGTCGAGAGGCCGGATCGAGAAAAAGAACTTCAGCGGCAGCACGCCTCGCGGCGTCTGCACGTACTTCTCGTTCGTCACGCGACTCACCGTCGACTCGTGCATGTTGATGACTTCGGCGACCTCGCGCAGCGTCAGCGGCTTGAGGTACTGCACGCCCTTCTCGAAGAAGTCGCGCTGCCGGTCGACGATGAAGTGCATCACCTTGAGCATCGTCTGCCGGCGCTGCTCGATGGCCTGAATCATCCAGTTCGCGGAGTTCATCTTGTTGGAGATGAACTCCTTGTTCTCGCCGTCGAACTTCTTCTTGTCGCGGGCGATCTCCTGAGTAGGCGCGGCTCAGCTTGAGGCGCGGAACATTGGCGTCGTTGAGGAAGATGTGATAGTTGCCGTCGATCTTGTCGATGATGAGGTCGGGGATGATGTAGTTGTCGCCCGACTCGCTGAACCGAGCCCCGGCTTCGGATCGAGCTTCTTGATCTCGTCGGCGGCGATTTGACGTCGTCACGCTGATGCCGAAGCGCTTGGAGATCTCGCTCCAGCGATGGGCGATCAGCTCATCGAAGCAGTCGCGCACGAGGCGATACGGCACGGACTGCTCGAGTCCGGATTCACGGAGCTGGAGCAGCAGGCACTCGCGCAGGTCGCGCGCGCCGACGCCCGGCGGATCGAGCGCCTGGATTCGCCGCAGCATCTGCTCGCACTTCTGTCCTCGGTGTAGTACGGCAAGGTCCTCGGTGTCGCGGCCCGGCTCTTCGGCGGCCTTCTCGACCCACTCGTTGATGCCGCGACGAATCTCGTCGAGCGAGCACGCGAGATAGCCGTCGTCGTTGATGTTGCCGATGAACTCCTCGGCCAGCAGGTGCTGCCGCGCGTCGAGATCGAGCAGCGCGACCTGATCGCGGAGGTGATCGGTCAGATCGCGGCGTCGACCGAGACGGGCTCGAAGTACTCGCTTCTCCTCGTGCTGCTCGCGCCGGCCGCCGGCGTCGAAGCCGTTGAGCAGAATCTCCTCCCAATCGATCTCGTCGGCGGCGTCGTCCTTCGCTGCTCTTCCTCGCGTTCTCGCCTTCCTCGGTGGTCCTCTCCGTCGCCGTCCTCCTCCTCTTCCTCCTCGACATCTCGAGGAACGGATTGTTGAGCAGTTCCTGCTTCAGGTGCTGCTGCAGGTCGAGCAGCGGCATGTAGAGCATATCCATCGCCTGGTACAGGCGAGGATTGATCTTGAGCTCCTGCTTCATCTGCGTGTGCTGCGAGCAGCCCGGTCTCATGCAGCACCTTCCGCGGCTGGCTCGAGCGACGCTGTCGGCGAAGCGGGCGCGCAGGCGCGCGGACAGCGTCGGCCCGAGGTAGATCTCGGCGACGGTCTCGTCGAACACGAGATCGCGAACGGTGCCCGACACCTTCACCTGCCCGTCGAACATGATGTACGCGCGGTCGACGATGTCCAGCGTCTGCTCCACGTTGTGATCGCTGATCAGCACGCCGATGCCGCGATGGCGGAGGCCGGCAACGATGGTCTGGATGTCGTGCACCGCGATCGGGTCGACGCCCGCGAACGGCTCGTCCAGCATCATGAACTTCGGCTGCGTCACCAGCGCCCGCGTGATCTCCAGGCGGCGCCGCTCCCCGCCCGACAGCGTGTACGCCCGGTTGTGCGCGCAGATGCGTGATGCTCAGTTCGTCCAGCAGCTGCTCGAGCCGAGCGTCCCGCTCGCTGCGCCGAAGCTTCAGGGTCTCGAGAATCGCGAGAATGTTCTCCTCGACGGTAGAGCTTGCGGAAGATCGACGGTTCCTGCGAAAGGTAGCCGATGCCCGCGCCGGGCGCGCCTGTACATCGGCATGTCGGTGATGTCGACGTCGTCGAAGAGGATGCGCCCGTTCCGCGGCGGATCAGGCCGACGATCATGTAGAACGTCGTCGTCTTGCCGGCCCCGTTCGGGCCCGAGCAGCCCGACGATCTCGCCCTGTTGCAAGCGCAGGGCGACGTCGTTGACCACGGTGCGCCGCTGGTAACGTCTTTACCAGCCCGCGAGCTTCGAGCCGCTTCCGCCGGCGACCGGCGCGGCTGGGGCGTCGCTGGCCCGGGCGCACGACTATGTGCTCGCCGGTGTGCTTGAGCACTCCTCCACGCCCGAGTCCTGGATCGCCTGACGGTGCGGCGCCAGCTGGTTCCACGAGTACGGCTCGATGGCGATGGCGTATCGTTGCCGATCTGGCCCGGCGGGCAGCGCGACCAGCCCGTCCTCCGCGAGTCTCGGAAGCACGGTGCGCGCGAGGTGCTCGCGCACTTCGTCGAGACCGAGCCGTCCCGCCTCGCGGTCGGCATCGCGGCCCTCGTCGCGCACCATGCCGAGGTAATCGTTGCGATACTGGATGGCCATGTCGTTGAACACGACGTCGCCGTTGTCGCGGCGGCGCAGATGAGCGCGTGGAGCGCCATCGCGGTCCAGCGGTCGCCGCGGGCGTGCCCTTCGATGAATGGCTGAACCGGCAGCGGCAGCGGGGCGATCGATCACGGAGACTCGAGGGGCGTCGGGCCGGGCGCTGATTCTGCGTTCGCGTCTTGAGCGTGTCCGGCCGGCCGGGTACCTGGGGCTCAGATAGACGCCCGCGCCTGATCGACGACGTCGACCACCTGCACGACGCGGTTCGCGAACGCGATCGAAATGTCTCGTCCCGTCACGTAGTTGATGGCCGGGCCCACACGCCGCTGTCTTCGCCGCGAGCTGCTAGAACGACTGCGCGTGCCCTGCGCGATCAGCGTCGATCTGCGGCTGGCTCGACGTGTCGCCGGGGCGCCTGCGTGCTGTCGAAGTGCGCAGTGATCGTGTCGCCGCGATCCGATCTTCTCCTTCGGTGTGGAGCTTCGCGGTATCGGGGAGACTCTGCGCGTACGCCTTGCCCACCGCGCGAATCTCCCGCGCGCGCTGCCCGGGCATCCGGAGGTCGATCGAATCCGCGAGCACATTGGCTGCGGGTGACGGCGTGCGCGCGCGACTTCCCCCACGCAAACGCGCGCTGCATCAGCCCGCCGCCATCCGGAAGTCGATCGTATCCGCCGTCATCGTCGCGCTATCGCTCAGACTCCTCGCCTTCCCCTTCGACGAGCACCCGCTCCAGTGCGTGATCCTTGCCGAACAGGTCGATCACCTCGCCATAGAGCTCGAACTGTTTCTTCCCTCGCCCGAGACGATCTTGGGCGACTGCATGAGGCGAGCGAACTCGGTCTGGTTGTTCATAGAAGCCGTGTCGCCGGTAGCGATCACATCGGTGCGCGTGATGACGACATTCCTCGACGCGTAGACGAGGCTGTCGCCATCCATCACGACCGTGTTGGCGACGATCACGGTGGGCTGCTGACGGCTTGCCCGCCGAATCCTTCTCGATGACGTTGATCGTCGGCCGTCCCGGCGCGATCATGCGGGCGACCGCGCGGATCTTCGGCGCGGCCCGATAGTACTCGACGTGCGGGCCGACGAGCGTCGTACCGCTCGGCAGCAGCGTGTGCACGTTTCCCTCGGAGCAGGTGCTCGTCGACGAGATAGTACGTGGCGACATCGGAGTCGAGCGTGATGCGCGGCTCCACATAGTGCACGTGGCCCACGAGATGACATGTGGAGATCGCCAAACCACTCGGCGCTGTCCGCAACGAGCGTGATCTGCTGCACGGGACAGTGACCGGTGATGCCGCCGCCGACGAAATTGTTGTACTCACCGCTCGGCAGCTTCACCGACGAGAAGTGGGTGGAGTCGGAGTTCGGGGTGACGATCAGGTTGCATGTCCCGTGGGCGCACCGCTGCTGGGCGGCAGGGGCGTAGCCGGCTGCTGCGCGGCCATCGACGGCGCGGCGAGCGCCAAGAAGGCGAGGAGCGCCAGAGGCGTGAGGGCGCGCATCAGTGCGGATGCCCCGGAAGGTCGAGTGGGCCCTGCCCGCTCAGCACGCGCTTCACCGTGATGTTGATCAGATTCGGGTCGGAGACGAAGCCGATTCCGTGCAGCTCGCGCGTCGGCTCGGTCATCACGAACGCGCTGTCGCTCGAGATTTCGTTCGTGCCCTGATTGTAGTGGAGCTGCTCCGTCGTGAGTCGCTTGCCGTCCGTCGTGACGACGAGGACGTTTTTGCGCGCCTCCATCGTCGAGCGCGCGGTAATGTACGTCCCTTCCTTGGACGTCAGGATCGCGCTCTTGCGCGCCGGTATTGGTGAAGAAGATGGTCCTCTCGTTCCGCATCTCGAATGCGCGAGTTCCCGTCGAAGAAGTAGCCCGTGTCAGCCTGGAGCTCGCGCCTTCAGGAGGCCCTTGTCGGTGATGAAGGTGCTGATACCGAACATAATCTGATCGGCCGAATCGGCGAGCGGATTCGCGCCGCCGAGGATCGGCGGCTTGGTCGCCCTCCTGGCATGCTCCGAGCGCAGCAACCGCGACCACCGAGAGCGCGAGCACGAGGCGCCTCACAGGATCCCGGCTCGCATCAGATCGTGCAGGTGGATCATCCCGACGAGCCGCTCGCGTGCGTCGACCACCGGAAGCGCCATGATGCCGTGCTTCTCCATGCGATATGCGCCGGCGCTCGCGAGCTCGTCATCGTGCACGGTCTTGGGTGTCGCGTTCATCACCTGCGAGACCGGGACCGAGAGGAAGTCGTCGCCGCGCTCCATCAGCCTCGTGAGGTCGCCCGCGGTAATCACACCGAGCACGCGCCTCGTGTCGTCGATGATCGCGACCGTTCCTCGCCGCTTGGCGAGCAGCACCACCGCCTCGCGCATCTCCGCCGTGAGCGGGAGCGTGGGTACGTCGCTCGAGACCATGAGATCGCTGACGCGCGCGATGAGCTTGCGCCCGAGCGAGCCGCCGGGATGCAGCCGCGCGAAGTCTTCGCGGCGAAATCCCTTGGCGGAGAGGAGCGCAACGGCGAGCGCGTCTCCGAGGGCGAGCGCGACGGTAGTGCTGGTGGTGGGCGCATCAGGTGGTTGGGCACGCCTCGTCCACGACGCTCGCATCGAGGAAGACGTTGGCCTGGCGGGCGAGAAAGGAGTCGACGGCACCGGTGATCACGATCATCGGTACCCCGAATCGCTTGAGCTGCTCCGCCAGCGGGGAGAGCTCATCGGTCTCGCCACTTTTGGAGATGAACAGCGCGACGTCGGATGGTCCGACGAGTCCGAGATCTCCGTGCATCGCCTCGGTGGGGTGAAGAAAGTTCGCGGGCGTCCCGGTGGAGCGGAACGTCGCGGCGACCTTCTGTCCGATGAGCCCCGACTTCCCGACGCCGCTCACGATCACCTGCCCCTCCGCGGCTGCCAGCAGGTTCACCGCGCACGCGAAGCTCTCATCGATGCGGCTCGCGACTGCGGCGAGCGCGTCGCGCTCCATTCGGATCACGGCGCGGCCGCGCTCGATGATCTCGGCGGAGTTCACCGCAACACCTCGAGCTTGGTGTCGATGCGCTCCACGAGATAATCCGAGACGACGCGCTCCCAGTCGCCGCGCGCCTTGAGCAGCATCTCGGCGAACTCGCGTACGGCGCCGTTGCCTCCCGTTCTCGTGAGCTGCACGCTGCACAGCGCGCGTATCTCGGGCACTGCATTGGCGACGCAAACGGGAAGTCCGACCATGCGCAGCACGGGATGATCGGGAAAGTCATCGCCCACGAACGCGGTATCCTCGGGCTTGATGTCGTAGCGCTCGAGCAGCCGCAGCAGCGCGGGAAGCTTGCGCGCCTGCGCGTCCTGGATGAGGTCATCCACCTCGAGCTCGGCGGCGCGCAGCCGCACGCTCTCGGAGACGCGTCCCGTAATGATCACGACCTTGATCCCGGACGCACGCAGGAAATGAATGCCCAGACCGTCCTGAATGTCGTAACGCTTGAGCTCCTGCGACATTCCGCCGACGTCTCCGATGTAGAGGCCGCCGTCGGTGAGCACTCCATCGACATCGAGTCCCACGAGCTTGATGCGCTTGGCGAGCGCGGTGGAGATCATGTTCGGCACAGATGCCAGAGCTCCACGGCGCGATCGATCACGCCGCCCACGTCGGCCAACGGAAGCATGTTCGGGCCATCGCTGGGCGCGTGCTCGGGATCGGGATGCGTCTCGAGAAAAAGACCGTCCGCACCCGCGGCGACGGCGGCATAGGTGAGCGGCGGGATGAACTCGCGCGCGCCACCGCTGCTTCCGCCCTCGCCGCGACCCGGCTGCTGCACGCTGTGCGTGCCATCGAAGACCACCGGCGCGTTGCACGCGGCGCGCATGCGCACGAACGAGCGCATGTCGACGACGAGATCGCCGTAGCCGAAGAAGGTTCCCCGCTCCGTCACCGCGAGCTCCGTCGTGCTGGCCTGCGCGCACCTTGTCGACCGCGCCGCGCATGCCTTCCGGATGCATCCACTGCCCTTTCTTCACGTTCACGGGCTTCCCCGTTGCGCCGGCGGCCGCGAGCAGATCCGATTGGCGGCAGAGGAACGCCGGGATCTGCAGCACGTCAGCGACCTGCGCGGCCGCGCGCGCACTGTTCGGGGAGATGGACGTCGGTGAGCACGGGGAGCCCTGATCGCTCGCGCACGCGCGCGAGGGCTGCAAGCCCCGCATCGATGCCCGGGCCGCGCGCTGCTCCGCGATTGGAACGATTGGCCTTGTCGAAGCTCGCCTTGAAGATGATTCCTCCCGGTACCCGCTCGGCCAGCCGAGCGAGATGATCCGCCACGCGAAAGTTCAGATCATCGTCTTCGATGACGCATGGTCCCGCGATGACGAAGAACGCATCGCCCGGAAAGCGAGCGGGCGACATCAACCCGCGGCGTGCGCACGCTGTGACCGCTCACGTTCATCCGCACGTCCCTGGTTCGCGCGAACGGCCGCGCCGATGAAGCCGGCGAAGAGTGGATGCGGCCTTGTGGGACGCGACCGCAACTCGGGATGGAACTGGCACCCCACGAACCACGGATGGTCCGGGATCTCGATGAGCTCGACGAGCGATCCGTCTGGCGAAAGGCCACTGAAGCGGACGCCGTTGCGCTCGAAGATCTCGCGATACGCGTTCGAGAACTCGTAGCGATGCCGATGGCGCTCGCTCGCGTCGGCCGTGCCGTACAGGTGTGCGGCGAGCGAACCGGCTTTGAGCCGCGCCGGATACGAGCCGAGGCGCATCGTGCCGCCCATGTCCGTGACGTGCTGCTGCGACTCCATGAGCGAAATGACGGGATTCCCGCACTCCGGGGCGAACTCGCTCGAGTGGCTGTCCTCGAGCCCGCATTTGTTGCGCGCGAACTCGATCGACGCGACCTGCATCCCGAGACAGATACCGAAGAACGGCATCCCCTTCTCGCGCGCGTATTTCACCGCGGTGACCATGCCGTCGATGCCCCGAACGCCAAATCCGCCAGGGATGAGCAGCCCGTCCATCCCCTCCAGCAGCTCCGCGGTGCGTTCCGGCGTCGTGAACAGGTCGCTCGCGATCCATGTGATGTCCACGCCGGTATCGTTGGCGATCCCGCCGTGGATGAGCGACTCCTGCACGCTCTTGTAGCTGTCCACCAGCTCCGTGTACTTCCCCACGACCGCGATGCGCACTCGCCCGTGCGGCGCGTAGATGCGCGACACCATCTCGCGCCACGCCGTGAGGTCCGCCTTCCGGCCGCCGAGGCCGAGGCGTTCCACGACGCGATCGTCGAGCCCCTGCTCGTGGAACGAGAGCGGGATCTCGTAGATGGACGGAACGTCGCGACTCTCGATGACGGAGCCAAAATCCACGTTGCAGAAGAGCGCGATCTTGCGCTTCACGTCTTCGGAGAGCGGACGCTCGGTGCGGCAGATGAGCAGGTCCGGCTGGATTCCGATCTCCATGAGCTCGCGCACCGAGTGCTGTGTGGGCTTGGTCTTCACCTCGCCCGCGGCGCTGATGTACGGTACGAGCGTGAGGTGGATGAACACCGCGTTCTCTCGACCGATCTCGTGGCGGAACTGGCGGATCGCCTCGAGGAACGGCAGTGACTCGATGTCGCCGACGGTTCCGCCGATCTCGACGATGACCACGTCGTTCTCCGGCGCCACGCGGCGCATCGAGGACTTGATCTCGTCGGTGATGTGCGGAATGACCTGCACCGTGGAGCCGAGGTACTCGCCGCGGCGCTCCTTGGTGATGACGTTCTGGTAAATGCGGCCGGTGGTGATGTTGTTCGACTGCGACAGCGGACGGTCGATGAAGCGCTCGTAGTGGCCGAGATCGAGATCGGTCTCCGCGCCGTCGTCCGTCACGAACACTTCGCCGTGCTGGAACGGCGACATGGTGCCGGGATCGACGTTGATGTACGGATCGAACTTGAGCATGGTGACGCGCAACCCGCGCTCGACGAGCAGCCGACCGAGCGATGCAGCGGCGATGCCCTTGCCGAGAGATGAGACGACCCCGCCGGTCACGAAGATGTACTTCGGGGTCGACTGGGTGGGGCTGTTGGTTGGCGTCATTTCCTCTCCGCGCTGAGGTGAGTCCAGCTCTCGTTCGCTCGTGCCAGATCGTCTTCCGTATCGAGGCCCCCCGGCGGCGCTTCGGCGATCGTCGCCACGCCCATGGCCATCCCGGCCGCCAGAGGTCTCAGCTGCTCGAGCCGCTCGATGCGCTCCAGCGGATGCTCCGGCAGCGACACCCACCGCATGAGCGCGCTCGGCGTGTACGCATATACGCCAATGTGCTGGCGGACAGTGCCCTCCAGCACGGAGCGATCTTCCGGCTCTCTCAGGGCCGGAATGCCAGCCCTGGAAAAGTACAACGCGCGCCCGTCGTCGGCACACACGACCTTCACCACGTGAGGCGCGTACAGGGCCTCGATCGGTGCGTGAGCCGCGGCGGTTCCGAGCTCGAAACGGCCGCTCGCGACGCAGGCCGCCGCGCCCTCGAGCGCCTGCCGCTAATGAAAGGCTCGTCGCCCTGGACGTTGAGGATGACATCGAAGCGTCCGTATTCGGCGTGCGACACCACCTCGGCGACTCGGTCGGTTCCCGAGAGGTGGTCATCGCGGGTGAGCATGCACTTCGGCGCCGGCATCGTGCGCCACGCGCTGCACCTCGGCGCTGTCCGTCGCTATCAGGCATCGATCCGCTACGCCGAGAGCGATGACGCGCTGCCAGACGCGGATCACGATGGGGACGCCGGCGAGGAGTCGAAGCGGCTTGCGCGGAAGCCGCGTGGCGGAGAGGCGCGCCGGGATGATCGCCAGCGTGCTCACGGCCATGAGAAAGTTGAGTGCCCGGCCGCAAATTGCACGATCAGCAATTTACGACTCACCGGCTCGAAATCAAATGGCAAAGCGCGGCTCTTCGGGCTCAGCGCAGGAGCGAAAGGCCGATCGAATAGGTGTGATTGCCGTTCGCCGGATTCACGAATATCTCGCCGCTGAAAAATCCGAGTGTAAGGCGCGCCCCAATGTTACTGTCGAACCTTCCGAGGCTGCCGACGCCCGTGCTGGCGAGCATTTCGCGCACGGTGATCAGCGGCGCGCCGAGAAATGGCACGTGCACCGTCTGGATGGGGAAATTGTAGAGGCCCTCCAGGAACACCAGCTGATCGCCGCCTCGGCTGAGAATCTCGAACGTTGGCAGCGTCCCGCTGCCCCCCAGGTATGCAAAGCGCTGCGGCGGTGCGGTATCGCCGGCCGTGAGCACCATGTGCGTGTGGAAGACGAATGACTGCGTGCCGAGCTTCGTCACGAACGTCGGGAAGGCGACGCGCGCGAAGATCGTCGTCTGCGTGAAGCGTTCGTCGGAAGGCGCATCGAGTACACCTCGGCTTCGGCACCCGCCTCGAACGAACGTGCTCGCGCTCCCACCCTCCGCTCGCGCCGACAAGTGCGCTCGACAGACTGCCCCGCTCCACGCCCGGATTCGCGCGTAGCATGTGGAGCGAGTCGTTGCGATTGAAGAAACTCCATGGCCCGCCACCGTGCACCGACCAGTCGTTTTCGGTGCGTGCGCCACCCGACACCTGAAAATTCCCCTCGTGTGAAGAGCCACGTGCGCGCAACCCTCCCTTCGTAGCGCGCGGATCGCCAGTAGTTGCGATAGTCGCTCCCCACGAAGAGCGTCGACAGCGTGTTGGCGAGATCGGGTTGAATCCAGCGATCGTTCGAGAGCGTCGCCTTTCCCGCAAATCCGGTGGCGGACCATCCGCCGCCAATGGTCGCATGGAGCGATGCCGCGAGATCGTATGCGCCAAGGTTCGAGCGATAGGTGATGGTGGGATCGACGACCAGCCGATTCGCCCCGAGCGTAATGCGCGGGCCCCACGGCACGGCGAGTCCATCCACGCGATCGTACAACGGCATCCGAAGCCCGAACAATCCCGGCAGCGCCAGCGTCGGGATCGTGTCCTGAGGGGGCGGCGGCACGCGATACACGAGCTCGAATGCCGCGAGGCGTGCGCACGGTGTCGAAGTGCACGTCGCGGAAGGAGAGCTTCTCGCCGCCAACCTTTGCCTGCTGCGAGTCGTAGACACCGCCGCCGATCGCGACGGCGCGTCCATCGATCTTGGCGCCGGGCTGAAGAAACAGGTCGCCGTTGATCACGACGACGTCGCCGTGGACCGTGCTGGCCACCGTCGCGTCGGAGTTGAGGACGACGACCGTGGTGTCGAACACCGAGTCGCGAAAGAGACGCGTGTTGTACTGCTCGTGGCGCACAATGTAACAATGCGACAGCGTCTGTTCGACGACCTGCTCGGCTACCGTCGGGCCGGGCGCGCGAATGGACAGCGATTCCTGTGCAGCCGCGGCGCCTGCGAGCACACCGACAGCGAACAGCGCGACCGCGAAAGCCCTCACGCGGCTGCCGCCATGGTCAGAAAGTTCTGCAGCAGTCGCTTCCCCTGCTGGCGTGAGCACGGATTCGGGGTGGAACTGCACGCCCCACACGGGATGGGAGGCGTGGCGAACGGCCTGGATCTCGTCCGGGGCGTCGCCGGTGGTCGCGAGAATCTCGAGAACCGACGGAAGCGACTTTCGCTCGACAATGAGCGAGTGGTAGCGCATCACTTCGAGCGGGTCGGCAGCCCATCGAACAGTCCCGCGCCGTTGTGCGTGATGCGGGAGGTCTTCCCGTGCATCACGCGATCCGCGCGAATCACCCTGCCGCCGTACGCCTCGCCTATCGCCTGATGTCCGAGACACACGCCGAGAATCGGGATTTCGCTTCCCCAGCGCTTCACGACGGGCACGGTGATCCCCGCCTCGCGCGGCGTGCAGGGACCCGGCGAGAGCACGATGGCGGAGGGACGCATCGCACCGATCTCTTCGACGGTGATCGCGTCGTTGCGGCGCACGACGGGCTCCTCGCCGAGCTCGCCGAGATACTGAACCAGGTTGTACGTGAACGAGTCGTAGTTGTCAATGACGAGAAGCATGGACGCGACCAAGGAGTAGAACGACAGTCGGACACGGAGCGGCGGAGGCGTCAACCGGGTTCGAAACGACGGCGTTAGCCTCGCGGATGATACTGCCTGTGAACCGAACGGAGAAATTCGCGATCGACGTGGGTGTAAATCTGCGTGGTCGCAATGCTGGCATGTCCTAGCATTTCCTGGACCGCCCGGAGATCGGCACCGCCCTCGAGCAGGTGCGTGGCGAAGGAGTGCCGCAGCGTGTGCGGAGTGACGTGTTTCTCGATCTTCGCGATCGTGACGTACTTGCGAAGGATCTTCCATGCGCCCATGCGCGAGAGCGGTGCACCCCGCGCATTGAGAAAGAGCGCGCCCTTCCCTCCGCCGCGCTCCAGTTTCGGCCGCAGCTCTCGCTGATAGACCGCGACGGCCGCGATGGCTCGCCGGCCGATCGGCACCAGGCGCTCCTTGCTTCCCTTGCCGAAGACGCGCACGAGCCCTTCGTCGAGCAGCGCGTCCTTGACCCCAAGCGTGATCCACTCGGACACCCTGAGCCCCGCGCCGTACGCGAGCTCGAGCAGAGCACGATCGCGAAAGGCGAGAGGCTCATCGAGCGTGGGCGCGGCGAGCAGCTTCTCGACGTCGGCAACGGTGAGCACGTCGGGGAGCGTAAGCCAGCGTTTCGGCGTCTCGAGCCGCTCGGTCGGATCCCTCGTTACCTCGCCCTCGCCGAGGAGAAAGCGATAGTAGCTGCGCATCGCCGAGACGTTGCGGCGGATGGAGGATGGCGCGAGACCGAGATCCTTGAGGTGATAGATGTACTCACGCAGCATGACGGGGGTCACGGCCGTGGGCGCCGCGGCGCCCCTGGTCGCGCGCATACGTGACGAAGCGCGAGAGGTCGCAATGGTACGCCTCGCTGGTCGTCCCTGCCGCACCCTGCTCCACCGCGAGATAATCATCGAACCGTTCGAGCAGAAAGTCGCGAGCGATCTCGTCGACGACGGTCACGTCGCGATCGGCACGACGGTGGCGAC
Organism: uncultured Gemmatimonadaceae bacterium; assembly: GCA_963827355.1. Taxonomy (GTDB): domain Bacteria; phylum Gemmatimonadota; class Gemmatimonadetes; order Gemmatimonadales; family Gemmatimonadaceae; genus FEN-1250. Next base: position 66,035 of record CAWHAS010000001.1, read on the forward strand.
CGCAATGCAGGCGATCCCTTCGCCGCGGCCGATCCAACCCATCCCTTCGTTCGTCTTCCCCTTCACGCTCACCAATGACCGATCGAGCTGCATCGCCTCCGCGAGCGCGTCGCGCATCGCTTCGCGATACGGCGCAATGCGCGGCGTCTCCGCGATCACCGTGATGTCGACATTGTTCGCGCGCCACCCGCGATCGCGAAGGAAGGCCATCGCGAGCGTGAGCATCTCGAATGGAATTGCGCATGTGGTTGGCGGGATCGTTGTCGGGGAACATCGAGCCTATATCGCCCTCACCAACGGCTCCGAGCAGTGCGTCCGTGACTGCGTGCGCGATCGCATCGGCATCGGAGTGGCCCGTCAGCGCGCGGTCGTGCGCAATGGTGATCCCCCCCAGCCGCACTGCGTTTCCGGGGCCGAAGCGATGCGAATCGTAGCCGACACCCATTCGCATCGTGGGCTTGGCCGCGCGCTTGCGCGCGTGGCTACGGCGTTCGCCGCCTTCGGGTGGGTCGCCTTTTCTAGCCATTGCCGACGCCGCGCGGAATCGTCACGCGGCTGCGTGCGCTGGCTGGATGATCGAGTAGTCCTGGCGCCGGCGCGCGGGCGAGAAGCCCGCATCGGTGATCAATCTCTCCATTTCGGCGATTGTCATGCGGTGCGTGGTGTTCGCCGCCGACACGACGTTCTCCTCGATCATGAGCGAGCCGAAATCGTTGCAGCCGAATCGCAGCGCTACCTGGCCGATCTTGCCGCCCATCGTCACCCAGCTCGCCTGCAGATTGGGGACGTTGTCGAGCACGATCCGCGCGAGCGCGGTGGTGCGAAGGTAGTCGACCGCGTTGGTCTTCGGCTGGTTCGACATCGTCGGTGTGTTCTCGGGCTGGAGCGGCCAGCAGATGAATGCCGTGAAGCCGTGCGTCCGCGCCTGGAGCTCACGCACCCGCTCGAGGTGCTCGATGCGCTCGGCGAGCGTCTCGCCGATGCCGTACATCATCGTGACGCACGTTTTCATCCCTTCCTGGTGCGCGATCTCCATGATCTCGAGCCAGCGGTCCGCCCCCGCCTTCTTCTTCGCCACAAGATCGCGCACGCGCTGCACGAGGATCTCGCCGCCGCCGCCCGGCACGGAGTCGAGACCGGCCTTCATCATCTCGCGAATCACATCGCGCGCATCCATGCGGAACACCTTCGCGAAGAAGTCGATCTCGCTCGGGCTGAAGCCGTGGATGTGGATCGGGTGGTACTTCTTGATGTAGCGCAGCAGCTCGAGGTACCACTCGAACGGGATGTAGGGATTGTGCCCACCCTGCATCAGGATCTGCACGCCGCCAAGCTGCCTTGGCCTCATCGATCTTCGCGCCGATCTGCTCGTACGACAGCGTCCACCCTTCGTTGTGCTTGGGCCGCCGGTAGAAGGCGCAGAAACCGCAATCGGCGACGCAGACGTTCGTGTAGTTGATGTTGCGGTCGACAATGTACGTCACCATGTCGTGCGGGTGCAGCTGCTGCCGCACGCGGTCGGCCTCGGCCCCGAGCTCGAGCAACGGCGCGTTCGTGAAGTAATCGAGCAGATCTCATCAGGTCGTGCGACGGCCTGCGACGCCGGAGAAACGCGAGCGGAGTCGCGGGGACGATCCCCGCGCTGGCGAGCCGGCGAAAGAATTCGGTCAGCCCCGCCAGATGGTCGTACGACAGCCGATAGTCGAGCCCCGAGAGATACTCGATGCAGTTACGCCGCGCGACACCCGTGACCGCCGACGCCTGCTCGGCGAGCACGTCGAGGTGCGCGAGTCCCCAGTCGCGCGACTCGATCAGCCGCGCGTGCACCTGGAGCGCCTCCGACACCGCAGCCGTGCGCTGTGCGACCCAGACGGCGAACACGAACGGCAGGCCGGTCCACTCCTTCCATTCACTCGCCCAGATCGTAGACGAAGGGATAGTCGGACGCGCGGGGGTGCTCGCCCGCGCGCGCGCGCGCCGGTTGGCAAGCAGGAGCGCCGCGTCGCCGATGACGAGGCGGGCGTCGTGCGGCTCGTCGAGCGAAGCGCGCAATGTCGGTGAGCTCGGCGTCGCCCGCAGCGAACACGGGCCGCGCGTTCCAGACGTGCTCGAACAGGAGCCGCGTGAGGGCGACGCTCGTCATCGAGCTGCGGCTGACAGCAGCACGCGCCGCCCCGGTGAGCGCCTCGGCGGGCACCCGCGAGAAGAGCATCACACTGCGCACGGGTCCGTCGCAGGAGATCGCGAGATCGGGGAGCAGGAGGTAGCGCGCCGAGTCGCGCGCGTACTCGACCGCGGAGATCGACGCTCACGTCGAGCTGACCGTTCGCCATGAGCCGCGTTGAGCGTCGCGGGACGCCGCTCACCACCGCGGCGTCGAGGGCGACTACGCCGCGGTCGATCGCGCCGTAGACCGGGATAGCAGTTGATGTACGCGAATGCGCCCGACGCGCACGTCAGCGCCGCCTCGCGGCATGGCCCGGCCGTCATCGTCGAAGATGCGAAGGATATTGTAAAGCGAGTCGCGCTCGGCCGGCACGCTTCCGGCGCCGCGAATCAGCGTGAGGAGCTCGTCGAGCGCATGCCCCTGCGCGGTGTGCGCGCCGGCCTCGTGGTAGATCTTCTCGCGCACGACCGTGCCCTCGAGATCGTTGACGCCGAAGCGCAGCGAGAGCTGCGAGAGCGACGGCGTGACCATGATCCAGTGCGACTTGATGTGGTCGAAGTTGTCGAGGAAGAGCCGGCCGACGGCGAGCATCCTGAGGTCGTCGAAGCCGGTGGTCGCGGTGCCCTTCGCGGCCGAGCGTGCTCGCCGAGCTCGTTGTCGTCGGGATGGTACGCGAGCGGAATGTACGCGAGAAATCCGCCCGTCTCATCCTGCAGGTCGCGCAGCATCGCGAGATGCTCGACGCGGTCCTCGATGCGTTTCGACGTGGCCGTAGAGCATCGTGCAGTTCGAGCGAATGCCGAGGCGTGCGCCGTCGCGATGCACGTCGATGTAGTCCGCGCCGGCGAGCTTCTTCCCGGCGATCGTCTCGCGCACGGCCGTGCTGAACGTCTCGGCTCCGCCGCCGGGCATCGTGTCGAGCCCCGCGTCGCGGAGCGCGATCGAGCACATCGCGACTCGACATCTTCTCGATGCGCGCGATGTGCGCGATCTCGACCGCCGTGAGCGCCTTGATGTGCACGTGCGGATGAAGTTCGCTTCAGCCCGCGAAACATCTCCGCGTAGTACTCGAGCCCCGCGCCCATGTCGAGGCCGCCGACGATGTGGAATTCTCTCGTCAACCGTACGGCCGCGTGCGCCGCTTCCGCGTACACCTGGTCCATCGTATAGCGATACGCGCCGGCCTCCTTCGGGCAGGCGCGCGTACGAGCAGAACACGCACGTCGTGCGCAGGATGCAGACGTTGGTCGGATTGATGTGCTGGTTCGCGGCGAAGTGACGATGTTGCCGTGCTTCGCCGCGGTTGGCCGCGTTGGCCGGAGCGCGCCGAGTGCCGATCAGATGTCCGGCGACTCGAACAGGGCGAGCGCGTCGGCCGCCGTTAGCCGCGTCGCCCGCCGCCGACCTTGGCGCCAATGGCGACGCAGCGCGGGATCGGTGAGGCGAGCCGACGGAACTTCGGCGCGCACCGGCATCTCAGCCTTCGAAGCGCCGGACGGCGAGCGAGACGTTATGGCCGCCGAAGCCGAAGCTGTTGCTAGAGCCGCGTCCGACGTCGCGGCTGACCGCGCGTGTTCGGCGTGTAGTCGAGATCGCACTCCGGGTCCGGCGTGCTCGTAGTTGATCGTCGGCGGGATGATCCGTCGCGCGATCGCGAGCGACCGAGAATGAACTCCACCGCGCCGGCGGCGCCGAGCATGTGTCCCGTGCCGGACTTGGTGGAGCTGACATTCAGTCCCTCGGCCGCGTCGCCGAAGACCGCCTTGATCGCCTTCGTCTCGTTGAGATCGTTGGCCGGCGTGGACGTGCCGTGCGCGTTGATGTACTGCACGGTCTGCGGCGTCGAGCCCCGCGTCCTGCATTGCGCGGCGCATCGCGCGCTGCGCGCCCTCGCCGTTCGGCGCCGGCGCCGTCAGGTGGTATGCGTCGCCTGTGGCGCCGTAGCCGGCGATCTCGGCGTAGATGCGTCGCGCCGCGCGCCTTGGCGTGCTCGAGCTCCTCGAGGAATCACGATGCCGGCGCCTTCGCCCATGACGAAGCCGTCGCGGGTGGCGTCGAACGGCCGCGATGCCGTCGCGGGCGAGTCGTTTCGCTCCGAGAGCGCCTTCATGTTCGCGAATCCGCCGATCGACATCGGCGTGACGGCCGCCTCGGATCCGCCGGCGATGCATGACGTCGGCATCGCCGTACTGGATCGTGCGCGATACGCGTCGCCGATCGCGTGTGCGCTCGTCGCGCACGCCGAGACCGTGGCGTAGTTCGGCCCTTGCGCGTGGAACCGCATCGAGACGATGCCGGCGGCGATATCGGCGATGAACATCGGAATGAAGAACGGGGAGATCTTGCTCGGCCCGCGCTCGCGGTAGACGTCGTGCTGCTCCTCGAAAGTCGAGAGCCCGCCGATTCCGCTGCCGATGATGACGCCGGCATCCGTCCGGATCGAAGTCCGACGTGCCCTCCCAGCCCGGCGTCGCGCATCGCCTGCACGGCGGCGGCCATCGCGTACTGCGTGAACGAGATCGGCGCGCTTCGCCTCCTTGCGATCCATGTACACCGAGCGGGTCGAAGTCCTTCACCTCGCACGCGAAATGCACCGGCAATGCCGCCGCATCGAACTTCGTGATCGGCGCCGCCCCGGAATGTCCCGTCGAGGATGGCCGCCACGTCGTCGCGACGTCGTTGCCGACGGGCGTGAGGCACCCGATGCCGGTGACAACGACCCGGCGCTTCATCAGGCGCCGACTTCGGATTCAGGTACTTGATCGCATCGCCGACGGTCCGGAGCTTCTCGGCGTCCTCGTCGGGAATGTCGATGTTGAACTCCTTCTCGAACTCCATCACGAGCTCGACGATGTCGAGACTATCGGCGCCAAGGTCCTCGATGAAGCTCGCTTCGGCGGTGAGCTTCTCGCGTTCGACGCCGAGTTCTTTCTCGATGATGTCCTTGACCTTCGCTGCAATGATCAGCCATGGACGTCAAATCCTCGGTTGCGTGAAGGGTGTGAATCAGCCTGCGCGAAATATAGTTGCGCTGTGGTGCGAATTCGTCACATCACCAAGCCCGCCGTCCACCACGAAGACCTGGCCGGTGATGTACGACGGCGTATTCGGAGCCAGAAAGGCGCGCACGCAGCGCGATATCCGCCGGTGTGCCGAGGCGCGCCAGCGGAATCTGCGGCCAGCATGCCGTGCGGGCCTCCGTCGGTCATCGCGGCGGTCATGTCGGTCTCGATGAAGCCCGGCGCGATGCGTTGCAGAGGATGTTCCGCGACGCCAGTTCCTTCGCGACCGACTTCGTGAGGCCGATCAGCCCCGCCTTGCTGGCGGCGTAGTTCGTCTGCCCCTTGTTGCCCGTGATGCCGACGACGCTCGTGATGTTGACGATGCGTCCCCAGCGGCGCTTCATCATGCCGCGCGCTCGCTGCGCGAATCGTGAGGAACGCGCCGCGCAGGTTCGCATCGAGCACCGCGTCCCAGTCATCGTCCTTGATGCGCAGCATGAGATTGTCCTGCGTGATTCCGGCGTTGTTCACGAGAATGTCGACGCGCCGAAGTCGTTTCTCGACGCTCCTCGACGAGCGCGGCACGCTGGCGGTGTCGGCGACATCGCACGCGAATCCGCGCGCGCCGCGCGATCGCCGCGGCGACCGCGTCTGCCGCAGGCTCTGGTCGCGCCCGACGACGGCCACGCTGCGCCCGCACGCCGCGAGCGTCTCGGCGATCGCGCGGCCGATGCCGCGCGTGCTTCCCGTGACGAGCGCGACAGTCCGGTCAGATCGATCTTCACGATGACACCCGCTCGAGGAGGGCGTCGACGTCTGCGGCCGTGCCGCACGTCATCGCCGGGTTGTTCGGGGACGATGCGCTTGAGGAGGCCGGTGAGCACGCTGCCCGGCCCCATCTCGACGAACAGCGCGTCGGGGTACGCGCGCGGCCATCGCGCTGCATGATCTCGCACCCAGCGCACGGGCGCGTGAGCTGCGTGAGCAGCAGCGTCCGCGCGTCGGCCGGTGCCGCGAACGGCTCGGCGATCACGTTCGAATAAACCGGGCAGTCGCGTCGCAGCAATCTGCGCGGCGTCGAGCGCGGCCTTGAGTCCGGCCGCGGCCGGCTCCATCAGCGGCGAGTGAAACGCGCCGCTCACGCTGAGCCGAATCGCGCGCTTGGCGCCGGCGGCTTTCGCGAGCTCCATCGCGCTCTCGACGCCGGCGACTTCGCCGGAGACGACGAGCTGTTCCGGCGCGTTGTAGTTCGCGGGCACGACGTCGCCCGCTTCGCTGCGCCTCGTCGCAGATCGTCTTCGATCGGGCGCTGCAGTATCGCCGAGGATCGCGGCCATCGCGCCCGGTCGGCTCGTGCCGCTCTCGAACATCAGCTCGCCGCGGCGGCGCACGAGCCTCAGCGCGTCGTCGAGCGTCGAGCGCAGCCGGCGGCGTGATACGCGGTGAACTCGCCGAGCGAGTGACCGGCGGCGGCGCGCACATGCGGGCGACGCGATCTCGCTCACCGACGGCCCAGACGGCCGCGCCGTGCGTGAGCAGCGCGGGCTGCGCGTTGTGCGTCAGCGTCAGCTCATCCGCGGGGCCTTCGAAGCAGAGCGTGCTGAGAGCGCGTATCCGAGCGCCGCGTCTGCCTGCTCGAAGACGTCCGCGCGGCCGGAAAGGCCTCGGCAAGATCCTTGCCCATGCCGGGTTTTTGGGAGCCCTGCCCGGGAAAGAGAAGAACGATGTCCATGCGCTTGGCTACCTAGAAGCGCACGACCATCGAGCCCCACGTGAAGCCGGCGCCGAACGCGACGAACATCACGATCGAGCCTTCACTCACGCGTCCCTGCTGCGATCGCTTCGTCGAGCGCGATCGGAATCGACGCCGACGACGTGTTGCCGTAGCGGTCGACGTTCACGAAACCTTGTCCATCGGGATCCGGCGTGCTTCGCGGTCGCCTCGATGATGCGCGACATTCGCCTGGTGCGGAATCAGCAGGTCGATGTCGCCGCCGGTGAGCTTCGCGCCGATCGAGCGCGCGGTCGCTGCCTCGGCCATCGAGCGCACGGCGTGCTTGAACACTTCGCGTCCCGCCATGCTGCACGAGGTGCGATCGCGCCTCCAGCACCGCCGCGAGACATCGGAGTCGTCGCGCCGCCGGCGGGCCGATAGAGAAGGTTCGCGAGCGTGCCGTCGCTGCGCATGAAGGTCGAGAGGATGCCGCGTTCCTGTCTGCGAACGTCAGGACCGCCGCGCCCGGCGCCGTCGCCGAAGAGCACGCAGGTCGCGCGGTCGTTCCAGTCGATGATGCGCGCTCAGCTTCTCGGCGCCACGAGAGCATGGTCTCCGCGGCGCCCGCTGCGATCAACCCTTCCGCCAAGGTGATGCCGTACAGGCAGCCGCAGCACGCCGCGGAGATATCGAAGGCCGCGGCGCGAGTCGGCCCCGAGCTCCGCCTGAATGTCGACGGCGGTTGCGGGGAGCAGTCGATCCGGCGTAGCGGTGCTGAGGATGATCACGTCGATCTCGCCGGGCTGTACGCCCGCGCGCTGCCATGGCCATGCGCGCCGCCGCGGCGCGCCATCGCTGCACGTCGTCTCGGTGGGACCGGCGATGTGGCGCTCACGGATTCCCGTGCGCTCGCATGATCCACTCGTGCGACGTCTCGATTCCGATGGCCGCGAAGTCGTAATTGGTCATCACGGCGGGATGGCACCGAGCGACCGATCGCCGACGAGCTGCACGTTGGGACGCTTCATGCGCTCTTCACCGCTGCGTGTCGCGAGTCGCCGGCCGATGTGGTCGTTCATCCGCGACTCACGGCGCGCACCGCCACCTGAATCGCGTTCTTGATCGCGTGCGGCGACGAGCTTCCGTGCGAGATGATGCTCACGCCCTTCACGCCCAGCAGTGGCGCGCCGCCGTAGTCGGAGTAGTCGAAGCGCGCGAAAGTGTTTTCGCGATCATGTCCTGGCCGATTCCGGCGTGCGGCGAGCATGCTGAAAATCAGCTCCGGCACGGACTCGTAGAACTTGAGGAGCACGTTGCCGACGAAACCATCGCACACGACGACGTCGAGCGGTCCGCGCGCGCTGCCCGCGGTGAGGATGTCGCGCCCCTCGACATTGCCGACGAAGTTGAGTCCCGCGTGCGGCGAGCAGCTTGTGCGCCTCCTTCACCGACGGCGTTGCCCTTCTCCGGTTCCTCGCCGATGCTGAGCAGCCCGACCGACGGATTCTGGGCGGCCGAGGATGTCTTCGGCGTACACGGAGCCGAGTCGCGCGAACTGCACGAGCTCCTCGGCCGAGCAGTCGACATTCGCGCCCGCAGTCGAGCGACGACCACCGGATGCTGAGCCGTGGGAAACAGCGTGGCGATTGCGGGGCGCGTGAGGCCCGCGATGCAGCTTGAGGATGAACATCGAGGCGGCCATCTGCGCGCCGGTGTTGCCGGCGGAGACGAACGCGTCGGCCTTGTCCGGCGGCCTGGAGCTGAGGCCCACGACCATCGAGCTGTGCGGCTTGCCTCGAATCGCGGCCGTCGGGCTGGTCCGTCATCTCGATGACGTCGGGTGCCTCGACGATGCTGACGCGTGCACGTGCGGACTCGCAAGCCGACTGGACTTCTGCGCTTCGAGCCGCGTGTCAACTCATCCTGAATGTGTCGCGTGCGCCCAATCGAGATGGACCGTATGTTCGGATCCCAGCTCGGCGAGGGCGAGCAGCGCGCCAGCAACGGTGCGACCGGGGAGCGTGATCGCCCCCCATCGCGTCCAACGCGATCCGCGCCAAGGTCAAGCTTCCTTTGCCGCGACCCGCTGCTCTCCGCCGTAGTAGCCGCACTCGGCGCACACACGATGCGGACGCTTCATGCTCTGGCAGCGCGGGCAGCGCTGGATGGCGATTGCCGGTGCCTTCTTATGCGTGTTGCGCGCGCGCTTTTTCCGCTTTGATGTTCTGCGCTTTGGGACGGCCATGTGTGCTCAGTCGGTAGAAAAAGGTTCGGTGCTCGAAATCGATCCGGTAGATCAGTTGTCAGTGCCGCGCGATGTTCGCAACTCGGCCCAGCGTGCATCGACAGCGCGCGGGCAGTTGCACGCTCCCGCATTGAGCTCGGCACCACACGTCGGACAGAGCCCCTTGCAATCCTCTCGGCACACAGGAAAGCGCGGAACCGCGAGGAGCCACTGTTCTCGCACCGCAGGACGCAAATCGAGCGTCCGTGCTTTTGGCGCAAGCTCGTAGACCTCCGGGTCGTCGATCTCATCGCCAGCTTCTGCGTACAACACGTGCACGTTCTCGGTGACGTTCACCGTCGTGTCGGTGAGGCAGCGGCGACACGGTACGGTGGCCGTGCCTTCAATTGCGCCGCTCCAGTAGTAACGGCCAGGACCGGCGACGGAGAGCCGGCCGGTTGCACGAACGGCGTTTTCCGGACGCATGTCGCCATCGATCCAGATCGGATCGTTCGTGCTGAGCGCGCCGTTGACGGTAGCCGCCTGGTCGTCCAGCGAGCGAATGTCGAAAGACAGCATAACCCATGAATCTACTTGAAGATGAGCCGCTCGGCAAGCCGCGCTTCTTGGTACAAACAGCGCGCGTGCCTGCAATGCGGAGCCGCCCTCAGCGGCCGGCGATCAGCTCCGACTCCGAGAAAAAGAAGCGCGATTCGCGCGCGGCATTCTCGTCCGAATCGGAGGCGTGAATCGCATTACGCTCTTTCGATTCCGCAAAGAGCGCCCTGATCGTTCCCTGCTCGGCTTCCTTGGGGTCCGTCGCGCCGATCGCCTTGCGCAGCGATGCCACCGCGTCGGCCTTCTCGAGCACGAGCGGCATGCACGGCCCCGAATGTCATGAACGATACGAGGGAGGCGAAAAACGGGCGCTCACGATGGACGCCGTAGAACTCCTCCGCTTGCGCGGTCGTGAGGTGGAGCACGCGCGCGGCGCGCACGCGAAAGCCCTGCGCCTCGAGATGGGCGATGATCTTTCCGGCTTTGTTGGTGCCCAGGGCATCGGGCTTCACGATCGTGAGCGTATGACTATCAGGCATGGTCAGGATCCAATGAGTTTGCGGACGATATCGCTACGGGTGAGAAATCCAACGAGGCGGCCTTCCTCGACGACGGGGACGCGATCGACATCCTTGTTGGTCATTAAGCTAGCCACCTCGGCCAGCGGCTGATCGGGCGACACGGCCAGGACCTGGCGCGTCATGACGTCGCGCACGGTGCGGCGCGCGCGCTCCACGGTGGATTGCGGACGCGGGATCGATCCGTTGATCGACGCGAGGCTGAGCATGTGGCGCATCAGCTCGCGCTCGCTCAGCATGCCGACGAGGATTCCGTCGGCTTCGACAACCGGAAGCGCACCGATACCGGAGCGCACCATGTCGCGCGCGGCGTCGCGGAGGAGCGTGTCTGCGCGCGTGGTGCGCGGCGACTCGGTCATGAGCTCGCGCACCGTGAGCTGCGGCGCCAGCTCCACCTCGTGCAGCATGTGAATCGACATCAGCGCCTCGGGCGTTTGCGCCGCGAGCATGTGATCCACCACCGCGGGGCGCGAGAGCAAGCGCGAGAACGCGCCCAGGGCCTGGAGGTAGCGTCCGGCCATGCGCGGCGGTCCCAGCAGAACGACGACGACCCGCGCCCAGTGCTCCTTGGCCTCACCCTCATCTCCCTCGCGCGCGATCGCTTCGGAGGCCACGCCGATGGCGATGCCGATGTCCTGCGCCGCCTCCGTGCGGTAGTGGGCGATGTATGCGCGTCCACTCTGCACGACGAGATCCTCGCCGCGTCCCTCGGCGATGCGCGCGCGAAGTGGCTCGGGCTCGTCGACCACTCCGGATGCGGCGAGCCGCTCGACGAGCGCCCAGATTGCATCGGGAAGGCTCCGCTGTTCCAGCGGGATGACGATGCGATCGGCCCGCAGCAGCTCCGTCAGCCTCACAGCCGCGCGCGAAGGAGCTCGACGAAGTCCTTCGGCCTGCGAGCGATGCCGATTCCCGCCTTCTCGAATGCCTCGAGCTTCTCGGCAGCCGTGCCGGCCGAGCCGGAGATGATGGCGCCGGCGTGGCCCATGCGACGTCCTGGCGGAGCCGTCTGCCCTGCGATGAATCCGACCACCGGCTTCTTCATTCGATCGTGAACGAAGCGCGCGGCTTCCTGCTCGTCCGTGCCGCCGATCTCGCCCATCATCGCAATGGCCTTCGTCTTCGGGTCGTTCTCGAACGCCTCGAGCACATCGATGAAGCTCGTGCCGTTGATCGGGTCGCCGCCGATGCCGACGCAGGTCGATTGCCCGATGCCGGCGCGCGTGAGCTGATCGACGACCTCATAGGTGAGCGTGCCGGAGCGACTCACGACCCCGACCGAGCCAGCCACGCAGATGCGTCCCGGAATGATGCCGACCTTGCTCTCCCCGGCGTGATGAGGCCCGGGCAGTTGGGGCCGATGAGTCGTGCGCCGTGCTCTCGCACGTAGGGATACACGCGCGTCATGTCGAGCACGGGCACGCCCTCAGTGATGCACACGATTAGCGCGATGCCTGCGTCGGCCGCCTCCATCATGGCGTCCGCGGCGAATGGCGGCGGTACGTAGATCACCGAGACGTTGGCCTTCGTCTGCGCGACGGCATCCGCCACGGTGTCGAAGATCGGAACGTTCGCCGTCGAACTTCTGTCCGCCTTTTCCCGGTGTGACTCCCGCCACGACGGCGGTGCCGTACTCCCGCATCTGGCGTCGCGTGGAACGATCCGTCGCGACCCGTGATCCCCTGCACCACCACGCGGCTCGACTTGTCAATGTAAATGCTCACGCGGCACCGCCCTTCGCCAACGCGACCACTCGCTGCACCGCCTCGTCCATGTCGCGCGTCGCCGGGAAGCCATGTCTTGGAGAGAATCGCGAGTGCGGCGTCTTCATTGGTACCGGTGAGACGAATCACGAGGGGAACGGTGAGTGGGTTCTGGCGCGTCGCGGTGACGATTCCATTCGCGACGTCATCGGTGCGCGTAATGCCGCCAAAGATGTTGAACAGGATCGCCTTGACGCCGGGGTCGGCGGTGATGATCCGCAGCGCGTTCACGACTTTCTCGGGACTCGACGAGCCGCCGATGTCGAGAAAGTTGGCCGGCTCGCCGCCGTAGTACTTCACGAGATCCATGGTGGCCATGGCGAGACCGGCGCCGTTCACGATGCACCCGACGTCGCCATCGAGCTTGATGAAGGTGAGGTTCGCACGGCGCGCCTGCAGCTCGCCCGTCTCCTCCGCGCTCTCGTCGCGCAGCGCCGCGATATCGGGCCGGCGATCGAGCTCGTTGTCGTCGATCACCATCTTCGCATCGACCGCCAACACCTCGCCGTCCGGCGTCGTGACGAGCGGGTTGATCTCCGCGAGCGATGCGCCGCTATCGATGAACGCGCGGTACAGCTGCTGCATGATGCGCGCAGCCGCGCGCGCCTTCGTGATCTCGCGATAGAGGAAGAATCCCATGCGCATCGCCTCGAACGGCTGCAGCCCGTAGCGTGGGTCGACGGGGAGACGCATGATCTTCTCGGGATCGGTCGCAGCGACCTCCTCGATGTCGATGCCGCCAGCGGGGCTCACCATGAACACCGCGCTTTTCGACGCGCGATCAATGATGATTCCGACGTACGCCTCGGTCTCGATGTCCGCCGCCGCGGTGACGAGCACCTTTTCCACCGGCAGCCCCTTGATGTGCATGCCGAGGATACGCGCGCCGATTTCTTCTGCCTCGGCGGGCGTCTTCGCGAGCTTGACACCGCCCGCTTTGCCCCGTCCGCCGGCGTGCACCTGTGCCTTCACCACCACCATGCCGCCGAGGCGGCGGGCGATCTGCTCTACCTGCGCGGGCGTCGTCGCGACTTCGCCCGGTGGAATGGGGACCCCTTCACGACGCAGAATTTCCTTTGCCTGATACTCGTGTATGTTCACGCGTTCTCCGCGATGATCGTTGTTCCTGCAGCGCCTCGCACCGCTTCGCGGCCGCGCGCAAGCTCGGTAATAATAGCCCTGCCACCAGTGTGTCGCACGAAGTCCGCGGCGGCGCGAACCTTCGGTGCCATGCTCCCCGCGCCGAATGCGCCAGCCGCATCGAGACGCGCCGCCTCGGCGAGCGTGAGACTCTCGAGCATTCGTTGCGTGGGCTTGCCATAGTCGAGAAATACGCCGTCGACATCGGTGAGAATCATGAGGAGCGACGCGCCGAGATCGCGCGCGAGAACCGCCGCCGCGAGATCCTTGTCAACCACCGCATCGACGCCTTCCCAGCCGCGGTCGCCGTCATAGTAGATCGGCGCACCGCCGCCGCCGCAGGCGATCACAATGGTGCCGCTCTGCACCAGTCGTCTGATGATGCCGACCTCGTGTACCGCGATCGGCGCCGGACTCCCAACCACGCGCCGAAAACGTCCGCGCGCGTCGCGCTTCACCGCGACCCCGCGTTCGACCAGCGCCGGCACGCGAGCCTCGGCGATCTCGTGGCCGATGAATTTCGTCGGCGCGGAGAGCGCGGGATCGTCGGGGGCCACACGGATTTGCGTGATGACCGTTGCCACGTCGCGATCGCACCCAGCGAGGCGAAGCGCGTTCTCGAGCGACTGCTGGATCATGTAGCCGATCCACCCTGCGGTCGCGGCGACCAGCACGCCGAGCGGAAGTGGCGCGACCTCCGCGCGCGCGAGCTCGTTGCGCACGAGCTCATCGCCAACTTGCGGCCCGTTGCCGTGCACCAGACAGAGATCCCAGCCGTCGAGTGCAAGGTCCACGATTGCGCCGAGGCTCGATCGCGTGTGCGCGAACTGATCGCCGATCGAGCTGTGCTCGCCCGCGGGAGAGAGTGCGTTGCCGCCCAGGGCAATGACGGCAGTTCCGGACTTTGCTGCGGTCACTTCTTCGGCCGATTGAGTAGCGCGCCGAGTGCGTCGTAGGCGTGTCCGAACGCCACCCAGTCGCCGCGACGCATTGCGTCGGCCATGTGTTCGTAGAGCTGTTCGGCCGCCGTGCGAAAGTCCGCGGGCGCGAGAGGCGTCGCAGCGCCGTCGGCGACAGTCGCTCGCTTTCCGAGCGCGTCCGCGAGAGTGTGCGCCGCGGTGACGACGGTGTCCATCGTTGCGGCGACCGCGAGCAGCGTGGCGCCGTCGGTTCTCCACCCGTAGAGCGGCTGCACGTAGAGCAGCCGGCCACCCGCAAGAGGGATCATGCGCACGCGCCCGTGCACGGCGTGCGCGTCGCGAGGTGCGGACACGGTGGTGTCGAGGGCGCGACGAAGCTGGTCGGCAATGGTGCTCCAGCGGGCGCCGGGTTGCTCGAGCGGAAGCCAGTGCACTGCTGGCGTGGCGCCGCCGGATGCGAGTAGCACGCCCACGGCATGCTCGTTGGGGTCGAGCACCGCTCCGCTCCACTGCATGACGTCGGTGCCCGGAAGCGAGAAGAGCGCGCTCTCGCCCGACAGCGTGGTGTCCGACCCGGCTTCCTCGGGAAGCAGATGGCCGCGCCGCTCTATCTCGCCGCGCAGGCCGAAGCTCGCCAGCTTGCGTCCTTGCACGCGCGCACCGTCCACCGCTGGTGGGAGCGCGGACGCGACGCCCGGCGGCAGCGCCGAGCGCGGGGCGAACAGCATCGGATACGCCGCAATCCAGCTATCCGAGATCGGATCCCTGGCGGAGTCGGCGACGACCCACACGGTGCCGGTCTGCGCGTTCGCGACTCCCACCGCCGCGTGCTGGAGGTAGGTCACGTTGACCACGTTCTCGTCGAACAGCGAATCGCGCTCGCTGAGTGGATAGCTGTTCGAGGCCGAGTACAGGTCGATCGCCCAATACAGGCTATCCGCGACGACGATGGGCGTGATCGTGCCGCCCTGGAGAAAGAATGGAGAGACGGCGTCGAGACGTTCGCGCACATCGCGGTGCGTCACGATGCGCGCCACCGGTCGTGGCAGCTCTCCCGTGAGCAACCTGAAGTTCTGCAGCGCCCATGCGTACGCCAGCCGCGCGAACGAACCGTCCAGCGCCGGTGCGACGATCGCACTCACGGAGTCCGATACGACGCGATATCCGGCGAGCGAATCCGCGACGAGAACGGGGCCGATCTGCTCCGGCTCGCGCGCGCTTCTGCTCGTGGGCACGCGAGCGAGCGATCCATCGCTCTCGGTGCGCGCCGCGAACACGCGGGTCACGGACCAGTCGGCGCGCTCGCCTTCCACGTCACCGGCAGATGGCGGCTCCACTACGGTAGCGCGCAGTCCATCTGACGATGCCGACCACTGCGTCGTGCCGGGCGAGGACGGCCCGCGGCCGCGACGGCCGAGCGCGCGCATGAGCGCCGTCGGATCCCAAACGGAGATCGCCGATGCCTCATCGCTCGGCCGAGTGGGAAGCGCGAGGGCGCTGTCCCGCTCGATTCGTTGCAGCGCATACGCGCGCCTGGTGTAGTCGGCTCGCGTCGCGAGGTAGCTGACCTCGCGAACCGTCTCGGCGCCTGCCGCGACGTAGTGGCGCATGAAGATTGGCGTGACGTGGCGCAGCAGAACCGAGATGAGGAGCACGCCGATCAGCGTCATCGTGGCTGCCCGCACCTGCCCGATCCAGCCAAAGTAGAACACCACCAGCGCCGTGCCCGCGGTGATATAGGCGAGCCAGAATGCTGATCGGGATGATCGTGCGGTGATCGGAGAAGGAGAACGCGCCCCCCGGACCCGAGCCGGAGAGCAGCGAATCGTAAATGTCGAGGCGATAGCTCCAGGCGAGCAGGAGCAGCAGGACGGCGCCAAGCGCCGCAAGATGGCGCCGCACGTAGTGCGATACGTAGAGCGCGCCGCGATCCCAGCGCAGACTCGGCGTCAGCGCGTAAAAGAAGATCACGACGACGGTTGCAAAGAGAACTGTCGTGAGCGTGCGGTAGTACAACATGCTTTCGATGGGCAACCAGTACACGAAGAAGCCCAGGTCCACATCCATGTACGGATCCGTCTCACCGAATGACAGTCCGTGGCGCAGAAGGGAGAACATGCGCCAACTTTCCGCCGGCAACGCGAGCCACCACCCGAGCGCAAGCGAGATGAGCAGCGCGGACCCAACGAGGTAGCGGCCGGGCACCTCTTCCCCGATCTCAATGTTCGCGACGCGTCGCGGAAGCACGAGCGAGACGACGCTCTGGCGCACGACGTAGAGATTCACGAATAGAATCGAGGCGGCGATGAGAGCCGAGCCGGCGCAGATCACGGTCATCAGCAGCGCGCGCTCGCGCCAGAGCGCGGATGCGCCCATGGCATCGTACCAGAGATAGTCCGCGACGATTCCCGCGCCGACGCGGCCCAGCACGAGCAGAGCCGCGACGACCGCGAGCACGATGACGGGCCAGCGGCGCCAGCGGATGGGAATGCTCACACTAGAACCCTGACACTAGGGCGACACGCCCTGCGTGCGCAGCCACTGCTCCATCTCGCCACGGATGGCCGCGAGGCGCTGCTCGCTGCGGGCCTCGAAGCGCGTTACCAGCACCGGCTGCGTGTTCGACGCGCGGATGAGCCCCCACCCATCGCCGAACAGCACGCGCGCGCCGTCGACGTCGACCACCTCGTGCGTCTTTCGGAAGTGGTTGATGGCGTCCTCCACGATCCGGAATTTTCGCGACTCCTCCACGTCGACGCGGAGCTCTGGCGTCGACACGAACTTCGGCACGTCGGCGAGCATCCCCGACACCGACTTCCCCGAGGCGGCGACGATGCGAATCAACCGCGCGGCGCCGTACAGCGCGTCGTCGTGGCCATAGAAGCCCTCGGTGAAGAACATGTGCCCGGACATCTCGCCGCCGACTGGCGCGCGGAGCTCGTGCATCTTGTCCTTCATGAGCGAGTGCCCCGTCTTCCACATCACGGGAATTCCCTTCGCCTTCAGAATCTCGTCGGGCAGCGCCTGCGAGCACTTCACATCGAACACGATCGGCTGCCCAGGGCCCGTGCGCTCGAGAACGTCGCGCGCGTAGAGAATGAGCACGTGATCACCCCACACGATGGTCCCGTCGGCGTCGACGACTCCGATTCGGTCGGCGTCGCCGTCGAACCCGACGCCCAGATCCGCACCGGTGGCGCGCACGGCCTTGATGAGATCCTGGAGGTTCTCGACGACGGTCGGATCGGGATGATGATTCGGGAAGGTTCCATCGCTCTCGCAGAACAGCGGTGTCCACTCGACGTCGAGCCGATCGAAGAGCTTGGGCGCCACGAGCGAGCCGACGCCGTTCCCGCAATCGACGACGACCTTGAGCCGGCGAGCGAGCTTGCCCGTGCGCGCGACGATGTCCTCCACGTACGCATCGATGATGTCCTGCGAGCGCACGTTCCCCTTGCCCGCCGGGAATGTTCCCGCGCAGGCGAGCCGATAGAGCTCCTGAATCTCGTCGCCGTGAATCGATTTCGTGCCCAGCGAGAGCTTGAACCCGTTGTACTCGGGAGGATTGTGCGAGCCCGTCACCTGGACGCCGCCCACGACATCGAGATGATTGAGCGCCCAGTAGAGCAGTGGCGTGGGCACGAGACCGACGTCGACGACGTTGATGCCGCACTCCGTGAGTCCGCGAACGAGCGCGTCGCGCAACTCGCCGCCGCTTGGGCGATTATCGCGTCCTACGGCGACGGACCCCGTCGCTCCCTTGTTGCTCAGATAGGCCGCGTACGCGCGGCCGAGGGCGTACGCGGTGTCGGCGGTGAGATCGCGGCCGACGACGCCGCGTACATCGTACTGGCGAAAGATTTCCCTGCTCAGCGTCATCCTGTTCCTCGAAACGATGCGAGGCCGCGTGGGCGGCCTCGGGTGATCAGCGATTGGCCGCGGCGGTTGCCGGCGGTCGGGCCGGCGCACCCACCATACTAATCGGTACGCTGTCACGCGCGAGCACCACGAATCCGTTGGGCAGCACGCCAAAGAGCAGGAGCGTGAATGCGGACAGGTAGATCACGAGAAAGGTGCCGGTGGGCACGGGGCGCACGACGATCGCATCGGCCGCGCGCGGCTTCATGAACATCACGAGCACGACGCCGAGGTAGTAGCCCGCGGAGATCACGCTGGCCAGCACGAGCACGATCGCGAGCAGCGTCTGCGGCTGCGGCGCGTGCAGTGCGGCGTTGATCACATACCACTTCGCGAAGAAGCCCATGCCGCCGGCGATCGGAAAGCCGAGAAGCGCCAGCATGAATACCGCCATGGCGGAGGCGAGCCAGGGCTCCGCGTACCACAGTCCGGCGTAGTCGGCGATCTCCTGGTTGCGCTCGCCGGGCTCGCCCAGCGCGATCACGACCGCGAAGGCGCCCATCGTCGCGAGCGTGTACGCGACCAGATAGAACAGAAATGCGGAGGCGCCGAGCGCGTTGGCGACGACGACCGTGACCAGCAGATACCCCGCGTGCGCGATGCTCGAATACGCCAGCATGCGCTTCATGCTCTTCTGCTGGAGCGCGATGACATTTCCGCCGATCATGGTGATCACCGCAAGCCACTGCAGCGGATGCACCCACGCGGCGGTCGCGCCGGGAAACGCCTCGATCCACACACGCAGAAAGGCGGCGAAGGCCGCGGCCTTGACCGCCGCGGCCATGAAGGCCGTGATCGGAGTCGCGGCGCCTTCATAGACGTCGGGCGTCCACATGTGGAACGGGACGGCGGCGACCTTGAAGCAGAATCCGACGACGAGCAGTCCGATACCAGCGAGCAGCATCGGGTCGTTGAACGTCGCACCGGTGACCAGCGTGCCGATCGTTGCGATGTCCGTCGAGCCTGTTGCGCCGTAGATCAACGCAATTCCGTAGAGCAGAAATCCCGTCGAGAACGCGCCGAGCAGGAAGTACTTCAGCGCGGCCTCGGCACCGCGGCTGCTCCGGCGATCGAGTCCGCACAGCACGTAGCTGGCGATCGACATCAGCTCGATGCCGAGGAAGACGATGATCAGGTCGCGCGAAGCGGCGAGAAGCAGCATGCCTCCCGCCGCGAGCATCAGAAGCACGTACGACTCGGCGGACACGAGCTGCTCTCGCTCGCTGTAGTCGATCATCAGCGTGGAGGCGATGATCGTCGCGGCGAGGACGATGCAATCGGTGGCCCAGCGGAAGGCATCCACGGCGATGATTCCGGCGCTCGCCGACGCCTGGCCGCGCCAGAGCCAGACGACCGCCGCGAACGACGCCGCGCAGACCGCGATCGTGAGAATCCCGGTCGCGCGCGCGCGACCCATCGTCTCGGGCCCCCAGGCGGCGAAGAGCAGCAGCAGCATCGCGCCGATGACGAGGATCAGATCGGGAAGCAGCGCCCCCGAGAGTTGCGATGGAATCGACAGATCGAAGTACATCAGCGCCCCTCCCGCTCGGCCGTTCGAACGGTGACTTGACCGTGCGTCACCGTCTGAACGAAGAGCGCAGCGGAGGGCTGCATACGGCTCAGAATCGGCTGCGGATAGATGCCGATCCAGAAGATCGCCGCGACGAGAACTCCCATCATGGTGAGCTCGCGCGCGTTGAGATCCGAAATGTGCTCGTTCTCCGGCTTATCGAGCGCGTTGAAGAGAATGCGCTGAATAGCCCAGAGGAGATAGGCGGCGGCGAAGATCACGCCGGTGGTCGCGAAGAAGGTAAAATACGGCTGCGTGCGGAACGAGCCGATGAGCACCAGGAATTCGCCGACGAAGCCGTTGGTCGACGGCAGCCCAATGCTGCTCAGCGAGACGATCACGAGCAGCGCCGAGAAGAGCGGCACGACGCGCGCGATGCCCCCATACGCCTCGATGAGGCGCGTGTGCCGCCGCTCATAGATCATGCCGATGAGCAGGAAGAGCGCACCGGTCGAGATTCCGTGGCTGATCATGACCATCAACGCGCCCTGAACGCTCTGCAGCGTGAGGGCGAAGATGCCGAGCATGACGAAGCCGAGGTGGCTCACCGACGAGTAGGCAACGAGCTTCTTGAAGTCCGGCTGCACCATCGCGACCAGTGCGCCGTAGATGATCCCGATCACTGCGAGCGTGAGGATCGCGGCGCGTATCCATGGCGTCATCGCCGCGGACGGGAAGAGCGGCATCGCGAAGCGCAGGAAGCCGTACGTCCCCATTTTGAGCATGATCGAAGCCAGGACCACCGAGCCAGCCGTGGGCGCTTCGACGTGCGCGTCCGGCAGCCACGTGTGGAACGGGAACATCGGCACCTTCACCGCGAACGCGAGGAAGAACGCGCCGAACAGCCAGAGCGCCGCCTTGTGCGAGATCGCCACGTTGAGCAGCTGGTCGTAGTCGAACGTCGCGGGCATGTTCATCGAGGGAACGGCGGACGCATTCCACAGATACAGAATGCCGACGAGCATGAGGAGGGAGCCCGCCATCGTGTACACGAAGAACTTGAGGCTCGCGTAGATGCGCCGCTCGCCGCCCCAGATCCCGATGATGAAGTACATCGGAACGAGCATGATCTCCCACATCACGTAGAAGAGCAGCAGATCGCGCGCGACGAACACGCCGAGCATTCCGGTCGTGAGCACGAGCATCAGCGCGTAGTAGCTGCGCACCTTGGTACGAATCGACGGTCCAGCTGCCGAGCACCGCGAGCGGCATGATCACGGTGGTGAGCAGCACCATCATGAGCGAGATGCCATCGATGCCCATGGAGAGGCGCGCGTTCCACGGAATGATCCACCAGTGATCGTACGTCGCCTGCCAGCGCGCGCCGGCGGGATCGTACGACCACCAGAGTCCCATCGAGACGACGAACTCGAGCAGGAAGAAGAGCAGCGCGACCCAGCGTGCGGCGGGCGCAGCCTCGAGTGTGCCATCGTCGCTCGAGAAGGCACCGGTCACGAGCAACAGCACCGCGCCCGCTATGGGAATCAGCAGGAGCGCCGGAAGGATCCAGGCGTTGTAGTTGATTTGGAGCGAGAAAGTCGTGCATCGCTCAGCGGAAGGTGAAAGCGCCAAGAACAGCGAGCGCACCGATCGCGATCGCCCACGCGTACGCGCCCGTCTCCCCCGACTGCAGCTGCGAGCCGACCCATCCGAATCCGCGCGCCAGCACCGCGGATCCGTTCACGAACAAACTGTCGATGATACCGCGATCGATGCCCGTCCAGAGGATGTTGCGCGAACCGGAGACGATCGGCTTCACGATCACATCGTCGTAGATCTCATCGACGTAGTACTTCTCTTCCACCACATGCTCGAAGCCGCGCGAGGGTACGGCATCCCGCTTGGGAACCAGCGCGGCTGGCTTCAATCGCACGAGTGCGACGACGATCCCGAGGATCGCAATGGCGACCGCCGCACCTATCAGCGCGTACTCCGTGCTCGTGACCTCCTCGCCCACCGCTCCGCCTACCGCCACCGTCGCCGCCCCGACGACGGGCTCGAGCCACTTCTCGAGGACGCCAATGGGCCCGAGCGGAATCGCCTCGGGAAGATTGAGCCATCCGCCAAGGGCGCTCAGCGCGCCGAGCACCAGTAGCGGTCCGGTCATCGACCACGGTGCCTCGCGCAGGTGCGCCTGCTCGGCCTCACCGGTGCGGTTCGGACCGTGGAACGTGTAGAGCATCATCCGCGTCATGTAGATCGCGGTGAGAAACGCCGTCACGAGACCCAACCGTACAGCACGTAGAGCACCGTGCTGCCGGGCATGCCGAGCCACGTCGCGTCCGCGAGCGCCCCGCGCTGCGCGCGCGCAAACACGGCGCCGAGGATTCCATCCTTCGAGAAGAAGCCGGAGAACGGCGGCACGCCCGCGATCGCGAGCGTCGCGATCCACATCAGCACGAAAGTGACGGGCATGTACTTCCTGAGCCCGCCCATGTTGCGCATGTCCTGCGCGTCCTCGTGGCTGCCCGTGTGGTGGTACGCGCGGTGCAGCGCGAAGATCACCGAGCCGGAGCCGAGAAAGAGAAGCGCCTTGAAGAACGCGTGCGTGACGAGGTGGAACATGCCCGCCGCGTACGCGCCGGCGCCGACGCCCATGAACATGTAGCCGAGCTGGGAGATCGTCGAATACGCGAGCACCTTCTTGATGTCCCACTGCTTGAGCCCGATCGTCGCCGCGAAGAGCGCGGTAAGCGTCCCGACCACCGCGACCGTGATGCACGCCGTGGGCGACATCGCGAAGAGCACTCCGCTTCGCGCGATCAGGTACACGCCCGCCGTGACCATCGTCGCCGCGTGGATGAGCGCGGAGACCGGCGTCGGGCCGGCCATGGCGTCCGGGAGCCACACGTAGAGCGGGAGCTGCGCGCTCTTTCCCGCGCAACCCAGGAAAAAGAAGAGGCAGATCGTGGTGACTAGCGCGCTGTCGAAGCCGAGCGACGATGCGGCCGCCGCGACTCCGGTGAAGTCGAGCGTCTGCAGGTTCGCGAACAAGAGGAACATCGCGATCAGGAAGCCGAAGTCGCCGATACGGTTGACGATGAACGCCTTCTTTCCCGCGTCCGCGTTCGCCTTGTCGGTGAACCAGAAGCCGATCAGCAGGTACGAGCAGAGTCCGACACCCTCCCAGCCGACGAAGAGCACCGGGTAGTTCGCGCCGAGCACGAGCACGAGCATGAAGGCGACGAACAGATTCAGGTACGCGAAGAACCGCGGATAGCCGGGGTCGTCGCGCATGTAGCCGATGCTGAAGATGTGGATCAGCGTGCCGACGCCGGTGATCACCAGCACCATCACCATCGACAGCTGGTCGAGCTGGAACGCCCACGAGACCCTCAGATCGCCGGTGACCATCCAGTCGAAGAACGTCTGCACGTACGGCGTCCGCATCTCACCAGCGCCGGCCATCGCCATCCACATCATGACGGCGAGTCCGAAAGACAGCGCGAGCACGAGCGGCCCCACCACGCTCACGACGGCGGCGTATGGATGACGGGCTACCTCGGCATGCTCGTCGCCATCCGCCCCGGATGCCTCGTGATGCACCGCAGCGTGCGCGTCGCCCGCCGAGTCATTCGCGTGTCCGGCCGCCGACGGATCGGCGGGGCCGCGCTTGTACGCGGGAATGAGCGACAACGCGCCGTTCACCAGAAATCCGGCGAGCGGGATGAGGGGAAGCAGGCCGACGTATCGCGCGGCCGTCTCCGCGAGCGGATGCGTGTCGACGGCAGCCAGGTCCTGAAGCATCAGCCTTTCAACAGATTGATGTTGCGAAGGTCCACCGACTTATGGTGGCGATAGATCGAGATGATGATTGCCAGCCCCACCGCTGCTTCCGCCGCCGCGATCGTCATCACGAACAGCACGAACACCTGCCCCGTGGTCGATCCGTGCAGGCGCGAGAGCGCAATGAACGACAGATTCACGGCGTTGAGCATCAGCTCGACACACATGAAGATGATGATGGCGTTTCGGCGCGTCAGCACGCCCACGACCCCGATCGTGAAGAGTACGGCCGAGAAGAACAGGGCTTCGCCGATCATGAGGCGTTCGGCCCTCGCTTGGCCAGAACCACCGCGCCCACGACCGCGACGAGCAGCACGACGCTCGTCACTTCGAAGGGGAGCAGATATTCATGGAAGAGTGGAGCGGACACCGGATTGACGACGTTCGCGTGATCGGTCATCGCCGCCGACAGGAGCGGAAACCGAATTCGGCTCAACGCAAAGAGCTCCGCGATCATCGCGAGCCCGACCAGCCCGGCGGTGAGACGTCCACCGAGTCCTCGAATGTCGGTGACGTCCAATGCGTGGCCCAAATTCAGGAGCATCACCACGAACAGAAACACGACCATGATCGCGCCGGCGTACACCAGCACCTGCACCGCGCCGATGAACTGCGCGTCGAGCATCACGTACAGCGCGGACAGGCAGAACATCGTGTTCACCAGCCACAGCGCGGCCGCGACGGGACTCTTTCGCGTCACGAACGCCACCGCTGACGCGATGGAGATCAACCCGAAGAGGTAGAAGTGGAAAGTGTAGAGCAGCGTGTTCATTCGCCTTTCGGGTCCGCTGGATCCCACATCTCGCACACGGGATGTGTCTGGGCGGTCAGCCGCTCGAGGTCGTAGACGAAGCCCTCGCGGCTGTATTCGGAATTCTCGTAGTGCCGTCCGACGTGAATCGCTTCCTCCGGACACACCTCCTGGCAATATCCGCAGAAAATGCAGCGGAACTCGTCGATCTCGTACACGAGGGGATAGCGGTTCCCTTCCTCGTCCTCGCCGGGCACGAGCTTGATGCAATTCGCCGGACAGATCTGGGGGCAGAGTCCGCACGCGACGCACTTCGCCTTTCCCGTCTCGTCCGTGAGCATCCGGTGCGTGCCTCGCCAGCGCGGCGAGAGCGCCCACTTCACGTCGGGATACTGTTCCGTCTTCTTGTGTGGGTTCATCATGTGCTTGAAGGTCAGCGCCATTCCGCTGAGCATCGCGCGCACGTAGCTGGAATCGGCAACGGGACGCGTGAGCACCTTCACCTGAATCGGCATTTCAATCTCCCTGGCTTGCGGCGAGCGAACGCCCGGCGCTCATCGCGCGCAGCCGCGCGACCTGAATCGGCGACAGCCGCGAATACGATGGGCTGATGATTCGCCCGCGATCGAGGATCACGAACACGAGCGCCGCGAGCACGAGATTCAAGACTCCCAAGGCCGCCCAGAACGGCGACACGCCGAACCATTGCACGCCGCGCGGCACGCCGAGCATGTCGAGGACGAGAACCGCGCCACCCGTGATGACGATGTACCCGAGTGCCAGCGGCAGCATGAACTTCCAGCCGAGGCTCATGAGCTGATCGTAGCGGAAGCGCGGGAGCGTCCAGCGAATCCACATGTAGAGGAACAGGAAGAACAGCAGTTTCGCGAAGAAGAAGGCGAGCGTGAGGAGGAACTTGATCACGGTCCACGGCGGCAGGTTGTCCCACTGTGTGCCCGGAATGTCCCAGCCGCCGAAGAAGAGCGTCACCATGAGCGCGCTCGCCGTCACCATGTTCGAATACTCGGCGATGAAGAACATCGAGAACTTCATCGAGCTGTACTCGGTGTGATAGCCGGCGATCAGCTCGGACTCGGCCTCGGGCATGTCGAACGGAAGACGATTCGTTTCGGCGAACGAGGCGACGCAGAAGATGAAGAAGCCAATGAGAAGCGGAAATACATTCCACCCCATCGATTGCTGCTGCTGCACGATCGCCTGGAGCGAGACGTTCCCGGACAGGAGCAGCACCGATACCGCCGCCATTCCCATCGAGATCTCGTAGCTGATCATTTGCGCGCTCGAGCGAAGGCCGCCGAGCAGCGAGTATTTGTTGTTCGACGACCAGCCGGCGAGCACGATGCCGTACACGCCGAGCGATGAGATCGCAATGATATAGAGAAAGCCGATCGGGAGATCCGCCACCGACATCTCGACGAGCCCCCAGCGAGTGCTCAGCGGAGCGGCGAACGGGATCACCGCGAAGGTGATCAGCGCCGGGATGAACGACAGCATGGGGGCGAGAATGAAGAGCGGCGTATACGCGGCGTCCGGATACGTCTCTTCCTTCATGATGTTCTTGAGGCCATCCGCCGCCGGCTGGAGCAGGCCACCGTATCCCGTGCGGTTCGGTCCAATGCGATCCTGAATCCACGCGGAGATCTTGCGTTCGGCGAGCGTCAGCATCGCCACGCCCACCATGAGCACCGTGAACACGATGATCATCTTCACGATCGTGAAAATGAGCCAGGGCAGCGCCGTGACCGGCACGATCGGATCGTAGAATCTGTGGTAGATCTCCTGGTCGGCGAGCATCATCGCGAGCATCACGTCGCAACTCCCTGCTCGGCCGGCCGAGCGCTCATGAGCTGTCCCTTGAGCCCCAACGTGTCGTAGCTCATCCCCGCGAACCCGGCGTGCGCCGTGGCGAGCGCCGCGAAGGCCTCGCTCGCGAGGAACATGTTGGTGGGCTCGCCGAGCTGTGTGAGCAGGTCGCCGAGAATCCACCACGCCGGCCGCGACATTCCGGGTGCGGCATTCGCCTGGAAGTACCGTTGCACGCGACCGCGAAGATTCGTGAACGTCCCCTCCTCCTCGGCCATCGTCGACAATGGGAGCGCGATCGATGCCGCTCGCGCCTCGGTCCCGATCGCCGGCGCCACGACGATCACGTGGCTCGCGCGCGCCACCGCCGCCGCGTCGGCCGCCCCGAGCGTCTCGCCAATGACGAGCAGCACGTCACCAGACCGGAGCTCATCGAGTGGCGATGCACTCCTCGTGAAGCCGAGCAGCTCCGCACCTTTCACGTTCGCCGCGCGCTCGGCTCGCAGCGCAAGATCGGGCACGCCGGGCAGCGGCGCCTCGGGTCCAGTCGTCACGCGGAACACGCCCTTCCCTCCCGTGCGCGCAACGACGCGCGACGCGAGGAACAGCGATTCGTTCGACAGCATCGGGCTCACGAGCGCCACGACGCGCGCCCCGCCGAGCATCGTAGCCGCCGCGCGGATGGCGATGTCCCAGTCCACGGCCGAAAGCTTGTCTGCGCCCTGCCGCACAAGCGGAGCCTCGAGGCGCGTCGACGGATTCAGCCACTTGTAGTCGAGCCGACCGGTCTCGCAGAGATACCACTGATTCACGTCGGCATTCGAGCGTGGCCGCATGCGCACGACGACGTTGTCGCGCGTCTCCAGAATCGAATTGCAGCCCTGGGTGCAGTTCGGGCAGATGCTCGGCGTGCGGTCGAGCTCCCAGGCGCGCGCCTTGTTCAGAAAATCCTTGGAGAGCAACGCGCCAACCGGACACAGGTCCACCACATTGGAGGCCCACTCGTCGGTGAGATCGTGTCCCTCGAACTTTCCGATCACCGCGCGGTCGCCGCGTTCGCTCACGTTGAGCACCGGATCCTGCACGATGTCTTCCATGAAGCGCACGCACCGCGTGCAGAGGATGCAGCGGTTCGGCACGTAGAGCACGTCGCCGCCGAAGTCCTCCACGGGATTGAAGCGCTTCGCCTCCGGCCCGAGCCGCCCTTCCGAACGCCCCTCGCGAAAGGTGTAATCCTGCAGCTCGCACTCTCCAGCCTGATCGCAGATCGGGCAGTCGAGCGGGTGGTTGATGAGCAGCAGCTCGAGCACGCCCTGGCGCGCCTTCAGCGACTGCTCGGAGTGCACATGTACGACCTGACCTTCGGCGACAGACGTCGCGCATGCAGGTGCCAGCTTGGGCGCCTTCTCGACCTCGACCAGGCACATGCGGCACACGCCGGCGACCGGCAGTCCGGGATGATAGCAATAGTGAGGCACGAGCACGCCCGCGACCTTCGCGGCCTCGAGGATCGAGGTTCCCGCGGGCACCTTCACCTCGCGTCCCTCGATCGTCAGCGTGACCATCGGCGTGTCGGCCATCACGCGGCCGCGGCTGAACGGAACGGACAGCGCTTGCCCGTGATGTGCGCCTCGAACTCGTGCTTGAACTTCTGAATGCCCGACACGACCGGCGCGGCGCACGAGTCGCTCAGCACGCAGATCGTCTTGCCCGTCATGTTATCCGCGAGCTCGAGAAGCGTGTCGAAGTCCTGCATCGTGCCGCCACCCGCCTCGATACGCTCGAGGATCTTGGTGGTCCACGCCGTGCCCTCGCGGCACTGCGTGCACTGGGCGCAGCTCTCGTGAGCGTAGAAGCGCGCGAGCCGCGCAATGTGCTTCACCATGCACTGCGAGTCGTCGAAGACGATCACACCGCCCGAGCCAAGCATCGATCCCTTCGCCACGAACCCCTCGTAATCCATGAGCGTGCTCTCCGCCTCCTCCATCGACTGGATCGGAACCGACGAGCCGCCAGGAATCACGGCCTTGAACTTCCGGCCGGGCAGCGGACCGCCGCAGAGATCGTAGAGAAAGTCCTTGAACGGAAAGCCCAGCACGACCTCGTAGTTGCCGGGACGCGCGACGTTGCCGCACACCGAGAACAGCTTGGTGCCCGTGCTCTTCGGATTGGACAGACACATCGCCTTGTACCAGGCGGCGCCGTTGTTGAGCACGAGCGGCACGGCGGCCAGCGTTTCGACGTTGTTGATCGTCGTCGGCTGCCCAAAGAGGCCAGCGACAGCTGGAAACGGCGGCTTAATGCGCGGGTTGCCGCGCCGCCCTTCCAGCGAATTCATGAGCGCCGTCTCTTCACCGCAGATGTACGCGCCGGCGCCCCGGTGTACGTAAATGTCGATGCGATGGCCGCTTCCCATCGCGTTCTTTCCGAGAATGCCCGCGTCGTACGCCTCCTTCACGGCGGCCACCATCACGCGCAACGGCTCGGTGAACTCACCGCGAATGTAGATGTATGCCACCTCGGCGCCGATCGCGTACGCGGCGATCGCCGTTCCCTCGAGGAGGGCGTGCGGCGTCCAGCGCATGATCTCGCGATCCTTGAACGTGCCCGGCTCCGACTCGTCCGCGTTGACGCACAGGTAGTGCGCCTTGCCGTCGCCCGGCTTCATGAACGACCACTTGAGGCCCGTAGGGAAACCCGCGCCGCCGCGACCTCGCAGCCCCGACTCCTTCATCACGTTCACGATATCCGCGGGCGTCATGCCGAGCGCCTGCTCCAGCGCGCGGTAGCCACCGCGCTCCTTCCAGCCATCGAGCGTACGCGCCTGCGGCTCGCCGAAGTACTTCGAGAGAATCGGTGTCTCTTTCGGATGCGACTTGTGGGGATATCCCATCTATTTGAACTGAGTGAGCATCTGCGGAACCTTCTCGGGAGTGACCGACTCAATGAAATCGTCGTTCACCATGACCGGCGTCGCGAAGCCGCATGCGCCCAGGCACTCGACCTCGATGACGGTGAAGCGGCCATCCGGCGACGTCGCGCCGAGGTCGCCGCATCCTGTCTGCGCGAGGAGCGCCTCGACCACCTTCTCCGCGCCGCACGCCGTGCAGGGCGCCGTGGTGCACACCTGGATGAAGTTGCGCCCCACCGGATGCTGGTGGTACATGGTGTAGAACGTGACGACGCCCTTCACGTATGCCGGCGTGAGCTCGAGCTGCTCCCCGACCTCGACCATCGCCTCCTCGCTCACCCACCCTCGCTCGCGCTGCACCATCCAGAGCGCAGGCAGGAGCGCGGCCATCTTCGTGGGATAGCGGCCGAGGAGCGCCTCGAGCTCTTCCTTCAGCGCGCCAACGAAGACCGGCACATACGGCATTTCGCCCACGTTTCCACGACTCGCGTGCGACAGCGCGTCGGCCTGGGTCGCTCCTTCTCGTTGAGCGCTCACCGGTCGATCTCTCCCATGACGATATCGATACTCGCGTTGATCGCAATGACGTCGGAGAGCAAATGCCCTTCCACCATCTTCGAGATCGCGGAGAGATTCACGTACGATGGGGGCCGAATGCGCCAGCGCACGGGCTTGGCCGTTCCGTCGGACACGAAGTAGTAGCCCTTCTCACCCTTCGGACTTTCGACAGGCACGTACACCTCGCCGATCGGCGGCCGCGGGCCTTCCATCACCTGCTTGAAGTGGTGGATCATCGACTCCATGTCGCTCATCGCGTGGCTCTTCGGTGGCAGGATCACGCGATGATCGCTCGAGTTGACCGGACCATCGGGAAGCCGGTCGACCGCCTGCGCGAGGATTCGTGTCGACTGCCGGAGCTCCTCGACGCGCACGAGGAAACGATCGTAGACGTCGCCGTTCGAACCGACGGGAACGTCGAAGTCGTAGGTCTCGTAGTCGAGATACGGAAAGTCCTTCCGCACGTCGTACGCGACACCGGACGCGCGAAGCATCGGACCCGACAGCCCGTAGTTGATCGCTTCATCCGCCGACATCACGCCGAGCGCCGTCGTGCGACCAACCCAAATGCTGTTCTTGGTGAGCATGCGATCGCATTCGTCCACCGTCTTCGGGAAGGAGCGGATGAAATGACGCAGCTGATCCGTCCAACCATCGGGGATGTCCGCCGCCATTCCGCCAACGCGCGTGGCGCTGGTGGTGAGGCGCGCGCCAACCCAGCTCTCGAGGAGATTGTAGACGTTCTCGCGCTCCTGGAACGACCACAGAAAGGGCGTGAACGCGCCGAGATCGATGCAGGTGGTGCCGAGCCACACGAGATGCGAAATGATGCGCGAGAGCTCCATCGCGATGACGCGCAGCACGGTGCAGCGCGGCGGAACCTCGACGCCGAAGAGCCGCTCCGCGCCGATCGAAAAGGCGACGTTGTTGCCGATCGAGTTGAGGTAGTCTTCGCGATCGGTCCACGGGATCACCTGATTGTACTGCCGATACTCGCCGATCTTCTCGAAGCCGCAGTGCAGATAGCCAATGTGCGGGATGCATCGCACGACGGTCTCGCCGTCGAGCTCGAGGACGAGGCGCAGCACACCGTGCGTGGCCGGATGCTGCGGGCCGAGATTGATCGAGCATGTGCTCGCCCTCGAGCTCCGGCGCCGCACCCATCGCCGGCGGCTCGAGCGTCGTGACCGCGCCATTCTCGGTGACCGTCATCGGCGTACGCACCGCGCGTCCGTCGGAATCGACGCCCGCGGTACCGAGTGCGACTTCAACCGTCCTCGTGGTCGTGGCCATGTTATTCCCCCGTCCGCTCGCCGCCCGCAAGGCGCCGGCGCATGTCTTCGGGGAGGTCCTCGAACGCCTGCGCCACGGACAACTCCTCCATCGAGTAGCGGCCCTCCGTCGTGATGCTCAGCGCCTGGCGGAGCTGCTCCGCCCGGCTGAACCGCCCGCGCAGGGGGAAATCCTTTCTGAGCGGGATAGCCTTCGCGGTACGACTCCCACATGAGGATGCGCCGCAGATCGGGGTGACCAGTGAAGGTGATGCCGAACATGTCGAAGCACTCGCGCTCGAGCCAATTCGCGGCCTTGTAGATCGGCCACACGCTGTCGACCGCGAGCGGCGCGCGCTTGTCGAGCGACGTCTTCACTCGGAGGAAGCGACGGTACGGAAGCGATCGCAGATGCCACACGACCTCGATCGGCTGCTCGGGATCGCGAAACTCCACGGCGGTGACATCGGAGAGATAGTCGTACTGCTGCGTCGGATCATCGTGCAGCCACCGAATGATCTCGCTCACGCCGTTCGTCTGGATGTACACGTTCGTGTCGCCCCAAATCACTTCGGAGCGCACGAACAGCGTACCGAACTTCGCCGCGATCGCGGCGGCGGAGGGATTCGGCTCGCCGTCGCGTTGCGGCAGATTGCGCGGCGTCGACGGCGCGGGTGCGCCGGGGTTCGCGCTGCCGGGAAGGACTGGCGAGAACGTCGCGGTCACAGCCCCGACCGCGTCTGCTGCACCGAATTCCCGAACGGCTCGGAGAGCTCGTCGATTCGGCTTGCCGGGATGTACAGTCCGCTGTCGGGATCGGGCTCCATCTCGTTTCGAATCGTGTTGTCGGACATCTTCTCGCGCATCACTTTCTCCTGCAGCATCATGATGCCGTACAGCAGACCTTCGGGGCGCGGCGGGCATCCGGGCACGTAGACATCGACGGGGATGATCGTGTCGATCCCCTGCACCACGGCGTAGTTGTCGAACATCCCGCCGGACGACGCGCAGGCGCCCATCGAGATCGCCCACTTGGGCTGCGGCATTTGCTGCCAGATGCGCCGGAGCACCGGCGCGAGCTTGAACGGCACACGCCCCGCGCAGATCAGCACGTCGGCCTGGCGCGGCGAGAAGCTCATGCGCTCCATTCCGAATCGCGCGAGGTCGAAGCGCGTCGCGGCGGTGGCCATGAACTCGATCGCGCAGCACGCGGTGCCGAACGGCATTGGCCAGAGCGACTTCGCGCGGCTCCAGTTCACGAGGAAGTCGAGTCGCGTGGCGACCCAGCTCTCCTGGTGGGGCGGTCCGAAGGTCGCGCGCGTGGGAGTTAGCTCGACTCAGTCCCATTGCAGCGCTCCCTTCTTCCAGACGTAGACGTAGCCAACGAGCAGAATCGCGATGAAAACGAGCATCTCGCCGAGTCCGAAGAACGACAGGTGCGCCGGCGTGCACGCGCCATCGACCAGCGGCACGTTGCAGGAGAGCTGGCGATAGTAGGTGGCCCACGGAATCATGAACACCGTCTCGAGATCGAAGACGATGAACAGCATGGCGACCATGTAGAACTTGACGGAGAATCGCTCGCGGGCGTCGCCGAGCGGAGGGATGCCGGACTCGTAAGCGGTCTGT
This sequence comes from uncultured Gemmatimonadaceae bacterium, assembly GCA_963827355.1. GTDB lineage: Bacteria > Gemmatimonadota > Gemmatimonadetes > Gemmatimonadales > Gemmatimonadaceae > FEN-1250. The sequence goes on from CAWHAS010000001.1 coordinate 98,319, forward strand.
TTGACCGGCGTCGGCCGCGGGCGAATCGTGAGATGGGACAGTGCGAGCATCATGACCGCATTCGCGGCGACGAACCCCACCAACATGAGAATCGGAAAGTACTCGCGGCCCATCGTCTCCCAGTTCGTGAAATTTTTCACTATCCCCGACGGAAAACTATCCTGAGGCCGTGGCCTCTGCAATGCGCTTTGCCATGCTCAATGGGGAACGATACATTCCCCTCCGACCGCCTGCTTCCATTCCTCGCTACTCATGAGACATGTCAATCAAGTCCGATCGCTGGATTCGCCGAATGGCGCTTGAGCACGGTATGATCGACCCCTTCGCTGACCGTCAGGTTCGCGAGGGCGTCATCTCCTACGGCGTCAGCTCGTATGGCTACGACATGCGAGTCGCGACCGAGTTCAAGATCTTCACCAACGTCCTGAACTCGCTGGTGGACCCGAAGCACTTCGACCCCAAATCGTTCGTCGAATTCGAAGGTGACGTCTGCATCGTCCCTCCCAACAGCTTCGCGCTCGGCCGCTCCGTCGAGTACTTCCGGATTCCGCGCAACGTCATCACGATCACCGTCGGCAAGTCCACCTACGCGCGATGCGGGATCATCACGAACGTGACGCCGTTCGAGCCGGAGTGGGAGGGCTTCGTTACGCTGGAGATCTCGAACACCACGCCGCTGCCGGCCAAGATCTACGCGAACGAGGGGATCGCGCAGGCGCTCTTCTTCGAGGGAGATGAGGCGCCGGAGACGTCGTACGCAGACCGGAAGGGCAAATACCAGGGACAGCGCGGAGTGACGCTGCCGCTACTCTAGCGGGGCGAGGTCGGGCTCGCGGAGGATCAGCCCGTGCCGCCGCCGACCTTCTCCTCGCGCATCACGGTGGCCGCGACCATAAAGTCGCGGTGCATCCGTGAGATCGTATCGATGCTGATCTCCTTCGGACACGCGAGCTGACACTCGCCATGCAGCGTGCACCCGCCGAATCCCTCGGCGTCGTGCTGCGCGACCATGGCCACGACGCGCCGGTAGCGCTCCGGCTGCCCCTGCGGAAGCTCCGCGAGGTGCGAGATCTTCGCCGCCGTGAAGAGCGAGGCCGAGCCGTTGGGACACGCCGCCGCGCAGGCGCCGCAGCCGATGCACGCGGCCGAATCCATCGCCAGGTCAGACGCCATCTTCGGAACGAGAATGTCGTTCGCGTCCTGCGCTCCGCCCGTCGGCGCGGTGATGAAGCCGCCGGCGGCGATGATCCGGTCGAGGGCAGCGCGATCCACGCACAGGTCCTTCACGACTGGGAATGCGCGCACGCGCCATGGCTCGACGAAGATCGTCGCGCCATCCGCGAAGCTGCGCATGTGGAGCTGGCACGTCGCCGTTCCCTGATTCGGACCGTGCGCCAGGCCGTCGATCATCATGCTGCAGCTTCCGCAGATCCCCTCGCGGCAATCGTGATCGAAGGCGATGGGATCGTCGCCGCGAAGCGTGAGCTGCTCGTTCACGACGTCCATCATCTCGAGGAACGAATGCTTCGGGGCTGATGTCGGACGCCTTGTACTCCACCATCCTGCCGGGAGCAGCGGGGCCCGCCTGACGCCACACGCGCAACGTCACGTTCATTTGTAGCTCCGCTGCGCGAGGTGCACGTACTCGAAGTCGAGCGGCTCCTTGTTGAGCCTGGGAGCCGCGCCTTCGCCCGCGTATTCCCACGCGGCGACGTATGCGAAGTTCTCGTCGTCGCGTAGCGCCTCGCCATCCGCGGTCTGAAATTCCTCGCGGAAGTGTCCGCCGCACGACTCCCTTCGCTCCAGCGCGTCGAGGCACATGAGCTCAGCGAGCTCGAAGAAGTCGGCGACGCGACCCGCCTTCTCGAGCGCCTGGTTGAGCGTGTCGGCGCTGCCCGGCACGTTCACGTCGCGCCAGAACTCCGCACGGAGCTTCGGAATTTTCTCCAGCGCCGTCCTGAGCCCGGCCTCGCTGCGCGACATGCCGCAGTACTCCCACATGATGCTGCCCAGCTCCCGGTGGAAGGAATCGACCGTGCGCGATCCCTTCGCCGCGAGCAGCCGCTTCGTCATCTCCGCCACGCGCGCCTCGGCATCCTTGAACGCCGCGTGAGCGGTGTCCACTCGCGCGGGTTTCTCCGACGCCAGATAGTCGGCGATCGTGTTGCTGATGATGAAGTACCCATCGGCGAGTCCCTGCATCAGCGCGCTCGCGCCGAGTCGATTCGCGCCGTGATCGGAGAAGTTCGCCTCGCCTATCACGTGCAATCCGGGGATGGTGCTCATGAGATTGTAGTCCACCCAGAGGCCGCCCATGGTGTAGTGCACGGCCGGGTAGATGCGCATCGGAACCTTGTACGGATTCTCGTCCGTGATGCGCTGATACATCTCGAAGAGGTTGCCGTAGCGCTCGCGAATCGCGTCCTCGCCGACGCGGGCGATCGCGGACGCGAAGTCGAGATAGACGCCAAGCCCGGTCGCCCCGACGCCGCGCCCCTCGTCGCACACGCGCTTCGCGGCGCGCGAGGCGATGTCGCGCGGCGCGAGATTCCCGAAGCTCGGATACATCCGCTCCAGGTAGTAATCGCGCTCTGCGTCCGGGATCTTGTCGGGGCTGCGCTTGTCGCCCTTGGCGAGCGGGCACCCAGACGCGTCCATCGTTGCGCAGCGATTCCGACATCAGGGTGAGCTTCGACTGGTATTCGCCGCTCTTCGGAATGCACGTGGGGTGAATCTGCGTGAAGCACGGATTCGCGAACGCCGCACCGCGCTTGTACGCGCGCCAGATTGCGGTCGCGTTGGATCCCTTCGCGTTCGTCGACAGGTAGAAGACGTTTCCGTAGCCGCCGGTGCCGAGCACCACGGCATCGGCGGCGTGCGACTCGATCGCACCCGTGATGAGATCGCGCGTCACGATTCCCCGCGCGCAGCCGTCGATCACGACGACGTCGAGCATCTCGGTGCGCGGATACATCCGGACCATACCGGTCCCGATCTGTCGCTCGAGGGCCTGGTACGCGCCGAGGAGCAGTTGCTGTCCGGTTTGACCGCGCGCGTAAAACGTGCGCGAGACCTGTGCTCCGCCGAACGAGCGATTGGCGAGCAGGCCGCCGTACTCGCGGGCGAACGGCACACCCTGCGCGACGCACTGGTCGATGATGTTCACGCTGAGCTGCGCAAGGCGGTACACGTTCGCCTCGCGCGAGCGAAAGTCCCCGCCCTTCACCGTGTCGTAGAACAGGCGATAGACGGAGTCTCCATCGTTCTGATAGTTCTTCGCCGCGTTGATGCCGCCCTGCGCCGCGATACTGTGGGCGCGTCGCGGCGAATCCTGAAAGCAGAAGCACTTCACGTTGTAGCCGAGCTCCGCCAGCGACGCCGCGCCCGCGCCTCCTGCGAGCCCGCTGCCGACCACGATGATGGTGTATTTCCGCTTGTTCGCGGGATTCACGAGCTTCATGTCGAAGCAATGGGAGTCCCACTTCTTCTCGATCGGCCCAGCCGGAACGCGCGAGCGCAGCTCCATCGTCACGGTACCAGGTGGAAGTACACGGCAACCGGCACGAGCGTGAATCCAGCCCACACGACGAGGGCCAGTGTGAGCGCGACCGGGCGGCGAAACGGATCGAGCCGTCCCCGCTCGAAGCCCAGCGTGCGCACCGAGCTCCACGCGCCGTGATAGAGGTGAAGGCCGAGTGCGATCATCGCGATCACGTACAGCGCGGTCACCCACCAGATCTGGAAGCTCGCGATCACGTTGCCGTACACGTCGCCCTCCGTGAGCGGCGCCGGCTGCAGCGCGAGCGTCGTGAAGTGCATCACGTGAAGCACGATGAAAATCGCGAGCACGACGCCGCCCACGCGCATCGTGCGCGATCCGATCGTCGCCGCCTGCAGCTCCCGCTTCGCGTACGGCACCGGTCGCGCCGCGCGATCGAGCACCGTGAGCTGGTACGCCGCGACCACGTGAGCGACCACAGCGGCGAGCAGTACGACGCGCACAATCCAGAGCAGTTCGTTGGCGGGGCCGTGCAGGAAGGCGGAGTAGGTATTCAGCCGCTCCGCGCCCTCGAACAGCTGGAGATTCCCGGCCATGTGCACGATGACGAAGCCCACCATGATCAGCCCCGACACGGCCATCACGATCTTTTTCCCGACGGTACTCGACCAGAAGCTCGGCGTGCGAATCACCTCTGGCTCAGAGGGTCACGGCCGACATGGGCTCGCGCACGGCGTCGGCGCTCTTCGCGAGTGCGGCCCGCTCGTCACTGGTGAGAGTCAGCTCGAGGATCTTCTCGAGACCTCCGCGGCCCAGTTTGCACGGCACGCCGAGGAATATTCCAGTCTGGCCGTACTCGCCCTGCAGCCATGCCGCGCAGGGCAAAATGCGCTTCTGATCGAACGCGATGGCTTCGCACATCTGCACCGCGGCAGCGGACGGCGCGTAATAGGCCGAGCCTGTCTTGAGATACTTCACGATCTCGGCGCCACCCGTGCGCGTGCGCTCAATGATCGCGTCGAGCGTCGGCTTGTCGAGCAACTGCGTAACTGGGATTCCGCTCACGGACGTGTACGACAGCAGCGGCACCATCGTGTCGCCGTGTCCGCCGAGGACCATCGCCTGAATGTCGCGCACCGAGACCTCCAGCGCCTCGGCAATGAAGGAGCGATAGCGCGCCGTGTCGAGCACTCCCGCCATTCCGATCACTCGCTCGCGCGGAAAGCCCGTCGTCTTGAGCGCGACCCACGACATCACGTCGAGCGGATTTGACACCACGATGAGGATCGCGTTGGGCGAGCTGCTCCTGATGTGCTCCGATACCTGCTGGACAATGCCGGCATTGGTATTGAGCAGATCGTCTCGCGACATCCCGGGCTTGCGCGCGATGCCGGCGGTGATGACGACGATATCGGAGCCCGCGGAGGCCGCGTAGTCGTTCGTGCCGACGAGGCGCGTCTCGAACCCCTCGATGGGGGCGGACTCCCGAATGTCCAGCGCCTTGCCCTGCGGCACGCCTTCGATCACATCCACCAGCACCACCTGCAGCGCCAACTCCTTTTCCGCGAGCCGCTGCGCCGTAGTCGCACCGACATTCCCCGCCCCGACTACCGTGATCTTGTTCAGCATCCGCGCCGAAATCCCCTGTGAGATATCCAGGTCGAAAGATATCGGAGCGTTGAGCCTTGCGTAATGGTTACAATGCGCGGATTCGCGCGTGAGAATTGACGATTTGCTGCACGGAATCCAGATTCGGGAGTCGGCGCGCTCGCGCCGCACACGGAGGCCCATATGGCCGTGTCATTGTGGCGCCGCACGCTCGTGGTGGTTCCGCTCTGCGTCGCCGTTGGCTGCAAGACCGGCGGAGGCGCCATCGCCGCGCCGAAGGACGAGGCGTACCACGCGCACGTCATCACCGCCGAGGCGATCGAGCGGTCGGGAGCAACGGACGCCTGGGAGGTTCTCAAGCGCTTGAGCACCACGGCGCGCGCCACGGAATCGTACGACGGGCAGCCGGAGCGGCTGCACCCTCGCCGCGGGCACGGAAGCCTGTATCTCAGGGATGATCCCATGGTCTACATCAATGGCGTTCCGTTGTGCGATATTCGCGCTCTGCGCCAGATCGGAGCCGTCGGACATCGACAATATCGAGGAGATGGGCTCGATCGAAGCGACGGCGTACTTCGGCACGAACTCCAATGCCGGCGTGATCCTGATACACAGCAAGAGCCGATCGGGTGAGTATCAGGAGGCGGTGTATGCAAATGAGGGAGGCGGAATGTTCCGCCTCCCTCATTTGCTTATACGTCTGATGCGTGATCCCCGTTACGGATCGCGATCGATGACAGGTATTCGGGGCCGGACCCGGAACCTGCGGGTTGTTCAACTCCTCGATTGGAATCGGGAAGTTGGTATCCGTACCATATACGCCGCCGCGGAACCACGCGCCCGTCGGGAACACGGTCTCGGGGTCGCGCCCGTAGCCATCGTTCGCGGTCGACCGCGCGAGTCTGCGAAGATCGCCTAGCCGATGAGCGGTGAGATACAGCCACTGTCCCCGCTCGCTGAAAAGCAAATCCTGTCGCGCTGTTGACGTTGCCCGGATCGGTTAACGGTGCGAGCCCCGCAATCCCGCTCGAGGCGCGAGGCTCGTTCAGTTTCGCAAGAAAAGTCGTGATATTGTTCACCTGCAGCGCCGCTTCGGCCTCGATCAGGCGCGCTTCGATCCCGCTCGCGAGCACCGTCGAGGAATCGGGCGCTGAATACCTGAGCGTTCCATAAAAATCGTCCTGCCCGTCGAAGGTCGCACCAGCGGCGAAAAGAAACGGGTTGCGCGGATCATCCCGAAACGCCAGGCCGTTCAACCCTTCGACATTCGACTCCACCCACCGACTTTCGAGCCACATGAACTCGTACACTCCGTTCCATTGCCGTTGCGAGTTCCTCGAATGCAAAATCTTGTAAGTCCAGTTCGTGGGCACAGCCGACACCAAGGTCGCAGCCTCCGCCGAGATGTGAGCGACCCTGGGATTGAAGAGTGCGCGCTTTCCCGACGGCAGCCAGATATTGGCGATCCAAGTCCGCCGGCGAAAGACTCGCGGCGAGCGTAAACGTGTCGTTGGCCACCGCAGAAGCGCCTGCGTGGTCATCGGATCTCCAAACTGCACGCTGAGCTGTAGCGGTGTCGATGTTGGACAGCGGAACACCGGAGCAGAAGTCCTCCGCCAGAAGAAGAATGGCGTAGGCCTGAAGGCTCTCGACCTCCGATCGACCCGGATCGTCCGGCCCAAACGCCGCGAACGCCCCGGCCGCGCGCCTGCGCCGAAACGCGTGCCAGATGTGCGTTGAACCAAATGTCTCGCATCGTGGAATTGATATCTGGGTGTGGCGACGATCGACTTCCGTTCGCGTGGGAAATGTTTCCGTGTTCTGGAGCTCGTCGGTCAGAAGTCCTGTCATGTTCACGAGCCCTTCGTATTCATTGCCGTCTGGATTTAGCGCATTGCCATCGAACGCCAGTCCGAAGTCTCCAATGGCGCTTGCACGAAAGCCGGGCAAGGATGATGCTCCCTTGAGCGCGCCGGGCGGCGTGTTATCGGGATCGGTCGCTTTCAGAAACTGATCGGTGTTGCACGCGGAGATAAAAACGCCTCCCGCGGCAATCACCAACCAGATCCGACGACCATAGCGCTTTCTCTTGAATCGTATGCATGAGTTGACATCTCGCTCTGGTTGTGGTCGCCGATTACCAGCGCATGTCCATCCGCACTGTGTATGTGCGAACGGGTGGCTGGCTCGAGGAATTCATCCGTGCTGAAGTTCAGGCCACCATTCTCGTTGATCTCGGGATCGAGGCCCTTGTACTTGGTCCACGTGCCGAGATTGCGTCCCGCGAACGTGAGACTCGCCCCATACGCCCAAGCAATGCGCCATGGTCGGGTGCAGACAACGTCACAGAGACCTCTCGAATCTTCCAGAAACTTCCGTCCTCGATGTAGCCGGCGGCAGTTCCTCCAGCGCCGCATTGCCGCCGCCTGATCTGCCAGGGATGAGGTCTTCTTTACGGTCGGATCGATGCTCTGATTCAACTCCTGGCAGATGAGCAGTCGGACAACGGAAGACTCTCCGTAATGTTCTGCAGCTTGTTGCCGGTGCGGCGGTTCAGCAGGGCTGCAACGCGAATGTACTTGAACAGCGTGATGCCGGAGCCGAACGTGAGGTCCCAGCTTGGGAACGGTGATCCGAGATACACGGCCGTGTCTCCGAGCGTGAGCTCGATCCGCTCCGGGCAGTTCTTGTGATGGCGCCATCGCCGTTGATGTCTTTGAACGTGTACGGAACTGCCCAATAACCACCGAGAGGGTAGCCATTCTGGTGGCGTTGATCGTTGAAGATGATCGGAGGCACTCCGAGCTTGAGCACCTTGTTGTCATTGTGCGAGCCCGCGATGGTGAAGTCCCACGCGACAGTCTTGCCCTTGAGGGGAGTGCCCGTGAGGGACATCTCGACGCCCTTGTTCTGCACCTTGCCAATGTTCTGGAAGAAGAGTTGCTGAACTCCGTTCGACGGCGCGAGCTGCCGTTTGATGAGCGCGTCACTCGTCTTCTTGTTGTAACAAGTGAAATCGAAAGCGAAGATGTCCTTCCAGAGATTCGTTTCGAATCCAAGCTCGCTCTCGGCGGTGCGCTCGGGCTTGAGATTCGGATTGCCCAAATTTCCTGCAGTGAAGGACGCCACGTCCTCGCTCCCGACGTGGACGGCGACGGGCGAATAGAAGGCGACAGCATCGCGGAAGCCCGGCTGTTGTCCCGACTGACCGTACGCTGCACGCAGACGCGTCTGGGAGATGAACTTTTGCTTCGGGAAGAAGTCCTCGTTACCGATCACCCAGGAAATGCCGCCGCCGGGGTAAACGATGCGATTTGAAGTTGCGGCCGAAAGCATTGTTCTTATCGGCTCGCAGCGTGCCGCTCACGATAGACCTTGTCGCGCCAGTTGATCTGCTCCTGACCGAAGGCGCCTAGAATGATGTCCTTGGTCGTGGACTCGCCTACCGCGAAGGCCTGCGTCGCTCCGGCGAGCGAGCCCGTTCCGGGTGCCAGCACCTTGCCGAAGGCGAAAGTGCCGTGCGCGTAATCCTGTGTGTACTGCGCTCCCACGGTGGTTGAGCCGGAGAGCCCCGGGCGGATTCCGTAGCTTGCCGTCGCACTTCCATTCAACGTGTAGATGAACGTCTGGAATGGATTGGATGTGCGATTGCCCAGTGAGTCATCGGCAAAACGGCTGGTGATGCCGTTGTCAAGATAGGTCGGGATCAACTCCTGGTCGATCCGATTGGAAAAGTCCAAGCCTGTTACGATGTTCGCACTCAGCCATGTCAGTGGCCGCCAGGTCCCCGTTGCTGATCCGGTGTAGCGCTCGGTGTTCTGCTGGGTATTGATGGCGAAGATGTTCGCCGGCTGTTGGAACCGAATCCATGATTGACCGAATCGTCGAACACGAGTCCGAGAATTCCAGACGGGATGACGCCGCGTACGTTGTTGTCGTTCTGCGGCAGGCGGAGACGATTCTGGCCGTACGAGCTGTTCACCGTGAGGTCGAATTTCGGACCGAGATGTGCCGTGGCATTGGCGCGTAGCGTCGCGTGGCGGAGCTGGTTGATCTCGTAGACACCCTTGTCCTTATCGAACTGCCCGCTCAGGTAGTACGTCATTGCCTCGCTGCCGCCACTCACCGCGAGTCCATACGCCTGTGTGTTGCCCGTGATGAACGGACTGTTCACTTCGAGTGGATTGAAGGTCTGCAGCCCTGTGTAAGTGCAGAAGCCTTGGGCTTGGAAAGCGTAACGCACGGTGCGCCGATAGTCGCTTGCGACAAACCGTATCGCCACCCTCGACATCGACCGCACCGTAGTTGCTCGGGAATTTGATGTAGTTGGAGACCGTCCCGCCCGACGCGTGTGCGCTCCATTGGGCCTTACCGACCGAGCCGCGCTTGGTCGTGATCTGCATGACTCCGTTCGCGGCCGCAGTGCCATAGAGCGAAGACGCCGCGGGACCCTTGATGACGTTGATCGTCTCGATGTCCTCCGGGTTGATGTCGTCGAGTCGCGAAGGAATTTGTCCGCCGACACCAATCGTCGACGAGCCCTCGATTGCCGTTCGCACGGACGCCGTCAATGACGATGAGCGGATCGTTATCAAGCGACACGGAATTCGATCCGCGAATGCGGATGCGCGTGCCGGCGCCGAGCGTGCCGCCGTCGGACATCGCGACCACACCCGGCGTGCGTGCGGTGAGCAGCTCCGGAGAAACTGTTCACGGGCGCGAGATTCACCGAGTCCATGTTGATCGTGCCGATCGACACCGGCTGCTGGCGTTTCGTCTCCTCCGCGCCCGTCGCGCTCACGACGATCTCGTCGAGCTTCGATGGCGTGGAGGTGAGAGCGAAGTCCGCGGTGATGGTGCCGCTTTCCGGAACGGTCACCGTTTGCGTGATCGCGGCGTAGCCAATGCGGGTGGCGCGAAGCGTGATCACGCCGGGCGCTACCGCGCGAATCGCGTACTCGCCTTTCTCACTCGCGAGTGCGCCGCGCGTGGTTCCAACAATGGTCACCATCGCGCTTGGAACTGGATTATTCGTTGCTTTGTCCGTAACTCGTCCCGTTATCGTACCCTGCTGTGCGAATGCCGTGGCAGGCACTAGCCAAACGCCAACGGCAAACGCGTACCGACGAAATCGAATACGCATGTGCGGTCTCTCCGTGATCGCGCTCGCCGAAACTCACGAACGCGACTGCCTGGTGGGCGCCGGATCGAGTACCGATCCGACGAGCGAAGAAGGAACTGGTGCTCCTGAGTGGGGACCTCACCTCCTGCGGCGCGGACGAGACCGAGTCGGCAAGGCGCGCCAGCGGCTCGGCGGGCGCGGCAGCATCGCAGAGGCGCGCGGACTGGGTACGCGCGGCGTTACGGCGGTGTCAGCGACCAGTTAACCCGCACCGTATGCAGCGAACGGGATGCGAAGTCAACCGGCCGCGGGCCAAGAGCAGTCTCTGCGGGGTGAAAGAGACTTTATGCGGGGTGACGAAACACGCCCCACTACGCGGGGTATTCGCGCAACGAACTTTGTGAAAGCGAGCTGAGCTAAACGCGCGAAACGCCCGCTAGCGAGGCCGCTTCAGCCGCCGATCTGCGAGAGCGCGCGAAGTCCGCCCACCTTCATTTGCAGCAGCGAATGCTCGCGCGGTTTCGTCGAGAGGGCCGCGGCATACAGCGGCGCCAGCGCTTCTCCCGCGCGCAACGCGTCGCGGAAGTTCACCTCTTCGTCGCCATAGAGGCACGTGCGCAACCGCCCGTCGGCCGTGAGTCGCACGCGGTTGCAGTCGCCGCAGTACGTGTGGCTCATCGGCGTGATCACGCCGACGCTGCCCGGCGCGCCCGCGAATCGATAGTACTTCGCCGGTCCGTTGCCGCGCGCAGGGCCTGCATCCGCCACCAGCGGCGCGATGCTCGACAGTCGCGCGAGAATCTCATCGCTCGGCACCACGCGATCGAACGTGAGCTCGGCCATCTCGCCCACCGGCATCAGCTCGATGAAGCGAATGTGCCACGGATGCTCGAGCGTGAGGCGCGCGAAGTCCTCGAGCTCGTCGTCGTTGATGCCGCGCATCACGACGGTGTTGATCTTCACCGGACCCAACCCCGCACGCTCCGCCGCCGTGGCCGCATCGATCGGCGAGAACGTGATCGACCGCCGCGCGATCTCGCGGATGCGATCCGGGCGCAGGCTGTCCGCGCTCATGTTCACGCGGTCGAGCCCCGCCCTCTTCAGCTCAGCGGCCATGTCCGGAAGCTTCACGCCGTTCGTCGACAGCGCGATATCTTGAATTCCAGGCAATTCGCGCAGCATCGCGATCAGCGTCGAGAGCTGCGGGCGAATCGTCGGTTCGCCGCCCGTGATACGCAGCCGGCTCACCCCGAGCGGCGCGAGCTGCCGCACGATCTCGGTGATCTCTTCGTAGCTCAGGATGTCCTCGCGCGGCAGCCAGGGCAGCCCCTCCACCGGCATGCAGTAGGCGCAGCGGAAGTTGCATCGATCGGTAACCGAGATCCGCAGATACTCGATGCGCCGTCCGAACTGGTCCATCGACGCGGCGATCACGTCTGCTGCTCCTGCACCGGACGCCGCTCTGCAATGCCGCCCGCATTCACCCACTCGCTCGTGCCGTCAATGTAGCCCTCGCGCTTCCATATCGGCAGGCGGCGCTTCACCTGCTCGATCACGAATCGCGAGGCGTCGTAGGCAACGGCGCGATGCGGATGCGCGACCACGATCGCGATGCTCGTCTCGCCGAGGCCGAGCGCGCCAAGTCGATGCTCGGCCACCAAATGCGTGGTGCCGAACGTCGCGGCGCATTCTCCGGCGATCGAGGCGAGCTCACGCTCCGCCATCTCCTCCGTATGCCGTGTACTCGATGCCGATGACGGCCCGGCCCTCGTTCACCTCGCGCACCTGGCCGAGAAACACGATCGTCGCGCCGTTCGCCGTGTCTTCTACCTCGGCGAGCAGCGCCACGACGTCGATGGCGCGGCGAACGATCGCGGTGCGCACGCTCATCCGCCGGCCACAGGCGGAATGATGGCCACTTCGTCTCCGCTCTCGACGCGCTGGTCCGCGCCAGCATACGTCAGATTCACGGCGACGAGCGGCGTCGTGGGCAGCGAAGCACCGCCGGGCATCGCGCGCAGCCGCTCGACCACATCGCGAACCGTGGTGTCCCCGGCGAGAGTGAGCTCGACGCGGTCGCTGCCGAGTGCTTCGGCGTATGAGGCGAACAGCAAAGCGGTTACGGTCATTGAATGAATGTTGAACCCGAGCGGCGGCTGCTACAAGGCGAAATCCCGCACGCTCTGAGCAGTGGCCGAAAACGAAAGGCGCCCCGCTCGCGCATGCACGAGCGGGGCGCCGGGATCAGCACATGCAATCAGGCTGGCAAATCCGAGAACGATGCCTCATCCTCTTCGGCAACGAGCGCGCGCAACTCCTTGCTGGGCTTGAAGACAGGAACGGGTCGCGCGGAAACTTCGACGGGCGAGCCGGTGCGTGGATTCCTCGCCATGCGCGTCTTGCGCTGGCGAATCTTGAATGTGCCGAATCCGCGCACTTCGATGTTCTTCTGTTCTTTCAGCGCGTCCTTGATCGCGTCCAGAAAGGCATCGACGACGCGTGCGCAGTCCTTCTTCGAGATCATCGGGCCGGCGGTCTTCGAGATCTGCGCCGTGACGTGCTCGACAAGGTCGGCTTTGGTCATTCGTAACCTCGGGTTGGCGATCGCCACGTGGCCGATCGTGCGACGAAAGTATGACGTTAACCGTTGTGTGTCAAGCGTTTGGCTCACTGGAGGCCCCGCCCGATCTGACCGCCTCAGGAACTCGCCGAAGAGGGGACGCGCGTCGTGGGGCCCCGGCGCGGCCTCCGGGTGGTACTGGACGGCAAAGATCGGCAGTTCGCCGGTGCCGAGCCCCTCTACGGTGCCATCGTTGAGGTTCACGTGGGTAACCCGGAGGTCTGGAGCCCCGGGAATGCCCTGTTCGTCACCCACCACGGCGAAGCCATGGTTCTGGGAGGTGATCAGCACGCGATCGGTGTCGATCTCCCGAACCGGATGATTCCCGCCCCGGTGTCCGTACGGCATTTTCGAGGTCCGGGCCCCGAACGTGAGCCCGAGCAGCTGATGCCCAAGGCATATCCCGAGGATGGGCACCTGCTTCGCGGCGATCGCGCGGATGATCCCGGGAGCGTAGCCCACCGCCGCTGGATCGCCGGGGCCATTCGCGAGAAAGACGCCGTCGGGCTCCGCCTCGAGCACGGCCGCGGCCGGAGTGTCCGCGGGGACGACGGTCACCCTGCAGCCATTCTCCTCGAACAGGCGCAGGATGTTGCGCTTGATCCCGTAGTCGTAGGCGACGATGTGCGACTGCGCATCCGGATCGCCCCACGTGTAACGCTCCCGCGTCGACGACGCGCGATGCGAGATCGAGCCCCTCCATCGACGGACACGCCGCGAGCGCAGCAATCGTGCATCGGACGGCGCCTCGCCGTTGCCGATGACGCCGCGCATCACGCCCGCCGATCTCAGATGCCGAGTGAGACGGCGGGTGTCAACTTCTTCGAGAATCGGCACTTGCGCGTCGCGCAACCAGCTCCGCAGAGTCGCCACTCGCGCGCCAGTTCGAAGAGGTGATTCGAGAGCTCGCGCACGACGACGCCGGCCACCTGCGGCTGCGCCGATTCCGGGTCGTCGGCATTCACGCCGTAGTTGCCGATCATCGGCGTCGTCATCACGACGATCTGATCGCCGATACGACGGATCGGTGAACACTTCCTGATAGCCGGTCATGTTCGTCGTGAACACGACTTCGGCAACGCGCTCGACGTCGGCGTCGCGGCGCAGGCCGCGAAAAAGGGTTCCATCCTCGAGGAGGAGGAACCCGGCTCTCGTGCTCGAGGGCGTCACGGATGCTTACTTGGGCGGAGTCTTGGTCGGTGGTGCTGCCGCGGGCGCCGCCGGCGGAGCCGGAGGTTGATCGGCGTGAGCGGCACCGCCGGAGCCGCGTTCGGTCGCGGGCGCGTGGCGCGGCGGGCGCCGACGTGTTCTGCCGCGATAGCGGATCGAGCACCGACGTCGGGACGCGCGATCGCGTCCCCATGATCTGCAGCACGTACGCGAGCACGAGGAAAATTCCGCCGCCCCACCAGCGTGATCCGCGTCAACAGTGTCGCTGCCTGACGTGTGCCGACGAACGAATCGGGCGACGACGACGCGCCACCGAAATTGGCGGAGAGTCCGCCGCCCTTGCCGGACTGCAGCAGCACGGCCGCAATGAGCACGAGACTGTTGAAAACGAGCAGGACGAGCAGAAAAGTGTACATCGCGCCGTGTGATAGGTGGGAGAGCTAAGTCTCCAAGCTTACGTCAGTTACGGAACTCGGTCAAGTCTTCGCGATGGACGCCCACACTTGAGGGTCGAGCGACGCGCCGCCGACGAGCAGTCCATCCACCTCGGGCGCGCTCAAGAGCGATTTCGCGTTCTCCTTGGACACGGAGCCGCCATAGAGAATCGGGATCTCGGCGTTCTTGAGCTCGACGACTTCCTTGAGCGTGCGACGAATCGCCGTGTGCACCGAGGTCGCGTCTTCCGGCGTCGCGGTTCGACCAGTGCCGATCGCCCAGACGGGCTCGTAGGCAATCGCCATCCGCGCAATCTGCGCCGGGTTCAAGCGACTGATCCCCGCCTTGAGCTGGCGCAGCACGACGGCCTGCGTGGTGTTCCGGTCGCGCTCCTCGAGCTTTTCGCCGACGCAGAGCACCACCGTGAGTCCAGCCTTGAACGCGGCCGCGCACTTCTTCGCGGTGATCTCATCGCCCTCGCCGAAGGTGTGGCGACGCTCCGAGTGGCCGACGAGCGCGACACTCGCACCCGCGTCGCGAGCCATCGAAGCCGAGTTCTCTCCGGTGAAGGCGCCTTTGTCTTCCCAATGAATGTTCTGCACGCCGAGCAGGATGTCGGGACGATCGCGCAGCGCGAATCCCGCGACGACGAGTGAGATCGCAGACGGGAAGATGATGACGGTGCGATCGTCCGTCTTCGGAAACTGCGTCGAGAAACGACTTCAGATAGCTGCGCGTCTCCTGTGGGCCGAGATTCATCTTCCAGTTGGCGGCGAAGACGGGTTTCTTCATGCGTCACCTCTGTCATCGAGCGCCGCCACACCGGGGAGCTCTTTGCCCTCGAGAAATTCGAGCGACGCGCCGCCGCCCGTGGAGACATGGCTCATCTTGCTCGGCGAGCCCAAGCCGCTCGACCGCGGCAGCGGAGTCTCCGCCGCCCACGATCGTCGTGGCGCCGTGCGCGGTGGCGCTCGCCAGCGCCTGCGCGACCGCCTTCGTGCCTCGATCGAACGGCGGCTTCTCGAAGACGCCCATCGGCCCGTTCCAGAGAATGGTACGTCCTCGCGCGACCTCGTCGGAAAACGCTTGGCGGATTTCGGTCCGATGTCGAACATCGCCTGCGTCGCCGGAATCGCATCGCGCGCGACCGCCTTGCGCCGACGCACCATCGTCGAGCGACGCTGCGACGAGCGCATCCTCCGGCAGCACGAGCTTCTCTCCCGCGCGGGCGAGCAGCGTCTTTCGCCATCTCGACGCGATCGGCCTCCACGAGCGATTTCCCCGTCTCGAGCCCCATCGCCTTGAAGAACGTGCACGCCATCGCGCCGCCGATGAGCAGCGCATCGACCTTCGGCAGCAGCGCCTCGATGACGTCGATCTTCCCCGAGATCTTCGCGCCGCCGAGGATCGCGACGAATGGACGCGCCGGCTGGTGCAGCGCCTCGCCGAGGTACTTGAGCTCGCGCTCCATCAGCAGCCCGGCGACCGCGGGCTTGAGATAGTGCGCAACCCCTTCCGTCGACGCGTGCGCGCGGTGCGCCGAGCCGAAGGCATCGTTCACGTAGAGGTCGCCGAGCTCCGCGAGCGAGCGCGAGAGTCGCTCCTCGTTTTTCTCCTCGCCGCCGAGGAAGCGCGTGTTCTCGAGGAGGAGTACGGTGCCCGGCTTGGCATCGAGCGTCGCGCGGAGGGCCTCGTCGCTGTCCGTGGTCTCGACGAAGTCGACCTTGCTCGTCGAGCAGCGTCTGCAGATGCCGCGCGACCGGCTCGAGCGAGTACCTCACGTCCGGCTTGCCTTTGGGTCGCCCGAGGTGCGAGAGCAGCACGACGCGCGCACCGCGCGCGAGCAGCGCCTCGATCGTGGGAAGCGCCGCCCGAATGCGTGTGTCGTCGGTGACGCGATCACCCTCGATCGGGACGTTGAAGTCGACACGTACGAGCGCGCGTTTGCCGCGCAGCTCTGCGTCGGTGAGATCGCGTATCGTTTTCTTCTGCTTCATGCCGGTGTGTCTTTGCGCCTGGAGTAGCTCCAGAACGACCACGCGAGCGCGACGGCACCGGCAACGAAGAGGACCCTCGCCACGCGGAACATCTGCCAGTACGTGTCGAAGTATCGCATCGCGGGCACGCCTTTCGGGATGACGACATGCTTGATCGCGAGATTGTGCATGCCGTACCACGCGTAGATGTAGAGCGCGGCTCCCGCGACCAGGACGAGCAACGCGATGAGATCGCGCGAACGATCCGCGCGCGTCACCACTCGGCTCACAGGCGCGCGCCAATGAAGCGCAGAAGATCCACGCAGCGGGACGCGTATCCCCACTCGTTGTCGTACCACCCGCAGACCTTCACGAGCGTGCCGTCGATGACGTTGGTCGTCTTCGCATCGAGCGTGACGGAGAACGGGTTGCCGGTGTAGTCCACCGACACCAGCTCTTCGTCCGAGACGGCGACGAGACCCTTGAGCGGGCCGTCCGCTGCGGCGCGGAAGGCGGCATTCACCGCCTCGATCGTCGTCGCGCGCTCGACCTCGACGACGAGATCGGTGAACGAGACGTCGGGCGTTGGGACGCGCACAGAGATGCCGTCGATCTTTCCCTTCACCTCGGGAATCACCAGCCCCGTCGCCTTCGCGGCGCCCGTGGTGGTCGGGATCTGGGAGAGCGCGGCCGCGCGCGCGCGGCGAAGATCCTTGTGCGGCAGATCGAGAATGTTCTGATCGTTGGTGTAGCTGTGGATCGTCGTCATCGACGCGTGCCGGAAGCCGAAGGCGTCGCGAACGATCTTGACCATCGGCGCGACGCAGTTCGTGGTGCACGACGCGTTGGAGATGATGGTGTGCTTCGCCGCGTCGTATTTGTTCTCGTTGACGCCGAGGACGATGGTGATGTCCTCGTCCGTAGCGGGCGCGGAGATGAGCACCTTCTTCGCGCCGCCCGCGATGTGCTTCTTCGCGTCGCCCGCCTTCGTGAACCTGCCGGTGGACTCGAGCACGATGTCGACGTTCAGCTTCTTCCACGGCAGCGCCGCGGGATCCTTTTCGCTGAGCACGGCGATCTCGTCGCCGTCGATCTCGATCGATCCCGAGCCCGCGGATACCTCGCCGTCGAAGATGCCGTGCACCGAATCGTACTTGAAGAGGTGCGCGAGGGTTTTCGTGTCGGTGATGTCGTTGACTGCGACGATCGTCACGTCCGCCACGTTCTGCTCGCGGAGCGCCCGCACCACCTGACGTCCGATTCGGCCGAAGCCGTTGATGCCTACGCGAATGGCCATGCTGTTAGTGCTCCTGTCAGTGTGCACGGTCGCCAGCCGCCGGCGCCCGTCCAAAGGTCACGATAGTGATGATTCGCGCGCCGCTCTCGAAGAGCGTGGCCGCGCATTCGGAAAGCGTTGCGCCGGTGGTGATGACGTCATCCACGAGCACGACGTGCGCGCCTTTGAGCTTCTCCCGGGCGTTCGGAGTCGCGCGAAAGGCGCCCGAAACGTTGCCCCGTCTCTCCTCTGGTGTCAACCGTGTTTGCGTCGCCGTTGCGCGCGCGCGCACCATGCAATCGACGACGAATGGAATCTGCCATCGTGTCGCGAGGGCGCGCCCGAGCAGCGCGCTCTGATTGAAGCCGCGCTCGCGTTCGCGCGTGGGCGCGAGCGGCGTCGGCACGACCATCGATCGTTCGGCCACGACATCCGCCGGCCACGACAGTCGCGCCATGCGCTCCGCCATGCTCGCTGCCACTCCCGACCAGCCACTGTACTTGAGCGCGTGAACGATCGCGGCCGCGGTGCCTCCGGGAATCCAATAGGCCGAGCGTGCGGCGCGCACGTACGGCGGGAGCTGGTCGCACCAGCTGCAGGTGGGCCGCCACTGCGGATGCCCGCAGCGCTCGCATCGCGGATGCGGCAGCTCGTGCGCGCGAGCCCAGCAACGACCGCACACGATTCCGCTGTCCCCGGCATCCACGGATCGCTCGCACACCGCGCAGCTCCTCGGCAGGAGCAGATCAGCCATGCCCTCGAACATCGCGCGGGCGGCATCGCGGACGCCGCCTCCCGAGACGTGGGGCTCAGGCATCGGTAGGCATCGTCACGGCGTCCCACATCGTCGCGCGAGGCGCGGGCTTGCCAAACCACTTCTCGAACGCGAGTGCGCCCTGCTCGATGAGCATCGGAAGTCCGTCGCTCGCGCGGTGCCCGCATGCGAGAGCAGAGCGCACCCACGGCGTGTCGCCGCGGCGATACACGAGGTCCACTACCGCGGCATCGTACGGTAGCGTCTCGATCGGCACCGGAAAGAGATCGTCCTCGAGACCCGACGCGCTCGCGTTCACGACGAGCCTCGCGCCCTGCACCGCCTCTTCCGGTGTCTCCGCCGTGCGAGTGACGATAGGAAAGCGCGACGCCAGCCGTGCGAGGCGCGTGTGACTCCGATTGTAGAGCGTGACCTCGCATCCCGGCCACCGCTCGATCGCCGCGAGCGCCGCCGCCGCCGCGCCGCCCGCGCCAAGCAGCGCGATGCGGCCGCGCGGGAGCCCGTCCATCGTGCTGCGAACCAGCGCCTCGAATCCGCCAACGTCGGTGTTGTCGCCCACGATCGCGCCGTCGCGCTCCACCCAGAACGTATTCACCGCCCCCACGCGCTCGGCCAATGGCGACAGGCGCGCGCACAGCGGCAACGCGGCCTCCTTGTGCGGAATCGTGATGTTCCCTGCGGCATAGTCCTCGGCCAGAAGCGTGAGCACGTGGCCGAGGTCGGGTGCGGCGACCTCGATGGCGTCATAGGAGAGCGGAATGCCCTCCTTCCGCAGCGCTGCGTTCTGGAACACGGGAGAGAGCGAATGACTGACGGGATTGCCGAGCAAAACGAGACGGCTCGGACCCGCGATCACGAGACGCCCGGTGCTCGCTCCGCAGCGAGACGGTCGAAGGCGCGCCGGATCTCACGATCGAGCTCGTCGAAGGTCTCGCGATACAGCCCCAGGTCGCCGCCGAATGGGTCGCCGATCGGACGGTCCGTTGAGCCGCGGGAGCCGTACGACGTGAGCAGATACGTGCGTCCCTTGCCTCCGATAGCCTCGACGCGCTCGAGATGGTGCGGGCCCATCGCGAGCACGAGATCGTAGCTCTCGAGCAGCTCGCGCGTGAGCAGCCGCGCCCGATGTGGCGAGAGGTCGATGTCGTGCTCGAGGCATACGAGGAGCGCGCCGTCGGATGCCGGCGCGCTATCCCACGCGGCGGTTCCTGCGCTCCCTACGTCCACCGTGAGGTTCCGTTCGGATGCGACGCGTCGCGCCAGATACTCGGCCATGACGCTTCGACAGGTGTTTCCCGTGCAGACGAAAAGCACTCGCATGGGACTACAGATCTCCAATGAGGTCCGGCACGCTTTCCCGCAGTGTCGCGGAGGAGATGGCGCCGGGCCGAATTACGCGAGCCCGCGCACCCATGCAATCTACTACGGTAGAGGGGGGCGACGGGATCAATCGCCCGCCATCCAGCACCCGAAGCATCCCGCGTCCGATCTGCGCGCTCCACTGGTCCTCGATCTCGGCCGCCGTCATGGCGGGCGGCACGCCGGGGCGGTTGGCGCTCGTCGATGTCAGCGGCTCACCGTACGCCTTCAGGAGGCGAGTAAGGTTGGGATGCGACGTCCAGCGTACGGCGACGCCGCCCTCAGGCCCGCGCAACCGCTCGGGAAGCCGGCGTTCGCCACCCCCGAGAACGAGGGTGAGGGGGCCGGGCCAGTGCCGCGCGGCAAGGCGCGAGGCATAGCCGGTGAGGCGCAGATCGAGACGCGTCACCATCTCGCTCGAGGCGACGAGGATGAGAAAGGGCTTCCCCGCTGGTCGCCCCTTCATCCGCACCAGCGACTCGACCGAGTCATGGTCCGTCGCGCCTCCGAAGCCGTAGACCGTCTCGGTGGGATACGCGAGCACTTTGCGGGCGGCGAGATGGGCCACGGTGCCATTGATCGACGCCGCAACCTCCGCCGGCGACCAGAACGGAACGACGAATGGTTCGGTGGTCATCGAACCAATTTCACGAGCGCATCCACGCGCGCGAAGTCCTCGTCGGTGGTGACCTTCATTCCGGTGGCGCTTCCCTCCACGATCACGACGCGCGCCCCGATGCGCTCGCAGAGCGCCGCGTCGTCGGTCGCCTGAATTCGATCCGCCTTCGCGCGCAGGTACGCCTCTGCGATCATTGCGCGCGGGAATCCCTGCGGCGTTTGCGCGTGGAAGAGCCTCGTGCGATCCGGCGTGCGCACGATCGCACCGCTCTCGTCAACCTCCTTGATCGTGTCGGTGGCGGGAAGCGCGGGCACGGCGCCCACTCCCTCGCGCGCCTTCGCGATGACGCGCTCGATCGTGTCAGAATCCACTAGCGGGCGAGCCGCATCGTGAACGAGCACGATGTCGACCTCGGGTGGCATGTCCTCGAGCCCATTGAGCACCGACTCGCCGCGCTCTCGTCCGCCCACCGAAACGAGCAGCCGATCGACATCGCACTGGAACAGCCACGGAGGCGGATCGCCCGCGTGCGACTTTGGCAACACGCACACCACTAGCGCGACATCATCGCGCTCCATGAAACGCTGCACGCTGTGGAGGAGCATCGGCTTCCCGGCAACCCAGCGGAACTGCTTGAGCTCCGCGCCCGCGGTGCGCGTGCTCGAGCCGGCGGCGACAATCACTACGCCGACGTCGCGCGCTTGGCCGGTCACGTGAAGAGCTTCTCTAGCAGCTCGCGAACGGTCTGCACGCCGACGCATCTCAGTCCCTTCGGTGCGCGGCGCGGGATACTTCGCTCGGCGAGATACGCCACGCCCATCCCCATCTTCTCCGCCTCGGCCAGCCGCCGCTCGGCCTGCGACACCGGTCGTACTTCGCCCGCCAGTCCAACCTCGCCGAGCAGCACGGCGTCCGCGGGAAGTGCACGGTCGTAGACGCTCGACGCAAGCGCGGCGGCGATCGCGAGGTCGCCGGCGGGCTCCTGCACCTTCAACCCGCCGACAACGTTGACGAACACATCGAGCTGCGAGAACGAAAGTCCGGCGCGCTTGTCGAGCACCGCGAGCAGAAGTGCGAGCCGGCGTGCGTCGTAGCCCGTCGCCACGCGTTGCGGCGTGCCGAAGCCGGCTTTGGCGGCAAGTCCCTGCACCTCGACGAGCAGCGGACGCGTGCCTTCCATGAGCGCGGTGACGGCGGTGCCCGACGCGCTCGCGTGTCGATCGCCCAGGAACAGCTCGGACGGATTGGCGACGGGAATCAGCCCGCCTGCCGTCATGCGAAAGACGCCGATTTCGTCGACGCCGCCGAATCGGTTCTTGGTGGCGCGCAGCACGCGCTGATCGAGAAATCCTTCGCCCTCGAAGTACAACACCGTATCGACGATGTGCTCGAGCGTCTTCGGTCCCGCGATGCCGCCGCCTTTGGTGACGTGCCCGACGACGAACACCGCCGTTCCCGATTCCTTGGCGAATCGCATCAGGCGCGCCGCACACTCGCGCACCTGGCCGACGTTTCCCGGCGCGCCCTCGAGCTCGTTCGTGAAAATCGTTTGGATCGAGTCGACGAACATCGCCTGCGGGCGCATCGCCGATCCGGTCGCGAGAATCGTCTCGAGCTCCGTCTCGGCGATGAGCTCGACGTTCTCCGATGACTCCGTGAGCCTGTCCGCGCGCAGCTTCACCTGGAGCGGAGACTCTTCGCCGGTGATGTAGAGCGCGCGATGTCCCTGCTGCGCCAGCCGCGCCGCGACCTGAAGCAGGAGTGTCGATTTCCCGATGCCGGGCTCACCACCCACGAGCACCATCGAGCCCGGAACGACGCCTCCGCCGAGCACGAAGTCGAACTCGTTCATGCCGGTATTCCAGCGCGGCGTATCGGACGCGCGGAGATCGCCGAGGCGAGTGGCGGCGGCCGCGCTGCCGGCGCCGGCGAGGGTTGGGCCGGCGGCGCGTGCTCGACCGGCGACGGTGGCGGGGCGCGCGGCGACGATCTCCTCGACGAGCGTGTTCCACTCGCCGCACGCGTCGCACTTTCCCGCCCACTTCGGATGTTCGGCGCCGCACTCGGTGCAGCGGTAGGCGGTGCGCGCCCTGCTCTTCATTACTGCTGGCGCGGCGCCGTGTAGTTCTCGAACCGCGTATACGCCTTGTGAAAAAAGAGATTCACGAGACCGATCGGTCCGTTGCGCTGCTTGCCGACGATGACCTCGGCGCGCCCCTCGAGCGAGTTGCCATCCTTGTCCGTCGCGCCGTCGTACACCTCCTGCCGGTAGATGAACATGACCACGTCCGCGTCCTGCTCGATTGCGCCGGACTCGCGGAGATCGGAGAGCTGCGGACGGTGGTCGCCCGCGCGCTGCTCGGGCGCGCGCGAGAGCTGCGAGAGCGCGACGACGGGCACCGCGAGCTCCTTCGCGAGCGCCTTGAGCGAGCGCGAGATCTGACTGATCTCCTGCTGCCTGCTCTCTGAGCTCGAGGGACCCTGGATGAGCTGCAGGTAGTCAATGACGACCATCCCAATGTCCTGATCGGCCTTGAGGCGGCGCGCCTTCGAGCGGATCTCGAGCAGCGTGATGCCGGCGGAGTCATCGATCCAGATCGGTGCGCCGCTCAGAATGCCCGCGGCGCGCGCGAGGCGCGAATAGTCTTCGTCGCGCAGCAGCCCCTTGCGCATCTTCTGCGCATCGACGCGCCCCTCTGCAGTGAGCATGCGCTGGACGAGTGACTCCTTGCTCATTTCGAGGGAGAAGAGGGCGACCGGCACGTTCTTCTCGATGGCGGCGTACTGCGCGATGTTGAGGACGAGCGCGGTCTTTCCCATCGATGGCCGCGCGGCGATGATGACGAGATCGGCGGGCTGGAAGCCGGAGGTGAGCTCATCGAGATCGGTGAAGCCGCTCGCGACGCCGGTGATCGTCTTGCCCCCGCGCTGCAGCGCCTCGATGCGCTCCATCGTCGGCCACATCAGCTCCTTCACGCGCGTGAAGCCCTGCAGTCCGCGCTGCTGGCTCACCTGGAAGATCCGCTGCTCCGCGTCGTCGAGCAGCTCTTCGGCCGTCGCGCGTCCCTGGAACGCCTCCGTGATGATCGTGGTGGAGGTCTCGATGAGGCGGCGCAGGAGCGCCTTCTCCTTCACGATCTTCGCGTGGTACTCGACGTTCGCCGCGGTGGGGACCGCATCGATCAGCTCGCCGATGTACTCCTTGCCGCCGGACGCATCGAGCTCGCCTCGCCGCGCAAGCTCGTTGCCGAGGGTGACGGGGTCGACGACTTCGGAGCGCTGCGAGATGGAGATCATCGCGCGGAAGATCCGGCGATGGCGCTCATCGTAGAACATCGTGTCGTCGACATGCTCACTGGCGCGCAGAATCGCGTCCGTGTCCATGAGCATCGCCGCGATCACCGCCTGCTCTGCCTCGGGGGCGCGGGGGGCGGTGCGGTCGCGGAACGGGTCACGCGCTTGCGTCGTCGAGGATTCTTCGAGCGAGCTGGACATCTTCCCATGTTGGCCGCTTCCACGCTGGATTGCGAAGAAGCGCGGCCGGATGATAGGTGACGATCACGGGGATGCCGTGATAGCGGTGAACCGAGCCGCGCAACTTTCCGATCGACAGCTTGGTCTCGAGCAGCGACTGGGCGGCGAAGGTGCCGAGGGCGAGAATGACTTTCGGGGCGACGAGCTCCACTTGCCGAACGAGGTAGGGGCGACAGGCGCCCACCTCTTCCGGAAGCGGGTTGCGATTCCCCGGCGGCCGGTGCTTCAGGACGTTGAGGATGAAGACCTCTTCCCGCGACAAGTTAACCGCCTGAAGAATCTTCGTCAGTAGCTGGCCGGCCTGCCCGAAGAAGGGGCGTCCGGTGGCGTCTTCCTGCGCGCCCGGGGCCTCTCCGACGCACATGAAGCCTGCGTGCGGGTTTCCTTCGCCGGGGACGGGGTTGGTGGCCGTCTTGTAGAGGTCGCAGCGCGTGCATCGCCTGATGAGCTCCGCGAGCTGCGCGAGATCGGTCGCGGCGCCGATCCCACCCGAGACGGGCTCACCGTCCGCGGACCCGACCACGAGGCCGGGTGGTGCGGCGGGCGCCGAGGCGACCGGGCGAGCCTTCGGTCGGCGTGTCGTCGACTTCCTCGGGCGGCGGCGGGGCATCGGCCGCGCGCACGGGCTCGGGCGCGCGCGCGCCCGCGCGCGGAGATTCGGGGAGGGCGCCGGTGGCGCGAAGGGCATCGCGCCAACCTGCCGACGCCGGCTCGACTGCCGCGATCTTGCCGTCGGCTCCGGCGAGCAGTGGCCGCACGCGCTCGAGCGGCGCGCGGCCGCCGCGCTTGATGCCGACGAGCTTCATCACTTCCTCTACGGAGAGTCCGTCGAGCACCAGCTCGGTCTCGCCCATCTCCCGGCGCTGCTCGAGATATCGCCGGAGCAGATCCTCAGCCGTCACGGAGCCGTGCCGCCACACGATCGAGGATGATGTCGGCGACCTCGCGCTTGAGCATCAGCGGGATCTCTTCCGGCGCACCGTCACGCGAGATGATCGTGACGCGATTCGTGTCGACGCCAACGCCGGCATCAGGCTCGAGCGCGTCGTTCAGCACGATGAAGTCGAGCGACTTTGACTCGAGCTTCTGACGTGCGTTCGCGACGCCGTCGTTCGTCTCGAGCGCGAAGCCCACGCGCACGGCGCCCGCTCGCATGTGCGGTGCGCTCTCGCGCAGGATGTCCGGGGTGGGTGCGAGCTCGATCGTCGGCGCCGCGTTGCCCTTCTTGATCTTCGCGCCGGCCACCTCCGCCGCGCGAAAGTCCGCGGGGGCGGCGGCCATCACCAGCACGTCGGCGGTGGCGGCGGCCCGCTGCACGGCGTTCGACATCTCCTCGGTCGACTCGACGCGCACGAGTGTCGGCCCAACCGGCGGTGCGACTTCCAGCGGTCCGGCGATGAGTGTGACGGTGGCGCCGCGCCTCCATGCGGCGGTCGCGAGTGCGACTCCCATGCGGCCGCTGCTTCGATTCGAGAGCACGCGCACGGGATCCACGAGCTCACGCGTGGGACCGGCGGTGACGACTATGTGGCGCCCCGCGAACGAGGCGTCGTCGAGCATGCGCGCGACGTGCGCCACGATGGTCTCGGGCTCCGGCATGCGCCCCTCGCCGCTCCCCTCGCCCGCGGCGAGCGCGCCGAGCTCGGGATCGAGCACGCCGTAGCCGATCTCGCGGAGATGCGCCGCATTGCGCCGCGTTTGCGGATGCGCCCACATGCGGTCGTTCATCGCCGGCACGATGAGTACGCGCGCCTCGGTGGCCAGCAGGATCGCGGCGAGCAGATCGTCGGCGCGGCCATGCGCCGCGCGCGCGCAGAAGTCCGCGGTGGCGGGCGCCACGACGACTGCGTCGACGGCCTTGGCGAGCTTGATGTGATCGAGCGCGTGCCCCTGGGCTATCAGCGCCGTGTGCACCGGCCGCCCCGTGAGCGCCTCGAACGTGAGCGGCGCAATGAATTCGGTGGCGGCCCGTGTCATGACGACATCCACCGCCGCGCCCTCCTGCGAGAGGAGGCGCGCGAGCCACGCCGACTTGTAGCTGGCGATCCCGCCCGTGACGCCCAGCAGGATGCGGCGGCCTTCGAACGGTCTCACGAGTGCGCCGCTGTTAGCGGCCGCGCCGGGGCACGACGTGGTACTTGATCGACTCCTCGCTCGTGAGCTCCTCGAGCGCGCGCGTCGTCAGCTTCTTCTCGTGAATGTCGGAGCTCATGCGCGGGAACTCGTTCAGAATGCGCGCGTATTTCGCCGCGACGAGAACGCCGAGGTACTTGTTGGCCGCGTGCTTCGCGACCTCGATCGGGGTGAAAACCTGCATCTAATGCTCCTCGCTTTGAGTGTCCAGCTCTTGTTCCAGCCGCTCGATGATCGAGCGCACATCCCGTTCGACGTTCTGCAATCGCTCCCTGCTCAGCCCTTCCGCATCGATGATGCGAGATACGCTGGCCGCGGCGCGATCCTGGTCATCGTTCACTACCACGTACTGATATCGTTGCACCGCCTGCAGCTCCACGAGTGCGCTCAGCAGTCGTCGCTTGAGCGTCTCCCGCGTTTCCGTTCCCCGCCCTCGCAGCCGGTCCAGCAGTACCTCGCCCGAGGGCGGAAGCACGTACACGAGCACCGACTCGGGGAACGCACTCCGGAACTGCATCGCGCCCTGGACGTCAATGTCCATGATGACGTGCTGTCCCAGCTTCAACACTCGTTCGACTTCGGACCGCAGCGTTCCGTACAGATTCCCGTGCACCTGTGCCGTTTCCGCGAACTCACCGCGCTGCTGTCGCGCGAGGAATTCGCCGGTGGACAAAAAGTAATAGTCCTGCCCCTCCACCTCATCTCCACGCGGTGGCCGCGTCGTACACGACACCGAATATCCCACATCGCGACGCAGCTCGAGCAGCCTCCGTGCGATCGTCGTTTTCCCTCCACCCGACGGCGCCGAGAGGATGACGGGGAACAACTTCATTCGATGTTCTCCACCTGCTCCGCGATCCGCTCCAGCTCCTCCTTCACCGCGACGACGTCGTGAAGCATCGCGGCGTCCTTCGACTTGCTGCCCGTGGTGTTCGCTTCTCGAAGCATTTCCTGCAGGAGAAATCCGAGGCGCTTTCCCACGGGCTCCTTCTTACCGCTCGAGAGCGTCTCGCGAAACGCCGAAATGTGCGAGCGAAAGCGATCCACCTCTTCACTGACGTCGAGCCGGTCTGCGAGCAGCGCGATCTCCTGCGCGAGTCGCTGCTGGTCGAGATCCACACCCTCGGTCAGTTCCTTCACGGACTTCCTCAGCCGCTCCCGCTCCGCCACGAGCCGCTCGGGCGCGCGTGCGGCGATCCGCCTCAGCGCGCCCTCGACCGTCGTGATACGCTCGTCGAGGAGCGCCGCCAGCCTCGTGCCCTCCACCTCGCGCATGCGCGTGAGGGCGTCGATCGCCTCGCCGGCAAGCTTCTGCACTTCCGCCGGCGTTCCCGCATGCTCCTGGTCCGGTTCCGACGCCAGCACATCGGGAAAGCGAAGTATCGTCGCCAGATCGACCGCCCCATCGAGTTGGTGGCGCTGCTGAATCCCCCGCAACAGGTCCGCGTAGCGCGCGACCTTCTGCTCGTCGATCTCCTGCATGCCGGCCGCCGCGCGCTCGATGCGGGCCACCGCGGTCACGTGTCCGCGCGCGACACCCTTTCTCAACTGCTCTCGCAGCTCGCCCTCCCACTGCGATAGCGCACTCGGCAGCTTGATGCTGGGATTGAAAAAGCGATGGTTCACCGTTCGCAGCTCGAGCGTCACCTGCTGCGATCCGATTGGGCCCGCGGCGGCCCCGAAGCCCGTCATGCTTCGTATCATGTGGAACCGTGTAAGTTATGACGGGGCAACGATCTTGTCAATTCCAGAACTGCCAGCGAACGCCATATTCGAGACGCTGCGGCGGCAGCAGATAACCGTTCACCTGCTCGACCCGCGTCGGTGATACTCCGGAGTACGAATTGAAATAGATCGTGCAATCGAGAATGTGGAATTCGATCCGCCCGACCAGCGCATGACTGAACAGAGCAACCACCCCGTTCGGATCGGAGAGCGACTCGAAGCTGTCTGCCGTTGGAAACATCACGTCCTGCCGGTATTCGTGGGCGATGCCGGCGACCAGTCTGAAGTGCTTCGACGGAAACCGCTGCAGCCACTGGGTATCAATGTACAGCTCCTCGTGTGACTGCAGCTGCGGACGATAGTACCCGGGGCTGTTCCAGCGCACGGCCCACACGTTGAGCCCGATGTCGCGCCAGATCTTGCCGCGAATCGTCGCGTAGGGTCCGGTGGCCGCGATCGTAGGCTGATTCTCGTAGCTCGTGTCGAAGGCGATGAGCCCCGGCACGACCGCGCGCGCTCTTCGCCAGAGGCCGCCGGTGAGCCAGGCCTTGTGCACCCTGATCCCCGCCTCCAGCCGCGCTGAGACCTCGTCTTCGTCCCCGAATGCAGTGCCGCCGTGCCGGCGAGCGACGGTGCCCGAGACCGCGAAAAACGGAAGCGGTGTCAACCGAGCGGACGCTTCCTCCGTGGAGCTGCTGTCCGCACCGCGACGCTCCGCGTACAACGACAACGCGAGGAGCCGGTGCTCGAAACTGGCGCGCACTTCGGTCGCGCTCACGCCCCCCGTCTGCAATTTGTGGTAGCGCTCCGCACCACTCAGCCGCAGTCCCCAGCGCGTGAGTCCGCCCGTGAAGATGTACTGTGTGCTCGTTCGCGACGTGTCGGCCGAGTCGACCGGCAGCCCCTCGAGCGCACTGAAGGGCGTGTGCTCCGTGAAGTTCGAGTGCGCCACCATCGCCTGCGCCCACGCGCCGCTGTCCGGATCGCCGTAGCCCGCGCGGAAATACATGTCCGCACGCTTGCGATCCTGCTTGGGAATGTCGGGTTCGAGGAGCACATTGCCGAGGTCCTGGACTCGCTCGTCCCGCGTGCGATCGGCGTGCAGGTAGTACCCGTCGACGCTCCAGTTCTTGCTCGCCCAGCCGAGGCGCGCGAACAGCGCGAGCTCATTGCCGCCGCCAACGGTCTGATCGGATGAAGTCCCGTAACTCTGTCCGCCCACCTGCAGATTCTCCCCGTGCTTGTATCGCTTGCCGAAGAAGGCGCGGTAGAGATTCGTGCGCTGATCGCCCGTGAGCACATCAATGCGCGTGGATGTCGTCGTGCGCTGGACGGTCCAGGTGCGACAGTAGACGCGAAGCTCGTCCGCGCCGCGCTCGATGGTCACCGCTTCGAGCGACCAGAGCTGAAGCTCGGCGAGATCGAGCGCGCCACCCGCGCGCGGATCGAGGTTGTCGAGCTCCATTCCGTCGAGGAAGACGCGCACGCGACCGGGATTTCCGGCGTACGCGGCGAATTGCGGCGACGAGATGTTTCCTGTCGTGAGTGTCGTCACGCCGGGAACGAGCTCGAGCAGCTGCGTGAGTGTCAGCGCGCCGGTCGCGAACATCTCGTCGCGAGTCCACGTGAATTGATCGCCGACGCCGAGCACCGGTGGCAGCTCTGCGTGCGCGATCGGCGCCTTGATCGTGTCCTTCGGAATCTTGGTTGACGTGTCGCCCGGGTGCAGTCCGAGCACGGTGACGCTGTCGCCGATGACGGTGTCCTTGGATGCCTTGAGCGAATCCGCTCGGGTCTTCCCCGTGTCGGGACGCACATGCAGGCTTTCGGGAGGCGCAGTGGCGGGCGCCGGCGCCTTCTTCGCACGAACCGAGTCGGGGAGCGGAGTCGTGTCACGCTGTACCTGCTGCGCGCCCGCGCCCGACGCGAAGGCCATGCCGAGCAACGCCCCCGTGATGCAGCCGCGCCGGAGCGCGGCGACGGAGGTCAGTGTGCCCTCCCCCGTACGAAATCAACGAAAAGGCTCACGGGCACGCCCGTTGGTCCCTTGGGGATGAATCCGAGATCGGTTTCGGAGTACGCCGTGCCGGCAATGTCGAGATGGACCCACGGAAACGTCTCCGCGAATTCCTTCAGGAACATCGCGGCCGAGATCGCGCCGGCCGCGCGACCGCCGGTGTTCTTGATGTCGGCGGCGTCCGTGAGAATGAGATCCTTGTAGTCATCGAAGAGCGGAAGCTGCCAACCCGTGTCGCCCGACGAGCGCCCTGCGGCGAGCACTTCATCAATGAGCGCCTGGTCGTTGCCGAAGACGCCGCTCGCGGTGTGGCCGAGCGCGACGACGCACGCACCGGTGAGCGTGGCGGCGTCGATCACCGCGGCGGGATCGAAGCGGCGCGCGAACGACAGCACGTCTGCGAGCACGAGCCGCCCCTCTGCATCGGTGTTGACGATCTCGATGAATTTTCCAAGGTGGCTCTGCACGACGTCGCCCGGATTCATCGCCTCGCCGGATGGCATGTTCGTGGTGCTGCCGACCAGTCCGACGACGTTGATCGGGAGGCCGAGCGCGCCGATCGTGTCCATCGCGCCCAGCACGCCGGCGGCTCCGCACATGTCGAACTTCATCGCCTCCATCCCCTGCGCGGGCTTGATCGAGATTCCGCCGGAATCGAAACACAATCCCTTGCCGACGAGAACAACAGGCTTGCTCCCCGCGGTACCCTTCTTGTGTTCGAGAACGATGAGCTTCGGGTCCTGCGGCGTTCCCTGCGCCACCGCCAGGAACGATCCCATTTTCTCCGCCTTCATCTCGGCGCGCCCGAGCACGGTGACGTTCATGCCGCGACGCTGTGCGATATCGCGCGCGGTCGTGGCGAGAAAATCGGGAGTGCAGATATTCCCTGGGAGCATCGCGAGCTGCCGCGCGAGGTTGATGCCGGCGCCTATAGCGACGCCGCGCTGGATGGCGGCGTTCGCGGCGGCCTCATCGGAGACGAGCAGCTGCGCGCTCTCGAGCGGCGCCTTCCGTTCGTCTTCGGGCGGCGCGCTGCGCGTAGTAGTGTATTCCCAGAATCCCATCGTCAATCCGACGGCGACGGCCTCGAGAGCCGCGTCGCTCTGCTCATCGGAGAACCATGCGAGCGAGGACGCGCCGGCTTTGCGCGCCTGCCGGGATCCGACGCTGGCCGCGCGCCGCAACGAGGCGACGATGTTCGAGGGCTTTCCGAGCCCGACAAGGAGCACGCGCTGGGGGCCCGTCGCGCCGCCGGCGAGAATGAGCGTTTCGTCGCGCGCGCCGCGGAAATCCTTGCGGTCGAGCGAGCGCTTGAGGGAACCGCCGAGGGCGCTGTCGACCGCGGCAAGTGCAGGCGTGAGCGTGGCGCCCGAGGGGAGCGCTAGTACAAGAAGAGGTGCGTCGGCCGTGTCCGGTTGGGCGCGGCGTGCGGTGACCCTGAATTCCATCGAAGATGCTCCGAACGAAGTGCCCAAGGCGGGACTCGAACCCGCATGGCCCGAAAGCCACTGCATTTTGAGTGCAGCGCGTCTACCAATTCCGCCACTCGGGCGAGTGTAGTGCTACCCCGGTTACTGCGAGATTACCCCGTGCTCGGCGACCGGTCTTTCGTGCTGCCGAAAGGTACGCCCGCGGCCCGTAAGGTTAGCACGGCATGCGGCGTTCGTCTACATCCTCGGCGCGCGGCGCACGCGCACCATTACCTCTGATTCACGAGAGCTTTCGTGATTTCCGCCTTCACCGTCACGCGCGTCTCGCCCGCGAGCGCTCGCCGCAGCGTCGCCTTGCCCGTCTCACCACCGATTTGCGCGAGCGTCCGCGCCGCATCGCTCGCGAACAGCGGATCGCCATCGGCGAGGTAGCGACTCGCGACGGCGATGCCGCGCGTCTTGTCCGGCCACTGTGAGAGCAGCCGCAACGCGAGCATGCGCACGCCTCGCGACTCCTTCACGGCGCTCATCGATTCGATGGCGTCGAGTCCCGCCGCGTCGGGCTTCCGGAGTAGTCGCATCGCCGCGGCCGTGCGCACACTCTCCGCGCCCCCGTGCGCGATCTTGTCGAGCAGGAGCGCCGTGCCCTGCGGCGCGATTCTCGGATCGTAGACGCCGAGTGCGGCCTCCTGTACGGTGAAGCTTCGATCGGTGGTGATCAGCGCGACGGCCTGGGCCTGCACCACCGCGGTATCCGTGTACGCGAGAGAACGGATCGCCTGCGCTCGCACGAGGTTCGATGGATCGCCGAGTGCAGCAAGCACGAGGTCGCGACCGGCGCGCGCATCGGATATCCCGAGCTGGCGAAGCGCTTCCACGCGGAGCTCCGGAACGCGCTCGTTCAGTGCGATGAACCGCCGCGCATCCCGCGCCGCTGGTGACGCGGAGCCATCGAGCGTCGTGAGTGCCCACCAGCGAGCCGAGAGATCGAGATCGTGCTTCGCGAGCTCACTGAGTTCCTCAGGAGTCTGATCAGTCTTCACGGTTCCAAGCAGCCACCCGCCCTCGTCGAACCGGAACGTGATCGGCGCGGATGGAAGCGTGAGCACAAACTTCTGATCCTGCTTCGTCATCATGATCTCGCGGCGCACGACCGAATCGCGCGTGACGACCCGTACGGTAGCCGGGAATCGGAAGAACGGATGCGTCGCGTCGATGGTCTGCGTCTCGCGCAGTGTGATCGTCAGCTTCTTTCCCGCGGCGTCCCAGGCGCGCGTGAGCTGCACCTTCGGATAGCCGATGCCGTACGCCCATTGATCGAAGAACCAGTCGAGATCCCGCCCCGACGCCTTCTCCATTGCAATCGCGAAGTCCGCCGTCTCGACGGGCTTAAACGCGTTGTCAGTGAGAAAACGATGCATCCCGGCCCAGAACACCGAGTCGCCGAGTAGCCGGCGCAGCTGGTGCGCGAGCTGCGCGCCCTTCGGATAGATGTGTCCCGAGAAAAAGAGAAGGATCGGATCCCTTCCCTTGGTGTCGCCATAGACCAGCGGACGCTCTTCGTTCAGATCGGCGTCACGCGCGTCCCGCTGCTGTTCGATCCAGCTGAGCTGTCCGGCCTCCCATCCCCGGCTCTTCTCGTTCTCCACGGACTCCATGTACGTCGTGAGCCCTTCGTTGAGCCACGCGTGGGCCCACGTTGCCGTGGTCGTGAGATCGCCGAACCATTGGTGCGCCAGCTCGTGCGCGTCGAGCCCGCGTCCGCTGCCCTCCGGCTCCGCGCCCGCGCCGTGCAGCGCGAGATCGGTCTGCGTCGTCGCCGACACGTTTTCCATTCCGCCGTACGTGAAATCCGGGATCACCGACTGATCGTACTTGCTCCACGGGAAATTCACGCCGAGCACGCGGCTGTAGATCTCGATCATCGAGGGCGTCTCGCCGAACGTACGCCACCCCGCATTCACGGTGTCTGGTGCGACCCAATAGTCCACGGGAATGCCGCGCCAGTTGTCATGGAGAACTGTAAACTTGCCGGCGACGATCGAGTACATGTACGTCGACGCGGGCAGCTCCTGCGACCAGTGCCACGTTTTCTTCGCACCGCCATCCGCGCTCGTCACCTCGACGAGCCGTCCGTTCGACAGCACGCTGACACCCGTGTCGGCCGTAACCAGTATCTCCCAGGTCGTCTTGTCGTTCGGCGCGTTCCACGTCGGCACCCACGAGGGCGTCTCGATCGCCTCGCCCTGGGTCCACATCACGCGGCGCCTCGGCACGAAATACATTCCGCGCTCGGGACGGCCGTGATAGCGGAGGGTGAAGACGACCGTGTCACCGACGCGCGCACGCTTCGCAAGGCGAACGGTCACACCCGAGGTGTCCGACGTGAACGCAAGCTTGCCGTTCCTGTCGTCGAGCGCCGCGTCGATCGTGAGCTGCAATGCGTCGAGGCGAATGGTGTCGGTGGGCGCGGCCATGACCACGAGCCGCGTCTCGACCTCGCCGGCGACGCTGCGCTGGTCGAGATCGTAGCGAATCGCGATCCGTTGATGCAGCAAGTCAAAGGTGCGAGCGCGCACCGGCCACGCACGCGGCGGCGTGTAGGCGCCCACCACGCCGGTCTTTCTCGGCGATTGTGCAAATGAGAGCACGGGCGCGAACAGAGCAACGGTCGCGGCAAGCGACAGGATGCGCCGGGAGTGGAGGATCAAGATGGAGTCGTGTTGGAAGAACAAACATTCGGCAGAGCTGCCGCCGACGCTGAGCGTGCTACCAAACTAATCGGTGGTATCTCCCATGCGCCGGAGCCCGCGCAGACGTCTCCGTTGGGTGGGACCGAGTCCGTTCTCCTGGCGCTGCTGTCGCAACTGGTCGACCTTCTTGCGCAGCGCTTCCTGCAGCGTCGCGTACTTGGCGCGTTGCACGGGCGAGAGAAAGCGCGCGAGATCGCGTTGCTCGCGCGCGAACACATCGAGTCGCTGCCGCTGCACGTCCACCAGCTCATCGAGCATTCGCGAGACTACGCTCTGGTCGGCGAGCGAGTCGCGCAACACCTCCGCCCGAATCGTCTGCCGGGCCGCGCGGTCGCGCTGGTTGAGCGCACGCCGCTCGCCCTCGTACTTGTGGTTCACGTCGACCAGTTGGCGCATTTGGTCATCGGTCGCGTCGAGTCTGCGCTGTACCACCTCGAGCACGCGACGCTGCAGCGCCTGCACGACGGGGCGCTGGGTACTGTCGCCCCTGCCCTGTGCGCCGAGCGGGGCAGCAAGCGCGCAGGCGAGTGCGATCTCCACGACTCGAAGTCGCATCACGTGCCGTCCGAGGAGTGCTCGTCGAGCGACGCGCCTAGCGGATCGACTTCCGGGGCCGGCTCCGCATTCGGCACCGCGGACATGCCGTCGAGCAATGCGGTGAGCGTGCGCACGTCGTCGTCCGAGAGGTCGGAGAGATTGTCCAGCACTCCGCCGCTCGCAGCTGTCGGCTGCGCGGCGGGTGGCGCGACGGCAACCTGCTGCGGTGGCACCGGCGCGGGAGCAGTGCGCTGCGCGGGTGCGACGGGCGCGGGAATCGGTGCCGCGGCCGCGTGAGCCGAATCGCCGGTGCTCGAGTCTGGCGTGCGCACGGCGATGGACTCGGGTGTAGCGCGCCCGCGCGTGACCACCGCGTATGCAGTCGCGCCCACCGCGATCAGCGCGGCTGCCGCGAGCGCGAGGCGCCACGGCGCGCTCCGTTGCGCCGCGACGCGCTGCGGCGAGGCCGCCGTCTGAGCGCGCACCGCCGCCGCGATTCGCTGCGTGTCGATCACTGGCGCGCTCATGAGTGCCGGCCGCAGCGACCGAAGCAGCGTCACCTCCGCGGCGCACTCGGCGCACTCGGCGACGTGCGCTTCGACGGCCAGTTGCAGCTCCGCATCGAGGCGTCCGTTCACCAGCTCGGGCAACAGATCCCGCATCTCTCCGTTCGTGCACTCACTCATCGATCTTCTCCTTGATGGCCCGCATCGCGTTGTGATAGTGCACGCGCGCCGCGCCCTCCGTGCTTCCGACGGCGATTGCAATCTCCTTGTACGACAGACCTTCCGTAACACGCAAGGTGAAGATCGAACGCTGAAGCGGCGAGAGCGTCTCCACCGCCGCCCGCAGTCGCCGCTCGGTCTCGCTCGCCACAGCTCCCTCGAGCGCGTCGGATGAGCTCACGAGGTCCTCGTCCTGAATCTCGACGTGCAGCCTCGAACGCTTACGTCCCCGCTGGCGATCCCGGACCAGATTCCGCGCAATCGTCAGCAGCCACGTACGAAAGGTGCTGTCGCCTCGAAACGAGTCCAGCGATCCGAACGCCCGCACGAACGTGTCCTGAACGACCTCCTCGATCTCGTCCCGCTCGCCGAGGCTTGCCACGAAGCGCGCGATGGGCTGCGCGTGGCGCTCCACGAGCATCGTGGCCGCACGCTCGTCCCCGCCTCGCCACCGCGCGATCAGGGCGGCGTCGTCCGGTGCGAGCTCGCTCGGTGAGTGGTGGGTCATGCGGTCACGAAATGAGACGCCGCCGGTGCCAGAACGTTAAGGGAGGCTTCGAGTGCCTCTTCGAGGGGTGCCAAGAGGCCCTCCGCGCATCAACTTAGGGGAGTGGGCGTTCGACCCGGAACCGGGCGCGCCCGTCCTTCTTTCCCAGCCCAGCCCATCAATGACCGACGCCGTCATCGTCGACGCAGTCCGCACGCCGATCGGCCGCCACGGCGGAGCGCTCGCCCGCGTGCGTCCCGACGACCTCGCCGCTGTTCCCCTGCGCGCTCTCCTCGCGCGCACAGGAATTGATCCGGCGTCGATCGACGACGTGATCCTCGGCTGTGCGAATCAGTCCGGCGAGGACAACAGAAACGTCGCCCGGATGGCTCTTCTGCTCGCCGGGATTCCCGTCACCGTTCCCGGGCAGACCGTGAACCGCCTATGCGGATCCGGACTGCAGGCGATCGCGAGCGCGGCACACGCCATCAAGTCCGGCGAGGGGAGCTGCTTCATCGCCGGCGGCGTCGAGAGCATGACGCGCGCGCCATGGGTCACGCTCAAGCCGGACACCGCGTTCCAGCGCGGCGCACCAATCGTCGCGGACACCACACTCGGCTGGCGCTTCCCGAATCCCAAGCTGCCGGCGGATTGGCTGATCTCAATGGGAGAGACGGCCGAGGTGGTGGCGCAGCGCTGCCGCATTTCTCGCGAGGATCAGGACGCGTTCGCGGCCGAAAGTCAGCGGCGTACCGCGGCGGCCGTGGCGGCAAGGAAGTTCGACGACGAGATGGTACCGGTGATGGTGCCCGGCGCCAAGGGAGACACGATCGTCGATCGAGACGAGCACCCTCGTCCGGATACGACGCTCGAGAAGCTGCAGAAAATGAAGCCCGCCTTTTCCGCCGAATGGAACGGTCACCGCCGGTTCGTCGAGCGGCATCAACAATGGCGCCAGCGCGGCGCTCGTGATGTCCGCCGACGCCGCGCGCGGGATCGGCGCGCGCCCGTTCGCGCGCGTGGTGTCGAGCGCCGTCGCCGGCGTGTCGCCCGAGGTCATGGGGCTCGGTCCGATCCCGGCGTCGCGTTTGGCACTCGCGCGCGCGGGACTCAGCATCGAGCCAGATGGACCTGATCGAGCTCAACGAGGCCTTCGCTTCGCAGGCACTCGCGTGCATGCGCGAGCTCGGTGCTGATCCCGCGTGCGTGAATGTCAACGGCGGCGCCATCGCACTCGGCCATCCCCTCGGCGCGTCGGGCGCGCGCATGATCACGACGCTCGTGCACGAGATGCGGCGGCGCGGCGCGCGCTATGGCCTCGCGACCATGTGCATCGGCGTGGGTCAGGGGATCGCGATGATCGTGGAGCGCATCGCGAAATGACGGCGCGCGCGAAGCCGATGCTCATCGGCCACCGCGGCGCACCGCGCGAACGACCCGAAAATACCCTTCCCTCCTTTCTCCGCGCGCTCGAGCTGCACGCGGATGGCATTCGAGCTCGACGTCCACTGCACGAAGGATCGGGTGGTCGTGGTGCATCACGATGAGATTCCGCGCGCCACGCCACCGTCGGGAAAGCTTGCCGGCAGGCGCATCGACGACCTCACCTTCGACGAGCTCCAGGGCTTTTCGGTGCGCGGTCTCGCGCTCATCTCGACGCTCGAGGAGGCACTGGCGGTGATCAAGGGGCGAGCGGACGTCTTCATCGAGTTGAAGGGTGCGGCGATCGAGCGCGAGGTAGTAACTGTCGTTCGCGGCTCCGTAGCGCCGGCTCGCTGCGCCGTTCACAGCTTCGATCATGCCCAGGTGGGGCGCGCACGGGCGCTCGCGCCGGAGATTCGTGGCGGAATTCTCTTCGATCGCGCGGTCGCCGATCCCGTTTCAGCGATGCGAGCGGCGGATGCGTACAATGTGTGGCCGAACCACGAGCACGTGAGCGAGGATCTCGTGGAGAGGGTGCACGGAGCGGGAGGCCGGGTGATTCCATGGACGGTCAACAAAGCCGCCCAGGCCATTGAGCTGGCCTCATTCGGCGTGGATGGACTGTGTACGGACTTCATCCCCCTTCTGCGCACAGTGCTCTGACATTTCATCGCGACCGTATGGGTGGCGTGCCTCTGGTGCTCGCTCTACGTTCCACAGTTCATCGATCTTCACGTTCAGCGGAGGCACGTCCAGCAATGCGCTACGTCGTATTCGCGGCTGCTCTCTCCGTGCTCGCGTGTACACCGTCGAAGGGGAGTCAGGCTCCCGCGCCGAAGGTGTCAGCGCCCGGAGACAGCGCACATCTCAAGGATTCGAGCACAACGACGGCGGGTCGAGGCGCGCTGTCGACCCCCAATGCCGATCCGTTCCCGAGCACGTATAAGCCCTTCCCATCGAAGACGACCGTCATCAAGAATGTCACGATCCTGACGGCGGCCGGCCCCCGCATCACGAACGGGGCGATTCTCCTCAAGGATGGGAAGATCGAGTCGGTGGGCGCGAGCGTAACCGCACCGGCGGATGCCGTGGTGATCGATGGCGGCGGGAAGTTCGTCACTCCGGGATTCATCGACATTCACTCGCACCTTGGCGTCTACTCGGCGCCCGGCGTCGAGGCGAGCAGCGACGGCAACGAAGCGGTGAAGCCCGTGACCGCGTACGTGTGGGCCGAGCATTCGGTGTGGCCGCAGGATCCGCAGTTCCCGCGCAATCTCGCGGGCGGCATCACCACGCTGCAGGTGCTTCCGGGCTCGGCCAACCTGTTCGGCGGTCGAAGCGTCGTGCTGAAAGTGGTGCCCTCGCGCACCGTGCAGGGGATGAAGTTCCCCGGCGCGAAGTACGGACTGAAAATGGCGTGCGGTGAGAACCCGAAGCGTGTGTATGGCATGAAGGGCGGACCGCAGACGCGCATGGGCAACGTCGCCGGGTATCGCACCGCGTGGATCGAGGCGGAGCAATATCGTCGCAAGTGGGACAAGTGGAACAGCCGAGCACAAGGGCGATCCGCCGGCGCGCGATCTCAATCTCGAGACGCTCGCCGAGGTGCTGCGCGGCAACATCCTCGTGCACAACCACTGCTATCGCGCGGACGAGATGGCGCAGATGATCGACATCGCGCACGAATTCGGATACAAGATTCGCGCGTTCCACCACGGCGTCGAGGCGTACAAGATCGCGGACCTGCTGGCCAAGGAAGGAATTGGCGCGGCGATCTGGGCGGACTGGGGCGGGTTCAAGATGGAAGCGCTCGACGGCCTTCGCGCCAACATGGCGCTCACCAACCAGGCTGGCGTCCGGACGATCGTGCACTCGGATGATCCGTCGGGTTCGCAGCGACTGAATCAGGAAGCCGCCAAGGGAATCGAGGCCGGCAAGGAGCTCGGCATCGACATATCGGAGGATCAGGCGATCAAGTGGCTCACGATCAATCCGGCATGGGCGCTCGATCTCGATTCGAAGATCGGTTCGCTCGAGCCCGGGAAGGACGCGGACGTGGTGCTGTGGTCCGGCGATCCGTTCAGCGTGTACACGCGCGCCGAAAAGGTGTGGGTGGACGGGGCGATGCTCTACGATCGCGACGATGTCTCCGGCCAGTGGAGAACCGATTTCGATCTTGGATTCGTTCCGCAGATTGGAGGTGTCAAGTGAAGCGGTCAATGAATCGGAGCGCGCTCCTCCTGGCTCTCGCGACCTGCGCAATCTCGGCTTCGGCCAGCGCGCAGACGATCGCCATCACTGGCGGCAAGGTCTTTCCGGTGAACGCACCGCCGATCGAGGGCGGCACCGTGCTCATTCGCAATGGCAAGATCGCGGCGGTCGGAAAGGGCATCTCGATTCCGGGCGACGCCGAGAGGATCGATGCGACCGGCAAGTGGGTGACGCCGGGATTGGTCAACTCGAGCACGAGCGTCGGGCTCGGCGATGTCGGTTTCAGCGGAGGGCCGCGCGAGGTGACCGCGAAGGGTCACGACGGCATTGCGGCGGGATTCTCGGTGTGGCTGGGCTTCAATACGCAGTCGGTGATGATCGCGCCCGCGCGGGAAGGTGGCGTCACGACTCTCATGATCAATCCGTCGGGAGGACTCGTGTCGGGGCAGTCGGCGCTCGTCGACATGAATGGCGCGCTCGAGCTGAGCGACGTGCTGGTGAAGGCGCCGGCGACCATGGTCACGCAGATCGAGGACGACGACGGCGCAAAGGTCGGGGCCGCGGGCGAGCTGTTGGGCCGGCTCCGCGATCTCATCGAGGACACGAAGTCGTACACGCGTCGGAAGGCCGACTTCGAGCGCGCGCAGACGCGTCCGTTCGTCGCCACACGCCGCGATCTCGAGGCGATGATTCCGGTGGTCGAAGGCCGAGAGGTGCTGACCATCAACGCCGACAAGGCGAGCGAGATTCAGGCGGCGCTCAACATCGCGAAGGACTACAACCTCAAGGTCGTGATTGCGGGCGCCGCCGAGGCGTGGATGCTGGCGGACAAGATCGCGGCGGCGAAGGTGCCGGTGCTCACTGGCGCGATGAACAACATTCCCGGTAGCTTCTCGACGCTGGGATCGCGGCAGGAGAACGCCGCGATGCTGCGGAAGGCCGGCGTGCAGGTGGGGATCATCGGAAACGCAGGCGGCGGTGATGAGGACGTGTTCAACGTCCGCAACATTCGCTTCGAGGCCGGGAACGCGGTGGCGTACGGCATGTCGTGGGATGACGCGCTGCGTGCGATCACGCTCGCGCCGGCGGAGATATACGGCGTGTCGGACAAGCTTGGCTCGCTCAAGGCCGGAACCGAGGGGAACGTCGTAATCTGGAGTGGCGATCCGCTCGACTTCGCGTCGCGCGCGGAGCAGGTGTTCATTCGCGGCAAGAAGCTCGACTCGCCGTCGCGGCAGGACATGCTGGCGAAGCGGTACAGGACGCTCCGCCGAAGTACGGCACGCCCTGAGAATTCCCTTGAATTCAGACTAATTTGGCCGGCGCGATCGATTCGCGCCGGCCGTTTTTCATCTCATTGCGCTTGGCGGTGCGATACCAAAAGCCCCGCTCCGACGAATCGGAGTGGGGCTTTGTCGCGGACGCTGCAAGCGCGCGAGGCGGTCGGTGCTACGCGGCGGGCGAGTTCTCGCTCGGCGCCGGATAGACGCTCACCTTGTAGCGCGCCTTGCTCTTGTGCTCGAACTTCACCACACCCTCGATCAGCGAATAGATGGTGTAGTCGGAGCCTAGTCCGACGTTGCGCCCCGGATGGAACTGGGTGCCGCACTGGCGGATGATAATGTGTCCGGCGCGTACCTGCTCGCCGCCGAACTTCTTGACGCCGCGATACTGCGCGTTGCTGTCGCGGCCGTTGCGGGTGGAGCCGACCCCTTTCTTGTGAGCCATGAGAAAAAGACCTCAGCCGAGCGAAATGTCGTTGATCTTCACTTCCGTGAAGCCCTGGCGATGCCCCTGCTTCTTCGCGTAGTTCTTGCGGCGCTTCATCTTGAAGACGACGATCTTGTCGCCCTTGCCATGACGCACGACTTCGCCGGTCACCTTCGCGCCGGCAAGCAGCGGGACGCCGGCATGCACGTTGGTCCCGTCGGAACCAAGGAGCACTTCCTCGAACGTCACCGTGGTGCCGACTTCGGCATCAGAGTGATGGGATTCGAAGGGTTTTTCCCGGCTCGGCTCGGAACTGAAAGCCGGCGGTGCGAATGATGGCGTAGGACATGTAAGGGCGACGCTGAAGGTCAGGGTAACTGGTACAGACTGAATAACTTAAGGGGAGCGGAGCGGGCTGTCAACCAAAGTGGGCACCGCGACGCCGGGCTGCAGATGCGGCGCGCCCAGGCTCCGCCTGAGCGCCGTGAGCATGCGGCCAACCTCGTCGCCCAGTTGCATGGCCGTCTGGATCTGATCGGCCGACAACAGGCACACCCGCGTGGCGGCCAGGAGCACGGTCTCGACCTCGCGAAGGAGCGCGGTGGCCGAGGTCAACGAGTCGAGGAACTCGCTCCGCTCGCGCGCGTGGCCGCCGGCAATGTGCGCCGCCACGGCCACCGCCGCGCGCTCGAGGTGCGCGCCCAGCGCGTACGTGTCACTCGGCGGGAGCAGCCGCGCGACGCGGTAACACTCCGTGAGCAGATCCATCGCCCGCTGCCAGACGATGAGATCGCGATAACTTTGAATCGGCATCTGAATTCCGGCGGGGGTGGCAGCGCATGCATCCGGCGTCATTCAGAGTAGTCGCCGTCGCCCCCGCGCGGGCATCAGGCCATCGCGTACTGCTGCGTTACGTCGCGCTCGGCGCCCTTCACCACGAGCTTGAACTCGTCCGGCTTGAGCAGCGGATCGTCGCGCACATCGAGCGAAAAGCCGACCGACTTCTCCAGCTTGTGGATCATGTCGTGCTCGTGCTCGAGCACGTACAGCGCGACCTCCGGATGCACCTTCACGATCAGACTGTCCTTCTTGCCATCGGAGGCCATGCGCCGCACTGAACGCTCGAATCTGCGCATCGTGCTCTCGGGCGTGAACACGCGACCGGTACCCGCGCAGACGGGCAGAACTCGGTCATGTTCTGGTAGTGGCTCGCGCGGACGCGCTGGCGTGTCATCTCGATCAGGCCGAGCTCACTGACCGCGAACGCCTTCGTTCGCGCGCGGTCGCGCGAGAGATGCGTGCGCAGCTCCTGCAGCACCTTGTCGCGATTCGCCTTCGTCTCCATGTCGATGAAGTCGCAGACGATGATGCCGCCAATGTCACGCAAACGAAGCTGGCGGGCCAGCTCTCTCGCGGCCTCCGTGTTCGTCTTGAAGATCGTCTTCTCGGGATCCTTCTTCCCCGTGTAGCGCCCCGAGTTCACATCGACCGAGACGAGCGCCTCCGTCTGCTCGATGATCAGATATCCTCCCGACGGCAGGTCGCAGCGGCGCTTGAAGAGGTCGCGGATTTCCGGCTCGATGCCGGCCTTGTCGAAAATCGGCATCGAGTCTTCGTACAGTGTCACGCGTTCGGTGAGCTCGGGCGCGATCCCCTTGAGATACTCGACGATCTCGTTGTAGACCTGCTTCGAGTCCACCTGCAGCCCATCGATCTTCGTGCTGAACAGATCGCGGATGAGGCCACGCGTGAGGCTGGTCTCGCGATGGACGAGTGCGGGCGCGTGCTGAAAGTGCGACTTCCGCTTGATCTTCTTCCACTGCTGGATGAGCGTGGAGATCTCGCGCTTGAACGTGTCCTGGGTGACGTCCTCGCCGACGGTGCGAACGATCACGCCTCCCGAATCGGGCGGCAGCACCGCCTGCACCTGCTCGCGCAGCCGCTGTCGCTCGGCGCGCTCGCCGATTTTGCGGCTGACGCCGACGCGTGACGCGAACGGCATGAAGACCACGAAACGCCCGGCGAGCGAGACCTGAGCAGTCACGCGCGGACCCTTGGTCGAGATGGGCTCTTTGGACACCTGGACGATGATGTCCTGGCCGCGCTTCAGAACGTCCTGGATGGGCGGGGCCTTCGCGCGACGACCGCGCGGCGAGGCGTCCGGCTCCTCCTCATCATCGGACTCCTCGTCTTCATCCTCGTCATCATCTCCTTCGTCGAACACGAGATCGGAGGCGTGAAGAAACGCGCTCTTTTCCGTGCCGATCTGAACGAAGGCGGCCTGAATTCCCGGTAGTACCGCTTCGACCTTTCCCAGATAGATATCCCCGACCATGCGTCGATTGTCGGGGCGGTCGATCATCAGTTCGACGAGCTGGTCATCCTCCAGAATTGCTACGCGCGTCTCGCGTTGAGCCGCGTTGATCAGGATCTCTCGCTTCATGCAGTTGGACGGCGAGCATGCCGGGCGGCGACTCCGCGACCGGCACGCTGACGTTTGGAGAAATGTGGAAGGACAGCACCCGAGGCAATGATCCCGTGTCGGCCAGCGATGGGGCTCCTCCCGGGGAGACTCCCGCACCCAGCACGATCATCCACGCTGCTCCCGCCGCGAGCGACGCGATCGGACCGTGACACGCCACCAGGGCGCGCACCGTCGACGCAACGTTGCGAAGAAATCGGAAGAGCGGACGATCTGACATTGGCATCGTGTTTCGGTGAGCGTGACGCGGCGAGCACTACCGCTTCGCCGGCCAACACTGCAGGCACTCGTGCAGCCGCGAGTCGCGCGGCAGGCACAAGCGCAGAAGCATCGTTGTAGTCGGAAGTTAGCCTGGCGGACGCGAGTCCTCCAGTGGCCTCCGCGCAGACTTAGTCCGGAACGCCAGCGACCCCCGCGAGTAGATGTGCCGCGCGATGACGATGCGTTGAATCTCCGACGTCCCCTCGCCGATCTCGCAGATTTTCGCGTCGCGCATCATGCGCTCCACCGGATATTCGGTGGTGTAGCCGCGCGCGCCGTGGATCTGAACCGCCGCGGTGGTTGCCCGCATGGCAAGCTCGGAACAGAACAGCTTCGCCATCGCGGCTTCCTTCGCGAATGGCCGCTTGTTCTGCGCGAGCCACGCGGCGTGATACACGAGGTGCGTGCCGGCGGCGATTTCTGTCGCCATGTCGGATAGCTGGAACTGCACGCCCTGGAAGACGGCGATGGGCTGGCCGAACTGGCGGCGCGTGCACGCGAACTGCCCGCGACTGCTCGAACGCGCCCTCCGCGATGCCGAGCGAAAGCGCCGCGATCCCGATGCGCCCCGAATCGAGCGTGCGCATGAAGTTCGTGAAGCCGTTGCCCTCCCCGCCCAGCAGATTCTCCGCCGGAACTTCGACATCCTGAAAGAGGAGCTCGCGCGTGTCGGAGGCGCGCCATCCCAGCTTGTCCTCCTTCTTGCCCGCCCTGAATCCCGCCATCGGCGCGAGCGATCCATCGTGACCGATCCCGAACTCGGCGGCCGCCTTCAGGTCGCTGTTTTCCTTCGTCAGAATGAAGGAACTGATTCCCTTGCTTCCCGCACCGGGATTGGTCACGGCGGTGACGACGAACACTT
Source organism: uncultured Gemmatimonadaceae bacterium (assembly GCA_963827355.1). GTDB lineage: Bacteria > Gemmatimonadota > Gemmatimonadetes > Gemmatimonadales > Gemmatimonadaceae > FEN-1250. Next base: position 143,067 of record CAWHAS010000001.1, read on the forward strand.
CGCCGATCCCCGCGTGCGTGATGAATCGCTTGGATCCGTTGAGGACGTAGAAGCCGCCCCTCCGCACCGCGGTCGTGCGCGTTCCGCCCGCGTCGCTCCCCGCGCTTTCCTCGGTGAGACCGAAGCCGCCGAGCACCCGTCCCGATGCGAGCGGTGGGACAAACTTCTCGCGCTGCGCATCGGTGCCGAAGTTCATGATCGGCGATGTGCCGAGCGTCGTATGCGCCGAAATGGTGATCGAGTGCGACGCGTCGACTTTCGCGAGCTCGTGGATCGCGATGATGAACGACATCAGGTCGCGCCCCGAACCGCCGAGCGCGGCGGGCCACGGGATGCCGAGCAGGCCGAGGTCGGCCATCTGCTTGACGGTAGCCCAGGGGAACGTCGCGTTGGCATCGTGGCCGCGCGCCACAGGGGCGACGACCTCGCGAGCGAACTCGCGCACCTTCGTGCGCATCTCCTCGTGCTCTTTCGCGAAGTAGGGAAGATTGCAGGACGTCATGCTGCCTCTGTGTCGTCTGATTCGCGGATCACGGCGAGAATCTTCTCGCCGTAGCGTTCGAGCTTCGTCGGTCCCACGCCGCGCACACCGCTCAGCGCATCGAGCGATACTGGACGCCGAACCGCCATTTCGACGAGTGTGCGGTCGGGGAAAATCACGTACGCGGGCACTTTCGCGGCGCGAGCGAGCGAGGTGCGCAGCTCGCGGAGCGCGGCCACGAGCGCCGGCTGCGCATCCGCCGCGTCCACCTCATCGATCAGCGGCTCGCGCCGCCCTGAGCGCGAGGGTGCAGTGGATGTTCTGACTGACACGCCACGCCGCTTGCGGGGCGACTCGCGACTCGCGGCGGGTGCCCCCTGCTCGTGCGTGCCGAGGCAAATGTCGCAACCGGTACACGAGCTGCTCGCCGCGGGATCGCCGAAGTAGCGCAGCAGAAAGCCGCGCCGGCACGCGGTGGTATACGAGTACTTCTGCATCGCATCGAGCTTTCCCATGTCTCCCGCGCGCCGGCGATCCAGCTGATCCCAATTGATGCGAAGCGCGGAGAACGGGCGGCGCACATCCGGCACCCGGACACCGCCGCCACTGCGCTCCCAAACGACGAACTGCCGGTCCTGAAGTGCCTCCAGCAGGGTGGTGATTCCCATCGCTCCTCCCAACCCCGGCGCGAGACCGTTCGGGTCCATGGTGATACCGTCGTAGCACGTCGCACCGCCTACGCGCCAGATGGCGCGCAGAAGCTCGCGTTCCGCCTCGAATCCTTCCCCGAGCTCCGCCTTGATGCGGAGCGGCGTCGCAAGAAGACGAACGAAGACCTGCGTGGTACTCGCGAGCTCGTTGACCACGGAGCCCGACTGCACGAGGATGCGCAGCGCCGACTCCACCTCACGTTCTTTCAGCTGTCCGCGTGCCGCCGACGAGATGTCGGCAGACGTGATCTTCGCGAGTCCGTTTCCATCGGCGGCGCGAACGACCTCATTATATACCCGTTCCACGAGCGCACGGTCCGGATGCGCGGTTTTGATAAAGAACTCGTGGGTGAAGCGATCTGAAAAGGCGTGTAACAGAACGCACACAGACGGAAGTCCGTCGCGTCCCGCGCGCCCCGCCTCCTGATAGTACGCCTCGAGCGTGCCCGGCATCGCGTGATGGATGACGAGCCGCACGTTGGGCTTGTCGATTCCCATGCCGAAGGCGTTCGTGGCGACGATCGCGCGCACATCGTCGCGCATGAAAGAGTCCTGGACGTCGCGGCGATGGTCGTCGTCGAGCCCCGCGTGGTAGGCGACCGCGGGGATGCGCGCGCGCTCGAGCACTTGCGTAATGCGCTCGACAGCCTTGCGCGTGGACGCGTAGATGACGGCGAGGCCGGGCTGCGACTGCAGCGCCGCGATCAGGGCGGCGTCCTTGTCCGCCTCGGTGCGCGTCCGCACCACTGAGTACGACAGATTCTTGCGATCGAATCCGGTGACGATCGTTTCCGGGCGGTCGAGTTGCAGCTGCCGGATGATGTCCGTGCGGACATCGCCGGTGGCGGTGGCGGTGAGCGCAATCGTGGGCGGAAGCCCGAGCCGCTCGCGCACCGATCGAATGCGCAGGTAGCTCGGGCGGAAGTCGTGACCCCACTCGCTGATGCAGTGTGCCTCGTCCACCGCCAGCAGCGACACCCCGATCGCTCGCAGGCGCTCCGCGGTGGTGCCCGCATCGAAGCGCTCCGGCGCGACGTACAACAGCTTCACCTCGTCCACGCTCCGCCCTCGCGAGCCTGCTCGATACCTCGGCCCCCGAGAGCGACGAGTTGATGAACGTCGCCGGAAGGTTGCGCGCGGTGAGCGCATCCACCTGATCCTTCATCAGCGAGATGAGCGGCGAGATCACGACTGTGAGCCCGGCAGCATCAGCGCCGGCACCTGAAAGCAGAGCGACTTGCCGCCGCCCGTGGGGAGAATGACGAGCGTGTCGCGACCTTGCGAGCACGGCTTCCACCGCGCGCTCCTGACCGGGGCGAAACGCCGGGTACCCGAAACGCGAGCGAAGGATCTCGCGGGCATCCTCAATGGTGTGGGCTGCCGTCATCGTCGAATCGTGCGCGCTGGAGACCTGGAGATGGTCATCGATCAGCCGCGCAGCGAAGCGTCAAACGGCGCGCGCGAAATGTCCGCGCGTGAAAGATGAGCCAACGAGCTCCCGCACCGCAGCGACGTTCGGCGTACGCCGCTCCGCAAGCGCATCGAGCGCCTCCCGGTAGCGTGCAGTGATTTCTGCCACCGGGTCGCCGGGCACGTTGAACAACATTCGATACGCACGAATTCCGGTCGACCAGAGGCGCGGCAAGAACTCCGACGCTTCGATCGGACGCGAATGCAGGAGCCGGTTGCGACACGCCGAATCCGTCGCGACAGCAAAGGTGTAGCCCGCGGGATCCGTGATCTGTACGAGCGGATGATCGCGCACGCATAGATCACGGCAGCTACCCGGCTCGCGGTCGAAGGCGGCCGAGAGTACGCAGTGCTCGATCGTCATCCCTTCCGGGCGACCGTAGACGAGCGTGTCGAATCCAACACCGTGCCGCGGGCGAGTGACGTCTGCGATCTCATCGCTCGTGAGCTCCACCGAGAGTACCAGGCGCATAGCGCCGAGTGCGAAGAGCTCGTCCGCGGTGTGCTGATTGAAGCAGTTCAGCGAGTAGTCGCCGACCACATCCCTCCCCTCGCGCGCGAGCTCGGCGAGGAGCCCGAGGTGCCCGGTGAGAATCGGCGTGCCGAGGGCAAGCCACTTGTCGAGATGGCGACGCTCCTCGGGGCGCACGATGGTCGGCGTCCGCAAGCGGAAGGCGATACCGCGCGCAGTCATCGCGCGCACGAGAGCCGCGACTCGCGTGACCGGCGGCAGCGGGTGACGGAGAAAGGGATCGAACGCGATCTCCGTGGCACCGGCGTCGGCCGCCGCGTACGCATCTTCGATTCGGCAGACGTCCGCCGCGAGGACGAATGGCCGCGCATCTTCGCCCGCGATGACGGCCCGCGGGAGAAGACGTTGCGCCGCGTCGTCGGCCTGGACAGCCGACTCGATGCTCGCCGCACGCTCCGCGCGCGACGCCTGGATCGCCCAATCGCGCCGAATCATGAGCTGCTCGATCGCGCGCTGCCGCAATCCGTTTATCTCGCTGACCGGGATGAACAGGCCGTTGGCGAGTGCACGATCGTCCACCGCGCCGAGGGCGAATGGCGTCTCGCCCATGCGTCCCAGCTGTTCGCGGAGCTGTGACTGATCGAGCGCGCGCTTGTTCGCGGGAGCCAGCGAGATCTCCGTGCGCACCTCGACCTGCTCGCCGTCGGCGGTAAAGAGGAGCTTGAGCGGCGAGCCCGCGGATCCGAACGCGCGTACATCGACGCGCGTCTTGCGAGCACGCGCTGGCGCCGCAAGCGACGCGAAGCTCGCGCGCGCACGGGCGAGAAGGGCTGCGTGCGACGTGCGAAGCACGCGCCATCCATTGGGAACGGGCGTCCGCGCGTCGACAACCTGCCGCGTGATGCCGCCGCTCGCGGAAAGTGTGCGTACGGAGGAGATCGTGAACCCGGTGACGGTTCCCGCCTCCCCCCGCGGAGGCTCGAGGGCGATGCCATCGCCCGTCTCGAGCGGTGCGGACAGCTCGACGAACAATCCGCCTCGAGCCCACGCCGTCACGACTCCGATCTCCACGCCGCGATTGTCCGGCTGATCGCGCGTGACATAGTCGCGCCCGGCGCGGCCGCCGTACATCCCGCCAGTGAAGCCGCGACTGAAGATCTGAACGAGGTCGCCCTCGTGCGCGAGTGGCTGCACATGCTCGCCCTTCGCCACCTGATCGAGAAACGCACGATAACTGCGCGTGACGGTCGCGACGTACTCCGGCTTCTTTTTGCGCCCCTCGACCTTGATCGTACAGATGCCGGCTTCCGTGAGATCCTCGAGGTGCTCGTGCGCCGCGAGATCGCGGGCGGAGATCAGGAAGCCGGTGTCGAGCGTCTCGCCGGTAGCGCTATCTGTGAGGGAGTAATCCTTGCGGCACGACTGCGCGCACGAGCCCCGGTTGGCGCTCCGCTCCGAGATCATCCCGGACATGTAGCACTGGCCGGAGTACGAGATGCAAAGCGCCCCATGCACGAACGACTCGAGCGAAAGCCCAGGGACCGCCGCGCGGATGGTGCGAATGTCGTCGAGGGTGTTCTCGCGCGCGAGCACCACGCGCTGCACGCCAAGCTGCTCGAGCACCGCGGCTCCGGCGCTGTCGTGCACGGTCATCTGGGTCGAGCCGTGTATCTCCAGCGTGGGATACACGCGGCGGATCAGGCGCACGAGTCCGAGATCCTGCACGATCACCGCGTCGATGCCCCGATCGATGCACTCACCGAGTAGTCCCAGCGCATCGATGAGCTCCGCCGGCTTGATGAGCGTATTCAGCGTGAGATAGACGCGCGCGCCGCGCGAGTGCGCGAGACGGCACGCCTGGTCGAGCTCCTCGAGGGTGAGCTGCGCGCCGTCGTCGCGCGCGTTGAAACGCTCCGCGCCAAGGTAGATGGCGTCGGCGCCGTTGGCGATCGCCGCCCGCGCGGCATCGAGCGAGCCGGCGGGTGAAAGGAGCTCGGGGATGGGGCGCGAGGGCATCTTAAGGAGAAAGCTAGCGCCCTGTCGCCCCCAATGCCCACGCCAATTCAAGCGGCCGAGAGATCCCTCAATACGTCTCCGACCGCCCCGTGGCGAAGTCGTTTGAGTGCGCGATCGCGCAGCTGGCGTACGCGCTCGCGCGTCACGCCGAGCATTTTCCCGATCTCGTCGAGCGTGTGCTCGCGATCCTCCTCGAGCCCGAAGTACAGGCGGAGGATTCTCGCATCGCGGGGTGGAAGCGTCAGGAGTGCGCGCTCCACCTCGTGCGTCTTGAACTGATCGAGAATCTGCACCTCCGTGCTCGTGCCCTCGTCCACCGAAAAACGCTCGATCAGGGCGCGATCGGAGTCCTTTCCTATCGTCGCGTCGAGACGGACTTCGGAGGCGTTCAGCGATGCGAGCGCGCCCACGATTTCCGTGGAGATCCCGGTCACGTGCGCGATCTCACTCCGCGTCGGTTCGCGCGTGAGCTTCTCTCGAAGCATGGCGATCGCCTTGATGACGCGCGAAAGATCGGCCGTGCGATTGAGCGGAACGCGCACCGTCCGCCCCTGTCTCGCGAGCGCGGCGAGAATGGCCTGACGGATCCACCAGACGGCGTACGAGATGAACTTCACGCCCTGGTCCGGATCGAATTTGCGGGCGGCGGTCATCAGCCCGACGTTGCCTTCGCCGATTAGATCGATGAGCGGCATGCCGCGATTCTGATACTTCTTCGCGACCGACACGACGAAGCGAAGATTCCGCCGAACGAGTTCTTCCATCGCCTCGTGCTCGCCCACACGAATTCGTCGAGCCAGAACCTTCTCGCCCTCAGCGGTGAGAAGGGGAAATCGACTGACCTCCGCGAAGTACTGGTCGAGAATGTCGCGATCGCTTTCCGCGGGGCGAATTACCGTTGGAGCCGAACGCCGGTGCTTGGTCTGAGCCATACCGCCCCCTTGTCGCGTTCCGTCGCGCGTCGCGGATATGTTTCGTAAGATCGCGTACGTAGCGGGAACATCGTAAGGTTGCGTACTTAATGAGAAATAGATACAGGCAATTTTGTTATAATTTTCTCATTGGGTGCCTCTACGGGCCATCGCGGTCCCGAGAGGCCGGAATCAGCCGCAAAGCGAACGCGACAATAACGAGGCCGATTCCGACTAACATTAGCCTCCGGTTGTTGCTCTTCGCCCCCCAGGCCCAAATGGCGATCGCGACGGCGAGGACCGCGATCTTGATCCGGTCGATGGTTCTCACGGCTTCTCCGGGCGTGGAGCGAAGCGACGAATCCCGTCGCGGAAGGCCTGCGTCGATCGCGCCTCCACGTTGACGCGGGCCGCGAGCCCAATGCCGTCCTCCATAGAAGTGCCATCGAGCGCGTAGAACAGACTCTTCGTCATTCGGAGCGCCTCAGCCGGTGTCGCAGCGAGCTCGGCGACCAGTTTCTCGATTGTTACATCGAAATCCGCGGCAGGAGCCATGCGACTCACCAGGCCAAGCTCCAATGCTTCGCGCGCTCCCACCAGTCGTCCCGTGGCGACCAGCTCGAAGGCGCGCTTCTCCCCAATGAGCCGGCGGAGAATCGCCATCACCATGGCCGGAACAAAGCCCACTCGCACCTCCGGATAGCCGAAGCGCGCGTCCTCGTGCGCGATCACGAGATCGCAGGCGGTGGCGAGTCCTGCTCCGCCCGCGAGCGCGCGCCCGCGCACCGCAGCGACGACGATCTGCGGCATCTCGCGCATCACGCGAAAGACGTCGCCGAGCGCCTGGGCGTCGAGTAACTGCGTTTCCGCATCCGCGTCCAGCAATGCGTTGAGCGCGCTCAGATCCGCGCCCGCGCAAAAATCCTCGCCGTCGGCCGAGAGTAGTACGACGAGCACGGAGCTGTCCGCGGCAAACTCGCGCAGCGATTCGCGCAACTCGCGCGCGGCCGCGAGATCGAGCGCGTTCTTCTTTTCGGGGCGCGCGAGCGTGATGCGGCCGACTCCACCCGTGCGCTCCACGCGGATCCGCATCACGCGCGATACTCCGGTAGACCCGCGGCGCGCGCTTCCGCGTCGGGAACATCGATCACCAGTCGCAACGTCGCGGAGGAATACACCTTCGCCTGTGCGTCGGTGCGCAGTGTGACAGTGCCGCCGCCGCCGAGTGCTCCGTGCAAGAGGAAGTTGAGGGCGTGGAGGTTGGGCAGTTCGAAGCGCTCGACCGAGCCCTTGATCACATCCCGGAAATGCTCGGCCACGCGCTCGCGCGTCACGTAGCGCACGAGAATCGGATACCACTCGTCGCGCAGCGCGATCACGCCGACGTTGGCGGTGTCGCCCTTGTCGCCCGAGCGCGCGTGCGCGATGTCGAGCAGCCGGATTTTCATGTGGTGAGGATGCTCACGTTCGTGGTGACGACCCGCTTGTCGACGAGCGCCGGCCAGTATGCCACGACCTCCTCGACCTTGGGCCGGCCACCCGCATAGCCCGTGACGCCTGGTGGTCCCGTGAGCACGAGGGGCGCGATCTCGCGCGTGAAGCGTTCGATGGCCTTGCGATCGTTGCCGCGCACACCGATGCGAAGCTGCACTTCGGGCAGCTCGTCGGGAATCGCCGCGAGCGGTCCGTGCGTTGCGGTCGCGCCGACGAACTCGGTGTAGATGAGATCAAAGGTGAGCCCGAGCCTCTCGAGTCGCGCGCGGATGATGCGGTCCGCCTCCTTCGCTTTCGCGAGCGCGTCGGGCCACGCGTAGACGAGCGTTCCGACCGCCTTGTAGCCGTCGCGATAGGCGATCGAGACCTTGAGCATATCCGTTGGCGGCGTGCCGTGGACGCCGAATACGCGCACGCGATCCTTTCCGTCGGCCGCGATCTTGATGGTCGTGAAGTCCGCGATCACGTCGGGTGTGAAGTACTGCTTCGGATCGCCCATCTCGTACACGAGTTGCTCCGTCACGCCGTGCACATCGACGCGACCGCCGGTGCCCGGGTGCTTCGTGACCACGAACGAACCATCCTCCTCCACCTCGACGATCGGGAAGCCAATGTTCTCGAGGTCCGGGATGGTGCTCCAGTCGTACGCGCAATTTCCGCCGGTCGACTGCGCGCCGCACTCCACAATGTGTCCCGCGACGATCCCCGACGCCAATCGGTTCCAGTCATTGGCGGGCCACCCAAACTCATAGCATCAGCGGCGCGAGGATCAGAGCCGTGTCGGTGCAGCGGCCAGTGACGACGACATTCGCGCCGCGCGCGAGCGCCTCAATGATCGGCGGCGCGCCCACGTACGCGTTGGCGGACAACACGCGTTCGCGCACCGATGCGAGTGGAGCGCCGGTCTCCATGTGCGCCATCTCGTGGCCGGCGGCGATGAGCTCGTCGATGCGCGGGAGCAGGTCGTCGCCCGTGACGACACCGACGCGGAGCTTTTCATGGTGCGACGTGCCGCGCGCCATCTCGAGCAGGGCATCGGCGCACCCGCGCGGATTCACGCCGCCCGCGTTCGCGACTACGCGCACGCCGCGGTCGAGCACTGCCGGGAGCACGCCCTCCATTTGCGTGATGAAGTCGCGCGCATATCCGGCCAGCGGATCGCGCTGCATCTGCTTCTGCAGGATCGACATCGTCACTTCGGCCAGATAGTCGAGCATGAGATAGTCGATCGGCCCGCCCTCGACCTGCCGGCGAGGGGCTTCGAGCCAATCACCCCAGAACCCTTGTCCAGCGGCGATGCGGACGACGCGACTCACGCGTTCACGCTCAGCTGCGCCGGGAGGCTGAACGCGCCGAGGTGGGGACCTCGGTTGTGCAACGCGGCGCGAAGCGCGAAGGCCAGCACCTCGCGCGTCTCTTCCGGATACACGATCGCGTCAATGAATCCGCGAGCGCCGGCGAAGCGCGCGTCGAGCTGCTGGTCGTAGTCGGCGCGCATCTCGCCCACGGCTTGCTGCACGTCCGGCGGAAGCGCACCGCCGCGACTCGCCTGGAGCGATGGTCCGTGTACTGCCTGCACCGCGGCCTCTCCCTCCATCACGCCCATGCGCCCCGTCGGCCAGCTGAAGACGAAGTCGGGATCGAATCCCTGCCCCGCCATCGCGTAGTAGCCCGCGCCGGATGCGTGATTCACGGTGAGCGTGATCTTGGGGACGATCGCGGTGGCCATAGCCTCGACGAAGCGCGCGCCCGCGCGAATGATCCCCTCGTGCTCGGCTTCAGGCCCGACCATGAATCCCGACACATCCTGCACGAAGATCAGCGGTATGCCCTGACGATCGCAGCGGTCGATGAAGTAGGCGACCTTCTCCGCGCTCTCTGCGTAGATGATGCCACCGAAGCGCGGCCGCTCGCCCGGGCGTCCCTTCACGAGCCCGCGCTGGTTCGCGATGATCCCCACCGGAATGCCGTCAATGGTCGCATCGCCGCAGATCATCTCGCGCGCGAGCCCTTCCTGCATCTCGTCGAGGCGGCCGTCGTCGACGATCGCACGGAGGAGCGCGTGCATGTCGTAGGACATCCTGTGGTCCGCAGGGAGAATGTTCTGCAGTGATTCGGCCAATCGATGTGCGTTGGACACGAAGCGTTTCGTTCGCGCCGGATCGGGCGAGCCCGGCGCGATGGGCAGGCGGTCGATCAGCTCGCGCAGCTTCGCGATGCACGCCTGGTCATCAGCCACCTTGTAGTGCGCGACGCCGGATATCTCCGTGTGGGTGCTCGCGCCGCCGAGCGATTCGGAGTCGATCACCTGCCCCGTGGCACCCTTCACGAGATTCGGGCCACCCAGTCCCATGAAGGACGTGCTCTCGACCATGAGGATCACATCCGAGAGCGCGGGCAGGTACGCGCCGCCCGCAATGCATGGGCCCATCACGGCGGAGAACTGCGGGATGCGCAGGTAGCGGCGCATGATCGAGTTGTAGTAGAAGATGCGACTCGCCCCATACTGTCCCGGGAAGACGCCGCCCTGATACGGGAGATTCACCCCCGACGAATCGACCAGGTAGACGATCGGGATGCGGCAGCGCATCGCGATCTCCTGCGCGCGCAGAATCTTCTGGATGGTCTCGGGCCACCACGAACCCGCCTTCACCGTCGCGTCGTTCGCGACGACGACGATCTCGCGTCCGCGCACGATCGCGAGTCCGGTGACCACGCCGGCCGCCGGCGCCTGGCCATCGTACTTGTCGTAGGCGAGGAGCAGGCCGATCTCGAGGAAGCGCGAGTCCGCGTCGCTCAGGAGCGTGATGCGCTCGCGCGCGGTGAGCTTGCCCTGCGCGTGCTGGCGATCCGTCTTCGCGATCCCGCCGCCCTCGCGAAGCCGCGCCTCCAGCTCGCGCAGCTCGCCGGAGAGTTGGCCGAGCCGTGACATCACGCCTCCTGCTGCTGGCGCTCGGCGAACCACTCGCGAATGTACGTGATCAAATCGGTGGTGGCTGTGCCGGGCCCGAAGAGGCGGCCGATTCCCTGCGTCTGGAGCGCCTCGATGTCCTCCGCCGGAAGAATACCGCCGCCGGTAATCAGGATGTCGTCTCGTCCCTGATCGCGCACGAGGGCCAGCACGCGGGGAAAAAGAGTCATGTGCGCGCCGCTGAGGATCGACAGCCCAATGACGTCGACATCTTCCTGGATCGCGGCCGTCGCGATCATCTCGGGCGTCTGATGCAGGCCGGTGTAGATGACCTCCATGCCGGCATCGCGCAGTGCGGCGGCGACGACCTTGGCGCCTCGATCGTGTCCGTCGAGGCCTGGCTTGGCGATCAGCACGCGAATTGGACGCATCACGTCAAGTTATCGTCTGGGCGCTAACCCGCCAACTCGCTCTTGCGCGCGACGAGAAGCATCTCGCGACGCGCGGCGCGACAGCGGCGCTCGCGACCACCCGTCGAATGCTTCCTCCACGATGAGCCCCGCCTGCTGGCAAATCTCGGCCAGTCGGGAGGCCGTGTAGAGGCGAATGCGATGCTCGCGCTCGCCGCTGGCGCGCTTGCCGCTCCAGTGCGAGCGGATCGTCAGGATTCCGGAGAGCGGGTCGAAGGTGCGCTCGTGCGCGACCATCGTGCCGTCCGCCGATTTCCACCAGTCGCGCGAGAGGAACCGCGCCATCACGCCATCGCGGCTCCCGCCGTGCCAGATCAACATGCCGCCGGGTCGCAGCACGCGCGCGAACTCCTGCACCACTCGCACATCATCCGCGGGATCGAGGAAGAAGCCAAAGCTCGTGAAGAGGTTGAGCACCGCGGCGAAACGACCGGTCCACTTCGCGGGAAGCGCGCGCATGTCGCCGCGCACGTAGCGCAGGTTGGGGGCGGTGCCGCGTTCGCGCGCGATGTCGAGCAGGTGCTTCGAGTAGTCGAGCCCCGTCACCTCGAATCCAGCCTCGGCGAGCAGATGCGCGTGCCGGCCCTGCCCACACGGAACGTCGAGCAGCCGCTCGCCTGCTGGAAGCCCGAGCAAGCTCGATCAGTCGAGCGACATCGGCGCGATCGCGCGCGGGAGAAAAGATTGGCTCGTACTCGAGCATGTACTGCGCGTCGAAGTACGACTCCCACCACTCCTTCGGATGCTTTTTCCGAACGGTCAAAAGAAGACCGGTTCCCGGTATGCGCCAAAGACCTCTTCCATCGCCGCGCGAATCTCGTAGAGCGTCGCATACGCGCGCGCGCAGTCGAGGATGTGCGGAACGAGATTCTCGGTGGTGCGCGCAGCCGCCTTGAGGCCGTCCAGCCTCCGCGCGACGAGGGCATTGTCGCGCGTCGCGCGGAGCTTGGCGAGCCGCGTGCGCTGCTCGCGCTCCGTGTCGCCGATCTTGAGCAGCTGGATCGTCAGCTCATCATTCTCGACAATGAAGTCGTTGACGCCGACAATGATCCGCCGGTGCTGCTCGATCTCCCACTGCTGCCGCGCTGCGGACTCGGCAATGCGCCGCTGAAACCAGCCTGTCTCGAGCGCCCGCACGACTCCGCCGGCGCGATCGATCTCCTCGAACAGGGACTCCGCCTCGCTCTCGAGCTTGTCCGTGAGCGCCTCGACGTAGTACGAGCCACCGAGCGGATCAATGACGTTCGGCACGCCGCTCTCGAAGGCGAGAATCTGCTGCGTGCGCAGCGCAACCTGCACCGAGTGCTCTGTCGGGAGCGCCAGCGTTTCGTCCATCGAGTTGGTGTGCAGCGACTGCGTTCCGCCGAGGGCGGCGGCCATCGCCTGGTACGCGACGCGCACGACGTTGTTCATGGGCTGGGCGGCGGTGAGTGTCACGCCGGCAGTCTGCGAATGAAAGCGCATGGCCCAGGAGCGCGGGTCCTTCGCGCCGAAGCGGTCGCGCATATGTCGCGCCCAGATGCGGCGCGCTGCGCGAAGCTTCGCGATCTCCTCGAAGAAGTCGTTGTGGATGTCCCAGAAGAACGACAGGCGCGGCGCGAAGTCGTCGACCTTCAACCCTCGCGCGACGCCGCGCTCGACGTAGGTGAAGCCATCGGCGAGGGTGAACGCGAGCTCCTGCGCCGCCGTGGAACCCGCCTCGCGAATGTGGTAGCCCGAAATGGAGATCGTATTCCAGCGCGGCGCATGCACGGCGCTCCACTCGAAACCGTCGACGATCAGTCGCAGCGCCGGCTCGATCGGATAGACCCACGCATGCTGGGCCATGTACTCCTTCAGGATGTCGTTCTGGATCGTTCCCTGAAGCTTCAATGCATCCACGCCCTGCTTCTCCGCTGCCGCAATGTAGAAGCAGTAGAGGATGATCGCGGGGCCGTTGATCGTCATCGACGTGGAAACCTTGTCGAGCGGAATTCCGTCGAAGAGCGTCTCCATGTCGGCGAGGCTCGAGATCGCGACGCCGCATTTTCCGACCTCGCCTTCCGAACGCGGGTGATCGGAGTCGTAGCCCATCAGCGTGGGGAAATCGAAGGCAACCGAGAGCCCCGTCTGCCCGTGCTCGAGCAGGAACTTGTAGCGCGCGTTCGTGTCGTGCGCGCTCCCGAATCCGGCGAACTGGCGCATCGTCCACAGGCGGCCGCGATAGCCCGTGGGGTGAATCCCGCGCGTATACGGGAATGCGCCCGGCAGCGACGTGTCCGGTGTCATTGGCCGTGTCGAGCTGGGTGAACAACGCGGGGACTTCGCCGCCGGAATTCACGAACGCCAGATCGCGCGTGCTGCTCGCGGCGAACCGTGCGCGCCATTCGGCGACTTCGGTGCGCAGCCGAGCCAGCTCCTCTTCCTGCGAGCGCTGTGCGTCGATCCGGGGATTGAGCGTCGTCATGCTACCTCACTCTCACTGTTCGTTGAACGGGAATGCGAGAGAAGCGCTGCGACCTGCGCGACGAGCGCATCGGAGGCAGCTAGCGGCGTCGTACGTCCATTCTCGACATCCGGCAGCATCGCTTCGAGCTTCGCTGTCAGTGATCGGTCGTTCCAGATGCGATCGTGCAATGCGCGATCAACGCCTTCCACAACCCGATCGCGCAGTCGCGCGCGACGTCGCGACAACAGTGTTCCGCTCTTTTCAAGATAATCAAAGTGCGCATCGAGCGCCGTCGCGAGCTCGTCGATCCCTTCACCACGCTGGGCGCTCGTCGCGAGGACGGGCGGCACCCATGTCGGCGCCGTCGGCGAGGCCGCGTTCGCCCGCTCTTCGCGAGCCTTCCGGCTCACGTGTGCGAGATCCACGCCGTGATGCGCCGGCTCGTTGCGTGCGAGCTGTCCCATGCGAAGGCCGAGCATCAACTTCATTTCGTGACGCATGCGATCGGCGCCCGGCCTGTCCGCCTTGTTCACGACGAACAGATCCGCGGCTTCCATGAGCCCTGCCTTGAGCGTCTGAATCGAATCGCCCGACTCGGGTACGATGACGAGCACGCTCGTGTCCGCGGTACGCGCCACATCGAGCTCGCTTTGACCAACCCCCACCGTCTCCACGAGCAGCCGATCGAAGCCGTACGCGTCGAGGACGTCGCACACATCTCGCGTGGCCGCCGCGAGGCCGCCGAGCGCGCCGCGCGTGGCCATGGAACGAATGAAAATTCCATGGTCGAGCGCTACCGACTCCATGCGAATACGGTCGCCGAGGAGCGCCCCGCCGGTGAATGGCGAGGTCGGATCGACGGCCACGATGCCCACCGTCAACCCGTTCTTCCGGTAAAGCTCGGCGAGGCGCGTCGTGATCGTGCTCTTCCCGGCGCCGGGTGGGCCCGTAATTCCAATGCGCCGTGCGCGGCCGAGGAGCGGATGCAGCGCCGCGAGGAGCTGGGCCGCGCCCGGTCGCCGATTTTCCACGATGCTGATCGCGCGCGCGAGTGCGGAGGAACGTCGAGCGGCGAAGTCCTCCAGCAGCTTCCCATGCGCGGGCGCGGTGGCGGCCGTCACGATGCGCTCATTTTGGAGCACGAAGCGCGACAGGCAGCGCCGTGTCCTCACGCTGCGCGAGGAGCCGCTGGATGCGCGTGGCGGTAGCGCGAACCACCGTCAGCTCGAGCGGCCCGAGCACGAAGCGCTCGCCGACCACCGGTATGCGACCGAGGGCGCGCACAATGATTCCGCCGAGCGGCTGCGATCCATCCTCGATCCAGTCGGGAAGAAAGGCATCGAAGCGCGCAGCGACTTCGCTCGCCGGCATCAATGCGTTGATCACGACGGCCCGTCGTGACGGGCCGACATCTGCGACCGCCGGTTCGTCGTGCTCATCGTGGATGTCGCCGACGAGTTCCTCGAGCAAATCCTCGAGGGTCACGATTCCCGCGGTGCCCCCGAACTCGTCCGCGACCACCGCGAAGTGGAACTGTCCGCGCAGCATCTCGAACAGCATTTCGCTCACGCGCTTCGTTGCTGGCGCGTGCGGCACGGGCCGGAGCGGCGCCATCCGCTCGCCGCCGTCGCGAAAGACGTCGAACACGTGCACGACGCCCACGATCTCGTCGAGCGAGTCGCGATACACCGGCACGCGGCTGTACCCCGAGCTCGCGATCACCGCCGCCATCTCGAGTGGGGAAAGCGGAATGTCGACTGCGAACACCGCAGTGCGCGGCGTCATGACGTCGCGCAGCACCCGCTCGCCGAACTGGACGACGCCGGTAATGATGTCGATCTCATCGGCGCTCGCCAATGCCCTCGAGCTCTCCCTCTCGCAGAAGCTCCTCGAATCCCTCGCGACGCGACGGTTCGGTGCCCGCGGGTCGAAGCGCGGCGGCGGATACTCAATGCGCAAGACGTTGAACGGGGGACAGCAGGGCGGACGTTCCGCGCAGCGTCGGAAGGAGTACGGGCACAAGCGTCGACGACCATCGCCGAGCGATCGCGCGCGGGAGTAGCTGCCCGAGCAAGAGCACCGCCAGTCCGAAGAGCACGATCGCGAGGAAGGTGGCAAGCGGATCTGCATCGGGTTGCGCTCCGATCGCGATTCCGGAGCAGATCGCGACCAGCGCACCCGCGCTCACGGATGCCGCCAGCAGCTCGTGCAGGCGCTCGAGATACGCCTCGGCCGTGACCTTGCCGGTGAGCTGCTGCTCGACCCAGTCGCGCAGCCACATGCGGCTGGCCGAGCGTAGCGCGGTCGCCGCGGCCGTGAGTAGCGCCGTGAGCAGGAGTAGGAGCGTCAGAATCCAGATCATCGCGCGCTCACCGCTGCAGCCGTCTCGAGGCGCTCAAAATAGAGGCGGTCAATGCGACGCCGAATCACGCGCTCGACGACCACGCGGAAGCCGCGCATCGTGAGCGCTTCGCCCGCGCGCGGCACTCGTCCCAGTCGTTGGAAGATCAGCCCGCCCACGGTCGTGACGTCCTTGTCCTCGAATTGCTCGCCAAGCGCCTCGGAGAGCTCGTCGAGCGTCACGCGACCTGACACCCAGAAGCGCTTGTTCTCTTCGGCCACAATCGGCGGCTCTTCCCAGTCGTTCTCGTCGCGGATGTCGCCGACGATCTCCTCGAGGATGTCCTCGATCGTGAGCAGACCCGCCGTGCCGCCGTATTCGTCGACGACGATCGCGATGTGCGAGCGCGTCGACTTGAAGTCGCGCAGCTGGTTGTCGATCGCCTTGCTCTCCGGGATGAACGACGCCGGTCGCACGAGCGATGCCCATCCGCCCGAGGGCTCCTCATCGGTGATCACGGCGGCGAGCAGGTCCTTCGCGTACAGAATGCCGATCACGTGATCGAGTGTGTCATCGTACACCGGGAGGCGGGCGTGCTGTGAGCTGCGCACACGATCCACGACCTCCGACCATGGAGTAGCGCGCTCGACGCCAATGATGTCGACGCGCGGCACCATGACCTCCTGCACCTCGATCTTGCCGAGCGAGAAAACGCGCCGCAGGATGGCGCGCTGCTCGCGCGGCGTTTGCGGTCCGTGCGCGACCACGTCTCGAAGCGGCGATGCCTGCCCCTCGCGCTCGGCGCTCAGGGGCTGCGTTGGGAGAACGCGCGCGAGCTTGCCATCGATCGCGATTCCGATGATCACGAGCGGATTCAGGACGAGCTCCAGCACGGAGATGAACATCGCCAGGCGAACGAGGACGGGTAGTCCGATCATGTCCCCGATCTCGCGCGGCAGGATTTCCCCAAGCACGAGAATCAGCACACCGCCGGCGACCGCGATCGCTATCGACGTAGTCACCGGGCGCATCCACAGCTCGGCCGCGATCGCGAACGACGCGGCTGCCGTGAGCTGGGCGAACAGCCGCGCAATCGACAACGCCCGGTGGGTGCGCTCGCGCGCGTCCCCGTGCGGGAGCGTCGTGCCCTCGTGGCTCTGGTTGTCGCGGCCGGCGGTGAGGAGCGCTCCATCCGCCAGCGCGCACGCCGCTCCGAGCGCGAGCGCGAGTAGCGATACCAACCACGCGAGGGTCACGCGCGTGCCAGGGCTCGAGGTGAGCAGGCGTTCCTGCCGCTTCCACATGGGCGAACCCGTGCGCGGGCCCGTTTCAGGGTGGTCGTATCCGAGTACGTGCAACGTTCCATGGACGACGAGTCGCGCGAGCTCCTCGCGAATCGGTACGCCGTTCTCCCTCGCGTTGGCGCGTGCGACGGCCGGCGCGATGTAGATGTCGCCCACGACCGGGGACAGTTTGCCGGTGCCTGCAAAGCCGAACGAGATCACATCCGTCGCGCCCTTGTGCCCGAGGTGCCGCGAGTTGATGCGCGCCATGGCGGCATTGCCGAGAAACGTGATCGACAGCATCGCGTCGCGCACGCGCTCGGCGGCGAGCGTCGAGCGCGCAATCGACTCGATGCGCGCGTTGGCCAGTCCCACGCGCACCTTCCGCGCATTCACGTAGAATGCTCACGCTCATACCGACGCGAATTCCGAGGTCACGCCGCCGCTCGCGGTCGGGTAATCAATGCGCGCGTGATTCATGCTTGCGAAGACGCGAGAGAACTCACCCTTGATCACCTCGAGGTCGCGCAGGGTGAGCGGCGCCTCGCTCAGCTGCCCCTGATCGATGCGCTGCTTCACGATGTGATCGATCACTTCGCGCACACGCTGCGGAGTCGGATCCTGCAGCACGCGTACCGATGCCTCCACGCCATCCGCGAGCATGCAGATCGCAGTCTCGGCGGACTGCGGCACCGGTCCCGGATAAATGTAGTCGGCGACGTTCGGCACCGCAGATTCATTGCCGCATCGCGCCTTTTCCTCGAAGTACGTGATGTGTCCGGTGCCGTGATGCTCCGGAATGAAGGCCGCGATTGCCGCCGGCAGATGGTACACGGCGGCGAGGTCGACGCCCTCCTGAATGTGATTGCGAATGATCGCCGCGCTCGTCCCCGGTTTCAGCTGATCGTGCGGATTCCGACCTCGCGCCTGGTTCTCGACGAAATACTGCGGCTTGGCGAGCTTGCCAATGTCATGGTAGTACGTGCCTACGCGGCCGAGCAGCCCATTCGCGCCGATCGCGTTGCACGCGGCCTCCACGAGATTGGCCATGGCGATCGTGTGCGCGTAGGTACCCGGGGCCTCGAGACTCAGGCGCCGCAACAGCGGCCGATTGAGATCGGACCACTCGACGAGCGTGAGCGCCGATGTGACGCCAGTGAGTCGCTCCGCCAACGGCATGAGGAACATCGCGAGCACCACCGAGACGAACGCATTGAGCACACCGAATCCGGCGCTCGCACCGATCTGCCGTGTCGTCCACCCTAGCGTGAGGCCGAGCGTCACCGCCGCAAAGCAGTAGGCGGCGCCGATCGTAATGACGTAACGGTACCCCTCCTCGCGTCGCAGCATCGTGCGCATGCTGAGCGCCGCCGCGGCACCGCCCACCAGATTCAGGAAGAGCGCGTTCGTTCCGCGATACACGCTCTGCCCACCCGCGAGCACCGCAAGAATCATTGCGGCGATCATGCTGATACGCGTGTCGAACAGAATGCTGCAGATGATCGCCGCGATCGCAACTGGTACGAGCTCCGGACGCACCGGTTGCCACCGCGCGCCGATCGCCGCCACCACGAGCACGAGGGTAAACACCGCGGCGAAGAGCGCGAGCGCCCGCATCGAGCGGTAGAGTCCCGGACGGAACACGAGAATCGCGATCCCGAAAATCGCGAGGACGAGCGCATTGTACGCGATGCCGCCGAGCACGCGACGAAAGGCGCGATCACCGCCGAAGGACGACTGCATCGCATCGTGCATCGCGTGCATCTTGTCGAACTCCGCCCGTCCCACCACCTCGTGCTCGCCGACGATCTTCTCACCCGCGCGCACCATGTACCGATTCACGTCCACCGAATTGCGCAGCTGCTCGCGGCGACGCTCGGTGGCGGTCGGATCCGGCACGATGGTCGGACGAAGCATCCCGCTCATCAGCTTCGAATAGAGACTCACGGCCACGGACGAATTTGGATCTGGCTGCAACGTCCGCGCACGGTTGAGCAACGATCCGAGCGTGAGCACGCTGTCGGCCAGAACGTTGCGTTCCTCGCTCCCTCGTCGCACGAGCAGCTCCCCCTGCACGTCATCGAGCGCGCTCGACGCCGCGATCCCATCCGGTCCCCATTTCGCGAAGGCGCGATGCACCGCGTCCTGCAGGGCGCGACGGTGATCCGGACGGGCGATGTACGCACCCTCGGCGGGCGTCAGCGCTAGCCCGTGCTCCATTGCCGCGTGCACGGCCCCGGCGCCTTCGTTGCGCTTGCCCGCGGAATCCGCCGCGGCGCCGATCGACCGCATCAACATCGCGAGCTGCTGTTGCGACGAGTCCAGGGCCGCGGACGAATACACGAAAATCGCTTTCGCAGATCGCGCGAGCTGATCGCGCTCCTCGCGCAGATCCGATTCCGATTTGCGAACGTTGAACGCAAATGGCGCGATCACGTTCTGGGTCGCGACAGAGCCGATCTCGAAGATCGGCGAGTCCACCGCCGGCACTCGTCGGAAACAGCAGGTAGGTCAGCAGCGCAACCACGATCAGGAGCGCGACTCGCGGCGCATGCAGCGCAAAGCGCTCGTGTCCCGTGTCCGGCGCTACCGTCACCGTTCCGGATGGCTGCGTGCGCGCGTCCATTCGCGCGCTACTCCACTCCCGAGTCGCGAGCGTACGCCTTGATGATGTCCCGCACCAAACGGTGACGGACGACGTCGGCCTCGCTGAGATAATGGAACCCGATCCCCTCGATTCCCTTCAGAATGCGCTCGACCTCGATCAGGCCGGACTGCTCGCGCGCCGGCAGATCGATTTGCGTCTTGTCGCCCGTTATCACCGCCTTCGAATTCACTCCGAGGCGCGTCAGGAACATCTTCATCTGCGCCGTCGTGGCGTTCTGCGATTCGTCCAGAATCACGAACGCGTCGGCGAGTGTGCGGCCACGCATGTACGCGAGCGGGGCGATCTCGATCGTGCGCGACTCGAGCGCCTTTTGAACGCGCTCCGCCGGCATCATGTCGTCGAGCGCGTCGTACAGCGGACGGAGATACGGGTCGACCTTTGCCTGCATGTCGCCCGGAAGAAAGCCGAGGCTCTCGCCTGCTTCGACGGCGGGACGCGCGAGGACGATGCGACGCACGCGCTTCCGCGCGAGCGCGTCCACCGCCATCGCCACCGCGAGATACGTCTTTCCCGGTTCCCGCAGGACCAATCCCGACCACGATGTCGTTGTCGGCGATCAGCTTCATGTACTCCGCCTGGCCCGACGTCTTCGGCTGGATGATGCGGCGCATGCCCGGCAGTGCGAGGCGCATCTCGCCCGCGGGACCCCCATTGCCGCCCGGATCGCTGTGGTCCTCGCTCAGGCGCATCACATCATCAGGCGTCAGCGTCATCTGTTGACGGGCCGCATCGAGCATCCGCTGTGCGACGGGCGTCGCCCGCTCCACCGCGTCGCCGGGACCGGTGAGCGAGAGCGAGTCGCCACGAAGCGACACGCGTACGCCGGTGATGCGCGACAGCGCGACGAGATTGGAGTCGTTGACTCCGGCCAGAGTGAGAAGGTCCGCGCCCTCGGCGTTCAGACGCTGGGTGAGGTGATCGTCGTTCATCGCGCTCCGTCGTCCAGTCTGATGTGTAAATCCCGCAAGTCCTCTGCCGCAACCGGCGTCGGTGCGCCCTCGAACAACGCGCGCGCCGCTGTCGTTTTCGGGAACGCAATGACGTCGCGCAACGACGTTGCGCCCGACAACAGCATTGCGATGCGATCGAATCCGAATGCGATTCCGCCGTGCGGCGGCGCTCCCGCCCGAAGTCCCTCGAGCAGGAATCCGAAGCGCTGTTGTGCCGTCTCGTCATCGATCGCGAGCAAATTGAAGATGCGTCGCTGAACTTCGGGATCGGCGATGCGGATGCTCCCGCCGCCGAGCTCGGTGCCATTCAGCACGACGTCGTAGGCAAGCGCACGCGCCTTCTCGGGCGCCGAGTCGAGCAACGCGAGGTCATCCGGGTGAGGAGATGTAAATGGATGGTGCACTGCGCCGAGCGCGCCGGAAGCCGCGTCCCTGTCGAAGAGTGGGAAGTCGAGCACCCAGAGAAAGCTCAGCGCCCTGTCGGGGATCAGCTTCAGGAGCCTTGCAGCCTCCTGGCGAACGCGATCGAGGGCCGGCGACGAAACGCGATCCGGTGCGGCCACGAGCAGACAGAGCTCGCCCTCGGAAATTCCGAGCTGTGCACCCTGTTCCGGCGACAGAAACTTCGCCGGCGGTCCCGTGAGCTCTCCTTTCTCGCGCTTCAGGCGAAGCATGCCCGCGGCACCTGCGCTCTTCGCCAACGCCTCGAGCTCGTCCACCTGCTTGCGCGACAACGCTGCGCCTCCGGGAATTCGAATCCCGCGCACGCGCCCTCCCGATTCGATCGCGCCGCGCGTAATCGCGAAGTCGGTGGCACGGAACGCCTCCGTCGCATCGAAGAGCTCGAGCGCGTAGCGAAGGTCAGGTCGGTCGGTTCCGTATCGCTCGACCGCTTCCGCATAGCTCATTCGCGGAAATGGAGTCGTGATCGAAACGCCAGCCACCTTCCACAGCGCCGCAATCAGCCCCTCGGCCAGTGCGTAGATATCCTCGGCCGAGATGAACGACGCCTCGATGTCGATCTGCGTGAATTCCGGTTGACGGTCCGCACGGAGATCCTCATCGCGAAAGCACCGCGCAATCTGGAAGTATCGGTCGAATCCGGAGATCATCAGCAGCTGCTTGTAGAGCTGCGGAGACTGCGGCAGCGCGTAGAACTCGCCCGCGCTCACTCGACTCGGCACGAGATAATCGCGCGCCCCCTCGGGAGTCGGCTTGGTGAGAATCGGCGTCTCGATCTCGAGAAAGCCGCGCTCGCTCAGGTGCTCGCGCGTGGCCTGCATCAGGCGGTGGCGCAGCACGATGTTCGCCTGCAGCTCGGGACGGCGAAGGTCGAGATAGCGATGCCGCAGGCGCAGCTCCTCCGAGGGCAGCGTCTCCCCCTTTCCCAGCACGACCGGAATGGCCGGCGTTTCGGCGGGACCGACGATCCGCATCGAGATCGCCTTCACCTCGATCTCGCCCGTGGCCAACTCGGCGTTGCGACCGTTCTCCGGGCGCGCGACGACCTCGCCCTCAATCAGCACGACGCTCTCGCGGCCGACATCGCCGGCCATGCGGATAGCCATCGCGTCGGCAAACTTCGGGTCGAAGGAAACCTGGACTACGCCGGCTCGATCGCGGAGATCGAGAAAGACGATGCCACCCATCGCGCGCTGACGCTGCACCCAGCCGCCGAGCCTGACGCGCGATCCCACGTCCGTGCCGCGGAGCGCACCGCCCAGATGCGTGCGAACCGACGTTGCGAGCGAGAGACCCTCGTTCACGCGTGGAGAGCTCACCTCGCCGAGCGAATCGCGCGCGTCAGATACCGGCGCGGGAGCGGGCGCGCCAAAACCTCCGCGCTCGCCAGCGTCCACGGCCGCGTCGAGGAGAACCTCACGACTGCTCAGGGATGGTCATCAATGTGAGGGGAAAGCTACCACCGGCGCCCCTCCGCGGGAAGCGACGGCGGCCGCACGGCGCAAACGTCGTCGCATTATATGTGCATATGTGACAGCGAGTTATTCAAGTGGCTCTCGCGTATCGCGCGAGGTCCTCGAACGATGCGACGCCATCGGAAAACCGTTAGATTGACCTCTCGGTGCGCCCGAATTCGGAGGGTCACCATCTCCGTCGCCGGCCCCATGACCGCTTCCATCAATCTGCTCGACCTCACCCCCGCGGATGCGCTGGAGCGCCTGCGGGAGTTCGCGATTGCGTCCGGGGAGCCTGCCTATCGCGCCGCGCAGGCCGTGCGGCATTTGTGGGAGCGCCCCGCCGCAGACTTCGCGTCGATGACGGCATTGCCGATCTCGCTTCGCGCCGCGCTCGCCGAGCAGTTCGCGATTCCGCGACTCGAGATCCTCGCGCGACAAACGTCGTCGGATGGAACGGAGAAATTTCTGTTCAGACTCCCCGAGGGTCAGGAGATCGAAACCGTCGCCATTCCGGAGGGAGACCGGCTGACCCTCTGCATCTCGTCGCAGGCGGGGTGCGCTCTCCAGTGTGCCTTCTGCGCGACCGGGCGCATGGGGTTTCAGCGCAATCTGTCGGCATGGGAGATCGCGGCTCAGGTGCGTGAGATGGCACTCCTCGATCCGCCGATCGCCGTGACCAACGTCGTGTTCATGGGGATGGGCGAACCGATGATGAACTGGCCCGCCGTCGACACGGCACTCACGATCCTGAACAGCCCGCAAGGTCTCGGAATCGGCGCGCGCCACATCACGGTGTCCACCGTGGGCGTACTCCCGGGAATCGTCGCGTTGGGTGAGCGCCCGGAGCAGTTCCGTCTCGCGATCTCGATTCACGCGCCGTCGGATGAGCTGCGGCGCGAGCTCATGCCGGTGAACATCAAGTACCCGCTCGCAGATGTGATCGCGCAGGCCAGGACGTTCGACCGGCGCGTCACGTTCGAGTACGTCATGCTCGGCGACGTCAACGATGGTCCCGAGCACGCACGCCAACTCGCGGCGCTCGCGCGCTCGTGCCGCGCTTTCGTCAATCTGATTCCGCTGCACGAGGGAGGAGCGCTCGAGTTCAAGGGCTCACCACCCGAGCGGATCTCGAGCTTCGCGAGAGCGCTGCGCGAGGCCGGAGTCGAGGTGGCGGTGCGCAAGAGCCGCGGCAAGGACATCGCCGCCGCGTGCGGCCAGCTACGGGTAGAACGGTTGGGACGGGGCGCGCCAAGACGCCCCGATGAGCACAGTCAGGTCAACTTCGCGTGAGCTGTCGGGGCGCACGAGCACCGTGCCCCCGCCCATCGCCTTCGCGGCCAGGACCGCCCAATCGCGATGGCCGGTTCGGTCGAGCACCTTCGTGCTGTCGAACTGATCGGGATTCGTTCCCGTTGACACCACGTCGAAGCCGTGGTCGCGCAGCGTCCGCGCCGCCCGCCGCGCGAGCCCGCGCACCTTGGTCGCGTTCAGGACCTCGACGGTGATGCGCTGCCCACCCGCCCAGCGCGGTTCGACGAGTGGCGTGCGCGAGGATGACGCGCTCGATTGAGCGGCGATGCCTTGCTTCGCCGGCGCATGCGACCGCGTTGCGCGATAGCCGATCACGCCGACGGACACGAGGGCCACGGCCAGCGCGCCCGCTCCAACCAGGAGCACGCGACGATTCACTGCACGCTCTCCCAGAGAGCGAGCGTTTCGGCACGAAGCTTCTCGCCCGAGGCGACTCGATCTCCGAGCTTGCGCTTGATCACGTCGCGATAGGTGCCATCGAAGTCGCTCGCGACCCGCGCGGCGAGACGCGCGCGCTCCTCGCGATCGAGCTCTCGTACGGGCTCCAGGTAGTCAGCCATGTAGAGCACTCGTCCCGTGCGATCCCAGTCGGCATTTCCAAGCGTGTGCCAGTAGATCGCGTCGAGAACGGAGGTGCGTCGCTCGCCATCCTCCGCCAATCGCGCCGCAGCCGCCGGGCCGTGCAGCGTCGACGCCGGCCACGCGAGATTCGGAACAATGGCGCGCAGCTCCCTCTCGCTCGCATCGCGGAGTGCATCGTGCCATCGCGCCGCATCGCGCCACGAGTCGTGCTCCTCGCGATCGACATGCATTGCGTCGGCCCACGACAGCGCGAGCTCCGTGACGCGCGCGATGTGTGCGCGTCGCGCGGGAGATGCAATCGCCCACGCTGGAAGCTCGAGCTCGACTTCGTTCATCCGCTGTGGTCGGGTGCGCCGAGGATGATGTTGTCGATGAGCCGTGTCGTGCCGACTCGTGCGGCGATCGCGACGATGCTTCCGGCAGTGGCGACTGGCACGGGCTCGAGCGTCTGCGGAATCCATCACCGCGAGATACTCGAGCGCCACCGCCGATTCGGCCGCGAGCACCGAGAGGCCGAGCGATTCCAGAACAGCAGCGGAGCGCTCGCCGGAGTCGAAGACGTCGCGCATGGCGAAGATCGCGCGCGAGAGCACGCGCGCGCGCGTCCGATCTTCCTCGCTCAGATACGCGTTCCGACTCGAGAGCGCGACGCCGTCCTTCTCTCGCACCGTCGGCGCGACGATCAGCCGTACGGGAAAGTCGAGATCGCGCACCATTGCGCGAATCAGCGTCGCCTGTTGGATGTCCTTCTGCCCAAACACCGCAACGTCCGGCTGCACGATGTTGAACAGCTTCGCGACCACGGTAAGGACGCCGGTGAAGTGTCCGGGTCGTGAGGCGCCGTCCCATCGCGATGCGAGGACGCCCGGTTCCACCGTGATTGCGCGTCCTTCGGGATAGAGCTCGAACGGCTGCGGAGCGAACACGATGTCGACGCCACGCGCCTCGGCCAGTCGCGCGTCGCCGTCGCGGTCTCGAGGATAGCGGGCGAAATCCTCGTTGGGACCGAACTGCAGCGGGTTCACGAAGAGACTCATCACCACGGTCCCCGCATGCTCGCGCGCGCGGTCGATGAGCGAGAGGTGGCCTTCGTGCAGCGCGCCCATCGTCGGCACGAGGGCGATTCCCTTCCCAACGCGCCTCGGCTCATCCAGTGCGGCGCGCAACGGCTCGATGCGCTCGATGATCTGCACGCTTACCGTCGAGGCCTAGAAGCTGTGGTCGTCGTCCGGATAGCTCCCGGAACGCACTTCGTCTCCGAAGCGCGTGATCGCTTCGCGCACGTCCGCCGCCATCGCCGCGTAGCGCTTGAGAAACTTCGGACTGAAACCCTCGTTGAGACCGAGCAGATCGTGAAGCACGAGCACCTGTCCGCTGCACTGCGCTCCGGCCCCGATGCCGATCGTCGGCACGCGCACCGCGTCCGTCACGCGCGCTGCGACCTTCGCGGGCACGAGCTCGAGCACGATCGAGAACACACCCGCATCCTCGAGCTTCTTCGCGTCCTCCACGATTTTTTTCGCGCTGGCGGCGTCGCGCGCCTGGACGCGGGTGCCGCCCAAGGCGTTGACGGACTGCGGGGTGAAGCCGAGGTGCCCCATGACCGGAATGCCCGCCTCCGTCACCGCGCGCACGGCGGCGAGCACGGTCTCGCTCGCTCCCTCGACCTTCACCGCATCCGCTCCGGCCTCGGCCATCACGCGTCCGCAATTCAGCAGTGCGCGCTGTGGAGAGACCTGGTAGGTGAGAAAGGGCATGTCGACGATGAGCAGCGCGCGCTTGACGCCGGCGCGTGTCGAGCGCGCATGGTAGACCATGTGGTCGAGCGTCACCGGCAGTGTCGACTCGTAGCCGGCGAGAAGATTGCCGAGCGAGTCGCCGACGAGCACCGCGTCGACGCCACTCTCGTCAACGAGCTTGCCAAAGAGCGAGTCGTACGCGGTGACGACCACGAGCTTCTCGCCGCGATCCCTGCGCTCCTGAAAGTCGCGTACCGTGAGCCGCGCACTCTCGCCGTTGGTCGCGCTCATGCCGTCGCCCCCAGCTCGGCGAGCTCGCGCTGCCACCAGTCGCGATGTGGGAGTTGCGGATGCGGGATCACGAGATCGGGCTCGTCGACATGCAGGGTACCGAAGCGCACAATGTCGAGATCGAGTGTGCGTGGTCCCCAGTGAACGGTGCGCACGCGACCGGCGTCATCCTCGATGCGGTGCAGAGCCGCGAGCAGCTGGCGCGGAGAGAGCGCGGTTTCGAGTGCAACCATTTGATTGAGATATGCGCCCTGGGGAACGTCGCTGACCGGTGCCGTCTCCTCGACGGAAGATTCGGCGACCACACAACTTCCCGGAAGTGCCGCGAGGGCCAATCGCGCCCGTGCAAGCAATTGCTTCCGGTCGCCGAGATTGGAGCCGAGCGCGATGTAGGCAAGATGATGCATGTGTTGACAGGGAAAGAATTTACGGGCATCCTGCGCGCGTGTCAAACACTGTGGGCGCATGGATAGTCTGACCGTCTACCACCTCGCGCGCGAGCTCGACGCCCGGTGGAGAGGGAGGATCATCCGCGCCGGCCATCTCGATCGTGCGGGAAAACGAATCGTGATCGGCGTGCTGCAGGGGACGGCGGTCGAGATCGACCTGTCTGTCCCCGAGGTCGTGGTGCGCGAGCTCGAGGATGCGGAGGGAGGCGGGCCGCTCGCCGGGTGGACCATCGAATCGGCGAGTGCGCCCGAGGATGATCGGCGGATACTCGTCGCACTCACTCGCGAGGGAAAATTCAAGGGATCGGCGAGCAAGCGCGCGCTGCTCGAGGTGAGCGTGCTCGCGCAGTCGCGCGCCGCACTGGCGCACGAGAGCGGGCGCGCATTTGCGCGCATCGGCGGCGCGCTGCCGCCGCGATCCATTGCGCGCGATGTGTTGTGCGACGAAGTCGTTCGCATTGCGGTGGAGTCGGGTGACGTCGCGACGCTGATGAAGGGTCGCTGGGTGAGCCCGCGCGTGGCGTCGTGGCTGATGTCATCTCATGAATGGGCGACGGAGCGCTATCGCGAGATCTGTCGGCTCGGACCGGCACGGCCGGCGTGGTGCGCGGGCACACTCGTGGCGTTTCCGATGTGCGACGACGCCGTGGCGAGCGAATCGTTGATCGCGCCTGCGCATCCCGTCGTGAGCGCGGAGACGATGACGAGCGCGCCGGTCGATGGCCGCCGCGACCGCGCGCTCGAGCGCATGCGCCTCGAGCTCGGCCGCGCTTCCGACGCGCCGAGGCTGAGGCTTCTTGCGGACGCCCTCATGTCGCTCGGCGACGTTCCCGCGCCGGACTTCGTTCGGCTCACCGATGGTTCCGATGCGCGCGTCGAGCGCGCGGAGGGAGAGAGTGCCGTGGCCGTAGCGGAGCGCCTCTACGATCGTGTGCGGTCGATGGAGCGTGCGTTGGCGTTACTGCCGGCGCGTATTGCCGCGTTCGCGCTCGCGCCGGCCGATGCGCCGCCCCCCGCGACGCAGCTCGAGCGCCAGGCGTCCGCGCGCGTGTCGCGCCCGTTCCGCACGTATCGCTCATCAGGCGGGCTCGAAATCTGGGTGGGGCGCGGCGCGGCGTCGAACGACGCGCTCACCTTCCACGAATCATCTCCGCGCGATGTCTGGCTGCACGCACGCGACTCCGCTGGCGCGCACGTGGTGCTCCGCTGGCCGCAAGACGAGCCGCCTCCGTCGCGCGACCTCGAGGAAGCCGCGGTGCTCGCGGCCTGGCACAGCAAGTCGCGCGGAGCGGCGCTCGTTCCCGTCGACTGGACGCGGCGCAAGTACGTGCGCAAGGTGAGGGGTGGCCCGCCGGGACAGGTTCTGGTGCAGCGGTCGGAAACCGTGTTCGTGGCGCCGGATGAGCGAGTTGAGCGCAGGTTGCGCGATACCTGAGGGCGCCTAGCGCTCGTCGATCGCCTTTCGCATGGAGCGCACGAGCGACACCGCGCTTTCGACGCTCGTTTCCGCCGCGCGCACTACTGCGCTGCCGACTACGACGCCATCGGCGAGGCGCGCCACCGACGCGGCCTGCTCCGGACTCGAGATGCCGAAGCCGACGCATACCGGTAGCGCCGTGACTCCGCGCAGGCGCTCGATCGTGTCCGCGAGCCCGCCGGCGATCTCGCTCTGCATGCCCGTCACGCCGAGGCGGCTGATGAGATACACGAAGCCGCTGCCGTGACGCGCGATCTCGGCCATGCGCGGCGCGGGGGTCGTCGGCGCGACCAGGCGGATGAAGGCCAGGGGCGACTCGCCGATCTCGCGCTCGAGCTCCGGGTCGCCGCCTACGGGAAGGTCGGTGACGAGCAATCCGTGGATTCCCGCGGCGGCTGCGCGGGCAAGCGCGGTCGGGCCGGCGGCAACGATCGGATTGAGATAGCTGAAAAGAACCAGCGGTACATCAACGGCCGCTTCCGACGTCAGCGCGAGCACGCCGTCGAACGTCATCCCCTGCTCGAGCGCGCGCTGCGAGCTCGCCTGGATCACCGGACCGTCCGCGAGCGGATCCGAGAATGGAACGCCGATCTCGATCACATCTGCGCCCGCCTCCGCGATGCCGCGCAGCAGCGCGAGCGAGCGCGCGCGATCGGGATGCCCGGCGGTGACGTAGACGACCAATGCCTTCGCATCGCGGGCGCGCAGCGCCGCGAAGCGCCGCGCGATGAAGTCAGACGAAATAGTCGCTGATGCGGATGGCATATCGTTCGGGGTCGGCGACCTTGATGATGGTTCGGGCAAAGCCGCCGGCGTCGTTCGGCAGATTGAGATCCACGAGAGTGCCGGGAAAGAGCAGGTTTCCGCGCTCGTCGCTGATGAGACGGACGATCGGGCGCGCGATCGCGTCGGGCGCCGAGTTTGCCGCGTGCACGATGGCCATTTCGAACGTATCGAGCACGACGAGCGTGCCTACCGGATAATGCCCGACGAGGCTCATGAACGCCTTCACGAGCACCTGGTCCATTCCGCGGTGCGGGTTGATCCGCATCTCCTGCAGCACGTCGGCCGGAGAGAGCGGCGTGCTCTGGTACGCGCGCCTCGAGGTGGCAGCGTCGAACGCATCCGCCACCGCCACGACCTTGCTGTAGATGCTCATGACGCGCGGTCGCACGTGCTTGGGATATCCTGTGAGATCCGTCTTCTTGTGGTGCTCGAAGGCGATGATCATCGCGCGATAGGGCACATCGTTCTGGCCGCGCATCGAGAAGAGCTGCAGCACTCCCATCCACGGGTGCCCGCAGATCGTTTTCCACTCGTCCTCCGACAGCCCGTTCGGCTTGTTCAAAATGTCGAGCGGAACCCTCGCCTTTCCAATGTCGTGCATCAGCGCGCCGACGCCGAGATCGTAGAGTTGGTTGCGCGTGAGCCCCAGCTTGCGGCCCAGCGCCACCGAGAAGATACAGACGTTCACGCTGTGGGTGAACGTGTACTCGTCGTAGTCGCGAAGCGTCGTGAGCCCGATGAGCGACGACTCTTCATTCAACACCTGGTCGACGATGCCCTGCACCACGCGCTTGATCTTCTTGATGTTCGGGCTGCGTCCCATGCGCACGGAGTTGATCACTTCCTTCGTGACCGACACCGACTGCGCGTACGTGCGCTTCGCCGCTTCTTTCGCCTTCTGGCGCAGCTCCTCGTCGAGATTGGTGGCCGGACCGAGCGTCGAACGTCGTCACCTTCGCCGCGGCGAGCTTTTCACCCAGTGCGAAGAGGCGGCCGTCTTCATCGCCGACGGCGGCGTTCTGCAGCAGCGTCAGGAACACGACCCAGTCGCGCACGGCCGAGGCGTCGCGGATGCGGCACAGGCCGACGCCGGCATCTCTGAACGCGCTGATGATGCGGCTGAAGCTCGCGTAGTTCTCGAGGTCGAGCCGCAGGCGCGTGGCGTTGATGAAGATAAATTCGCCGGACACGCGCAGCTCGACCTCGCGCTCGTTGCGCAAAAGCTCGTTGGCGAGGCGAACCACTTCCTGCATCGTCTTCTGCACCACCGGATTGTCCGGAGGGTACATCTTGACCGTGCGCAGCGCGCCGTAGATCGCGAGCAGGAATTCCCGTCCGGCCTTTCGGACGAAGCCGTCGCTTCCGCGCTCGCCGATATTCGGCGGCGCGAGATTCGTCGAGTGGGTGGACGCAGTGGCCGTCGACACGGCTACGTCTTCTCGCGCATCGCGCGGTTGATCGCGCTGCGCACCATCGGATCACGCTCGCTCTGCGCGCGGCGTAGTACCTCGAGCGCGCTCGCGCTGCCGATCATCCCGAGTGCGCGTGCGGCGCAGGCGCGAATCTCGGGTGTGGCCCGGCGGCCCAGGAGATTGCGCCGATTGAGCAGCTTGTCGAGTGGCGGGATGCCGGCGTCGCGAGCGAGCGTACCATACGCCTCGAAATACGCCATCTTCTCGGTGAGATCGGCGCCCTTCACCGTTCTGCCGCGCACGACCTCCTCCACGCGCGGGAGCGCCGCGCGATGTCCGCGAACGCCCATCGCCCTCACCGCGGAAATGCGTACGTCGCGATCCTCGTCGTTGAGCGCCGTTTCGAGCAGGCGAAGGGCACCCGCTGAGCCGATTTCCGCGAGCGCCTGCGCCGCCGCTTGCCTGAGAAGCACGTTCGGCAGCTGCAGCACCTTCGACAGCGGTCCCACCGCGGCAGCCGTCTTGAGCTCCCCTGCGCGACGCATCGCCTCGACCGCGACATCCACCTCGGATGAGCCGATCAGCTTCATCATCTCGGCGGTGTTCGCAGCCGCCATCCGTCCCGCCGCCCGCTCGAGCGCGGTCCGGAGCTCCGGCTTTTGCGCCTGCTTCAGCCATCCGAGCACGGTGCCAAGCACGCCTCCGCGCAGCTGGTCGAACAGCGCGTCGAGATCGGTTTGCTCCGGTACGACGTCAGCGTGGTCGAGTGCTTCGAGCAACTGCGAAAGCACCAACGGATCGCTCAGGCTCGTCGGGAGTGCGGCGAGACGAAGCTTGTGTGCCGGCAGCAAATTGGTCGCGCGCCTGACCAGCTGGTCCGACTCGGCCAGCAGATACCCAACCGATCCGTACGCGCCGGCGGCCAGCAAGTTGAGCATGTAGCTTTCGAGAATGCCGCAGATCTCCTCGCGAACCTGCTCGCCCTCCTGCACCTCGAAAATATCGAGGAGGATCGCCAGCACGCTGCGCGGCATGTCGATTGTCTGGTCGGCCACGACCGCCGAGCGCAGATAATCGATCTCCTGTTCGTCGAGAAAGTAGAGCGTTGCATCGAGGTCCTCGAGGCGCACGATACCGGACGTTCGCTTCGGCGCCTCCTCCTCCTCTCGACGAATGTCTTCGACTATCGGAAGCCTGCGCTCCTTCGGCGGCTCCGCGGACGCGTCGAACGACGCGTGCGGGTCGAGGTTGATGTCGACGAAGCGATAGGCGAGCCTCGTGAACTCCTGCTCCCACATCAGCGTGAGCAGATCGTCTTCCTCGGGCGCCGCATTTCGCACGCGCTGAAGGATGTGCAGCAGCGACGTGAGCTCCTCGCTCTCGATCCCTTGCGACAGCGTCAGCTCGCGCACTCCGTCTTTGAAGAACACCCACGGCAAGCTCTCGGAGCGGCTGGCCTCGTGCATCACGGATCGGCCCATCCAGCGGAAGTCCGATTCGGTGATGGTGAGGACTACGTCCGGCGTATGAGGCCAGATCGTCGCAAAGGCCGCGCGCAGACTATCGATCGCGCGCGAGTAGATCGGGTTGTTCGGGAGGTAGAGCTGATGTGTCTTGATCGCCCGCGCGAAGTTGCGCAGCATCTCCTCGACAAGCTGCGGTGAGCACGGCGGCTCCGGCAGTTCCTCGAGCGCTATTTCGGCGGGAGCGATCGTGGGTGACGTCACTTGGCGAGGCGGTCTCCGAGGAGCTCGCTTACCTGGGAGACGTCCTTGTCTCCGCGCCCGCTGACGCAGATCAGCACAGGCTCGTCGGCCGACCAGCGTGCGCGCTCCTTCACCACCCACGCAATCGCGTGCGCGGTCTCGAGCGCTGGGATGATCCCCTCGAGACGGCTCAGCGTGACGAGGCCTTCGAGCGCCTCATCGTCAGTGATCGAGACGTAGGTCGCGCGGCCACTGTCCTTCAGGAATGAGTGCTCCGGGCCGACTCCAGGGTAATCGAGCCCGGCCGAGATCGAATGCGCGGGATGTACCTGTCCCGCGGCGTCCTGCAGCAGGTAGCTCCGCGCGCCATGGAGCACGCCGGGCGATCCCTTCGACAGTGACGCCGAATGGCGATCTGTATTCAGCCCCTCGCCCGCGGCTTCCACGCCCACCAGCTCCACCTCGGCGTCGCCCACGAACGGATGAAAAATCCCCATGGCGTTCGAACCTCCACCTACGCAGGCGACGACCGTGGCCGGAAGTCGCCCCACCTGCGCGAGCATTTGCGCTCGCGCCTCGCGGCCGATGACGGCCTGAAACTCACGTACCATGCGCGGATATGGCGCAGGCCCGACCACCGATCCGATGATGTAGTGACTGTCCGTCACGTTGGTCACCCAATCGCGAATTGCCTCGGTCGTCGCGTCCTTCAGCGTTCGTGTGCCCGACGTTACCGGGATCACTTCCGCGCCCATCAACCGCATGCGAAAGACATTCAGCGCCTGCCGCCGCATGTCCTCCTCCCCCATGTACACCACGCACTGCAGTCCAAAACGCGCGCAGATGGTCGCCGTCGCCACGCCGTGCTGTCCCGCGCCCGTCTCGGCGATTATTCGACGCTTGCCCATCCGTCGTGCCAAGAGCGCCTGCCCCACCGTGTTGTTGATCTTGTGGGCGCCCGTGTGGTTCAGATCCTCGCGTTTGAGCAGCACCGGGACTCCGACCAGCGCGGAAAGCCGGGGAGCGTCGCTCAATGGTG
Organism: uncultured Gemmatimonadaceae bacterium; assembly: GCA_963827355.1. Classification (GTDB taxonomy): domain Bacteria; phylum Gemmatimonadota; class Gemmatimonadetes; order Gemmatimonadales; family Gemmatimonadaceae; genus FEN-1250. The sequence continues at coordinate 176,383 of CAWHAS010000001.1, forward strand.
ATGGACGACCCACATAAGTAGCAAGCAAATTGTCCAGTTCGGCAACAAAGTCCGAATCGCGCATCGCGTCGGCTAGCGATGCCTCCAGACTGTCGAGCGCGGGAATCAGAGTTTCGGGAACGTAGCGACCACCGTAGGTGCCGAACCGGTCGCCGGAGACAATTGCGGTCATCGAAGCACTCCTGCTCGTCGTACGGCGTCCATGAACTCAGCCATGCGCGCGTGATCCTTCATCCCGGGCGAGGACTCCACGCCGGAGGAGACATCCACCACGTCGGGGGATAGCGTCTCGATGGCCTGCGCGACGTTTGTCGGCGTGAGTCCGCCCGCCACCACCAGCTTGCCAGGATGCAGTCGCACGGCCCGCTCGGCGGCTCCCCAATCGAACGAAATTCCGGTTCCGCCGAGAGATCCGCGCGTCCTCGAGTCGAGCACCAGCGCGTCGGCTGCGTCCCGGATGTCGTCCAAATCGCCGCGAACGAGCGTACCTTCGACGCGCACGACGGCCCATATTCGGGCGCCGGAGGCGCTGCCGACGGCGCGAATATCATCGATGGTCGGGTCCTCGTGCAGCTGGACGATGTCCAGTCGCGCCTCGCGAACGACGGAAGCGATGGCCGAAGGACTCGTTCGTCCGAACACCCCAACTCGCTCGATTTCTTTGCCGGCTTCCGCGCCGTCCAGCACTTCGCGCGCGCGCGACGGTTCGAGATTGCGCGGCCCTCCCGCGAAAATGACCCCGAGGTATCTCGCGCCCAACAATGCGGCGGCCCGTGCATCGGCCGGGCGCGTCAGGCCGCAGAACTTCACGTCAACGCGCACGTGGGCTCCGCGGCACGCCGGTGAGCGCGCGAACGGCCGCGGCGGGATCCGCGGCTCGCGAGAGAAAAGAGCCCACCAGTACGGCGTCGGCGCCCCAGCGCGCACGATCGGCGACGTCCGCGCGCGTTTCGATTCCGCTCTCCGCCACCGCGATCACTCCGTTGGGAATCAATGGGAGCAGACGCTCTGGCACGGTTGCGTCGACCTCCAGCGTCTCGAGGTTCCGGCTGTTGACTCCGACCACGCGCGCGCCGAGCTCCAAGGCCAGCATCAGCTCGGCCTCCGTGCGAACCTCGACGAGCGGCTCGAGACCCAGCTCGTTTGCGATCGACATCATCTCCTGGAGTCTCGCGGGAGCAAGCGCGCGCGCGATGAGCAGCGCCGCCGAAGCACCGGCGGAGCGGGCTTCATGGAGCTGGATCGCGTCCACGTGAAAATCCTTGCGCAGCAATGGGATTCGAACGTGACTTCGCGCTGTCTCGAGGTCGGCGAGGGAGCCGCCAAAGTGCACCGGCTCCGTGAGCACGGAGATGGCGGCCGCACCTCCACTTTCGAACGCGGCCGCCTGGTCTCTCGCGGCGATCGACTCCCGAATGGCGCCCTTCGAAGGCGATCGACGCTTCACTTCCGCAATGATCGCGATGTCGTGGCGGGCGAGCGCGCCGGCGAACGAAGGGGCGGCCGGTGCGCGCGCAGCAGCGTCTTCCACCGCACGGCGATGGTGCCCGCTCATCGCGCGCACGCGATCAGCAGCCTCTGCCATGATGCCGGCGAGTACTCCGCTTGGCGGAGTCCATTGCCGCGAAAAGACTTGCGCTTCGGTCACTGTTCGGCTATCCTGCTTTTCGGCGTCCATTCGGGGCGCACACGTGAACCTGTGCGAAAGAGCGGGCGCAATCGTCGGCACGACGGCACGATCGATCGCACGAGTAGGCTTACCTTCGTCCCCCAGCGAGCATGGCGCTCACCAAGCGGCAACGCGAGATACTGGACTTCCTCAGCGGCTACTCCGAGGACAACGGGTACGCACCCAGCTTCGAGGAAATCGCCCGGAAATTCAACTATAACTCGCTCGCGACTGTTCACGAGCATCTCAGCAATCTCGAGCGCAAAGGCTACATCAAGCGATCGTACAATGAGAGTAGGGCGATAGAAATTCTTCCGTCGGATGTGTTTCCAAAGGCCGTTGAGCTCCCGCTCCTCGGTACGGTGGCTGCCGGCATGCCGATCGAGGCGATCACCGCGCACGAAACCATGTGCGTCCCCGACAGCTTCGTCTCGCGGTCCGGAAACCACTACGTCCTTCGTGTGCGTGGAAACTCGATGATCGACGAGCAGATTCGCGACGGCGACTTCGTGATCATCAACGAGCGTCGCAGCGCCGACAACGGGGAAACCGTCATCGCGCTCATCGACAACAATGCGGCCACCGTCAAGAAAATCTATCGCGAGCGCGACGGCCGGATTCGACTGCAGCCGGCGAACGACGCGATGCTCCCGATTTACGTGCACGAAAACGACGTCACCATTCAGGGCGTCGTCGTGGGCGTGCTGCGAAAGTACTGACGCCATCCGCGCACGCGTTAGCCGCCAAGGCTCGCCTCGCGCAATGCGGTGAGTGCGGCGAGCGCCGAGCCCGAATCGATGCTCCGCGCCGCGGCTGAGATGCCGTCGCCGAACGAGGCGGCCGCGCCGCCGACGTAGATCGCCGCGGCCGCGTTCAGCAACACTGCGCTGCGCGCCCCGCTCCTGTCGGATCCGTCGAGCACGGCGATCACCCGCGCGGCGTTGGCCGCCGGCTCGCCTCCACTCAGATCTTCCGCGTTGGAGTCAAGGTTGTGGTGGGCGGGCTCGATCGACCACTCGCTCACGGCGCCATTTCGTACCTCGAGCACGCGCGTGCATCCAATCGGCGAGATCTCGTCCATCCCGGGCTCTCCGTGCACCACGAGCGCGTGCACGGAGCCGAGCTCCGCAAGCGCGGCGGCCATGAGATCCATGCGACTCGGGTTTGCGACTCCAACCACCTGGCGTCCCGCCCTCGCGGGATTTGCGAGAGGACCGAGCAGGTTCATGATCGTAGGAGTCCCGATCTCGCGTCGCACCGCCGCGACGTGGCGCATTGCGGGATGCATTGCCGGCGCGAACATGAAGACGATGCCCGCGTGATCGAGCATGCGCTGCATCACCGCGGCCGAAGGTTGGATGTCGACGCCGAGCGCCTCGAGCACGTCGGCGCTGCCGCACTGGGAGCTGTGGGACCGGTTCCCGTGCTTCGCTATCCGCACCCCCGCGCCGGCTGCGACGAGGGCCGCCGCGGTCGAAATGTTGAACGTCGAGAATGCTCCGCCGCCGGTGCCGCAGGTGTCGACGAGCGTGGCCGCGTCCGTCGCCTCGAAGGGGAGCATCGCCTTGCGAAGCGCGCGCGCCCCGCCAGCCACCTCCGATGCGGTCTCGCCCTTGAGCGCCAGCGCCGCGAGCAACGCGCCGATCTGGGCCGGCGTGGCCGCGCCCTCCATGATGACGTCGAACGCGTCGCTCGTCTCGTGCGCCGAGAGCGAGGCTCCTCCCACGACGAGGCGTATCGCGGCGACCAGCGCGTTCGGCCGTGCATTGCCCGCGGCGTTGTTCCCTGCGCTAGCGCTCAATTGGCTGCACACAAAGCTTGTTCGCGAGCTGCGCCTGCGACGCCACCAGCGAGATCACGAGCGCCAACAGCCGCACGCGCTCGACGTCCTCCTCCACGAACACGCCGCGCTGCACCCGATTGGTGAGATTGAGCACGCCCACCAGATCGTCGTGATACACGATGGGAAAGCTGATGAAGGATCCGGTGGTGAAGTACTCGTCGCCGAGGAGCGGATGGTTTGCCGCCTGCGCGACATCGGTGACGAGGAGCGGCTCGCGGCTGAGCGCCACCTTCCCCGCCACTCCCTGCCCGATGTGGATGCGCAGGCTATCCGAAATATCCGGCGACAGCCCCTTTGCCGCCGCGATGTAGAGCTCGTTCGTTCCGGGTGCGCGCAGCATGAGCGAGCAACGCTGCGCCTGCATGTCATCGCCACAGAGCGAGAGCAGACCATCCGCGAGCTTGCGCGGGGCGTTGGTCGCCGCGTCGAGCGCGAGCACGCGCTCGATCAGGTACAGCGTTCGAGTCTTCTGACGCAGCGTCTCGCTGCGACGATGCAGCTCCACGTGCGCCGACTCGAGCTGTCCCACCGCCGCGCTCACCTGGTGTTCGACCGCCTCCGCGCGGCGATTCGCGCGCCGCGCCTCCTCCTTTGCCTGTGCGTTCTCCGTCTCGAGCGCCAGCATCCGCTCCGGCGTGAACCCTCCCGGCGCCGGTCGGCGTGTTTCGCGCGACGGCGAGCGCCTGCTCGAGCGATGCCAAATGCTTGACGTACTCGCCATGCACGCGCTGCGTCACATCCTCGAGCGTGCGCACCGCTTCATTGCGCGCCTCGCGCTCGGCGTAGCGCGCATACGCGAGAGCGAAGAGCGCGACATACGGTGCGAAGCGCTCCATTACGCGCGTCCCGAAGAAGCGGCGCGGCTCGTAGAGGGCGACGACGGCAGATAGCTGTCCGTCCACGCGCAGGCCGCGGAGCGCCAGCAGTCCCTCCTCCTCGAGCGTCGTGTCGAGACCGAGCAGTCGCGCGTATTCGTCGGACTGGTCGCCCATGTCGACAAACTGGCCGCCTGCGAGAACTTGCGTGCGGATGCGCGCCGGCAGATGGTCGACGGTGGTATCCGCGCGCGAGCGCATTACCTGGGAGCCGCTGGGGCTGACGCGCTCGCGAAGCATCTGATGGCGCGCGTCATAGCCGAAGAGCGAGAGCTCGGTGCTGCGATCCACCTCCGCGAGCGCCTCACCAAGCGCGACAATGGCCGCGTCGAGGTCCGACGCTGCCGCGAGCGCATGAGCGAGCGACGCGAGAGTGCGAGGTGGCATTGAGGGGGCTGAGCCGTCGGGAAGAGGGGTCCGCGGAGCGTGAATGTTGAGGCGTAGGTGCCGAACTGTCAATCGCTTCCGCGATTCACATTGCTTGACAGCGCAGGTCGTTCCGGTAACTTCCACGCATGCCGGAGCGCATGGTGCAGCTGGTGCTGCATTACGATGGCGCGGGGTTTTCTGGGTGGCAGCGCCAACCGGCAACGCGCACGGTTCAGGGAGTGTTGGAGAGCGCGCTGGAGCGGTTGTGCAACGCACCCGTGGGCGCGCTGGGGGCCGGACGTACCGATGCTGGCGTGCACGCACGCGGGCAGGCGGTGGGAGTTCGGGTTCCCCTCCGATGGGAAGCGGCCGAGTTGCGGCGGGCATTGAACGCGGTACTGCCGGCGGATGTGTGGGTCGCCAGCGCAGTCGAGATGAGCGATGCCTTTCACGCACGGTACAGCGCCACCGGACGGAGGTACAGCTACCATGTCGGCACGGATCGGGAGGCGAATTCGCCATTCCGACGCCGCTGGGAATGGGCGCTCGAGGAACCGCTGGCGCGCGACTCGCTGGCAGAGTGCGCGAACGCGCTCCTCGGCACGCACCGCTTTCTCGCCTTCGCCGTTCAGGGGACTGCTCCCGCCGATGACGACCATCGCTGCACGATCGCAGAGGCCGCGTGGCGTGAGCGTCCGAACGGACTTGTCTTCGAGATCGAGGCCAATCGCTTTCTGCATCACATGGTGCGTTTTCTGGTCGGCACCATGATCGAGATCGCGCGCGGACGGCGTCCGCATGGCGATTTCGCGATGCTTCTCGAGGCCGAAGACAATAGGCGAACGTCGGCGCCCGCACCCGCGCACGCGCTTTTTCTCGACATCGTTCGATATCCGCGCGACCTCTACCTGGGCGGCACATGAAGATTCTGCTCGATACGGCGAGTCTCGAGGAAGTTCGGTGGGCTAGCGACGTCGGCATCATTGACGGGATCTCGACTGACCCGACGTTGATCTCCGAGGAGAATTCGGTCGAGGAATATCGCGAGCTGCTCGCTGAGCTCTGCCGGCAGACGCGCGGACCGGTGCTCGCACCGATACTCGCGATCACGTCCGATGACATTTATCGCGACGGAAAGGAGCTGGCGAAGATCGCCGACAACATCGTGGTCGAGGTGCCGGTGATCGAAGATGGTTTGCGCGCGATGACGCGCCTCGCGGCCGACGGCATTCGCGTGACGGCGACGCTCGTGTTCAGCGCCGCGCAGGCGCTGTTCGCCGCGAAGGCCGGCGCGTATTCCGTGAGCGCGTTCATGGGACGCCTGGATGACATTGGCGGGGACGGCGTGTCGCTCCTTCGCGACATTCGGCAGCTCTTCGACCGGCACAGCGTAGAGTGCGAGCTCAATGCGGCATCGATTCGAACGCCGCGGCATTTCGCGGAGGCCGCTGCCATTGGGGCCGACGCGGCAGCCGTGCCACCATTGGTATTGCGGTTGCTCCTCGTGCACCCACTCACCGATCTCGGACTCGACCAGTTCCTCAACGACTGGAGCAAGCACATTCCGCGGAGCCGCACGAGCCTGTGAGCATGCGAGCGGCGGGCCTCTCGCTTCTGGCGCTGTGCGCCGCATGCGGGAAGAGACTCGCACGATTCGCCGGCGCTGGCGGTGTCGACCGCGAGCGCAGCGATGGCGAATCCTGCCGCGGCCGCCGAGAGCGCGCTGTCGACTCGGCGCCGCACCGCGATCACGGAGGCGGTCGCTCGCGTCGCGCCGACGGTCGTGACGGTGCAGACCGAGGTCGTCGATCGATCGACCGATCCGTTCGATGCCTTCAACGGCGCGAGCGAGCGCGTACTCCCCGGACTCGGTTCGGGATTCATCGTGCGCGCCGACGGCGTGATCGTGACGAACGCACACGTCGTGGCCGATGCGAAGACGATTTCCGTCGCCCTCCGCGACGGCACGACGTATCCCGCGCGACTGCTCGGCAAGGATGAGACGAACGATCTCGCCGTGCTCAAGATCGATGCAAAGGCGCTCCCGGTCGCGCCGCTCGGGCAATCGGACGACCTGATCATCGGCGAGTGGGTGATCGCCATTGGCAATCCCTACGGCTTTCTGCTCGGCAACCCGGAGCCGAGTGTCACCGTGGGCGTGATCAGCGGTACCGGACGCAATATCGTCGCCCGCTCGCAGGGTTCCGCGATGTACGTCGACATGATTCAGACCGACGCATCGATCAACCCCGGGAACAGCGGTGGCCCGCTCGTGAACGCGCTCGGAAACATTGTCGGGATGAACAGCTCGATCTTTTCGCCCAGCGGCGGCTCGATCGGATTGGGATTCGCGATTCCGGTGAATCGGGTGAAGCACGTCACGGAGGACTTGCTCGCCCACGGCACGGTGCGCCGGCCGTGGATTGGTCTCAAGCCCGAGATACCGCAGGGACAGAGCGACCGCGAATCGCTTCGCTCGGGCGTGGTCGTGGGCGCCGTGGTACCCGGTTCGCCGGCCGATCGCGCGGGAATCCGGCGGGGCGACGTGCTCGTTCGCTCGCGCAGCCGCGTGATTCACAACGCGTTCGATTGGGAAGCGGAGCTGCTCGATCTTCGCGTGGGTGATCAGGTGTCGCTCGTACTGAAACGTGGCGCGCGCGACGTGCCGGTCTCCGTCACGATCGCCGATCTGCCCGAGGTGAGCGCGGCAAAGGTGGCGGTGCTCAAGGAGCTCGAGCTCGTCACTCTCACTCCGGCAATTCGTGTGGACCGCGGGATTCGCAGTCCGCGAGGCGCGCTCATTTACAACCTGAGCGACCGCGTGTCGGATGAGCTCGGGCTCGAGAAGGGCGACGTCATCGTGCAGATCAACCGTATTCCGGTGGAGACGGCGAACGAGGCCGCGCGCGCTCTCGACGCGGGCGCGGGCGCTGCAACCATTCACATGTTCTTCGAACGAGGGGGCCGTATCTATTCCACCGATTTCATGATTCGATGAGCAGTCATACGCGGTACACGTCGCCGTTGAGCGAGCGGTACGCATCGAGGGCGATGCTCGAGCTCTGGTCGCCGCAACGACGACACGGCACGTGGCGCAGACTCTGGCTCGCGTTGGCGGAAGCAGAGCGAGAGCTGGGTGTGCGAGACGACCGGGGCCAGCCGGTGATCACGGACGAGGGGATTTCACAGATGCGGGCGCACCTCGACGACATCGACTTCGCGGCCGCCGGCGAGTTCGAGCGGCGGTTCCGGCACGATGTGATGGCGCACGTGGAGACGTTCGCGGCTGTCGCACCCGCGGCGCGTCCGTTCATTCATCTCGGCGCGACGAGTGCGTTCGTCACCGACAACGCGGACCTCGTGCTGATGCGCGAGGGGCTGACGCTGCTGCGCGCGAAGGTGGTCGCAGCCCTCCAGGCGCTGGCGGTGTTCGCGCGCCGAGTGGGCGCGGGAGCCGACGCTCGCATACACGCATCTCCAGCCGGCACAGCTCACCACGGTCGGCAAGCGAGCCACGCTCTGGATGCAGGATCTCGTGCTCGATCTCGCCGATCTCGACCATCGCGTCGCGACTTTGCCGCTTCGCGGAGTGAAAGGAACGACCGGCACGCAGGCCAGCTTTCTCGAGCTCCTTCGCGGGGACCACGAGGCGGTGCGAGAGCTCGAGCGAAACGTGGTCGCGCGCATGGGCTTCACGCACGTCCTCCCCGTTACCGGACAGACGTACACGCGCAAGCTCGATGCGCACGTGCTCGGCGTGGTGGCCGGCATTTCCGCGTCGGCGGCGAAATTCGCGTCGGACATTCGCCTGCTGCAGTCGTTCGGCGAGATCGAGGAGCCGTTCGAGGACGAGCAGATCGGATCATCGGCGATGGCGTACAAGCGAAATCCGATGCGCTCCGAGCGCATCAACTCGCTCGCCCGATTCGTGATGACGCTCGAGGAGAACGCGAATCTCACGCACGGCGTGCAGTTCTTCGAGCGCACGCTCGACGACAGCGCGAACAGGCGACTGGTCATCCCCGAGATGTTCCTCGCCACGGATGCCGTGCTTCTGCTCGTGGGTAACATCAGCGTGGGGCTGGAGGTACATCCGGAGCGCATCAGGCAGCGCCTGGCGACGGAGTTGCCCTTCATGGCCACCGAAAAGCTCATCGTGCGCATGGTGGCGGCGGGTGGCGACCGACAGAACGCACACGCCATCATCCGGCGCCACAGCCTCGAGGCGGGGCGCGCGCTCAAGGATGGCGCGTTGCGCAACGACCTGATCGAGCGGCTCCAGGCCGATCCGGAGTTCACGCTCTCTTCGTCGGAGATGAGCGACCTCGTGCTGGCCGAGCGCTTCACGGGGCGCGCTCCGGAACAGGTGGAGGATTTCCTGCGCGAGGTGGTGGATCCCATTCTGGCCTCGGCGCCGCTTCACGACTCGGCGGAGGAGCTGCGCGTATGACGGTGATGACGTCGAGCGCCCTCCCCCTCCGTCAGCTTGGGCGCGGCAAGGTTCGAGACATTTACGAGGTGGACGCAGACCGGTTGCTCCTGGTCGCGACGGACCGGGTGAGCGCGTTCGACGTCGTGATGCGCGAGGCGATTCCGTACAAGGGCGCGGTGCTCACGCAGATCAGTGCGTACTGGTTTGGGCGATTCGAGGGGCTTGTGCCGCACCATCTCATCGGCAAGCGCGCGCGAGATCGAGCAGATGGTTCCTGCCCTCGTTGGGCACCGAAGCTCGATTGCAGGGCGCGCGATGCTGTGCCGCCGAACCGACGTCTTCCCTGTGGAGTGCGTCGTTCGGGGTTATATTTCGGGGTCCGCCTGGAAGGAGTATTCGCGGACGGGGACACTCGCCGGCGAGCCGCTTCCAAAGGGGCTGCGGGAGAGCGACCAGCTGGCGGAGGTGCTGTTCAGCCCTGCCACGAAGGCGGAGACGGGCCACGACGAGAATATCACGATCGCCCGCATGCGCGCCCTGATCGGTGACGCAGCAACGGAGCTGGAGGCGCGATCGAGGATGCTTTACGAACGGGGGCGCGACATCGCCAAGGAGCGGGGGATCATCATCGCCGACACCAAGTTCGAGTTCGGGCGCACCAAGGACGGACAGGTGCTGCTGATCGACGAGGTGCTGACGCCGGACAGCTCGCGCTTCTGGCTCGCGAGCGGATATCGTCCGGGCGGCGCACAGCCGAGCTTCGACAAGCAGCCGCTGCGCGACTACCTCGAGGGCGAGCGCAAGGCCGGCCGCTGGAATGGCGATGCACCGCCTCCACCGCTTCCCGACAACGTCGTGCGCGAGACCAGCGCGCGGTACCTCAATGCGTTCGAGCGCATCACAGGCTCGCCGCTCGAGCTCGCGGAGCTCTCGTGAAGGTCGCGCGTGAAGGCATCTCCTTCATCCTCATCGCCTGGCTGTTTGCCCTCGGCGCCATCGCCCTCGGTGAAACCCGACACTCGCTCGGCTGGTATCTGGCCGCAGTGCCGCTGGTCATCATCGCGCTCTGGGTCGTCTACTTCTTTCGTGATCCCGAGCGCACCGGCGAACGCGGAGACGCGCTGGTCGTCGCGCCGGCTGATGGCGTGGTCGTCATGATCACCGATGTCGAGGAGCCCTCGTTCATCGCGGGCAACGCGACGCGGATCTCGATTTTCATGAACGTCTTCGACGTGCACGTGAATCGATACCCCGTGAACGGCACCGTGCGATTCCTCAAGTACAACAAGGGGAAGTTCATGAACGCGGCACACGACAAGGCGAGCCTGGACAACGAGCAGATGTCGGTGGGTATCGACACGGGGTCGAGAAGGGTTCTCGTTCGCCAGATCGCTGGGCTGATAGCGCGGCGAATCGTGAACTACGCCAGAACGGGCGACTCGGCTGCGCAGGGCGCTCGGATGGGACTCATTCGCTTCGGATCGCGTGTCGACGTGTTCATCCCGCCGGCGAGCCGCGTGCGAGTGCAGGTTGGTGAGCGGACGGTCGCCGGCACCACCGTGCTCGCGGAGCTCGGCTCGTGAGGCCTCTGCCGCGTCCGGCAATGCGCCGAGCCGTCGTGCTGCTTCCGAATGGATTCACGCTCGCGAATCTGTTCTTCGGGATCTACGCGATCGTGAACTCCGCGCGCGGCGAATTCATCGCCGCCGGATGGTGCGTCATACTCGGCGGCGTCATGGACGCGCTCGACGGCCGGGTCGCGCGGGCGACGCGCACGGGAAGCCAGTTCGGCGTCGAGCTCGACTCGCTCGTCGATGCGGTCAGCTTCGGCGTGGCGCCCGCGTTCATCATGTACTTCTCCGTGCTCAATCGCGATTCATGGGCGTGGCTCGTGTGCTTCGCGTACATCGCGTGTGCCGTGATGCGACTGGCGCGCTTCAACGTGGAGCAGGGCGGCCGCGCGAAGACGCACTTTCACGGCCTGCCGAGCCCCGCGGCGGGGATGACGCTGGCGACGTACTACTGGTTCACGCAGACCACGTGGTACCGCTTCGTCGATGCGCTGGCCGTGGCACACCGTGCTGCCGGGCGTGATGCTGACGCTCAGCTTCCTGATGATCAGTCACGTGCTCTACCCGGCCATGCCGCGTGTGAGCATGCGAAACGTGCGGGGCATCATCGGTTCTATTCTGTTGGTCGCCGCGATTGTGGCGGTGCTCTACGATCCGCTTCGATATGCCTTCCCCATTCTCCTGACCTACGTCGCGTTCGGATTGCTGCGAACCATCTTCTTCGGGCTCATGGAGCGTCTGCCCAGTGGCGACCCGTTGATGGACGACGAGGACGACGATGAGCCGGACGAGTACTCGCTTCGCCGCGAGATCGAAGTCGTCGACACGCCGGTAGGCGAGCGGCGCGGACGCCGCCGCGGGCCGAGCTTTCCGAAGTCCATACCCCGTTCGCAAGAGGAGCCCGAATGAGCCGGTTTCGCGTCGCCGTCCACATCGTCCCGCGCAAGGGTATTCTCGATCCGCAGGGGAAGGCGGTTTCGGATGCGCTTCACTCGCTCGGCTTCGATCGGTGTGATGGACACTCGTATCGGGCGGCACATCGTGCTGCACATCGCGGCGCAGGATGCGAAGTCGGCGGACGCGCAGGTCCGTGAAATGTGCGGCAAGCTCCTCGCGAATCCGGTGACGGAAGACTTCGAGATCGCCGAGGTGACAAGCGCATGAAATTCGGCATCGTAACCTTCCCCGGCTCCAACTGCGATTACGACAGCTATCACGCCGTCGCGGACACGCTGGGACTTCCGGCTGTCTATCTCTGGCACAAGTCGACGGATCTCGAAGGCGTCGACGTCGTCGTGCTGCCGGGTGGATTCAGCTACGGCGACTATCTTCGCGTGGGCGCGATCGCGCGCTTCAGCCCGATCATGCAGGAAGTCGCGGCACACGCGCGCGCTGGCGGTCCCGTGCTCTGCATCTGCAATGGATTTCAGATCGCGTGCGAGGCGGGACTCCTGCCGGGCGCGCTGCTGCGGAATGAGAAGCTGCAGTTCGTCTCCGACACGGTGCACATTCGGGTCGAGAACGCCAACACGATGTTCACGGCGCGCTGCGAGGCCGGCGACGTGCTGCGCATTCCGGTGGCGCACGGCGACGGCCGCTTCACGGCGGATGAGGAGACGCTCGACCGGCTCGAGGGTGAAGGACGAGTGATCTTCCGGTACGTGAATGCGGACGGCGTCCCCGACGCGGGCTCAAATCCGAATGGCTCGATGCGCGACATCGCCGGCATCATCAGCGCCGAGGGAAACGTGCTCGGGCTCATGCCGCATCCGGAGCGCGCAATGGAGGATCTCGTGGGATCGGCGGACGGCCGCCGCATTTTCGAATCGCTGTTGGCAAGAGTTTCGGCCTGAATCTCGAGGTATTCATGAATCGCTGGCTTATCGCGCTTTCCTTCGTGACCGTAACGGCGCAGGCGCAGACCGGCGCTGCCGGTACAATCGACCCAGGCATGACGCGCGCACAGGTGATCGAGCGGCTCGGCAAGCCGGCCACCGTGCGCACGTATCAGGGTTCGACCTATCTGCTGTATCCGAACAACTGCGGCAAGACGTGCGGGATGCAGGACCTCGTGATTCTCGATCACGACGTGGTCGTCGACGCGGTGTTTCGTTCGCCCAATCGACACTACACAGGCACGAGCAGCTCGCCGGCGCCACCAAGCCGACGCACGCAGCCAGCGCAGTGCGCCGCTGCAGGTGCCCTCGTCCGGCGCCACCCCCGACAGCAACGGCCCAACCACGACGCTGCCGACGCTGCAGGGCAATGGCGCGACGACGAGTGTGCCGGCTGACAGCGCGCGGACGCCGACGAGCCATCCCCTCGCCGATAGCGCCGCAACGAGCACGAGCCGGCCACCCACCGACAGCGCGTCAGCACGCCCGACGCGGCGGCCGGTCCCGTGCCGTACGGAAAGCCGCCCACGACGCCTCCGCCCAGCGACAGCGCGAAGACGAGCACGAGCCATCCGCCCGCGGACAACGCGACGTCGAGCACAAGTCATCCACCCAAGCCTCCGCAGTGACGACAGTACCAGTGCCCCGCCCCGGCGATCCGATCATCACGCCGGCGCTCGTCGCCGAGCACGGATTGACCGAGGACGAGTACGCACGACTGGTCGCGCATGCTGGGCCGAGCGCCGACCTTCACCGAGCTTGGCATCGTGAGCGCGCTGTGGAACGAGCACTGCTCCTACAAGCACTCGCGCACGCCCTTGAAGACGCTGCCTACGAAGGCGCCGTACGTGCTCCAGGGCCCGGGTGAGAACGCGGGCGTGATCTGCGATCGGCGATGGCCTCGCGGTCGCCTTCAAGATCGAGTCGCACAACCATCCGTCCGCGGTCGAGCCGTATCAGGGCGCCGCGACCGGTGTCGGCGGCATACTGCGCGACGTCTTCACGATGGGCGCGCGCCCGATCGCGATGCTCAACTCGCTGCGGTTCGGGTCGCTCGACTCGCCGCGCGTCCGCTATCTGTTCGCGCGGCGTGGTCAAGGGAATCGGCGACTACGGCAATTGCGTCGGCGTTCCGACGGTCGCGCGGCGAGATCGTGTTCGATCCGGCCTACGAGGGGAATCCGCTCGTCAACGCGATGTGCGTCGGGCTGCTCCACGAAGACGGATCTGATTCGCGCCGCGGCCGAGGGCGTCGGCAACGCGATCATGGCGGTGGGCGCGCGCACGGGACGCGATGGCATTCACGGCGCGTCGTTCGCGTCGGAGGACCTCTCCGCCGACGAGCGAGGCAAAGCGCCCGCAGGTGCAGGTCGGCGATCCGTTCACCGAGAAGCTCCTGCTCGAGGCGAGCCTCGAGCTGATCGCGAGCGGCCACATCGTCGCGATTCAGGACATGGGCGCGGCGGGACTCACGTCGTCGTCGGCGGAGATGGCGGCGCGCGGCGATGTCGGCGTGAGCATCGATACGTCGAAGGTGCCCGTGCGCGAGCAAGGCATGACGCCGTACGAAATCCTGCTCAGCGAGTCGCAGGAGCGCATGCTCGTCGTCGCGAAAAAGGGCCACGAGGACGCAGGTGCGCGCGATCCTCGAGAAGTGGGACCTGAGCGCCGCGGTGATCGGCGAGGTGATTGCCGAGCCGGTCTATCGCGTGACCGAGGGAGACCGCGTGGTGGCGGAATTTCCCGGGCTCGCGGCTGGTGAGCGAATGCCCGATGTACAATCCGCCGGCCAAGGAGGATCCGGCTGTCGCGAAGCTGCGTGCGCGCGACGTTCACGCGATCGCCGAGCGGCGCGAGGAAGCGGATCCGATGTGGACGCTCGAGCGGCTGCTCTCGCTCGCCGACGATCGCGAGCAAGCAATGGGCATATCGCCAGTACGACTCCACGGTGCGCACGAGCACCGTGCTCGCGTCCCGGCGATGGCGACGCGGCGGTCATTCGGATCCGGCACACCGACCGCGGCGATCGCGCTCAAGACGCGATTGCAACGGCCGCTACGTCTCGCTCGACCCGCGCGTCGGGACGCAGCTCGCGGTGGCGGAGGCGGCGCGCAACGTAGCGTGCACGGGCGCGCGGCCGATGGCGATCACGAACTGCCTCAATTTCGGAAATCCGAAGCGACCCGAGGTCTACTTCCAGTTCACCGAGGCCGTGCGCGGCATGGGCGAGGCATGCGTCGCGCTCGGCACGCCGGTCACTGGCGGCAACGTCTCGCTTCTACAACGAGAATCCGCGCGGCGCCGTGCATCCCACGCCGGTGGTCGGGATGGTCGGCCTCATCGACTCGCTGGCGCACATCACGCGCTCCGGCTTCACGACCGAGGGTGACGCCATCGTCCTCCTCGGCGAGCCCACCGATGAGCTGGGCGGCAGCGAATATCTCGCGCGCATTCACGATGTGGTGGCCGGCGCTCCGCCCCGCTGCGATCTCGCGCGTCGAGAAGGCCACCATCGATGCCCTCCTGGAGGCGATCCGCGCCGGCGTCGTGCGCTCGGCGCACGACTGCAGCGACGGCGGATTGGCCGTTGCGATGGCCGAATGCTGCATCGCCGACCGAGGACGGAACGATCGGCGCGGAAATCGAGTTGAGCTACGTGGAGCGTGCTGCCCCTGCGCGCGCTGCTGTTCGGCGAGGCGCAGGCGCGAATCGATCGTGAGTACGCCGGAGTCTGCGACGCGTGCTCGATCTCGCCCGCAAGCACGGCGTCCCGGCGCGCGTCATCGGTGCGGTGCGCGGCCGCGACGACGGGCTCACGATCGCGATCGGCGAGCGCGTGCTGCACGCTCCGCTCGAGCGACTTGCGCGCGCCTATCACGACGCGATTCCGCGCATCATGAGTGCATCCATCGCGCGAGCTCGCGGTGACTCGAGCAACATCCCCAGCCATCTGGCGCCTAGATCATGTGTGGAATATTCGGCGTGCGCGGCGTTCAGGATGCCGGCGCGCTCGTGCATCTTGGTCTGTATTCGCTGCAGCATCGCGGGCAGGAGTCGGCGGGAATCGTCGCCGTCGACGACGACGGCGCAGGCGCGCGCGGTGCGCAGCATGGGACTGCGTCTCCGAAGGGCTGGGCGCAGAGCCAGACCGCGGCGCTGCACGGCATGCTCGCGATCGGCCACACGCGGTACAGTACCGCGGGGTCATCGACCATCGAGAACGCGCAGCCCATTCTCGCGCGCTTTCGCGACGGGCAACATCTCGCTGGCGCACAACGGCAACATCGTCAACGCGACCGAGCTGCGGCGTGGAGCTCGAGGATCAGGGCGCGATCTTTTCCCGATCGATGGACTCCGAAGTTCTCGTCCATCGCATCGCGCGCTCGACGCTGCGAGCGCCCCGAGGACAAGCTCGCGGAGGCGCTGCGCGGCGTCGAAGGCGCGTACTGCCTCGCCGTGACGATCGGGGACACGCTGCTCGCCGCGCGCGATTCTCGCGGCTGGCGCCCGCTCGTCCCTGGGCACGCTGGCGGACGGCGACGTGTTCGCGTCGGAGACCTGCGCGCTCGACATCGTCGGCGCGACGCACCTGCGCGACGTCGAGCCGGGCGAGATCGTGATCATCGACACGAACGGGCTTCGCTCGATGAAGCTCCCGGAGCGCGTGGATCTGAAGCGCTGCGTGTTCGAGTACGTCTACTTCGCGCGCCCCGACAGTCGCATTTTCATGGCGGCTCGGTCGACCACGCGCGCCGCGAGCTCGGGCCGCCAGCTCGGCCGCGAGTACCCCGCGCCAACGGCCGATCTCGTGTTCGGCGTTCCCGACTCCGCCAACGCGGCGGCGCTCGGATACGCCGAGGAGACCGGGCTGCCGCTCGAATTCGCGCTGATTCGCAATCACTACGTCGGGCGCACCTTCATTCAGCCGAGGCAGGCGGGGCGCGTGCAGAAGGTGAAGGTCAAGTACAATCCGGTGCGCGAGGTGCTCGACGGCAAGAGCGTCGTGATGGTCGACGACTCGATCGTTCGCGGCACGACCACGCGCGGGCTCGTGGCGATGGTGCGCGCAGGCCGGCGCGCGCGAGGTGCACATGCGCGTCTCGTCGCCGCCGGTCACCGGGCCCTGCTACTACGGCATCGATACCCCCTCGCGCGAAGAGCTGATCGCGAGCGAACATGACGATCGAGCAGATCGCCGACCATATTGGCGTCGATTCGCTCGGCTACCTGTCCCTCGATGGGATGTTGAAGTCGGTGCCGGGCGGCCCGCACGGCTTTTGCCACGCGTGCTTCTCGGGCGACTACCCAACGCCCCCGCCCACGGACCCTGACAAGCTCCGGTTCGGCTGCGGCATGCTGATGTCGCTGCCTCAACCGGCGAAACCTGACACGAGGCTCGGACCAGACGCGTGCTCGTCTACTTTTTTGGCAGCGGTACCGCGGACGGCACGCGGGAGATGAAGGAGGTGCTGGGTGGCAAGGGAGCGAATCTCGCCGAGATGACGAATCTCGGCGTTCCCGTGCCCCCCGGGTTCACGATCGCGTGCTCGGCGTGCCTCGACTATCTGAGAGGCGGCGGGACCAGCGCCGAGCTCAAGGGCGAGATCGAGAAGAATCTGTCGCGCCTCGAGCAGGTGTCCGGCAGCGGCTTCGGCGATCCGAAGAACCCGTTGCTGGTCTCGGTTCGTTCCGGCGCGCCGGTGTCGATGCCCGGCATGATGGAGACGATCCTCAATCTCGGTCTCAACGATCGCACCGTCGAAGGGCTCGCGCAGCAGAGCGGCAACGCCCGCTTCGCCTACGACTCCTACCGCCGCTTCCTCCAGATGTACGGCGACGTCGTGCTCGACGTGCCGATGCAGCGACTTCGAGCATCTGCTCGAGTCGAAGCGCCTCACGAACGGCGCGGAAAATGACGCCGATCTCCCGGAGGATGCGCTCAGGAATCTCGTTGAGGAGTACAAGGCGCTCGTGCGAAGACCGCACCGGCGCCGATTTCCCGATGGAGCCACGCGAGCAGCTGAAGGGCGCGATCGAGGCCGTGTGGCGCTCGTGGACGCTCAAGAAGGCCGTCGACTATCGCCGCCAGAACAACATTCCGGAATCGCTCGGCACTGCGGTAAATGTGGTGTCGATGGTGTTCGGCAATCTCGGCGAACGACTCGGGCACCGGCGTCGCGTTCACGCGCGATCCGTCAACCGGGGAGAAGCGCTTCTACGGTGAGTTCCTCGTCAACGCGCAGGGCGAAGACGTCGTCGCCGGAATTCGCACGCCGCTTCCCATCGATCAGAATGGCGACCCAGCTGCCCGGCGCGTACGCTGAGCTGCTCGAGACGCAGAACCGCTCGAGCAGCACTACCGCGACATGCAGGACATCGAGTTCACGGTGGAGCGCGGCACGCTCTATCTCTGCAGACGCGCACCGGCAAGCGCACGGCTGCCGCCGCGATTCGCATCGCCGACGAGATGGTCACCGAGGGCGTCATCACGCAGCGCGAGGCCGTGCTGCGCGTCGACGCCGAGCAGCTCGATCAGCTGCTGCATCCGGTCATCGATCCGAGCGGCCAGCGCGGTGCACATCGCGACGGGCCTTCCCGCGAGTCCCGGCGCCGCCAGTGGTCAGGCTGTGTTCGATCCCAATGTCGCGGAGCAACGCGCCGCTGAAGGGATTCGCGTGATTCTCGTCCGCGACGAGACGACGCCCGAGGATTTCCACGGCATGGTCGCCGCGCGCGCGGTGCTCACCTCGCGCGGCGGAATGACGAGCCACGCCGCCGTCGTTGCGCGCGGCATGGGCAAGTGCGCGATCGTCGGCTGCAAGGAGATGGAGGTCGACCTGCAGCATCGCAGCTTCAAGGTCAACGGCACCACGATCAACGAGGGCGAATGGATCACCCTCGACGGCGCGACGGGGCGCGTGTTCAGCGGTGATCTGCCCACGATCCCGAGCGATGTCGTTCGGGTGCTGTCGGGACAAATGCGCGGCTCGGATTCGCGCGTGTATGTCACCTACGCGCGGCTTCTGTCGTGGGCCGACGAAGCTCGCACACTTCAGGTGCGCGCCAACGCCGACACTCCGCAGGACGCCCGCGTCGCGCGGCACTTCGGGGCCGAGGGCATTGGGCTCTGCCGCACCGAGCACATGTTCTTCGAGGGCGATCGGATCACGGGGATGCGCGAGATGATCGTCGCCCGGGATGAGGGCGGACGCCGGCGCGCCCTGGCGAAACTCCTCCCCATGCAGCGTTCCGACTTCGAGGGGATCTTCGAGGCGATGGATGGCTGTCCCGTCACGATTCGCCTGCTCGACCCGCCGTTGCACGAGTTCCTCCCGCACGGCGGAGAGGACACGAAGCGCCTCGCGCGCACGCTCGGCCTCGCGCGCGACGAGCTCAATCGCATCGTCGAGTCGCTCCGCGAGACGAATCCGATGCTCGGGCTTCGCGGGTGTCGCCTTGGCATTGTCTATCCGGAGATCACGGAGATGCAGGGACGCGCGATCTTCGAGGCGGCGGTGCGCGCGAAGCGGCGTGGCATCGACGTCCAGCCGGAGATCATGATCCCGCTCGTCGTCCACGGTGAAGGAGCTCGAGCACCAGCGGGCGATTCTCGAGCACGTGGCGGATCAGGTGATGGGGGCGATGGGCGAAGAGCTTCCGTACACGATCGGAACGATGATCGAGCTCCCGCGCGCGGCGCTCACGGCCGACGAGATCGCGACGGCGGCGGATTTCTTCTCCTTCGGCACGAACGATCTCACGCAGACGACGCTCGGCCTCAGCCGCGACAATGCGGGGCGCTTTCTGCCGATGTACGTGGAGGCGGGGATCTATCCCGAAGATCCGTTTCGCGTGCTCGATGTCGCAGGCGTGGGGAAGCTCGATCAAGTTCGCGGTCACGGAAGGGCGCCGCGTGCGCCCGAACATGAAGACGGGCATCTGCGGGGAGCATGGCGGCGAGCCCCGCTCGATCGCCTTCTGCCAGACGGCCGGACTCAACTACGTCTCGTGCTCTCCCTACCGTGTGCCGATCGCGCGGTTGGCGGCGGCGCAGGCGGCGCTCAACCTAGCCAAGTGAAATCGTCTTCTGCGAGTCCACCAACGCCGGTTGGCTGACATCGTAAATGTAGTACATCGCGCCCGGTCGCTCTTTTCGTAGCAGCGGAAGCGAGACGTTGAACACGGGAACGCCGCCGAGCGTGGTGCCGCGCAGCGTGCCAGAGTGTGCGTGTCCGTGAAAGGCGACGGCCGCGCCGTAGCGGTCGAGCGGCTCCGCGAGACGGTCGGTGCCGAGGTACGACTGAATCGCGTCGGGCTCGCCGGCGATCGTCGCGGCGATCGGCGCGTAATGGAGCACCGCGACGCGCACGGGCGTCGAAAGACGTCGGAGCGCCAGCTCGAGTGAGTGCACCTCGCTGAGCGTCGCCTTCACGAACGCCTTCGTCTCCGGCTCGCCAAACGGTGTGAGCATCCCGCGGCCGAATCCGCCCATGAATCCCTTCACGCCGGCGAAGCCGACGGTGGGATTCAGCTCGAAGGTGTCGCCGCACAGGAGATGCACGCCGCGAGCGCGCAGCATGCGGCTTCCCTCCTCCACCTGACCGGATTCGTAGTCGTGATTTCCGAGCACCGCGACAATGGGCACCGTTACGTCGGTGAGCTCACCAACCACCACCTTATAATCGGCCAGCGCGCCCCAGCGAGTCAGGTCGCCGGTGAGCACCAGCACGTCCGCCTCGTCGTTGACGCGCGCGAACAGCTCGCGATAGAGGCCGACATCGTCCTGGCCGCAGTGAAAGTCGCCCACTGCGGCAATGCGCACGCTGCCTGGTCGCCGCGGCTGGCTTGCGCGCCGCTCGTGGCCGTTCGAGATCGCGCCGGTAATGGATCGTTCGGTCATGCGAGTAACTCCTGTACCTGGTCGCTGCGCTCATCCCAGACCTCGCTCTGGGCGATCTCGCGCACGATCGGTCGCGCGAGCGCATCCTTGACGCACTCCTCTCGAAGATCCTTCATCTCCCACTCGTGGACGTCAATGGTGAAGCTGAAGCGGGAGATGAGAGGCCCGCGGGTAACGCGATCGCCCGTTCGCTCGCGATCCATGTCGCCGCGCGCGCGGATGACGAGCTCCTCGCGCACCCAGCGCGGCACACCGTCGCAATGTTCGGGATACACGTAATCGAACATCTGGATCTGCGCGAGCAGCAGCGGCCAATGCTCCGCTGTCTTCGCGACGATCCGCCTCCAATCCATTCCTCCGCCAACGCGAACGATGAGGTGGACAATGTCGGCCATGTCCTGCCAATGGCGCTCGCTGATGAACAGGCGGTGCCACAACAGCTCCTCGGCCGGCGCCACGCGCACGGGTGTCGCGGCGAGAATGGCGGGACGGCTGTAGCGATACCAGTCGTCATCGATCATCGCGAGGCCATTCCCCATGCCGAAGATGATATCGATGAACAGATCGCCGCGCGTCGCCTTGGCGAGCCAGTGCGGCTGCTCGAGCCGCGCCATCATCCCGGCGCTCTTGAGCGCGCGCATCGCGTCAATGAGGTGCGTCGGCTCGACGAAAATGTCCAGATCCTTCGTCTCGCGATATATCCCCGTGTGCTCGTAAATGGCGTACGCGCCCGCGACCACGTACGCGATGCCGGCCGCGTTGAGCGCCGTGAGCGCCACCTTATACAGCTCGCGCTCGGCCTCCGGAACCCAGAAGTCGCCGTGTGTGACCGAGCGCTCCTCTTCGCGTGAGAGTGCTCCCCGCTTGCGTGCCTGTGCCAGCGTGCGGCCCATTTCTCCCATTGACTCCTCACGTTGCGCAACGCGGCGTCCGACTCGGGCCGCTCCTTGGCGTACACATGGCCTGGCAATGGGTTCTCGGCCTTTTCTGGGCACGCACCGTGCCGGGCGCGCCCCGACGCAGGAACGCCGGACGGAGCGTGGGCTCTATCCGGCGTTCCGAGTGGACCTGGCGAGAGTCGAACTCGCGTCTTGCATAGGATCAACCACAGCGTCTACGTGCGTAGTCCACCGATTGATGTCTCCGACGGCTGGCTGGTGAACGACCCACCGTTGGATGAGCTCTCTAGATTTTCGCCACACGCCTGAGAGCGCGACGCGCGGCTAGCCCAGATTTTCGATACCTGCGAAGCCGCCCCGGGCGGGCTTCCTCGCAGGCACTCACAAGCGGTAACCGAAGTTACGCTGCGAGAGCCATGTTTGAGTTGGCAGTTGAAAATTTTCCCGAGGGTTTTACCAGGAACCCGAGGACCTGGGCACGCGACCACAGTTTCTTCTACACAATCGAAACCATTTCAGGCCCGACTTACCTGTAAATATACCTGCCACGCGGTGGCTCGCCAACCGATCCTGGAGGCCCTTAACCCTCCTGCCACCCACTCACGCGACGCCTGGCGTTCCCTTTCCGAACGAGGTTCGCGACATCGCCTGGCGTACGCAATTGCGCCCCGCGCTCTTTGCCTGATAGAGCGCCATGTCGGCGGCCGGAAAGAGCAGATCTCCCGCCTTCACGCTCTCCGTGTAGGACGCGACGCCGAACGACGCCGTCACCCTGATCGGCGCGCCGCCGTTTGGCGATGCCACCTTGAGCAGCGAGATGGCTTCGCGAAGCCGCTCGGCGGTGGCCGACGCGCCGGTCAAACTCGTTTGCGGGAGCAGGATCGCGAGCTCTTCGCCGCCGTAGCGCGCGCACAGATCGATCTCCCGAACCGTTCGCTGCGCGGCCTTCGCGACTTCCTTGAGGACTTCGTCGCCGCCCTGATGGCCAAAGACGTCGTTGACGGTCTTGAACATGTCGATGTCCAGCAGTATCAACGACACCGGCTGGCGGTGACGGGCGTGTTCCAGCAGATGCTGCCGCAGGCGATCCTCGAACTGGCGACGATTCGCGAGGCCGGTGAGCGCGTCGTGATTCGACTTCTGCGTGACGTCCTGCAGCTGCTCGACATTCTTGAGCGCCACCGACGCCACTGGCGCGAGCATCGACAGCAGCTCCCCTTCCACCGCCGTCAGCTGCGCCTCTTCATCCCCCTCGACGCACACCGCGCCGATCAGCTCATCATCGACTACCAGCGGCACGATCGCGAGCGACCCGATCTTGCGCGATGCCTCGGTGGGGCTGAATGGAAGCCCTTCGGACTTACGGTATGTCTCGCGTACGGCCATGCGCGGGCGGTCCGGATTACGCAGAAACTTCCCAATGATCGAGTCCACCGCGACCACCGAGCCAGGCTCGATCGTGTGCAGGGGCGTCACGCTCTCTACCACCGCGGAATTTTCGCCCTCGTTCCAGCGCACGAATGCGCAGCGTGTGCCACCGGAGATCTCGAGCGCACTGTCGCAGATGGCGGCGCTGAGCGAGGCGAGGTCCTGGCTCATCTGAATCTTGTGTGCGGCAACGACGACCTTGTCCGCCTTTCCGCGATAGCGACGCGTCTCCTTGCCGTCGTTCAACATGTCGACGAGCAGCGTCAGTCGCGTCGCATAGCGCGCGAGGAAGATCTTCGCGCGCTCGCGCGAAAGACTCTCGCGGTCCGTCGCAAACACACCGAGAGCTCCATGAAAGCGCCCCTCCTTCCCCACGGGCGCGGTGAGGAAGAACGATGACTCGGTGTCGTAGTTGGTGGTCGGGAGCCCCTGTTGGATCGCCCAGTGGACGAGAGAATCCAAGGGCGGATTCGTCTCGAAGCTCACCCTCGGTATCGGACTCAATGCCGAGGAGATGGGAATCAGTTGATCGGTGTCGCGGAGGTAGCGCCACAACACCACTTCATCGCCGCCCACCTGATCCCGCATCTCGCGAAGGAAGCGCGAAATCGTTTCCTGCTCGACGTTGCTTTCTGGCTCCACATCGACGGCAGCCGATCGCCGCTGCTCCGGCAGCGTGCGCGTGCCGCGTGCGGGCGTCTCGAGGCCGCGCACGGAGCGCGTCTGCGGCGTGCCCGACCGCGCGCTCCCACCGGACGCCACGACGCGGGCATACGATTCACCGCTCATCACCGATGCAATGGCGAGCGCCACGACACTGACAATGGCGACGATGTGGAGCGGATGGGCGGCGTACGGGTCGATCGTGAGCGCGAGTGCCGTCACGATTGCCGCGCACACGCTGCCGAGGCGCCATCCCTTCCAGTAGGAAAGGACCGCGGCAACACAGCACATGAGCGCGAGAAGCGGGGAGCGTGCGTAACTGCTCGCAATGATCGCAACTGCGGAGCAGAATGCTAGCAGGACCGCTGGGCGAGCCCGTTCAGAAAAATTGGCAGACAGACGGCGCCGCCTTCCAGGGATGGAGTGGTGATTCAGCAATGGATGATACGCGAGGCCGCGTACGCTGCTCCGAATCCGTTATCGATATTGACGACGGTGACGCCGGCGGCGCAACTGTTCAACATCGAGAGCAGAGCGGCGATTCCGCCGAAGCTCGCGCCATATCCTACACTCGTGGGGACCGCAATGACAGGGCTGGCGACGAGCCCGCCGACGACGGACGGCAGCGCGCCCTCCATTCCTGCGACGACAATGATCACGGCAGCCGAGCGCAGCTGCTCGGCGCGCGACAGCAGGCAATGGATACCGGCCACGCCGACATCGGTGAGGCGCTCCACCTGCGCGCCGAACGCGCGCGCGCACACCGCGGCCTCTTCGGCGACGGGAAGATCACTCGTCCCTGCCGTGATCACCAACACCGTGCCTGGCAGCGATTGCGGGGGCGTCGCGGGGGCGAGATAGGCGACACGCCCGAGCGCGTTGAGCTCCACGTCGGGAAAGCGCTCGGCCAGTGGCGCCCACATCTCCGGTTGCACGCGAGTGATCAGGAAACCCTCACCCTCGGCGCTCAGAATGCGCGGCGATAGCGATGACTTGCGCAGGCGTCTTTCCGGCGGCAAAGACGACCTCGGGAAAACCCTGGCGCAGCGCGCGATGATGATCGAGCGTCGCGAATGACAGCGATTCACTGTCGGGGAGTGAGAGCTGTCGCAGCGCCTCTTCGCTGTCGAGTTCCCCGCTGGCGACGCGGTCGAGGAGGGCCCGCGTGCGCTCGAGGTTCACGCCGCGAGCGTCTCCTCTTCCCGAGCTGCGGGCTCGCGATCGACGCCATCGCCGCGCGCGCGCGCGGAGAGGTAGTCGGCGAATATTCCTTCGACTTCCATGAGCGACGTCACGGCGTGCAGGCGTTTGCGGAGGTCGGCGGATCCCGGAAGTCCCTTGACGTACCATCCAAGATGTTTGCGGAACTCGATCGCGGCGCCGCGCTGATCGACCTCGTAGGCATCGGCCATGCGCGCGTGATCGAGCGCGATCTCGAAACGCTGTTCCACCAGCGGCGCGGCTGGCATTGGCAAGCCGTCGAGCAGCGCGCGTGCCTGCGTGAAGATCCACGGCTGGCCGAACGATCCGCGCCCGATCATCACGCCGGCGCATCCGGTCTGCTCGCGCATTCGAGCTACATCCGCCGCGGCACTGACGTCGCCGTTGCCGAGCACGGGAATACCGACTGCGGTGACCACGGCGGCGATCTCGTCCCAGTTGGCGCGGCCGGAATACATCTGCGTGCGCGAGCGCGCGTGGAGCGCGATGACCGCGGCTCCGGCATCCTCGCAGACGCGTGCGATCTGCACCGGGTCTCGCATCTCCTCGTTCCACCCGCTGCGAATCTTCGCCGTGACGGGAAGGTGGGTGCGCGCGCGGACGCCGCGAATGATGTCGGCGACGAGCGTGAGGTCCTTGAGGCATCCCGATCCGCCATTGCGTTTCACGACCTTCTTCACCGGACAGCCGAAATTGATGTCAATGAAGTCCGGCGCGAACACGTCGGTGACGAATGCGGCGGCGTCGCCCATGGCGGCGGGATCGGAGCCGAAGATCTGGACTCCGATCGGATGCTCGTCCGCGCCAAAGCGAAGCTTGGAAATGGTCGCCTCGTTCTCGCGACGAATGCCTTCGGCGGAAAGGAACTCGGTGACGACCACATCCGCGCCGAAACGCCGGCAGAGTCGCCGGAAGGGCGACTCAGAAACTCCCGCCATGGGCGCGAGGTAAAGCGGGACGGAGTTCGACAACGCGACCGGGAAGCGCATTTGTGAAAATCTAGCTGTAGTTGCAAGTCCATGCAACGCATGGAGTTTGACACTCGCTGTGGTGCACGATAGCTTCATGCGTTGCTGCGGGCAGAATCCCACGTGCCTGCACCGAACCGCCGACGAGGGAATTGATGGAACTGCGCCAGTTCTTTACCGAAGACGCGATCAAGCTCGATCTCGAGTCCACCACGAAGGACGACGTGCTGAAGGAGCTGATCTCCTTGCTGGGCCTCGACGAGAAATCGGAGGGGATGCTGTACAAGATGCTGAAGCGGCGCGAGAACCTCGGTTCCACGGGCATAGGACGGGGAATCGCGATTCCGCACTGCCGCTCGCTCGTGGTGAGCAAGCTGCGCGTGGCGTTCGGGCGGAAGGCGAGCGGCGTGGATTTCAAGGCGATCGACGACAAGCCGGTGAACTTCTTTTTTCTGATCGTCGCGCCGCCGCTCGAGGTGTCGAATCAGTATCTCCCGGTGCTGGGGAAGATCGCGCAGTTCAGCAAGGAAGCGGACGTACCGCAGCGACTGTTGGGACTGACGGAGCCCGTGCAGTTTCTCAGATTGCTCGAGGAGAAGGGCGTGTAGTCGTCAGCCTCCCGCAATGGCGCCGACGATCATCAGCGGCTCGTCCCCCAATGCCACGTCGTCGGGGAGCTGAAAGTCAGCCGGCTCGTGCGAGATGTCCTCCTGGCAGGCGAAGAAGCGCAGGAACGCGCGCCGCTCCTGCGTCACTTGATCGCGAATCGTTCCGCGCAGCATCGGATAACGCGCCTCGAGCGCGTCGAGAATTGCGCGCGGCGTGGCGGCGCCGTCAATGCTCAGCTCCACCTCGCCGCTCACGCGAGCCAATGTGCGCAGATGCTGCGGCAGGACGACTCGAATCATGACAGCGTCTGCACTTCAACCGACAGCACGGCAGGCAGATCGCGCACGATCGGCTTCCAGCTGTCGCCCGCATCGACCGACGCGTACACCTGCCCTCCCGTCGTCCCGAAGTACACGCCGCACGAATCGAGCGAGTCGACCGCCATCGCATCGCGTAGCACGTTCACGTAGCAGTTCTCCTGCGGGAGTCCCTTCGTGAGCGCCTCCCACTCGTTGCCGCCTGTCCGGCTGCGATACACCTGGAGTTTGCCATCGAGCGGATAGTGCTCCGAGTCGCTCTTGATCGGCACGACGTAGACGGTCTCGGGTTCGTGCGCGTGTACGTCGACGACGAAACCAAAATCGGTCGGCAAATTGCCGCTCACCTCGTGCCACATATCGCCCGCATCATCGCTCCGCATCACATCCCAGTGCTTTTGCATGAAGAGCACACCCGGCCGCGAGGGGTGCATCGCCATCTTGTGCACGCAGTGCCCAACCTCCGCGGTCGGGTCCGGAATGTACTGGGACTTCAACCCCTGATTGATCGGGCGCCAACTCTTGCCGCCATCGTCGGTGCGAAACGCGCCGGCCGCCGAGATCGCAATGAACATGCGGTCGGGGTTCGCGGGGTCGAGAATGATCGTGTGCAGGCACATGCCTCCGGCGCCGGGTTGCCAGCGCGGGCCTGACCCATGTTGGCGCAGGCCGGAAAGCTCCTCCCAGTTCTGGCCGCCGTCGCTCGACCGAAAGAGCGCCGCATCCTCCACACCAGCGTACACGACATCCGGATTGGTGAGTGACGGCTCGAGATGCCACACCCGCTTGAATTCCCACGGATGCGCCGTCCCGTCGTACCACTGGTGCGTTCCCGGCACTCCGTCGTACACGAACTTGTTGCCAACCGGCGCCCACGTTTTTCCGCCGTCGTCGGATCGCTGAATCACCTGGCCGAACCATCCGCTCGACTGCGAGGCATAGAGACGATTCGGATCGGCGGGCGAGCCCGCCACGTGATAGATCTCCCAGCCGGCGAAGAATGGGCCGGCGACGTCCCAGTTCTTCCGCTTTCCGTCCGACGTCAGTACGAACGCACCCTTTTTGGTGCCGACGAGAACTCGTGCCTTACTCATATGCTCGCTTCTCCGGTTTCGCAGGATGGATGATCCCCACTATGCGTCGAACGGGCGACCAAGGAATCGACAATCTATACAGCCGGACTTCGCGAATCACCTTCCAGGCGGTCGCGCCCGGCTATTCGGTGGGGGTGAGGTTCGAGACCGTTGCTGAATACCCACCACCGGGATTCGTATTGCTTATCACGACCAGCGTCGGATACCCGTACTGCTCATTGAACTCCATCTGCAACGTCTCGCCCTTCTGTCCGAACACGGATTGCGCCATCGCGAACAGGTCGTCGATCGTGACGTAGCCGGCATCCTCCACCGGCGGCTCACCAGTCGCGTTGTCGATGACGCTTACGATCGTCGTGCCGTTGACCGCGACATGAACATTCGAGGTTAGCCCGAATTTCTCCTGGACCAGATCGAATGAGTACGGGCTGAAGGTCCGCTGTTCCCAAAGCGCCTGATGCCGATTCAGGGAGGCCAGGGCCGCGACGCTGACATCCGTGGTGCTACTGCACGCGATGAGCGCTCCCGCCACGGCAAAACCGACCAGAAATGTTCGCACGCTGTCTCCTGCGTAGAGGACGGACCCGGGATCGGTCGATACACACGATTGCCATGAGGATGCACCCTTGCAAGGGCGCGCGCGTCACGGGGCGACGGAGGCGAGGGCACGCCGGAGGCCGGGAATCGAACACGCGCATTCCTCACCGTTCTTTACGGCAAAGGCTGGAGATTCGATACCCTCACCAGGAATTGGCCACCGGGATTGTTGTTCTGAATGCTGAACAACGTGAGGTATCCGTACTGGTCGTCGTACTCGAGCGTAACCCCACCCTGCAGCACGGCGAAATCCGCCTCGTTGAACAGCGCATCCATCGTCGGCCACGTGCGCGGAGTCGTTGGGGGCTGCCCGGTATTCAGGTCGATGACGGTCGCCACCGTGTCGTTCTCTACCGTGATACGCACGTTGTAGTTCGTGCTGATCTGCGTCTCCGAGTAGTCGAAGACGTACGAGTGAAAGCTTCGCCCCGCCCACTGAGCCTCGTGTTCTGTGAGCGCGGCACGATCCGCGGCGTCAACGGGCCGCGTCGAATCGCACGCCGCGGCCGCGACGGTCGCCGCCACAACGAGACTCACCACAATTGATCGCATCCGCTCCTACTCCCACTCGATCGTTGCCGGAGGCTTCGAGCTCACATCATAAACGACACGGTTGACCCCACGTACTTCGTTTATGATCCGGTTCGAGATGCGACCGAGCACCTCGTAGGGGAACGGGTACCAGTCCGCGGTCATTCCGTCGAGGCTCGTGACGGCGCGCAGCGCGACGACGTTCTCGTACGTCCGGTAGTCGCCCATCACGCCGACGCTCCGTACCGGCAGCAATACCGCGAACGCCTGCCAGATGTCGTCGTAGAGCCCCGCCTCGCGTATTCCATCCAGATAGATGGCATCCGCGCGCTGCAGCACGTCGATCTTCTCTCGCGTAATGTCGCTCAGAATGCGGATCGCGAGCCCCGGACCCGGGAATGGGTGACGTCCCACGATCGTCTCCGGAAGACCGAGCTCCCGCCCCACCCTGCGCACCTCATCCTTGAATAGCTCGCGCAGCGGCTCGATGAGCGCGAACTTCATGTCGGGCTTGAGCCCTCCAACGTTGTGATGCGTCTTGATCGTCACTGAAGGTCCGCCGTGCGGCGCCGCCGACTCGATCACGTCGGGGTAGAGCGTTCCCTGCACCAGGAACTTTGCATCGTGTCCCGCCGCGGCAGCCGCGTCCTCGAACACATCGATGAACGTGTGCCCGATGCGGCGCCGCTTCTCTTCGGGATCCTCGACCCCCGCAAGCGCGGCGAGAAAGCGCTCCGACGCATCGATCGTGATGAGCTCGATACCGAGGTGCGCGCGAAAGGTCTTCTCCACCTGTTGGCGCTCGTGCAGACGCAGCAGCCCGTGATCGACGAAGATGCAGGTGAGCTGCGACCCGATGGCGCGATGCACCAGCGCCGCGGCCACGGACGAGTCGACGCCGCCGGAGAGTCCGCAGATCACCCGCGCATTGCCTACGAGCTCCCTGATTCTCGCCACCTCCTCCTCGATGTACTTGCCCGTGGTCCACGACGGGACCGCCTTGCAGACGCCGAAGAGAAAGTTCTCAATGACTCCCCGCCCCGCGGAGTGTGCACGACCTCCGGATGAAACTGCACCCCGAAGATCGCGCGATCGCGCGCACGGAAGGCGCCGACTTGCGAGTTCGCGCTGTGGGCGAGCACCTCGAATCCGTCGGGCACGACATTCACCTGATCGCCGTGGCTCATCCACACGGACGTCGACTCGCCGCCGTGAAGCCCATCGAAGAGCGTGTCGCTGTCGTCGATGATGAGCTCCGCGCGCCCGTACTCGCGGCGATGCGCCGGCGCGATCTCGCCGCCCATCAGGTGGACGATGAGGTTCATGCCGTAACACACGCCCAGCGTGGGGGCCACATCGAGAATCTCGAGGGGAACGGTCGGGGCGCCGTCGTCGTACACGGAATTGGGGCCGCCACTCAGAATGATCCCGGTCGGCTTCCAGTCGCGAATCCACTCGAGACTCCGACTGGGCGGATGAATCTCCGAGTACACACCCGCTTCGCGCACCCGGCGCGCGATCAACTGCGTGAACTGCGATCCGAAATCCAGAATCAGAATGCGACTCGCCATCCCCGCGCCTATCGCTTCCACTCGGCCTCATTGAGCGTGAGAAAATCGACCTTGAGCGTTTCCAGATCGAGCACCGCCGCCGTCGGCACGCCGAACAGCCAGCCACACGCCTCACCCGGATTCAGCAGCAGCGTCGAACCCGAATGTGCGCGACTGCTTGATGTGCGAGCACCCGTGGATCACGACGGCGTGCGCGTCCACGGAGCGCTCGGCCACGTCGCTCAGATCGTGGATGACCAGCAATCGCACGCCGGCCACATCCACCGAGTGGGGCGAGTCGTAGAGCTCCGTCCCCATGCCCTTCGATGCTTCCGCGAGCAGCCCCTGGTGGTCGCCGTCGTTGCGGCCGAAGACGCCGGCGAACGGCAGGTCCGCTGCCAGGAGTGGTGACAGCGAAAACGGCGAGCAGTGGTCGCCCGCGTGCAACACCATGCCGACGCCGGCCTCGCGAAAGAGCTTCGCGAACTCAGCGATCGCCGGCACCCGATCGTGCGAATCCGAGAGGACGCCAACACGCATCAGTCGGTCCTCCATTCGAGGTGTGAGGGTTCGAGTCGCACGAGATCCTCGTATTCTCCCGCGTGTGACCACCGCGAAGCGATCGCCATCCACCAGCACCTCGGCCACCCGCGGACGCGAGTTGTAGTTGAACGACATCACGTACCCGTACGCACCCGTGGTGCGCACGACGATCAGATCGCCGCCCATGACGTCGTCCACCTCGCGATCCAGCGCGAAGAAGTCTCCGCTCTCGCACACCGGACCCACGACGTCGACGATGGAGCGCGTGTCGCGCGCGTGCACGGCCTCCACGGCGTGGTAGGCGTCGTAGTGGGAGGGACGCACGAGATCGTTCATCCCCGCATCGGTGATGATGTACTCCTTGCCGCCCGCCCTCTTTCGATGCATCACGCGCGCGAGCAGCACGCCCGCGTTGCCGACGATGAAGCGCCCCGGCTCGACGATGAGCGAAAGCCCCGACTCCAGGATCTTGGGCAGCAGCGCCGCGGCCAGGGCATCGAGGTCCATCGGCAGCTCATCCTCGTAGGCCACCGCGAAGCCGCCGCCAATGTCGAGGTAACGAATCTCCGTCGCGCCGAGCCCGCGCATCTCGTCGTAGAGGTCGAGCAGTCTCACGAGCCCATCGCGGTACGGCTCCAGCTGGAACACCTGCGAGCCAATGTGCATGTCGAGCCCGCGCAGCGCGATGTTCGGCATCTGTAGCGCGCGCCGCGCAGCGTCGAGCGCCTCATCGATCGGAATGCCGAACTTGTTCCCGCGCTCTCCCGTTCGGGTGTAGTGATGCGGCGTGTCCACCTGCACCTCGGGATTCACCCGGAGCGCGACCGGCGCGCGGACCATCATCTCGCTCGCGATCTCGTTCAGCTGCTCGAGCTCGAACAGCGACTCGACGTTGAACAGGAGAATCCCCGCGTGTAGCGCCTCCCTGAGCTCCTGCGGCGACTTGCCCACACCGCTGAACACCAGCGAGTCCGCGCTGAATCCGGCCTGCCTCGCGCGATACATCTCTCCGCCGGAGACGATGTCCACACCGGCACCGCGCTGCTGGAGCAGCCGCAGGATGGCGAGATTGGAATTCGCCTTCACACTGTAGTGCAGGCGATGCGGCACCGGCGAAAGTGCCTGGTCGAGCGCGTCGTACTGATCGCGAATCGCCCGCGAGCTATACACGTAGGTAGGAGTTCCGACGGCCTCGGCAATCGCCTCGAGCGAAACGCCTTCGCACCGCAGCTCTCCGGTTGCGGTGCGGGCGAATCCCGAGCGCGTCAGTACGCTTTGGCCCACAGCGCCTCGACCGTGGAAGGGTTCCCGCACTTGAGACAGTGTTGTGCGGAGGCTCGGACGAACGAAACTCCTCATCGGGAAGGACCCGAATCGTCGCCTTCGTTTCTTCCTTGATCTGCTGCTCGCACTCTTCGCTGCCGCACCACCCGGCATAGACGAATGCGCCGTCGCCGTTCATCACCTCGGTGAAACGCGCCCAGGTGATATCGCCGCGAATACTGTTGGCCTCGCGCCGTTCTCGCGCAACGGTGAGCATCTCGTCCTGCATCTTCTCGAGCAACACTTCCGCATCTTCGCCGACCGTGTCGAGCGACACCGTTTCCTTCGCCCCCGTGTCGCGGCGCACGAGCACGCACTGATTCGCCGCGACATCGCGCGGGCCGAGCTCGAGGCGGAGAGGTACGCCCCGGAGCTCCCACTCGTAGTACTTCGCGCCTGGCTTCAAGTTGTCGCGCGAATCGAGATGCACGCGCAGCCGATTGGGCTCCCGTCGCTCCCATTCGCGGAGGGAGCCCAGGAGCCTGCCCGCCGCTTCGAGCACGACTGACTTGTCCTCGTCCGTTCTCCAGATGGGAACGATCACGATCTCGGTTGGCGCGAGCAGCGGTGGCACGCGTAGTCCCTTATCATCGCCGTGCGTCATCACGAGCCCGCCCACCAGGCGCGTCGACACGCCCCAGCTGGTATTCCACGCGAAGGCCTCATCGCCCGCCTCCGTCTGGAATTTCAGCTCGAACGCCTTGGCGAAATTTTGTCCAAGATTGTGCGACGTTCCTGCCTGCAGCGCCTTGTTGTCCTGCATCATCGCCTCGCACGAGTACGTACGCAGCGCGCCGGCAAAGCGCTCCGAGTTCGTCTTCAGCCCGGTGATGACCGGCATCGCCATGTACCCTTCCATGAAGTCGCGGTAGATGCCCAGCATCCTGCGCGCCTCCTCCTCCGCCTCGTCGTGGGTCGCGTGCGCCGTATGTCCCTCCTGCCAGAGGAACTCCAGTGTGCGCAGGAAGAGCCGCGTCCGCATCTCCCAGCGGACGACGTTCGCCCACTGATTGATCAGCAATGGCAGGTCGCGATAGCTCTGCACCCATTTCGCGAACATCGCATAGATGATCGTCTCGGAGGTGGGCCGAACGACGAGCGGCTCCTCGAGCAGCTTCCCGCCGCCATGCGTGACCACCGCCGTCTCAGGCGCAAATCCCTCGACGTGCTCGGCTTCCTTGTTCAGGAAGCTCTGCGGAATGAACAACGGGAAATACGCGTTGCGATGTCCGGATTCCTTGAACATGTCGTCGAGCGTGCGCTGCATGCGCTCCCAAATGCCGTAGCCGTCGGGGCGGATGACCATGCATCCACGCACAGGCGAGTAGTCGGCGAGCTCCGCGCGCAACACGACCTCGTTGTACCACGCGCTGAAATCCGCCTTGCGCGTGGTCAGTTTCTTATCGTCAGCCATTGCTTCCGTGTGTAATAATCCCGTTCATTTTTCCTCGAGCCACGCGTCGAGCAGTACCTTCCGCTCCGTTTTTTCATCCATGCGACGTACCATGGCTTCTCCGGACCCAAGTTCCGGCGTCGCGACCACGACGGTCTGCTTCGCGCCCGCGGCATGCGCGGCCTTGAGCTGCCGCGCGAGCTTCTGATTGCCGAGCGCGTACTCGACGCTTCGCCCGCGCGCGCGCAGCTTCGCGGCGACGCTCATCGCGTCCTCGACGCCGCCCGACTCGCCGTACGCCACCCACACATCCACGGACGCCTCGCTCAGCGGCATCTTCCCGCGCGAGCGCAGCAACTCGCCCAGCACGACATCGCCCATTCCGAAGCCGAGCGCCGGGAGGCTCACGCCGCCCAGGGATTCGAGCAGCGTGTCGTAGCGGCCGCCCCCGCAAATGGCTCGCAGCTCGCCCTTCGCGTCGAACAGCTCGAACACGATCCCGGTGTAGTACGCGAGTCCGCGCACGATCGAGAGATCGAGCCGCACCCAATCGCGCACGCCGAGCGACTCGGTGTGATCGAGGTAGCGACGGAGCGTATCCCACTCCTCCGTGGCCCCGGCTGCCTGCACGAGCTGCGTGAACGCGGCCTCATCGGCCGTGGCGCCTGCGAGCTCGAACAGCTGTGCGATCGTCAATGCGCTCAGTCCCGCGGCGAGCAGCCGCTCCTCGAGCACTGCCCGCGGATCACGATCGAGCTTGTCCAGCGCCGCGTACGCCGCGGAATGCTGCGATTCGGTGACGCCGATGCCCTTCAACAGCGCGTTGAGCAGTCGCCGGTCCGAGACGCGCGCGACGACGTCCTCGCTCGTGAGCGCGAACTCGCGCATGGCATCGATCGCCAGTGCCAGCAGCTCCGCGTCGGCACTGACATCGGCTTCGCCAACAATGTCCACGTTGAGCTGAAAGTGCTCGCGCAACCGCCCGCGCTGCGCACGCTCGTACCGAAAGAGCTGCGGGATCGAAAACCAGCGCACCGGTTTCCGCATCGCGTTCGCGCGCGCGGCCACCATGCGCGCGAGCGTCGGCGTCATCTCGGGACGCAGGGCGACCTCGCGACCCCCCTTGTCGGTAAAGTTGTATAGCTGGTCGACGATTTCCGCGCCGCTCTTCTTCGTGTACAGGTCCAGCGGCTCCAGCGGCGGTCCGTCGTACTCGACGAACCCGTAGCGGCGGGCCACATCGCGCCAGCCCTGGAAGATGTACGACCGCTCCGCGAGCTCCGTGGGATAGAAGTCGCGAAAACCAGGTAACGCGCCGGGGGACATCAAAGGAATCTACGCAACGAGCGGAGACACCTGCAAGCGCGCCATGGCGTCGCCCACCGTGTGAAACGAGCCGGTAATGAGCGTCGTCCCGTTCCCCGTGCGCGCGTCCGCCAGCGCGCGATCGAAATCCGGCTCCGCGATCGCGCGCCACCCGCGATCGACCGCGAACGCCAGCGCCTCGTCCAGCGCCCACGCGCGATCCGCCGGCACACTCGGCGGCGACGCCAGCACGAACCGATCGACGAGCGGCGCGAGCGTCGTCATCATCGCTCGCCAATCCTTGTCGCGCAGCGCCGTCATCAGGCAGGTGAGCGGGCGCGCTGGCTTCACTTCCAGCAGCGTCTCACACAGCACCGCGCACCCGGCGGGATTGTGGGCGACGTCAAAGATGATCGACCCCACGCTCTGAAATCGGCCCGCGATCCTGACGCGCGCCAGCGCCGCCTCGGGATCGATTGCGGCCGAAGCGTAGGGCGCGCCCGCGCTCTCGAGCATCGCGAGCGCCGTCGCAGCGTTCATCGCCTGGTGCTTGCCAATCAGCGGCGTGCGGAGCTTCGCCGTGCGCCGCTGCGTCGCGAGCGTGAAGCGCGTGCCGTCGAGCGCCACCGAAATGTCCGACACCTTCCATTCGTCCGCCACGGCGCGCACGGGCGTCGATCCGGCCTCGCGTGCGAGCTCCGCGAGAAACGCGCGAAGCTTCGGGTCGCTCTCGCCGATGACCGCCGGAACGCCGCGCTTGAAGATCCCGGCTTTCTCTTTCGCGATGAGCTCGAGCGTGTCGCCGAGGTACTGGACGTGATCGATGCCAATCGACGAGACGCCGGCGGCGACGGGCGTGATCACGTTCGTGCTGTCGAGGCGGCCGCCGAGCCCCACTTCGATCACTGCGACGTCCACCCTCTCGCGCACGAAGTGCTCGAACGCCATTGCGGTCGTCGCCTCGAAAAACGTTGCGCCGAGCCGCTCGACCTCCGGCGTCCAGCGCTCAATGAATTCGACGACGTCCCGCTCGCTGATCGGAACGCCGTCGACGCAAATGCGCTCGCGGAAATCGATCAGGTGCGGCGACGTGTACTTGCCGACCCGGAGCCCCTGCGCGCGGAGCAGCGCCTCGAGCGTGCTGATGACGCTTCCCTTGCCGTTCGTTCCCGCCACGTGGAATGCGGGGACGCGCGTATGCGGATTGCCGAGTAGCGACAGCAGCTCGCTGGTGCGCTCGAGCCCCATCTTCCATCCGCCGGTGACTCGCGCGAAGAGATAGTCGAGCGCCCTCGCATAGCGGGACGTTCCGGACGGCTCGTTCATTTGCGCTAAGCTAGCACCATCTGTCGCGGCGAGCGCGCCGCGCCGGCCGCATCGATCAGGGCGACACCCAGCTCGTCGCGGCCGGCTGTCCACTCATGTGACGCAGCAATCCGCCAACGGAGCTCTTGAGGTCGCGCCGGTGCGAGACGACATCGAGCATGCCGTGATCGAGCAGGAACTCGGCCGTCTGAAATCCCTCGGGAAGATCCTGTCCAATGGTCTGCTTGATCACGCGCGGACCGGCGAAACCGATCACCGCTCCCGGCTCGGCTACAATGGCATCGCCGAGCATCGCGAAGCTCGCGCTAACGCCGCCGGTCGTCGGATTCGTGAGGATCGAGACGTACGGGATGCGGCGCTCGGCGAGCTGTGCGAGGAGCGCGGAGGTTTTCGCCATCTGCATGAGCGAGAGGACGCCCTCCTGCATCCGCGCGCCGCCCGAGGCTGAGACGAGCACCAGCGGATACTTGCGCTCGAGCGATCGTTGCCCGAGACGGGCGATTTTCGCTCCGACGACCGAGCCCATCGAGCCGCCCATGAACGCGAAGTCCATCACGCCGAGATTGATCGGCATGCCTCCGAGATTCCCGGAAACGGACATCAGCGCGTCGTAGTCTCCGGCGTTCGCGAGCGCCTTCTTGAGGCGCGCCGGATATTCGGGAAAGGAGAGCGGGTCTACCGAGCGAATGTCGACATCGAGCTCGTCATAACTGTTGTCATCGAGCAACAGATTGACGTAATCCACCGCACGGATACGCCGGTGAAAGTCGCAATTCGGACAGACGTTGAGGTTGCGGACAAACTTTTCACGGAGATCCGTATGCCCGCACGCCTCGCACTTCTCCCAGGCATCGGGCGGGATCTCGAGTTTTTCACGTCGCGGCTGCCGGGGCTTCCGCTCTTTACGAAACCAAGCCATTCGGGAAATCTGGCCGATTGGCCAGCTTCCGGCAAGCTGAACCGTGGGCTTCTGCACAGTGCGGCAAGGTCAGATCGCGAGCTCGCCGATTCGGCCGCCACGCCCCTCGCTCGAGATGCGCATCATGAGTCCGATCGACAGCCAGCACGCGAGCATGAAGGATCCACCGTAGCTGAAAAATGGAAGCGGAATTCCGGTGATGGGCATGAGGTTCAGCGTCATGCCGACGTTCACCGTCACGTGCACCAGCCAGCTCGAGGCAAGACCGAAGGCGACGAGGCTTCCGAACGAATCATTCGCGTTCGACGCCGCACGCACCGCGCGCAGAACGAGAAAGAGGAAGAGCGAGAGCGCGATGGTCACGCCCAGCAGGCCGAGCTCTTCGCCCACGACCGCGAAGATGAAGTCGGTGTGCTGCTCCGGTAGAAAAGCGAGTCGCTTCTGCGTTCCGTGAAGGAAGCCCTTGCCAATCCATCCGCCGGAACCGATCGCGACCTGCGACTGAATCACGTGCCATCCCGAGCTTCGTGGATCAATGGACGGATCGAGAAATACCAGCAGTCGGTTTTTCTGATACGGCGCGAGTTTCTCCCAGAGAATCGGTGCGAGCACGCCCATGAACACGTTCGCGAGCATGAGCGTGACGCCTTCCCACATGTACGGGCGGTACCAGAGCACGAGCGCGAGCAGTGCCAGAAACCACGCACCCCACAGGCTCGTGTTGAACGCCAGCACGAGACTGACCGCGGGAGAGGCGATCAGAATGAGCAGCGGGAGCGGTACGCCAGACCAGAAGAGCATCGCGAAGAAGATGCCGACGAGCACCATCCCGCTCCCGAGATCGGGCTGCCTCATGATGAGGAGCCACGGAATACCGACGACGACCGCAGGCTTCCAGAGCTCGAGCAGCGAGCGCGGTGCCTCGCGCCGTGCGCCGAGCTCCCGCGCCAGCATCAGGATGACGGAAACCTTCGCCAGCTCCGCCGGCTGCCCGAGGCGGTGACCGGCGATCACGAGCCAACTCTTGGAGCTCGCGGCATCACCGGCACCACCGCCGAACTTGAGCAGCGCGAGCAAGAGCAGGCAGGTGATGATATAGACCGGAAGCGCAGCCCACTCGACGAAGCGCACCGAGGCGCGGCTGACCAAAAACGCGAGGAATACCGACAGAATTACCCATCGGATCTGCGCGATCCAAGCGAACGTGGCCACCGTGGGCACGTCCGTCTGTCCCGCGGAGTAGACCATCGCGACTCCGTACCCCGAGAGCAGGAGCGCGGCGAGAATGAGAGGGTAATCGGCGACGACGCGGCGCATCAGCCGTCGGTGTTGATGAAGCTGGTGGGCTCGACGTGCAGATACGACTGGATGATCTTGGACGCGATGCGCGCGGCGCGCGTTCCGTGTCCACCGAACTCCAGCATCACCGCGACGACGATCTTCGGATCGCCGGCCGGAGCGTACCCCACGAACCACGCATGGTGATGCAGCGGATCCTCGGAGTTCTGCGCCGTGCCCGTCTTGCCCGCGAGCACGACGCCCTCGATGCGCGCACTTCCCGCGGTGCCGTTCGAGATCACGCCCGCGAGTGCCGCGCGCAATCCCGACAGCTGTTCCGCGGAGAGCTGCAGGATCTGCGTGCGCTCGGGCTTGTCGCGCACCACCTCGGGCTTCGCCGCGCTGCCGTCCGTGGCGAGCGCGGTGTAGAAGCGCGCCATGCTGACGACAGTCTGCGCGTTCTCACCCTGCCCAATGGAGAGATTCAGGATCACGGCCTGGCTCCATCCGTTCTTCCCGTACTTGCGATTGTAGTAGTTCGTGACGTCGTCGTACGGGAAGGTGGGGCGCGCCTCGTCGGGAAGATCGATCGCGGTCTTGTCGCGCGCTCCGAGCTTGATCCCGCCGGCGACCAGCGACGACAGGCCGACCTTGAGGCCCAGCTGATAGAAGTACACGTCGCACGACTTCTCGATCGCCTCCGCGAGCGTCAGGTTGCCGTGCCCCTTCGGCTCCCAGCAGTGAAAGTAGCGATTGCCGAATTGATAGCCGCCCGTGCACGCGACGGGCATGCGATCGTCGAGCTTGACGAGCCCTCGCTCGAGCGCGACGGCAGCGGTCGCGAGCTTCCAGGTGGAGCCAGGTGGATAGCGACCCTGCGTCACCTTGTTGAAGAGCGGTCGCCGCGGGTCCGCGTTGAGCGACTTCCAGAGCTCCGGAGGAATTCCGCCGACGAACCTGTTCGGGTCGTAGCTGGGCGCCGAGTACATCGCGAG
Source organism: uncultured Gemmatimonadaceae bacterium (assembly GCA_963827355.1). Classification (GTDB taxonomy): domain Bacteria; phylum Gemmatimonadota; class Gemmatimonadetes; order Gemmatimonadales; family Gemmatimonadaceae; genus FEN-1250. Next base: position 215,896 of record CAWHAS010000001.1, read on the forward strand.
CACGCCACCCGTCTTCGGGTCGATCGCGATCGCGCCGCCCTGCAGCGAATCGCCGAAGATGCCGGCCATGAACCGCTGCAGCGGCAGGTCAATGTTCGTGTACAGCGGCGCGGCAGATTCGGCAGCGACTTCTTCGCGCGCACCGGCCTCACGAACCACCCGGCCCAGTGCGTCGACCTCCACGAATCGCACGCCCTCACGGCCGCGCAGGCGTCCCTCGTACTGGCGCTCCAAGCCATTCTTCCCGACGGACTGCCCCGTCTTGTAGCCGAGGTAGCGCGGGTTCGTCAGCTCGGTTTCCGTCACTTCGCCGACGTAGCCGACGAAGGACGAGACTGCGGCGCCGTCGGGATAATAGCGCTTGGGCGCCGACTGGATGATCAATCCGGGAAAATCGATCCGCCGTTCCTCGAGTACGGACACGACATCGAAGGAGGCATCGGCGAGCAACGCGACCGGCCGATTTCTCGCGCGCGAGAATCGTCGCACCGACAGATCGATTTTTTCCGGAGCGATCGGGATGATCGCGGAGAGCCTCGTGAGCGCCGCGCGCAGCGAGTCCGCGCTCGCCGACAGGATCGATACCGCGTACCCCGGAACGTTCTCCGCGATGACCTGATTGTTCCGGTCGTAAATGATTCCGCGAGGCGCGGGCAGGGGAACTTCGCGCAGCCGGTTGGTCTCCGATTGCGCCGAGTACTTGGTGTAGTTGACGATTTGCGTCTTGAAGAACGCGGAGATGAGCAGCCCGAAGATCCCGAGGAGGGCCCACGAGGCGATTCGCGCGCGTCTTGCGATCTCGTTGGGATGAAAGCTCATGTCGGCTCTGCGCGCAGCACGGGGCGAAGAATCAAGAGGGCCATGAGCCCGAACAGCGCCGTCACGGCCGCGGTGAGCGGCGACCAGACGAAGAGCTGAATCGCGACCTGTCCGAAATCACCTCGATGCCCCGCAAGCACGTAAATGACATCGAATGCCCACTTTCCCAGAAAGAAGAACAGTGCGTTCAGTAATACATCATCGGCAAAGAAAACGGCCTTGAGCCACGACGCGGTGAATGCGATTGCAGTCATCGCGAGTGCACCGGCTCCGAACACGTGCACGTCCACCGAGTCGGAGACGAGACCAACGCAGAGTCCGAACAGGGCCGCGACACCCGGGCGCACTCGAATCGCGACGAGGAGCGTCGCGATGACGAGAAAGTCCGGCCCCGCGCGCCAGCCGAGCAGCGGGCGCAACGTGTAGTGCAGGATCACGAGGATGACGAACGCGAGCAGCGTCCGCACGAAATCGGTCGGTCTCATGGCGTGGTCGTCGTCGGGGCGGGCGGCGCGGGTGGAACCCGCGATGGCCGCACCTCACTCTGCGCAGACGGAACGACCTTCACGCCCGTAACCGAACGCGCGGTGTCCCGGCGGGCCGCCGTGACGACGCGCGCACTGTCCCGCCGCGTCGTCGTGTCCCGGGGCGCCGCGGCAGAATCGCGGCGCACCTGGAGCTTCGCCAGCGAGTCGCCGGCGGCGACGATGCTCTTCACCGCGGAGTCTGCGTGCACTCCCACCTTCCACACGTTCGGGACGCCGGCTGTCGTGCGCGCCGGTAGCAGCACCATGACATCCGTCACGTCGGCCGGCGCGACCGCCGGTCGAAGCAGATAGGTTCGCGCCCAGGGCTCCGACGTCTTCATCTCGGCGATCACAGTTCCCACAGGAATGCCTCGTGGAAAGGTGCCGCCGAGCCCAGAGCTCACGATCAGCGAGCCAGGCGCGAGATTGCTGCGCATGGGAACGCCGCGCATCTCCAGCAGGTAGCGCTCGGGCTCGTTGCCCAGGTGCGCGCCGACGATGCCGAACGCGCCCCCATCCGCCGCCATCGCGCTCACGCGAAAGTCGGGATGCGCCCAGGCGATCGCGATGCTCATCGTCGGGTCGACGCTCTTTACCATGCCCACGAGTCCCTCTGGGGCGACCACCGGGCTGAATGGCAGGATCCCGGCTTTGGATCCCGCGGAGAGGACCACGGTATACTCCTCGCCCACGCGCCGTCCCTGCAGCACCTCGGCCGGCACGAAGCCCCAGCGTAGCGCCTGCCCAAGTCCGAGGAGCTTGCGGAGACGATCGTTGTCGGCGAGGGAGGCATCGAGTGACATCGAGCGCAGGGCGATGCTGTCGCGCTGGGCCTCGCGCACCTCGCGGGTCAGCCAGGAGCGCCGGCTCTGCTCCGCGTCACTCTGGAGCGAGACGAGCGGCGCGAGAATCGATTGGCGAAGCGCGGAGGCGAACGGATCGCGGATCCGGTCGGGAAGCTGGATGGCCGCAAAGGCAGCCACGATGCACGAGACGAAGAGGACGGTGTCCCGGCGACTGAACGCGCTGGCGGCGGGAGGCACGCGCGATCAGGTCTGCAGGACCGACCAGTACTTGTCCTCGTCGTCCAGAATGCGCCCGGTCCCTCGCACGACGCACGTGAGAGGATCCTCGTCGACGTGAATCGGGAGATTCGTCTCCTGGCTCAGGAGCAGATCCAGGCCGCGAATGAGTGCGCCGCCGCCGGTCATCACGATGCCGCGATCGACGATGTCGCTCGCGAGCTCCGGAGGCGTGATCTCGAGCGCGCGTCGCACGGCGTCGACGATCTGCTGAATCGGTTCCTGAATCGCCTCGCGAATCTCGCTCGAGTGCACGCGAACGGTCTTCGGGATTCCGGAGACGAGGTCGCGTCCCTTCACTTCCATCTCGCGCTCTTCGCCAACGGGGGCCGCGGAGCCGATCTGAATCTTGATCTGCTCAGCCGTCGGCTCTCCGATGAGGAGATTGTAGTTCTTGCGCATGAACTGCACGATCGCCGTGTCGAGCTCGTCGCCGCCCGTGCGTATGGACGTGTCGCTCACGATGCCTGACAAAGCGATGACCGCGATCTCGGTGGTGCCGCCGCCGATGTCGATCACCATGTTGCCCGTCGGTGTCTCGACGGGAAGACCAACGCCGATCGCCGCGGCCATCGGCTCCGCGACCATGAACACTTCCTTCGCGCCCGCACCGAGCGCGGAGTCGCGCACTGCGCGCTTCTCGACCTCGGTGATGCCGGACGGAACGCAGACGATGACGCGCGGCTTCACCTTGAAGACGTGGTTGTCGATGATCAGCGTGAGGAAGTAGCGAAGCATCTTCTCGGTGACGTCGAAGTCGGCAATGACGCCGTCCTTCATCGGTCGCACCGCAATGACGCCCTCTGGGGTTCGCCCGAGCATGCGCTTGGCTTCGAGCCCTACCCCTTTGATCTTGCCGGTGGCACGATCGATCGCGACGACGGACGGCTCATTGAGCACGATTCCTTCGCCTTTGACGTAGATCAGAGTGTTCGCGGTGCCGAGGTCGACGGCAATTGCGTTCGCGGGAAAAAGAGATCCCGGTTTGAAAGGCCAGCGCATCTAGGAGATCAATCTCGCATTCCTGGCGGAACGCATTAGGCGGCAGGTAGGAAAAGGCACGGTCGGGGGTTAAGCTAGCCGCACACGTGAGTTGCGGCAAGACGTTGACTGGACATAACCTAGGGCGTGTCGGACATCACAACCCAGCCGGCGAGGCGTGATGCGGGAGTCGCTCGAGATTGCGGTCGTTGAGCTGAATCGGTGTGATGCCTGCGGGCTCTGCCTGCCCCTGTGTCCCCCTGGTGCGATTGGGATGCGGCGGGAGGGTCTCTTCATAGACGATTCAATTTGCACAGGGTGTCGGAAGTGTGTGGCTCCGTGCCCGGTGGGGGCGCTGGCGATGATTCCGCGGATGAAAATTCTGTCGTGAGTGGAGTGGCGGAAAGTGGCCTGCCGCCGGGCGTCGCATGGCCGGCTCCGAGGCGTCGGTGCGACGTGTTGGTCGTTGGGGGGGGACCGGGGGGACTGATCGCGGCTCGCGAGCTCATGGCGCGCGACAGGGGGCTCTCGGTGGTACTTCTCGAGCGCGACCGAGCCATCGGAGCGCCCGTACGGTGCGGCGAGGGAGTGGGAAGTGGTGGTCTCTCGGAGTTCATCGACCCGAGTAACGCGCCGTGGGTCTCCCGGAAGATAACAAAGGTCATTTTCTGGGCGCCGAACGGCACCGAGGTGCGCGTCGCCGAGGGCGACGTGGGATACGTGCTCGATCGAACGCGGTTCGAGCCGGCGCTGGCAACGGAGGCGGGTCGCTCGGGCGCCGAGGTCGTGATCGGCACCGAGGCCACGGCTCTGCGTCGCGATGGCGACGGGTGGCTCGTTGCGGTGCGTGGGCCGGAGCGCGAGTACGTCATTCGCGCGCGACTCGTCATCGCGGCGGATGGCGTCGACGGCATGGTCGCGCGCTGGGCGGGGCTCGACACGCGCGTTCCTTCGCGGGACATGGAGAGCTGCGCGCAATACCTGATGACGAATGTCGGCGTCGATCAGGACGCGATTTATTTGCACTTTGGAGATAATGTCGCGCCGGGCGGATACGCATGGGTGTTTCCGAAGGGTGGCGACGGCGCGAACATCGGGCTCGGCACCGTGGCGCTGCGTGCGGGCGGGCGGAACGCGCGCCAGTGGCTCGACGACTACGTGCAGAGCTATTTCCCGACCGGCATTCGCGTGAGCTGCACCGTGGGCGGCGTGATCGTTCATCCGACGATCAAGCGCACGGTGACCGATGGCTTCATGACCGTCGGGGATGCGGCGCACATGATCAATCCGCTGTCGGGCGGAGGGATCGTCAACGCGATGAAGGCGGGGCGGCTCGCGGCGGAGGTCGGGGCCGCGGCGCTGGCGGATGGCGACACGAGCGCCGCGCGGCTGCAGCGGTATCACGACGACTGGATGCGCATGCTCGGCGACGATCACATCCGCTTTCACCGGCTCAAGGACGCACTATCGAGGTTCGATGATTCGTTCTTCGACAATCTCGCAAAGACGGTGAATGGGATTCCGCAGGAGAAGCGAACGTTGCGCAGGATTTTCGGGAGTGCGCTGATCCATCATCCGATGCTGTTGCCGGTGGTGGCCAAGTATTTTGTGTGACGACTCGGGAAGAGCAACTCAGCTATCGGGAATGATAGCGGCGCTGACATCGAGCATCGCGCCGGATGAGCGTCGTGCCGATCGCACATTGATTCGCCATCGCGCCTACGACGCGCTCTGGCGCGGCCAGTCGGCCAACTGCCGGCAGCATCGGCGCCCACATATACACCGGCGTCCTCGCGATCGACATCTCGCGGCCGTTCCACGCCCGCGCGATTCCGAATCCCGCGCCGTATCCCGCCTCGCGCGCGATGTGCTCCTCGCGCAATCCCGCCGCGCCGAACGGATAACTCACCGCGGTCGTGTCAACGCCCAACGCGCCGCCGATCGCACGCCGCGACCGGTCGAGCTCCTCGTACACGCCGAGCTCCGAGAGTCGCGTCAGCCGCGGATGCGTCGCCGTGTGCGAGGCGAATTCGATCCCTCGCCCCTGCCATGCGCGCATGTCGCGCCACGCGAGATGCGCGAAGCGGCGCCCGCCGTACGCGACATCCCACCGATTCAAGCGACCCGCGTAGTCCGTGATGACGAAACACGTCGCGCGAAACCCGTGCGCCTCGAGCACCGGAAACGCATGCTCGCGCAATCCGCGGTAGCCATCGTCGAACGTGATCGCGAGCTCGTTTTCGGCGGCCGCGCGCTCCCCGCGCGCACACGCCATCCACCTCGCCGAGCGAGAGCGTCTTCCACCCCGCCCTCGCCAGTCGCTCGATCTGCTTCGCGAATCGGCGTGGCGAGATGCGCGTGACTCCCAGCTCGCGCCGGCGCTCTACCTTGTGATAGCAGAGCACCGGCGGAAGAGTCACGCCAGCGCCATTACGCCTTGAGATAGGTCGACGGCTCCGCGAACGGCATCCCAAACGCGTCCGCCACAGCCTTGTACACGACCTTCTTGTCGACGACGTTGAGCCCCTTCGCCAACGCATCGTTCTCGCGCAGCGCCTTCTTCCATCCCTTTTTCGCCAGCTGCATCACGTACGGGAATGTCGCGTTCGTGAGCGCGAGCGTCGACGTGCGCGGCACGCCGCCGGGCATGTTCGCCACGCCGTAGTGGATGATGCCATCGATCGTATAGACCGGATCGTCGTGCGTCGTCGCGTGGATGGTCTCGATGCAGCCGCCCTGGTCGATCGCGACGTCGACGATCACCGCGCCCGGCTGCATTGTCTTCAGATCCTCGCGACGCACCAGCCTCGGCGCCTTCGCCCCGGTGACGAGCACCGCGCCGACCACGAGATCCGCAGTCGCGATCTGCTCGAGAATCGTGAATCGATTCGAATAAACCAACGTCACGTTTGCAGGCATCACGTCGGACAGATACCGCAGCCGCTCCAGAGACAGATCGAGAATCGTCACCTGCGCGCCGAGCCCGGCGGCCATCTTCGCCGCGTTCGTGCCGACAACTCCCCCGCCCAGGATCACGACCTTCCCCGGCGGAACGCCCGGCACACCGCCGAGCAGCACACCGCGTCCTCCGTGCAGCTTCTCCAGGTACTTGGCGCCCTCCTGCACCGCCATGCGTCCCGCGACTTCGGACATTGGCGTGAGCAGAGGCAGCTCGCCATTCGCCAGCTGCACGGTCTCGTAGGCGATGCACGTTGCGCCGCTGTCCAGGTGCGCCTTCGTCAGCACCTCGTCGGCGGCGAAATGGAAGTACGTGAAGATCGTCTGTCCGGGCTTCATGCGCGGCCACTCGACCTTGATCGGCTCCTTCACCTTCAGAATCATGTCCGCGTCGGCCCACGTCGCATCCGCATTCGGCGCGATGGTGCCGCCCGCCTTCACATAGAGATCATCCGGAAAGCCGCTGCCCTCGCCCGCGCCCTTCTCAATGAGCACCGTGTGACCGCCGGCCACGAGCGCCTCGCACCCTGCGGGCACGAGCGCGACACGGTTCTCATTCGTCTTGATCTCCTTCGGGACACCGATACGCATGAACGACTCCGACTGGTAAAGTGGTTACGCGCTCGCGCGCGAGGATTGCGACGCAGGGCCGAGGCTGAGAACGGTTTGACGGCTGGAAGGATAAAATTCGGAGCAGACCTGCGCGATGGTCTCGGACGTAATCGCATCGATGAGCGCGAGGGTGTCCTCCAGTGTGCGAAACGGTTCGCGGTACAGCGCGACGCCCGCCGCCCGGTACATGCGCGAGGTGACGCTCTCCAGCGAAAGTGTCACCTGCCCCTTCAACTGGCTCTTCCCCGCCCGAATCTCGTTCTCGGTGAGCGAGAGCGCAGACAGCTTGTCGAGCTCTTCGACGATTGCCTCGGACGCCTGCGTCGCCGTGTCCGGCGACGTGCCGACGTACACGCCCGCCACGCCGGTGTCCGGATGGAAGCTCTGGAAAGTGTGCACGGAGTAGGCGAGCCCGAGCTCCTCCCGAATCCGCTGGAAGAGACGCGAGCTCATCCCCTCCCCCGAAGATCGTGTCCACCAGGGCCACGGCGTAGCGCCGCGGATCGTGGTGCGCCACGGTCGTCGCACCGAACACGATGTGCGTCTGCGCACTCTCGCGCTCCACGTGCCGCGTCGAGGGCGCAGCCGGCCTTGCAGGGGGCACCACGAGCGGCGCAGCGTCGCCTCGCGCGACATCACCCCACCCCGTGCGTTCGAGCGCCTCGATCAGCTGCTCGTGCACGACATTCCCCGAGCATGCGACCACGATCTGCGACGGATGGTAGGCGCGGGCGTGAAGCTCCTTCAGCTCCTTCACGCCGAGCTCGGACACGGTCTCCCGGGTGCCCAGAATCGAGTGTCCGTAGGGGTGCGAACCCCACAACTGCTCGTTGTGCAGCTCGAACACGAGATCGTCCGGCGTGTCGTCCACCATGCCGATCTCCTCGAGCACGACCTTACGCTCGAGCAGCAGGTCCTCCCGGCGAAGCAGCGGCCGGAAGATCAAGTCGCCGATGACGTCGACGGCTTCGATGAGGTGCTCATTGAGCACGCGCGCCTGATACGAGGTGTGCTCGCGCGCGGTGTACGCGTCGAGCGAGCCGCCGAGCACCTCGAGCGACAGCGCGATCTCGCGCGCCGAGCGGTTCCTCGTTCCCTTGAACACCATGTGCTCGAGCAGATGCGAGACGCCCATCCGCTCGCGCGACTCGTGCACAGAAGCGGCACGCACCCAGGCGCCGAAAGCAACCGACCGCACTCCCGGCATGTGCTCCGAGAGTACGGTCAGACCATTCGACAACTCAGTAGTGCGCAGCCCTGAATCGGGCGGCGACGAGACGGCGGTCACCGGCGCGACCGACCTCCTCCGCGTCCCGACCCCGACCCGCCGCGACGTCCACGGTCCTCACCGCCGGACGGCGCATCGCCGCCCTCGCCGGAGGAGGCTCCCTCCGCCGCGATGCCAGCCGCTTCCTCGCGACGCGGCCCGCGCGACGAACCGTTCGTGTCATCCGGTGTTCCCTCCGGCTTCGGCACGAGCGCCTTCATTGAGAGACGCAGGCGGCCACGCTCATCGCGATCGATGAGCTTCACCCGCACGCGCTCGCCCTTCTTCACGACGTCTTCGGTCTTGTCCGTGCGTCCGTGCGCGAGCTCGGAAATGTGCACCAGCCCTTCCGTGCCCGGCAGGATCTCGACGAACGCGCCGAACGCCGTCGTGCTCTTGACCGTTCCCTCGTACTCCGCGCCGATTTCCGGCTCGACCGTGAGCGCCTTGATCATTCGACGTGCACGCTCCATCGCCTCGCCGCCAACCGCCGCGATCGTGACGAGGCCCGTGTCGTCCACGGTGAGCTCCGCGCCAGTCTCATCCTGAATCCCGCGGATCGTCTTGCCCTTTGGTCCGATCAGGTCGCCGATCTTCTCTGGGCTGATCTGCAGCGTCACGATGCGCGGTGCGTACGGCGATAGATCCGCGCGCGGCTCCGCGAGCGCCTTCTTCATCTCGCCGAGGATGTGCAGGCGGCCTTCCTTGGCCTGCGCGAGCGCCTCACGCATGATGCTGAGGTCGAGCCCCTCGATCTTGATGTCCATCTGGATCGAGGTGATGCCATGCTCCGTTCCGGCGACCTTGAAGTCCATGTCGCCGAGGTGATCCTCGGTGCCGAGGATGTCGGTGAGGATCGCGTACTTCGTTCCTTCCTTCACCAGGCCCATCGCGACGCCGGCAACCGCGGCGTGAATCGGCACGCCGGCATCGAACAGCGCGAGCGAGCCGCCGCAGACCGACGCCATCGACGAGGATCCGTTCGACTCGAGCACGTCGCTGACGATGCGAATGGTGTACGGGAACGCCGCCGCGTCGGGCAACACCGCCTGCAGTGCGCGCTCGGCCAGATTGCCGTGTCCGATCTCGCGTCGGCTCGTGCCGCGCAGCGGACGAACCTCGCCGGTGGAGAACGGCGGGAAATTGTAATGGAGCATGAACGTCTTGGACTGCTCGCCCACTTCGTCGATCGAGTCGAGGCGCTGCGCGTCCTTGGACGTGCCGAGCGTGACCGCGACGAGCGCCTGCGTCTGGCCGCGCGTGAAGAGCGCCGAGCCGTGCACGCGCGGGAGCACGCGACGAATCGATCGTGATCGGACGGACATCCTTCATGCCGCGTCCATCCACGCGCTCGCCCTTGTTCAGCACCTGGCCGCGGAGGCTGTTGTACTCGGCCTCATCGACGAGCGACGAGATGTCCTTCGCGTTGTCGGGATACTGCGTCGCGAGCTGCTCCGCGATCTCCTTCTTCGCCTTCTCGACCGACTCGATGCGGGCGTGCTTGTCCTTCTGATTGATCGCCTCGGTGATCTTTCCTTCCGCCAGCTTCTTGACGTTGGCGACCAGGTCGGCGGCGATCTCGGTCTTCGTCCAGTTCATCTCTGGTGACGGCCATCTTCGCGACCATCTCGTTCTGGATCGCGATCAGCTCCTGAATCGACTTGTGGCCGAGCGTGATGCCAGCGACGACGTCGTCTTCGGAGACTTCGAGCGCGCCGCCCTCGACCATGACGATCGAGTCCTTCGAGCCCGTGATGATGATGTCGAGATCGCTATAGGCGAGCTGCGGGAAGGTCGGATTGACGACCCACTTGTCCTGCAGGCGACCCATGCGAACGCCGGCGAGCGGCCCGTTCCATGGAATCTTCGACGACTGAAGCGCGAGGGACACCGCGAGAAGCGCGGGGACGTCGGCGTCGTTCTCCTGATCCGCGGAGATGACGTAGACGAACACCTGCACCTCGTTCTGGAATCCTTCCGGGAAGAGCGGGCGAATCGAGCGATCGATGATCCGGGCGGACAGGATCTCGTCGTCGTGCGGTCGCCCCTCGCGCTTGATGAAGCCGCCGGGGATCTTGCCCGCGGCGTAGGTACGTTCCTTGTATTCGACCGTCAGGGGGAAGAACGGCAGCGTGCTGACCTTCTCACTGACTGTGATCGCGGCAAGGACGACTGTCTCGCCGTACTGGACCAGCGCGGACCCTGCCGCCTGCTTGGCCATGCGTCCGGTCTCGACGATGAGTTTCCGGCCCGCGAAATCTCTCTCTACGCGTTGCATCATGTACTCTCTCTGGAACACAAAAGCGCGCGGGAACCCCGAATGGGCGCCCGCGCGATTGCGAGTGGTCGACGATTAATGGCGGAGTCCAAGCTCTTGAATCAGCGTACGATACCCCTCGAGTTCCGTGCGCTTCATGTAGTCGAGGAGTCGGCGACGCTGACCGACCATCTTGAGGAGGCCCCGACGACTATGATTGTCCTTCTTGTGCTCGCGGAAATGATCGGTGAGGTAGTTGATCCGCTCCGTCAGCAGCGCGACCTGCAGCTTCGTTGAGCCCGTGTCAGTTTCGTGAGCCTTGTACTTCTCGATGATTGGTGCTTTTGCGAACGCCATGCGGTATATTCTCCAAACGTACCAGTGCGCACAGTGCGCCTATTGCGTTGAGTCGTCATAAGTTAACGGACGTCTTGACCTCTGTAAAGGCTCCTATTGCCTGACCGCTACCTCGGTCGCCATTCTCGGCCGATTCCGTGTCGACACGAACGTAGGGTCCGGGGGCTTTGCCTGGGTGTACAAGGGCTACGACCCCGAGCTCGACATTCCTGTCGCGATCAAAATCCTCAAGCCCCAGTTCGCGGGCGAAGAGGCTTTCGAGACGCGCTTTCGCACCGAAGCCGCGACGGCGGCCAAGCTGCGCCATCCGAACATCATCCGGATTCTCGCCGTCGGGCGCGAGGAGGCCGCGGTGTATTTCGTGATGGATTTTCTTCCCACCGGGCTCGACGACCGGCTGCGGATCATGGGGACCCTTCCCGAAACCCTCCTCATTCGCCTGGGGATGGATGTGTCCGCCGCGCTTGCCTTCGCGCACCGCGAGGGCGTGATCCATCGCGACATCAAGACCGACAACGTGCTCTACGACGATCACGGCAACGCGATCGTCGCCGATTTTGGCATCGCGCGCGCCCTGTCCGGCTACACGGAGCAGACAGGCACGAACATGGTCGTCGGCACGCCGCAGTACTTCTCGCCGGAACAGGCGCGAGGTCAAGTGCTCGATGGCCGCGCCGACATTTACTCGCTCGGCGTCACGCTCTTCAAGGCGGCCACGGGAGTGCTGCCGTTTCAGGGCGACGACTGGTACGAGATCGCGCGCCAGCACATCGAAGAACCCGCGCCGCGACCGCGCTCGTTCAACCCGGCGCTCTCTCGCGGAATCGAGAAAGTGATACTCAAGTGTCTCGCCAAGAATCCGGCGGAGCGGTATCCGACCGGGGACGCGCTGCACACGGAGCTGGTGCAGCTCCTGGGTCGCGCGAGCACACCGGACGGGGATCCCACGGTCGTGATGCCGACTCCTGCAGCGAGCCGCGAGGCGCTCGCCATCACGAGCCTCAAGCGAGTGCGTGCGCCGTTGTCGCGAACCGTCGCGGCCGGAGCGGGCGTGCTGATTCTCATCGCCACGGGGTTCGGAGTGAACGCAATGCACGAGCGCGATGCCACGCGCGACGCGCTGCAACAGGATTCGATCGCTGCCGCGGCGCGCGCAAGCGCGGTTCCGGTTCCACCACTCGCGGCGCCGCCACTCACGCCGGACACTCTCAGTCGCGACTCGGCCGCCGCCGGTGCTCCGCGCTCCGTGGCGCGCACGGCCGCGCGCAAGGCGGCCCCGAAGGCATCCGAGCGAGTGCTTCGCGTCGTCGGCCCGGCGGATGCGACGATCACCGTCGACGGCGCGCTCGTGGGACGCGGCACCTGGCACTCCGAATCGATCGCGGCCGGCGCACATCACGTCGTCGTCGCGCTGAATGCACCGGCCGCGTGCGCATCGGCGCAGGACGCCAAGGACGTGCGAGTCGGCGAGACCGGTACGACGACGGTTCAATTCGCGCCGCGGCGATGCGGCACCTTTTCGCTCGACGCGGCTCCCTCCGGCAGTCGATTCGTGATCTCCGTGGGTGGTCACGAGGTTGCTTCCGGCACGGTGCCGCTCGCCGCGCCCGTACTCGTGCCCGAGGGCTCGTACGCGCTGCACGTCTCGTCGAAGTATTGCGCGGACTATTCGGGGACGGTGTCGATCAGCTCAGCGGCTCAAGCTCACGAACGAGTGCGACTGATCTGCCAGTGATGTGGGCCCGGGCGAGCCCGCCGCCATTCTAGTGCTTGGCCACGACTCCGATCACGACACCCACCACGGCGCCAATCCACAGCGTGGGCTGCGCGTACCAGCGTTTCGAGGGGCGATCGAAGAGCGCCACGTGACTCGTCGTGAGGCGCGTGGTCTGACCCGTGACGACTGCGAGCGCGAGCTTGTGCTCCGCATCCACACTCAGAATGACGAATCGTGCGACGAGGGCATCGTGCCGCATGGGGTCGACGGCGATCCCCCTCTGCCCGACGCGTAGCCACTCGTGCCTCTCTGTCGAGATCGACACGGTGCTGTCCCCCACGCTCGCGATCTCGAAGCGATACGCCGTCTCCTGCGCCTGCGCGCGCGAGGGCGCACACACGATTGCCAGCGCCACGAGCCCGAACGTGAGGGCAAGCCCAGCTTTCACAGGTGGAAGATCCGGCGCACCAGAGACGAAATATCGTTGAACGTCACTATCGAGAAGAGCAGCACGATCGCCGAGAGTCCGCCGTAGAACAGCAGCACGCGCGTGCGGGCGGCGAGCGTGCCGCCTTTGATCGCCTCGGCGAGCATGATCAGGATCTGGCCGCCGTCGAGAATCGGAATCGGCACCAGGTTCACGACGGCCAAATTGATGCTCAACAGCGCCAGCAGCGAAAGGAGCGCGGTCCATCCGAGTTCAGCCGCCTGGCGGGCCTGGTCGCCGACGCCAATCGGCCCAGCCAGATTCCGCACGGACTGATGCCCGGTGAGCAGCCCACGCAGCGTGTGCACAATGACTCCCGCGTTCGCCCACGTCGTGAGCCACGCACCCTTGATCGCGACTCCGGTGGAGATCGGATGCCGCGTGCCGAGCTCCTTGAGTCCCGCGCCGATCTTGCCAACGACGGTGTCGCGCTGCGTGATGTCGCTGACAACAGGCGTCGAATCGGGCGTGATGGGCAGGTCCAAGCTGCTGCCGCTCCTGCGAATGCTCAGCGTCAGCGGCTTGCCCGGCGACGCCTCGATCTGTCTCACGAGTCCGAACCAACCACGAACCGGAACTCCGTTCACGGCGGTGACGCTGTCGCCGACCTTCAGCCCCGCGCGCTCGGCCGCGTGCCCCGATACCACTTGCCCGACGACGGCGGGGAGATACGGACGCAGCACCGCGCTCGCGATCGTGACGCGCGAGTGCGCACCGGAATCCTGCACCGGGATCGTCGCCGTACCGCGATTCGTTTGAATCAGGAGCGTGGGTCCGGAATCGGTGGCGATGCGCTCGCTCACCTCATTCCAGTTTTGCACCGCGTGCCCATCGACGGCCAGCACCGTGTCGCCGGGGGCGAGTGATCGAAACGCGCTATCGTCAGCCTGCACGCCCGCAACATCCCCTATCTCGCGCGTCTGGTAGACGACCTCCCCTGCGGTGATGAAGATTCCAGCGATGATCAGAAAACCCAGCGCGAAGTTCATCGTCACGCCGGCCAGCATGATGAACAGGCGCGCCATCAGCGGCTTCGATTCGAGCCAGCGATTCTCCGGCACAGGCCTGGGGCCGAACGGAGCCATGCCGTTCGGATCGTAGTAACGGACGGGTTTTGCATCGGGCACGATCGCCGGCGCGCCATTCGCGCCGGTGCCTGCCGCGGGCGCCTCGCTACCGCCCTCGAGGAACGCCATCGACTCGTCCTCGCGCGAGGCCATTCGCACGTATCCGCCAAGCGGCAGCGACGCCAGGATGTACTCGGTCTCGCCCCACTTGTGGCTCCAGAGCGCGGGACCGAAACCGATCGAGAACCGTGGCGCGTAGACGCCGGTCAGCTTCGCGGCAAGGAAGTGTCCGAGCTCGTGAACGAAGATGACGATCCCGAACACGAACACGATCGCGGCGGGCGTGCGAAGCCACTCTATCATGCGAACATCTCCAAAACGTGTCGTCGTGCCGCTGCGTCGGCGTGCATCACTGCCGCGCGAGTGTCAGCCGGACCATCGCCGTGTGCCGCGAGCGCGCTCTCGATCGCGCGCGCGACGTCCATGAATCTTAGGCGATTGTCGAGAAAAAGGCTCACGGCCTGCTCGTTCGCGGCGTTGAAGACTGCAGGAGCCGCGCCGCCCTTCTTCCCCGCTGCGAGGCCGAGCGCAAGCGCCGGGAAGTCCGCGGTGCGCACGCGCTCGAACGTGAGCGCCGGCCACGCCACCGGATCGAAGAGAGGCATCGCATCGTCCGACACGCGATCCGGATGCGTGAGCGCGTACAGCACGGGCAGCTCCATGCTCGGAGTTCCCATCTGCGCGAGCACGCTCCCATCCACGAACTCGACGAACGAGTGCACGATGCTCTGCGGATGCACCACGACCTCGATTTGATCGTAGGAGAGTCCGAACAGGAAGTGTGCCTCGATGACCTCGAGGGCCTTGTTCGCGAGCGTCGCGCTGTCGATCGAGATCTTGCGGCCCATGCGCCAGGTCGGATGCTGCAGCGCGTCGGCGATGGTCGCCGTCGCGAGGCGCTCCGGTGCCCACTCGCGGAACGGGCCTCCCGATGCGGTGAGCACGAGCCGCCGCACATCCGCGCTCGGGCGACCGGCGAGGCACTGAAGAATCGCGCTATGCTCGCTGTCCACCGGCACGAGCTCGCCGCCACCGATCCTGCACGCCTCGGCCACGAGCGTACCTGCCATCACCAGCGTTTCCTTGTTCGCGAGCGCGACGCGTTTCCCTGCTCTCACCGCGGCCAGCGTCGCATCGAGCCCCGCCGCGCCGACGATCGCGTTGATCACGATCGAGACGTCCGCACGCGTCGCCGCCTCGACGAGACACTGCACGCCTTCGACCCATCCCGGATGCGGGGTCGTGCCGTTGGTGCACACGCCCACGTAGCCGGGGCTGAATTCCGACGCCTGCAGGGCCAGCAGCTCCGTGTTCGCGAACGCGGTGAGTGCCGCCACGCGAAAGCGGTCGCAATGGCGCGCCAGCACGCGCAGCGCCGTCGTACCGACCGAGCCGGTCGAGCCGAGCACTGCGACGCCACGGGTGATCATCGGTTCACGAAAAGGAGCACATTCGGAAATGTGAACAGAAAGTACGCAACCGGGAGGGCAAACAGCATTCCGTCAATCCGATCGAGCATTCCGCCGTGTCCCGGAATCAAGTGCGAGCTGTCCTTCACGCCACCCTCCCGCTTGAGCAGCGACTCCACCAGGTCGCCGATCTGCACCGCAGCGCTGATCGCGGCGCCGAGCAAGATCGCGACGCCAGGGCGGACCAGGAGGCTCGCGTACGGCACCAGCACCCAGTGCGCGTACACCCAGCTCGCAAGCATGCAAAACGCAATCGCGCCGATCGCGCCGGCTCTCGTCTTTCCAGGACTCACGGACGGCATCAGCTTGGTGCGCCCGAGCGCCCGTCCCACGAAAAAACCGGCGGTATCCGAGATCCACGTGAGGACGAACGGATAGAACACCAGCGCGCTGCCCGCGCGCGCCGTCACCACGTAGTTGTGATAGCGAAGCGCGTACGCGAACGACAGGAAGCCGGCCGTATACAGCACGCCGAGCAGAGTCACGGCGACGGCGCCGAGCGGATGCCGATCCGGCGGGCGCCGGAAGAGCGCCAGCGCGAACAACGCAATGATGACGATGGCGCCGAGCGCGATCTCCGGCGGAACGAAGCGGCCGAGACGAAAGTAGTGCACGCCGATCGGAAGCAGGAAGGCGAGCGCCGTTCCCGTGCGCGCGAGCGGCGAGTAACCGCCCGCCTTTGCTATTCCGTAGAGCTCGTGCGCCGCGAGCGCCGAAACGACGCCCAGCGTCACCGCGAACACAACGCCTCCGATGTACACCGCGCCGATGACCAGCGGGATCGCGATGACGGCGACCAGCACACGCGCCGCGAGATTCGAGAGCGCCACTACGCCTTCATCGCGCGACTTGCGGGCTGCCGAAGAGCCTCGTCATCGCGAGCGGACCTACACTTCCATGATTTCGGCTTCCTTCGACTTCAACATTTCCTCGAGCTTCGCGATATGCTCGTCGTGCAGCTTCTGCAGCTCCTTATCCGCCTGCTTCTTGTCGTCCTCGGGAGCCTTGTCGAGCTTCTTGATCGAGTCGCGCGCCACGGTTCTCGCGTGCCGCACGCCAATGCGTCCCTCCTCGGCCAGCCGGTGCACCACCTTCACGAGCTCCTTGCGGCGATCCTCGTTCAGCGACGGCAGCGGCACGCGGATCACGCCGCCCTGGCTCATTGGGTTGAGGCCGAGATCGGAGTCGCGGATGGCCTTCTCGATCGCCTGGGTCAGTCCCTTGTCCCACGGGGTGATCGTGAGCAGGCGAGGCTCCGGAGCCGAGACGCTTCCGACCTGCGCGATCGGCATCGACTGTCCGTACGCATCCACGCGGATCGTGTCGAGCAGTGTGGTCGACGCCTTGCCGCTGCGAATCGATGAGAACTCCTTGCGCGAGCTCTCGAGCGCCTTGTCCATGCCGGCGCGCGCGTCTTTCACGAATTGCTGAATCGTGCTCATTGGACGAGTGTGCCCACCCGATCGCCGCGAATCGCGCTGGCGACGGAGCCCGGGCGTTGAATGTTGAGGACGATGAGCGGCATCTTGTTCTCGCGACAGAGGGTAATCGCGGTCTGATCCATGACTCCGAGCTCGTCTCGGATGATGTCCCGGTAGGCGAGCGTCTCGTACATCGTGGCGGTCTTGTCCTTCTTCGGGTCCGCGGAGTAGATGCCGTCGACGCTCGTCGCCTTGATGATGACGTCGGCCTTCATTTGAATGCCCCGCAGCACCGCCGCGGTGTCCGTAGAGAAGTACGGATTGCCGGTGCCGCCGGCGAAGATGACGACGCGCCCCTTGTCGAGATGCCGCTGCGCGCGGCGGCGAATGTAGGGCTCCGCGATCTCCTCCATGCGGATCGCGGTCATGACGCGGGTGTCGATGCTCTTCTTCTCCAGGACGTCCTGCATCGCGAGCGCATTGATCACCGTGCCGAGCATTCCCATGTAGTCGGCGCCGACACGGTCCATTCCCATCTTCGAGAGTTGCGCGCCGCGAACAATGTTGCCACCGCCGATCACGACGCCCACGCGAGTCCCCATCGCGACGACGGCCTTGATCTCCTCGGCGAGGCGATCAAGGACGTCGAAGTCGAAACCTGTGACGCGCTCCTCCGGCGAGTGCCTCGCCGGAGAGCTTGAGCAGCACGCTCGAGTATTTGAGCGGCGGCACGCTGGCGATTACTCCTGCCCGAGCTGAAAGCGAGCGAAGCGCTTCACCACGATCTTCTCGCCGACCTTCGCGGAAAGCTCCTTCACGAGGTCGCCGATGGTCTTCTTGTTGTCGCGGACGTACTCCTGCGACATGAGCGTGTGCTGTTTGAAGAACGAGTCGACCTTGCCCTGCACGATCTTCTCGCGCAGCGACTCGGGCTTGCCGCTCTCGGCGAACTGCTGCTCGGCAATGCGACGCTCGCGCTCGACCTCGGCCGCCGGGATGCCATCACGATCGACGGCGAGCGGTGCCGCGTGGGCGATGTGCAGCGCGATCTCGCGCACGAGCTCCTTGAACTCGTCGGTGCCGGACACGAAGTCCGTCTCGGAGTTCACCTCGACGAGCACGCCCACCTTTCCATTGTGGTGGATGTAGCTGCCGACGCGGCCTTCGCTCGCGGAGCGATCCGCGCGCTTCTCGGCCTTCGCGATGCCCTTGGCGCGCAGGAGCTCGCCCGCCTTCTCCATGTCGCCGCCAGCCTCCTCCAATGCCCGCTTCGCGTCCATCATGCCCGCGCCGCTCTTACGGCGAAGCTCCTGGACGTCCTTTGCTGTGAACGCAGTTGTTGTAGTAGCCATGTTCAATCCTTCACGCCTGTCAGCGTGTTCTGGTCTCGGGCGGCCGCCGCTCCCCGCTTTGGCCGCAACACTCATGTCGCTTCACGAGAACGCCGCCAGCGGGGCCGGCGGCGAACTCAGTTTACGTCCCAGGCGGGCCGGACACTACTCCGGCACACCCTCACTCCGCTGCAACCTCTTCGGCCGGCGGCGCTCCGGCTTCCGGCGCGTCCGCAGCTTGTCCACCAACGTTGAGGCGAGCCGCGATCGCTTCGGGCTTCGCGCGGCGACGCGGGCGGCGACGGCGACGCTTCTCGCCTTCATCCGCGGGCTCGGTACCGCGATCGGAGCTGTACGTCGTCTGCCCTTCCTCGCCCTCTTCGGACTCCTCGCGCTTCGGCGCCTCGCGGCGTGCCTCGGCGATCGTGTCCGCAACCGCCTTCGTGATCAATTCGACCGAGCGAATCGCATCGTCGTTGCCGGCGATCGGCACGGAGATGAGATCGGGATCGGCGTTCGTGTCGACGATGGCGACGATCGGCAGCTGCAGCTTGTTCGCTTCGGTGACGGCGATCTTTTCCTTCTTCGAATCCACGATGAAGAGCAGGCCCGGAAGCCGTCCCATGTTCTTGATTCCCGAGAGGTACTTGTTCAGCTTGTCGCGCTCGCGGGACATCATGAGCTGTTCTTTCTTCGTGTAGTTCTGGAAGTCGCCGCCTTCCTCGCTGCCAGCCTCGAGATCCTTCAGGCGCCGAATCTGCTTCTTGACCGTCTGGAAGTTCGTCAGCATGCCGCCGAGCCAGCGCTCGGTGACGTACATCGCGCCGCAACGCTCGGCCTCGGCCTGCACGATCCCCTTCAGCTGGCGCTTGGTGCAGACGAACAGAATGTTCTCACCGCGCAGCACCGCGTCGCGCACGAGCTTCTGGGCGAGCTCGAGCTGTCGCAGGGTCTTCTGCAGATCGATGATGTGGATCCCGTTGCGCTCGGCGAAGATGTAGCGGCGCATCTTCGGATTCCAGCGGCGGGTCTGGTGTCCGAAGTGGACACCGGCTTCGAGCAGTTGATCGAGGTTGGGCAGAGTCATGAGTACTGGTAATCCCTTCGGGTTGTGTCGGCCGCTCCCGTCATCGTTGCGATCGACCGCGCGAGGCGGCACCCGATGCAACTCGGAGAGCGTGAAAGATTCGCGACGCGCGGAAGATGCGCGTCGCGATGCTGCACCTGCTTTACCGCTTCGAGAACTGGAACCGCTTGCGGGCCTTCGGACGACCCGGCTTCTTGCGCTCGACCGCACGCGCATCGCGCGTCATGAGGCCGAGGTCACGCAGTTTGCGGCGATGCGTCTCATCCATCACGACGAGCGCGCGGGATACGGCGAGGCGCAGCGCGCCGGCCTGTCCGCTCTGTCCACCGCCTTCGAGCTTCGCCTTCACATCGTAGCGACCGAGAGTATCCGTGGCCGTGAACGGCTGCTGAATCGCCGACACCAGCGTCGGACGCGGGAAGTAATCGCCGAGCGTGCGGCCGTTCACATCCCACTTGCCCGAACCGGCGCGGATGTAGAGGCGGCAGACCGCTTCCTTCCGGCGCCCGATCGTGTGCGTAATCCCTTCGGCCATTACTTGCTCTCGCTCTGACTGAGTTTGAGGACGGTGGGCTGCTGAGCCGCGTGCGGGTGATCCGCATCCGCGTACACTCGCAGCTTGAGGCGCAGTACCTGACGTCCGAGTGCGGTCTTTGGAAGCATGCCGTACACGGCCTTCTCGATCACGCGGTCCGGGTGCTTGGCGATCATGGTCGCGAACGGCGTGAACCGCTCGTGTCCCATGTAGCCCGTGTGATGGAAGTAGCGCTTCTGCTCCGCCTTCCGACCCGTGACGCGAACCTTTGACGCATTGATGACGATGACGTTGTCGCCCGTATCCATGTGCGGCGTAAACATTGGCTTGTGCTTGCCGCGTATGATCTGTGCGACTTCGGCCGCGAGCCGTCCGAGCACCATTCCTTCGGCGTCGACAATGAACCAGCGGTGCTCGATGTCGCTCGGTGTAGCGGTGTAAGTTCTCATGTGCGTCGAAAGGGCATGCAGGAGGCCTCCGCTCGCAACTGGGAGCGCGGCCGCCAACTAGTTGTTTGGGACAGACTCTTAAGCTACGAAAGGAGTTAGCCGTTGTCAACGCATTTGCGGAGCCTGGCAATCGCGTCGTCCGCCGCCACGTTCGGATTGGTCGCCTGCAGCCATCCGGTGAGCGAACGGATCGTCGACCTCTGCGCCGGTTCGTCGGTCGTTCAGCACGTCGTGCTCGTCGTCGATACCCTGACCCCGAGGGCCGGCACGGACGCCGCGAAGCTCCAGGGGAAATCGTACCCGCTGACGATCAACCTGCACAGCATCCTGAACCACCGGCGCTGCGAGGACAATCGCGGGGAGGGCGTCGTGCTCGGCTACCTTCCCGATGTGCTCACTGCCGCCGTCGCAACGCGGAAGCAGGTGATGCGCTGGGACATCGAAGGAAAGGTGCTTCGGGTGGACCTCAACCCCGGGGTGATCGACAACAATCTCAACTTCGCGCTTCCACTGGACGGGAGCGACGGCCGCTGGTCGCTCGCGAAGCTCGCCGGCCAGATCGGGTGGGGCCGGCTGCTGCGCGACACGGCGTTCGCTCGCTGACGCTACTCGAGCTCCACGAGCAGCGCGCCCTTCTCCACGGCGGCGCCCACGGACACGTGCACGGCTCGCACGGTCCCGGCGGCTTGCGCGCGCAGCTCGTTCTCCATCTTCATCGCCTCCATCACCACGAGCCCATCGCCGGCGGCGATCGTGTCGCCGACCTTCACGCGCAGCTGCACGATGAGCCCGGGCATGGGCGCACGAAGCGGTGCCGGCCCCGCGGGCTTCGCGACCGACGCCTGCATGTCCCGGATCGCGCGCGCGCGGGAATCGAGGGCTTCAGCGTCGTACCGATGTCCGTCGAGCCAGAGGCGGTAGCGGCCGCGCGCGACGCGCTCGCGCAGCACCATGCGGTGCACTTCGTCGTTGACGTTGAGTATCCGCACCGGCGTTCCGGCCACGCGCTGCATCGACGTCCGATACTTGACTCCGTCAACTATTGCTTCCCCGCGTCGGACATCTACCGTGTAGCGCTGGCCGTTGACCTCGACGACGTAGATCACGCCGACACCGGCACGAGCTCACACACGCTCTCGACGTGTGCCGTCTGCGGAAACATGTCGTAGGCGCGGAGCGAGGCGATGCGGTAGCGCGGCATTCGCGCGAGGTCGCGCGCGAGCGTCGCCGGATCGCAGCTGACGTACACGATGGCGCGGGGCGCCGGAGTGCTCTGCTCGAGCTGCTCGGTCACGCGCCCATCGACTCCGGTGCGCGGCGGGTTGAGCACCACGACATCCGCGGGGAGGAGTGACGAGAGCACTTCCTCGACCTTGCGCGGAGATCGCGCGTCGATCCGGCGGGGAGCCGCACCGCCGCGTGCGACGATGCGTCGGAGTCCAGCTCGATCGCATGCACGCGTACGCCCGTGCGCGCGAGCGCGAGCGCGAGCTCCCCTGCGCCCGAGTACCCATCGATGACGCTCTCCGGCCCGTGCGACAGCACGCGCGCGAGCACGTACTCGTGCATGCTTCTGGCCACGGGCGCGTTCACCTGCGCGAACGATGCGCCAAGCGCGTTGGTGTCCCCGCGATGCTGCATCAACCGGCGGCGCTTCTTCTCGGGGATCCACCAGAGCGCCGCGAGCGACGCCACAGACTCGAAGAATTGCGGGGCCTCGGGCCACGCATCGCCGCCCTCGAGCACGAACGTCGCGCCGCTCTCGTCGATTCGCACGGCGCCGCGCAGCGTCGACGCGACCGGCAGAAGCGACTGCGTCGCCATGATCTGTCGCCAGATCTCGACGACGCGCTCGTCCGTGATCGGACAGTCGTTCAGCGCGAACACCCTTCGAGGCGAGTCGTAGGGATGCAGACCCGCGATCCAGCGCGCGCCGCTGCGCTGCATCGCCAGCGTGAGCTTGCGGCGGTAGCGCCACTGCTGCGGGCTGGGCTCGACCTCCGGCCGCTCGATCGCACGCTTCCCGATTCGAACCATCGTGTCGCGAATGATCCCGCTCTTCGCCTCGCGCTGCGCAGCGTATTCCATGTGTTGCAGCTGGCAGCCGCCGCACTTGTCGGTGGTGTAGTGCGGGCACGCCGGTTCGACGCGGCTCGGCGCGGGCTTCTCGAGGCGCACGAATTCCGCGCGCGCGAACGATCCGCGCATCGCGATGTCGACCACGCCAACATCGCCCGGTGCGGAGCGCGGCACGAACACCACGAACCCCTCCGCGCGCGCGACGCCATCGCCGCCGGCGGCGATCGATTCGACGGTCACCGATACGGTCGCCATCAGCGCTGCCTCAACCCGTCGCGGAGTCCCGCGTTGCGCCATGCATCGTCGCTCTTCTCGCCACTCGCCGAGGGCGCGCCGCTCGTTCCCGATCGTCTCAGCCGCCCTGCGCGTTCGCTCTCGGCCAACAGCGCCGCCGCGATCGCGACCGCGATCTCCCCCTCTGGCGTGGCGATCGCCCGCCGTGAGCGATGGCAGCCGTCGCTCGAGCCACTGGATGTCGATCGCGCCGCTACGGAATTCGGGATCGTCCATCACGCGCAGATGAAAGTCGCGCGACGTCTCGACCCCGACGATGGTCAGCTCGAGCAGCGCTCGCCGCATGCGCGCGATCGCCGCGTCGCGCGTATCTCCCCACACGATGAGCTTTCCGAGCAGCGGATCGTAGTGCAGCCCGATCTCGCTTCCCGCACCGACGCCGCCATCCCAGCGAACGCCGGGACCGCCGGGGACGCGCAGGAACGAGATCGTGCCGGTCGATGGAAGAAAGTCGTTTCCCGCGTCCTCGCTCGTGATCCGACACTCGATCGCCCACCCGTGCGGCTCTCGAGCATCGGCGCGGTCGGCAGCCGTTCGCCAGCAGCGATGCGGATTTGCCACTGCACGAGATCGAGCCCCGACACCAGCTCGGTGACGGGATGCTCCACCTGCAGCCGCGTGTTCATCTCGAGGAAATAGAAATTGCCGCTCGCATCGAGCAGGAATTCGCACGTACCCGCATTCACGTAGCCGGCGGCCTTCGCCATCCGCACCGCCGTGTCTCCCATTCGCTTGCGCAGCTCTGTGATTCACCGCCACGCTCGGTGCTTCCTCGATCATCTTCTGATGCCGCCGCTGGATCGAGCACTCCCGCTCGCCCAGCGAATGCATGGTGCCGTACGTGTCGCCGAGTACCTGGATCTCGACGTGGCGCGGACCCGCAATGTACTTCTCGACGTACACGGCATCGTCGCCGAACGAGGTCATTGCCTCGCGTTTCGCGCTCTCGAGCGCAGCGCCGAGATCCGCGGACGCAGCGGACGATGCGCATCCCCTTCCCTCCGCCGCCGGCCGACGCCTTGAGCAGCACGGGATAGCCGAGCCGCTCCGCCACGGACTCGGCCTCTCCCACATCGCGAAGCGGCTCCGTGGTGCCCGGCACCACCGGCACGTTCGCGGTCGCGGCCAGCGCGCGCGCGGCGGTCTTGTTCCCACGGCCGCGATCGCGGACGCCGGAGGACCGATGAACACGAGTCCGGCGTCGGCGACTTCGCGCGCGAAGTGCTCGCGCTCCGAGAGAAAGCCGTAGCCCGGATGGATGGCCTGCGCGCCCGTGCGCTTCGCTGCGGCTATGAGCTTGTCGCCGCGGAGATAGCTCTCGCGCGAGGGCGCCGCGCCAATGTGCACCGCCTCGTCGGCCTCTCGCGTATGGGGTGCCGACGCATCGGCATCGCTGAACACCGCCACCGACCGAACGCCCATCTCGCGACACGCGCGAACGACGCGCAGCGCGATCTCGCCTCGATTCGCGATGAGAATCTTATCGAACATTCAGCTCGCCCTCGGCCGCGGCCAGGATGCCGCCCATGGGTGCACGCTGGAACTGCGTGCTGCCGACAAAGCTGTAGCGAAGCCTGCCGGATTCATCGATGAGAAAAGAGGCCGGATGCGCGCTGTTGAATGCGTCGATGCCCAGTGGGTGCCACACGCCGTACGCCTTCACCACCTTACGATCGCCGTCGCACAAAATGGGAAAGCGATAGGGTTTGTCGAGCTTCTCGAGCGACACACGCACGCGATACCACGCCTGCGCGAGCACCGCGGCCACGCGAATTCCCGGCCGCCGCGAGCGTCACGAGCGCGCCCTCGAGCTCGGCCAACTGGCGACGGCAGCTGGGACACCACATGCCGCAATGGAAGACGAGCAGAAGCCCGCGATGTCCGGCGAGCAGCGACTCGAGATCGAAGGTGCTGTCCGACACGGCGTCGCGCAGCTGAAAGGGCGGAACCCGGTCGCCCAAGTGAAGCGTGCTGCTCGGACGCGGCATCAGAGCGGGATGTTCCCGTGCTTCCGGGGCGGATTCGTGTCGCGTTTGGCGCGCATCGTCTCGAGCGCGTCGATGAGGCGCGGTCGCGTGTCGCGCGGATCGATGATGTCGTCGAGATACCCCCGCGACGCAGCGATGTATGGATGCGCGAACTGCTCCCGGTACTCGGCCACCCTCGCGTCCATCGCCGCCTCCGGATCGTCGCTCTCCGCGATCTCGCGCTTGAACAGAATCTCCACAGCGCCCTTGGGCCCCATCACCGCGATCTCGGCGGTGGGCCACGCGATGTTGAAGTCGCCGCGAATGTGCTTGCTGCTCATAACATCGTAAGCGCCGCCGTAGGCCTTGCGCGTGATGACCGTGAGCTTCGGTACCGTGGCTTCACAGTATGCGTAGAGCAGCTTCGCCCCGTGCCGGATGATGCCGCCGTGCTCCTGGCCGACTCCCGGCAGAAATCCCGGCACGTCCTCGAAGGTGATGATCGGAACGTTGAACGCGTCGCAGAAGCGAATGAAGCGAGCGGCCTTGATCGATGCCGGAATGTCGAGCACGCCCGCGAGCACCGCCGGCTGATTCGCCACGATGCCCACGCCGTATCCGCCAAGATGCGCGAAGCCGCAGAGGATGTTTCCCCCGTAGTCGCGATGCACCTCGAGAAACTCGCCATCGTCCACGACGCGGCGCAGCACGTCGTGCATGTCGTACGGCTTGTTCGGATTGTCCGGAACAATGTCGAGGAGCGTCTCATCGCGCCGGTCGCGCGAATCGGTACCGCTCCCGCGCGGCGGCTCCGCGAGATTGTTGGACGGAATGAATCTGAAGAGGTCGCGGATCTGCTGTAGACACGCGATCTCGGAATCGCAGGCGAAGTGTGCGACCCCGGACACCGACGCGTGCGTATCGGCGCCGCCGAGCTCCTCCATCGTCACGTCCTCGTGCGTCACCGTCTTCACGACGTTGGGACCGGTGACGAACATGTACGACGTGCCGCGCACCATGTAGACGAAGTCGGTGATCGCGGGCGAGTAGACCGCACCGCCCGCGCACGGACCGAGAATCGCGGAGATCTGCGGAACGACTCCCGAGGCGAGCGTGTTGCGAAGGAAGATGTCGGCGTAGCCGCCGAGTGACACGACACCCTCCTGGATGCGCGCGCCGCCCGAGTCGTTGAGCCCGATCATCGGCGCGCCGTTCCGCACGGCGAGGTCCATCACCTTGCAGATCTTCTCGGCGTGCGCCTCCGAGAGTGAGCCGCCGAACACGGTGAAGTCCTGCGAGAAGACGTAGACGAGCCGGCCATCGATGCGGCCGTAGCCAGTGACGACGCCGTCGCCGAAGATGCTCGAGTCGCCATCGGCGCTCGCGGCGGAGCGCGACGTGACGAATCGGTCGAGCTCAACGAAGCTGCCGTCGTCGAGCAGGAGGTCGAGGCGCTCGCGCGCCGAGAGCTTCCCCTTTGCGTGCTGCGCGGCGAGGCGCGCGGCTCCTCCGCCAACCTCGGACGATGCCCGGTGGCGCTCGAGGAGCTCGAGTTTCTCTCGCATCGTCATGGAACGGGAAACTAGCGCCGCGGGGAGCGGGTATCCAGCATCGCCAGCTCGCGACCAGGTCAACGAGCATCCGCCACGTCTAGCGAGCTATACTCAGGCGCGCGGTGACGAGACCGTCAAATCCTAGACTCGCGAGGGACCGATGAAGGATGCAAGGAAAACAGCCGTACGCTCCGCGGCGGCGAAAATGTCCCGAGGACTCGGAACGACGCTGACCGTGGTGGCACTTCTCATGATCAACGCGGCGGCCACGTCGGCGGGCACGAACCGTGAGCGCGTCATCACCGGGAGCTGTGCGCCCAAGGATGCAAGAAGCGATCGGCTTCTCGCGAACTTCAAGGCTTTTGTCGCGAAGACGGATATGGGTGGTACAGTGGAAAAAACGACAATGGGACTCGCGAAAGTCACTCCCTCGCAGGTCGCGCTGGTGACGGACAGGGCAATATGCACGAAGGCGGCAGCGGCCTTCGATGCGAAGCAACTAAAAAAACACTCCAGCTATACGCTCTACGTCGTGACCCTTGGTTCGTCCTACGGCGTGGAAGACACCGAGATGCTCCAAGCCGGCTTCGAAACCGCTGATGTATACGACAGCAACTGGAAGTACATCGGCGTCAGGCAAATCCATAGCTGAACTGGGCGCACGCGAAGCAGAATTCCGACCTGCCTCCAATCACGATGAAAAGCGCCCCGCCGAATCTCTCCGGCGGGGCGCTCTCACTTTCGCGATCCGATCAACTACTCCGACTCGATATCCTCATCGAGGTTCACCGGAATCGGCGCGTTCTCCTCGTCCATCGGAATCACCTTCGACGGCGTCTCCGGACGCGGCGGCTGATCCTCCGGGATGTTCGTGACGGCGAGCACGATCCGGCGATGGATCGGATCGACCTCGAGCACGCGCATGTCGAGGTTCATCCCCTCGTACACATCGTCGGCGGGATCTGATGACCGGCTTGCCGTAGGTTGAGCTGCGAGATCGGAACGAAGCCTTCGATGTCGTTGCCGATGTCGACGACGACGCCCTTGTCCATCAGGCGCACGACGGTGCCGCTCACATCCGTGCTGACCGGATAGTTCTCGCCGATGTTCAGCCACGGATCCTCCTCGGCCTGCTTGAGCCCAAGCGAGATGCGCTTGTTCTCGCCGTCGATATTCAGGATGACCACGTCCACCGCGTCACCCTTCTTCACGACTTCCGACGGGTGCTGCACGCGCTTCGTCCAGCTCATGTCGGAGATGTGGATCAGCCCATCGATGCCCGGCTCGATCTCGACGAACGCGCCGAAGCTCGTGAGGTTGCGAACCTTGCCGTTGATGCGCGTGCCGACCGGGTACTTGAGCGGCAGCACCATCCACGGATCCTGCTCCGTCTGCTTCATGCCGAGCGAGATCTTCTCTTCGGTCGGATCGACCTTGAGCACCACCGCCTCGATCGCCTCGCCGATGCTGACGAGCTTCGACGGGTGACGGACGTTGCGCGTCCAGCTCATCTCGCTGATGTGCACGAGCCCTTCGATGCCCGGCTCGAGCTCGATGAATGCGCCGTAGTTCGTGATCGAGACGACCTTGCCCGTGACGCGCGTGCCGACCGGATACTTCTCCGCGACGTCCTTCCACGGATAGCTCTGGAGCTGCTTGAGGCCGAGCGAAATGCGCTCGCGCTCCCAATCGATATCGAGAACCTTGACTTCGAGCTCCTGGCCGATCGCGACCATCTCGCTCGGGTGCTGGATGCGGCCCCACGACATGTCGGTGATGTGGAGCAGGCCGTCGACGCCACCGAGATCGATGAATGCACCGAAGTCGGTGATGTTCTTGACGACGCCCTTCCGCACCTGATCCTTCTCGAGCTCCTTCATCAGCTTCTCGCGCTTGCCCGCGCGCTCGATCTCGAGGATCACGCGGCGCGAGACGACGATGTTGCGGCGACGCTTGTTGAGCTTGATGATCTTGAACTCGTACTTCTGGCCGAGCAGTTCGTCGATGTTCGGAACGCGACGGAGCGCGATCTGCGAACCCGGAAGGAACGCGTCGACGCCCATGAGGTCGACGACCACTCCGCCCTTGATCTTCTTGACGAGCGTGCCTTCGACCGGCTGGTCGGTTTCGTACGCGACGCGAATGCGTCTCCCACACGCGCATGAAGTCGGCTTTCTTCTTCGAAAGAACGACCGAGCCTTCCTGCGTCTTCGAGATGCTCGAGCAGGACTTCGACTTCGTCACCCGGCTTGAGATCGGGAAGGTCCTTGAACTCTTCGAGCGGGACGTGCCCTCCGACTTGAAGCCGATGTCGAGGACGACGATGTTGTCGCGGATCTCCAGCACCTTGCACTTGACGATCTCGCCTTCTTCGATCGAGGCGAGCGTGCCGTTGTACATATCCATCATCTCCTCGTACTCGCTCGGACGTGTACTCGTCTTCTTCGTAGAGCTCGGGGCGGCGATTGGCGAGCGGGCGCAGCTGCGCCTTCTGCTGGTCGCGCTGTGAGAGCGTCGCTGTTGGGGAGGTCTCTTCTTCTAGGTCAGGCATACGATTGCGATTCTCCTAAACCGCGGGATTTTTAGGCTCGCCGCGACGAGTCGAAAGTGTGGATGAAAAATACCGACGCCCAAAGACGCGCGTTGCGATCGCGACGCGCGAGCGGGGTCGGGCTCGAATCGTTGTATTCGAAGAGGTAAAGCTAGCAGCGACGGGCGTTTATGGCAACTAGAGCGACCGTCGGATTCTCAACGGCGCGGCGGTGGACCGTCCGTTGGCCTGCCCTCGAGCGAATATTCCCGCCAGCGACACGATCCGCTCGACCTGCTCGGCCTGCGTCAGATACGTCGTGTCGATGAGGATCGCATCCTTGGCCTGCACGGTTTGCGTCGCATCGCGCGCGTCGCGCTGCACCAGGCGCTCGGTTTCGTCCGCGATCTCCGCCATCGAAGGCGTGCGTCCGTGGCGCTGCATGAGACGCCGGCGGGCGCGCTCCCACGGGTCGGCGATGAGAAAGACCTTGAGCTGCGCATCGGGGAAGACCACCGTGCCAATGTCGCGGCCATCGACGACCACGTCCCTTCCCTCGGCGGCGAGGCCGCACGTTCGTGTTCACCCACTGCCGCACGCCCTGCATCTGCGCGACGCGCGAGACATGGCGCGTGACTTCGGGCGCGCGAATCCGCTCCTCCATGTCGCCGTCATTCCAGACGGTGCGAACGAGTGCCGCTCGGGGCGCATGCGATGATCTCGGCGAAGTCCGGCGAGCGCGGCCGCCTCGTCGAATTCCTCGCTTCCGCGCGCGATCGCGACCGCCGTCGCCGCGCGGTAGAGCGCGCCGGAGTCGACGTGGTGAAAGCCGAGTCGTTGCGCGACCCACTGCGCGGTGGAGGACTTTCCGGACGCTGCCGGTCCGTCGATCGCGACGACGAGTGAACCGCGCGAGTTCCGAACGCGAGGCAATGAGGGAGGCGTGGGGACGCTCATCTAGCTCCTCGCGCTCTTCGCGGCGACGCCGCGCATGCGCGCGAGATCGTCCCAGAATGCCGGATATGACACGGCGACGCAATGCGGGATCATCGATCTCGATCTCGTTGCCGGGGAGCGCACCGAGCACGCCGAACGCCATCGCGATGCGATGATCGCCGTGCGTGCGCACGAGCCCGCGCAGCGGCGCGCTCGATCCCTCGACGATGAGCTCCATCCGGGCGCTCCTCGGCCGTCGGCGCCGATGGACCGCGAGATTCGACACGACCGTCGCGATGCGATCGCTCTCCTTCACGCGCAGCTCCTCAGCGCCGCCGATCACCGGTCGTCGCCGTCGCGCCCGGGCGCCGCACGCAGGCGAGCAGCGGTAGCTCGTCGATCATCGACGGAACCTGATCCGCGCCCACCGTCACCGCGTGGAGCTCGGAGCGAGAGGCGCGAACGCTTCCAGTCGGCTCGCCTCCCTGCTCCGGCTGCTCAGCGATGTGCACCTCGGCGCCCATCGCGCGCAGCACGTCGAAGAAACCGATACGCGTGGGATTGAGGCAGACGTTCGGCACGATGATCGGCGCGGACCGCGACAGCACGGCGAACGCGATGAGAAAGGCGGCGGATGACGGATCCGCAGGCACACGAATGTCGAGCGGCGCCAGCTCACTGACGGGCGCGACGCGCACGCGCGTGCCGTCAATCTCGACGTGCGCGCCGAGCGCGCGCAGCATGCGCTCCGTGTGATCGCGCGACCGCGACGGCTCCGTGACTTCCACCTCCACCCCGCCGACGACTCCAGCGAGGATGATCGCGCTCTTGATCTGCGCGCTCGCCGTTTCGGAAGTCCACGCGATCGACCGCAGCGCGCCGCCGTGAATCACCATCGGCAGCCCGTCGCCCGATTCGAGCTCCACGCGCGCACCCATCGCGGTGAGCGGGCGAGCGACGCGACGCATCGGTCGGCGGCTCAGGCTCGCGTCGCCGACGAAGCGCGAACGGAAGGCGCACCCCGCGGCGACTCCCGCCATGAGACGCGTCGTCGTGCCGCTGTTGCCGCAATCCAGATCGGCGGACGGCGCGAGGAGGGCTCGCGAGCCGCGCGCATCGATCGTGATGTCGGCGCCGAGCGAGGGCACCGCCACGCCGAGCGCGCGAAGCACACCGGCGGTGCTCTCGACGTCTGCGGAGAGCAGCACGTCGCGGATGCGCGAGCGCCCGCTCGCGAGAGCGGCGAAGATCGAGCGCGCGATGCGAGAGCGACTTGTCGCCCGGCACGCGGATCTCCGTGGGCGCCGCCGTCAAGCGGTAGGCTCCGCGCTGCGCCGCCAGTCTCTCGCGGAATTCCATATCTTCTGCAGGGCGCGCTGATCGCCGCGCGAAAGCGCCTCGCGCAGGCCGGCCACCTCGCTCTCCAAACTGGCGAGCGCGGCATCGAGCACCGCCGGCTGCGCCTGGATGAGCGATGACCACTGATCGAACGCGCTTGCGGCCAATCTCGTCGTGTCCCGCGCACCCGGGCCAATGCTCGCGGGATCGATGTGCTCGGCCGCGAGCGTAGCGGCAAGCGCAGTCGACGCGAGCTGCGGGAGATGGCTGATCCAGGCCATCATCGTGTCGTGCTCCTCTGCTGTGCGGTAATCGAGCCGCACGGCCCCGACTCTCGTCCAGATCCATTCCAGCAACTCGAGTTGAGCCTCGGTGCGGCGAGACTCAATGCTCACGGTGCAACCAGCGAACAGATTCGCGCGCGCGGCGGCGAACCCCGATTCGTGCGATCCCGCGAGTGGGTGCGCGCCGATCATACGCGACCATGTCGCTTCGTCGAGATGGAGCGAGGCGCGAGATTGCACGCCGCCGCAGTGCACGATCATGGCGGATGAAGGCGCGGCACCGAGCGTTGCCGTCGCGACGTGCGCGATCGCCTGCACGGGAACCGCTATCACGACGATCTCCGCATCGGTCATGGCCTGTTCCAGCGAACCGTCCGGAACCTCGACGCCAAACGCGCGCGCCATCGCGCAATCCTCGGGCGAGGTGCTCCACCCCCGCACGATCGCGCCATCCGACGAGAGCGCCATCGCGAGAGAGCCACCAATGCAGCCGAGACCAATCACGGTGACGTTCGGCAGCTTCATCGCAGCCGCGGCTCCAGCGCGATCGCGGCGTCGGTGTGCTCGTCGCGGTACTTCACGATGACGGGCGTTTGCAGCGAGAGATGCTGATCCGCTCCCCACCCGCTGCTCATGGGCCGCGCGCCCGGCACGACCACCGCGCCCTCGGGGATCTCGAGCGGCGCGCCGCCTTCCGCGCGGTGCACCGTCTCGCGCACGACATCGTACACGGGCGTCGCGCGCGTGAGAATGACTCCCGACGCGAGCACCGCGCGCCGCCGAATGACGGTTCCCTCGTACACACCGCAGTTCCCGCCAATGAACACCTCGTCCTCGACGATCACCGGCGCGGCGTGGGCCGGCTCGAGCACGCCGCCGAGCTGTGCTCCGGCGCTCAGAATGCACGCGCGCGCCTACCTGGGCGCAAGAGCCGACGAGCGCGTGCGAGTCAATGGTCGAGTTCGCGCCGACGTACGACCCGACGTTGATGAGCATCGGAGGCATGCAGATCACGCCGGGCGCGACATACGCACCTCGACGGATGATCGATCCACCCGGCACGATTCTCACCCCATCGCCGACGGTGAAATCACGGATGGAAAATGGGTGGCGGTCGAAAAAACGAAACGCGCCTCCGGCCACGCGTCCCATCTCGACCAGATCTCCGATGCGAAAGGCGAGCATGATTCCCGCCTTCACCCATCCCACCGCATTCCAGGCGCCTGCCACATCCCGCTCGGCGGCGCGCACATCGCCGCGCTCGAGGGCGTCGAGGAGCTCCGACACGGCGGCGTCCGCCGCGGCCCGATCGAGCGTGCCGCCCGGCGCACTCGCCGCCGAAGCTGCCTCGAATGCGCGAGCGTAGTTCGCTAACCATCAATGCCGCGCGTGATGCCTCGGCGCCGCCAGTTGTGGTCACGCCTCGATCAGCCCGCGCGCGAACATCAGCTCGGCGTTGAGTATCGACGCGCCGGCAGCGCCTCGAACGGTGTTGTGCCCCATCGCCACGAGCCGAAGATCGAGCATGGGATCGGGACGCACGCGCCCGACGACCACCGACATGCCGTTGCCGGCGTTCACGTCCCGGCGCGGCTGTGGACGATCACGCTCCATCGTCACGATCACCGGATTCGCGGGTGCGCTCGGCAGCGCCAACTTCGCGATCGCGCCCTTCCATGAGCGGAGCGCGTCCATCGCCGCATCGGCGCTCGCCGGCGACGACAGCTTTACCGACATGCATGCCGTGTGACCATGCTCGACGGCAACGCGATTGACCTGCGCACTCACGCGCATCGGTGCCGGCGTGACCGCGCCGTTCTCGAACGTGCCGAGGATTTTCTGAGGCTCCGATTCGATTTTCTCCTCTTCCCCGCCGCCGATGAACGGAATGATGTTCGCGAGGATGTCGAGCGAGGGTACGCCCGGATATCCCGCTCCGGAAAGCGCCTGCAGCGTGGTGACGAATAGCTGTTCGACGCCGAATGCCTGGTGCAGCGGCGCGAGCGCGAGCGCGATCACCATCGTAGAGCAGTTGGAGTTCGTGACGATCGCTCCGGGCCAGCCGCGCTTCGTCCGCTGAATCGGAATGAGCTCGAGGTGATCGGGATTCACCTCGGGAATCAACAGCGGCACATCGGCGTCCATGCGATAGTTGCGCGCGTTGCTGAGCACGAGGCGGCCGGCGCGCGCGAAGGCAGCCTCGACCTCCTCCGCCACATCGGAGTCGAGCGCGGAAAACACGACGGGCGCGTGTACGGCGGCGGGGTCGCAACAGGTGACCGTGAGATTCGCGACGCGGTCCGGCAGCTCACCGCCCAGCCAATGCGTCGCCTCGCGGTAGCTCTTGCCGGCGGAGCGCTCCGAGGCTGCAACCGCGGTGACGTCGAACCAGGGATGGTTCTCGAGCAGGCGGACGAACGTCTGGCCGACGGCGCCGGTGGCGCCGAGTACGCCGACCGAAATCCTGCGAGCGGGAGGAATGGTAGGAGTCATGAGGCGAGTAATGTACGCACGAGGCGCATGTAGCTGCCCACCGCCGCGCGGAGCTCATCAATGTCGATGAACTCGTTGGGCGTATGCGCGACGTGGATCGAACCGGGGCCGAACAGCAGAGGCGTGCCCCATCGATCGAGCAGCGGAATATCGCTGGTGAACGCAACCGGCTCGCGCTCGAATCCGGGGATCGTGTGAAAGTGCTGTGCGGGGATGTGCGGCGCGAACTCGAGCTCCGCGCGGCCGAGCGCCCACCGCTCGAGGATCTCGCGCACCACGGACGGATCGCCAACGAGGCGCACCATGAGTTGAGCCACCGCCTCGTCCGGAACAATGTTCGCCTCGCGCCCCGCGTTCAGCGTGCCAATGTTGATCGTGGTGGTTCCGAGCTCCGAATCAGTGGGAAGCTCGAGCGCCTCGAGGGTGGAGAGGAGCGCGAGCATCGGAACAATGGCGGAGTGACCGAGCTCCGGATACGCGGAGTGCGCCGCGCGACCGCACGTGCGGACGGTGACGAGCATCGAACCCTTCGCGCCTGAGGCGAGTCGTCCTTCGGTGGGCTCGCCGTTGATGAGAAAGCGACTGGTGGCGGGGAGCAGGTTCGCCGCGCGCGCGCCGTCGGAACGTTTCTCCTCGCCCACCACCAGGAGCAGATCGACGCGCTTCTCG
This sequence comes from uncultured Gemmatimonadaceae bacterium, assembly GCA_963827355.1. Classification (GTDB taxonomy): domain Bacteria; phylum Gemmatimonadota; class Gemmatimonadetes; order Gemmatimonadales; family Gemmatimonadaceae; genus FEN-1250. The sequence goes on from CAWHAS010000001.1 coordinate 250,522, forward strand.
CCCTCGTCAGCCAGCGTCTGGGCCGCGACCATCATAGCCGCCGCGATTCCCTTCGCGTCGCACGCGCCTCGCCCGGTAAGCCGATTTCCCACGCGTCCGGGCCCGATGAAGGGCGGAACGGTATCCGAATGCGTCGAAAGGGTGACGGTGCCGAGCCCGTGCGATGCCCAAATGTTCGCACGCGTGGAGGACAGCGGCTGCGCCCGCACGTCCCAACCCCGATCGAGAAGCCACGCCGAGGCGAGCTCGACAGCTGGTGCTTCAGCACTCGTGATCGACGGTTGTGCAATCAGGGATTCCGCGAGGGAAAGAACGTCGGTCATCGACTCAACGTACATGAGAAGGTTCTAGCGTGACAGCATGGGCGGCGAATCGTACTGAGATGTAGGCCGGAACGCGCGCTCTCTCCGCCATGAACAAAAGGCATTGACCGTGAGGAAGTTTCGAAGTAGGTTGCGAACCCGAATATAACCCGAAGTCGCAGGATGCCTTCGAGCACGTCACGATTCAGCCGCACCAGTTGCTATCGCCAATCACGCAACGAGTTAACATGTCACACCTCAACCGCTTTCCAGCAATGATTCGCGGCACCGTCAGGGAGCCGGGGGCACGGCGCCAGCCCGCCGAACTTCTGCGAATTCGCGAGCTCGATCCGCGAAGCAAATGCGGCGAGAGCACTACCGTCATGCAGCTCTTTCGCGTGGACGATCTGCCCGAGGAAACTCAGCGCGTGCACATGGTCTTTCACGACCGGCACGGATGGTATTGCGAACATGGTCGGGAGTGTCCGGCCGTCGCCGCGGTGCGCCGGCACCAGCACGACGAGACGTAGAAGAGCTCGCGAGGCGCCGCGCTCGGGTTGCGTGTTCAGTCCGACCGCGCCTCTCTCGCCCGGTGCGCATCGAATGCGTCCGACGTGAGCGAGTAGTAGGCGCAGTCCTGGCCGTATCGGTACCGAATGCCGTCAAAGCGCATCCCGAGCTTGTCCATTACCCGTCGCGAGGCCGCGTTCTCCGGACTCGCGACAGCAACGATTCGTTCGAGCCCGCACTCACGGAATCCCCAGGCGACCACCGCAGTCGCGGCCTCCGTCGCGAGCCCTTTGCCCCACTCGGACTTTCCGAACGCGTAACCCACCTCGATCTCTCCGGTTTGCTCGAGAGGCTGCAACCCCGCCCAGCCGACCGCCTCGTCGGCGTCGCGATACCGGATGCCGAACATGCCGAATCCGTGCTCGCTCCAGCACTGCAAATATCGCTCGAGCCGCTGAACTGTTTGTTCTCGCGAGAGCGCGCCCTCGGTACCAATGTAGCGCATCACGTCGGAGTCGCCGCGCAGCGTGACGAGCCACTCGAGGTCGTCGCTTGACAGCGGGCGCAGGAGCAGGCGTCGCGTTTCCAGAGAGGGCATCCCCCACCCTATCGCGCGCTCGAGGCGCGTGCAAGGACATGCGGGAGATTTCCGAGCGCTCGCACATTCGGGTTCTTCATGCAACATTGTGCCAACGAATGATTCTCCTTTCTCATCGCCCCGACGTGCTACTCATGCTGATTCGACTCGCGATTGCGCTGCTCCTCGCGTGCGCCGTCTTCATTCCGGCCAGCGCCACGGCGCAGGCCGCGGATGTCGACCTCGTTCGCGCACGGAGGATCCTGCGCACGACGCCGCTCATCGATGGCCACAACGATCTCGCGTGGCGCATTCGCCAGGACAAGAACGCACCGCACAATGTCGACGCCTACGATCTTCGTCGCACCACGCCGGGTCATACGGATCTCGCGCGCATGAAGGAGGGGATGGTCGGCGCGCAGTTCTGGTCCGTCTACATCCCGGGCGAGATCAAGGATTCCGGCTATGCGCGCGTGCAGCTGGAGGAGATCGACATCGCACGCCGCTTCATCGCGAAGTATCCCGAACGCCTTGCGTTCGCGACGCGCGCATCGGACATCCGCCGCGACTTTGCTCAGCACAAAGTCGCGTCGTTCCTTGGGATGGAGGGCGGCCACGCCATCGAGAATTCCCTCGGCGCGCTCCGCACGTATTACGACCTCGGCGTTCGCTACATGACGCTCACGCACAACGTCACACTCGATTGGGCCGACGCCGCTCTCGACGAGCCGAAGCACGGTGGACTCACGCCGTTCGGCAAGGAAGTCGTAAGGGAGATGAACCGGCTCGGCATGCTGATCGACCTCGCGCACGTGTCGCCGGGAACAATGAGTGCAGCGCTCGACGTGAGCGAGGCTCCTGTGATCTTCTCGCACTCGGGATCACGAGCGCTCGTCGATCACCCCCGGAACGTGCCGGACTCGATTCTCGCGCGCCTGCCAAAGAATGGCGGCATCGTCATGGTTCCGTTCGTGAACTCATTCGTCTCGGCGGCCGTGCGTGCGCACGACGTGGCCGAGGAGCAGGAGCTGAAGAGCGTGAAGGCGAAATTCCCGTCGGACAGTGGCGCGGTGGAGCGCGAGAATGTCCGTGTGGCGAACTGCGAATCCGCCGGCTCACGCATCGCTCTCCGACGTCGCCGACCACATCGAGCACGTGCGGAATGTTGCGGGAATCGACCACGTCGGCATCGGCAGCGACTTCAATGGTTTCGACGACGTCATCCCGGGCCTCGAGAATGTGTCGAGGTTCCCCTACCTGCTCGCCGAGCTCGCGAGACGAGGTTGGTCGGACGCGGACCTGCGAAAGGTTGCCGGCGAGAACTTCATTCGCGTCTTCACGCAGGCGGAGATCGTCGCGGCGCGGTCGCAGAAGACTCGGCGCCCTTCCACGGCGACAATCGCGGAGCTCGACGGAAAGCTTCACCCGTGACGATTGCGATTATCGCGGAGCGTTGATGATCTCGAGGAGTGAGGTGTCGGAGAGGCGGGTCCAGTGCGAGGGAAAATGCCAGACGCGCCGGCACACGTAGCCGGCATCGAAGATCAGGCACGACATTGCGTCCGCACCCGGCACGTCGTGCGCGAGCGCCTCGCGCACTCGCCAGCGAGTGCCATCCTCGCCGTAGACGACTCGCTGCGCGAGCGTTTCGAGCTTCGGTTGTCCCATGATTCCCTACTGCGCCTTCCATCGCCCGCTAGCATCGCTCCGATCTGCGCGCGACGAGGTCGCGCCACTATGTTCGGAATTATACATCGCAAGAAAGGGGCGCGCAGGAGGGTGCCGCGTCAGACCGGCGGAGGGGATTTCCCGTAGTACTCGTCCACGGCCATGGAAATCACCTGCGCGAGGATATCGGATCCAGCTGGAGTTGACTGCAGCTTCCGCGCTTCGGGAAGCGCCGCGCACGCCTCCTTGATCAGGATCAGGAGCTGCTCGGCCCTGAACCAATGTCGCCGGGCGTGGACGCCGATCGAGCGCATGTTCTCGCGCAATCCGGACTGGTCGAGAGGGCACCCAGCCAGTACTCGCCGCAGATCGGTGCGAAGCGTCAGCTGAATCACGGTGAGCAATGCCGCGCTTCGCTTCCGGGGAGGAACCGCGGTCGCCGACTGGAGTGATCTCAGGGGAGTGGAAATCCGAATCCGTCAGTCGAGTCTCCCGTGCCGAAGATATCGCCCGCAACCTCGCTGCGAGCGAACGGCCCAACGTTTCTAGTTGCCCATCAAGCGCTCGTAGTTCCTGCGTATGACCTCGTAGCACGCGCAGGATACCTCCTCGAGTCCGGGGCGGTCGAGCACCTTGACCTTGCCGCGGGTGTAATGGATCAGCCCCGCGCGCTGCAGCATGCCTGCCGCGACCGTGACCGCCGGCCTATGCACGCCGAGCATGAACGACAGGAACTCGTGCGTGAGCATGAAGGGTTCCCTGCGCATGCGATCGTGCGTCATGAGCAGCCATCGAGCGCAGCGCGATTCGAGCGTGTGAAGCCGATTACAGGCCACCGACTGCGCCGCCTGATTGAACAGGGCGAGCGAGTGCCGATTCAACAGTCGCGCGAACGTCGGATTCTTCGTGATCGCCTTCTCGAATGCGTCGGCGCTCATTCGATACGACTCTCCCGACAGCTGCACGAAGGCGCGCGTTGGCATGCGATCGTCGCCTAACAGCAGTGGCAGTCCTGCCCAACCTTCGTAACCGATCGTGCCGACTTCCACCGCTCCATCCTCCATCACATTCACCATCGACACGCATCCACTCGTCGGGAAGTAGACGTGAGTGATCGGTGAGTTCGCTTCGTACAGTACCGTGTTGATTGCAAGGGTAAATGGCTCGAGGTCGGACACGACACGATCGAATTCGGAGGGAGGAAGCGCGGCGAGAATGCGATTTCGTGAAGGCGCATCGTCGAGCGTCTCCGTCACACTCAGGTTGCGAACTGCCATCTCAGGGAACTCCGCGGGAGCGAGCAGTATGTCGTTCGACTTCTCGCCGTTAGTCCGACTGATGGCAATCGGCACGCGCGAACGAGAAGTGAACGGGTAGCGAATGCCACCCAAAAATCCAGGCGTCAAAGGATCCCGCCAAGACTCAGGATCAATTATAGCGAACGCGGGCTAAAATGCAGCCCGCGTTGGAGTTACGCCACTTTTACGGTACGTATTTATACATATGTAGTCGCGTGGGGATACGCGAACGGAGGAGCGAGTACCCGGGGCCGGACTCGAACCGGCACGGCCTTTCAGCCAAGGGATTTTAAGTCCCATGCGTCTACCATTTCGCCACCCGGGTGCGATTCCGCGCGCGCGCGGAGTCGCGAGATCGCTTCTCTCTACATGTGAGGATGTTCGAGACGGAATGCGACCGCGATCTCGTGGCGACAACGCTGCGCGCCGACGGTGCTGCTCGACACGTGAGGCCGTGTCGGTCATCGAACGAAAGAGTCAGCAGACGATCAAGCGGGAAACGGGACTCGAACCCGCGACCCCAACCTTGGCAAGGTTGTGCTCTACCAACTGAGCTATTCCCGCGGTAGCGACGAAGTTATTGCGCTGGCCGTACGCGGACAAGGCGCACCCACTCCGCACCGGGCGTCAGCGCTCCTGCTGCGCGGCGAAGCGCAACCGCACATAATCCGCGGTCCACGCGCCCGCCCTCCCACGCAGACTCGGCGCGAGGAGCGACGTCATCTCATCGATCATCGTGTTGCGTTCCTCGTCGGCCACACCTGCAAGGAACGGGTTCGCGAACGTGTCGAGCCAGCCGCGCATTCCGGTAGGCAGCGGGGTGGGCCGGGGGATCAATTCCATGCGCTGGACAACGAAGCCGTGGGTCTCGAGGCGCTCCGCATACTCTGCCGGCGTCGGGAAATACCATGGCCATCGCGCCTCGCCGTCGATGCCGTGCGCGCGGAGCACCGCGAGGATGGCGGTGGAGATCGCCGCGACGTTTCCCTGCGCACCCAGCTCGCCGACGAAGCGCCCGCGGGACTTGAGCGCCCTCTGAATGCCCGCGAGCACGAGATCCGGCTCGCGCATCCAGTGCAGCGCGGCGTTCGAAAATGCGGCGTCGAATTCCGACTCGAACGGCAGCGCGTACGCGTCGAGAACTCGCGCATCGATGCCCCGTGCGCGCGCGGCGGCCACGAGCGTCTGCGAATTGTCCGCGCCCACGACCTCGGCTCCGCGTGCGACAATCGAGGCAGTGAGCGCTCCGTCTCCGCACCCCACGTCGAGCACGCGCTCGCTCGGCCTGGGATTCAGCCAGTCGACGACGGGCTCCGCGAGATCCACCACGAAGCGCGCGTTGCGCGCGTAGCGCTCGGCACTCCAGTCCTGCGACAATGAGCCTGCGGATTCGGTCATACGCCCCCTCCGGCAACAAGTGCAAAACGGAGCGCCCCGCAAATCGCGGTGCGCTCCGTCCGGTGCAGCACGCGCGAGGAGTCAGGGAGAGTGTGGAATGCTCGTACCATACTTGGCGTTGACCACATCGATGATAGCATTCGCCAGCAGAACGTGGGCCGCTGCGGCCGGATGCACGCCGTCAAGCGAAAAATAAGTTCCGAACGCGGCCGTTCCATCGGCGAGATTCGGGAACGGCGGCACTGCACCCGACTACCTTGAGCGCCACGAGCGCCGGATTGGGATCGAAGTACGCGAAGCCCAGGGTGTCGGCCTCTGCCGAGATCAGGGCGTTATAGGCGTTGACCGTATCCGTCACCGCCTGCTGCTCCGCGGCGTCGAGCACGAAGACATCCCCCACCGGGGCGAACGGCGGAGCCAGCGGTTCGCACTCGATCGTTGGCGGATGCGCGTGTGAGCGAATGGCGCCCGCGAGCTGAAAGTTGATCAGCAATGTCGTGGTCGGTGTACAGGTGGTTGGGTCAATGGTGGTGGTGGTCCCCGCCGCCTGATCGAATCCGAATTTCGCCGCCGCATTCAGGAGTAGCACCTGCGCGGAGAACAGCAGCGGAACGTTCGCGGTGTTGACGACTCCGATCAGAACGCCACCCCTGATCGAGGGGATGGCCTTGATCGCCTTCACGAGACTCTTGTAGTTCGCGGTGAACGCATTGATCGAGGTGACGCCATTCGAGATCCCCGGCGTCGCCTGCAGTATTCCGGAGAGCGACGCATTGAGTACGTCGTTGTTGCCGATCCACACGCTGAGAAACGTGGGCTGCGCTTCCGCGGCGCGCTGGATCTGTGTCTCTCCGCCGAGTATGAACGTGGTGAGCGCGTTCTCTGTCAGAGTGTCGGGACCGGGAACGGCGCCAGCGGGCGAGAGTGATGTGGCACCTGGAACGGCGACGTTGTTGAGGGGCCCCGGTGTTTTCTCGACCTGCCGAAAAGCGCACGAGCCGGGTGCCGCATCGCCCACGAGCTCCTGCGTGACGAAGTTGGCGATCGGCGGCGGGCACCCCGGCTTGTTGAGCAGCGGAATGCGGAAATTCGTGTTGACCGCCTGCGCGAACAGCACAGCGTAGCTCTGTCGCTGCGTCGAGTCGTTGATGCCGTTGCTCTGAAAGCCCGCGGTGATGCTGTTGCCGATAGAGACGTAGCTTCTGAAGAGCGGGTCCACCGGTTTCACCTGGACCACATCGGGAGTATCGCTGCACGCCACGAGTGACGAGGCCACCACGATCGCGGCTACTCCGCCGGCGAGATATCTGTGACAAAACATTCTGAGATCTCCCTGTGGAGTTAGAAATTGACTTTGACACTGAGCGAGAAGACGTTGGCGTTCAGCGTGTAGAAACCGGAGTTGAGCTCATCGCCGTTTCGGTTTCCTCGGGACTGAGTCTCGTGCGCGAGACGATCCGACCGCGGCGGCCACTCGTGTCCACGTGGAGGAATCCGGCGTCAAGCGTGTACGACGCCCCGAGCGGCAGACCGATGCCAATCGTGTAGTTGCGTCGATCCATGTCTGGGAGCAAAGGCGTAACGGTGATGTCGGGTGCCGGTGATGAGATCCAGTCGAATCCAACACGTCCGCGGAAGCCTGCGGCGAAGGCATGCTCCACGCCGACGCGCACGGAGTTGGAGCTCTTGTAATTCTCGAGCAGCGTGCGGTTCAGCCCAGCTGCGGCGGCGGGACCGTTGAAGTCGATTGCGAGTGTATCGAACGACTTGTAGTCGATCCAGGCGTAATCGACGCTGATCGTCGTGTTCGTGAAACCGGTGTAGCCAATGCCGGCCTGTAGCTGCGCGGGGTGATCGATCTCGGTGCTCACGCTTTGCCCCGAGCTGAACGGCGCGCCGGGCGCGAATTGCGGAGAGAGAAGCGCATCGAACGGAGTGCCGGGCGGAAGGCCGAGCGGATTGCTCCCGGCGAGCGTGAGGTTCGTGAGCTGCTGGGTGAACTGCACATCGGCGTTCTCGTACTTGAACTTGAGCTTGGAGAGGTATCGCGCCCCAAGCTGCCAATCCGGGCCGAGCTTACCGTGCACGCCGACGTTGAAACCCCACGCGGTAGCATCCCCCTTGAGGCTCACGGAGGCGAACTGGGTGCCCGCCGGAATTCCGAGTTGCCCGAAGGTCAATCCACCGCCTCCGGGAACAGGAAGGACGGCGAGGTCGATTCCCTGGCGCAGCTCCACGTGTGAAATACCGAACACCGGACCGCCTCCGATGGACCATCCCGGCGCGATGCGATATGCGATGTTGGGCTGGATGTAGTCGCTGGACAGCAATGCTATCTGCGACTCGAAACGTCCCGGGAAGTCCGGCTTCCACTGCGACACCAGTCCGTACGGCACATAGGACCCGATGCCGACGGCCCACCTGGAACCGCGCGGCGTGTAATTCAGAAAAATGTGCGGAGGAAACTTTACGGGAACGTCACTCGGATAGCTTCGCGCGGTGCTGTCAGCGTTGAATCCTCCGTTCACCTGAATCGCTGCGGCGCCCACGTAGAGCCCCCACCCCTGAAGCCCGACTGTCGAGGCTGGATTCCAGTAGATCTGCGAGGGGTCATTGCACGGGATGCTCGTGACCGCGAATCCGCGGGCGAGCGCGCACGATCCGACTTCGTTCAGACCGAAACCCTGCGCTTCCACTACTACGGGCGCCATCAGCGCGGCCATCACCAGACATCGCGAGAAACGATCGAAGTTCATCGGGCTTCTCCATCACGTGACTTTCGCAAGAGTCTCGACCACGTCGGGCGAGAGGCGATTCGAGTCCCAGCACACGAAGTGCGTGTGCAAGCCGCTTTTCTTTCGCTGTAACAGTATCCCGCACCGCTCCTGTACGACAGGCTTGCACCTTGCCAGACTCCCGCGTAGCGATGGCCGAGCGGTCCGATATCCGGGAAACACCGCTCAGGGACGTGCGCCGAGTGCGTGCACGGCGTACCAGGCGCACCAGGCGAGTAGTCCGGCGAGCGACGCATCGCCACCGTTTGCCACTGCGCTTCCATTCGCATCGACCACCTCCGCGGCAAGGCCGTTGTCGAGCGGAGCGCGTCGCAACCATTGCAGCACCCCACCCGCATCGGGACCCATGAGCCGCGCGCACTGCTGCGCGAGCAGGTGCGGCTCCGCGCCGAGGCCCTTTACGGTTCGACGATACGCGGAGTCCTGGCGCTCCATCGCGTCATACACAGGTAGCCAATAGGCGGACGCGTACGGGTCGTCATCCGTGGCCTGATGTCCGGCGAGGTCGACGGATGATGCGAACGTCACCTTGCCGCTGCGCTCCACCGCGAAGTGGCGCCGGAGCGCCGCGCGTACCGCGTCCGGATCCTCGACTTTGCGCGCAGTCTCCTCGTCGAGCGTGCGGCGAAAAATATCCAGCGCCTGCGCCACGACGGCGTTTCCGTGCAGCGTAAAGGGATGCGGCGCCGGTTCTCCCGACAGCGTCACCTCTGTCTTGTAGAGCGGCACATGGAGGTCGCGACGCTCCGCGAGATCGTCCCACGAGGCATAGAGCGTCTCGGCGATTACGGGCTCGTCTACGATCTGATCGTCCGCCGTCTCGCGGATGTACCGGTCGGTGGCGAGGGCGAAGGACGCCAGTCCCTCGAGCGAGAATCCCGGCTCGAACAGCGTGCCATCGAGATAGTGAACGCCGAGGCCCGGCGCGTAGCCGTGCAGCTCGCTCGCTCGAAGCAGGAGCTCGCGCGCCAGCGACGGATCCGCCAGCTGGACTGCCGGCAGCGTCCACGAGAGTGCTTCCCAGTCGCGAACGGTGATACCGTGGCCATTCCACGGGGCGCGGCTGCGCACGAGATAGAAGTGCGCATCGTCGAGCGCGCGCCCGGCGGCATAGAAATACGCGAAGAGGAGATTGCGATTGATGAGGCGGTCGATTCCATCGTGACCCACGGTCTGCTCCATGCGCTGCAACGCATCGCGCGTGATCGTGAGCAGGTCGCTCCATCCGCGACGGCGCATCGCGGCCACCGTCGCCTCGGCTCCGTCGCGCTCCGGCCCCGCAGCGATGAAGAAGGCGACACTCCCCTTCGCGCCGCCCGCGATCTCGAGCTCGCGCCGCAGCGCGAATCGCGGCGATGCTCCCGCTTCGGTCTCGACTCGCGCATCGCCATCGGCGGCGATCGCGAGTGCGGCGAAGCCGGGTTGCGCCGTTCCCTCCAGCACGATCACCTGTTGCTCGCCCTCGATCACTCGGTGCGCGTCGTCTGCTGCGCGCGGCGATCGTACGCGAAGCTGGCGGTGGCCGAGCAGTCCCTCCAGCGAGATGGCGATCCGCGTTGGCGACTGGCCACGATTCTCGACGGCGAGCGCGTACACGGCGCCCGCGAGATCGGCATCGCGCCCGTGCGGCGCGAAGAGCGTCCCGCGTATGAGCAGCCCGTCCACCGAACAGGTGAATGTCGGAATCCAACCGAGCGCGCGCTCCCAGGCGAGCTCGAGCGAGGCGAGCTCCCGTGCGACACCGTTCACGGTGATCGCGGGACGCAGCAGCGGCGTTCCCTTGCCCTCGAGAAAGTCGGCCGAGCCCGCGAACTCCAGCGCAGCGCGCGCCCCGCGATGCAGGACGCCGAGCGCGTACAGCGAGCCGTCAGCCGGATGAATGCACGGCAGCGAGAGCCAGTGATTTCCTGTCACCTGCCACGGCATCGCGGGAATCGGTATCTGTTTCACGTCGGATGTCGAGGTGGGAGACTCTCAGGAGCCGGCAAGGGCCGGCGCGCACTCAAACATCATTGCGCCGGTCCCTACTGGCAATGCGCGCGAGGCCGCATCGTTCAGGTGCACGCGCGTCGTTGACATTCGATCGCGTGCGATGACAGTCTCCAGCGGCCGCGCGCACGCGCGACCGCCTCGGCTCGCGCCTCTTTCCCTGCTCACGTGCCCTTCGGATTCCCACACGCACACACGCGCTCCGCCCTGATCATCCTTGCCGCGATGCTCGCGTTCGGCACGAGAGCTGGCGCGCAGTCGGTACTCGGATACGGAGAGGACGCGACGGCGGCGCCCTCTGGTGCGATTCGCCTGCGGCTGTCGAACGACTGGCACCGGTCGCGATCGTTCGGTGGGGCAAACGACACCACCTTTGACTCCGACCGGCAGTTTCGCGCGTCGACTGTCGGTCTCGAGCTGGGACTGCTCAAGCGATTCTCGATCGGTGTGTCCGCACCCTGGGTGTCGACGAAGTCGCTGACGTTCGTGTCGTCGCAACACACCGTCCAGACGACGTCGCATGACAGTGTGGTCTTCGTGCAGAAGCAGGTGCTCGACACGCTGCTCGACACGAGCCATAACGGGTGGGGAAACATCGAGGCCTTGGCGAAGGTGGTCTGGCTCGGCGAGCCCGGGCAGCAGGCACGACTGGAGCCGCGCGATGGCGTGCACATTCGAAGCGCGCTGTCCGCCGGGGCGCTCCTGGGCACCGGAATTCAGATCGATCCATCAGATCCCTTTGCGATCGGCACCAGCGACCGGGCGCGCGCGCTCGTTGCGATATCGGCGACGGATGTGACGGTTGGCAAACACTTCTTCGGCTCCATCGTCGCGCGCTACGAAAAGGCCAGGGCCGACTTCGTGACTGTGGCCGTGCGTCCGCAAGGAGATCCGTTTGAGAACGATGCCGCAATCTTCTCGGCGGCGAGACAGCTCGGCACGAAGTACGAGCTCGAGGTCACGCCTCGCTACCAATTCGGCAGGTACTTCGCCGCCGGGCTGCAGTATCGCTATCATCACGGTGCGCAGGATCAGTTCACGGGACAGACGTCCGCCACCGTGAACGGGGAGCCGGTGACGGTCGACGCGTCATCGCTCGACGCGGGCACGGACGCTCACGGAGCATCGCGTCGGCCTCGGCGTCGTGTACTCTGCCGTGGAGGGCTATACGCGACATCGCTCACGCATCCCCGTCGAGGTGACGTTCGAGTATTCGAGGGTTGTCTCGATCTCCAACGAGCTGCCTAAGGAGTTCGAGGTCATGTTTTCGGTTCGCATGTTCCGCCGGCTATGGGGCGCGGAGTTCGCACCACCACCCACCGCGCCGAAGCAGCCGACCCTCGAACCCTCGACGCCCTAACGCTTTTTCGCGAGCTTTCGCGCGCTCCGCGGAGCCGGCTCCGCGCTCTCGCGCTCCTGCGCCGCGTTGCTCAGCAGCTCGCGCGCGTGCGCGAGACTCACGTCGCTCTCGGGGTCGCCGCCGAGTAGCCGCGCGACTTCCGTGATGCGCGCATCGCCCTCGACGACTCGGGTGTCCGCCGTCGTGATCCCGCCGCGCGCGCCCTTCTCGACAACAATGTGGTGGTGCGCGCGTGCGGCGATCTGCGGCAGGTGGGTGATCGCGAGCACCTGATGATGCTTGGCGACCCTGCGCATCGTGTCGCCCACCTGCAGTCCGATCTTCCCGCCGATGCCCGCGTCCACCTCGTCGAACACGAGCGTGGGCACGCGATCGAGCCGGGCAAGGATGGTTTTGAGCGCGAGCATCACGCGCGACAGCTCCCCGCCGGACGCGACTCGTGCAAGCGGACGCGATTCGTGGCCACGATTCAGGGCAACGCGCAGCTCGATGTCCTCCGCACCCACGGCGCCGATCTCCGGCCGCGTGCGCATGTTGACGTCGAGACGGCCATCCGGCATTCCGAGCTCCGGTAGCACCGCATCTACCTCGGCCGCGAGTCGCGCCGCCGCGTCGCGGCGGAGCGCGGTGAGCTCGGTCGCGGCCGCCTCGAGCGCTCGCTGCACCTCGCGCCGGCGCTGCTCGAGCTGGCGGAGGTCGAGCGCGCCGCCATCGACGAGATCGAGCTCCGATCGCGCCAGGCGCGCGGTCTCCGCCACGGCCTCGAGCGACGGTCCATATTTCTTCGTGAGGCGAAAAATCAGGTCGCGCCGGCGCTGCACCTCGGCCAATCGCGACGGGTCGAGATCGACGGCGCGCTCGTACTCATCGAGCTCTCGCGCGAGCTCCTGGAGCGAGTAGAACGCCGAGTCGTACAGCTCCTGCAGGCGAGCGAGAGACGCATCGATGCGCTGGATGGCGGCGAGCGATCGCTGCATGTGCCCGACGAGTCTCGAGCACGGCGCCCTCCTCCCCTTCGAGGATGCCGGCGAGTCCGGCGGCGAGCGACTTCAGCTCCTCGGCATGCTCCAGCCTCCGCGCCTCCTCCTCGAGCGTGACGTCTTCGCCCGGACGCAGATTGGCTTCGTCGATCTCGCTCACGAGGTGACGCAGATAATCCGCGCGCCGCTCGGCCTCGGCCTTTCGCGCGCTGAGCGACTGGATCTCGCGCGCGACTCCGTGGAGCTCTTCGTGCGCCGCGCGCACGCGCGCCGCGGTGGCGGTGGCCGAGCCGAACGCATCGAGAATCGCGCGCTGCGACTCCTCGTCGAGCAGCGTCTGCGCCTCATGCTGTCCGTGCAGGCTCACGAGCGCGCGCCCGATCTCGGCGAGCACCGCGGCCGTCGTCGTCGCGCTGTTGATCCACGCGCGCGTGCGCCCGCTCGACACGATCTCGCGTCGCAGGACGATCGTCGTGGGGTCGTCCACGTCGACGCCGCGCGCATCGAGCAGCGCGATCAGGTCGCTGTCACCGGAGGCATCGAAGATTCCCTCGACCGATGCCTTCTCGGCGCCGGTGCGGATGAGGTCCGACGTACCGCGCTCGCCGAGTAGAAAGCCGAGCGCGCCAACGATGATCGACTTGCCGGCGCCAGTTTCGCCCGTAAGAACGTTGAAACCCGGCGCGAGCGGCAGCGTGAGCGCGTCGATGATCGCGAAATTCCGGATGCGCAGCTCAGTCAGCACCCGCCTCCTCGTCACGCTCGCGGAGTCCCCCCCAGCCCAGCTTGCGCCGCATTCGGGAAAAGAAGGTCCCATCGCGGAAGGTGACGACGAGCACCGGCTTGTCCGCGCGCCGCACCGTGAGCGTGTCGCCGGCAAAGAAGGTTGCGCCGACCTGCCCGTCCACCGTCACCAGGAGCTCGTCGGGCGCCGCATCGACCTGCACCGTTACCTCGGCGTGCGGCGGCAGCACCACGGGGCGAATGGCGAGCGTGTGCGGCGAGATCGGCGTGAGGATCAGCGACTCGACCGTCGGCACGACGATCGGCCCGCCCGCCGAGAGGCTGTATCCCGTGGAGCCCGTGGGCGATGAGATGATGATGCCGTCCGCCGCGTAGGTGCTCATCAACTCGCCATTCACCGACGCACGCAACGTGAACACGCGCGCGAAGCCGCCCTTGTGCAGCACGACGTCATTGAGCGCGCGCCACCTCGGCTCCGCGTGGCGCGTCGTCCATGCTTCCAGCGTCATGCGCTTCTGCACGAGATAGTCGCCGGCCGCGAGCCGCTCAAGCGCGAGCTCCATGTCCTCGCGCGCGCACGCGGTGAGAAAGCCCAGCCTGCCCAGATTCACACCGAGCACGGGGATCTGTCGTCCCGCAACGAGCCTCGCGCCGCGGAGCATCGTTCCGTCGCCACCGAGGGTGAGCAGCGCGTCAATGCGTGCCGGGTCGTCGAGCATCTCGGACTTCGTGACGACGCCGTGCAGCTCGTGCTCGAACACCGGCGTGATCTTCAACGCGGGCGCGAGCGCGATCAGTCCCTCGAGAACCCCGGGGAGCCCGTCGTAGCTCAGGTTTCCGATGACCCCGAGTCGGATCACCCGGCAACCGCTTCGGTCTCGAGGAGCGCGCGCACGCGGCGCGCGATGCCCGCCGCGTCGAGTCCGGTAGCGCGAGCTGCACCCTGCGTGGCGCCTGCTCGATGTAGCGGTCCGGAACGCCGTGCACACCGACGCGAACCGACGGATCGATCTGGGCGATCACGGTCGACATGTACGCGCCAAAGCCATTGACCATCGTGCCCTCCTCCACGACCAGCACGTGCGGATGCTGACCGACTACCGCGGTGAGCGTGATCTCGTCGAAGGGCTTGAGGAATCTGCAGTTCACGACCGTCAGATCGATGCCGTCCGCCGCCAACTCCTCGGCGGCTGCGAGCGCGGGGAGCACCATCGTACCAACCGCGAGAACGGCGACATCGCGTCCCTGGCGCAGTACCTCCCAGGTGCCGAATGGAACGGCGGGAATGTCGGTGGCCGCCACGGGAACATCGGGTGAGACATCGCGCGGATAGCGAAGGCACAGCGGCCCCGAACCGTGCGCGAGCCCGGTGCGCACGAGCGCGAGCATCTCGGTGCCGTTCTTCGGCGCGGTCACGACCATGCCGGGAACCGCAAGCATGTACGCGATGTCGTAGAGCCCCATGTGCGTTGGTCCGTCCTCGCCGACAAGACCCGCGCGATCCATGCAGAAGACGACGGGGAGATGCTGCAGCGCGACGTCGTGGATGACGTTGTCGTACGCGCGCTGGAGGAACGTCGAGTAAATGGCGACGACGGGCTTGATTCCGCGCGTCGCGAGACCCGCGGAGAAGGTGACGGCGTGTCCCTCCGCGATGCCTACGTCGAAGAAGCGCTCCGGGATTGCGGCGGCGAAGGCGCTGGTTCCCGTTCCAGCGGGCATCGCGGCAGTGATCGCGACTATCGACGTGTCCTGAGTGGCGAGCTCGGTGAGCCCTTTGCCGAAGACCGCCGTGTACGCCGGATTCGCTACGGCCGCCGTCTTCGTCTGCTTGCCCGTGGCGGGATCGTGCCCTGCGGGGAGCGCATGCCACTTCTCGTGATGCTCGCCCGCGGGGAATCCCTTTCCCTTCGTCGTGATCACGTGCACCAGACGCGGCGTGCGCATCCCCTTCACCGCGGTGAAGGTGTCGACGAGCACGTCCATATCGTGGCCGTCGATCGGACCGAAGTAGCGAAAGCCGAGCTCCTCGAACAACACACCGGGCGTCAGAAATGTCTTGACGCTCTCCTCCCACTTTCGCATGACCTGACCGAGCATCGACAGCGGTCCCGGAAGCTCGTCGACGACGCTCCCGATCTTGCTGCGCAGCCGATTGTAGATCGGGTTGCGCTGCACCTGGCCCAGGTAGCGCGAGATCGCGCCGACATTGGGCGCGATCGACATCTCGTTGTCGTTGAGCACGACGATGATGTCGCGGTCGGACGCGCCCGCGTTGTTGAGCCCCTCGTACGACAGCCCCGACGTGAGCGCGCCGTCTCCGAGGACGGCGAGCACGCGGAAGTCCTCGTGCTTGAGATCGCGCGCCGTGGCGACGCCGAGTGCCGCGGAGATCGCGGTGGCTGCGTGGCCCGCGCCGAAGACGTCGTACTCGCTTTCGTCGCGCTTCAGAAATCCGGAAATGCCGCCCTGCTGGCGGAGCGTCTCGAACTGGTCGCGACGGCCCGTGAGCATCTTGTGCGGGTACGCCTGGTGCCCGACATCCCACACGAGCTGATCGCGCGGCGTGTCGAAGACGTGGTGCAGCGCGACCGTCAGCTCGACCACTCCGAGCCCGGCGCCAATGTGCCCTCCGGTGCGCGAGCAGGAGTCGATGAGCGATGTGCGCAGTTCCTCGCACACGGCGCGCAGCTCGTCGCGCGTCAGCGATTTCAGGTCGGCGGGATAGTTCACACGCGGAGATGACATCAGCCGTGGGTCAGGGAATGGACCGTGCGAGCTGAACGCAGAGGTGGCACAGGGAGTTCAACTCGTGCGCGCAATCGCATATCGGGCCAGCATGTCCAGCGTTGCCGTTCTGAGCCCCGCGCGCTCGAGTGCAGCGCACGCGTCATCCACCAGCGAGTCTGCACGGGCGACGCGCTCGCTCGATTCCAAGCAGCATCGGATACGTACTCTTGCGAAGCTCGACATCGCGGCCGGCGGTCTTGCCAAGCGCCGCCGTGGTCGATGTCGCATCGAGCACATCGTCCGTGATCTGAAATGCCAACCCAATGGCGTCTCCGTACGCGGTGAGCGCATCGAGGCCGGCCGTGCTCGCGCCGGCGGCGATCCCCCCAATGCGAGCGGACGCGCTGATCAGCGCGCCCGTCTTCGCGCTATGAATGCGCTCCAACTGTTCGATCGACAGCGAGCTGCCCTCCCCTTCGAGGTCGAGCAGCTGACCGCCCACCATTCCTCCCCCGCCCAATGCGCGCATCAACTCTCGTACAATGGCGGCTTGGGAAGCGTTGGGCAACCCGAGCCGCACGCCGGCGTCGCACGCCGCGCGCACGGCCAGCGGCACCATTGCCACGCCGGCCGCCGTCGCGATGGCCACGCCGTGCACGCGATGCGTCGTCGGGCGGCCGCGCCGCATGTCGTCGTCGTCCATGCACGGAAGATCGTCGTGAACCAACGAATACGCGTGTACGACCTCGATGCATGCGGCGAGCGCACTGGCATCCTGCTCGCCACCGCAGGCGCGGTAGGCCGCGAGCATGAGAATTGGGCGCAGTCGCTTTCCCTGCCCGAGGATGCTGTAGCGGATCGCGTTGGCGACGGGAACGGGGAGCGCGCCGAGCGCGGGTCCGGCGCACAGGCGCTCGAGCTCGCGATCGACGCTCGCGCGATCGACCGCGAGGTTCAAGCCGGTCTCGCGCGCCGACACACCCTCGCGCGGAGCGTCGCCGGCGAGACCGCGTTAACTCTCGAAGTCAGCGAGCGTGAATCCGCCATCGGTATCCTCAATGAGCTTGCGCACGCGCGCCTCCGCGTGCACGAGTCGCCGCGGATGCCGTGCGCAATCGCTGGATCCCCTCTTCGAACAACCGGAGTGCATCGTCGAGCGGGAGCTCGGATCGCTCGAGCTCCCCACGATGTCCTCGATTCGCGCCAGATCAGTCTCGTAGCTCATTGCCCCTCATCCGCCATGCGTGGCTCCGGGTGTACGGCACGAGTGGTCGCGCGCACGGTGCCGTCGCGCAGAAGCAGATCGAACTCCTGCGCCACGGCGAAATCCGACACGCTGCCGAGCGTCGCCCCCGAGGAGTCGCGCGCAACGGCGTAGCCGCGGGCGAGCACCGCGAGAGGGCTCAGCGCGTGGAGTCGACCCGCGACGGCCCTCACGCGCGCGTTCCGTCGCTCGGCATCGCGCTCGACGCCGGCGCGACAGGTCGTGCGCCGCACGGTCGACGCGATCGCGTCGCCTCTGCACCTGCCGCAGCAGCGCGCCTCGCAGCGCGGCGAGCATCGCGAACGCCTCCGCTCGCGCCTCGGCGAGCACGGGAACCGCGGCTTCCGCGGCGGCCGACGGTGTGGCCGCGCGATGATCCGCGACGAGGTCGCAAAGCGTGATGTCGACCTCGTGGCCGACCGCGGAGATGGTCGGAATCGCGCATGCTGCGACCGCCCGCGCGACCATCTCCGAGTTGAACGCCCAGAGATCCTCGCGCCCGCCACCGCCGCGCCCGATGATCACCGTGTCCACGTCGCCCCAGCGACTCACGACGGTTGATCGCGCGAGCCAGATCCGCGGGCGCGCCCTCGCCCTGCACCTTCGCCGGCACGAGCACGATCTCGACAGTGGGGCAGCGACGACGCATGACCGAGATGATGTCGCGCAGCGCCGCTCCGTCGGGGCTGGTGATCACCGCCACTCGTCGCGGCAGCCGAGGGAGCGCGCGCTTGCGGGATGGCTCGAGCAGTCCATCACGCGAAGCCGCTCGGTCGCCTGCTCGAGCGCCTTCCGCCACAATCCATCGCCCACCGAGTCGAGCGAAAAAATCGTGCATTGCAGATCACCGCGCGCGGGATACACGGTGAGCTGCGCCAGCGCGATCACCTGCATCCCGTCTTCCGGAAGCGCGGGGACCGCACGCTGGTCGCGCGACCACATCACGCATCTGATCTGCGCCGCCGGTCCCCGCAGGCAGAAGTACCAGTGCCCGTTGCGGTGCGGCTTGAAGTCCGTGATCTCCCCGTGAATCCACAGCCGCGGGAACGCGCCCTCGACGACGAGCCTCGCCTGTTGCGTGAGCAGCTCGATGGACAGCGCGCTCTCCGGCGACGCTCCCGGAATCGCGGGAAGCGACACGGCCACGGATGCCACCGTCACCGCGCGTTGCGTGTAGGGACGCTGTGGCTCGCTCACGGGGAAGAGCTGCGGCTCGAGTGGCGCCGCCGGCGGAGCCGGCCGGCGCGATCCACGCTTCATTTCGGCGCGCTCTGTTCGGCCGCGCGGACCGTGTTCTTCAGCAGCATGGCGATGGTCATCGGCCCCACGCCGCCGGGCACCGGAGTGATCCTGGACGCGCGCGCACGCGCTCCCTCGAAGTCGACGTCGCCGACGAGGCGATAGCCGCGTCTTGGTGGACGCATCGGCAATGCGATTGATGCCGACATCGATCACGACCGCGCCCTCCTTCACCATGTCGCCCGTCACCATCTTCGGCTTTCCCGCGGCCACGATGAGGATGTCCGCGCGCAGCGTGTGCTCCTTCAGATTTGCGTGAGCGCTGTGGCACACGGTAACGGTCGCGTTCGCGTTCGGGGCGGGCTGCACCATGAGCGCCATCATCGGCTTCCCCACGATGTTGCTTCGTCCGACGATCACGCACTCCTTCCCTTTCGTCACGGTGCCGGAGCGCGCGAGCATCTCCTGCACGCCGCGCGGGCGTGCACGGGACGAATCCGTCGCGGTCGCCGATCAGGACTCTTTCCGACGTTCACCGGGTGAAATCCATCGACATCCTTTTCGGGGCGAATCGTGCGGATCACGACATCGGGATCGATGTGCTTCGGAAGCGGCATCTGGACGAGGATGCCGTGAATCGCCGGGTCCTCGTTCAGCCGCGTCACCTCGGCCAGCAGCTCCTCCTGCGTCGTGGTCGCGGGCATCTTGATCGTCACGCTGTGCATTCCCGCTTCGTCGGAGCCGCGCCCCTTGTTGCGCACGTAGACCTCGCTGGCCGGATCCTCGCCGACGAGCACGACGGCGAGCCCCGGCGTGATGCCGCGCGCGACGAGCTTCGCCACCTGTATCGGTCACCTCTTCACGAATGCTCTTCGCGATGGCGTTCCCATCGATCAGCTCAGCGGGCAAAGTCCACCGCCCGCTGCTCGCGGATGACCACGATCTTGATCTGTCCCGGATATTGGAGCTCGGTCTCGATGCGGCGAGCGATCTCCTCGCTCAGCGCCGCCATCGCGAAATCGTCCACGTCGTCCGGATTGACGATCACCCTGATCTCTCTCCCCGCCTGAATGGCGAACACCTTGTCCACACCTGTGTAGCTCGCCGCGATGCGCTCGAGCCCTTCCAGCCGCTTCACGTAGGTCTCGAAGGCCTCTCGTCGCGCGCCGGGGCGCGAACCCGAGATCGCGTCGGCCGCCTGCACCAGCACCGAGACCTCGCTCTCGTGGGGAACGTCGTCGTGGTGCGCGGCGATGCAGTTGACGATGAGCGGGTGCTCGCCGTAGCGCGTGGCTACCTCCACACCCAGCTGCACGTGCGTCCCCTCGTGCTCGTGCGTGAGCACCTTTCCGATGTCGTGGAGAAGGGCGCCGCGCTTCGCCATGACCACATCGAGTCCGAGCTCCGCCGCCATGATTCCGGCGAGGTGCGCGACCTCCTTCGAGTGATGAAGGATGTTCTGTCCATAGCTCGTGCGGTACTGCATCCGGCCGATCAGGCGAATGAGCTCGACGTTCAGCCCGTGCGCGCCGACCTCGTAGGCCGCCTGCTCCCCCATATCCTGAATCGCGGCGTCGACTTCCTTTCGGGACTTCTCGACGACCTCCTCGATGCGGCCCGGGTGGATCGGCCGTCAGCTACGAGCTTGGAGAGCGCGACGCGAGCCACTTCGCGTCGCACCGGATCGAAGCACGAGACAACGACCGTGTCGGGCGTGTCGTCGATGATCACATCGACGCCGGTCGCGAGCTCGAAGGCGCGAATGTTTCGCCCCTCACGGCCGATGATGCGCCCCTTCATCTCGTCGTTGGGCAGCGACACCGATGACACGCTGATCTCCGACGTATGCTCCGAGGCGATGCGCTGCACCGCCAGCGCGACGATTTTCTTCGCCTCGCGATCGGCGTTCCTGCGCGCGCTCTCGCGAATTTCGCGAAGCTGGTTGGCCGCGTCCGCATGAGCTTCCTCGGCCAGCCGGCTGATCATTTCCGCTTTCGCATCCTGGGCGGACATCCCCGCCAGCTGCTCGAGCCTCCGTCTCGCCTCGGCGCTGAGCTTCTCGAGCTCCCCCTCGCGATCGACCACCGCACTCTCGCGTCGCGGGAATGTCGGTCACGCGGCGGGCGACCTCCTTCTCCCGCTGATCGAGGATATCGATTTTTCGGTCGAGATTGCTGTCGCGTTCCTGGACACGTCGCTCGCCGCGCTCGATCTCATCCCGGCGCTTCTGCGCCTCGAGCTCCCATATCTCGCGAACCTTGATCATCTCTTCCTTGCCCGAGATGACCGCCGCCTTGCGCAGCGCTTCGGCTTCCCGCGTGCCCTCGTCTACGATCCGTCGCGAGGTTTCTTCGGCGGTGGCCTTCGCGGCAACCTGTGCGTCGTGCTCAATCCGCCTGCCACCAGAGCGACCCACAAAAAAAGACACCGCGCCGGCAATGATGATGCCTATAGCCAGCGCGGCGTAGATCACTAGTTGGTTCATATGTATCTATAGCTCCACACGACGGTGACGTCGCGAACTCCGGGGAAACACCGCCACGCGCGCAAAGTCAGCGCGAAGGCCACTGCCCAGCCGATGAACCTCCAACAGCGCCGTCAAACAGCGTGAGCCAAACGAGGCTAACCGCAACGATAGCTTGACTCTACGCGTTGCGTGACCGCTGCCCAGAAATTACGTGAAGTACGGCGAAAAGGCCAGACCCAGCGGCTGAATCCCGCGTTCAGCCGCCTCGCTTACCCGGCGGGAGCAGCCGCCGAATCTCGCTCGAGATTCCGTGCATGCGGTCCACCAACTCCTCGCGCCCGTCCCGAGACTTGATCAGCTCGTCCGTGATCTGAAGTGCCGCCAGAATTGCCGCCTTGTGCGACTCGACGGTCGCGCCGGCGTCCATGACGCCGCGAATCACCTCGTCGACGTACTCGGCGACGGCCCGCGTGTGCTCGGCGGGCTCATCGCTCCGAATGGTGTACTCTTCACCGACGATCGTCACCTTGACCCGAGACTTGCGGCTCATCGGTGCGCCTCCTTTTCCTGTGCTGGCGAAGGAACCGAAGCTTCTCGAGCAGCTGCTGGTGCGGACGACGCGCCGCCTCGAGGCGCTCGCGGAGCTCGCGATTCTCCCGTTCGAGCGCCCGGCGCTGGCCTTGCCACCCGGAGTGGGCGCGGCCCTCAGCTTCGCCTCGGCCTCCTGCGCGCGGCGGCGCCACCCGGCCATCTCGTCCGCGAGGGCCTGAATCAAGTACTCGAGCTCCTGAAATGCGACCAGGTCAGGTCGTTCGCTGTCTGACACCTAACTCTCCCTCCAGGGTACGCAGCACCTTCTCGCGCCGACCGGCGACTTCCTTGTCACGTAGAGTGCGGTCCGGATAGACGGAAGGTCAATCGCCACGCGACGCTTCGGAAGCCCTCCGCGGAATGCCGGATCCTCGGTATTCGCTGAGCAGGGTCAGCGACTCCAGCAGTTCCCCACTCGAGGTCGCGGATGACACTTTCGATCGCGCGAGGCCGCGAGATCGTTCGGCACGAGCAGCGCAACGTCGACGAAGGTCGAAGGCGTAGGAATGGAAAAGTGCGGTGGAAGGTCCGTCGACGCGGGTCGGCGTCAACCGGCCAGCCCGCCACCCAACCGTGGTGCAATCCATCACCAACATCCACTGAAGTCGAAGTCGGCGTCGAGCAGTTGACGATGCCCCCATGCCGTCGATGCGGACGCCATTCTTCGCGCGGAAGCCCACTCTGCAATGGCCGGAGAGACGCTCCCGATCTCGAACAGGCGCACGTCACAATGGTGCTGCGCGAGGTTGTGCTCTGCGCGCCTCGCGAGCGTCTCGAGCAGCTCGCGCCGCAGGTAGCCCTCGTCTTCCGCCATCGGATTGGAAAGGCGCACGTACGAGTCACCGCCGCGCACGAAGGGCATCGAGGAGCGCCTCGTACAGCCCCGCAGAGACGCACGTCTCGCGCACGCGAGACGAGAGCACGGCGAGGGGCGAGTCGGGCACCGTGCCGACGCGGAAGAGATGCGCGTCGCGGCGATCGTAATGGGGCATCGTCATCCGCCGCACTGGTCGGACGCCGACTCTCCGACTTCGACGAGTGGGACGCGAAGGGATTGGCGGAGCGGATCGCCACGACGGTCGGTGGCGGCTCGCCCGGTCGAATGCGACCGGCGTCGAGCAACGACGCGCTCTGGGAGATCGCGATCGGAGGAGAAGTTCGCGGCTTCGCGCGCCGCCTCGCGCTCGACGCGCCGGTATGGGCGCCACCGACGTTCGGCATCGAGCTCTCGCTGGCGCGCATCTCATCGGAGCCGGTGGCGCCCGCGGGCCAATGGGAGCTGCCGACGTCCGGCTGTGGCCTCGACCTTTCCACCACTCAAGTTCCGCCCCTTCCATCGACGCCTTCGACGTTCGTCGAACGTCGCGCTGCTGGTGCCGAACGATCTGGCCGCGTCGCTCGTCGAAAGCGTCATTCGCGACGCGAGCGGGGAACTGCTCGAGTCGCTGACCCTGCTCAGCGAATACCGAGGCTCCGCGGCGGGTCCGCGAGAAAGCTTTTGCGAAGCGTCGCGTGGCGATTGAGCACCTTCCGTCACCCGGACCACACTCTACGTGACAAGGAAGTCGCCGGTCGGGCGCGAGAAGGTGCTGCGTACCCTGGAGGGAGACTAGGTGTCAGACGAACGACCTGACCTGGTCGCATTTCAGGGAGTTTGGAGTTCTTGAATTCAGGCCCTCGCGGGACGAGAAATGGCCGGGTGGCACCGCCGCGCGCAGGAGGCCGAGGCGAAGCTGAAGGCCGCGCCCACTCCCAGTGGCAAGGCCAGCGCGGCGCTCGAACGGGAGAATCGCGAGCTGCGCGAGCGCTGGACGGCGGCGCGTCTCCGCACCAAGCAGCTCAAAGCTGGGTTCCTTCGCCAGCAACAGGAAAAGGAGGCGCACCAATGAGCCGCAAGTCTTCGGTCAAGGTGACGATCAGCAGTTGGTGAGGATCACAATCCGAAGGTGATGAGCCCGCCGAGCACCACGCGGGCAGTCGCCAAGTACGTCGACGAGGTGATTCGCGGCGTCATGAACACCACGCAAGACTCGTCAATCCGCACACAAGGCGGCAATTCTGGCCGCACTTGGGTGTCGAGTCTCAGAACAGCGCGAGAGATGGCGGAGGCCGCGGGTTGCCGCCGGAATCTCGAGCGAGATTCGGCGGCTGCTCCCGCCGGGTAAGCGCGGCGGCTGAATTTACGAGATTGTCGGCCTTTCAGCATACTTCGCGTAATTTCTGGGCAGCGGTCGCGCAACGCGTAGAGTCAAGCTATACGTTGCAGTTAGCCTCGTTTGGCTCACGCTGTTTGGGGGCGCGCGTTGTTGGGCTCATGGGCTGGGCAGTGGCCTTCGCGCTCCGCGCGTGGCGGTGTTTCCGGAGTTCGCGGAGCGTCAGGGTCCGTGTGGAGCTATCGAGTATGAACCAACTAGTGATCTACGCCGCGCTGGGCTATAGGCATCGTGGTTCCCAGGCGCGGTGCTCTTTTTTGTCGGTCGCTCTGGTGGCAGGCGGTTGGGCGCGACGCACAGGTTGCCGCGAAGGCCACCGCCGAAGAAACCTCGCGACGGATGTCGTAGACGAGGGCGCGCGGGAAGCCGAAGCGCTGCGCAAGGCGGCGGTCATCTCGGGCAAGGAAGAGAATGATGAAGGTTCGCGAGATATGGGAGCTCGAGGCGCAGAAGCGCAGAGATCGACGCAGCGAGAGCGACAGTGTCCAGGGAACGCAACAAAAACAACCGAAAAATCGATATACTCGGTGCAAGGAGGTCAGCCCGCGGCCGTGACCGACATCTCGCGACGCGAGGTGCCGATGCGCGAAGGGGGAGCTCGAGAAGCTCAGCGCGAGGGCGAGACGGAGGCTCGAGCAGGCGGGGATGTCCACCAGAATCGAAAAGCCGGAAATGATCAGCCGGCTGGCCGAGGAAGCTCTGCATGGCCGACCAGCTCGCGAAATTCGCGAGACACGCGCAGGATCGCGAGGCGGAGGAAAAATGGTCCGCGCTGGCGGGCATGTGCATCGCCTCGGAGCTGCGTCAAAGAGACGACGTCTCATGGGTGCCGCTGCCCAACGAGGAAGTGAAGGGACCGTATCATCGGGCGTGGACGAAGACGTTTCGCGCCTTCGAGCTCGCCGCGACCGGCGTCAATGTGATCATCATCGACGACACGCCCGACACGGTCGTCTCCGTGCTTCGATCCGGTCAAATTAGCGCCGAAGTGGCTGAGCATTCAGCGTCCAAGCTGGTCACCAAGCGGCGCATCCACCCCGGGCCGCGTGGAGGAGGTGCATCGAGAAGTCCGAAAAGAAGTCGACGCCGCGATTCACGAGGATATGGGGGAGACGCAGCCTCAGAGGTCGGCGCGCACCGCGGCTCATTCGCCTGATCAGCCGGGATCTGCCTGACCGCACGAGCTATGACAGAGAAGCATCCTTCATCACTCGGAGGAGGTCGCGCACCTCGCCGGAATCATGGCGGCGGAGCTCCACCTCAAAAGATCTCATATGGCGGCGCCCTTCTCCACCAACATGGGAAAGGTGCTCCGCGCACGTGCAGCTGCAGCGTGGAGGTAGCCACACGCTCACGAGCGAGAGGCACCCCGCTCATCGTCCATCACCACGCACCACGACGACGTTCCACGGAGCCAGGTCTCGGTCTGGTGCAGGCAGCCGAAGCATCAGCACTAGAAAGGCTGCGACACATCGCGGCGAGCTACACAGGTGTGGACAAGGTGTTCCGCCATTCAGGCGGGGAGGGATGCAGGGTGATGAGCGTCAATCCGGACGACGTGGACGGAGATTTTCGGGATGCACATTGAGCGAGGAGGGCCATGGCTCGCCGCATCGAGACCGAGCTCCAAGATATCCAGACAGTGCAAGATCAGTGGTCATCCGCGAGCAGCCAGGCAGGTGGACTTTGTCCGCTGAGCTGATCAATGGGAACGCCATCGCGAAGAGCATTCGTGAAGAGGTGACGATACAGGTGGCGACCCGTCGCGCGCGGCATCACGCCGGGGCTCGCCGTAGTGCTCGTCGGCGCCGGATCCGGCCAGCGAGGTCTACATCACGACGAGGGGCGCGGCTCGACGAAGCGGGAATGCACAGCGTGACGATCAAGATCCCCGAGTCCGACGCAGAGATACTGCGCCGAGTGGGTCGGCGGTTGAACGAGGACACGGCGATTCACGGCATCCTCGTCCAATGCCGCTTCCGATCCCGATGTCGTAATTCGCACGATTCCGCCCGAAAAGGATGTCAATGGATTTCATCCCATCGGGGAGCGTCGGAAAGAGCCTGATCGGCGACCGCGACGGATTCGTCCCGTGCACGCCCGCCAGCATGCAGGAGATGTCTCGTGCTCCAGCACCGTGACGAAAGGGAAGGAGTGCGTTAATTTGCGCTGGGACGAAGCAACAATCATCACACTGCAGTGACCCACCCCGAACGCGACGCAACCGCTACCGTGCTGCAGCAGCGCTACGCAAAATCTGAAAGAGCACACGCTGCGCGCGGACATCCTCATCGTGGCAGCGGAAGGCTTCAAGGATAGTAACAGCAACATGGTGAAGGAGGGAGCAGCGGTCAGTGATAAATGTCGGCATCAATATGCGAATGCGTCCACCAAAACCGGCTATCGCCTCCGTTGGCGACGTCGACTTCGAGGGAGCGCGTGCGCGCGCGTCCGGTGCAAGCAGTACCCGGCGGTGTGGGGCCGAAATCGCATCGCAATGCTGCTGGAAGAGAAGCACGGTCCGCGCAGGACAGAAGACGCGCCGAAATGAAGCGTAGATCACGCAGGCCACTCCGCCGGCGGCGCCACTCGGAGCCGCAGCTCTTCCCCGTGAGCGAGCCGCAGCGTCCCTACACGCAACGCGCGGTGACAGTCCGTGGCCTCAGCTTCCCGAGAGCGCGCTGTCATCGAGCTGCTCGCGCAACAGGCGAGGCTCCGAGGGCGCGTTCCCGCCGCTGTGGATTCACGGGGAGCTGGCGGACTTCAAGCCGCACCGCAACAGGGCACTGGTACTTCTGCCTGCGGGGATCGGCGGCGCAGATGGTAATGTGGTGAGCGCGACCAGCCGTCCGTGCCGCGCTTCCGGGAACGGGAGTGAAGGTGATCGCGCTGGCGCAGCTCACCGTGTATCCGCGCGCGGTGATCTGCAATGCACCGAGTTTTCCGCTATGCAACGAAATTGGATTGTGGCGGAAGGCGCTCGAGCAGGCGACCGACCGGCTTCGCGTGAATGGGCTACGAGCCATCCCGCAAGCGCGCGCGCTCCCTCGGCTGCCGCGACGAGTGGCTGTGATCACCAGCCCCGACGGAGCGGCGCTGCGCGACGTCGTCTCGGTTGATGCGTCGTCGCTGCCCAACTGTCAAGACGTGCTCGTGCCGGCGAAGGCGGGCGAGGGCGCGCCGGATCTGGCTCACGCGATCAACCGTGTGAGTCGCTGGGGCGACGTGGACACGGATTAGGGCGTGGCGGCACGAGGACCTGCTGGGCGTTCAAGCTGGAGATCGTTGCGCGGGCGGTCGCAGCATGCGCGATTCCGACCATCTCCGCGGTTGGCCACGAGGTCGACATGACTCTTTGCGACCCTCGTCGCGGATCATCAGCGCAGCAGCACCCGTCGGCCGCCGCGGAAGCCGCGGTTCCTGCTGGCCGAGCAGGCGGCGATGCTCGCCGCGCTGCGAGGCGCGCTGCTGCGACAGGTGCGGAGACGCGATCGGGTCGACCCGTGCGGCCCACAACCTTCGCGCCGGCGTTGAGCGCTGGAGCGACGGAACGCGCGCACGTAAGGGCCGTCGCGGTGCTCGCGCGCGGCTGCGCCATTCTCCGCCGGAGCGACGCTCGGCAGCGTGTCGTTTCGCCGTGGCGCAGGAGTTTCGATTATTCCTGCGCGAGCGCGCGCGTGGGCGCGACCACTCGTGCGTGCACGCGTCGCGTGGCCGATGAGAGGCAATGAGCTACAACCTGGCGCGAATCGAGGACGTCGTGGGCGAGCTCGAGCGATCCGAGCTTCCGCTCGACGATCCGCTCCGGTTGTTCGAAGAGGGGATCCAGCGTTTGCGCGCGGCATCCGCAGCGCTGAGTAGCTCATTGAGTCCGATGGCGACTGAGCTCCGAGAGTTGACGCAGGCCTCACCAGCTCCGCGCGAGGGCCGTCGGCGGCCGGGATCGGCTTGAACCTCGCGGTCGATCGCGCGAGCGTCGATCGCGAGCTCGACCCTGTGCGCACCAACCGCGCTCGGCGCGCTCCCCGCTCCCATCGCCGATGCCGAAAATACGCTCGCGTCCTGGGCAGAGAAACAGACTGCGCCCGATTGCTCATGCTCGCGGCCTACCGCGCCTTGCGGTGGCGAGCAGATGCCAGTGCGCTTGCCGCATGCGTCGGAGTCATGCACGCGTACTCCATTTTCCGAGTTCACGACGATCTTCGTGCATGGACGACGACGACAGTGCGGCGGCCACCGACAGACGCATCGCGTACACGGCGTGCCGCGCGACGGCCGCCGGTGTGGCGATGGTCCCACTGCACCGCCGTGCGCGCGGCGTGCCGACGCGCGCGTGCGGCTCGGGTTGCCCAACGCTTCCCAAGCCGCCATTGTACGAATTTAATGCGCGCATCGGGCGGGGGAGTCGTAGGCCGTCGGCTGCTCAACCTGGAAGGGGAGCTCGCTGTAGATCGAACAGTTGGAGCGCATTCATAGCCTAGCGCGGGCGCGCTGTGGCGCGTCGTTGGGGGGATCGCCGCCGGCGCTGGCGTGGCCAGCCTGGACCCACCGCGTACGGAGACGCCATCAGTTTTTTGGCATTTCAGATCACGGACAATGTGCTCGATGCGACATCGACCACGGCGGCGCTTGGCGAGACCAGCCAGCAGTGTGGAGAGCTTCGCAAGAGTACGTATCCTACTTGAAATCGAGCAAGCGGTGCCGCCCGTGACTCGCTGGTGGATGACGCATGCGCCTTACGGCTCGAGCGCGCGGGGCTCAAAGCGCGGAGCGCTTGGACATGCTAGCCGATATGCGATTGCGCGCACGAGTTTGAACTCCCCGTGCCACCTCTGCGTTCATCTCGCACGCTCCATTCCCTGACCCACGGCTAATGTCATCTGCCCCACGTGTAGCCTCCCGCCGACCTGATGCCAGGCGTACCCACAGCAAGAGAATGCTCACGGGCCGTCGCGACCGGTTCGAGACGCTCCGCCAGCAGGGTGGCATTTCCGGATTCCTGAAGCGCGACGACGAGTACGACGTCTTCGGCGCGGGCCACGCAGCGACCGCAATCTCAGCGGCACTCGGCATCGCCACGGCGCGCGATCACGCGAGGAGCTTCCCGTGCTCCACCATCCGGAGACGGCTCACGTGCAAGAGGGCTGTCGTACGAAGGACTCAACAACGCAGGAATCCAACCGCGACATCATCGTCATCTCAACGACAACGAGATGTTCGATCGCGCCCAATGTCGGCGCGATCTCGCGCTACCTGGCCAGGTAGACGCAACCCGAATCTACAATAAGTGTCAGCAAGATCGGACGACGAGCTTCCAGCACTCTGAATGCTCGGTGCAGGTCATGCAAAAGCGGGAAGAGAGCGTCAAGACATTTCTGACGCCCGGTGTTGTTCGAGGAGCTCGGCTTTCGCTACTTGGGTCCAATCGACGGCCACGGATTATGGACGTTGCTCGTCGACACCTTCACCGCGGCGGTGAACTGGACATGGCGCGCCATCGTCTGGTGCACGTGATCAAGAACGAAAAGGAAAGGGAGGCATCCCCGCGGGCGAGACGTCACGAGAAGTGGCATGCCCTCCCCGCAGGGCACGATCCCGCCACGGGAAAGTCGACGGAAGACGGCGGGCCGTGGGCGATTCCAGAGCGTACACCGCGTCTGGCAAAGGGCTCACCGAGCTCCGCGCGCCCACTCAGGACACGTACGATAAGTCGCGATCACTCCATCAGCAGGAACCGGAACCAGCGCCTTCGCCGGCCGCAGAATGCGGGATAGCACGAGAAACCTGCGTCACCTTCTCCAGCGGGGCTCGCGACGCGGCGGAATAAGACCCGGTTCCATCAGCCATTTACTCGACGTTCCTCCAGCGCGCGGCTGCGACAACGTCATCCACGGATGCGTCGCGCTGCAGCACCTCCCCAGTCGTCTTCTGCATGGATCGCGCGGGTCTTGTGGGCGAGGAGCAAGAGCCAGAGCGCGCATGGGGCTGTACGACATCGCGTACATGCTGGCGGTGTGCCCACATGGTCGTGACCGCGCGAAGAACAGGCACCGAGAATGCTCGCGCTCGTGCGCACCGGGCTGCGGCCGCACTTGGGGCCGCTGTGCCTTCGCTATCCGCGCAATGTCTAGCCCGAATGTTCCGTGGCGGCCACCGACATTCCCGCCATTCCCCATTCGGCACCTGGGAGGTACTGCGCCAGGGACGCAATGTCGCCGTTCTCGCGGTTGCTGCGGAATGGTGCTCCCCGCGCAGCCGCCCGAGGAGTTGGCCGGCTCTAACAGGTCGTGAATTGCAGATTCCTCAAGCCCTTGCGCGAGCGAGATCACCGCGGTGGGTGGGGAGGCGTCCGCACGTGCTGGGTGTGGAGGAGGGCACGATGGTCAATGGCTTTGAGCACGTACATGTCCAACCGTGATCGCGCAGATGATCCGTCGGTGCGCGTCGGTGTGCACGGCGTTCCGGACCACTACATCGAGCGGCCCGCGGAGAGTGCAGCTCGCGCTCACCGGGCTCGACGCGGCGGGCGTCGCGCGCCGCGTTGCGCGCGCTCCTGAGACCGAAGCGGTTGCCGGGTGATCCAAGCTGGGGTCATCGGAAACCTAAGAGCTCACGGTCTACCCCGGAGTTCTCGAGGATCGCGCTCGCGCCCGCGTTGAGGATCACGCCGGTGTTCGAGCACGAGCTGCACGGCGTCGTCACGAAGGTGCCTGCTCGACGACCCCGCACGCATCGACGCGCTGCTCACCCTCGGTGGGGGTCCTTCGCGGCGCGAGGCTCGTTGCGGGACGACGGATCCCCGTACTCGGTGTGAATCTGGGCAGGCTGAGCTTCCCGCGCCGGGCCGTTGTGCGCGCGTGAGGACATGGAGCTCGCGCTTGAGCGGCTCGCCGCCGGCGAACTATCTCGTGCAGAAGCGCGTGAGAGACACTGGAAGCATGGACGACGCGCCACGCAGAGCCGAGGTGGCGCGCGCTCAACGACGTCGTGCTGGGCGGAGCTTGCGCAGGCACGTGTTCACCTTGCGTGCTACATCAGGTGAACGGCGAGAAGTTGATGGGCGCCTACGCCGCGGACGGCGTCATTGCATGTCTCATTCACCCACGGGCTCCACGGATACAGCCTCTCAGCAGGCACGATCGTCGTGCCGACGGTCGAATCGCTGATCCTCACGCCGATCTCGCCGCACACGCTCGCCATTCGCCCCGTGGTGCTGCCGCCGCATGCCGAGGTAACGGTAAGTACAATGCGGCGCCCGACGAGCTGGGGACGCGGGTGCATGGGCAGGTCGGCGCAACCTTGCCGGCGAGACGTGCAGCGCGCGAGCCAGTACTCGTCCGTCACCCTCCGCAATGGGACGCCCGCCTTCCCGAATGCAGCCGCACCTAAGGGCTGAGGCGGGCTTCCGCGAGCCTGACGAGGAGGCGGGTGCTGACTGAGCTGCGCATAGGAACACGCCGATCATCGACGCGCTCGCGTCCGCGCGCCGGGCTTCAACGTTCTTTACACGATTGGCACCGGCAAGTCGATCATCGTTGGCGCGCTCGCTTTCTACTCGGCGAGCGCGGTACATCGACCTGCATTTGCACCGGAGCCGAGAGGCATGGGTCCGAGGGAATCTCGACGCCTCCCCGCGTGACAGCGACCTCAAGATGCGCCCGTCTTCTATGCGCACGCAGCATTCGGTGGACGACCCGCCGACGATCGTCCTGCGACGCGAGATCGTCTCGAGCAGCCGCGTGGATCAACAGCGCGACGACGACTGCCGCGGTGCTCACCTGCACGGACAGCATGAGGCACAGACGCTGCTCGACGAGGAGTCGCAGCGCGCAGTTCTCAATGAGTTCGGCTTCTCGGCCACCGCCACCGCAGTTGCGCGCGGCGCACGAAGAGCTCCACGGACTCGAGATCCAGTCGCTCAGCGCGCACAAAGGCCGAGGCCGAGCGGCGCGCGGTTGTCTGCGTCACCTTCGTGAGCAGAATCGACGAAGCCGATTGACGTCACGCTCGACGAGGAGGCGCGAAAGTGAGCATGCGAGAGGAGCTGAAGTCGCTCCGCCGCCCCGCCAGCATCCCTCGAAGGCGGGAAGGAAAACAGCAGTCTGGAGAACTTCTCGGGCACCATGCAGCGATACACTCGCACCATCCAACACATGGAACCTCTCGCTCGCCTGCAGGACAACTCGGCGTTCTACTCGCTCCAGGAGCTCGCGCGCGAGAGCTCGAAATACAGTTACGACGCGCATCGATCTCGACCCGTCACAATTCCACCAGGTGCAGCGCCGGCGCGACCTGATTTTTCGGCCTCACGAAAAAATATCGACTATCACTCGGGGTGTGGGCGGAGACCGCGCGCCTGGCACAATGGAGGACTGCCAAAGACCTCGTCCGACGGCGGCGCGCTCGACCTGCGCCAGCTCGAGCAGCGTCGGCGCGATCCGGCGAGACACTCGACGACAAGCTCACCGCGCTTCGCCGCGACGCGGGCGGCACAACTCGCAACCAAGATAAACACGGGCTATTTTGCCGAACTCGGAGAGGCGCCCGGACGGCCGTCTACGACAACGTGGACACTGCGCACGCGGCCCGAGATCCGGCGCCGTAGGTGCCTCAGAGGATATCAAGCTGCGCGTCGCCCTCAGAAGTCATGTTGGCCACGAATCTCGGTCCCCGCTTGCACGGTCACATCCCCAGCAGACGCAGATGCTCACACACTCCAAGATCCTTCCCGGCTCGACCGCGTGCCCACACTCGTGTTCGACGAGGTGAAGGACATAGGCAGATAGGACTGCAGGTGCGGCAAGCAATGCGCAGGGTCGCCAAGCATCATCAGGTGCTCGCCCACCTCGCAGATCGCCGCGCGCGCGCACCACCACATCCGTTGTCGAGAAGGGCGCGCGCGGCGGGGTGCACGAGCCCGCGGACACCGAGTCCGTGCCGAGGGCGATGCGCGCATCACGGAAGTCGCGCGGCTACTCGGCGGCGACCCCCGACACACGAGCTGCTGAGCGACGCGGCGCACGATCACGACTTCCACGAGGATGCA
>CAWHAS010000002.1:0-360986 GCA_963827355.1 uncultured Gemmatimonadaceae bacterium
CGCCGCTGCGAAACGGGGTCACCAACGGTCACCCGCGACACGCGAATTTGGCTTGATTCAACGGAATTTGAGTACGGGACTCGAACCGCGGCGTCCCTCGTAATGAAGGGGTCCGCGGTTCGAATCCGCGCGTCGGCTTCTCGTTTTAGGTAAGCGTTCAGGTGGTGAAGGGACCTCTGTGCGGGCGCCGAATGGTTGTGTGTGGAGCGGGGCGAGGCGGAGGCGGTCCTTGATGGTGATCGCGAGACGGCGATCGGTCTGTTGCTTCGGGTCGGTGAGTTGGTCGCTGCGAACGCGCGGCTGGTGGGGGCGAACGAGCGGCTCGAGGCTCGGGTCGGCGAGCTGGAGCGTCGGCTGGGTCGGAGTTCGCGGAACTCGTCGTTGCCGCCGTCGCTGGATCCGCCGTCGGCGCCGCCGCGGCCGCGCGGGAAGGGTTCGGGTCGAAAGCGCGGTGGGCAGCCGGGGCATGAGGGCCGCTATCGGCGGCTGCTTGCGCCCGAGTTGGTCGACGAGATCGTCGAGCATTGGCCCGATCGCTGCGGATCGTGTCAGCGCGAGTTCAGCGCGTGCGAACTCGTCGACGCGGAGGAGCCGTCGCGGCGTCAGCTGGCGGAGCTGCCGCCGATCGCGGTCAGGGTGAGCGAGCATCGGCTGCACTGGGTCTGCTGCCCAGCGTGCGCGGCGGTCACGACGGCCACGCCGCCCGCAGCACGATGGGCGTTCGGGCCGAGGCTGCAGGCGGCGATCGTGACCCTGGCGGTGCGCAACCGGGTCTCGCGCCGCCAGACGACCGAGCTCGCTCGTGAGCTTTTTGGGGTCGAGCTGGCGACCGGGACGGTCGACGCGATTGTGCAGCGGGCAGGCGACGCGTTGGCCGCGCCGCACACGCGGCTGGAGCAGGAGGTCAAGCGGTCCGCGGTCGTCAACATCGACGAGACCGGCTGGAAGACCAAGGGCGAGCGCCGCACCCTCTGGGGCGCGCTCACCAGCCAGACCGCTGTGTTTCGGATCGCGGCCGGAAGACACGCCTCCGAGGCACAGACCATGCTCGGCGAGCGCTACCGGGGGATCGTCTGTTCCGACCGCTACGGCGGCTACGACTACCTCGACCCGACCCGCCGTCAGCTCTGCTGGGCGCACCTGCTCAGAGACTTCACCGCCCACAGCGAAGGCATGGGCGAGCAAGCACAGTTCGGAGCCGCCGGCCTCGCTGTCGCCACCGACCTCTTCAACGCCTGGCAGCAGTTCCAGCACGACGACAACCACGCCAGGCTTCGCCGCCGCATCAAGCCGCTCCAGGCGAAACTCCGCGCGGAACTCGAGCATGCCTCGCGCAAGAGCGCCCGCACCAGGTACCACCGCCAGTTCGCCCGCAACCTGCTCAAACGCTGGCCCGCCCTCTGGACCTTCACCCACACCCACGGCGTCGAGCCGACCAACAACCACGCCGAACGCGGCCTCCGCGGCGCAGTCATCCACCGCAAACTCTCACTCGGCACTCAATCCGAACGAGGAGAACGCACGATCGAACGACTCCTCTCCGCCTCAATCACCTGCCGGCTCCGCCACCAATCCCTCTTCGCCTACCTCACCCAAGTCATCACCGCCCACGCCCGCGGCGACCCAATACCCAGCCTCAGCTAACGCCGCAAAGGCTGAACGCTTACCGTTTTAGCGGCCTTTGCAGGGTATTCGTATTTGTATGCCGTCTGAGTCGGCAACAGCGCCGAACACCAACCGAACACGGCCCGAACACCCTCGCCGTGTGAGTCTTGGGGTTGTCCGCGGTTCGAGTCCGCGCGTCGGCTTAAAGACCTGCTAATCCCGGCCTTTCGTTGCCTGTCAAGACGCGAAGCGCACTTCACATCCAGTTATGGGATCGTCAATCCGTTATCTAGTACGCGCGATCCTCATCGAGCAGCACGAGTTCGACAGCGAAGCTCGAAGGCTGCAGCCGAGCACCGCGCTCACGCCGGACGCGCCGGGGTCGACGCTGTGGAGCACCTGGACCGGGATGCCGGGCGCTATGCCTCGAGCGGCGACGATAAAGCTCACGGCCATGATCCCTGCACGGCGTAGATGACCTGCGAGGCGGGCGTGAAGTCGTGCTGGATCGTCGCGAGCGCACTCGCTGTGTGACTTCCGGGCGCGCGCTCGGCGGGGCTGCCTGGTCGGCGGTGCTGAACTGTGCGGCGATCCGGTCCGGCTGTCCAGGTGCCTGCGGCCCGGACGATCCGTCATTCGTGCCGGTTCGCTTGCGTCAGGTCCGTGGCGGATCGAGGGTGGTGTTGCTCGGATGGCTCGCCAACACAAAGCAGGGAGTGCGTGCCTTCAGGCTGGCCGGATCGTCAGCAGGGCCTCGAGTAGCTGGTCGACCTCCGATTCCTCGTTGTATGCGTGGATGTCGACCCGCAGGACTCCGGCGGACACGCCTGTGTCGAGTCCGCGCCGCGCGAGCTCTTGTCTCAGCGTTTGGGGATCCGGCACGCTGAGGCTGACTACACCGGCGCGGTGGGGCAACGTTCGCGGTGTCGGGGATGAGAGGCCGAGGTCATCGACGCCGGCAAGGAACTGTTGTGTCAGCGCCCCAATGCGGCTGGCAATGCGCTCCGTTCCAAACCGCGACCAGAGCTGCAGGGCGGCCGCGGCGCCGGCGAGCCCGATTTGATTTGGGATCCCGAGGCGGAATCCTCGTGCTGCGGGAGAAATCTCAAACGACCGCGCATCTCCGGGAGCATCTCGAGTCGACGCCCAGCCGACGAGAGGCGGGCCTGGATCGACGAACCACCTCGCGCTGATGACGAGAAAGCCAACGCCGGGAGGGCCGAGGAACCACTTGTAGGCCGGAAAGCCGACGAAGTCGGCAGCCTCGACCTCCTCTTCGAGCGCTATCGCGCCCGCACTCTGGGCGGAATCGACGATGACGGCGAAGCGCCGATCTGGAAACCGATCGGCGAACTGTCTGACGTCGAACCGCGCGCCTGTACGGTGACTCACGTGCGCCAGCGAGACGGCGATTGTGTCGTCGTCGACAGCGGAAGCAACAGCCTCGACCTCACTTTGGCCATGTCTAGGCACCGGCCAGCGGAGCTCGATCTGCTCGCCGAGGCGAGCAGCGTTGTGCCATGGGTAGCTGCCTGCCGCATGCACCTCCCTGTGAAGGACAACGTTTGCCTTTCGCGCGCCCGAGGCGCGCCGGCGCTGAAGCACCATCAGTGAGGCGATGTTCAGCGCGCTCGACGTGCCCTCGCAGGCGACAACTCGCGCGGGGCTGCAGCCGGCGATCGTCGCAATCGAAGCCTGGCAGCGCTCGAGCTCGTCCCACATTGTTCGCGTGATGCGCCAGCCTGTCTCGTCCCAGCGCGTGACGACATCGTTCATCGCGGCCCGTACGTCAACTGACAACGGACCCTGTAACCCTGCGAAGAAGTAGGCCGTCTTTTGGCAGAGGGGAAGCTCGGATCGAAGCTCTTGCCACCACTCGGGCATAACTTGCCGCAAGCTCGCCTACTGGCGCTCGGCTTCGCCGAGCAGCGTTGTCAGTATCCCGGTGAGGATGCTCGTGCCGTGTACGAGCGATCGTTCGTCGAAATCGAAGCGGGACGTGTGGTGTCCGTCGGCGAGATCGCTGCCGATGACCGAATAAATCCCGCGGCCGCCGCGGCTGCGGACGCGTTCGATGAGCACGTTGGCGTCGTCGGCTGCGGATGTGTCGACGGTGTCGATGACCTGATTGATCCCGGGAGTCCGGCCCGCGACATCCTGCGCGACCAAGCCAAGACTCTCGTCCTGGTCAGAGAACGGTGACTCACCGATGTGCTGGACATCGAGCTCGACGTTCCAGACTGCGGCTACGCCGGCCGCGATCTCGCGGACGCGGCTGTTGACGTAGCTTTGGATCTCGGCGGTGCTCGTCCACGACCCGAGTTCGAGCACGGCGAGTTCCGGAGTGACTCCCTGTGACTCGCCGGCTTGGAGAACGCCTACGTTGACGTTGAACCAGCCGTTCGGGTGCGGCGGTATCGCATGGAGGGCGAGCGCGGCGGCCGAGCCGGCAAGCAGCGCGTTGCGACCTTTGTGCGGAGCGAGAACGGGGTGTGCGGGGGATCCGCGGAAAGTGAGCCTAAACTTTGAGGTTGCCATCAGGACGCCCCGGGCAACGAATGCGCCGGTCGGGAATCCGAAGCCGAGGTGGAAGCACGCGATGGCATCGAGATCGTCGACGTGCCCCTTAGCTGCGATCGCGGCGGCACCCCCGAGCGCGCCCTCTTCTGCTGGCTGGAAGATCAGGCGGACGGTGCCCTTCACTCGGGGACTGAGTTGGGCCAGGACAGTGGCAACGCCAAGCCCGATCGCCACATGGCCATCGTGGCCGCAGGCATGCATCTCCCCCTCGACGCTCGAGCGAAAGTCTGCACGCACCGGTTGATGTTCGGAGCCTGAAGACTCGGTGATCGGTAGTCCGTCGATGTCGGCGCGAAGCCCGATCACCGGCCCATTGCCGTCGCCGAGCTCCCCGACGACCGCGGTACCGTTCGCCCGAAGGCGCGTGAGGAGTGACGGATCGATCTCAGCCTTGGCGGCACGCGAGTAAGAGCGGTCGATCCGAGCTTCATCGCGGGAAAGGACTGCGGTTTGATCCATCGCCTCCTCGGCGATGCTTCGACGCGGTACCCAAGGCCTCAGGAGCCGGTGGAGATGAAGTGGGCTGTCTGGAATTCGCCGAAACCTGGCTCCGGGTACGGTGCAGTGTGCGACGCCAGCTACGAGGTCGGGCGCGAGCGATTCCGAGCAGGCGTGGAGCTCGCTAGGCGATGGCAATGGGACGCACCATCGAGGCTGTTGCGCCTCGGATCTTGAGCGGAAGGACGATCAGCATGAACTCCTTGACGCGGTCGCGCACGAGCTCCTCGAGGTACAGGTTCTCGATGATCGGGATGCCCTGTTCGACGAGCAGGTACTTGTGCACCGGGTTCGGCCGTTTCGGCTCGGCTGACGGCACCTGCTCGAAGGACTCCGTGTCGTTGCCGATGATTGCTGCCCCCGCGCTCTCGATCAGCCACCTCACCGCTTCGAGTGTCATTCCCGATCCAAGGGTGGCGTTCAAGCAGTTCCTTGTCGGGCCAGACGGACATCTGCCCCGTGCGCACGAGGACTGCGTCGCCTGGCGGGGTCGAGACCCTGTTCTTCCGCGGACCGCCGGAGCTCGACGTCCGAGACGCCGTAGCCGCTCGGTAGCCGATCCTCGCCAGTCAGCCCGGCGACGTCGATCACAACACCGCGTCGACAAGCGGCTCGAGCGCCGCAGGCGTCGTGGACGAGCGGGCCCCAGTCGCCTAGGTGCTCTGCCTCCGTGAACCCGCCGTGCCAGTGGCTATCCTCACCGACGGTGATATGTGAGAGGGCGTCCATGTGTGTGCCGGAGTGGCTGGAGCCGAGCGACGAAGTCGCTGATGACGCCGATGTTCCATTCGTTGTTCTCGGAAGCAGCCATTCTTGTCCCCTTGCACCCGGAGACCGTCGGGGCGTCCGGTAGGTCATGACCTCGAAGAGGGATGCCCCTCCCACAGTGGCATTCCTCGACCCGCGTGACCTCGAGGTCGTAACGCGCCCGGAGCGCGGCACCTTGAGTGCCGCGAGTAGCGCTGGGCGGCGTTCCCGAGACGGGCTAGCCCGACGTTCGCCCTCGTTCCTGTTCCTGGTCGTGAGAGCGGCGCCCGTGATCCACATCACGACCTCCTCGATCCGACGCTTCGTGTCGAGGTTCGCGACGACGCGCCCGTGAAGGAGCACGACGACGCGGTCGCAGACCTCGTGCACCTGGGGGATGTTGTGGCTGACGAGCAGGACCGGAATGCCGTTCTGGCGCACTTCGCCGATTAGGTCGGCGACCCGCTGCTGCTCCTCGACGCCGAGGGCGGCGGTCGGCTCGTCCATCAGGATCACGCGGCGGCCCCACGCGACGGCGCGGGCGACCGCGATCGCCTGCCGCTGCCCACCCGAGAGGGACGTCGGCCCGGTCGGTGACCGAGCCGATGCGGATCTTGAGCCGGTCGAGCTCGGTCTTCGCCTGCCGTTCATCTCCGCCGGTCGAGACGGCCGATCGAGCCGGAGCGGCCCGGCTCGCTTCAGCTCGCGGCCGAGGAAAAGGTTCTCGGCGACCGTGAGGTCCGGCGCGAGCGCGAGATCCTGGTAGACGGTCTCGATCCCCTGGCGGCGGGCGTCGAGCGGCGAGTGCATCGACCTCGGCTTGCCCGTTGACGGATAAGCTCGCCGCTCGTCGGCTGGATCGCGCCGGACAGGATCTTGATCAGGGTCGACTTGCCGCGCCGTTGTCTCCAACGAGCCCGACGACCTCGCCGGGATAGATCGAGAGGTCGACGCCGTGCAACGCCGTCAGGGCGCCGTAGCGCTTGGTAATCCGACGCGCCTCCATCACCGGCAGGCGCGCCCTCAACGGCGTCGCGCGGCGTCGTCACGCTTCTAGCCCGCGTACTTGACGTCAGGGCTGTTGCTTCACCGTCGCCAGGTTGGCCTTCGTTGCGAAGGTGCTGCTGCCGTGCGTGGAGCCGGTCGGAAGCGGCGTCCCGTTGGCGACGTGCTTGTAGAGAACGCCGAGCGCGTACAGCGGCTCGCCGTAGAGGCGTGCTCCCAAGCGACCAGTCGACCCAGCCCTGATCGATCAGGTCGAGCGTCCGGGGCAGCCAGTCGTAGCCGGCGACCAGGATGTCGTGGTCGTTGTTCTGCTTCAGGACCGTGCCCCAGTTCTGGGTATCGGGGCCGCACATCGCGTAGGCGACCTGCATGTCCGAATGGTGTGGCGGTGTACAGGTTCTGGATGTTGACTCAGGTTCTTCGCCGGGTCGGTCGTCGTATTGGCGAACGCGATCTCGTGGAGCTTGAACGTGTTGGTCTTGTTGAGCTTCGCCGCCTCCTGCTCGAACCCTTGCGCCGATCCTGCTGCCCGGTCACGGTCGGGAGGCACGAGGTGACGACCTAGTTCACAGTGCCCGTCGCGCGCGTGCGCCTTCAAGTAGGCGGCGACCCGGTCCGCCTGGATCATGCCCTGCTGTAGCGGCGGGGTCCCGCCGAAGTAGAAGAAGCTGCGCTTCGAGCCCGGCGCGTCGAGCTCAGTGGTGGCAACGGGCATCCCGCGCGACAGCCGCGTTGATCGCCGGGACGAGAGCGTTCGAGTCGGCCGGCTCGATCACGATGCCGTCGACCTTCGGGGCGACCAGGTCCTGCACGAGCGCGATCTGGGCCTGAGCGGTTGTCGGAGACGGAGCAACGGTCTTGAGCGTGAAGCCGTATTTCTTTGCCGCATCCTCCGCTCCCTTGCGCGCCGGAACGTCGACCGGGTTCGTTGCGTCGAAGAGCACGAATGCGAGCGTGATCTGCTTCTTGTGCATCGGGGCGACCGTCGACTGAGCTGTCGTAGTGAGAACGAGACAGAAGACGACCGCAACGGCGAACGCGATCTGGTAGCGGAATGCAAATGCTGCCTGACGCTAGACATCTTTCCCTCCTTGACCCCTTTGAAATGGACACGGAGCACTGGACCTTTGGGGCCGCGCTCGAGTCAGTGGCTCATCAGCGCCTCCCGACGTCGAACGAAGAGCCTGTCGATCGCGACCGCACCGATCACAACGAGACCGCTGACCACCGTCAAGAGGTAGATCGAGACCCCGACGATCACGAGACCGTTTTGGATGACGCCGATGAGCAGGAGACCGAGGATCGAGCCCGAGTACAGTGCCGGAGCCGCCGGCGAGCTTCGTGCCTCCGATGATCACCGCCGCAATCGCGTCGAGTTCGTAGCCGGTCCCGACGTTGGGGTCGGCGGTCTGTGGTGAGCGTCACTGCGAGGAGCGCTGCGATACCAGCCGCAAGGCCGTTCAGCATGAGTACGCCACGCGAATGCGGTTGGTGTGGAGTCCCGCGAGTTCGGCGGCCCGCCGCGCGCTCCCCATCGCGTAAACGTGAAGGCCCGCCGTTGTCCGCCGCAACACGTACCCGCAGGTGATCGCGAAACAGACGAAGACGATCGCGTTGTAGGGGATGTGGCCAAACAAGCGGCCACTTCCGAGTTTCCAGAATCAGGAGCTGGCAGAGAAGCTCTCGACCGGATATCCATTCGCAAGCTGTGCGGCGAGCCCGCGATATGCGCTCAGCATGCCGAGCGTGACGATGATCGTCGGAACGCGGAGGATGAGGCAGAGCGCCCCGTTGAGTGCGCCCATCCCGCAGCCGGCGAGGAGCGTGAAGACGACTGCCAGCGGGATGGGGATCCCGTCCCGAAGCTGGATCCCGAAAACGATCGCAGCGACCGCGACCATCGAGCCGACCGAGAGGTCGATCTCTCCGGTGATGATGACGAAGGTCATGGAAACCGCGATGACACCCACGAACGAGATCTGAGAAGCGATGTTTTGCAGGTTCTGGACTCCGCGAAAGTGGAGTCCAAAGCCGTGAAGATGAGCGCGGTGAGAACCAACGCGATAACGAGGCCTCCCTCGCGAAAGCGCTGCAGTCGCAAATACGCCGCCGAGAGGCGATCGGCTCGGGTGGCTGGCTGAACCTCACCGGCGGTCTCGCGGGCGCGCTCAGCCGGTCATCTGATTGCGAGGACATCATGTTGAGCCCGCGGGTTGGCGGCTCGTCGCCGACGAGCCTGTCACGGTGCGTCCGTCGAGCGGACGCGCTGGTTGAACGCGAGTGACGGATCGCCGGACGCATAGCCCTTCTCCGCCAACCACCCGCCGTCGACCGGCAGGGCGATACCAGTAACGAACGACGCCATGTCGCTCGCCAGGAATACAGCAGCGTTTGCCATGTCCGACGGCTGACCAGCGCCGCCGAGTGGGACGAGGGTCGCGAGGCCCGCGACGAACGCCTCGTCGTGGAAGTAGGCGTCGTTCAGCGGCGTCCTGACGAGTCCTGGACACAGAGCGTTGACGCGGATCTTGTGCGGAGCCAGGTCTTTCGCGAGGGTTTTCGTCATTCCCACTACCCCGTGTTTCGCTGCGGTATAGGCGACCCGACTCGAGATGCCGATCAGCCCTGCGACCGACGCGACGGTGATGATGCTTCCGCCGCTAGCCGTGCGGACCATCTCCTTCGCCGCGGCCTGGCAGCAGTAGAAGGTGCCGCTGAGATCAACAGCGATGACCTTGTCCCAGTCCGCAGGATCCAGATCCAAGGGCCCGCTGATCT
The DNA here is from genome assembly GCA_963827355.1 of uncultured Gemmatimonadaceae bacterium. Classification (GTDB taxonomy): domain Bacteria; phylum Gemmatimonadota; class Gemmatimonadetes; order Gemmatimonadales; family Gemmatimonadaceae; genus FEN-1250. The sequence continues at coordinate 9,214 of CAWHAS010000002.1, forward strand.
CGCGAACGCCGGCGGCCGTGACAAGGACGTCGATGCGGCCGCGCGAGCCTACGATCTCCTGGAAGGTGGTCGAGACGCTCGCCGCGTCGCGGACGTCGAGTCTGACAAATGAGGGAGAGGGCGCTCCGCGCTCGGCCAACTCGGTGAGGAGATCGTCAGCACCGGTTTCGGTGAGGTCGACAGCGACGATGTCGGCGCCAGCAGCAGCGAGACCGCCAGCGATCCCGCGCCCGATCCCACTCGCTCCCCCGGTCACAACAGCAATCCGTCCCTCGAGCATCTAGTCCTTCCTCTCTAGCCTCGACGCCCGCAGGGTGCGGGCGTTCGGAGCTGGGGAAGCCACGAGCAGTCGGGGGGCACAGACCTTACGCCCTGCCAGCTCATGAAGCGGCCATGACGAAGGCCTCGCCCTCCGTGCCGCACTCGAGTTCCTCCGGACCGAGCCTCCCCCAGGAATCCGTGCTCCCCGACGGCTGCGGAGAGGGTCCTTGCCGAGTTCGTTGACCCAACCTCGGTGAGAGTCCGTCTGCTTGCCGACCCCGGTGCTGTCAGTGGGTGTTGGGTGGTCGTCGGCATCCGCAGTTTCATGTGTCTTAGGATCGGCGGCGAAAGTCGCCGGCCGGTTCGATTCAAGACTCTCTCTGGCGCCAAAATCCAATCTGTTATAAGGAGTGCTGTCAAGTCCTTTTGGCGCTGAGGGGAGGGCTCACGCGCGTGAGTGCGACGTCCGTCGATAGTTCCGTATCGCGCGGCGCCGACGCATCGATCTTCGAGCGCTTCGTGTACGAGGGCGAGAGCCTTCGCAGAGCTCCGCGCTTCAGCCCCGTGAGCCCTGCCACGGCCAGGTGGAGCCGTCCTCCAAAGCGGTGACGGATGGCCGAAGGCTGGTGGCTTCGCTCTCTGACAACCCGAGGATGTGCGGCGTGGTCTCGCCGGCCCTGAGGCGCTCGCGAATGGCGGACTCCTTATTCTCGCGTAATCGAGCGCCGGCCACGACGTCGTGCAGTTCAGCGGCTGGAACCACGCATGCGCCGTCGTGGTCGCAGACGATCCAGTCACCGGTCGCTACGAAGGTTCCCCCGAGGGCGATACCCGACCCCACTCCGGCCCTCAGGCGCGACTTGATCGTTCCCTGCGCGGATACGGATACGGCGGCAAGGCTTGGAGGCGGAGACAGCGCTTCGACGTCCCGGATGCCGTCCTCGATCACCAGAGCCGATATACCGCGCACGCGCGCCGAATCGAACAGCAAGTCTCCGAGGACACCGTAGATTCCCTCGCCGGCGCTCCCCACGCACACGACAGAGCCCGGCTCGGCGACATCGAGAGCGAGGTGAATACCGAGATTGTCACCAGCCGGAAGAGCAACGGTGAGGGCGGGACCCGCGAACGGTCCGCCGACGAGAAGACGGAGCCCGTGCAGCAAGCCGCGGCGGCCGGCCGCTTCGTGGAGCGTTGCTACGCCGATCTCGACGAGCTGAGGAGCTAGGCTTTCAGTCAAGCGCGTCCTCGATCTGCGAGCGGGCAGTCGCGACGTGCTGGCGTACGAGTTTCGAAACCCTGCGTGGCTCCCGGGCGCGCATCCCATCGACGATCTCGAGGTGCTGTCGAGTGACAAGCCTGATGTCGACGTCGCGGCTCACTAGGAAGACCCGGTAACGGTCTGACCGCTGCCAGAGTCGATCGAGTATCTCGGTGAGCATTGCGTTGCCCGCCCGCGCGTAGATCGCACGATGAAATCCACGGTTGATTGCGACCTGCTCGACCGGATCGGAGCTAGGCTTGATCCGAGCGAGCCGGTCGAGCTCCTCCAGGTCGGAGTCGTCGACCCGGACGGTTGCGACGGCGGCCGCGTAGGGGTCGAGTTGCTCGCGAACGTCATAGACCTCGGCCAGCTCAACGCGCGAGAGCGGGATAACGATGCCGGTCTTATGGGCCTCGAATTGAACCAAGCCGTCGGCCTCGAGCCTGCGCATCGCCTCGCGCACCGGCGTCACCGACACGCCGAGTTCCCCTGCCAGGGCGTCCTGGTTTATCGCTGCGCCGGGCGCAAGCGCTCCGCTTACGATTCTCGTACGCAGCTCTCCGTACACAGCTTCCGCCTTGGTGGCGAACTGGAGCGGCTGAGTGTTCACCCGAGTGCCTCCGCGCCGCCGTCGACCGGGATGCGTGCGCCGGTGAGATAGGAAGGGGCGTGCAGGACGACGAACTCGACGACTCTCGCCACCTCGTCCGGATATCCGGCTCTGCCAACCGGCACATGGGATTGCGACCCATGCCTCCAACGCGGGTGCGCCATCTCCGAGAAAGGGAGTGTCGATAACGCCCGGCGAGACGACGTTGACCCGAATTCCCGCCGGGGCGAGCTCGGCGGCGAGCGCGTGAGCGAGGTGCTCGATGCCGGCCTTCGACGCGCCGTACACGGCCCGCTGAGGGAGCGCACGCTTTGCGGAGATCGAGCCGATGACGATGATCGACGCCGCTGAACTCCATTTCCGATCGAGCAGCAGCCGCAGAAGCAAGGTCGGGGCAACCAGGTTCACGGCGAAGGTGTCGGCTATCTCCCACTCCTCCAGTTCAGCAAGCGGTTTCCTCAACGGCACACCGTGGGCGAGAACGATCCAGTCGATGGAGTCACATACCGCGTCGAGAATCGCCTTCCGGCCCTCTGCAGTCGCGATGTCCGCAACAACCGCGACCGCGCCGCCGCCGAGCTCGGAGGCGAGTCGATCAAGCGGCTCGCGCGCACGGCCCGACAGAATCAGCACGTCGACGGAACCGTTGAGTCGGCGAGAACAGGCGGCGCCGATGCCTCCCGCGGCGCCGATCACAATGCCAGCGCTCACGGCCCGGTCCGATCGAGCCACTCGACGAGGGCGGCCGGATTTCGCCTGCCGAGGGCCTCGGCGCAGTCGGCGCCGGTGAGAGTTGCGACCTGCGCGAGGATGTTGGCGCCGAAGAGAAACGGATTCCCGGTCGCCTCCTGCCCTCCGTCGGAGGTGAAGTACACCAGCGCCCCTGCTGCGCGCAACGCGTCTAGAACCGTTCCGAGATCGGACCGCCGGCGGCCCTCAATCTCAGCGGTCAGCGTATATGCGTCAATCTCGAACACGCACCCGCGCCCCGCGAGCAGCACGAGTTCGTCTTTCGGAACGTAGAGACTGTGGGTGACCGAACACGTGAGATGATCATGGGTGTAAGCCAGATCGGCGAAGGCACGACGGCCATCTGCCCCAAGATGGCCAGTGCCGAGCACGAGGCGGACGCCGGACGTGGACAGCTGCTCGGCGACCTCATCCCACCACCCGGGCAGGGGCAGCTCCCAGCCGATGGTTCCGTCACCGGCCAGGGTCGGACCCCAAATCCAGCGCGAACCGTCGTCGACAGCCTCCATGACGTCGCTCGCGGTCGCCCACGCGTTGAGCGATGCGGACCCGATAGCCCGCACAGGGGCGATCGGAAGCTCGCGGCAGAGTTCGGCGGTATGCCGCTCATGAGCTTTCCAGACGAACCCGTTTACGCCCGCGGCCGCCGCCGCTTCCCAGACCTTCCGACCATCTCCCCAACGAGGCGCGGCCGACGGGCCTGGGTGGAGATGCAAGTCGTACGAGAGCACGACTGCGTCAATCCATGTAGAGGCCGCCGTTGACGTCAATGATCTCCCCTGTCAAGTAGGCGGCGTTCTCCGACAGGAGAAAGGAGACAACCGAAGCCACCTCGCCCGGCTGTCCGATTCTGCCCAGCGGGAGCTGAGCTCCCCGTTCACGGATGCCCGGGACACCGTCTAGGAACGGGGTATCGACGATCCCTGGCGCCACCGCGTTCACCCGAACCCCTTCGCCCCCGAACTCGGCGGCGAGCGTCTTCGTCAAACACAGCACCGCTGCCTTTGCAGCAGAGTAGGGAGCACCGATCAGCAGACCGCCGGTCTTTGCAGCCTGGGACGTGAAGTTGACGATCCCGCGTTCGGGACGGGTCGAGTTGCGGAGGTGGGGCAACGCGGCGCGGCACACGCGCACCGTGCCCATCAGGTTCACGTCCAGGGTCTCGCTCCAAACGAGGTCGCTAGCCTCGAGGAACGGCGTCGGCCTCCCGCTTCCGGCCGCATTCACGATCGCATCGAGCGAGCCGTATTCACTGACGCAGGCCGACACGACTTCCTCAACGCTCGACGGCGACGTGACGTCGCAAGCGCGAACGTCTGCCGTGGGATGAAGGTCGCCCCCCACGACGTTCCAACCGTCGGCGGCGAGACGGGCGGCTGTCGCATATCCGATGCCTGACGCCGCACCCGTGACGAGCACGACCGGGGCGGTGGTGTTCATTCGCGTCCCTCCTGGGTGGCTGTTCCCTGCGCGAGTTGAACTGCATCGGCGATCGCGCGCCGGCGAAGCTCTGTGGCGGATTGCTCGCTGTACCAGCCGATGTGCGGGGTGATCAACACACGCGGATCGAGCGCGAAACGACGCAACGGACTCGTCGCGGGAAGCAACGCGTCGAGGCCCAGGCCGCCCAGCATTCCGGCATCGAGGGCTGCGGCTACCGCGGCGTCGTCGACCAGCCCGAGGCGCGCAGTGTTCACGAGGATTGCTTCAGGACGCATCGAACTCAGCCTGCGCTCGTCGATGAAGCCGCGAGTCTCATCGGTGAGGGCGCAGGTGAGGAACACCATGTCGCCGCTCTTGAGCGCGACCTCGAGCGGGGCGACAGTGGCGCCGGCCGCGAGAGCGTCCTTGCCGGCGTGCCGCGTAGCGATAGTCACCCGATAGCCCAGAGCGATTAGGGCGGCCGTCACGCGCGCACCCACCGAGCCATAGCCGATCACGACGACGCTCTCGGCTCGCCGGAGAGCCGACTCCCTTGCGACTCGGTCCCAGCTTGCGTCGAGACGTCCGGCGGTTTCGCCGAGCCGACGCAGTAGCGCGAAGGCGAGAAGGAGTGTGTGCGACGAGAGCTCCGACAGGCAGTAATCGCGCACTCCGACAACCGAGATACCGGCGTTCCCGGCGGCCTCCATGTCGACCGTATCCAGGCCCGTACCGAAGCGGGTGATCACGCGGCAACTCCGCATTGCGCTGATGAGCTCGGCATCGATGCGGGTGCGAACATGAGCGATGACGTCGGCCCTCGCCAACTGGCCGAGATCGCCGGTCCACGCTTCTACCGTGCTTTCGAGAGCCGCGGCGGCCTCCCTCTCGACATCGAGTGTCTCAAAGAGCGAGTCCAACACCAGCACGTTCATAGATGCGCCCTGGCGTAAAGGCCACCGGCAAGCGCTTCTGCATTCCCTGCGACAACCGGCTCGGAAAGACCTCGAGGCGGGGCAGTCGGCTCGGCTGAGCCGCCGCTCCAGACAAAACGATGGTGGCCGAACGTCTCGACCAGCTGAGAGATGTCTCCCGACCCGATAGTCAGGAGAAGGTTGAGCGTGCGGTCAAGGACAGCCGGCGCCGCACGGTCACTTCCGATCTCGGCGCCAAGCGCTATCAGCGGGACGGAGGGAAACCTGCGTGCGAAGTCGACGACGGCGCCCCACGGCACAGAATTGTCGTCGAAGTCGAGCATCAAGGCGACGCCGTGGCGTGCGCACAGCTCGGGGATTGGGGCCACGACCCAGTCGAGCAGCGGATAGTCATGCGTGGCCGGACAGAGACGGATGACCCGGTGTGCGCGCCCGCTAGTGATCTTGAGCGCTCGCTCATATGCCCGCGGCAGCCCCGTCGGCGGCACGAGCACCGGTATATGCGCCACCGAAGGGATCACCTCACAGGCCTGCGTGAGCGCGTCGTCAGGGTGCTCGGGATCCCCGCTGCGGGACGCAGCGGCAGTGAGCCAGAGCTTGCGGAGGCCGACGCGCTCGCCGACGGACGCGAGGCGCTGAACGGCCGCCGGATCGACGGATCCGGCGACGACGTTCACGTCGATTCCGATTCGCACCATCGCGCACTTCGCAAATAGCCGGCCAGAACAGTGAGATCCGAGCCCGGAGGTGGCGCGTCGCTAGTCATCCAAGCGCGTGCTGCACCCTCCAGAACTGCGACCGCCGCTCCAGCAAGCTCGGGCCGGGTGCCCGCGGCGGTGAAGGTAGCAACCGCGTCAGCCAACTCGCGGGCCCGGCGTTCGCCGTGAACTCGATTGGTCGCAATGAGCAGATCAAGGAATTCGACGAATCCCCGTCCAAGGTTGCGCTCGATCGAGTCACGAACGATGCCGGATTGGTCGAGCCCCGAAGCCAGCGAGGCGAATTCGATTGAGATTGCCTCAAGCGTCTTCATGAAGATCGAGCGGAGGTACTTGAGGGCCGCAGCGTCACCGACCTGGAGCCCGGCGATCGAGACCGCGAACCCGAGGCCACGGAGTGTCTCGGCGCCGCCCTCTGCTGCCGGCCCACTGACGGCAAGCGTTGGGCTCGCCCGGTTACCGTCAAGCGTGTCGAGGAGCGCGACGTCGACGGTCATCACCGAGTTCGTGTCTGCAATGCGTTTCTTCACCGCCGGCGCCACTGTGTTCCAGTCAAAGAGAAGTCCGCCCTTGACGAGTGCCGCCGCGGCAACCGGTGCCACCTTATGGGCCACAGCGGGCGGAACGCAGCTCACCGCGTACGCGAAGGTCGCGGGTCGGGCGACGTCAACAACCAGCGCGTTCGCGACCGGGACTCTCGGGTTCGGATCGAGGATCGCAACGGACGCACCGTTGCGAGCGAGTCGACCGGCGATGAATGCGCCGACCGAACCGTGGCCAACGATCAACCAGTCAACAGATGCTTCACCCACGAGCTTGTAGGATGCACGCTATATGACCGAGCGTCAACGGCTACGAATCGCTGCTGGAGGGGTCTCGCTCGAGTCAAACGACTTCGTCCCTTTCACCGCCGAACTCACGGACTTCGCCGACGCGGGGTTCCTCGCAGAAGGCGCCGACGTCTTCGAACTCGCCATGAGCGACACCGAGATAGCGGGCGCGCTAGCCACGTTCGAACGCGCCGGCGTCCAGATCATCCCGCTTCTCGCCGCCCGCGGTGTCTCCTCAGGCCGGCTCTCCACAAGGGTGTACGCGCGGCTCCGAAGCGGCCTACTCGAACCTCTCAAGGAGGCAGTGCCCGTTGACGGGGTCTTTCTCTTTCAGCACGGCTCGATGGAGGCGGTCAACGAGGATGATCCCGAGGGCGATCTCGCCGAGGCTGCACGCATCCTCGTCGGGCCGACGGTCCCTGTCATCATGACCTGCGACCTGCACGGCAACATCACTCGGCGCATGGTCGAGAACCTCACTGCCGTTCTCGGCTACGAGCACTACCCGCATGACGACGCGCGGCGAACCGGGGAACGGGGAGCAGCCTTACTCCTGAGCGCCATTCGCGGCGAAGTGAGACCGACGACCGCCCTCGCGAAACTTCCGCTGATCCTGACTGCATTCAATAGCTCGACCCTGACCAGGACTCCGTTCTCGCAGCTCATGAACGAGGCCAAGGCGCTGGAGCAAGAGCCCGGGATCCTCTCGTCGTCAGTCTTCCTCGTCGGCTCATACATCGACTCGCCCGACATGGGATGCAGCGTAGTGGTAGTCGCAGATGGAGATGAAGAGCGAGCGACCAACGCGTCGCGCGGCCTGGCTGAGCGGTTCTGGGATCGACGCCACGAGTTCGAGGTTGAGACGGTCTCGGTCGCCGATGCCATCCATCGCGGAGAAGAGGTGGACGGTGGCCCGGTACTCCTGCTGGACACAGCCGATACGACCGGCGGTGGGGCGGCGGGCGACGGGATCGGCGTGGTACGAGCGCTTCTCGAGGCCGGCGTCATCGCACCGTCCCTCGCGATGGTGGTCGACCCTGGCGCCGCCGAGGCATGCCACACCGCGGGCGCGGGCTCCGAACTCGACCTGATCGTCGGACACTGCCGCGATCCGCGCTGGGGGAAGCCCCTGCAGGTTCGCGCCACGGTTGAACGGCTTCTCGATGGCCGGTTCCGATACCGCGGCGGCATCCTCGGGGGAACCGAGGTAACGATGGGCCCCTCGGCGGTGGTCGGGATCGGCCCGATCCGCCTCCTGGTCATGAGCGCTCCGACCTATGACTGGAGCGACGACCAATACCGGGCGGCGGGCCTCGATCCTGCCGCCTTCAAGTTCGTGGTCGTGAAAAACATGATGAACTTCCGATTCGGCTATGCCGACGTGATGAAAGCGTACTACGTTCTCGACATCCCCGGTCCGACCACCCAGGACATGCGAACTCTTCCGTTCGAGCGAATCACGAGGCCCTTGTTCCCGCTCGACCGTGATTTCGAGCCGACCATCGCGATCACGGTCAGCGCCGCGTGAAAATCGAGCACGTCGAGGCGCTCAACCTTCGATTCGAGTATCCGCAGGGCGGCGGCTTCCAGTACGCGGGCGGCAAGGTGACAAGCAGGGTCACGACCATTATCCGCGTTCACACCGACGGGCCCCACGTCGGTATTGGCGCCGCGTACAGCCACCCCGATCTTGTCAAGCTCATCGTTGAAGGCAACCTGGCCCCGCACCTAGAGGGCCGCGATCCGCTCGAGGTCGACGCTCTCTGGGACTTGATGTACGGGCTCACCCGCTGGTACGGACGCAAGGGCGTGGCCGTCTCGGCCCTCGGTGGGATCGATATCGCCCTCTGGGATCTGCGCGGGAAGGCAGCAGGAAAGCCAATCTGGCAGTTGCTCGGCTCAGAACGCGGCTACGCACCAGCGTACGCAAGCGGGCTCTTTTGGGTGGATGACGTCGCGGAGCTCGAGCAGGAAGCCGCGGGACACGTCGAGCGCGGCTTCCGTCGTGTGAAGATGCGGCTCGGTCGGAACGACCAATACGACCTCGCCGCCGTTGACGCCGCGAGGCGCGGGGTCGGTGCTGGTAACGACGTCATCGTCGACGGGTCGCACCGCTATTCGCTCGAGCGCGCCGAGTGGATGGGTCGCGAGCTGTCTGAGCGGAACGTCTTCTGGTTCGAGGAGCCGTTCCCACCGGAAGACCTGGACGCATACGTTGCCCTTCGGCCACGGATCGACGTTCCCCTCGCCGCAGGCGAGAACGACTTCGGCGTGCAGGGCTTCCGCGAGCTCCTCCGGGCCGACGCCGTCGACATCGTGCAGCCGGACGCCTGTCGCGCGGGAGGAATCACGGAGTGCATCCGGATTGGGCACCTCGCCACCGACGCCGGGAAGAGCGTCGCCACGCATACCTGGAGCGATGCGGTGGCGCTCACGGCAAACGCGCACTTCGTGGCGTCGCTCCCGAATGGCCTAACGGTCGAGGTCGACCAGACCGGCAATCCTTTCATCGACGAACTCCTCGCCGATCCGCTCAAAATAGGAGATGGCAGGCTCGAGCTCGGCTCCGCGCCGGGCCTGGGGATCAGTCTTGACGAGCAGGTGCTAGCCCAGCTGCAATCGAACTACGGCGACGTGATGCAGGACGGCAACTATTCCGACCTGATCTTCGGTCGCGAGCACTACTCGGTCGCGCCCCCCTACGACTGACCCGTTGCGGGCGATCACCGGAGTCGTCTACGCGACTGCGTCAAGTTTGCGTCAAGTTGAGGCTGGCCCGGGACGGCGACGAGAGCTTCCTCCGAACCGGCTTCCGCGGGTGGAAGGAGCGCCGCCAGTGCCTGAGCGTGCAGCCGAGTGCTGCGAGCGGACGGGAGCGTCTGCGTGAGAGCCTCTCGCACGAGCGCGTGCGCGAAGCCGACGCGGCCGGCGCCGTCGGCCACGGGCATTAGGAGCCGTGCTGCGGCTGCGGCGTCGAGTGCATCGAGCATCTCGTCGAGGCTCTGGCCGGAGATGCGGGCGAGGAGACCCGTGTCGAGCTCCTGGCCCATCACGGACGCCGCCTCGAGCAGACGGCGCACCGGCTCGCCAAGCCGACGCGCGCGGCCTACGAGCTCGGCGACGCCGGCCGGCAGCTCCTCTGCTGCGCCGGCCTCGAGCAGCGCCTCGAGGAAGAAGGGGGTTGTCGCCGGTACGTCGCACGAGCGCCTCGGCGTCGCGCGCCTCACCGAGAGTGGTGAGCAGCGCGTCCGTCTCCGGGAGCGTGAGGGCGGCGAGGTCGATCTGCGGCGCCTCGAGCTCATCCATGAGTGAAGAGATGACGGAGCCGGGTCGGGCAGTGGCGACGACGAGGACCGGTGTCGAGGCGCGCCTGCCCGCAAGGTGGCGCAGGAAATCGAGCGTCGCGCGGCCGGCCCACCGGAGGTCGTCCAGAACGAGGAGCAGCGGCCGGTGGGAGGCGAGATCGGGGGTGTGGTGCCGAGTTGGCTGTACTGGATGTTCCAGGCTCGTGTGCCATCGTCAGCGGTTTCGCTCATTTGCCGGACCAGGCCGTCGCTACCGACGACCAGCTTGAACTGAGGGCTCCCGCCGACACTCTGCAGTCGTGCGGGACCGTTTAGATGTCCCCGAGCTTCAGGCCGGGGAACGCATGCTTCCGTAGTCTCGCGCCTCCTGAACGAGCCGCTCGAAGAGCGCTGGCTCGGTACCCGCCTCGGGGTGCCACAGAACCCCCACGGTGAAGCGCTGCCCTGGAGCTTCGACCGCCTCCAGAGTTCCGTCCTCGGCATAGGCGACGCCCAGGAGTCCGTCACCGAGCCTTCCAATTCCCTGGTGATGATGCGACCTGACCGTCGCGGACGCACCGAGGATCGCACTGAGCATCGTGCCGGGGACAACGGCGACGTCGTGCTCGAGAAACCGCCCCGGCGGATCGTGTTTGTGCCCTCCATGACCGACGCGATCGGGGAGATGCTGGTGCAGGTCTCCGCCGCAGCCCACATTGATGACCTGGACGCCGCGACAGATCCCGAGCATTGGCAGGTCGCGCTCGAGCGCACCTCGGAGCAGCGCGAGCTCCGTGTCGTCGCGTTCCCGGTGCACGCCGAAGGTCTCTGGGTGGGCCTCCGCACCGTACAGCTCCGGATCGAGGTCCGACCCGCCTGTGAACACGAGGGCGTTGAGCGCGTCAAGCGTCTCATCGATCCCGATCATCACAGGGGGCAGAAGGATAGGCTGGCCACCGGCCCTCGCCACGGCGTTCACGTAGTCCGCGGGGATCAGGGCAGCCTCGAGATCCCAGTAGCTCCAACGCGCGGGGGCGACATAGGTCGTGATGCCAATGAGCGGTATCACGATCGGAGCCGCGGCGGTCAGTAGAGCTCGAGGTATTCGTCGAGCTCCCAGTCGGTGACGTGGTCGGCGAACCGGGCGAGCTCGTGACGTCGCATGGCGCAGTACGCAGTCACGAACTCGTGGCCGAGCAGCTCGACAATGCGCTCGTCCCCCTCCAGCAGCGCGAGCGACTCCTCTGGCGTGTGCGGCAGCGGAGCCCTGGTCGAATCCTCCTCTGCGGGCGCGTGGGCCGGCGGCTCGAGATCCAGCTCTTCGCGAATGCCCATCAGCCCGGTGCCGAGCAGCGACCGCGGCGACGAGGTACGGGTTCGACAGCCCCGTCGGGCCGCGGTTCTCGATATGGCGGCTCTTCGGCGAGCCGCCCTTGATGCGCGGACAGCGCCGACCGATCCTCGATCCCCCACGAGACGTTCGTCGGGCTGAACGTGTGTGTGCGGCGGCGCTTCAGGCAGTTGACGGTCGGCGCGAGCAGCGCGTAGATCGAGCGGGCGTGGCGGAGCTGGCCGGCGATGAACGCCGCGGCCGAGCTCGGAGAGGCCCCGCTCGCGGTCCGGGTCGTCGCCGAAGCGTTCTCGCCCGAGTCGAGGTCGACAGGCCCATGTGGTTGTGGCGCCGCAGCCGGCGCCGTCGGCGAACGGCTTCGACATGAACGTCGCGAGCAGGCCCTCGCGTGGGCGAGCTCCTTGACGCCGTTCTTGAACGTGAACGCGTCGTCGGGGCCGTCCATCCCGGCGCCCGGGCTGAAGTTGATCTCCCACTGCGAGCCCGCGTACTCGCAGTTGGCGGTGATGATGTCGATCCCGAACTCGGCCATCTCGTCGACGATCTCGGTCGATCGGCGGGCACGTAGGTGTTCCGGACCGTGTTGAAGATGTGGTAGCCGTCGAAGAGCGGCTGCCGTCCCGGTCGAGGAGATAGAACTCGGGCTCGAACCCAGAGCACGGCTCGAGCCCGAGCTCGTGGCAGCGCTCGAGCGACGCGCTGGAACACGTGGCGCGGCGCGGCCTCGAGATGGCGGCCGTCGCCCCAGATGCGCGTCGCAGATCAACCGCGCGGTCGCCTCGGCCCACGGGACGATCGCCGCCGTCTCGGGATCCGGGGCGAGCAGCTGGTCGCCGTAGCCGATCTCCTCGTGGTAGAGCGTCCCGGCGACGACGTCCGAGCGCGACTGTCGAGCACGACGGTGCCCGCCGTACATGTTGAGACCCTCGCCGCGTACGACGCGACATGCTCGATCGGGATGATCTTCGATGCGGCTCGTGCCGTGCATGTCCGGTAGCTCGAACCGCACGTTGCGGATCCCCTGCTCACGCCAACCGGCAACGAGCTCCGGCACCGTCGGTACCTGCTGCGGGCTATCACCCATCGCTACCTCCTGTCCGAGATGTCCAGAGCCGCCCCGGGCTGGCTCGCGTTCGTTGCGCTCAAACGACGTTCCCGTAGCGGGCACGCTCCCAGTCGCTGACGGCGTCGCGCCAGGCCTTGAGCTCCCACTCCCGCGACACGGCGAAGTAATCACTGAAGGTTTCTCCGACCCGCGGCGCAGGACGCCGTCGGCGGCGAAGGCCGCAGCGCGCTCTCGAGCGAGCCTGGCAGCGCGGGCAGATCGCCCCGCTCGGAGGCGTCCCCGAGCACGGGCGGCGGCGTGGCGACTGCGCCGCATCCCCTCGCGCGGAGGCGACCAGCGCCGCCAGGGCGAGATACGGGTTGGCGTCGGCGCCCGGGCGCCGGCACTCGATGCGGCAGCGCTCGGGCCGCTCGGACCGGATGGCGCGCACCGCCGCCGAGCGGTTCTCGATCCCCCAGCTCACGTTGACCGGGGCGAACCAGCCCGGCACCAGCCGCTTGTAGGAGTTGATCGTGGGGTTGAGCATCAGCGAGGCGGCGGGGAGGTGATCGAGCATCCCGGCGATCGCGGCCGAGAACGGCTGCGGAGACTCCGAGGCGGGGTCTGCGGTCGCGAACGCGTTCTGGCCGTTCGCCCAGCACGACAGGTGGACGTGCCCGCTCGAGCCCTCCTCGCCCGGGTTGGTCTTGGCGAGGAAGCTCGCCTGCAGGCCGAGGGACGCGGCGACCTCCTTGACCGCCAGCTTGATGTACACGGCGTCGTCGGCCGCCTGCAGCCCTCGCGCGCGGCGATGTTGAGCTCGAGCAGCCCTGGCCCGGCCTCGGTGTGGACCGCCGAGAGCTCCACGCCGAGCACGTCGAGCGCGGGCGCGAGCCGGCGACGAACTCCTCGAAGCGGAGCACCTCGCAGACGCTGTAGCTGATCCCGCTCGAAAGCGGCCGACCCTCGCCGTCGCGAAGCCGGAACTCGTACTCGAACGCCGCCAGCGCCGTCGTAGCCGAGCTCGTCGAGTCTGCGCGAGCACGCCACGCAGGGCCTCGCGCGAGGACAGCTCGCAGGGACTCCGTCGGGCCACGACGGCGTGCCCAGGCAGATGCGCCACCCGGCCGCCAGTCGAGCTCGCGAGGGTCTCGGGCTCGGGCCGCACGAGGAGGTCGCCGGCGCCGGAGCGGATCCCGAAACGCTCATAGTCGGTGATCGGGGTGTCGGCCGGATCGAGGGCGAGCAGCAGGTCGGTCAACCGCCGCTCCTCGCGACCGCCGACGTCGAAGGCCGTCCGGCCGCAGCGCCTTGCCCCTCATCGAGCCGTTGACGTCGGGCATCCCGAGCAGGACGAAGTCGTCGCCACCGGGCGCCGCCCGGCGGTGAGCAGCTCCGCCCTCATCGTGCGGACGCCCCGCGCGCGAGACGGCTCTTGATCGTCGAGTCCGACTCGGCGAGCGCCGCCGCAAACCGCTGCGATCATCGCGGCCAGGTCGTCGTCGCGGCCATGAAGGCCGGCGCCAGCAACATCTGGTCGCCCGCGAACCGATCCGGTGAGGCGTGGGACGACGTGACGAGCACGCCGTGCTCGTAGGCGAGCTGGTCGACGAGCTCGGCCGCGTCGATCTCGTCCGGCAGGAAGGACTCGCCATCGCGCGGATCGACGAGCTCGACGCCGAGCAGGAAGCCGCGACCCCGCACCTCGCGCGACGATCTCGAGCCGCCGACTGCCGCCTCGAGCTCGTCGCGCAGGCCCGGGCCGCGTTCGCGCACCCGCTCGACCAGCCGATGCTCGATCAGGGAGTCGAGCACGGCCAGCCCGACCGCGCACGGCAGCGGCGCGCCGTCCCAGGTGTGGCCGTGCTCGAAGTTGCGCGAGCCGGCCGCCAGCGCGTCGTACACATGCTCGGCGGCAGAAGGTCGCGGCGAGCGGCACGTAGCCCGCGCCGAGGCCCTTGCCGCCGGTGACGATGTCGGGCGCGATCGGCAGCTGCTGGGCGGCGAACCAGCTGCCGGTGCGCCCCATCCCGGTGACGACCTCGTCGAAGCAGATCAGGAAGCCGTGGCGCTCGCGGCGCTCCGCGAGGCCCTGCCAGAACGCGTCGGGCGGCGAGTAGCCGGCAGCGCCGCCGCGCTCACCGGCTCGCAGACGAAGGCGGCGATCGTCTCGGGGCCGGCCTCCTCGACGCAGCCGATCGAGCTCCTCCAGCGCTGCCTCGCCGGTCGGGTCGAAGCGCCAGGTGCTCGGGGGCAGGTGCAGTGCGCGGCAGGTAGTCGTCGTAGGGCGCTGGAGGCTCGGCGCCCGGTCAGCGCCAGAGCTCCCATCAGCGCGCCGTGGTAAGCCTGCGCCTGGGTGATGACCCGCCAGCGCTCGCGCCTCGCCGCGGTCGACGTGGTACTGGCGGACGAGCCGCAGCGCCGTCTCGTTGGCCTCCGAGCCGCCCGAGGTGAAGCGCACCGGGCCATCTCCGGCGCGGCGGTCTCGATCAGGCGGGCGGCCAGGCGCTCCTGCGGCTCGTTGGTGAAGTGATGGTTGTAGACGTAGGCGATCCGCTCGCGCCTGCTCGCGCCGCTGCCTCGACGATCTCGGTCACGCCGTGCCCGAGGCACGCGACCATCGCGCCGCCGGAGCAGGCATCGAGGACCTCGAGGCCGTCGGTCGAGGAAAAGCCGCACGCCCTCGCCGCGCTCGATGTTCGGGTAGGCGAGATCGAGCAGCCGCGGGAAGACGTTCGTCTCGGCGGCCCGCATCTCGGCGTCCGCCGTCATCTGACCGCCGCCACCCTCTGGCGCTGGATTGAGGTCATCAGGGCACAGATGCGCGTGTTGCTGCGCCTGAGGTGGCCGCGGGCGAACGCCTCTACCGCGTCATCGTCGCCTGCCTCGATTCCCCTGTAGACGCCGTGATGCTGCTTGTAGAGGCGGGAGAGCCATGTGTCCGTGTCCGAAAGCAAGCCGAGCGTGTTGTTTAGTTGGCCCGTGTTCCGGCTCGAGCCTGCGGACGCCATCAGGCGCTCTCCCCAAGCCCGGCGACCCTACCGAGGAACGCGTCGAAGAGCGCACGTGACGCGCCCATGAGGTATCCGCGCGCTCGCACGTCTCCTCGAGCAGCCGTCGGGATCGACGCCCTCCTCGTCGAGCTCGTGCCGGTAGACGCGAACCCAGTCCTCCATGATCTCCGGCGTCACCTCGGGGTGGAACTGGACGCCCATGCTCCGTCCGACGATGTACGCCTGCGGGCCGATGGCCGTCTCCGCGAGCAGCCGCGCCGGGGGAAGTCGAAGGTGTCGAAATGCCACTGAAACCACGGGCCGTCCGGGACGAGCGCGGGGTCGGGGGACCGGACCGGTAGCCAGCCGATCTCGGACCCTCGGCGCGATGGACGTTCGGCCCAGCGCGCGCGCCAGCAGCTGCCCTCCGAAGCAGATGCCGAGTACCGAGACGCCGTTCGCGTGGGCCGGCGGAGCAGCTCCACCTCACGCGGGATCCACGGAACGTGGTCGTCGATACGGAGCGAACTCCGATCCGAGCGACACCAGCAGCGAGTAGTCGGCGACGTCGATCTCGCGGCCATCGACGTCGATCCGGAGCTCGTCCACCTCGGCCCCATGATCCTCGAGCCAGTCGAAGACCCTGCCGCCGGGCGTTGCCCTCTCGTGCTCGACCACAAGCGCCCGGAAGGCTCCGCTGTCGCCCACGCCTACCGGTTCCCTCCGCGGCAGCGACGGAACCGAGGTTGACGAGCTCGGGCTCGACGTCCGCTGAGACGTGCCGCACCGTGTCCGCGAAGCGGGAGACCATCTCTTCGAGCTCCTCGTCGCGTCGTCGTGAAGGGAGGCGCGAACAGGCTCTGGTCGCCCGCCATTCCGTCGCGCGTCGGCTGGGTCGAGAGGATCATGAGACCCCGTTCGAGCGCGACCTCGTCGATCCGGCCGGCGACGCGGAGACGGCGCGGAAGAAAGGCGCCATCGTCGCGCGGGTCCACATAGTCGACGCCGAGGAGAAAGCCATGACCGCGCACCTCGGCCACGATGGCGATCCCGGCCAGCGCGTCGTCGAGCTCGGAGCGGAGCCGCGCTCCCCGTCCGCGCACGCGTTCGACGAGCCCCTCGTACGAATGACATCCAGGACGGCGAGTCCGACCGCGCACGGGAGCGGCGCCCCGTCCCAGGTGTGCCCGAGCGTGAACTTGCGCGACCCGTTCGCGACCGCCTCGTAGACGTGGTCCGCCACGATGACGCGCCGATCGGCGCGTACCCCGCGCCCAGCCCCTTCGCGGTCGCGATCAGATCCGGGACGATCGGAGTCTCGCAGCCCGCGAACCAGCTACCCACGCGCCCCATGCCGGTCACGATCTCGTCGAAGCAGACGAGGAACCCGTGCCGCCGGCGGCGCTCCTCGAGCCCCTCCCAGAAAAGTGTCGGCGGGGAGTGTGCCGGCAGCGCAGCCGCGCTGATCGGCTCGCAGAAGAAGGCCGCCACGTTCTTCGGCCCAGCCTCCTCGAGGGCCAGGTCGAGCGCGTCGAGCGCCGCCTGGCCGGTGGGGTCAAGCCACCGGGTGCTCGGCGGAATATGGAGGTGCCTCGCGAGGTAGGGGCCGAGGGGGCCCTGCAGGCCCGGCCGACCCGTGAGCGCGAGTGTCAGCATCGTCGGGCCGTGATAGGCCTGTGCCTGCGAAATGACCTGCCAACGATCGGGCTCGCCCCGCTCGACGTGGTACGCGCGGGCGAAGCGAATCGCCATCTCGTTGGCTTCCGCGCCGCCTGTCACGAACCGTACGCGGGCGAAGCCTGGCGGCGCGACCTCGCAAAGTTCCTGGGCGAATTGCTCCTGGAGGGGATTCGTCAGCCGCTCGTTGTGAACGTACGCGAGCCGGGCCGCCTGACGGCGCGCCGTCTCGATGATGTCCCGTCGCCCGTAGCCCAGCGTGGCAGCCATCGAGCCGCCGCTCATCGCGTCGAGGTAACGCCGGCCGGCAGAGTCCTCGAGCCAGACCCCGTCTCCACGGACAGCAACCGGGTAGCGGCGGTCGAACTCGGGGAGCAGAACGCGCGTCGCGTTAGTGTCGATGGACATGGCGCACATATGTCGGACCTCCGGGTTCGTCAAAGGTCTTGACAGGACTCCTTATAACAGATTCGGTTTCGCGCCAACAAGAGCTCGCGAATTCACTCCTTACGAGCCCTCGCCATTGAGCTCTGCGCACAGGTTCAGGAGATACCGATGCCGCGCTGACTGCAGCCATCCCGGGAGAGCAATCGCGCCCTCGGGAGACTCACGGGCGTCGGTCGCCGCCGATCAGCTTCACGCAGCAAGCAGCGCAACGGTGTCACTAGCACCCGATCTCCGCACGTGTCAACCGGTCCGTCCACCTACCTTGGGATCTCCCTTTCCGAGTTGAGGCAGGAACCCGAATCACGAGTTGGCGCGTCATCAAATCTGTTATAAGGAGTCCGGTCGAGACCTTTGGCGTCACGGAGGAGCCGCTGGAGTGTGAGCGCGATGACCATCAGCACTTCCACAACACACGCACCGCCTCCGGAGTTTGACCTGCCATACTTGAGCGCCTTCCGGGCGGAACGCGGCCGGCTGGAGGATTCTCCCGGTCGACATCTCCCCGCTCGAGACCATGACCTTCGCCGCGGCGTACCACGATCGACGCCAAGGATCGTCCAGGGGAAGCAGTTCGTACCGATCGGCCACCTGTTTAGCGATCTGGGCGTCGAGGAGGTCGGCCTGGCGCGCACCGAAGTCGAGCGATGCCCGCTCGTCGACAAGCCGCCCGCACGCGGGGAGACAACTGACGGCCGCAGCGCCACGAGCTTCAATGGCCGGCCACTGCCCACACGAACTCCGCGCGCGCATGCTGTGCGCCCCGCACTTGACTCGCGTCGGAGTGCGCACGATACGGTCGGATGACTCGACGTCGCGAAACCCGGTCGTAGATGGCCGTCGCGCCGCTGGACAGGATCCTGGATCCTGCGTTCGCCGGTGGCTATGGCGTTGCGGCCTTCAACATCGTCAACGACCTGACGATCGATGCGGTACTCGCAGCAGCGGTCGAGCTCGAATCTCCAGTGATTCTCCAGACATCGTTGAAGACAGTGAAGGTCGTCGGTGCTCGACCGCTAGCGCGCATGTTCCAAGCATTCGCCGAAGCTGTCCCAGTCCCGGTTTCGCTTCATCTCGACCATTGCCCCTCTCGCGAGTGGATTTCCACCTGCCTGGAGGCAGGGTGGAACTCGGTGCTCTTCGACGGGTCGCACCTGGACGTCGCCGAGAACCTCCGTGAGACGCGCGAGGTCGTCGAAGAGGCCCGAAGCTTCGGCGCCCTGGTGGAAGGGGAACTCGAGACCGTCCTCGGCGTCGAGGACGACATCGGCTCGGACGACGGCCCGACTGTCCATCCGACCGAGGTCTCGGCAACCTTCATCCGGGAGACAGGGGTGTACTGCTTCGCGCCTGCGATCGGTACCGCGCACGGCCTCTATCTGAACCAGCCCCTGCTGATGCCCGAACGCGTCAGCGAACTCGTTGCCTGCACGCGGATCCCGATGGTCCTCCACGGCGGCACGGGCCTCAGCGGAACGCAGTTCCACGATCTGATCGCGCGAGGCTGCGCAAAGGTCAACATCTCGACGGCGCTGAAGGTGGCGTTTGTCGAAAGCAACCGGGCCTACCTCGAGGCCAACGTGGGTCGCAACGATCCAGCGTCGATGTTCGAACACGTCAAGGAGGCGGTCAAAACCGTCGCCGTAAACCACATCAAACTCTTCGGCTCGAATGGAAAGGCTAGGGGCATCGTCGCGGCTCAAGGGGGGGCTCCGTGACCACAATCGTGTTCGATTGCGATGGCGTCCTCGCCGATACGGAGCGGTACGGACACCTCCAGGCCTTCAACGAGGCCTTCGCCGAGTTCGGTCTTCCGTTGTGCTGGTCCGAGCGGGAATACGGCAAGAAGCTCCGCATCGGGGGAGGCAAGGAGCGCGTCGGCAGCCTGCTGACCCGGTCGTTCGTGGTCGAGAACGGACTTCCCGCGAGCCCAGAGGGACAACGAGATTGGCTGAGACACTTCCACGAACGGAAGACTGCGATCTACAAGCGAATCGTCACGGAAGGGCGACTTCCCGCACGGCCGGGAATCCGCCGCATCGTTGACTCCGCCCTCGACGCGGGGTGGACGCTCGCGGTCGCCTCGACCTCGGCGGAGGAGTCTGTTCGCGCGGTGCTCGAGCATGTGTTGCTGGCCGAGCAAGTCGGGCGCTTCGCCGTCTTCGCGGGGGACATCGTCACGGCGAAGAAGCCGGATCCCGAGATCTACAAGCTTGCGATGGCGAGACTCGGAAGTTCGCCGTTCGACACGCTCGTGATCGAAGACTCGGCGAACGGCTTGCTCGCGGCGCGGGGAGCCGGACTTAAGTGCTTGATAACCGTGAGTGGGTACACAAGCGACGACGATTTCTCTGAGGCTGCACTCGTGGTCACAAGCCTTGGCGATCCGGATGTGCCGATCCAGGTCATCGCGAACCGATCACATGCCTCGCCCGGCGAATACGTGACTCTCGAGGACCTCATGGCGATCCTGGCGCCCGTCACGGAGCCGTACCGATGAGCGACTCGAGCTTGCTCGCCGGGCAGATACTCGTGCGCCGGATCGCGGAGGTCGCGATCGAAAACGAGGCCTACTTTTGCGAGCTCGATTCGGTGGTGGGCGACGGGGATTTCGGGTATTCGCTCGCTCGCGGTTTCGAGAAGCTCCTCGAGGCGTGGAGCGAACTCGAGTACCGCGACGTCTCGGGCCTCCTACTCAAGAGCGCGACCGTCCTTTCCGGACGAATGGGCGGCACGTCTGGCCCGATCTGGGGAACGGCATTCCTTCGCGCGGGCGTCGCACTGAAAGATGTCTCCGAGCCGTCTGCCGGCGATGTCGTCGTTGCATTGCGCGCCGCGATCGATGGCATCAAGGCACGCGGGGGCGCAGACGTCGGCGACAAGACCCTCCTCGATGCTCTCGTGCCGGCCGTCGAGCGGCTCGCAGAGCGCATCGACGCCGACGACGGGCCTGCCGATGCCGTCGCGGCTGCAGCGAGAACAGCTCGGGCAGCCGCCGAGGCGACCAGAGGGATGCTGGCCAAGCGAGGCCGGGCGGCTTATACGGGCGAGCGCAGCCGAGAGTCTGTCGATGCCGGAGCGGTCGCGGTGGCCCTGATGTTCGACGCTCTCAGCGACACCGTGGCCGAGATCACCACCTGAAATCACATAGAACGAAAGGGCCCCGTGAAGAAATTCGTCAACGATCCCCAGCAGTTCGTCGCCGAGAT
This sequence comes from uncultured Gemmatimonadaceae bacterium, assembly GCA_963827355.1. Classification (GTDB taxonomy): domain Bacteria; phylum Gemmatimonadota; class Gemmatimonadetes; order Gemmatimonadales; family Gemmatimonadaceae; genus FEN-1250. The sequence goes on from CAWHAS010000002.1 coordinate 30,008, forward strand.
GCTCGAGGGCGTTGCCCTGGCCAATCCAGGGCGGCTCCGGTACGTGCCAGCCTACAACCTGATCATGCGCGCGGATGCCCCCAGAGATGACAAGGTCTCGATCATTCAGGGGTCAGGCTCTGGACACGAGCCTGCACACGCCATGTCGGTGGGACCGGGAATGCTCGACGCCGCGTGCCCGGGTGACGTCTTCGCCGCTCCGCCCGCCGACTACGTGTACGAAACGACGAAGTTGCTCGCGAGCGCGAAAGGCGTCCTCTACATTGTCAATAACTACACGGGCGATCGCATGGCCTTCGATATGGCGAGGGAACTCGCGGAGGCCGACGGTCACAAGATCGGCGTCGTCATCGTCGACGATGACGTCGCCGTCAACGACTCGACGTTCACGGTCGGCCGTCGCGGAGTCGCGGGTAACTTCTTTGTAACCAAGGCGATCGGCGCGGCAGCCGAGCGAGGCGCCGACCTCGAAGAGCTTGTCGAGCTAGGACAGCGTGTCAACGGAGTCACACGCACTATGGGACTCGCTCTCAGCTCTTGCACTCCACCGGCCAAGGGATCGCCGCTGTTTGAGCTCGGAGACGACGAGATCGAGGTCGGTGTCGGTATCCACGGCGAACCGGGACGGCGCCGCGAGAAGATCCGATCGGCCAACGAGTTGGTAGCCGAACTACTCGACGCCATCGTCGGCGACCTCCCCTACGTCGAGGGGGACGAGCTCGCGGTCATGGTCAATGGACTAGGAGGAACCCCCCTATCGGAGCTCTATCTCCTCTACGGTGCGGTCCACGCGCAGCTGAGCGGCCGGGGGATGACGATCAAGCGATCCTACGTAGGCGAGTACTGCACCTCGCTCGAGATGGCCGGCGCTTCGATAACGCTCGTAAAGCTTGACCCGCTGATCGGGGATCTCCTCGGGGCGCCCGCCGAGGTCGCAGTCCGGATCTTCTAAGCGGCACGAGGACCGGGATGGAGGCTCGAGGTCGCGTCATCGCGTGGGGGCCGGTCGGCGTCCAGGCGCCGGATGGCCTTCCTTGCCGAGACCTGCGAAGGCGCATGAGTTGCGTCCGGCTCCGTTGAGATGACGGTCAGGTGGGAGGGCGCTCGCGACTCGTCGTGTCCGCGCTCCAGCCCGAGAGTGCCTTACGCCGGCGAACTGTGGCTACTGATGAGCGCCTCGATTAAGCGGTTGACCTCACCCGACGCCTCCATATGCGGCGAATGCCCTTGTCTTTCCAGCAACTCAACCCGCGCATGCTCCGGTGCCGCGGCGGCGTGCGACGGCGGAATAATTCGATCTTCTCTCCCCCAGATCACGAGCGTCGGTATCGACCGGGAGATCTCGTCGATCCGGACCGCCTGACGCCCCGCCGGGAAGGCGGCGTCGGCGATCGTGCGCAACGCTTGATTGGCGCCGTCGATGCGCTTGAACTTCAGCACGTCGTCGACAAGCTGGCGGGTCACGACAGAGTCATCGGCGAAAAGTCGCTCGAGATGAGGCTTCAACTCGCGACGAGTTGTTGCGTTGATGAAACCCTCAATGAATTCGCCGTCGATCTCCTCGCCGAACCCCGCGCTCCCGATCAGAGTCAACGAAGCGACCCGCTGGGGATGCTCAACTGCAAAAGCGCCGGCGACAGCCCCCCCCAACGAGTGACCGGTTAGATGTACCCGCTCGGTGCCGCCGACGGTGTCGAGAAACCCGCGAAGCGCCGTAACAAATTCATCGATCGACCCGTCATCGATCTCCTTGCTCGATCCACCGTGCCCCGGCAGGTCGAGTGCCAGCACCGTCCGCCCCGTCGAGAGGGCATCGACGTTGAATAGCCAGTTGTTGAGGTCGCCACCGAACCCGTGCAGTAGCACAAGCGTTTCGTCGCCCCCGCCGTACCGGGCGTAACGTAGCGACCGGCCGCCGACTTCAACCGACAGACTTGTCGGACTCGAATCTTCTTCGGCTTCCTCGAGCACGAAGCTTGAGTGGAACTCTTCGATGTACGCGTCGATCTCGGCATCGGGTACTGAATCGTCCGCGATCACTCCGAGCAGAGAACCGACCGGCATCGTCTCTCCGACCTTGCCGACGAGCCGACGAAGCTTTCCCGTCACGGGAGACTCGACAATGCCATTTATCTTCTCGGTCTCGACCTCTGCGACATCACTCCCAAGCTGGAGTTCTGCTCCCTGCTCAACTAGCCATTCGACGAGCACGCCCTCCCGCATCGACAGCCCCCACTTCGGCATCGTCAACTTCGTGATCAACTCGAAACTCACGACGCAACCTGCATGCCTGAGCGAACGACGTCGCGCACGGCCGCCGCAATCTTGCTCGCTTGAGGCACGTACATGTCCTCGAGGTTCGCTGCAAAGGGCACCGGAGCGTGTGGCGCGGTCACCATCTTCGGTCCTGCCTTGAGAGATGAAAAGCAGTCCTGCGACACGAGTGCAGCGATATCGGACGCGATGGAGCAACGCGGATACGCCTCGTCGACCACGACGAGGTGCCCAGTATTCTCGACCGACTCGAAGATGGTCTCCTCGTCGAGCGGAGAGATCGTACGCGGGTCAATGATTTCGCACTCGATTCCTTCGCCAGCCAACGTGCGTGCAGCCTCCTCTGCCATCCCCACCATGCGCCCGATCGCCACAATCGTTACATCGGACCCTTCTCGGACGATGTTTGCCTCGCCAAACGGGATGGTGTACATCTCCTCCGGAACATCGCCTACCATCGTGTAGAGCACCTTGTGCTCAAAGAACATGACCGGATCATCGTCCCGAATCGCCTGGATCAGCAGGCCCTTCGCGTCGTAAGGGCTCGATGGGACGACGACTTTGAGGCCCGGGATATGCGTGAAGATCGGATAGAGCGACTGAGAGTGCTGCGCCGCTGCCCGAATTCCAGCCCCCCACATCGTGCGAATTACGAGCGGAACCTTGGCTTTTCCGCCGAACATATACCGAAGTTTCGCAGCCTGGTTGAAGATCTGATCGAAACAGACTCCCATGAAGTCTACGAACATCAGCTCGGCCACAGGGCGCAAGCCTGAGGCCGCACCTCCGACGGCCGCACCAATGAATGCAGACTCACTGATCGGTGTATCCATGATCCGATCTGGATACTTCTCATAAATGCCTTTCGTAAGACCCATGACGCCGCCCCACGCGTCCATCACTCCGGCTGCCCCGGCACCGCCGACCACGTCCTCACCGAAAATGCACACGGTCGGATCGCGAGCCATCTCTTGAAGGAGCGCCTCGTTGATCGCTTGCATGAATGTGATCTTACGCATCTCAGCTCTCCTTGTGTCGCGGCTCGGATCGTCTCAATTGCGATGGGTTGTCTACTAGTAGGAGACGTATACGTCGGTTAGAAGGGCAGCTTCAGCCGGCTCGGTGTCCGTGTGCGCCTGTGTTACAGCTTTGTCAATCAATTCGGTCGTTCGACGGTCGATCTCGTCGAGTTCGGAGACGTCAACGAGGCCGTGCTCCGTAACGCGTTTACGAAAGCCGGTAAGGCAATCGCGATCGGCGCGTACGGCTTCTACCTCGTTCTCCGCGCGGTAGGCCTGGGCGTCGCCCTCAAAGTGGCCGTAGTACCGATTCACCTTGGCTTCCACAAGCGTCGGGCCGCCGCCTGCACGGGCTCGCTCGATGGCCTCTCCGGCCACTTCATAGACCTCGAAGAAGTCGTGGCCGTCGACTACCACTCCCGGAATGCCAAACCCGTCAGCACGTTTGGCGACATCAATGCCTTGTTGATGATAGTTCGTGGAGGTCGCCTCGGCGTAACCGTTATTTTCGACAATGAATACGACCGGAAGGTCCCAGACACCGGCGAGGTTCAGGCTCTCGAGAAATGTCCCTTGATTTGACCCACCATCGCCGGTAAACGCGACTCCCACCTGATTCGTGCCTCGAATCTTCGCCGAGAGCCCCACCCCACAAATCAACGGAGGGGCGGCTCCAACGATCCCGTTGGCGCCGAGCATGCCCTTGTCGACGTCGGCGATGTGCATGGACCCGCCCTTGCCCCGGCAAAGACCAGATTCTTTTCCATAGATCTCGGCCATCATGGCCATTACGTCACAGCCCTTCGCGATCGCATGGCCGTGCCCTCGGTGCGTCGACGCGATGTAGTCGTCGTCGTGGAGGTGTGCGATGACCCCGGCTGCAATGGCTTCCTCGCCCGCATACAGGTGGACGAATCCAGGAATCTCGCCTGTGGCGAACTCGACGTGGAGCCGCTCCTCGAACTGGCGAATGGTAGCCATGACGCGGTACGCGTCGAGCAGCTGATCCGTCGATGGGTTCGTGATTGCACCTTCGGCGACACCTGACATGTCACTCCTCTCTTCGCCCAAGGGCGAGGGCTATGCCGGTTTCTCTCTGAAATGACGGGGTCGCTGTCACCCGGACCCGGGTTGACCTTCGCCTGATCGTCGTCGCGCGGGCGTCTACAGCAGCGGCGAGGCAATGCCGGCGCGACCGCGAATGGCGTGTCACGGCGCCTCCGAGAGCATCGGCTCGAGTCTTCCGGAGGCCAGAGCGCGCTGATGTGCCGCCTCAGCCATCACCCACGCGACGTCGATCCGTACCGGCCCGGCACAAAGCTCGAACTCGATCTCCGCGCCCGGTGTGAGCTCGAGTTCGCGCTCGCCGTCGAGAGCAAGACTGCCAACGCCGGAAAGCAGGCTGTAGCTGCGATGAGGCTCCATTCGTTCATACGAGGCGACACCGACGTCGGCCACCAGTCCGGGCGCGATCGGTACGCGTATAACAATGGGCGCGTCCGCAGGGTCTGCGAGGCGCACGTGCAGACCATGGGGCTCTCCCCGCCCGACCGGCTCCAGAAGCCCCGCGATCGCAGAAAGCCCGACCACGTCCGGCTCTGCGAATGTGACGAAGATCTCCGAGATGTCGGTGATGCTGAACAGAATGCTTCCCGGAGTCAATCCACGGTGCGTGATCCCGGCGGCATGAAGTCGGTCGAGCGTCGCGGCAACCTCCCTCACGGTGTCGACCACTTCGCGCAGCGGCAGCGGTCCACGCGAGCGAAGCACCTCGGTCAAGCTGCCGCCGTGCATCAGCGACATTACCAGGAAGGTCGCCGACTCGTGCTGCTCGGCAGAGGAGGCGGCAACCACGCCCTCGTCGCCGAGTGCAGCGCAGGCACGCTGTCCGGCTTCGATGTGCTCCAGTATTTCCGGAGTGATGCGCACTCCGGCGTCGAGCAGCTTGATCGCTACCTCGGCCGCGCCACGAATCTCGGTCGCACGAAACACCGTGCTGAAAAGGCCGCGCCCGATGAGCGCATCGATGCGGTACCTGCCGGCAACTGCCCCTTCCAGGCGCGCGCGCTCGGCGTCGGCTGCCGCGGGTTCCGCGGTAACGGCGCGAGTGTTATTAACTGCTGGCGAGTCGATAGCGCCAGCATCCCCGAATGTCGACAGCATGCAGCTTCCAGGTACGAGCGAGTGATTCGGTGCCCAGGCAGTTCCGAACGGCGATTTCGGCAAACTCGCGCGTTCGATTATGGTAGATTTGCCCCCCCACGCAACACTTTGTACGACCTGTAACGGCTTATCGCACAAGGCCGTTAATCAGGAAAGCTCACATTGGTCGTGACCGTTTCCGATGCCTGGAATCCTTCACGAAGCAACCATGACGCCGCCAGCACGGATCGACTCGAGGTAGCCAGCGTAGGCGGCCTCAACCGTCGCGACGTTTCTCACGCCCTTCCGCCACAGCCACCAGCCGAAGATCGCGACGGGAACGCCGATAATCGCGAGGATGATCGTGATCGACGAGAGCGCCCCGACCACGAGCAGTCCCATTCCCTGAAAGCGTTGCGTCGCAAAGGTCGAGCCGAACTCTTCCTTGGCGGCGAACAGGACATCCGGATCGGTCGACCCCGTCGTTTTCAGCACGCCGAGTACCTGCTGGGGAGACGTGTCCGCCAGGCTGAATTTGGTGAGATTCACGTTCATGTACCTTCTCCGGGGTATGTGAGTTCGAATCGCCTGATCCCGATTTCCCACTGCGACTGCGCTGAATCGTCGGATGCAATCCCCGACTACGAGCCGTTGCACTCCCTGCCGGTCTGGTGTTAGCGTGATGCGCCCGGATGAGGCACATCCTCCGGCGATTCGTCCTGATCTGATGCCTTGCGGTGCTGCATTGCATTGCGCAAACGCGCGGGTAAACCCGTCATGGCGGAAGGAACTCGAGAGGCAGAGAGGTTGAGCGTCGGGTACCCGGGAGAGATCGCGGGAGACCGGCACGCGCTGGATCTACTCTTCAGCGCGACCTACGAGGAGCTGCGCCGGTTGGCGTCGAGCGTGCGACGCAGCGATCCCGGTGCAACGCTCAGTCCGACTACGCTCGTGAACGAGGCCTGGCTCAAGCTCGCGGGCTCTCCTCCGCTCGCGGTGACGTCGCGCCTTCATTTCAAGCGCATCGCCGCCCGGGCCATGCGCCAGGTGCTCGTGGAAGCGGCGCGGCGGCACTCGGCGGAGAAGCGGGGCGGCGGAATGGCCGTCGTGACATTTGACGACTCGATCTCCGCAACCGCGACTCACGCCGATGAGTTTCTCGCGCTCGACGCGGCGCTCGACGAGCTCCGGCTCTTGCACCCGCGCCAGGCGATGATTGTGGAGAGCCGGTTCTTCGGCGGACTCGACATTGCATGAGACGGCGCAGCTTCTCGAGGTATCGGAAGCCACGATCGTTCGCGACTGGCGCGCCGCCAAGGCATGGCTGGCGCACGAGCTTCACAAAGCGCAGTAGGCGAACGCCCGAGACACGCGACTTTTTTCGCGAACGAGCACGGGACGAGAATGGACCCAGCGCGTTGGGAACGAATCCAATACGTGTTCCACGGCGCGAGCGATCTCACGGAGCCCGCGCGGCGCGCGTTCGTCGAGGAGGCGTGCGGCTCCGATACGGAACTCATGGCCGACGTGTTGTCGATGCTCGACGAGGACGCGCGAGGGAATTCGATGCTGGATCGCGACGTCGGCCACGTCGCGCAGCAGCTGCTCGGCGACAGGAAATGCGCCGCCCTTCCACTGGAGGAGTTCGGCCACTACCGCGTGAAGCGGATGCTCGGCGAGGGCGGTATGGGCGTCGTGTATCTCGCCGAGCGCGAGGATCTCGGGAGCTTCGCCGCGATCAAGATCCTGCGCGACGCGTGGCTGTCGCCCGCACGCCGCGAACGATTCGCCAACGAGCAGCGGACGCTCGCCCAGCTCAATCATCCGTCGATCGCGCGTCTCTACGACGCTGACACCCTGGCCGACGGGACGCCGTGGTTCGTGATGGAGTACGTGGAGGGCGTGGCACTCACGGATTACTGCCCACTCACGCCTCCACGATCCGCGAGCGCCTGACTTTGTTCCGCGCGGTGTGCGAGGCGGTGCAGCACGCGCATCGGCATCCCATCATCCATCGCGATCTCAAACCGTCGAACATCTTCGTCAGTCACGACGGCACGGTGAAACTGCTCGATTTCGGCATCTCGAAGCAGCTCGAGACGCTCGAGCCGCCAGCGAATCCGACGATGACGAGCTTGCGGCTGATGACGCCAGCGTACGCGGCGCCGGAGCAGATGCGCGGCGGTGCCGCGGGTATCCACACCGACGTCTACTCGCTTGGCGTCGTGCTCTACGAGCTGTTGGCGGGGCGACTGCCGTTCGATCTCGCCCATCGGTCTCCGGCCGAGGCGGAAGCGATCATCGTCGGACACGAACCGGTAAAACCGTCGGCGGTCGCGCGGCGTATCGCCGCCGTGTCCAGCGCGGATGCGCGCATTCCGTCGGTGAGCAAGGCTGCCTGGGCGGACCTCGACGTGCTCTGCCTGCGCGCGATGCACAAGGATCCGCAGCGACGATACCGCTCCGTCGAAGCGCTCACGCGCGATATAGACCACTACCTCAAGGGCGAGCCCCTCGAGGCGCGGCCAGACAGCGCTCGGTACAGGCTGGGCAAGTTCGCGCGGCGGAACTGGCGACCGCTCTCCGCCGCATCCGTGGCGCTCGTGGCGGTCGTGGCTCTCGTCGCGTTCTACACGGCGCGACTCACGATCGCCCGCAATGCTGCGATCGCGGAGTCGGCCCGAACGCAGCGCATTCAGCGCTTCATGCTGACGCTGTTCGAGGGCGGTGATGCGGACGCCGGTCCCGCCGACAGCCTCCGTGTCGTAACGCTCATCGATCGCGGAGTGAAAGAGGCGAAGAGCCTCGATCGAGATCCCGCCACGCAGGCGGAGCTGTTCGTGACCCTCGGCAGCATCTATCAGAAGCTCGGCAACCTTGGCCGCGCGGATTCTCTCCTTCGATTCGCGCTCGATGAGCGCAAGTCGCTGCTGGGTCCCGATAATCCCGATGTCGCCGCGAGCCTGGTCGCGCTCGGCTCGCTGCGCGACAGCCAGGCACAGTATGCCGAGGCGGAACGGCTGATCCGCGAGGGACTCGCGATGAGCAAGCGCCGCCTGTCACCACAGGATCCGGCTGTGTTGGCGGCGACGACCGCGCTTGGCCAGCTGCTCGAGGACCGAGGCGCGTACGACCAGGCGATCACCGTGTTGGAGGAGACGGTGCGGCTTGAGTCCGGGGAAAGCCAACGCACGAGCTGTCCGCGAGCATGACCGAGCTGGCGAACTCCCACTTCTACGCCGGTCACTACGCCATTTCCGATTCGCTGAACCGGAAAGTGCTCGCGATGGATCGCACGCTCTACGGCGAGCGGCATCCGCACGTCGCGGACGATCTGATCAACCTCGGCGCGATTCAACTGGAGCTGGGGCACTACGCGGAAGCCGAGCGCTTCGATCGCGAAGGGCTGGACATCACGGAAGGGTGGTACGGGATGAACCACCAGGAAACGGCTTCGGCGATGACCATACTGGGTCGCGCGCTCGTGCGTCAGGAAAAATACGCGGACGCGGCCGCCATGCTCGAGCAGGCGCTCGTGATCCAGGAGCGCGTGTATGGTCGGGTGCATCCGCGCGTGGCGTCGACGCTCAACGAGCTCGGAAAGGTGGCGCTGTCGCAGGGCAAGCTCGACTCGGCCGAAACATTCTTTCGGCGGATGGAATCGATCTACCGCACCGTATACGCGGACAAGCACTACCTGATTGGCGTGGCGCTATCGAATCTGTCCGGAGTCTACCTGCAGAGGAAGGACTATCAACGCGCCGAGCAACTCCTGAAGGAGGCGTTGACACGATTCGGGGCGACGCTGCCGGCGGATCATCCTCTCGCGGGAATTGGGCTCGTGCGACTCGGACACGTGCTCGTGCAGGAGAAGCGATTCGCGGAGGCGGAGCGACAGAGTCGCGCGGGATATGAAATCGTGATGAAGAAAGCCAGTTCGTCGGTGACGTGGATTCAAACCGCGCGTGAGGATCTCGCGATCGAGTACGACTCACTCGGCCAGCCGGGAATGGCGCAGAGATTTCGCGCGGAGCTCACGAACACGAAGTAGTGCGATTCGGCGACTCGAGCAACGGTGAGCCGTGAAGGTTGCTCCAGCGTCAGAGACCTGGATCGTTGTCGTTCGCTGGGGATCGCGGATTGTTGTCGTTCGCCGGAGGCGGCTGCGTCGCGATCGCGCGCGCGGGGGGATCGGGATCCGGCATGCCGCCGCCCGCTGGCCTCTCCATCGTCTGCTGCGATTGCGCGACGACCGAGGGCTCTCGTGGTTGGGGTTGGTTGTCGTTCGCCGGAGCCTGCGCGGGCTGTGATGCGATCGCCGCGGCAGATCTGTCGGGATCGGGCCATGAGGGCTGCGTTCGAAATTCGGCGCCGGTGTCGTAGGTCGCCGATGCCTGTGGCTTGGGAGTCATGTCATCGGCCTTGTTCGCTTTGTCGGCGTCATTGCCCAACTGCTTGTACTTCTCCTTGAGATCACTTGGAGAGGTGATTTTGTTCTGATCGCCGATGTCGCCTATCGGATCGTCGAGATTCGGTTTCTCCGGGGCCTTGCCTTCCTTCTCGGGAAGGGTCGCACTCACCTCGCTTTCGGGTCGAAGCGGAACCGTCGAATTCGAGTCGAGACTGATTGTCGACCCGGCCACCGCGGAGCCGACGTGCTCCGTAAGAGGTTGTTGGCCCAACAATTCCTGATTCGCCTCAGGGACGGCCGTCGTGAGGTGCGCGGCGATTCCGCCTGCCGCCACGACTTTCTCGACCGCCTCTCCCCACTTCGTCTGCGTCTCGCCTCCGAAGAGTCGCGAGCCATAGTCCGTTGACGGAGCGGCAGGATCGGATGCATCGATGCCGTCCTGTCGCGCCGCATCGAGCGTCGGGTGTTTCTTCTCGTATGAGGTGAGCTCGCCCTGCGCACTGTCGAGTTGCACGGAGCTCTCGTACAGATTGCTCGAAGTGGTATTTACGCGATCACAGCTCGCGCCGTATTCACTTCGTCGCTCTGCCCTCGTCTCCTCGCTCGCCGAATCCAGATTGCGCTCCGCAATCTTGTTCAGCGCCACCGCTTCGCTGGACAACGCGCGACACTCCACGAAATGCTTCTCAGCTGCGTCGCGCTCGCCGCTGAGGATCGCGTGCTGCGTGAGATACTCCTTGTATGTCGTCGGCATATCGAGATTTCTCGATTCAGGCGCGTCGCAGGCGAACGACCTCGAGCGCTCAATGCCACGCCGTTTGCATGCCCCCCGCAATCAGCAGAAAGTGCCAGACGACGACCGCACCGACCGTGACCGCGAGTTGCTGCGGACTCCGGAACACCCCACGCAGCGGGTGCATCCACGGAGGTAGTGGCGCGACGCCCGGCATGTTGATCGTCATGCGATACACGAGCACACCCATGAGCGCGAGCCGCACGATGTGTCGCAGCACGCGATACGCGCGAACGTTTGCGAGGCGCTGCTCAGCGCGAGATAACGGCCAGAGCAACACCAGACTCGTAACCGCAGCAATCGCGATCTGCGTCGTGCTCGCTACTCCAACATCGAGCTTGCCGACGAGAAGGAACGCTCCGCGAGCCGCTCCAATCTCGATTGCGGCGACGAGTGGATACAGCACCACGAGCAGCGGAAGCGTGTGCGGAACCGCCCAGAAAAAGATCACGAATGCGACGAGCCAGAATCCGCCGCCATTTCCGCTGTAGCCCGCGTACCCTCCAGCACCGGATGCACCGCCGTACCCGCCGCCGTATGGAGTTCCCGACGGCGGGTTGTAGAGCGGCATTGGCGGCGGCGAATACGGTTCCGGCCGTGGCGTTCCAGGAGCGTGATACGGCGTTTGCGTATCGTGGCTCGGCCACGGCGACGTGTGTCTCCAGTAGTCATCCGATGGGGACATTGGTTCTCCCGTACAATGGATATCTTCGACTCACACGTGAGCGGCGACCTGATGCTCCGACGGCGCCGATCGCGATTCGGCTGACGCGCGCTGCATCCGCTCGCGCGCCTGCATACCGTCAGCTGGCGCGTGCGGGATACTCCGGCTTGAGCTGAACGAGATCTCTCCGCGGCACTCGCCCTCGCGTCGCGAGAATGACCGCCGTATCTGGCACCGCCGCGATGCTCGCGATTTCGCCGCCCACCACGAGCGGACGAGAGCCAAGCGCCATCCGCATGGGCGCTAGCTCTCTCCCAACCGCACCTCCGCCGCGCACCGCCGCGATCGCGCCGACCACTCGGCCCGGCGCGCTGAACCACCCGCCGCCGCCGGCCATCTGCGCCATGTGCGGCTGCGTGCGCGCAGCGGCCAGCGGCCCCGAGATCGCCTCCATGGTGAGGCTTCCGCGCACGGTGTTGCCTACCACATCGCTGGGCGAGAGCTGCCAGGCTTGACCTGCACGCTGCGCCACGAGCTCGTCCGTCGCGGCCGAGCGTCCCGAAAGCGCCACCACGCTGCCGAAGATCGACAGCCACTTCAACGCCGTCGCCTCTCCGAGCTTCGCGTTGATTCCCTCCACACCCTGCGTGGCCGCGATCATCGCGAGACCGAGCGAGCGACCGATGGGCAGCATCTGCGCATCCTGCGTCGTCGCGACCTCCTGAGCCTCGTCCACGATGAAGGCAACCGCAGTTTCCGACGTACCGCTCCAATCGCGCTCGGCGCGCGACTTCAGACCGCTGTACAGACGTGCCTTGAGAAGCGCCGTGACTACCGCCCCGGCCACGCCGTAGCGATGCTCCGGAATCAGCACACCGATTCTGCCGCCCGTGAGCGGGGCCATGATGTCGATCGAGTCTTTTCCCGCAGGCGTCTTCGCCCATCGCAGCAGCTCCGGCGTCGACGTGATCGTCGACAGCCACGAGCGGATCACGGCGAGAATGTTGCTGCGAGTGCGATCGTCCATCGGATCCCACTCGAAGCGGAAGTACGTGAAGGCTTCGCGCAGCAGCGGGTCGAATTCCGCCTTCGGGACGAGCGCCTCGATGAGTTGATCGCGATCGTGCTTGCTGCTCACGACCTGAGCCGAGTGATACAGCGACCACCACGCGCCGCCGGCGGCCTGCGCGATGACGGCGCCACGACGGAGCGCGCCAGCCGCGCTGTTCACCCAGAAGGCATCCTGCCCCGCGCCGGCCGGCGCGAGAATCTCGCGCACCGTGTCGATGATGACCGCCGGCTCCACGCCCGACACCAGCGAAATGTCAGTGCCCTCGCGACCCGGATCGATCACCTGCATGCCGGGCAGGTCGGCCAACTCACCAGGAAGCGCGCCCTTGCCGTCCATGATCACCAGGCCGACGTCCTTTTGCGCGCTGAGCTGGCGCGCGAGCGGCCGCAGAATTCCCGATGTCTTACCGGAGCCGGTTCCTCCGAGCACCAGCGCGTGCATTTGCAGGTCGCGCAGCGAGAGCCGGAACGGCAGCCCCGCGCTCGGCGCGAAAAAATCTCCGCGGCCGGCGAACACGCCGGTGGTCGTTCCCAGCTCAACGAGCGGACTCTTGTCGCGCGCGGCCTCGTGGATCTGGCGCTTGCGTGCCGACTCAGGAATCGCACCCCACGGCTGGCCTCCCGCCGCGACGTATGCCGCGCCCTCCACGCCCTCTGCGGCGGACAGTTCCGCCGCCCTGATCATCAGCGGACGCCTGTCGCGCAGCATCTTCACGAGGAGGATCAGCAGAACCATCCAGGAGCCGGTGTACTTGATGAATCCGAATGCTCCGCTCAGAAATCCAAGCGGATTGCCGAGTCCGGGAATTCCGCCGAAGCCGCCCTGCGATGGGTCGAAACCCTCGGGGCCCGATGGAGCGGCGCTGGGTGCCGCCGTCGTGAAGAGGTACGAAACCGCCCAGCCCACTGCGAACGCGGTGACGAACCACCAGGCGGAGCGCTTCGTCGCCTCGGTCGTGCGCCCATCTTCCGCCGAGATCTCCGAGGAGAGCGGTCGGCCTTCGATCGTCAGCCATCCGTTCTGCAGCTCGTCACGCAGATCGGCCGGCGTATCGGCTGGCAGCTCCCGGAGGAAGGTGCGAGTCACGATCGATCGCGCCTCGTCGCTCGTGGACGACGGACATGCGATTCGCATCAGGATCGGCACGGCAAAGAACAGAAATGCGCCGAAGGCGGCGAGGCCGAGGAAGATGCCGAAGCTCGCGCCGCCCCTGAACGACATCTTCTCACCCATGAACACCGTCACCAGCCACGCGACCACGAGCACTCCGAGCTGCATCCCGTGCGCGTTCTCGGCGACCATGCGCGCCAGCATGCGATGGTAGACCTGACGCGCGATCTGAACGGTGCTGCCATCGTGATTCGGACCCGCGAAGACGAGCGGATCGACCGGGACGAATTTCCAGAACCAGTGGTTGATCACGGTTCCATCCGGCCCAATCGGCTTCGGCCCAACGGCCGTGATCTCCTTCACGATCGACTCGTTCATCTCCCCTCCCGGAATGGACACGACGGTTGAGGCACGCGCGAAAGCGCGCGCGCGAGCTGTCGAACCGCATTGCGCGCTTTCGAGGGGAAAGTCGTCAGAGGCCGCGTTCTCGACTGCCGCGCGGGCTGGCTCTAACAGCATGGGAAACGAATGGAACGGAGCGAATGGACGGGAGCGGACGTGATGCCGAGGCGATCACGAAGATCTGACTCGCGGCTGTACTCGACGCGGAATCGGTAGCTCGCGAGGACTTGCATGCGCTCCGTCGCTGCCGCCACGACTCGGTCAAAATCCGTTCGCTCCGTTTGATTCGTACCTTCAATTGTTGGAGCCTGCATCGCGCCAGTCGAGTACGTCGCGAACGGGCTTTTGATATGAGTTCGAAACAACATGAGCCAATCACGTTCAAGTGATTGGCTCATTTGCACATAGCACGTCGTATCTCTACGCCGTATTATACCTCCAGGAAATCAGGATCGGGCGCATGGACCTGGCAGAAAGTCGCGAGATCAGCGTGCCTCGAGATCCTTGAGGTGCGCGAGGCGCCGCTTCACCTCGGTCACCTTGGGCTGCAGCACCGGATCGGCATTCTTCCACTGATCCACGAACTGCAGGTAGTGGCCCTCGGCTTTTGCGCGTTCTCCCTTCGCCTCGTACAGCTCGCCGAGTCGCTTGTGCGTGCCCGCGAGAAAGAGCGGATCCATGATGAAGGTCCCCTTGAGCGAGGCCGGAGTGGCGACATAGGCCTCGTACCATCGCGATGGCGGAGTCGGGCATGCTCGCGAGATCGAACGCGCGCGCGAGGCGCGCATCGAGGCACGGCACGCATGCGTCCGCCGGACCGTCGGGTCGCCGATCTCCGCGTCTGAACTCGGAAACCGCGTCCAATGGATGATGTTCCGCGAGGTCCACCTCACCCATCGCTCTGTGGAACTCCGGCTCGTTGAAGTCGGACGAGCGCCGAATCCTTCACTTCCGCGACGTACTGCGCCAACACCGTGCGAGCGCGATCGGGACGACCTGCCATCGCGTACAATTCGGCCGCAATGAGATACTGCGACTTGTCGCCCTCGAGCGAGCGCACGGGCGCCCCGGCAAGCGCCGCATCCAGTCGCTTGACCGAGCCGACGGTGTCCTCGCGAAACCGAGATGTCGATCATCGCGCGACGCAGGTCGCCGCTGAGCGCGACCGCGGGCGCACTGCGAGCCGAGTCCTGCGCGCGCGCATCGGCCTCGATTCGTTCGCTCTCGGCGAGTTGTCCCCGCAGGAGCTTCAGGTCCGCGAGCTGGCGCGTGTCCCACGCCCGCATGAACGCATCCTTCTCCTCCGATCGCCCACGCTCGACCAGTTTCTCCGCGCTATCGACCAGGTGATGGGCGTAGAGAACGCTGAATACGCTGTAGAGCAGTCCTGGGTTGCCGCGCAGCCCGACTCGAGCGGACAGTCAGGTTGGAGTCGGCGGCAGCCAGGTCGCCGGCGTCGATGTTCACCAGGGAAGGTTCGCGTAGGCAAACGCTGAGGAGCGAACTCTCACGTCGCGCTTGTAGAGCGTCTCCGCGCGCGCATACTCTCGCCGGTTCCACAGCATGAGCGCGAGATTGTTGACGGCCACGCCATCGGTCGAATCGCGCAGCAGCACCGCCTCGTACGCTGCTGACGGCCTTCTGCCGATCGCGCCCCGGTCCCATGTCGAAGTAGCTGGCGATCGCGACATTGCGCTCACGCTCGGTGAGACGATCCCGATTGCGATACGCATGATCGATCGCGGCGAATATCTGCGCCTGCGGCATGACGGCGTTGTTCATGACCACGCCGAGCTTGCGCCAGGCCATGGCGAACGTCGAATCGAGCGCCACCGCCTGCTGCAGCAGCGCAATGGCCTTCGGGTAGTCGGTCTCAATGTCATTGGCTCGCACCCCTTCCGCATATTTCCGAAGTGCGTCGAGCGACCGCGTCGTCACCTCGTCGAGCGGGGGACTCGCGTGCACGTCGCGCAACGACTCGCCGATTCTCCCGCGCAGCTTTCTGGTGAGTTGATCGATGGTCGGGATGAGCTCCTTCGGACCGTCGATGGTCTCGTGATAGGACGCGAGCGCGTCGCCGCTCACGGCATCGACGAGGCGAAGGGTGACGACGAACCCCCCGCCCAGCGCCGAGACGTCGCCATCGACGATCCCCTTGATGCCTTCCCGCGCGGCGATCTCGCGCGCGGCCGCCACGTCGACGTGCGTCGTCTCGGGGCGCTGCATTCGCTGCAGTGCTCCCGCGACATCGCTCGGCGACACGATCGAGACGACGGCCGATTGCGCGAGATCGGTTCGCACCGCTTCCGAGACGATGTTGCCGAGCGTCGAGTCCGGGCCGCGCGATCGAAAATCGGTAACAATCAACCGCTCCCGGTCCTGTACGCGCCCGCTCGCGAGCAGCGATCCCGCGGGACCGAGTCCCAACGCGCGGAGGATCATGTACAGGAGCACGAGCCCCGCGAAGGATCCGACCGCGATGAGGCCACCGGCAGTCGTCTTGCGCCAACTCACCCAGGGACTCGCCTTCACCGCCAGCCGCGTCATCGTCGACTGCGTGGCGGGCGTTCCTCCCGGCGTCATCGTCGCCATGGTCATCGCCTGTTGCGCGCCGTGGTGAACGAAGGCGGTGAACAGGATGACGGGGAGTCCGAGCCCCATCACCAGCAGTGCGCCGGGAAAAACCCAGTCCGGCAGACCAATGGCGATGATCGCCGCGCGCGCGATGATCGCGACCGCGACGAACGACAGCGCCCAGATGCCGAGCGCGCGACCAAGGCTGCGTCGCCCGCCGAGGAGGATGCGCGGCATGGCCGGATTCCCTGCACCGCTCGTGACCGTCTCGAGCACCCGCACGATGGCCATCGCCGACGGCGGCCTCGCCTCCGGCTCCTTCTCCAGGCACTGCATCACCATCTCCGCGAGCAGCGGCGGCGTGTCGAGCCTCAGCGCGGTGATTGGCTCCGGCAGCTCTCCCATCTGCGCGGCGAGAAGCCGTTGCGGCGTGCGTCCGTGAAAGGGCGTGACTCCGGCCAGCATCTCGTAGGCCATGATGCCGAACGAGTAGAGGTCGGCCCGAAAATCGGTTCCCGGATCTGCGGCCGCCTGCTCGGGCGCCATGTACGCCGGTGTCCCGAGCGAGCTGCCTATCTGGGTGAGCGTTTCGTTCGTGCCGCCACCCTTCGCTGCGGAGAGCGCCTTCGCGACTCCGAAGTCGCTGACGACGGCGCGAGCCGCCGGTGAGCAGCACGTTGTCCGGCTTGATGTCGCGGTGCACGACGCCGCGCTCGTGCGCGTACGCGAGTGCCTTGGCCACGTCTCGCAGCAGCGAGATGGTTTCGGAGATCGGCAGTGCTCCGCCCTTCGTGAGGAGCGAGCGCAGCGAGTGCCCGTCGACGAAGGGCATGACGTAGTACGGGCAACCCGTCGGTCTCGCCGGCCGCGAGAACGGGAACGATGTGCGGATGCTGGAGCTGTGCGGCGAGCGTGATCTCACGCTTGAATCGCTCGACGGACACGCCCTGCGCGAGCTCTGGCGGCAGCACCTTGATGACGACCTTGCGTCCGAGCGCCGTCTCGGTGGCGGAGAAGACGCGCGACATGCCTCCGCCACCCAGCTCTCGGTCAAGCGTGTACGTGCCGCCAAGGGTCGCTTGGAGTTGGTCGCGAAGGTCCAATGGTCCTTGCGGGAGAGGACGAAGGGCAGATGCAGCATTGAAGTTAGGGCTTGGCGACCGAGTAGCAAGCGGCCCACGCGCGCCACTCAGAACAGGCGCGCGGCGATGCTCGTCGGCGCGCGCCATCCCGTTGCGGCGGCGATAAAGGCGGAAAGTGCTTGAATGTCTTCCGGCTTCATGCGCTCCATGAGGAACTGGCCTGCCCTTTATGCGCAGCTCCGTGCCTCCGTCCGCGCTGGGCACGATCTCCCACTCCGGGGGCAGTGCAGGCAGACCCACTCGGCTGCTCATCGGCACCGCCCTCGCACGCGAGTCATGTGGCTCTGCGCGCGATCACTCGTGCTGCTTGGATCGCGCCGCGGATCCCGCGAGCATGACGTTCGAAGCCTTCATGGCTCCATCCGGCTGCTTGACCGCGAGGACGACCACCTTCGCGCCGGACGAGAGCTTGGCGCTCGCGGGCGCGATCGCGGAGACCTCGACGCCACTCGGAATCGTGATCGTTTGCGAGCTGTCCCGATACTGCACGGTGAGCGTCCCCGCGCCCTGGCTCGCGATCGTGCCGTTCGTCATGCGCGGCGGGCCACTCGCCTTGGGCGACGCCTCCGCGGTGCCGTTGGTCATGGTGCTGCGGCGTCCATCGCCGCCGGCCTGCTGCGTCATGAGGTAGCTCCCTTCGCCGGTACCGCGCAGTGCCTCCGGGAAAATATGAATCTCGGTCGCGCGCTGCTTGCCGTCCGGCTGCGCCACCAATGTCACGCCGACGAAGGTGTGCGCCGTCACGCTCGACAGATCGGCCGGCACTCTCGAATAGACGTGGAGCGGCGGTAGCACGGCGACGCTCACGTCGCCCGTTGCCGTGGAGACGGTGAGCGCGGTGTCGCTCACGCTTACCAGGGTTCCGCGAATGGGTGTGATTCCGGCGAGCGTGGCGGGTGCTGCGCTCGAGTCCGTCGGAGCCGCAGGGGACGATGCGGATGCGGAGGCTGCAGAGTCTCCTGTCGGCGGCCGGGGGCGATGCGTCGCGTTTCGCGCAGGCGGTGCCCGAAAGGAAGATCGCAGCGAGCGTCGCGAGGGAAGCGCGTGCGGTCCGCGTGAGCGGGCGGTGTGTGCGGTACATAATGAGTCTCCTGTTGTGGGCGGCGCCTGACCTGCGCGTACGGCCGCCCACGGAATTAGTGGAATTGAGCAAGCAGATCGCGTCATGGATCCGCCGCTCGCGGAGGTGGCATCACAGCCGTTATCAAGGCGCGGCCTTCTTCACGTTCATGCGGTCGAGCGCCGCACGCAGTCCGGCGCTAAGGTTCGTGGCGGTATCGTTGGCCCAAAAGTGCATGAAGAAAAGTCTCGGAGCCTCATCGAGCATGTGGCTGTGTACTGCGGTTACGGAGATGTGGTGATCGGTGAGCGCGCGCATGACGGGACTTACTTCGTCGCCTGTCATCACGAAGTCACCCGTTATCGCTGCCTTTCCGCCGCCCGTCGACTGAAAGTTGAGTGCCGTCGCCACACCCATCGCTGGTGGCAACTCCATCCCCTTCTCGGTGATTCGCTCGAGACGGGGGACGCTCACCTGGTACACACCGCCGTTCACCTTCCCGGAGACCCCGAGTGTTTTCGCGATCAATGCCGTGTCCAGGTCGAGCTGCCCGACGTCGCTCGATGGTGCTTGCGCCCCCATCGGCGTCCTCGTGACAGCGAGGGCGCTTCGGATGGCTGCAGCCAGCCGCTGCGCATCGCCGACTCCGCCAATGTGCATGTACATCACGCGCGGCGATTCCATCTGAAGGTGGTTGTGCAGCGCGGTCACCTCGATGCCGCCTTCCTGGAGTCTTGCGCATAACCGGGCCTACTTCGTCTTCGGCGAGCACCAGGTCGCCCATCACCATGCTTCCCTTCCCCTGAACCGCTGCGAACGCGACCCAGGAGCCGAGCGCCAGTGCGGGTTTCACGGCAACACCTGCGACGGTTACCCGCATGTCGCCACGAGGGAACCCGAACCTCATCACTCCTCCCGGTTGCGGCGTGCCTTTTCGACCAAGCGCTTGCTCGATGGCCGACCAATCGGGGCCGATCGATCTCAATGCTCCAGCGCCTTGCCCGAGCGCCGATCCAGCTGACAGCAGGATTACAAGAAGCACGAGGAGCGCGACGCGGTGGCGCTTCAGCGACAACCGGCGATATCTCATAGGATCGTTTGAGAGTCGACATCGTGATCAGCCCGCACGTTTGGAATTCTCGATGACGCGTTTCTGCCGCACGTATCGCGCCCGCGCGAACGCACTGTGCGCACGTTGAGAACGCTTCGACTCGCACTCAATTCGGCGATGCTCGCGGTGACGTTGTTCGCGACCTTTCTCGACGCCCAACAGTCCCCAAGTGGCGTTTGCCCCCGGACGGGAGCTGTTTGCCACGAAGTGACGCCGCGCGAAATCGCGACGGTCGCCGCAGCCGGCGGCTCGATGCGCCTTGACCCGTCGCTCACAGATTCGGTGTGGCGTACGGCAGACTCCATCACGGAGTTTCGGCAGCGCGAACCCCTTCAGGGTGCGCTCGCAACCCAGCGCACCGTCGTGAAGGTCGCTCGCGATAGCTTAGCGCTTTACGTGGCCGTGCGCGCCGAGGACGGCGACCCGGGCAAAATCCGCGCGACCGAACTGCGGCGCAATGCTGACCTGACGGCCGACGACAACGTGACGATCATTATCGACAGCTTCCATGACCGCCGCAGCGCCTTCGAGTTCCGCACCAACCCCCTCGGCGCGATGTGGGATGCGCAGCTTTCCAATTGGGATACCGAGAACGCGGACTGGAATGGCATTTGGGAGGTGGCCGTCGTCCGCGACGCGCGCGGGTGGAGCGCGTTGTTCCGAATTCCCTTTCGCACCCTTCGATTTCGCGCCGGCTCCGGAACGACCTTCGGTTTCAACGTGCGGAGATTCGTCAGTCGCAACAACGAAGAGGACCTGTGGCGCTCGTTCGGCCGCTCGCAGGGATTCACGCAATTACAATATGCGGGAGAGCTAACCGGATTCGGCCAGCTCGATCGCCACCGCGACGTTGACCTGCGCCCGTACGTGCTTGGCCGGGCCTATCAGAGCTCACATGACAGCGTGGGCAATCGACTCGGTGCTGCCGGTGTGAGCGGGAAAATCGGCGGTGACGCGAAGATTGCGATCACGTCGACGCTCACCGCCGACCTCACGGTGAATACCGACTTCGCTCAAGTCGAAGTGGACCAGCAGGTCATCAACCTCACCCGCTTTCCAACCTTCTTTCCCGAAAAGCGCGAGTTCTTCCTCGAATCCAGCGGAATATTCGACTTCGGTACAGCGCAGCATGTACAACTCTTCTACTCGCGTCGGATCGGTTTGACGGATAGCGGTACGACCGTCCCTATTCTCGCTGGCGCTCGACTCTACGGCAAAACTGGCCCGTGGTCCATTGGAGCCCTCGACGCGCGTACCGGCGGTGACGATGGTGCGAATGACGCGATCGTGCGAGTGAAGCATGATCTGTTCGATCGATCCTACATTGGTGCGATCGCGATGCAGCGTTCGGGGCCCGGCGTCTCGGACGTAGAACGTGCGGGAGGGATGGACGTCGACCTGCCGTTGGTTGTTCGCGGACAGAACCTCGAGCCAAAAGTATGGATCGCTGCCACGCACGTTCCCGACTCGGCGTCAGGCGTGCCGCTCGCGTGGCGGTTGTCCACCGATTTCCCCAATGATCTTTTCGATGCGTTCGTCTCGCTCTACCGAATCGATGCGGGCTTCACTCCGATGCTGGGATTCGTGCAGCGCGCGGGCATCTGGGAAACGAGCGGACACGTGGACTTTCAGCCGCGTCCGCAACTGCCCGGGGTGCGCCAACTCGACTTCGAGATCATCCCCACCTGGGACATTATTGCGAGCCAAAGCGGATCCCTTGCGAGCGTGCGAGACTGGCAGACGGCGAGCTTCGAGTGGATTCCGTTGGGCATCGGCTTCCAATCCGGAGACGAGTTCGCGATTCGAGTGCAGCGGCTCATGGATGCTCCGAGTGAGCCCTTCTCCATTTTCCGCACGACGACGATTCAGCCGGGGCGCTATTGGTGGACGCGGGGCCAGGTGGAGTACGTGACGGCACCTGCGCGCACACTGAGCGCGTCCGTGCGCGCGAACTGGGGAGGGTTCTACGACGGACACGTCTCCGAAGCGGATCTGTCGGCTACCTGGCGAGGCGGCGGTCACCTCATTCTGGGCGCAAACGTCACGCGGAATCACGTAGAGATATCGGCGGGAACGTTCACCGCGCTCGAAACGGGTGCGCGCGCCGAGTACGCATTCAGCACGAGGACGGATGTTCTGGGCTTCGTGCAGTTCGACAACGAGACCGATCGAGTGGACTTCGATTTTCGCGTGCACTGGATCCCGGTCATCGGCGACGACCTCTTCGTCGTGTGGAATTCCGGGTACACCACGGACCCTGGGGCAAAGTTTCGGTTCCCTGATCACAATGTCTTCGCCCGTCCGCTCGCGGGCGCGCTGACCGTGAAATACGTCCATCGCATCGCACCGTAATGCGGACGTTGCATCACGGCTTCAACCACAGATCTCGAGACGCGGCCGCTCACGGGTAGTGCCGTGGCTGAGGTGGCCGACCAACATCCGACTCCGCGACGGAGCTTTCATGTATCTGCAGGCGCAGGGTATGCGACTTGCCTCGGGCATGATGGCCACGCATCGACGACAGTAATCGGCTGCCGCCGACGGACGTGATTTGCGCTTTTCGCGATCGCGTGGCAATGCCAACCAACTCAAGGCCTTCACGTGACGACAGAAGAAGATCGGGACCTCGCCTCCGTCGCCACCGCTCGTTACGCCGCGTCTCTCGCTGACTGGAAAGCAGTTGGTGGGAATTCCGCTACTTGCCGTCATTCCCCTGTTGACGCTGCTCGGCGTGTTCGGGGAGGGGCGCGCGACAACGCGCGCCGTTTCTCCGGCGGTCGACATGCGCGTCGTATACCCGAGTCGGCTACGATACCGGCAGATAGGGTTGCTCGAGGTAGCCGTGCGTAACGTGTCCAGCCACACCCTCGATACGGTTGCTCTCTCTCGATACGGCGTACGTGACGCGGTTCTCGAGCGTACGCATCGAGCCGGCGCCGCGCGTGGCGTACATGGTGGCGCTGACGGCGATCAAGCCTCAGGAGACACGTCTCGTCGCGGCCGAGCTGTGGGGGCAGAACTATGGATCGCACGCCGGGCGCATCGTCGCGACGACAAGTGGTGATACCGTTTCCAGCCGGATTCACACCTTCGTGTTCCCCTAGCGGCCGCTTTACTCAAACGTCGGGAGACGGCACCATGGAAACGGTCTTTCGTGTTGCGTTCGTATACGTCTTCGTCTGGGGGTGCTTCCGCATCCTCGGCAAGCGCGAGCTCACGCAAATGTCACCGTTCGAGCTCGTCACGCTGCTGCTCATCCCGCAACTGTTTTCTCGAGCGCTCACCCGCCAGGACTATTCGATGACGAATGCCGTCATCGGATCCACCACACTCTTTCTCCTGGTGTTCCTGACTTCGGCGGCCTCGTATCGGAGCGGTCGATTCGCTCGCGTGGTGCAGGCCGAGCCGACGGTTCTCGTGCGGCGCGGACAACTCCTCGATGAGCATCTCAACCGCGAGCGCATCTCCGTGGGGGACATTTATTCGGCCATGCACAAGGTCGGTCTGCAGCGTCTCGCTCAACTCGAATGGGCCATCCTGGAAGGAGACGGGAAAATTGCGCTGGTGCCCGCCGCCGACGGTTCGGACGCGCATGTCTCAGATCAGACCCTCCGAGGCGCGGCCGCAAGCTCGTCATCACTCCTCGATCGTCGATGACCACGTCCATCCGGTACCGGAGGCCTGCAATCGCCATCCTTGCCTTCGGCTCGGCAGCCATCATCGCGCGCATGATCGCCGACGGCACCACGCGAGGCTTCGACCAGCGGTGTCGTCGCAGGGCACTACGTCGTCGCACAAAAGTGGTGAAAAGAGTGGCGAAAGTATTCTCGACGGTTGGCGAGCCGGCCGCGCAGCTGTCGCTCGCGGTACTGGCCACGCTCGACCTTGCGCGAACGTCGCATGGCAGGCGTCAGCTGTCCTCCGATCGGAATCTCGGAACCCTCTCGGCCGCGGCGGCCCCGATGTTCAGCGCACTCGCCGGGATCGCGGCTCATCGCTCGATCAAGCTAGTGTTCAAACGCCGCCGCCCTCCGGACGCGCTCAAGACGGAGCCGAGCTTTCCAAGCGGACATACGAGTGTCACGACCGCAACGGCCTTCACGATCGCGCTCGCGGCGAGAGCTCGCGGTGCCCGTTCGGCGTATGTGGTCCCGACCGCGCTGCTCCTCTCCGCATGCGTCGGCGTCAGTCGCGTTTTCCTCGATGAGCATTGGGCAACGGATGTAATCGGAGGCTGGTGCATTGGCACTGGCATAGCCTCGGGCACAACGGCTCTCGTGAGCTCCTTTGCTGCATCGCCGGCGCGGCCGAAGTCTCCGCCGAGAACGCGGGCCAAGATCCGCGATGGATATCCCGCCCAATGAGCCGCCGCGCCCCGCGACTGTCCGATCTCGACTCGATCGATGACGCCACCAAGTGCGTCGCCGTCGTCATCGAGGCCGAAAGCGCGCTCGGTCAGCGCTTCGGGATGCCCAGCGAACCTACCGACGCCACCATTCGAAGTGAGCCGCGGAGCGTGAGTTAGCGCACGCGCCGAATTCCTCAACTGGGCCCAATCTGCGTTCCATTCCGTCGAATGGATTCAGTGGTACAAAATCTCTCTTGACAGCAATGCCCGCTTGCCTCTAGCGTGTGTGCGTCACCCCTCGCGGAGTTGTTATGTCCCCCGTTCGCCGGCGTATTTCGCTACGTCTGAGTGTCAGCCTGTTGTGCGGCGCGGCCCTCGCCGTCCTCATTCACGCCTGCGGTTCCGAGCAAAGTCAGGTCACGGAGCCCGCACTCCTCGGCGCACGAGCCGCGTCGCCAAAGGTGACGCTCACCGTGATCGGCACCGGCAGCACGGCCGGCGGAACGGTCGTGTCGGACCGAGGAGGCATCAGCTGCACGATTTCGGTCACCGCCGGCACCGTGAAAACGAGCGGGAAATGCAGTCAATCCTTCAAGACCGGGGCGACGGTCACTCTCACTGGCACTCCCGCCAATGGCGGAGTGATCACCAGCTGGACGGGATGTAATGGTGCGGCCGAGAATCCGCTGTCGTGTTCGATTAAGCTCGACAACGCCGCGACGATCGGCATCGCCTTCGGGCCCGCTGCGACCTCGTTTCAGCTCTCGGTGGCTGGCGGCTCGGGCGGAAACGGCTCGGTCACCTCAGCGCCGACCGGGATCAGCTGCACGATCACGGCGGGCACCGGCGGCACGACCGGTTGCAGCTCGAACTTCGGTGTGGGCGCCAGTGTCACGCTGTCCGCGGTCGCCTCTACGGGGAGCTTTCTAAAGGCGTGGGCTGGAGCCGGGTGCGACGTGGCGGGCACGGGTGTAGGCGGAGCGTCCGGAAGCTGCGTGGTGAAGATGTCGGCGGCGCAGAATGTCGTCGTCAGTTTCGACGTTTCGGCGCCGAACGCGGCCACCGGACAGTGGGCCGCGCCGATCGCGTGGCCGAACATTGCGATCAACGCGAGTCTCCTGCCCGACGGACGAGTGCTCACGTGGGGGACGAATACGCGCCTGCCCGCGCTCTGGACACCGCCGACGGGCGGCGGTACCACCGGGATCTTCGTGTCGATCGCGGAGCCCGTCGATCTCTTTTGCAGCGGTCTCACGTTCCTCTCTGACGGCCGTTTGTTCACCGCCGGTGGCCACAGCGGCATCAACAACCAGGGGATCCTCGCGAGCACGATCTTCAACTACGCGTCGAATTCGTGGACGACTGGCCCGAGCATGGCGAACGGGCGGTGGTACCCCAGCAACACCATTCTACCGAACGGCGAGGTTGTGACGCTGAGCGGCGGCGACACCGTGCAGGCGACGAACCTGATTCCCGAGGTGTACCAGACGAACGGCCAGTGGCGCGAGTTGTCCACCGCATCGCTGTACCTGCCGTACTATCCGCGCGCGTTCGTCACGCCGGCAGGTGGCCTGTACGTCGCTGGCCCGAGCTACACGACGTACTTCCTCGATCCCACGGGTACCGGGCATTGGACCATTGGCCAGCCGAGCCACTACGGCGACCGTGACTACGGTTCCGCGCTCATGTACGATGCCGGAAAGATCTTCATCGTTGGCGGTGGAGGTCCTACAAACACGGCCGAGGTGATCGACCTGAACGCGGGCACCGGATGGCGCTTCGTTGCTCCAATGGCGGTCGCGCGGCGACAGAGCAACGCGACGATCCTGGCGGACGGCAAGGTGCTGGTCACGGGAGGCACCAATGTCACGGGATTCAACAACGCGCCTTCATCGGACGCGGTGCTCGCGGCAGAGCTGTGGGATCCAGCCACCGAGAAGTGGACGACGCTCGCGAAGATGGCGCACTATCGGCTGTATCACTCGACGGCGCTCCTGCTCCCGGACGGACGGGTGCTCTCGGTGGGCAGCGGCTCTCCCGCGGCGACCGGGCTGACGGATGACTTCACGGCCGAAATCTTCTCTCCGCCATACCTTTTCAACACGAACGGCACGCTGGCAACACGTCCCACCATCACGTCAGCGCCGGCGACCGCGTCATACGCGCAGAGCTTCACGGTGCAAACGCCGTCGGCGGCTTCCATCAGCAAGGTGATGTGGATCTCGATCGGCGCCGTGACACATTCGTTCAACGAGAACCAACACGCGTTGCCGCTCGCCTTCACGGTGGCCGGTGCGACCTCGATTACGGTGACGGCTCCGGCGCGCGCGGCTCTCGCGACACCTGGTTACTACCTGCTCTTCATCATCGACAATCACGGCGTACCGTCAATAGGGAAGTTCGTTCGCATCGGATAACGATCAGCGCAGCGCCGACTCGAACGTGGGCCAACGACTCAGAGTCTCGAGTCGTTGGCTCACGTTTTTTTGGGGCGCTCAGGTATTCGCTCGCGTCAGCTCGAGCGGTCCCACGCGGCGAGCACCGACTCGACCGATGGTGACGCCTCCTCGGTATCCGCGGCCAGGTCGCGCGCCAGCGTCGAGCAGCAGTCGCGCGACGGCTGCGTGATCGAGTCCGCTGTTGCTGTGAAGCGATCCATGGCAGCACCAGCCGAGTGGCGTTGCACCGTAGCGCGCGTCCTTGATCGCGAGCAACGCGGACGCGTCGCGGTACTCGAGGAGCGCCGCGACCGTTCCGGGCGAGCCCGTCCACGCTGCGCAGTGGAGCGCCGTCCCGGAATCATGGCCGGGTGTTCGAGGGTCGAAGCCAAGGGCGAGCATCAGTGCGACCGCTCGCTCGTCACCATTCCATGCGGCATCGCTGATTGCCCGATGATCGTCGCGCGACATGGACTCGATGATCTTCGGATGCTCTTCGACCAGCGCACGCGCCGCGACCTCGTCGCCGCGCCGGCAAGCAAGGCGCAGTCGCTGGAGTGGAGTGGCAAATGCGAGCATCGAATTCAGCGTCTCCCGCTGCTCGAACTGTGAGGCGACGTCAAGCGGCGAGCGACTGTCACCAATCGTCCAGAAATAGATATGGTAGCTGCTCGGCGGCCTCTCTCCGTAGCTTCCCTGCCCCGTCTTCAGATCGAGCAGCCCCGGATTGATCGTCAGCATCGCGCGCACTCGATCGGTGAGTCCGAGTGCGGCCGCGAGAAAGATGTCGGTCGTTGCGCCACGCTCCGCGAGGTATCGCGACAGCTCGTAGTCGCCCGGCATCCCTCGAGTGGTCGAGCATCCACTCGGCTGCTGTGGCGCGATGATCGACGTCTCGCGCATCAATGTCCGCACCACTGGCGAGAAGGAGATCGATGACGGCGCGCGAGCGGGCGAAGTGGAGCGGCGTCTGTCCATCGCCGCCGCGTTCGTTCACGCGCGACGGATCGGCGGCGATAATCCGGGCCAGGAGCTCCGGGCGATCGAGATGGGCTGCCGCGCAGGCGTCGGGGACGGCCCCCGCAGCGATCAGCCGTTCGGCCGCGTCACCGGTGGCCGAGTACAGCGCGTGAAAGCCGCCTGCCCACCATGCGCTGCGCTGATTGGGATCTGCGCCGTAGTCGAGCAGTACGTCGACGATCGCGCGATCGTCGGCGTAGGCGACGATCGCCGGCGAGTTGAAGCCGAATACGGTGTCGTTGATCCGAGCGCGGAGCTCCGAGTGCTTTTCGAGCAGCCGCCGCAGCGCATTCGCGTCGTGGTTTCGGAACGCGTCGTGCACGCGCTCGAGCGGCGTGCGGGACGCGTCCGCTCGCTCGTCGATATGCTGTTTGAGCGCCGCCCAGTTGGCGAATCCGTATTCGCGCGCGAGCACGAACTGCGCGTCGGCGAGAGCGATGTGCTCTTTGTCGGGCAGCGCGGCTCGGACGCGCTTGCGTGCATCGATGTCGCCGGCAGCAAAAGCGCGAAGCAGTTCCTTCGACTGCTTCTTCTGCTGAGCGAGATCCGGATGCGCGGGGAGCGAACGGCTGAACGGTGACGACATGGGACGCCTCCTTCGTTATGGCCGGCGTCCGCACAATCGGCCCGAAGAGGGCGCGAAGCGTAGTGCTCTATCAGAGATGGGCGCTGCCCTTTCCGCGGACCGGAGGCGTTCTGTACGCCGAAGGGAAAGGTACGAAGGCATCCGTCGCCGTCAACGTCCTGCGACCGCCAGGAGGTGATTCTTCCTGCCACTCATGCGAATGCCGGAGGTCGTGAGCGCGACCGGTTTGCCGTTCAGGTAGTACTTGATGCCTGGCAGCTCCGTCCCCTTCAAGACGAAGGTCCAGCCGCTCTGCGTTGCTTCAACATCGTACTCGATTCCCCTGCCGGACTTTTTGCGCGAAAAAGAGATGGTGTTGGTTCCGATCGGGAGATTCTCGATGCTGACATCCTCCCAACCGGTTGGCAAATGAGGATCGAGGACGACGGTCCTGGTTCTCGCGTCCGGCTGTATTCCGAATATTTGCTGGACCAGCGGAATCACGATGCCATAGCTGGTCCATGCGATCGTGAAGCAGCCATAGTCGGGCATCATCTCTGAAATCGAACCCGGAGTCGTCTTATTAAACGTCTGCACGATCTTGTCGATGTACCACATCGACTCGTCGGTGCGACCGTAGTTGCCTTCCGAGACAGCCTGCACGCCGGTCGCGATGGTCATCATCGCCCTTCTGTCGGTAGCCGACAGGAAGGGCCCGTACGCTCCAACATTCTCCTTTCGAATCTTGTCCAGAAATGGAATCGCCCGTTCTCGCGGCGCGATGCCCGCCTCCATCGGCGTCGTGATCACCCAGTTCTTGTTGGTGAGCCAACCCCTGCTCGTGTCCGGCATCGCGGAGAATTTCCGTTTCAGCTGCTCGTAGTATTCGATCAGATTCGTGTCCCTTTGAGTCAGCTTCTTGTCGTCTTTGAGTCCTATCTGCTTGATGGCGCCCTCTGCGGCGCTGATCGCCTGTGCTCGCGTTCCGTAGAAATCGGCGTACGATCCCTCCTCCGGGATCCAGAATTTCTCGTTGATCCTCGCCTTCAGCTGTGACGCCAGCTGTCGGTAGCGCCTCGCTGCGTCGGGCTTGCCGAGAATGGCCGCGATGTGTGCCGTGGCCGCGAGCGCCTCCTGCGTGTACACCGCGACGTCGATCAATTCCGCGTTCAGGCCATACACCTCCATGATCCCGTAGCCCTCGGGGAACAGATTCCTGTTCTGGTCCATATCGGTGAGGAGCCAGTTGATGCCCATCGTCATCGCCGGATACATCTCTCTCGCAAAAATCAAGTCACCGGTCCAGTCGAACACTTTGCCGACGGTGAGAATGAACTGCGCGGTTTCCTGAGTGTTGCCGGGATTGGAAATGGCGCCGTTCGTCGTGACCTCGTGCACGATCCGGCCATTGCCGTTCGTTTTCATCGACTGAGATTTTAGCAAGCGGAGGTCCTGCATGGCCAGATCGAAGTCGCCCGTCGCCGTGAGCGCCTGCAGCGAATACGTTTCCGTCCCGAACCACCACGGGTACTCCATGAAACCGCCGCCGAGCCCGCGGCCAATGCCGGGAACGTCTCGGACGAGCCACTCCATGTTGATCCTTACCCAGTTGTAGACCTCCTGGAGACGCTGGTCGGGAATTCTGATTCGAGCCCTGTCGATGATCGACTTATAGCGCGCCACCTTTTTCGCCAGGAGGCTCGCACGATGCTCGGCCAGATAATGGTAGGCGTTGATAGCTGCGCGCTCACTCGTCGCCGAGCCCGCGATGACGAACGTCAAGGTGTCGGTGCGGTGTGGCCCGACCGAGACGCTGTAGCTCGAAGCGGCCGTGGCTCCCATGCCTTTCGTGGCTATCGGCGGTGGGTGTGCGATCGGATGAGCGCCGGCGGTGCGCGTCGCTCCCCACACGCAGAACCAGTGATTGTCGATGTCGCGGGCGAGGAAGAAGTCGGTCGTCGGATTCCACGCGACGGTGTCCCGAGCATCCAGTATCCCAAGGTGCTCTGAAAACCAGACGGGTCGCAGCTCCGTCTTCACTGACAATTGAAAGCTCATCTTTCGTTTGCGATCGCTGGAATTCCTGAACGTGTACTGAACGATCAAACCCAGCCGGCCATCGGGACTAAACTGAAAGCGCTCGACCTCGAGACTGTCCAACACCGGACCATATCTGAACAGATTGCCATACGGGTAATTGATGAACTCAATGCTCTCCGAAAGAGCGGCGTGCCGATTGCTCGCCAGATCCGTTATCTCTGCCCAAAATCCGTCGATCAGTTTGATTGGATGTAGCCACAGCCCGCCCATTTCTCCTCGCACGTGGCTGCCCATGTCCGGAAAATTTCCATCCTGGGTTCCAATCAGGTACGCCCGGTCGCCCGCCGTGACGTACGGCCGAGTCTTGTTTCGACCATCATTGCTTATGCCTGCCAGGATGGGCGCCGCATAGTCACTCTGTGACGGCAGCGAGCGAGCGCTGGTCAATGACGACAACAAAAAGAGCAGGATAGACGGAATGACACGCTTCATCACGGTGCGCTCCCGACGGCGCGAGTTATGCCCATCGACATGGCCGTTCCGCAACACGGTGCGTGCCCCTCTCCCAATGCCCGAATGACAAGACCACTCGAAGGAACCGTCGCGCTGGTCACCGGCGCGAGCAGCGGTATCGGCGCGGCGACCGCGCGCGCACTTGCCGCGCAGGGAGCAACTGTCGCGCTCGTGGCAGACGCGCCGACCGGCTCGACGAATTGGCCGGCGAGATCAATGCCGCCGGCGGGCGGACGCTCGTCATCGTCGCAGACGTGAGCGATTCGGAACAGGCCAGGAGCGCGGTGGAGAGAACCGTGAACGAGCTCGAGCGGCTGGACACGGTGATCAACAATGCCGGCGTCATGCTGCTCGGCCCCATCGAGAATGCGCCGCTGCAGGAATGGGAGCAAATGATCAGGGTCAACGAGCTCGGCGTGCTGTATGTCTCGCATGCTGCACTGCCGCATCTTCTCGGGGCCGCACAAACGCGCCGCGTCGAGTCGCCGATATCGTGAACATCAGCTCGGTGGCGGGCCGCGTCGCGCGCCGCGATTCAGGCGTGTACAACCTCAGCAAGTTCGGAATCGGCGCGTTCTGCGAGTCGCTGCGGCAGGAGGTCACGGGACGACACGTCCGCGTCTCGCTCGTGGAACCCGGCATGGTGAAAACCGAGCTGCTGTCGCACGTACGCCCCGAGGTGCGAGAGAAAGTGGCGCAGCGGTTCGGCAACATCGAGCGCCTGGAGGCGGACGACATTGCCGAGGTGATCACGTTCATCGTGACGCGCCCTGCGGCACGTGGCGATCAACGAAGTGCTGGTGCGGCCGACGGAACAGGAACTCTGAGAGACGGAGCTCCGGCGAGCCGAAAGAAGAGCACCAGCGGCCGCCACGTCTACTATAGTATTTGTAGTCGCGCTAGATCCGTGGATCGCCGCTGCGTTGGGGTGCTCCACTGGCGGCGCCCCAACGCGTATTTCTCAGGAGACGATTCGCGCGTCACGCACCCGCGGCGCCACCCACGCCATGCTTCACGTCCGATTCGAGCGACTGCATCTTCCCGGCACCGACGAGCAGCAGGATGCCGCCAATGATACCGTATGCCGAGAGCACGCCCAGCAGACTCACCAATGTGACGGCCGGATACACGAACGCGATTGCCCCTCCAACAATCGCCAGTATCCCGAATGCCATCGTCCAGCCCCATGACACACCCACGCGCCGCTCCGTCAGCGCGACGTACACGGCGACAATGCCCAATGTAATCAGCCAGAACGATGTCCAGACGACGGCGAAGGTCAATGAGAGGGCCGGGTAGTAGTACAGCGCTGCGATCCCGAAGGCCACGCTGACAAGGCCGCCGAGCAGGAGCATCGCCCAGTGCGGCATGACGCCGCGCAGAGCAAATGCACGGACGATGTTCACGAGTCCATCGGTGATCGACCAGAGCGCGATGATCAGTGCGAGCGCGGCCACCGACTCGAGGGGGCGCGCAAAGATCAGGATGCCAACGATCAGCGACAGTAATCCTCGTAGGAGTACAGCCCATTTGGCTTGATGATACAAGCTCGAGATTTCATTGGCGATCATGACGGATCCTCCGTGCTGGCCGCATTCGCGGCGTGGGTGCGCTGCACAGACTGCTGTTCGCTGGGATCACGGTGCTACTCGGCACCGACGCGTCGCAGCAATGCGCAGGCCAAACGAAAAGGAGGGCTGACTGCTCAGGTCGACAGTGTGCTAGCGCCGACGAAGCCGAGCTCTGCTACGCACGTCGGGCACCGACTCAGTCGCGACGCGCGTACCAGTCCAGCACTCGGAGGGCGCGCAACGTGATCCAGCGATTCGCAACGCCGACCGTGCCGGCGAATTCCTCGTGCAGGGTGTCGCGATGTCGAACGTCGAGCAGCCAGCGACCATCGCCCTGGCGTCGCTCGCGCACGATCGCGACTGCCTCCTCTGCGCGCGCATCCGGCTCCACGCTGGCAGCGCGCAGGTAGTCGAGCGCGCGCAGCACGTCGTAGTGCCAGAGTGGCGGAAACGCGAACTGCGTCCACATCGGCTCGATGATCTGGCCGGTCGACAACCGTCGGAGCAGACGACGCTCGAGGAGGTACTCCTGCGCGCGCCTCCGCGCGTCCGTCACTGGGGACGTCGCGCCGAACGCCCCCTCGAACTCGAGCAGCCCTTCGAGCACACAGATCGTCGTGTGGAACGATGAGCGCATCGAGCCGCGCTCCGCTTCGCAGTTCCAGCCGCCGTCCGCGAGCTGTTCGCTCAGGAGGCGATCAACAAGACGGTCGCTGCGCTCGCCGAAGTATGCGCCGAGCGCGACGACGCGGCCGTTGATGCACGGCTCGACCTCACCCTCGAAGAAGGGCGAGTCTCCAAACCCGGGTCCCCAGGTGACGTTGCGGCGAACGAGATCGATCGCTGCTCGGGCGCGCGCGCTCGTCGGGTCGAGTCCGAGGTCGCGCAGGAACAGCAGCGTGTACAGATTCGACCACCAGAATGGCGTGGCGACGCCGTCGCCCCACTGGCCGTCGGGGCGCTGCTGATCGAGCAGCCGCGGCCCCCATCCCTCACGCGCGACGCGCGACCGTTCGGCCGCGACGATCTCCGCTGGCATGTTGGTAAGGTCGCGCATGACCTGCCAGCGGATCGATGGGTCGGCGTCGAGGAGCCAGACGATGACTGGGTCGTTCGAAGATCGAGGAACCGTGGCCGCGTTGCTCATCGCCGTGCAGCTCTACCGCTGCTGGTCGCGGTAGGCATCGAGGCTGGTGCGGCCGTCCGGAAGTTTCCAGCGGCGGGCGACGATGATCATCCAAATGAAGTTCAGCGCAGCAACGAACCACGCGGCGGCGAACACGGGAACGAAGTACCGGCCGTGCAAGTCCATCGTGAAAATTGGCACAGTGACAATGACGACCTCCAGTGCGGCGAAGCCCAGCGCGAATGCGAACTTCGACCAGCTCCAGACGCCCGCGCGCTCCTCGTTGCGAATCCCGGTAACAATGAAGACGATCTGCAAAACAACAAAGAGCGGCCACCACATAGGCGATTCCTCGGGCTACGAAAGCAGGATACTACGGCTGGCCGTTGCCGTGGACCTTCGTGTTCTCGGTCCAGTTGCCGGAGAGCGCGCCGTTGGGGTTTGCGTTGGGATCGTTGGTCTGGTACCACTGGTTCTGCCCATTGGACCATGTGTGGCTGTATGAGCTCGACACCTTCACGGTGCCTCCGGAACCGGTGACAGTCTGCTGGTCGAGTGAGTAGTCGACCCAATCCGAGGCGGCGGTGGTGCGGGCGTTCATCGCGTCAATGGCACCATTCTGAGAGCTCCGAAAGGACGACTCCTGTTGCGCCATGAAGGCCTCATGGTTGCGCTGCGAGGTGGCCATGAAATCGTCGGACTGCTTCTTCAGCATTGCGGCGCTCGCCTGCTCCTGTCGTGTGAGATCGCGCATCCTCTGTTGATTCTTCTGCGCGTTCGTCTGCAGGACTCGCTGCAACCACGCGTCCTCGTGCGGAGTGCGCACCAAATCGTGCGCGTCGACCTCGGCAATGAGCGCGTCGAGCTTGCCCTTGGGAGCGCGCAGCACATCCACGTGCGCAGAGCAGCCGCCGCCAGCACCAAGGCCGGTGCGATCGCTCACGCGGCACTCGACGTAGACGCGCAGGCGCTGCTCAATGACGAAGGAGCCGTTGTGAGTCTCCACGCGGACGGCGGCAGCGCTCGCAGAGCCGTGGATGTCAGGGGAATGTGGTTCATGTTTTGTGCGACGCCGTCCACACGTTTCTGGTACGACGGCGCGATCGGCGCGGGCCCGACCACGTGCATCCCGCTCGTGGCGATCATCTCCTCGTAGTGCTTCAGGAATTCTGCCGCGGTTAGCGTGTGACCGAAATCCAGGCAGCCGGTGGGATGGAAGTTCGGCGTGTTGGGATGGAAGGTCCAGTAGAACGTCGGCATCAAGCGAATCTCGGAGAGACCGTCGCTCGCGTAGGCGCGGAACACCGGGAAGGAAATCTGGCTGCACTCCGGTCCGGGCAGCACCGTTCCCTGGAACTTCCATCCCGCGGGGACGGTGATCGTGAACGCCTTGATGCCGTAGGCGGGATCAATGATGGGAACGGCGGTGAGGTCCTGCGCCCCTGCGACCTGGGCGAGAGGAGATAGCAGGACGATAAGTCCGGCTGCCAAAGCGACAGCGCTGACGTGGGCCCGTACGGACGACGAGGGCACGATCCGAATCTCCGCGAGAGATACGGGATACTGCTAGGCGGGTACACGCATTGGCAATCCGCCGCTCTCGCGAAGCTTTCTTGACCCTCGAGCGACCCTCCCGCGATCCTAGTCGTTCCTCAACGTGCTTGCCGGATCGACGCGCGCGGCGCGCCTCGCCGGCAGCCAGCACGCGATCAGCGCCACCAGCGCGAGAATCAACGGCACGCTGAACATCGTGGCAGGATCCAATGCGCCGACGTTGTACAACTGCGACTCCAGATATCGCCCCGCCGCCAGAGCGCCTGCGACGCCAACCACCACGGCGACGATCACGACCTCCAATCCCGACCGCAGCACCATCTGCACTGCCTGGCTTCCGCGCGCACCCAGCGCCATGCGGATCCCGACCTCGTGCGTGCGCTGCGCGACGCTGAACGACATCACACCGTACACGCCGATTACTCCAAGCACGAGTGCCAGCGCAGCGAAGGCGCCGATGAGTTTGACGGAGAGCTTCGTTGGCGCGAGGTCGCGCAGCACGAGTGCATTGATGGTACGCACCTTCCACACCGGCTGATCGGGATCGACAGACCAGATGGCTTCGCGCAGGGCCTTCCCCATTGGCTCCGGATCTCCGAGCGTGCGCATCGCGACACTCGCGAATATTCCGGAGCCCTGCATCTTGTCCAGATACAGCTGTGGCGAATCGCTCTCGGAGAGCGTCTGTTGCTTCACGCCGCCCACCACCCCAACCACACGCACCTCGAGGTCCGGCGGGCCGATCAGGCGCACGCTCTTTCCGATCGCCGATTCCCCCGGCCATTCCTTGCTCGCGAACGCCTTGTTCACGATCGCGACGCGCTCGCTGCCGGGCCGATCGTGCGAGTCGAAGTCGCGGCCGGCGAGCTGCGGAATTCGCATCGTGCGAAAGTAGCCATCACTCGCATTCGTGAATTGTGTAGTGGGCTCCGCACCGGCGGCGGGCTGCGCATGCCCCTCCGCCACGTAGCTAATGATGCCGAAATTCCCGCTCAGCGGAATCGCATCGATGAACGCCACAGACGCCACGCCAGGTATCTCGCGCAGCCGCTCGAGCGCCGCCGACATGAAGAGCTGCACCTTCGCGCTGTCATCGTACTTCGCGGACGGCAGCCTGAATTCGGCCGTCAACACGTTGTCCGGGTCGAATCCGGTTTCGGTGTGTTGCAGCCGAACCAGCGAGCGCGTGAACAGCCCCGCGACCGCGAGCAACACGATGCAGAGTGACAGCTCCGCCACCACGAGCGCGTTTCGCGCGTTGAAGCGCCGCGCCGTCGTGCTCTCGGTGCGCGCGCGCAACGCATCCTGCAGGTTGACGCGCGAGCCGAAGAGCGCGGCCGGCGCGCCGAACATCAGTCCCGTCAACACGGCGATCGCAAAGGAGAACGCCAGCACCCATGCATCGACGTGCACGGGTGTTGCGGTCGCAATCGGCAGAATGCTGACGAGAGCCTTCACCGCCCAGATGCCGAGCAATACGCCAAGAACGCCGCCGGTAAGCGACAGCAACAGGCTCTCGACGATCACCTGAATGGCGAGACGCGCGCGATTCGCTCCGAGCGCCGCGCGAAGGGAGATCTCGCGCGCGCGCGTCGAGGCCCGAATCAACTGCAGGTTCGCGAGATTCACGCACACGATGAGCAGCACGGCCACGACGGCGCCGAACAGCACGAGCAGCATGAAGCGCGACTTGCCGACCAGCTGCTCCCGCAGATCGATCACACTCACGCTCGGCCGCGCGCCACTCTGCGGATGCTCGCTCTGCAGTTGCGTTTCAATGGACGCGAGGTCTTTCTCCCCGTCGCGCGGCGCGAGCCCGGGCCTGAGCCGGCCGACGGCCCACACCGACGCATCGGCCCGATCGAACCAGTCGCGAGTTGGTGCGGAGGTGACGGGCAACCACACTTCCGCATCGAAGGGATCGAGATAGTCCGCGGCAGTCACCCCAATCACTACATGCGGGCGACCGTTCAGAATCATCGTCTTGCCGAGGGCATCACGTCGCCCACCGAAACGCGACATCCATGCTGCGTATGACAGCACGGCCACCTGTTGGCCGGCACCGAGCGCGGTTTCGTCCTCGCTGAACAGCCGGCCGGCAGCGGTCTTCGCGCCGAGGAGCCTCAGAGTGGACGCGGTGACAAAGCTTCCGATGACACGATCGGGCCGGTCGCTTCCCGTGAGGTTGACGCTGATCGTGCGCACCACTCCGATGTCGGAGAAGGTGTGATTGCGTTGACGCAGGTCCACGACATCCGGAAGCGACATGAGCAGCTGCTTCTGCGCGTCGGTCGTTCCCCAGATGCTGACGAGCTGCTCCGGATGCGCATACGGAAGTGGCCGCAGCAGCAGCGCGTTCACCAACGTGAAGATCGCGGTGTTCGCACCGATGCCCAACATGAGTGTGCCGAGTGCGACCGCGGTGAATGCGGGGCGCCGCATGAAGCCGCGGATCGCGAACCGAATGTCCCGCAGCAGGGCATCCACGCTGAAGGTCTTGAGCCGCGCGGTGAGTGATGGTTCAACGGACGCCACGCGAATGGGTCGAGGCGCGCCGTGACGCCACGATGAGAAGAGGCTCGCGAGCGCGTCGGCGCTCAACCGTGCCATCACGCGCACCTGACCGAATGGATCGTCGCGGTAGCGCGGATCGAGTCGCGCGTCGTCAATGAAGCGTGCAATGTCGTCGGCGTACTGGTCGCGAAGCTCGCGAGGATAGCAGTACGCGAGCAGGCGCGAGCGTTTCGTCGGACGAGGGTGATCGCTCATGCCGGCGCCTGCAGCAGCTGCTTGCGGCGCGCAAGTGCGACGACTGCGTCCAGGCGGGCGAGCTCGCGCACGAGCACGCGCTTGCCGAACGGCGTGAGCCGATAGTAGCGACGACGCTCATCTCCGTCCTCGCGGCGCCGCGTCGCCACTTCTTCCACGAGCTCGGAGCTCGTCATGCGTAGGATGGACCCGTAGAGCGTGCCGGGCCCCATGCGCACCTGCCCTTCGCTCATCGCCTCGACCTCCTGCGCGATGGCGTAACCGTGTCGCTCGCCGTCGGCGAGTGCGAGCAGGATGTGCAGCACCGCGGGCGTGAGCGGGAGCAGGCTTTCGGGAGTTTTCTTCGTCATGGGCGCCGGGGACAGGGATATATCCGCGGTGGATATATACATCCGTCACGGTAGTAGATGCAAGAGCGGTCGATACTCACGTCGTCCGGCTTCACGATGTTGTGTGCATCCGTCTCCTCCTTTAGTGGCTATCCGCACTCCCGAGCCATAGATTCGGCGGCGTCCCCACCCTCACACGGCAGTCGCCATGTCGGATCTCCGATCGCGCCTCGAGGAATCGCTCTCCGGCGAGCTACACGATCGAGCGCGAGCTCGGCGGCGGCGGCATGTCCCGCGTCTTCGTCGCCGAGGAGCACCGGCTGGGCCGCAAGGTCGTCGTGAAGGTGCTCTCGCCCGAGCTCGCGGCGGCGATGTCCACCACCCGCTTCGAGCGCGAGATCCGGGTCGCGGCCTCGCTCCAGCAGGCGAACATCGTGCCGGTGCTCTCGCCGCGGGCGACGTCGACGGGCTGCCGTACTACACGATGCCGTTCGTCGAGGGCGAGAGCCTTCGCGCGCGGCTGGGGCGCGGGCCGGTGTCGATCGCCGAGACGGTGGGCATCCTGCGCGACGTCGCGCGCGCGCTCGCCTACGCGCACGAGCGCGGCGTCGTGCATCGCGACATCAAGCCCGACAACGTGCTCCTCTCCGGACACACCGCGGTCGTCACGGACTTCGGCATCGCCAAGGCGATCGCGGCGGCAGCCGAAGCGACGTCGGGCGCAACGCTCACGCAGCTCGGCACCGCGGTCGGGACGCCGGCCTACATGGCGCCCGAGCAGGCAGCGGGCGATCCGGCGACCGATCATCGCGCCGACATCTACGCGTTCGGGTGCATGGCGTACGAGCTGCTCGCCGGGCGTCCGCCCTTCTCCGGCCTGCCGCCGCACAAGCTGCTCGTCGCACACATGAGCGAGATGCCGCGGCGGTGGAGTAGCTTCGCGCCGACTGCCCGCCGGCTCTCGTCGCTGGTGATGCAGTGCCTCGCGAAGGATCCGGCGTCGCGCCCTGAGAATGCGACCGAGTTGCTCCATCGTCTCGACGCCGTCGCGTCGCCCTCGGGCGCTGCAGCGCCGCGATGCCGGCGATCCTGATCGGCGGCCGCGGAATGCTGAGGCGCGCGTTGGCGGTATACGCCGCCGCGTTCGTCGGCGTCGCCATCGTCGCGCGCGCGGCGATCATCGCGATCGGTCTTCCCGATTGGGTGTTTCCGGGTGCGCTCGTCGTCATGGCGCTCGGGCTGCCGGTGATTCTGTTCACGGCGTACACGCAATACGTCTCGCATCGCATGGCGATCGCGACGCCGACCTACACGCCAGGTGGCACGCCGTCGCTCGCCGGCATGCAGGGCACGATGGCGACGCTGGCGATCAAGGCGAGCCCGCACATGTCGTGGAAGCGCGCGACGCGCGGCGGCATCATCGCGGTGAGCGTGTTCGCGCTTCTGGTCGCCGGCTGCATGACGCTGCGCGCGCTGGGCATCGGGCCGGCGGGTTCACTGCTGGCGTCCGGAAAGCTGTCGGCGAGCGACAAGGTGCTCGTGGCCGCGTTCGATGCGCCGGCGGCGGACTCGTCGCTCGGCTCGACGATCGCCGAGGCGGTGCGAACCAATCTGTCGCAGAGCCGCGCCGTGCACGTCGTGCCGACGAGCGCCGTCGTCGCCGCGCTCGAACAGATGAAGCGGCCCGACACCGCGCGCGTGGACCTGGCCACCGCGCGCGAGATCGCGCAGCGCGCGGCGCGAAAGCAGTCGTCGCCGGGAGCGTGGTGCCGGCCGGCGGGGGCTACATCGTCACCGCGCGACTCGTCGCGGCCGAAAGCGGCGACGAGCTCGCGTCGTACCACGAATCGGCGAAGGACGCGGGCGATCTCATTCCGTCGGTGGACCGCGTGACGAAGTCGCTGCGCGGGAAGATCGGCGAGTCGCTCAAGGCGGTGCGAGAGGCGCCGCGCGCTCGACCAGGTGAGCACCGCGTCGCTCGGCGCACTCCGTAGCTACGCGGCGGGGCTCCATGCCAACGACGTCCAGGGCGACTATCAGGCCGCGATCGAGTACTTCCACGATGCCATCCGGCAGGACAGCACCTTCGCGATGGCGTACGTGCAGCTCGCCTATTCGTTGCAGACACTCGGCGGTCCTGGGAGGCGGGCGGAAGCAAACGCGGCGCTCACTTCCGCCTTCAAACTGCGCGACCGGTTGCCGGAACGGGAACGGTACAACGTTGAAGGGGCGTACTACTACGCGGCGACGCCCGATCGGAGGAAGGCTATTCCGGCTCTGCGGCGCGCGGTGGAGCTCGACTCGACGAACATCGATGCCGCCAATACGCTGGCGACCGCGCTCAGCTGACACGCGCGACTATGCCGGCGCCGAGCCGCTGTACAGGCTCGCGATCTCGGACGATCCGAATAACGCCACGCTCCTTACCAATCTCGCGTCCATGTACTCGCAGATGGGTCGACACGGCGCGGTCGACTCACTGCTGGCGATCGTGGCGAGCAGCAACACGTCCTTCTCGACGGCGCCGACGCACTTCCTGGATCTCTGGAACCGGCGCGACTACGACGGCGCGCAGCGCCTCGCCCACACGATCGCCGACACCGCAAAACCGCGCGTCGCCGTGGACGCGAACGACGGGCTCGTCGCGATCGACGTGACGCGCGGCCGGCTGCGCGAGGCCGAACGCAGGTTCGCGCAGGTGAACGAGGCGAAGGCCCGCGTGCAGGGTGATACTGTGAGTCCGCAAGACGTCGCGTTCTTTCACGCGATGTTGGACGGCCAGCTCCGTGGCGATGCGCCTCGCGGGCTCGCAGAGCTCGACGCCTCGCTCGGCACAACGTCAATGACCTCCGTTCCGCTCGCGAAGGACGAGAGCATGGTCTTAGCGGCGGGCTACGGACGTCTCGGTGCCGCAGCGAAGGCGCGAGAGTTGATGACTCAGCACGAAGCGAGGCTCGACACCCTCGGACGTAATCGGGATGCGGTACAGCTGGCGCGCCTTCACGGATGGATCGCCCTGGCCGAGAGGAAGACCGATAGCGCTGTCGCGTACTTCCGTCGCGGCGACGCCGAGGCGGACGGATTGCCGACGAGCAGCTGCACCGTCTGCACGCCTCTTTTCATCGGTCTTTCCTTCGACCGTGGCGGACAGGCCGACTCGGCGCGCGCGTATCTGACCCAGTACGTCGAGATGAACGGAAACGGTCACTATTTCGTGGATCGCTTTTACCTTGCGCCGGCGCTGTTTCGTCTGGGCGAGCTGTACGAAAGCGCGGGTGACGCGAAGCACGCGACGGAGTACTACGGTCGATTCATCGATCTCTGGGCGAACGCCGATTCGGACTTGCAGCCGCGCGTCGTGGAGGCGCGGAAGCGCATCGATCGGTTGAATCGCGCGACTCGGTGAGGGTAGGTGGCGAATTGCATCGACCCGGCGGTAGATGAGCAGCGACATTACGCGACTCAGTGAGAGTCTCGCCGACCGATACCGCATCGAGCGCGAGCTCGGCGCCGGCGGACATGGCCACGGTGTACCTCGCGCACGACCTGAAGCACGACCGCGACGTCGCCATCACGACGCGCTCGGCCGCCTGATGGTGGTCGACGTCGGCTCCGGTGACGACCTCGAGGTCGGGGAACCCCGGGCGCTGTTCTCCCTCGCGGGCTACCGTCGCGCGCGCAATCGTCCGGAGTACGACGTGGCGCCGGGCGACCAGCGGTTCCTGATGATCAAGGATCCGCCGCTGGCTGCGACTCCGTCGGTTGTGTACGTGGAGCACTGGTTCCCGGAGCTGCTGGCGAAGGTAAAGAGGTGAGCGCAACCCGGTCGCCGTAACTATGAACGCGCTCGGCTGCAAGCGTTGGGGCCGGAGCTTCTATCGGGGGGGATCCGACCGCGCGCGTGTCAGTGGACGCCTGACGGCGCACAGCGGTAAGGCCGGCGATAGTGCAGTGCCTGACAATCGGCGAAGTAGCTCGTCGAAAACAGGAGGCAAACATGGTTACCGTTGACCAAGCTGGCCAATCGCCTCTAGCGGATCTGAGGACACGCGATGCCGCCCGAGTCGACGCGTGCTGGCCGCACCTCCATGTGGAGCTTGTGCAAGTCACTTCGGACGCGGCGGGAGAGCGCGCTCGCGCCTTCGTGCAGCTCGGCGGACTGACACCGGCCGATGTGCGGGTCGAACTCGTGCGTACCCGTTCAGGCGCGACTCCCGCACCTGCCACGCATGAGGAGCATCGGATGTTCAGCAGCCACGCCCTTGGAAACGGGGGCTTCGTGTTCGAGGCGGGGCTTCCGGATCACGATGCGTCGAAGCCAGAGGAGTGGCTGATTCGAGTGCACCCGAGCGAGACGCTCGAGGAGCCGCGGGTGGAGTACCGGTTCGGAGTGAATCGCGACACGCTAACCGTCGCACAAGGTCCCCCTCTCCGACTGTCACGCAGTCAGCGTGCCGTCGGGTAGTTCTCCGGAAGCTCGTCTCCACCATGTGCCGATCACGCAGATTCCAGGAGGAGACGCGACTGCGAACATGGCCCGGTAGTATCGCTCAGCGTTGGCGACGAGCCGCGCATTCTTAGATCGTGTCGCGCTCAGCGGACCTTTGCCAGGCGAGTGCGGACGAACGAGAAAGAAGGATCCCGACGCGGAGATCCTGCTGATTCAGCCCGCCGCCGACCTGACGAATACCACAACAGACCGAGCGCTGACTTGGTAGTCGTTCGCTTCAAGCCGCGCCTCTTCACCCGGTACACGAAAGTCGTCCGGACTAGGCCGCGACGTGTCGATCACGCGGCGCCACTCTGCCGCGGCTCCCTCCTGCACTCGCAACGTGGCGGTCTCTTGAGTGGCGTTGATCATCACATAGAGGTCAGCGTCGCGCTCCGACAGTCCGTGCAGGCAGAACGCGAGGCGTGACGCGTCCGTCGAGTGAGCGTCGTCTCGGCCAACATCGTACCACCGCACATCGTCCCGCCAGAAGCGGGAGCGCGCGAGTGATGGATGCTGTTTGCGGAACGCGATCGCGAGCTTCACGAAGCGCCGCATGTCGGCAAACTCCTCCACACGCCGCCAATCCAGCCACGTCGTCTCGTCGTCCTGGTTGTAAGGGTTGTCGTTGCCGCGCTGCGTCTGAAGGAACTCGTCGCCCGCGCGAAGCATTGGCGTTCCGTTGGCAAGAAAAAGCAACGCCACGAAGTTCTTCGCCTGTTGAAGTCTCAGGCGGGTCACATCGTCGGGTACGTCTTCGTCCCCCTCCCAACCGCAGTTCCAGCTGAAGTTCTGCGGCGGCCCGTCCGTGTTCTCATTCCCGTTGGCCCAATTGCGCTTGTGATTGAACGACACAAGATCGTAGAGCGTGGGGCCGTCGTGGCAGGTAACGTAGTTGACGCTCTGCGGCGGCCGGTACGCGTGCATGCGATCGTCAGGAAAGAGATCGTCACTGCCGTAAAGGCGTTGTGTGATCGGAAACGTCGTTCCCGGGTCTCCGCGCAGGAAGCGCCGAACGTCGTCGCGAAACGCTCCGTTCCACTGGTGCCACGTCAGCCCGGGAAACCCGCGCCCGAGCTGGTACGCCCCCGCGTCCCACGGTTCGGCGATGAGGCGCGTGTGCGCGAACTCGGGATCGGCGCTGATCTCTCCGAATGATCGATGGCTCGTCGTAGCGAAGCGCCCCTTCCAAGTCGCGCGTATAGATCGAGGCCAGATCGAAGCGAAAGCCGTCAACGCCGAGCCGAACCCAGTGACGCATGCTGTCGAGAATCATCTTCCGCACCATATGGTTCACGCAATTCATCGTGTTCCCGGTGCCGGAATAGTCGGCGTACGGCTGCCGCGCGTCACCCGTCATTATGTAGTAGGTGCTGTTGTCGATACCCTTGTAGCTGTAGACTGGGCCGGTGCGCCCGCCCTCGGCCGTGTGGTTGTAGACCACGTCCAGCACGACTTCGATCCCGGCGCGGTGAAGTGCGTCCACCATCTCACGGAACTCGCGATGCCCAGCGCCGGG
Source organism: uncultured Gemmatimonadaceae bacterium (assembly GCA_963827355.1). Taxonomy (GTDB): domain Bacteria; phylum Gemmatimonadota; class Gemmatimonadetes; order Gemmatimonadales; family Gemmatimonadaceae; genus FEN-1250. The sequence continues at coordinate 74,063 of CAWHAS010000002.1, forward strand.
ATCGGGCGCGCACAAGTACTGGTCGTGCAAGGCGAAGAAGCTCAGTGGCATGTAGCCCCATCGGTCCAATGCGCCGCGATCGTACTGAAAGACCGGCATCAGTTCGACGATCGTCACGCCCAGATCCACGAGATACGGAATCTTCTCGACGATCCCGGCGAACGTGCCACCTTTCTCCGCACTCACACCCGAGCTCGGGTGCCGGGTGAAGTTGCGGACGTGAAGCTCGTAGATGACCGCGTCAGCTTCGTGAAACGTCGCACGAGTTGGTGCCGCGGATGCAAACTCGTCAGTTCCCCCCGGATTTGCCGGTGGCATGACGCCGAGTGGCGCGCGCCCCGCATTCGATCCGCGGCCGACGGCGGCATCACGGTCAAACGCCGGCGGAAAATAGACAGCATCAGCGTACGGGTCGAGCAGAATCTTCTCCGAATCGAACATGTGCCATTCGACCCGTCCCGACGGCAGGGGCCCTGCCACGGAATACGCGTAGTACCGCGCGCCACGCAAATCCGCCTCAGTCACTCGGCAATGCCACACACGCCCGGACTTATGGTGCTGATAGTCAAGCTCGAAGCTCGCGGCCGGGTTTACGAGGTCGTCCTCCCTGTATGTGAGGAGGACCACGCGTTCCGCGTGCTTCGAGTACAGCGCGAAGTTGTAGGCCGATTCCCGCGCCACCCAGGTCACACCGAGCGGAAGCGGCGATCCCTCGCGTTGCGCCCACCCGCCAAGGGTGGCTGGCCTGGCCAGTGACCACATGTCCATGCGTTCCCCTCCATTGAGTACCATCGTATGTGAGCCAATGAGTACCATCGTATGTGAGCCGAGTCATCGCTCGTCACAATGATACGCCTCGTGCCTCCTCACGGTCGTGTGGCGACCGACTAGCGCGTTGACCTCGTTGTTCATTACGCGCCCGCCAATCTCGCGGTTGTCGAAGCACGGCCCATCGGGCAAACACGGACACGTGTCGCTCTCGAGGCTCGCCACGAACTGGTCATACCGACCGGTTCAGCCGAAGGCGCTCCAGAATGATTGGCACACTCGCGCGTCGATCTCTCGTTGCCGCGCTTGTCAGGAAAGACCGGACTGCGTGTGTGAAGCCGTGGCGCACATTGGAAGTCAACGCCTCTGGAGGACAGCGACGTATGTTGACCCGTGCGCAGCTCGTGGCGCTTCACCGCGCCTTGGGGAAGAGGTGCGTGCTGAGCGTCTACCTCGATGGCTCCGCGTCCGACCCGGCGCTGCAGCGATCGTGGCGCGTTCAGCTCGACCACAGCCTCGTGGACTTGAAGCGGCGGCTCGAGGATTCTTCTCACGCCGAGCGAGAGGAGTTCGCGCAATGTGTGCGTCGGCTTGACACGGTGGTTGCGAGCTTCTCGGCCGGCATCGGCGCGCGCGGCTGGGCGGCGTTCATTACCGCGGACAGGATTCACGACGCCCAGCTCCTGCCTGCTCCGACACCAACGGTCGCGGTGTGGCAGTCCGGACCCTACGTCACGCCTTACATGCGTGCGCTCAAAGAAGACCGGCCCGTCATCGTCATCGTCGCCGACGCGCGTAGAGCATCCATTTACCGCTACCGTTTTGGGAAGCCCGAGCGCGTCGACGTCGTTCGCGCCCATCACGGCCTCGACCACCCCGAGCATCTTGGCGCCCCACCGCGACAGGGCTTTCATACTGGAACGCGCGGGACTGCGGGCCGCGACGCCGCGCAACGCACCCTGCTCCAGGGACGGGATCGCATGATAGTCGAGGCCGTCGATAGGGCGCACGAGCTCGCCGGCGGTGATGGCTGGATTCTGATCGGGGGAATCAAACGTGTTGCGGCGCGACTGGCGCAGCACCTGATGCCACTCGCACCGAATCGTGTCACGCAGGTCGGCTCTCTCAATGTGCACGCCACCGAGGCTGACATCGCGCAGATCGCCCGATCAGCCGCCTCGGAGTTGCGCGACCTCGCAGACGATCGGCGCATCGTCGATATTCTCGATCTGGCCGGCGCGCATGGACTCGGAGTGGCCGGGCCGGTGGAAGCGCGTCTGGCGCTCGAGCAATCGAGCGTGCGCGATCTCTACGTCACTCATCGCTATTTCGAAGATCACGCGTTGGAGGCGGAGCTGGCCATACGGGCTGCGCTCGACCAGGACGCATCCGTGGAGGAAGTATCGGGACGAGCGGCCGAACGTCTGAATCAACACGGTGGGATCGCGGCCGGACTTCGCTTTCGAGGCAATCCCGTTGAACACGCCACCGCTAGTCGCTAGGCCGATTGGCCTCGCGCTCCTCGGACCTCACGCCGCGGTCGACACCTTATCTCCCCTCCTACGACGCGACTGAAGACACGTCCGTAGCTGAAGGACAAGGCGCGGTTGCCATCCCCCACGCTGTCGGAGGTGGCCTGACAGGCAGCGAGGGCCAGTTCCATCTTCAGCGCTGCGTCGCCACGGTCACCGCAGTGGACTTCGGGAACTTCGCGAGGATCGCGCGTGCCGCGTCGCCCAGCCGCTCGACGTTCTCGCTCGGATCGTTCGTGAGCGTCGTGTGGCCCTCACCGCGCCAGAGGAGTTCCCGGTCGTTCGACCGCAGGACGTCCACGATCACCGTGCCTTCCGTGTACGTCGTGACGAACCGCTGCCTCGGCCGACGCCACCGCGGGTAGAACGGATAGCCGTAGTCCCAAGTCGTGACATCGAGCCTCTCGCGCGCCGACGCGTAGAAGGCGACCGCGAAGTCCCCCGCATTCGCGGACTCCTCGTAGCCACGTTCTGTCAACGCCTTCACGATCTGCTCGCGCAAGACTCGATTGGCGATCGAGTTGTCGATCATCGGGTCGTCGGCCGTCGCGGCGCGGCGGCCCTGTCGCTGAGCGGGACCCGGCAGCATGCGGAAACTATGCAACCCGGACAAGCCCGCGTCCGGTGCGACCATCGTGCGCACCTGGATGTGCGGGCCGCATCCGACCAGGAGCGCGACAGTGGTGAGTGTGAGCAGTTGAAATACCGAGCGCATTGGACCTCCTGCGAATCGAGGGAACGCTTTCCAACGTGGGAACAGCCCAGTATCTGCCCCGGAATTGCGCCTGTCTGTCGGGCAAGCCGCGACGGTGAAGCACGACGTCGTCGCGTGGTGTGCCGACGGCTTGCGACGCAACGACATCGTCGGGGTGACCGACGGACGAGGTTCGCCGGCAATGAACCAGCTCTTGCACGGCTGTGAGGTACGCATGACAAAGCGACTTACGGCGTCCGCGGACGCCGTAAGTCGTCGCGATCGGCCACGCCCCAGCGAATGCGTGCTACTCGTCGAATTCGCCTCGTGGCCGGTCACCTGCGAGTAGCCCGTCGATCATTCCGTCGTCTTGCCGTCGAAGTGCTCAGTGTCCGCCTCGGCGTCGGCACGAGTGCAATGAACGACGCCGTCCCAATGATTCGGCGGCGAATAGATCGTATACAGCTTCATAGGAACGGTGCCGGTGTTGACGATATTGTGATTCGTTCCAGCTGGTACGAGCACCGCGAAGCCGGGCTTGATCGCCGAGCGAACGCCGTCGAGCACTGCCTCCCCCGTTCCTTCCTCTACTCGAAAAAACTGGTCGAGATGATGCACTTCCGCACCAATCTCCTCCTTGGGCTTCAAGGCCATGACGACGAGCTGGCAGTTCTTCGCCGTGTACAGCACTTGGCGGAACGCCGCATTCCTGATCGCCACGCCCTCAATGTCTTGCACGTAGCCTTTCACAGTGAAACCTCCTTCAGAGTACTCGGTTGGATCGCCCAAACGTGCGCTTCATGCTATGAGTCTAGCTGTGACGGACATCCGCCACCAAGCTCGCCGCGACTTGGAAGTCGGGACGTTGATCGGCGCAGTCGCGCTCCACTGTCGAACCCCTCATTCGTATTCTTGGCGGATGAGGTCGCCGCACACGAGCGCGGAGAGCCTATTCTGAACGACGACTTCGATCATATCGCTTCCGTAAACGCCTGGCTGGAGCGAATCGCGCCGGGCGCGCATCCTGACGGGCGCAAAGCCGACTCCCGCGGTTCCGGGCTGGGGCTCTCCATCGTCAAAGGAATCGTCGAAGCGCACGGCGGCCGCGTGTGGGTCGAAAGCGCGATTGGGCGAGGAAGCACCTTCTACTTTCCGCTCCCCGATTCACCCGTGGACCATCGGCCGCCCGAGGCGCCAGTCACAAGCGAATCGCAGGTGCCACAGTTCGACAATTCGAGCGCGACTCAAGCGCCTCGATAGTCCTTCTCGCGTCACAGAAAAGCGCCTCGGCCCGCTGCCGGGACCGAGGCGCCAGCCTTCATCGGGATTTACTCGAGAGCAAGCGACCGACTCGAATCGGCAATGTCGAGATCCCCGCGCACGACCAACTAGTCGAGCTCGCCCGCACGTTCCCCAACATCTCGGCGAGCCACATACAACCAACTCAATGACATACCACACCCTACAAAATAGCAGGGGCGGGACTCGAACCCGCGACCCCGGCATTATGAGGAAGGTGAGCCCCGGAGTATGGAGCGCTCTGTCCTCTGCCCGAAGCGCCACGGTGCGCCACCGCGCAATACGAAGCGCTCCCTATGATGGTGCCGCCGATAGTGCCGCCATCGCGATCGTCGCGCACGGATAGGCTAGCGGATTCCGGCCTTCTGACACCGTTTCGCCGCGCGCACACGAAGCACTGCGCGAAATAACGGGATGGACATAACGCTAGGCAATCTCTATTCGAGCCCTCGGCACTCCGCCACGCCCGTTGAGCTTAGCTGACATACCTTGCTGCAGGCGCCCCAGCGCCTTGTAGCGCGGAGTGTATCCGTGCCTGAAGAGATCTCCGGGGCCAGACTGAAAGAAGCCTGGAAGGTGCTGCTAGAGCGATACCAGTGGACCCACTACTGCACTCTCACCTACGACTCTACCGTGCCGGTTTATCGTTGCCGCCGAGACTTCACGAATACCTTTATTCGACGACTCGCCCGATTCGCTCAACAGCCTGTCCCGTGGTTCTTCGCAATTCAGGGCGCACAGGGTTCGGATCGCCCCCACATTCACGCCCTGTTAGGCGGAACTCAGGCGCTTAGCGGAAAGCAGCTCGAAGCTACGTGGCGATTTGGCTACACACGTGTATTGCGCTACGACCCCACGCGCTCAGCCTGCGGCTATGTCTCGCGTGAGATCCTAGAATCGTCTGACGATCACGATCTTTCTACTCGCTTGCCCGCCTTGCTGAATCGGCCCGATCAGGGAGAACGGAGAGCCACTCAGGCTACACTGCTCAACGTTGCAACGGATTGCAATTGATTTCGTATTCCTGCGCATGGATACGCTAATCGGCTCCATATGACCAAGCCGACCACCGGCCAGTATTTCGCTCTCGATATGGTTGAGATGTGCCGGCGAGGCGTCTTTGCGAGACCGGGATACGGGCCCGCCCTTCTGATTCTCGCAGCGGGCTCCAGCTTTCAAATCCTCAACGTGCGAGTGGAGCCCTCCGCCCCGACCCTCACTGTGCGAGTTGTCACGGCACAAAGAACCTCCATCGCTCTGCCCTGCCAGGTAAGTAATCCTACGTTTGGGGGCGCCCGCTACTGGTTTACGTGCAGAGCGTGCCACAGACGTTGCAGGATGCTTTACTGGAGCCGGGCCAGCTTCATCCCCGAATGTAGACTCTGCAAGGGATTGGTCTATTCGACACAGAGAATGTCGCTGCCGAACCAATGGGAACGTCGCGCCCGAAGGATAGAACAGAGACTTGGAGGGGAACGCGCGGACGGATTGGTCTATAAACCGAAGCGAATGCACTGGCGGACCTTCAATCGACTAATGGATGAAGTCGTCGAGCTCAACGACGGCGCGACATCCTACAGGATTTCGCGAGATCGCGGCTTCCGTTCCTTATGCCGCTCATTGGACATAGAAACAGAGGTCGAGTCACGCTGTCGCTGACTATCGTTCCGCTGGGGGGACCGCGCCCGAGTTGAGGGCTGGAGCAGTTACGCGCACTGAGCGCCATTACCCTCAGCGACGCCGCTTTTCATGTAGAAGGGCATGAAACACCGCCGAGTACTCTGTCAAATCCCTTTCGGCGCGGGCGAGTTTCTCAGGCCTCGGAGGCGTACGCCCTATAAGCTGACCCACGAAGCTTTTGTGCTCGTGATACAAGACGCGCACATGTTCGAGTATGAGTTCGAGATCCTCAGGTGATAGTCGAGCTGCCTCTCGCGCCAGTGCCTCGGCGCTTAGAGGAATGAGCGCTCGCAGCGATGACGCACTCGGCTTAGCGCGAATGATTGACCTTGAGCCAATCGTTCAATAATTGCTCAACCATCGAGATAGTAGCCTCTTGCACTGCCTCATGAATGCGGGCGCCTCCAGCAATGCCAATTTTCCCCAAGGCACTCCAAGTGGTTGCGTCAACGGGCACTTTCAACTCGCGAGGCAGGTAAGCCTCTTGCTGAACCGAAAGTTCTGAGCTGTAAATCCACTCGCCTGTTGGATTACCGTTGTCAGTCTCGCGGAGGAGGGTGATTCGAACGTACACGGTCGCATCGGAGCGGATCAAATCATCGGAAACCGGTATGCCCGCTTGCCGGAGCCTGACCTCGACGGTGGTCTTAATCTCACCACTGTCGATGCCCGCGGATCTTGCCTCCTCCGGTAGTTGCTCGACAAGGACGGCGACGTTTCTAATGCCATGCAGGGAGTAGACATTCACAAGTACTCCATCGTGGGGCTTATCCGTACCTTGCGCCATCGCGCTTTGAGCGCAAAAGGCAATTCCGAGCAACACTGATGCGACGACTAAATGACGGCTTATGACCATTTGGTTCCTAAGGTTGCAAAGTCGACAGTCATGCTTGACCGAGGTGAGGGAAACTCACACTATCGCTTCCCCTGCTTTCGTTTGGATCCTCTGTGCCCCAAGTGACCTTCAGAGATATGGTAATCCATAATCATCATCATCGAAGCGGACGTCGTGCCTCGTAATCTCTCGTATTCGAATTCCCGGATGATACTCGGCAGCGTCGGAAACGCCTTTGACATGTGCACGCTGTGAAGTCGGGCGAACGCGTCGTTGGACATCTTCGAGACTTCCCCAAACACCCTAGTAAGCAGATCGGGGACTGCAGCCAGAGGCATCTCCTTCGCCTGAGACCAAGACAGCCCGCTTCCCCACCGCATTCCATCGTGTTCTGCCCCTTGTGGTTCAATTATCGAAAGAAGATTTCCTTCGAACTTGAAGGGGATTTTGACTTCGTGCAGAACGGTATTGCGCTGCTGATAGTACTCGTCGAGAGGAGCATGTAGACGCGGGTCTGACCATAGGTCCGACAAAGAGTCAAAAGCATCGCAAACGCGTCCGATCTGGGCGTAAAAGGCGACTAGATCATTGATTGCGAACAGATACCTATCCGTGCGATCCAAAACGGTACTGGTGCCAATTTGCTCTGAATCGACTCTCTGCGATATCAATCGCGCGCACAGTAGCGCTTCAAGAGCGGTGTAGGTGTGCTGAGCCGTTCGTTCACGCTTCTGCTCCTTCGCTTTGCTGAGAATGGTCCCGAGCGACGAGACGAGAAGTTCCGTCATTTCCGATGAAACGGGACCACATGGTCGCGTATTCAGGAAGCTGCGCCAAGATGAAAGTGGCGTACGCTCGTTCAAGCTCATCCCCGTGTACTTCCAGACTTGGATTCATCTTCTCTTTGCCTCCGGTGCCGCGAATGCAGCGGCAGCGCGCGCTAAGGAGAGTGATTGACCTTGAACAGCCCCGCTTTCGCCGCCCTACGCTTGCCGTCGTTTGACTCGCTTTCGCTTCGCCGGTTTTTCGACCACGAGCGCCTTCAGCTTGGCCACGCCGGCCTGAAGCTTTTCCCGATCCGCATCGGAATCTGGCTCGGGAGGTTCGAGGAGCACGAGTCCGGTCTTTGGATAGCGCGATTCATATTCTCGCCCAGATCGATTCCGGCAGGCGTTTGATGTGCATCAGATGCAGGGGAAACGGACTAAACCCCAGCGCGATGCTCTGAAAGCCATCGATCAGCACCTCTCTCAGGGCCTTCTTTCCGCTGCCCGCTAGCAGTCCTGCGAGCAGCCAAGTCCAAGCATCAATCTCGAGGGAGACCGCCTTCTCTAGGGTCGCTCCATCCCCACCGCAATTTGTGCCGATACTTACCGCGCCAAGGTTGAAACTCGGGCAGCGATATCGCGCTCGTAAGCACGTGTGAAGGCAACTCAAGGACAGCGGTTTCCACGTGAATCGGCAATTCTAGTCGCCTCACCAGAGCCTTGTACCGAAGCCACGATGGTCCGCTGTCGGGAGGTGCCGGTGTCCCTTCCCGCACCGCTCGCCGCGGAGATGGGCCGCCTTCGCGCCCCCCGAGTAGCCAGTCAACCGAAACGGAATAAAAAGAGGCGATCTTCTGAATTGCGTCGGCACGCGGATTCGGCACCTTGCCCGAAGCGATCCGAGCTAGCGTGGGCTGAGATATCCCAATGTCCTTCGCGGCCAAGTTCACACTGCCGCCATGATACCGCTCCACGAGGGAGGCGGTGCGCTCAGCAAGTCTCATTTAGCATAGCTTGACGTGAGTGACTAAGTGGATTATTCATTAGGTACCAGTTTGAATATGCAGAATGTCGTGGCCACATTGCAACTATCGACCCCACGAGACAATCAATGGACGAACTTCTCACGCAGAAGCAGGTTGCCGCTCTGATTAAAACTCAGCGTTTCGTTCGTCCGCCAATCCAATTGCCCCAGACTACCGCTTCCTGGCAATGGTAGGACGGGCAAGCCGCTAATTCGCTACGTGCGCTCGGAGGTAGTCGCTTGGGCCACGGCGACGCGAGATCGGTCACGCAGGCCGAGCGCGGCTTGAATGAAACCCTTCAAGCGAGGGACCCGGCCGTCATTCTATATCCAAGCCCGGACCTCGAACGGCTCCCGCCGTCAGCTATGCACCGGAACCACGAGTCGCGCCTTGGCGACGAAGATCGAGGCGATGTGCGAGCAGCTCGCGGTAGCAGATCGCGCGTGGGACTTGCTCGACGCGGTATTTAATCACCGCCTTCCATTGGCGAGACTCTATGATCTGTGGATTGATAGCCGGTATGACGTCATTGAGGTTCGCCGGAGATTGGAAGATCACGACGTCGAACGACGCGTCGAAGAGTGGTACCAAAGACATTGCAGAAACGTTAAAGCAGACAGTGCGGCGCATGCCCTCGCTCATGTGCGCCGGTTCTTCCCTGAGGGTGTGCCCTGCCCCGCGTCTCGTGTCACACCCATGTGGCTAAGGTCAGAGGCTTTACGATTATACCGGCAAGCGAAACACGTTGCGAAAGGTGCATAGCTCCATATCTGTGTTTCTCGACTACTGCACGAGACCAGTAGGCATATTTGCCGAAAATCCTATGAACCTTGTTGACCGCCCCACCCTAGAGCGGTCTCCAATTCGATTCTACGATCTCGATACGGTTGAGAGGATTACTGGAGCCCAAGAGAGTGAGGCGAGGCGTGTGTTCTTCACACTCGCGTACGGCACGGCCATAGAGGTATCTACTGCCCTCCGACTTACCCGCGCCGACGTGATGACAGAGGCGCGAGAGATTCGCGCGGCTGGTACGAAGGCCTATTCGCGAGATCGAATGTGCCGCGTCGCAGGATGGGCATGGCCTGCGCTCGAAGCTTACTGCAAGCACATGCTACCGACTGCTCGTCTGTTCCCGATTGCATGGACGCGATGGACCGTGAGCGACTGGCACCGCCAGACTGTAATTCGGCTCGGGCTCGCGATCTATCCTCTGCACTGCGCGCGAGATCATTGGGCTGTGCGGGCTCTCAGAGCGAGCGCTCCCGTCGCCGTTGTCCAGCAGCAGCTCGGGCATTCAAGTCCGATGCTAACGCTCACCAAGTACGGCCGTTTCATTCCCACCGCGGCCGATAGGAACGAATGGGAGCGCAGGGCAACGGAGCAGGATGAGCGAATCAGAGCGGCGAAATGAGCAGTCCTAGTGCCGCTGGTGGTGCCAGCCTAATCTCAACTAGAGAGGGAGTGATGCTAAGTCGTTGTGTTTCAAATAGCAGGGGCGGGACTCGAACCCGCGACCCCGGCATTATGAGTGCCGTGCTCTAACCAGCTGAGCTACCCTGCCCCGCTCGATTTTCCGAACGAGACACAATTTAACGAATCTCAGCCCCGTCGCCTACACGCCCCGCGCGATCCGCGCAGTCTATGGGTCGCGAGGACTCCGCGGCGCCGATCTCGATCACGCACGTGCCCGAGTCGTCGCGCGCGCCCGCGCACGACACCGTATCTCCATCCTTCGACAGCACCACTCGTCCCGCGATTCGAACGCGCGCCCGCGGCAGCGTTCGTGGCAACACCAGCGAATAGCTCGCCACCGAGCCCTCATTGTCGACGACGACGCCGCTGGGCGTCAGCGCGTAGTGCGCCTCGCCGTTCGACCCGGTCTGCGCCAGCAGCACCGTGCCCACATCGACCCACCTCACCTGTAGCGCACCAGACGCCTGCACCGCGCGAAAGTCGACATCCACCTGCGCGCCCGGCGCGAAGGAGATGCCGCGCGAGGCAGCGTCGCTCGCAGCCGGCGCCGGCACGACCGTGGCAGGAGACTGCGTCACGCGAGTCGAGGAGCCGCTCGGCGTATCGATTCAGGAATGTGCCAGGCACGCTCGCCGCCGCGACACCTGCCACCGCGAGGAGTGCCGCGGCCGCGATGAGCAGATCGGGTCGTCCCGATCGCGTGCGTGCGCGCGCGATCACATCGTTCACATTCACCACTGGCATTCGGTGATCGATGGATGCCAGCAGCCGGCTCAGCTCCGCGTCGGCGAACTGCTCGTTAGAGTCGGGCATCCGTGCTCCGGGTTCGGGGATATTTTCTGCATCGATTCGTACGCGCTGCGAAATGCGGTCTTCGCTCGTGACAACAACGATCCCACGCTTCCTTCGGCGAGATCGAGCGCGACCGACAGCTCGCGATAGCTGTAGCCCTCCTCGCGGAGCAGAAGTAGCGCACGGTCGCGCGGCGGCAGCAGCTCGAGCGCCCGCCGAACGAGCATCCGTCGCTCCGCCGACAGCACATCTTCCTCCGGCGAGGGCGCGGCGTCGGCCATTAGTTCTCCCGACGCGAACCGCCGCAGCAGCCGCTGCTTGCGTGCCCTTCCTCGCTGTTCGTCCCGCGCCTGGTTGAGCGCTACCGAGACGAGCCACGCGCGTAGATCATCCGGCATCGCACCTCTCCGATAGAGGCGAACGAACGTCTCCTGCGCTATGTCGGACGCCAGCCCCGAATCGCCGAGGTACCGGTCGACGATCCGGAATAGCTCCGCGAATCGCGCCGCGAACGCCGCGCGAAATTCCGCATCGAAGGTGATCGCGGCGGTCGATTGAACGGGCGCGCTTTTCAGGGGAGTTACCGCGTCCTGTGCGAGCGTCTGTTGTTGTGCGACGAGGTCGTCTCCAGCGCGATCGATAGTCCGCCTTGCGACGAGCGTGCGGTCGCCGCCCGTCGTATTGGGAGCGTGCGGGCGTGCTCGTTTGTGACAACGAACGCCCAAGTCATGCCTTGATCAGTACTTCCACTCGAGGCCGAAGGTGGCGCTCCGCCGCGGAAGGAGCAGAAGTCCGGGTGCACCGGCCGGCGCCGCGAGCATCCCGAGCGCGTTGCCGCGATCGAAGAGATTCGTGAGCCCGACGCTCGTCGTGAGGCCGCTTTCGCGCCCGAACAGCCGCAGACGCCAGTCGTGTCTGACGCCGACGTCGAAGCGGACGTACGCCGGCAACCGCGCGGCATCCAAGGCGCCCACGATGCGCTGCGGTGAACCGGCGAGATCGCCCTGTCCGGCGGACGACGTATACGGCGTCCACTCGATTGGATCCGAATAGAGACTGGTCGGCGCACCGCCGTGCACGGCCACGGCCAGGCGCAACACCGTCGATGGCTCTACGCGCAGGCCCACGGCCGCCATCGCCGACTGCGCGGTTCCGTACGACGGCGTGTAGGAGAGTCCACCAGCTCTCTGCGTCACCGACGACAGCGAATATCCGATCTCGCCCGTCACCCGCTCTCCCTCGCGCGCCAGCAGCACGGACAGTCCGTTCGCGCGCGCGCTCCCGACATCGAACGCGGTCGTCGCGAATGGCTGCGCGGTAACGGGAGCCACCAGCACGAGTCCCGACACATCGCGCCAGTACGCGGTGGCGCGCAGCGTGAGCGATTGCGAGAGACGAGCATCTGCCGTCGCGGTCAACTGATCGGCCTGCGCCACCGGCACCACGGCGCCGTTGAAGTTCGAGCCAGCGATGGCAGGGAGCGAAATGCCGGCGATGGCGTCGAACAACGATTCCTCGTTGCGCAACGACTGCACGTACTGGTGCAATCGTGCATAGCTCAGGCCGAACGACAGAGCGGAGCCGGGTGAGAATCGCGCCGAGAGCCGCGGCTCGAGACCCGTGCGCGCCGGCGCCACGAGCGCGTCGCGCACCCCCGCCGCGAACGCCCAGCGCTCGCCCACGCTCCACTGCGCCTCGCCAAACGCCGACAACAGCAGCGGCGTATTCGCGAGCGCGAGCGGTGCCGCCACGCCAGTCGCGGTGTTCGTGACGTCGTAGCGCACATCGTAGCGATCTGCGCTCACACCGCTCTGCAAGTGCGCACCGGCCCACATCCACGACGCGCTCGCGGCCGCCCCGAGATCTTCGAGGCTGTTCCTGAGACGCGAGGTGCCAGCCCACGCAAAGTCGGCGTCGAACTGCGTGCGCCACGCGCGCAGCTCCCAGCGCGTTTCCCCGTCGGAGTGCCAGCGCAGCGCGTCCGTTCCGGTGTTCCAGACAAGCGCGTTCATCATCTGCTGCGGCGCCTGTGCCCCATCGAGATCGCTCTCCACTCGCGAATCAACCGGTCGCCGGAAATTGGAGCATCCGCCTCCGCCGTTGCATCGAAGGACAGCCGGTCCTTGCTGTGAAACGCGAACGCCTCGAGCTCGCCTCCGCGCGTGGGCATCGTGAATCTCGCGAACAGGTCGCCGAACTCCGCGCCGCCAATGGAGCCCGAGGGCGAATCCGAGAGCGAGGCATCGAGACTGCGACGGAGCGCAACGAGGAAGGTGCCGTTGTGAATGGCGAGCGGCCCACTCACCTCCTCGCGCAACGAGCGCGCGCCGAACGCGCCGCGCGTCTCGATGCGCGTCGTATCCGCGGGCATGGTGGCGAGACCGATCACGCCGGCCGTCGCATCGCCCTGCGCGGCACTCGGCGCGCCGCGAGCGAGCGAGACGCTCGAGATCACGTCGGGGTTGAGCGCGGTGAGTGCGCCCGTGGAGTGGTAGGGGTTGAACACCGGCACGCCATCAATCGATATGCCGTTCTCCGATGCCCCGCCGCCGAACACGTGCAGCGATGTCGGCGCCTCGTCGCGCGCGCCCGCGAGCCCGCGCGACGCGAGGCTCTGCAGCGCATCGGCGCTCGCGAGCGCCGGATCGTCGTGAAGTTGGGCACCAGACACGACCGTGGATTCGAATCCGCTTCGTTCGAGAAGCGTGGTCGGTCGCAGTGTGGCACTATCGCGATCGAACGCCGCACTGACTCGCAGCTCGCTGAGTCGCTCCGGGCGCGGCACGAGCACGATGTCGACGACGACGCGCGGCGACGTGTTGAGGAAGACGTCGAGCTCGCGCGGATCAAACCCGATGCGACTCACTCGAAGGTGATAGGTGCCGGAGGGCAATCCCGGCAGCGCGTACCGCCCCGCCGAATCCGTGAGCACGCGTATCGCCGAGTCGGGGGCCGCGGCGCTCGTGATCTCGATCAGCGCCGCGACCACGGGAGCCGACGCGTCCGACGAACGCACGCTTCCCTCCAGCGACGCGACTCCAGTGGCATGGAGGAGGGCGAGGACGAGGGCGAGGCTCACCCACCAATTTAGGGCTGCGCAGGATTACAAGACAGCCGCTGGCACCGCACAAATTTCGGTTCACGGAAGGAACTTTCGACGCCTCCCGCGTTTGAGCCTCAACCGATTGTTAGAATCCCCGTGCCGGGATCGTACTGCGAGCTGTACGAGGTGAGGCTCGAAGTTGGCTGTCCGCCCTCCCACATGCCGGAATCCGAGAATCGCGCACCGTGGTTGGGGCAGGTGAAGCCATTTCCGTTCGAGCTCACCGTGCCACCCTGGTGCGGGCAGATGCGAGAGACGACGTCGAACGTATCGGCCCCCGTGCGTACCACCGCGAGTGGGTTGCCGCTTGCGGACACGTAGGCAACCCCGCCAATGTTTGCGAGCAATGGGTAATCGGAAACCGTCAGCGTCAGGCTCACGCTTCCCGGCGCCGTGGGACCGCCGCTTCCCATGCAACCGGCAAGCATGATGGCGACACCGGCGAGCGAACCCTGAATCATGAATTGACGGCGCGACACGCACGTTGGCGCCGGCGCGACGAGTGGGAATTTTGACGCTTCCTTCTGCGACATACGACTCTCCCGCATCAGTTTGACAGAGGCACTACGGCGGCGGTCCATGCCGCGCCGTCCTCGTCTTCCTTGAACATCTTGTCGACATCGACCACCAGGTCGGTGCCCTCCTTCGTGATCGCCAGGCGATCCATGCCACGAGTCGCGCGCCCCTCGATGAAGGTGCCGTCCGGTCGGTACTTCGAGTGATGCTTCGGGCACTGAAAGCGGTGGTCGGGGTCGTCCCACCGAAGCGCGGTGTTCTGGTGCGGGCACGACAGGTTGAATGCGTACGCCATGTTCTGCCAACGCACGAGAATGACCTGGTTGTCCTTGTCGATCTGCACGCCGTCTTCCGCGGGGATCGGGTATTTCACCCCATGCGTCGCCCGACGACGACCAGTGATCATGGCTACCGGTGCCGCGATCGCAGAGGTCTGATTCATTCCGACGGCAACGAGCGCGGCCGCCACGGCGAGCAGTGAATCGCGCAGAAAGGCACGGCGGCTCGCGGGCAGCGCGCAGTCAGAACAGTCATGGTCTTTCATCGCTTTATCCGACATATGCCATCATCTCATCACGAGTCATCAGATCGCGTTCTGCAGAATCACACCGGCAATCAGCGTCGCGGACCACAGCACGAGACTCATCCACGACACCGTTCGAAGACGCCCCCAGCGGCGCTGCGCGACATCCGCGAGCATGCCGCCCTTGCGAAGAGCTTCCTCCGCTTTCACCAGTACGGCGCCGTTCACCATGAGAGACACCACGAGCGCAATCTTGATCCAGAACATTGGGGCGGTGGCGAATGTCTTTACGTCGGCTGCCGCGAGCATGAAGCCCGTGACCAGCATCACAGCCATGGAAATGAGCACGGGCCTGTGGATCTGGTGCAGCTCGAACAGCTGTCGCGTGCGTTCGCCGGCGTCCGCGCGCAAAGCCTGCAACGTCTTTCGGTCGGCTGCGATCGCGAAACCTCCGCCAATGAACATCGCGAGCACGTGCGCGCCCACGACGATCGTCGAGATGACCTTCGAGTCGCTGTACGCCGACTGCCATGGTGCGAGGATGTGCTCGAGCGTCTTGAGCAACGACGTCATCAGCTCAATTCCTCCACAGCCACATCATGCCCGTTCCGACCGCGCTCAGTGCGATCGTGCCGATCGCGATCGTGCAATGTCTTCGCGCGTTGACTAGCGATTTCTTCGCGCCGCTCGCGGAGAGTGCCGTCGCCACCATGCCAACGTCGGATGCGAGCATGATCACCGAGTGGATTTCGCGACGCGCGCGACCACTCGGATCCTTGCGCGCCTCCGCGAAATTCCACGCGCCGGTCACGGTGTTCGAAACGAAGACGACGCCGAGGGCGCCAGCAATGACGCTGTGCGTGGTCTTGAGGCTTCCCGAACGATTCGTACTCGTGAGCAGCTTGCCGATGAAGTACTCGCTGATGAACAGCGGAAGCATCGCGTAGGCACCGATCTGGTGGATCTTGAGTCGCGTGTGGTAGGCGTCGCTGTATTCGATCGCCCGTGGCCGGCCGGCCCTGAGGGTCGTGTCGGCCGACGCCGTCGTCGCGAGAAGCGAATCGTGCGACACCTCGAACGCAGAGGAGGTATCGGCGCGCGCGGCACCTTCTGACGTCGAATCGCCGCTGACTTCATACGAGGTATCGCTTCGCGCGGTGAACATTGGCGCGGGCGCGACGATCGCCGGCGAAATATTCACCGCCAACAAAATGCTCGCGACTGACAGGTACACGTGAGTCTCCCGGAAGGCGTCATTCGGGGAGCGCGCCGCGCAGGCCTTTTGTGACAGAGACTCGTTGTGGGAACGGAAGGGTCCGGCAACGACAAAGGCCGGTCCACATCGGGACCGGCCTTCATCGAAATAGCGGGGGCGGGATTTGAACCCGCGACCTTCGGGTTATGAGCCCGACGAGCTACCAGGCTGCTCCACCCCGCGCCAGAACGCTAAATATCCCGGGAATCGCGGACCCGTGTCAAGGTTTGCGGGCGCTATCCGGCTCCGCGAATCGATACAGAATCTCCTTGTTGCCGCGCACCATTCCGAACTCCTCGCGCGCGATCCGCTCCTGCACCGCTGGATCCGCCTGCACGGCCTTCTTCACCCTCGCGAGCGAGTCGATCTCGTGGCGCAGCGAGTCCATTCCCGCACGCATGCGCTTCGCGCGCGAGCGTTGACCCAGCAGCGCCGTCGTGCTGTATTCCCCGCCCTGCAGCGCGTACACCAGCACGACCGCGCCGATCGCGATCCAGATGAGCCGACTCAACTGCTCGCGCACGCGTCCTCTCCTGTTCGCCGCCTACAATCCATAAATCGCTCCGCCGGGAAACTCGGCCGCGTCGCCGAGCATCTCCTCGATGCGAAGCAGCTGGTTGTACTTCGCGATTCTGTCGGTTCGCGACGCGGAGCCCGTCTTGATCTGCCCGGCGCCAGTGCCCACCGCGAGGTCGGCAATGAAGGTGTCCTCCGTTTCGCCCGACCGATGCGAGATGATCGAGAGATATCCCGCGGATCGCGCCATCTCGATCGCCTCGAGCGTCTCCGTCAACGTGCCGATCTGATTCACCTTGATCAGAATCGCATTGGCGATGTGGCCTTCGATGCCCCGCGCGAGGCGCTCGGTGTTCGTCACGAAAATGTCGTCGCCCACGAGCTGCACGCGATCGCCGAGCGCCGTGGTAAGGGCGGCCCATCCATCCCAGTCATCCTCCGCCAGCCCGTCCTCGATCGACACGATCGGATACTCCTCCATCCACCGCGCGTACATCTCGATCATGCCCGCCGCATCGTACGTTCCCGCCGCCGCTCTTCTTGAACGTGTACTTCCCTTCTTGTCGTACAGCTCGCTCGCGGCGCTGTCGAGCGCGATCGCGATCTGCTTGCCGGGCGCGTATTTCGCGGCCTCGATCGCCTCGATGAATGATCTTGAGCGCGTCCTCGTCGCTCTTGAGATCGGGCGCGAATCCGCCCTCGTCGCCAACGCTCGTCGCCAGTCCGCGCTTCACGAGCACCTTCTTCAGCGAATGGAACACCTCGGCGCCCATCCGCAGCGCCTCGCCGAACGTGTCGGCACCCACGGGCACGATCATGTATTCCTGAAAGTCCACGGTGTTCGTGGAGTGCGCACCGCCGTTCAGAATGTTCATCATCGGCACCGGCATCGTGCGCGACATCGGACCGCCCAGATAGCGGAACAGCGGCAGCCCCAACTCCTCCGCCGCCGCACGTGCCGTCGCGAGCGACACACCGAGAATCGAGTTCGCGCCGAGCCGCTCCTTGTTCGGCGTGCCATCGAGATCGAGGAGCGCGCGGTCGATGCCGATCTGGTCGACCGCCTGCATCCCGCGCAGCGCGGGCGCGATCGTCTCCTCGACGTGCTGCACCGCGCGCAGCACACCCTTGCCGAGATATCGTTTCGGATCCGCGTCGCGCAACTCGAGCGCCTCGTGCTCGCCGGTCGACGCGCCGCTCGGCACCGCCGCGCGTCCCATCGCGCCACTCTCGAGCAGCACGTCCGCCTCGATGGTCGGATTGCCACGGCTATCCAGGATCTCGCGCGCGGTGATGTCTACGATCTCTGACATGAAACTCTCGGTTGAAGTGCGGTCATTCGGCTTGAAGCGCGGCCGCTTCAGTCGCGGCAGGCTTGTGAATCGGTACGCCCTTCTCCTCCAGCGCTGCCGCCAGACGGTTCCAGACGATCTCGACGAGCTTGTCGCGATCCTCGTACGTCATGCCCTTCGTCTCGACGGGCTCGAGAAAGGTCAGCTCGATCGTTCCTGAATGTATCGCGAATCTCGCCCTTCGCCTGCACTTCCTTCGAGCCCCACGTGATCACCGGCACGATCGGAACCTGCGCGGCGATCGCCAGAACGAACGGGCCCTTCTTGAACGGGCGCAGCTCATACGTGCGACCCCGCGTCCCCTCGGGGAACACGACCACGTTGAGACCGCCCTTGATGCGCTCCGCCGCCTCCTCGTACGCGCTGAACGCGGCCTTCCGGTTGTTTCGCTCGATGTAGATCGCCGCCACCTCGCCGGCTGCTCTGCCGAACAGCGGCACGCTCCGAATCTCCTTCTTTGCGACGAAGCGATAACGGTCGACTCACCGTTGCAAGCGCGAAGATCTCGAACCAGCTCACGTGATTCGACACGTAGACGCGCGACTCCGTGCGGCTCACTCGCTCCGGATTGCGCACCACGACCTTCACGCCGGAGACCTTTAGCACCCAGTACGACCACCAATGTCCGCCTCGTCCCACGAAACTGTCCGGCGGAATCGGGATGCGAAAAAGCGTCATGATCGTGATGGGGACGATGAAAATCAGCGTCTGCAGCACCATCATTGGATAAGCCAGAAGCGCGCGCATGTTCAGGAAAAGTGGCGGAACCCCTCGGCGCGCGCCAGCCGCTCGCCGTTCATCCGCACGGAGACGCCGATACCGTCCGGGATCGGCTCGAGCACGCGCCCCACCGCCGTGAGCGAGAGGTGATTTGCGCGCTCGAACGCGGACACGTTCAGCGCGGCGGCGCACACGATGAGCTCGTACTCCTCGCCACTCACGGCCGCATCGTGCGCACTCACTCCCTCGTGCAGCGGAAGCTGGTCGAGATCGATCTGTATGCGCACGCCACTGCCCACCGCCATGTGCTCGGCGTCGGCGAGCAGCCCATCCGAGATGTCGATCGCCGCGCGCGCGCCGCCGCGCGCGAGCCAGATCGCCTCCGCAATGCGCGCGACGGGATGCGCAAAGCGTTCGCGCGCTTCCTGCGCTGGTGTGTCGCCGCGCTGCCACGCCGCGAGCGCTGCGCCGGGACCCCCGAGCGTTCCGGTGACGTACACCGTGTCTCCCAGGCGCGCACCGTTGCGGCGCAGCGGTGTGGCCGTGCTGCCGAGGACTGTGAATCCGAGCGTCAGATCGCTCGCGCCGGTGATGTCGCCGCCGCGCACGATCGTCTTCGCGCGATCGAGGGCGTCGCCGACGCCGTCGCCGATCTCGCCGACTTCGTCGAGCCACGACCTCGGAAGCCCGAGCGCGAGGAGAACGCCGAGCGGCCATGCGGCCATCGCGGCGAGATCGCTGAGCGCGGCCATCGTGGCGCGATAGCCGATCTCGCGCGGCGTGAGCCAGGCGCGCTCGAAGTGAATGTGCTCCACCGATGTATCGGCGCTCGCGACGAGGTGCTCGCCCGCCGGCACGTCGAGGAGCGCCGCATCATCGCCGATGCCCGTCGCGCGCGCGCCCCACCGCGCGAGGAGAGCGCGAATGATGTCGAACTCGCGGCCCGGGCCGAGCTCGATCACCCTTCGCCAACGGAAGGAAGATCGGCGAGTACGGGACCGAGCACGGGGAGCGGCTCGTACCACACGCGACGGAGTCCGAGATCCACGTTCGCGAAGGTGACACCGCGCACGTGTCCGCGCCCCGCGATCTCGGCCGCGCGCCCATGCACCCACGCGGCACACGCGCCCGCAATGCGCGCGTCGCCCATTTGCGCGAGGAGCGTACCCGCGATCCCCGAAAGCAGGTCGCCACTGCCAGCCGCGGCGAGCACTGGCGTCCCCGCACAGCTCACGAGGCGCTCGCCCGCGGAATTCGAGATCACCGTCGGCACGCCCTTGAGCAGCACGCTGGCGCGCGTGCGCGTCGCGAGCTCCACGCCGATCTCGAAGCGGCGCGCGAGCACCTCATTGATCTGCCCGCCGAACAGTCGCGCGAACTCGGCCGGGTGCGGCGTGAGGAGCGCCTGGCGATCGCCGATGAGCGCGCCGAGGTGCTCGGCCTCGCCCGCGAAGGCGTTCAGCGCATCCGCATCGAGCACGACGGGCCCGCCATAGCCGCGCAACACGCGCTCCACCAGCGCACGCCCGCCGTACGAGGCGCCGAGCCCGGGGCCGATCACCACGGCATCTGCCCATTCGGTGATCACGCTTGCCACGTCGGCGTCCGTCTCCGGCCACGCGTGCGCAGGCGCCTCGGGGACCGCGGCCTGTACGACGGGCAGATTTTCGCGCGCGACCACGAGCCGCACCATCCCGATCCCGCTGCGCATCGCCGCGCGCGCGGCGAGCATCGGCGCGCCGGCCATCCCGAGCTGTCCGCCGATGACGATGAGCTTGCGGCGCGTCCCTTTGTGCGCGTCGGCGTGGATCGGAGGCACGTGTGCGCGCACCCACTGCGCGTCGACGAGCAGCGGCATGCGGTCGTCCGGCGACGGCGCTCCAAGCCCGATGCCGACGACGAGAATGCGTCCGGTGTTGCCGCGCGCGATTGCGAGCCCGCGCTTGAGCGTTCCGAACGTGACCGTGAGATCCGCGAGAACGGCGTCGCTCGCGATGCCGGTGTCGGCATCGACACCGCTCGGAATGTCGAGCGCCACCACCGCCGCGCCGCGCTCGCGCGCCCGAGCGATGTGTGCGATGCATTCCGCGATGTCTCCCCGTGGCGCCCCCTTCGCGCCGACGCCGAGCAGCGCGTCAACGACGACGCGCGCCTCGGACGACTCGCCGAGCGTCACATCGGGCAGCGCGAGCTCGCGCTCAGCCCTCGCCTCCTCGCTTCGCGCCTCTCCCGCCTCGTGCACGAACACGCGAACGCCGTACCGCACGAGCGCGCGCGCCACGACCCATCCATCGCCGCCGTTGTTGCCGGGTCCTACGTACACGTTCACCTCGGCGTCGACGACGTTCGGATACACGCGCACAATCGCCGCCGCCGCGCCCAGCCCCGCGTGTTTCATCAGTGTGCGTGCCGGCGTCCCCACGCTGATCGCGCGCGCGTCGAGCGCGGCCGCTTCCGCCGCCGTCGTCACGCGCACGAGTGTTGCCTTGGTCAACGCGCGAGCTGCCGCTCGTACCGGCAACGAAAGGCGGCGGCCTTGTGGGCCGCCGCCGCTGACGGTGCGTTCGGTACGATCGTTCATTTGTGCGATTGAGTGACCGTGCGACCGAAGCTGATCTCGCCGTTGTCGATGCGGATGTTGAAGCCGCATTCGGGATTGCTGCACACCCACGCCTTGTACGTGATCGGCGCGCCCTCCCGCCCGTAGTCGCTCAGCGGAAGCATTGCACCCTTACCGCATTTTCGGCACTCCGGAAGCGCATTGCTCTCCATGCCGCCACCTCCACCGCTTCACCCGCCCCAGCTCACACCAGAGCCGCCGCGTTCCATGGATACTCGTGCTCGAACGCGCGATCGAAGTTGTAGACTCCGATGAAATCGGCGCGGTTGTCCGTGGGCTGGCTGATCAGATAGCCCAGGTCCACGAGCACGAACACGATGTCGCCGATGTCAGAGGTTGCGCGCACACCCCAGTGCTCGAGCACGACTTGCGCCATGACGCCGTACATTTGCAGCGCGAGATCACGACACGAAAACGCGAGCTCGCGACCCGTGATGTGGCGACGCTCCGCCAGATGCGTTTGCGAGTACTCGAGCGCCTTCAGCACGAAGAGATACGCGTCTTCCTCGAAGCGCGTTTCCTTCGTGCGAATGCGATCCATGATCCCGTCTCGAAAACGCTCCAGCAGCAACAGCAGGTCCTCCAGTGGATGTGCGAGCCGGGAGCAGCGCGCTCCCGCCGTGAGGCACAAGATGAGAAGCAGAACTGCGTTTTACAACCGCCCCGCCCCCTCCTCAGCCACAGTATAGAGCGGAAACGCATTCGCAAGCTCTTTCACTTCGTGCTTGATCTTCGCGAGCGTTACGGCGTCCTCCGGCGCCGCGAGCGCCCGGTCGATGAAGGTGGCGATGCGCCCCATCTCCTCTTCCTTCATGCCGCGAGTGGTAACGGCAGGTGTGCCGATGCGCACGCCGCTCGTGACGAACGGAGACTGCGTCTCCTTTGGCACCGTGTTCTTGTTCACCGTGATCCCCGCATCGCCCAACACCTTCTCGGCCACCTTTCCCGTGACTCCCTTGTTGCGAAGATCGACGAGCATCAGATGATTATCGGTACCGCCGGACACAATCTGAAATCCAAGCCCGGTTAGTGCCGCCGAGAGGGCCTGCGCGTTCTTGATGATCTGACCGCAGTACACCTTGAAGTCCGGCTGGAGCGCCTCGCGGAACGAGACCGCCTTGGCGGCGATCACGTGCATGAGCGGTCCGCCCTGCGTTCCGGGGAACACCGCCTTGTCGACGGCCTTCGCGTACTGCTCCTTACAGAGGATCATGCCGCCGCGAGGCCCGCGCAGAGTCTTGTGCGTGGTCGTGGTGACGACATCGGCGAGCGGAATGGGCGACGGGTGATAGCCCGTGGCGACGAGCCCCGCGAAGTGAGCCATGTCCACCATGAACAGCGCGCCGATCTCCTTCGCCACCTCGGCGAATGGCGCGAAGTCGATGATGCGAGCGTACGCGCTGGCGCCGGCAATGATCATCTTCGGCCGCTCCTTCCGCGCGATCTCCTGCATGCGGTCGTAGTCGATGATCCCGTTGTCGTTCACGCCGTAGTGGAGCGCCTTGTAGAGGAGCCCCGAAAAATTCACGGGGGATCCGTGCGTCAGGTGTCCGCCCTGCGAGAGATCGAGGCCGAGGATCACGTCGCCGGGCTTGAGGAAGGCGAGCATCACTGCGGCGTTGGCCTGCGCGCCGGAGTGCGGCTGCACGTTCGCGTGATCGGCGCCGAAGAGCTCCTTCGCGCGCGCGATCGCGAGATTCTCCGCGACGTCCACGACTTCGCAGCCGCCGTAGTACCTCTTGCCTGGCAGTCCTTCCGCGTACTTGTTCGTGAGCGGCGAACCCATCGCCTCCATCACCGCGGGCGACACGAAGTTCTCGCTGGCGATGAGCTCGAGTCCCTCGCCCTGCCGCAGAATCTCGTCTTCGATGACCTTCGCGATCTCCGGATCGGCTTCACGGAGCTTTGCGCCGGGCGGCCGGCATTCCCAATCGGTCCAGAGCATCGGAGTGTCGAGAGTTGAGGTTCTCGCTAGGTTAACGGTTCGGCCACTGCGGCCAAGTCTTCACCAGCGATCCAACGGCCTTGACTCTCCGTTCGGCCAGGCGATCGGCTGCCTCGTAGGTCGGGATGCCGTCGCTCTTCGCGATTTCAAAGACGCCGAGAATCGTGTGATAGATCTCGTCCGCCTTGCGAAGCGCGCGCTGCGCATCCCATCCGGCGAGCTCCGAGTAGACGTTGATCACGCCGCCCGCATTCGCGACGTAGTCCGGTGCATAAAGAATGTTGCGCTCCTCGAGCGCATCGCCGTGCCGCGGCTCCAGGAGCTGATTGTTCGCCGCGCCCGCGACGATCTCCACCTTGAGCTGCGGAATCGTATTGTCGTTGATGATCGCGCCGAGCGCGCACGGGGCGAAGATGTCGGCCTTGACGCCGTAGATCTCGCCGGGCTCCACGGCCTTCGCGCCGAGCTCCTCCACCACGTCGCGCACGCGTTCCGCATCGATGTCGGTGACGATCAGCTTGGCGCCTGCATCCGAGAGCTCGCGCGCGAGATACATCCCGACGTGTCCACACCCCTGAATTGCGACCGTCCTTCCTTCGAGCGAGTCCGAGCCCCAGTGATAGTGCGCGGACGCCTGGATCGCGCGAAACACTCCGTGCGCGGTCACCGGCGACGGATCGCCCGACTTGCCGGCAAGTCCGGCGACGTAATCCGTCTCCATGTGCACGAGATCCATGTCGCTCGTGCTCGTGCCGACATCCTCGGCCGTGACATAGCGCCCACCGAGGCTCTCCACGAAGCGCCCGTGCGCGCGGAAGATCATTTCGCGATTCGTCGTGCGGTTGTCGCCGATGATCACGGATTTGCCGCCACCGAGATTCAATCCGGCGACCGCGTTCTTGTAGGTCATTCCGCGCGCGAGACGCAGCGCGTCGATGATCGCCTCCTCGTCGCTCGCGTAGCTCCAAAAGCGCGTGCCGCCGAGCGCGGGACCAAGCGTGGTGGAGTGAACAGCGATGATTCCACGGTAGCTGGCCGACGGATCGCTGCTGAGAACGAGCTGCTCGTGCCCCATCTGGGCGAGCCGGTCGAAGAGGCTCGACGTGGAAGGGGTGGTAGCGTTGGCGAACGTGGCGGTGGCAGTCATATAGGTATGGAGTAGGCGAGGTTCTCGTGCGTCACGGACTGCGCGAGTACAGCTCTCGCGCGATCACGATTCGTTGAATCTCCGATGTTCCTTCGTAGATCTCGGTCACTTTCGCGTCTCTGAATAGACGTTCGACGGGATATTCCTTTACATATCCATATCCGCCGAAGATCTGAATGGCCTGCGTCGTTACCCACATGGCCGTTTCGCTGGCGAACAACTTGCTCATGCTGCTGTACTGGGTGATCTGCTCGCCGCGATCCTTGGCCGCTGCTGCCTGATATAGCAACGCGCGGGCCGCGGCGATCCGGGTGGCCATATCGGCCAGCTTGAACTGGATCGCCTCGAATTCCTTGATCGGCTTGCCGAACTGGCGACGCTCTCCGGCGTAGATGGTGGCATGCTCGAGCGCGCAGCGCGCGATTCCAATGGCCTGTGCTGCGATTCCGAGACGCCCGTTGTCGAGCGACTGCATCGCCATCGTGAAGCCTGCGCCCTCCCGGCCCAGGAGGTTGTCGGCAGGAACACGGAGATTAGAGAAGTCGAGTTGGACCGTGGGAGAGGCGCGGAGCCCCATCTTGTCTTCTTTCTTTCCAACCCTGAAGCCGGGGAGGTCCGGCGTCACGACGAACGCGCTGATACCGCGAGGGCCGCGGCGTTCGTTGGGGTGATCGGTGCGCGCCATGACGATGATGACGTCGGCCTCGCTTCCGCTTGTGACCCACGCCTTCGTGCCGTTGAGCACCCAGCAGTCGCCATCGCGCACGGCCTGCGTGGTGAGCGATGCCGCATCGGAGCCGGCTTCCGGCTCCGAGAGCGCGAACGCGCCGAGCAGCTCGCCGCGAGCCATCGGCGCGAGAAACCTCTCCTTCTGCGCGGGAGTGCCCCACCTGAGCAGCATCTGCGTGGGAAGCGAGTTGTGGACGCTCATCGCGACCGCGATCAATGCGTCGGACGCCGCGATCTCCTCGAGCGCGATGAGGTACGTCGTCGTCGGAAGCCCGAGACCGCCGAATTCCTCGGGGAGCATCATGCCAAGCAACCCGAGCTCTCCCATTTTCGCGATGACCGTTCGATCGAAATACGAATCGCGGTCCCAGGCGGCGGAGTGCGGCGCGATCTCGGCCGTCGCGAACTCGCGTGCGGTGCGCTGAATCTCGCGCTGCTCCTCGGTGAGTGGAATCAGCGCCCAGGACATGGCTCTCCCGTGCCAGGTGAGTGAAGCTGCGTGCGTACGTCAGGAATATTCGTAAAACCCCCGGCCTGATTTTCTTCCGAGCCATCCCGCCGCAACGTATTTGCGAAGTAGCGGGCACGGACGGTACTTGGGATCGCCGAGCCCGTCCTGCAGGACCTCGAGAATCGCCATACAAGTGTCGAGTCCAATGAGATCCGCGAGTGCGAGCGGCCCCATCGGGTGGTTCATGCCGAGCTTCATCACCGTATCGATGGATTCGGCGCTTCCTACTCCTTCCATGAGGCAGAAAATCGCCTCATTGATCATAGGCATGAGCACGCGATTCGACACGAATCCGGGGTAATCATTTACCTCGACTGGCGTTTTGCCGACCGAACGCGCGAGCTCGACCACGCGCGAGGTGGTCTCGTCAGAAGTAGCGAGGCCGCGGATGACCTCGACGAGCTGCATCACCGGCACCGGATTCATGAAGTGCATCCCGATTACCTGGGCCGGCCGTTTCGTGCGGGCCGCCAGCTCGGTGATAGAAATGGAGCTCGTGTTCGATGCGAGAATGGCGGACGGATTCGCGACGCGATCGAGATCCGCGAACAGCGCGAACTTGAGCTCCGCCTTCTCGGTCGCGGCTTCGACGATGAGCGCCGCGTCGCCGGCGCTCTGCAGACTCTCGTTCGTCGAGATTCGTGTGAGCGCGGCGTCGCGCGCGTCCGCGCTGAGGATCTTCTTCTCTACCTGGCGCGTGAGATTCTTCTCGATCGTCGCGCGCGCGCGATCGAGCGCGCCGCGCGCGACGTCGACCATCGTCACGTCGAAGCCGGCCACCGCGAAGACGTGCGCGATGCCGTTGCCCATTTGCCCCGATCCGACCACCGCGATCTTTTCGCTCATGTTACGCTCGCCTTGCGGATCACCCGGCGACGCCATTCGACGAGCAGGGCGACGCCAACCGCCATTCCCGCGACGGCGGCCGCGCCGCCCTCGGGGCCCCAGGCGCCGCCACTGAGCCACGTTGGGCCGGAACCGTCCACGCGATACGACGAATATGGAAAGCGAATGCCGCTCACTGCCGAGTGGAGGAGCTCCGCCATCGACCAGTTCCAGGCGAAGTGCGCCATCCACACGGCGTAAAGCGACCGAGTGATCACGAGGATCGCGGCGAGGAACGCGCCGGCGAGGATCACGATGCTCACCGACTGCGTGGTCGCGCCCGGATTGAGCCAGTGCTGCAGTCCGAAGCCAATACTGGTGATCGCGAGCGCGCCTGTGGCGCCGACGCCATCGCGGAGGGCGGCAAAGAGGTACCCGCGCGCCGTCATCTCCTCGGACAGCGACTGCGGAAGAAACAGAAGTACCCCGCCTGCCGCCAACGCGAGCCAGCCGTGTCGCCCCTGGAGGCCGGTGACGAGCGGTGAGATCGTGCGCGAGCAGCAGGCCGCCGGATGGAATCATGATGCAGAGCACGCCGAGAGCGAGCCCGATGGCGATGAGCCGCGCCGTGAACTGCTCTCGCCCCAAGCCGACGTACGACCACGGCGCGTGATCGACCCACCGAAGCATGACGTAGTGCGCGAGCCAGGCATCGACCAGCAGGAGTACATACGTCTCGATCTCGAGCGCCGCGTGGTCCTCGGGACGGACGTACGCCGTGAATATTGCCGAGGCCGTGTTGAAGATGAGAAGCAGACCGACGAACATCAGCACGCGCCATCCGGCGCGCGCCTTCCCCTCGGCGCCGAAGAAAATTTCGCGAACGCTCAAGTGGAGGCGCGAGGCGCACGGGTTGGAGAGACGATCGCCGCAACCGCCACCTTGCAGAGATCCGCGAGAATGAACGGCGCGGTGCCCATTGCCGTAGCGCGCTCGAGGCTTCCGGTGAGCAGCGCGAGCTGGGCGACGCCGCCCAGGTAGAGCGTCGCGATGCCGAGGAACGCGGCGAGCAGCCGTCCGCCGAACGCGGGGAAGCGGCGCGCCATGAGCCCCGCAATCGCCGCGGCGGCTGGCGCCGCGAGCAGATAGCCGCCCGTGGGGCCGATGAGCCGCAGCACGCCCGGCGCGCCGATCGGGGCGAACACAGGAAGCCCAAGAATGCCGGCGAAGAGATAGAGTACCATGCTCACCGCTCCGGCCACCGGGCCGAGGCACATGCCCGCGAGCACCACCGCGAGCGGTTGCAGCGTGAAGGGTACTGGCGTTCCCGGAATCGGAATCGCGATCTGCGCGGCCAGCGCCATCGTGGCTGCGAATCCGATCACGCCGACGACGGTAAGCTGGCGATCGCGCGCTGCCACGGACGTCTGAGTCGTCATGACATTCTCTCCACGCTCAATGCGACAGCGTTTCCGCCGCCTAGACAAAGTGTCGCGAGCCCCGTGTGAGCGTCGCGATCCCGCATGGCATACAGCAACGTCGTCAGCACGCGCGCGCCGCTCGCGCCAATCGGATGGCCGATCGCGATGGCGCCGCCGTTCACATTGACGCGATCCCAGTCCCAGCCGAGTGCCGCTCCATCCGCCAGCGCCTGCGATGCGAATGCCTCGTTCGCCTCGATGAGATCGTAGTCTCCGATCTTCGTGTTCGTCTTCTTCAGGAGATTCTGAACCGCTACGATCGGCGCGAAGAACAGGTCGCGCGGCTCGCCGCCTCCGGTCGCGTAGCCGGTGATCTTCGCGAGCACCGCGAGCCCGTGCGCCTTCGCGAAGGCGAGGCTCGTCACCACCAGCGCCGCACCACCGTCGTTGAGCCCCGGGGCGTTCCCCGCGGTCACAGTCAGCTCGCTCGCCGACATGTCCTTGGGCGCATCGTTCGGAAACGCGGGACGCAAGCTTGGCGAGCTGCTCGAGCGACGTGTCGCGACGCGGCGACTCGTCCGTGCTGATCACCGTCGGCCCCTTCTTTCCCGGAATCTCCACCGGCGCGATCTCATCGCTGAAGCGTCCCGCATCGATCGCGGCGATCGCCTTGCGATGCGATTCGAGCGCGAACAGATCCTGCTGCTCGCGCGTGATCCCCGCCTTTTTCGCCGTATACTCGGCGTGGCCTCCCATGTGCACGTCGCAGAAGGAGCACCAGAGACCATCCTTGATGAGCCCATCGGCCAGGGTCTGGTCGCCGAATTTCACGCCGCCGCGCAATCCGTATGCATAGAAGGGCGCGTTCGACATCGACTCCATTCCGCCCGCGACGACTGCGCTCACGTCGCCCGCGCGAATGCTCTGCGCCGCGAGCATCACGGCCTTGAGCCCAGAGCCGCACACCATGTTCACGGTGAGCGCCGGCACGGTTCCCGGAACTCCCGCGGCGATCGCGGCCTGGCGGGCAGGAGCCTGCCCCACCCCGCCCTGGAGCACGTTGCCGAGAATCACGTCTTCGACAAGCGAGACGTCGATCCCGGCGCGCGCGATGGCCGCGCGAATCGCCACGGCTCCCAACTCCGGGGCGCGCAGCGGCGCAAGCCCGCCAAGGAAGCGGCCGACGGGCGTGCGGGCAGCCGAAACGATTACCGGGGTGCGGTCCGAGCCTTCCATTCAGAGTTCCGCGAGCGGGTGAGGCGGGCCGGCGAACGCCGGCCGCCCTCAAAGCTACAGCCCGTTCTGCGGTGGTTGTAGTGCGCCGGCGGGTTGCAGCGCGCGCGTCGCGATCTCGGCCCTCAACCGCTCGATCAGCGCGTCGACCGCGATGATTTCCTGCTTCTTCTCGGAGCCGCGAAAGCGCAGCGCCACCGTCCCCGCCTCGGCCTCGCGCTTCCCGATGATCGCCATGTACGGCACCTTCATCTTGGACGCGGTCTTGATGCGCTCGCGATAGTCCTCGCGATTCTCGGCGTCGAAGCCGGCGCGGATCCCGGCGGCCTCCAGCTTCTGCGCGAGCTCTGCGGCCGCGATGCCGACATCCGGAGTGATCGGAATGACGGAGATCTGCTCCGGCGCGAGCCAGAGCGGGAACGCGCCCGCGTAGTGCTCGATGAGCCCGCCCACGAACCGCTCCATCGAGCCCACGAGCACGCGATGCAGCATCACGGGACGGTGTGCGCTGTTGTCCGCGCCGATATACTCGAGCTGGAATCGCTCGGGCAGGTTGAAGTCGAGCTGCACAGTTGGCCCCTGCCACTTGCGTCCGATCGCGTCGATGAGCTTGAAGTCGAGCTTCGGTCCGTAGAACGCGCCGCCGCCCTCATCGATCGTGAACGTCTGCCCGCGCGCAGTCAGCACGTCCGAGAGCGTTCTGATCGCACGATCCCACGTCTCCACCGTCCCCAGCCCGTTCTCGGGACGCGTCGCGAGCTCGATGGTGTACGGATAGCCGAAGACGGCGAGCATCTCGTGCACGAGATCGAGCAGCCGCTCGATCTCGACCGGCACCTGCTCGAGCGTGCAGAAGACGTGCGCGTCATCCTGGGTGAAACCGCGCACGCGCAGCATGCCGTGGAGCACACCGCTCCGCTCGTAGCGGTACACCGTTCCAAACTCGGCGTAGCGAATGGGGAGATCGCGGTACGAGCGCTGGCGCGACTGGTAGACGACGATGTGCCCCGGGCAATTCATCGGCTTCGGGCGGAAAAACTGCCCCTCGACATCGATCGGGCCGAACATGTTCTCCTTGAAGGTCTGGAGATGTCCGGAGATCTCGAAGAGCTTCTCGTTCATTATGTGCGGCGTGTAGACAATGTCGTAGCCGTGGCGGAGGATGAGCTCGCGCTCGAAGTCCTCGATCTCGCGCCGAATGACGCCGCCGTTGGGATGCCAGAGGATCAGTCCGGCCCCCACACGCGGATCGGTGGAGAAGAGATCGAGCTCCCGGCCCAGCGTGCGATGATCGCGTCGCTTGGCCTCCTCGATGCGATGCAGGTAGGCCGCGAGATCTTCCTTGTTCCACCAAGCGGTTCCGTAAATGCGCTGGAGCATTTGGCGATGCTCATCGCCGCGCCAGTACGCGCCCGCCGTGTGGAGGAGCTTGAAGTGCTTGATCCGCGACGTGTCTGGCACGTGCGGCCCGCGACACAGATCAATGAACGGCCCATCCGTGTACGTGGAGATCACCTCATCTTCGCCGAGCTCGGAGAGCCGCTCGAGCTTCAGCGGATCGTCGATGAATTTCTGCTGGGCGCCCGCGCGATCGACCTCCTCGCGCACGAACGGAAACTTCTCGTTCGCGGCGCGACGCATCTCATCCTCGATCTTCGTGAGATCCTCGGGCGTGAACGGCTCGGCGACTTCGAAATCGTAGTAAAAGCCATCCTCGATGGCGGGGCCGAATCCGATCGCGGCCTTCGGATGCAGGCGACGAACCGCCGTCGCGAGCAGATGCGCGGCCGAGTGGCGAAGGACGTCGAGCGAGCGCTCGTCCTTTTCGGTGAGCACACGGAAGGCGCCGCTCTCGCGCAGTGGCGTCACGAGATCCTGAACCGAGCCGTTCAGCTCCACGGCCACGGCGGCCCTCAGCAGTCCGGCGCCGATTTCGGCCACCACATCGCGCGGAAGCGTACCGTACGCGACCGTGCGCGTAGAACCGTCTGGAAGCGTGAGCGTCAGCTCGTCGGAAAGTCTGTCGATCATGCGTATTTGGTGGGTCCTTCTGAGGTGGCGCGAAGCGGTTAAACTATGATGGTGCATGGCCTTCTTCTTGCACCCGCACGCGCCTCGGCCTTTGCCAAGTTATCCTTACAATCGTACCTCCGCCACAGGCCTCGTCATGAAGAGGATTCGCTTGCAGGACGACGAACCATCCATCGGCGGCATCGCTGCCGGCGTCACCCTCGGCGCGCTCGCTGGATTCGTCGTCGGAATCGTGGTCGCGCAAAAAGTCGGCGGCCTGGCAGGACTCTCCGCGAGCATTCGTGAACGTTTCGATACGCTCACACATCGTGGTGGCGACGACACGGAGTCGTCGGACGACGAGGAGTTCGAGGCGGGCGACGCGACCGACGAGTACGACGATGATCGTGAGAGCGACGACGATCTCGAGGAGTTCGACTCCGACTCCGAGGTCAATGAAGCACTCGAAGAGAGTGTGCTTCGCGCCTTCCGCCGCGATGCGGTGTTGAGCGAGCGCGCGATCGACATCGGCGCGATCGGTGAGGGCATCATCGAGTTGTCCGGCTGGGTGGAGACGCGCGAGGAGTCAGATCACGCGATGGCGGTGACTCGCAAGGTGCCTGGCATCATCACGGTGGTCAGTCGCTTGTTCATCGGTGCTGATGAGGAGGACGCGTCGGATCTCGATGAGGACGAAATCGACGAGAGCGCACCGATGCCCGGCGGCGTGTGGGAAGGCCAGCGCGTCGGCACCGGGCGCCGGCGCCAGGGAAACTCGGGCGAGGTCGATCGGCACGCCGATCCGAAGCCCGTGCTCGAGAACAAGTGGCTCGATGAAGACCACGCGCTCGACGAGGCGGCAGGCCCCGTCGAGGGAATCGCGGAGCGTCGTCGCTCCCGCAAGGGGAAGGTTGCCGACAAGCCCGCGAGCTCGAATGGCGACGATTCCGGAGTGTCGTCTCCGGGCTGACGTTGGGTCGATCGCGCACCGAGCATCGCACAAGCGAGCGGGCCGCCAACGCGGCCCGTTCATCATCCGGTTAGTTTTTTCGCATGACCGAACCGCTCGCCCCGCAATTCGACTTCGCTACGGAGGAGCGGGAGATCTACGCGCGCTGGCTGGACGCCGAGCTCTTCTCCGCGCGCGCGGCACTTTCGGCGCGCGTGGGTGGATCCCGCGAGCCCTTCACCATCGTGATTCCCCCGCCCAACGTGACGGCGGTGCTGCACATGGGGCACGGACTCAACAACGCCGTGCAGGATGTGCTCGTGCGCTGGCGCCGCATGGCGCAGGATGAGGCGCTCTGGGTGCCCGGCACCGATCACGCGGGAATCGCGACGCAGAACGTCGTCGAGCGAATCATCGCAAAGGAAGGAAGCTCGCGCTTCGACCTCGGCCGCGCCGCGTTCCTCGAGCGCGTAACGGAGTTCGTCGCCGAGACAGGTGGCGTCATCCTCGAACAGCTGCGCGCGATCGGAAGCTCGTGCGACTGGTCGCGCACCGCCTACACCTTCTCGCCGCAACTTTCGCGTGCGGTGCGAGAGGCGTTCGTGCGGCTGTACGAGGAAGGGCTGGTGTATCGCGGGCATCGCGTGATCCACTGGTGCCCGCGTTGCCTCACGTCGCTGAGCGACGAGGAGGCGGAGCCTCGCGAGACCCACGGGAAGCTGTACTACGTGTCGTACGCGGCGGCGAACGGCTCCGGGCAGTCGATCACTGTCGCCACCACGCGCCCCGAAACGATACCGGGCGACGTTGCGGTCGCCGTGAATCCGGATGACGATCGCTATCGGGATCTCGTCGGAACAATGGTGACGCTTCCGCTCGTCGACATCCCGATTCCGGTGATCGCCGATGACTACGTCGACGCAGCATTCGGCACGGGTGCACTCAAGATCACGCCCGCGCACGACGCGAACGACTTCGAGGTCGGCCGGCGCCACACGCTACCGGCTCCCGTCGTGATCGACGAGGTAGGCGCGCTGCGCGAAGTCGCGGACGCCGAGGGACGCGTGCCGAGCGCGCTCCAGGGACTCGATCGTTTCGAGGCGCGCGATCGCATCGCGGAGATGCTGCGCGACTCGCGGCGCGCTCGTGAAGATGGAGGTGCATCAGAACAACGTGCGCCACTGCTATCGATGCGAAACTGTGATCGAGCCGCGACTGTCGGACCAGTGGTTCGTGAAGATGGAGACGCTCGCGGCCCCCGCGCTCGCGGCGGTGCGCGACCGGACGATTCGCATCCTCCCCGAGCGCTGGGAGGCGGTCTACGTCAACTGGCTCGAGAACATCCGCGACTGGAACATCTCGCGACAGCTGTGGTGGGGCCATCGCATTCCGGTGTGGTACTGCGATGCGTGCGGGGCAGAGCCGATCGTGAGCCGAGATGATGTCTCGGAATGTCCGACGTGCCGGGGGGCCGTGCGACAGGACGACGATGTGCTCGACACGTGGTTCTCGTCCTGGCTCTGGCCTCTCTCGACGCTCGGCTGGCCGGACGAGTCGACCGATCTCGCGGCGTTCTATCCCACCGACATGCTCGTGACCGCGCCCGAGATCCTCTTCTTCTGGGTCGCGCGAATGATCATGGCCGGCTACCACTTCGTGGGCCGCGCACCGTTTCACACCGTGTATCTCACCGGCACCGTCCGCGACATGCAGCATCGCAAGATGTCGAAGTCGCTCGGCAACGGGATCGATCCGCTGGACGTCGTCGAGCGCTACGGCGCCGACGCGCTGCGCTACACCGTGATCGCCGGGATGGGGTTGGGCACCGACGTGATGCTCGATCCCGAAAACCTCGACCACTCGTTCGCGGCGGGGCGCAACTTCGTCACGAAGCTCTGGAACATCGGACGGTTCCTGCTGCTGAACGTCGGCGACGGCGACGTGATGTCGCTCGCCGATATTCCGGTCGAGCAGCTCACGCGCGCCGACGAGTGGATTCTCGGCCGGCTCGACGCGGCGATTCGCGAGGCCGGTGCATCGCTCGGACCGGCGCGGCCGAGCGCCGGCGGCCGGTGGAGTGAGCGCGAGCTGACGCAGGGACTGCGGCTCAGCGAGTACGTCGAGAGTGCGCGTCGCTTCGTGTGGAACGAGATGGCCGACTGGTACGTCGAGGCGGCGAAACATCGCGTTGCCTCCAGTGGCCCCGACCGCGACGTCGCGCGCGCCGTGCTCGTCCACGTGTTCGACCAGGCACTCCGGCTGCTGCACCCGGTGGTGCCGTTCGTCACCGAGGCGCTCTGGCAGCGGCTTCCGGGGCGCGCCAGCGGCGAGTACCTCGCGCGCGCCGCGTGGCCGGAGGCCGGAGCTCCGCGCGCGCGTGCGCTGCAGTTCGAGATCGCGCGCGCAGCAGTGAGCGCGATCAGGCAGATTCGCGCGGAGTACAATGTGACGCCCGGAAAGCTGGTGGAGGCAGTCGTGATCGGGCGCGACGAGAGAGCACGCATGATCCTCGGCGAGGAGAGCGCGCTGATCGGGAGGCTCGCACGGGCCACGATTACGGCGAGCGCGCAGGCGCCGGCAGGTGCTGCCGCGCACGCGCTCCTGAGCGATGGCTCCGAAGTCGTGGTGCTGCTCGCCGGCCTCGTCGACCTCGAAAAGGAGTGTGCGCGCGTCAGCGCCGATCTTGCACAGCTCGAGAAGCAGCTCGGCGCGCTGGAGCAGCGCCTCGCGAACGAGAGCTTCGTCTCTCGTGCGAAGCCCGAGATCGTCGAAGCGGAGCGCACGAAGCTCGGCGAGTGGACGATTCGGCGCGAGCAGCTGTCCAGCAAGAAAAGGACGCTGTGCGGCGCCTGATCGCTCTCCTCGCACTGTTCGCCTGCGCGCAGCAGGGTTTCCCGCCCGGTGGTCCGCCGGACAAGGATCCGCCCAAGCTCCTCAAGACCGCTCCCGATACGGGCGCGCGCAACGTCACAGCGAAGGAAGTGGACTTCCAGTACGACGAGGTGCTCACGGAGCGACCGGCGGGCGCCAGCTCGCTGGACGCGCTCGTGCTCATCTCGCCGCGCGATGGCGCACCGCGCGTCGGTTGGCACCGCACGCGCATCTCCGTGCGCGGGCACAAGGACTGGAAGCCGAACACCACGTACACCGTGGAGATTCTTCCGGGGATCTCGGATCTGCGCGGCAACGCCGCGAAGCAGGGATTCAATTTGGTGTTCTCGACCGGTCCGGAGATCGCGGGCAAGTCGATATCGGGTGTCATCTTCGACTGGCCTGCGGGCCACTCGGCGCCGAACGCAATCGTCGAAGCGGTTTCGCATCCCGACAGCACCGTGTACATCGCGAGAGCGGATTCCATCGGGCGCTTCTCGATCATTCACATGCCGCCGGGATCGTTCACCGTGTTCGGATGGATCGACGCCAACAACAATCACGATCGCGATCAGCACGAGGCGCAGGACTCGGCCACCGTTACGCTCCGGGACACCGCCAGCGTCGAGCTGCTGACGTTCATCCACGATTCGATCGGCCCGCACATCGTCACGGTGGAGGTGCGCGACTCGCTGACCATCCACGCCACCTTCGACAAGCCCGTAGATCCGAAGCAGCCGTTCGACAGTGCGCACATCATTTTGCACGCCTCGGATTCCTCGCTCGTGCCGCTCAAGTCGATCGTCTCAGCGCGCGAGATCGACAAGCAGCGCAACGATTCGGTCGCCCGTGCCGATTCGATCCGCGCACGAACCGATACGGCATTCCGGCGCCAGTATCAGGCATCGCATCGCGTGCCGACGGATACGTTGCAGCGGAACGCGATGCGCCGTGCAGCCGCGCTGGCGACAATGCTACCGAGCAAGCCAGTTCCGATCTCGGACGTTCTCATCAAGGTGGGATCCCCGCTCAAACCGGGCGCGCAGTACAAGCTGGAGTCGCGCGATCTCCACAACCTGATGGGCGTCGCGGCGAATTCCGTTCGCACGTTCGATGTGCCCAAGCCGCAGCCGCCGCCTCCGCCGCCGAAAAACGGTGCGGCGCCGAAGAGTGGAAAGCCCGGCCCGCCGGTCGCTCGAACTGACAGTGCTCGAGCGGACAGCGCGCGCGCAGACAGCGCGCGCGCGAAGCCGGCCGTGCCCCTGCCGGACACCACACGCAAGCAGCCGCCCACATGACCGCGCTCCGACCCGCCCTCTTTCTCGATCGTGACGGCACGATCAACGTCGACACCATTCACGTATCGCGCGCCGACAACGTGCGCCTGATACCCGGCGCCGCCGCCGCGATCGCACGCATCAATGCGGTGGGGATGCCGGTGATCGTCGTCTCGAACCAATCGGGAATCGGACGTGGCCTCTTCACCGTGGATGAATACGAGCGGGTTCGTGCGCGCATCGAAGAGCTGCTCGCGGCGGGGGACGCACACGTGCTCGCGACGTACTACTGCCCGCATGCCCCGGAGATCGCGCCCGCGTGCGACTGTCGCAAACCGGGCGCTGCGCTCTACCGGCAAGCGGCCGCGGATCATGACATCGATCTCGCACGATCATGGTACGTGGGCGACCGGATTCGCGACATCCTGCCCGCGAAACTCTTTGGCGGGCACGGCATTCTCGTGCCGCGTGACACGACTCCCGGAGGCGACGTCGTCGCCGCGCGGGACGGCTTCGCGATCTCCACCAGTCTCGATTCTGCGGTGAATAGAATTCTGGCCGCTCTCCCTCTATCTAGCCCGCCCCAGGCCGGGTAGACTGAACGAATGTCGACCCGCCTCGCCGTGCTCGCGTCCGGTCGCGGTTCCAACCTGCGCGCGCTGCACGAGTACCTGTCGCGCTCCGGACGCGACTCGCTCGCTCATTTGGCGCTCGTGCTCTCCGACCACGCGGACGCCGGCGCGCTCGCTTACGCGCGCTCACGCGACATTGCCTTTGCCACGATCGACGGCGGCACGCTCGGCGGCGACCGCCTGCTCGCCCAGCTCGGCTCCCATCGCATCGACATCGTGGTTCTCGCGGGCTACATGCGTCTCGTCCCCGAGGTGGTCGTGAACGCCTATCGCGGACGAATCGTGAACGTCCATCCGGCGCTCCTCCCGTCATTCGGCGGACGCGGCATGTACGGCACGCGCGTGCACGCGGCCGTAATCGCCGCCGGCGCGCGCGTGTCGGGCGCGACGGTGCATTTCGTGGATGAGCGCTACGACCACGGCGCGATCATCGCGCAGTGGCCCGTGCCCGTGCTCTCCGGCGACACCCCGACCGCGCTCGCCGCGCGCGTCCTTCGCGTCGAACTTGCGCTGTATCCGCCGGCGGTCGTCGCCGTGGCGCAATCGCGCATCTCACTGGACTCGGCCGGTCGCGCCACGCACATGCATCTTCCAAAACTGGACGATGCCGCGTTCGTGCTCGATGCTCTCGACGACGCCGCGCTGCGCACCGCCCTCGGCATCGCGTTGTCCGCCTGATTCACTTCTTCCCTTCGGTATGCCTCGCGCTCTCATATCCGTTTCCGACAAGACAGGCGTGGCCGAGCTGGCGGGCACCCTCACTTCGCGCGGCTGGGAGATCGTCTCGACGGGAGGCACCGCACGCGCACTTCGAGAGGCGGGAATCGCCACGAAGGACGTCGCCGACATCACCGGTTTCCCGGAGATGCTCGACGGACGAGTGAAGACGCTGCACCCCGCGGTGCACGGCGGCCTTCTCGCGCGCCGAGACGAGCCCGAGCACATGGAGGCGCTCGCGTCGCACGACATCACGCCAATCGATCTCGTGGCGGTGAATCTGTATCCGTTCCGCGAAACCGCGGCCCGACCGAACGTGCATCCCGCGGAGGTCATCGAGAACATCGACATCGGCGGCCCCTCGATGCTCCGCTCGGCCGCAAAGAATTTCGCGTCGGTGTACGTCATTGTCGACCCCGCCGATTACGGCGGGGTGCTCGCCGCGCTCGAAGCCGGAGGCGATGACCTGGATCTGCGCCGGCTCCTCGCCGAGAAGACGTACGCGCACACCGCTTCGTACGATGCGGCGATCGCCCGCTGGTTCGCGACGCAGCGCGGTGAGCGCTTCCCCGAGATCGTGCCGCTCTCCTTCGAGCGCGCGCAGTCGCTGCGCTATGGCGAGAACCCCGGACAGGAAGCCGCATTCTACGTCGAGCATCGGGGAGCGGGGCTCGCCTCGCTCGTGCAGCGCGGCGGCAAGGAGCTCAGCTTCAACAACCTGCTCGATCTCGAGGGGGCGCTTCTCGCCAGCGACATGCTCGGGGACGGGGCGCCATGCTGCGCGATCGTGAAGCACACATTGCCCTGCGGGCTCGCGGTGGCGCCGACGGCACTCGAGGCGTACCAGAAGGCATTCGCGTGTGATCCGCAGTCGGCGTTCGGCAGCGTGATCTCCTTCAACGTGCCCGTGGATGAGAAGCTCGCCGACGTGATCTCGAGTCTCTTCGTGGAGTGTCTCGTCGCGCCGTCGTTCAGCGCGGCCGCGATCGAGATCCTCGGTCGCAAGAGGAACCTGCGCGTGCTCGAGGGCCACGCGACGTGGCCCGCGGGCGCGCTCGACTACAAGCGCGTGCGAGGCGGCGTGCTCGTGCAGGACCGCCCGTCGATCGATCACAGCCTGCAGAGCTGGAACGTGGTTACGAAGCGCTCGCCAACCGACGCCGAGCGCGACGATCTTCTGTTCGCGTGGCGCGCGGTTGCGAGCGTGAAGTCGAATGCGATCGTGCTCGCGCGCGACGGCGCGACGATCGGGATCGGCGCTGGCCAGATGTCGCGCGTGGACGCGAGCTTCCTCGCGGTTCACAAGGCACGCACCACCGGCTTCGATCCGGCGGGCTCCGTGCTCGGCTCCGACGCCTTCTTCCCGTTCCGCGACGGCGTCGATCACGCCGCGGAGGCTGGCGTCACCGCGATCATTCAGCCGGGTGGATCCGTGCGCGACGCCGAGGTGATCGCCGCAGCGGACGAGCGCGACATTGCGATGGTCTTCACGGGCTCGCGACTGTTTCGGCACTAGCGCGCTCGTTGCCTCGGGCTGGCGCGCGGATCATTCTGCACGCCTAGCCTGGGCCGGCGATATCGCCCGCGGCCGCGCGATTCCACACCCGAGCATATGCCACCGAAGAGTACCGATCTCGACTACCGTCCGTCCTATCTGGCCGCGACGCTCACCTCGCTCGCCGTGTTCGTGCTGTACTGCGCGACACTGGCGCCGTCCACCGCGATGTGGGACACGAGCGAGTACATCTCGGCTGCGTATGTGCTCGGCCTTCCGCACCCGCCCGGGAATCCGCTGTTCGTGCTCATCGGCCGCGTCTTCTCGATTCTGCCGCTCGGGAGCATGCACGTCGCCACGAAGATCAATATTCTCGCGGCGCTCACGAGCGCCATCTCGGCCGGCATGTGGTTTCTCGTCACCGAGCGCATCCTCGAGGATGGCTCGCTGACCGGTGGCAGCGGATCGTCGGGGGAGCGCTGGCCGCGGTGATCGGTGCGACGGCGTTCACCGTGTGGAATCAGTCGGTGGTGAACGAGAAGGTGTACACCGTCTCGCTGATGGGACTCGCGATCATTCCGTGGCTGACGGTGCGCTGGTCGGACGATCCCGATGGGCCCTACGCGGACCGGCTGCTCGTCATCATCGCCTATCTGCTGGGCCTCGGCTACGCAAACCACATGATGGGCTTTCTCGCGGGACCCGCGGTCGTCGTCGCGGTGGTGGTGCGTCGCCCGCACACGTTGCTGCGATGGAAGCTGATCGCGGCGAGCGTCGGTGCCCTGCTGCTCGGCATGACGCCCTTCCTCACGCAGCCCATTCGCGCGGCGCACTTCCCCGCGATCAACGAAGGCGAGCCTACGACGTGGGCATTGTTCTGGTACAACTTCAATCGTGGGCAGTACGGCAAACCGTCGCTGTTCGACCGTCAGGCGCCGTTCGTCGAGGGACAGCTCGGAATGTACTGGCTGTACTTCCGTTGGCAGTGGTTGCGCGACGTCAAGGATCACTGGCCGAACCTGCAGCGGATCCTCGGCGCGCTCTACATGCTGCTCGGCCTGATGGGCGGATGGGTGCACTGGAAGCGCGATCGCAAGTCGTTCTGGTACTTCGGCACGTTCATGCTGACGCTGACCGTCGTGCTGATCTACTATCTCAACTTCAAGTACGGACACTCGCAGTGCCTCGCGCTGGGAAATCCGCCGGACATCAACTGCGAGGTCCGCGACCGCGACTACTTCTTCATCTGTTGCGTTCTCGGCCTGGGGAGTGTGGACCGCGCTGGGAATGATCTACATTTGGGAGGGGATCGCATCGCTGTTCGGCAGTGAACAGGTGAAGGTCGGCCGCGAGACCATTCGAGCTCCCGAAACGGCAGTCGTGGATCTACTCGTCGTGGATCCTTGCGTTCGCGCTCATTCCGCTGTTCACCAACTGGAAGGAGGCCTCGCGCGCGGGGCAGACCGACACCTTTGCTTTCGCGCACGACCTGCTCGACTCCGTCGAGCCGTACGGCGTACTGATTACCGCCGGTGACAACGACACCTTCCCGCTCTGGTATGCGCAGGAGGTCGAGGGCGTTCGCAAGGATGTGCTCGTGCTCTGCACGTCGCTGCTGAATACGGATTGGTACGTGCGACAGCTGATTCGACGACCGGTCTATCCGTACGATGCCGCGAAGGGACCCGCGGTGTATCGCGGGCGCGAATGGCCGATGCCGAAGGGACCGCCGTTGCACATGACGACCGTTCAGGCGGATAGCATCCCTGAATATCAGGAAGTTCGACAGGCGCAGCTGTTCAAGAAGGGGACAATCGAGGCGACGATCAAGCCGCAGGTGCTCGCGAAGGCGGACATTGTCGTGCTGCTCATGATCAAGGATGACTACCCGAGCCGCCCCTTCTATTTCAGCCGCACGGCTGGCGGGTATCCGCAGGAGGTGCTGGGACTCGGCCAGTACCTGTTGATGCAGGGACTCGCCCGCAAGCTTGTTCCGAACACGCCCACACCCGGTCAGGATACGGTACTGTTGCAGGGCGAGGGATTCGTGGATGTTCCGCGCACGCGCGATCTCTGGAACAACGATTTCCTCGGAGCGCAGGCGGTCATCAAGCGCGCGCTCTGGGTGGACAACGCGTCGGTTGGAATACCGTACATTTACATCACGACGTCGGTGGATCTGGCGGACATTGCGCAGCAGCGCGGAGATACTGCCGAGTCGAAAAAGCTCATGGATACCGCCCGGCAGCTCGCGGAAGCGACGGATCTCACCCGACTTTTCAATCCCGCTGTTGCGCCGGCGGCGCCGGCAGCTCCCGCGGTGCCGCTTGGCATCGACAGCGCTGGAGTGAAAATGAAGGACACGGGTGCACACCCACGCAAATGAGCCGGAATGGCGCCGGCACGCGGCGGCAATGACCGATCCGGCCAGCGAGCGCTACGAGGAAACCGCGGCCTTTCGCGCCGACTTGGCGGCTGTGGGGGACGCGTTGCGGGAGGGCAGAAGTTCTCCCCGCTTCGATCCACGGATGATGCGCGAGACCGTGCGCACCTGCGCGGTACACGCGCGACTGGGCAAGTGTCCACCCGAGAGGCTCATGCGCGCTCTCAAGGCGCTCGTTCGTGAGGTCGCCATTGAGGACGACTCGGATGCGTACCGGGTGGTGTACACCGACCGCGTGATTGCCTGGGCGATCGAGAGCTACTACGAGCTTTCCGATCGTTAGCGCTGGTTTCCCACGCTAGACAGCCCGAGTGCGGCTCTCGTCTCACGAAGCGGCTTCGGCGCGAGCTCGCAAGCGGGCACTGGTGGTCTGTGGGCACCGGTGTACGCTTAGGAAGGAGGACGAGCGTACACGGGGCCGTCGTCGCTCACCTCCCTCCCGAGTCATGGGTCGCAATGAACACCCCGCAATTCGCTAAAAAGCTCCGGCTGAGCATTGCGATACCTATAGCGCTGCTCGTAGCGCTGGCCGCCGTGTCGTATCGAAGTATCCGCGAATCGTCGACCGCGTCCTCGTGGGTCCGTCACACGAACGAGGTGATGGGCGAGCTATCGGCGCTCCTGCTGGCGCTTCAGGACGTCGAGACCGGGAGCCGCGGATTCGCGCTCGTGGGAGAAAGCAGCTTTCTCGCTCCCTACGAGAGCGGTCGCGTGAGGGTCCCCGTACATTTGAACGCGCTCGCGCGGCTGACGGTGGACAATGCGGCCCAGCAGCTACGGGTTCACCAATTGACGGCGCTCATCGATACCGAAGTGCAAGTCGAAGCGGAGCTAATCGAGATTCGCCGCCGCAAGGGAGCAGGGGCGGCAGCCGCTCGAGTCGCTGGCCGAGAGGGTCTGCATTCGATGGACGCGATCAGGGCGCTCGTCCGCGAGATGGAGACGGATGAGGTGCGGTTGCTTGCAGCGCGCCAGGCGACTGTTGACGCAATTTTCCGGCGAATGACTCTCGCCCTGGCGATTGGCGTCGTCGTAGTCGGCGCGCGAATGGTATCAGACAATAGACGGCTGCAGCGAACACTCGCGGAGACTCAGATCCATCAGGAGATCGCCGGGGCGCACGCGAAACAGGTTGGAGTCATCAACCAGGAGCTCGAGGCGTTCAGCTACTCCGTGTCTCACGACCTTCGCGCTCCGCTTCGACACATCAACGGTTACGTGGAGATGCTCCAGCGCGACACGGCTGGCCAGCTATCGGAGAAATCGGGGCACTATCTCGCGACGATCAACGAGTCCAGTCTGGAAATGGGCAGATTGATCGATGACTTGCTCGCCTTCTCGCGCGTGGGCAGGGCGGAGATCAAGGCCTCCTCGGTCTCGCTGGATGAGGTCGTGAAGGACGCCATCCGTGGGCTCGAGATGTCGACGCGAGACCGCCATATCGAATGGCGGATAGCACCCCTCCCCCGAGTGATCGGCGATCCAGCGTTGCTCAAGCAGGTGCTCGCAAACCTCATTGACAACGCGCTCAAGTACAGTCGGACTCGCGATCCAGCAACGATCGAGATCGGGACTAGTGGCAGGGATGGAAACCGGGCGTCGCTTTTCGTTCGAGACAATGGCGTCGGTTTCGACATGAAGTACGTGCAGAAGCTTTTTGGTGTGTTCGAGCGACTGCACGCGGCCGAGAGTTTCGAGGGCACCGGAATCGGGCTCGCGACCGTGCGTCGCATCATCACGCGCCACGGTGGCCGCGTGTGGGCGGATGGCGCTGTGGATACCGGCGCGACCTTCCACTTCACGCTGGAACTGTCACCCAATGTGTAGGACAACGATTACCACGAGGTCGTCATGCCGCTAAGGCGCCTGCTTCTTGTCGAGGACAGCCCGCGAGACGCGGAGCTCATAC
The DNA here is from genome assembly GCA_963827355.1 of uncultured Gemmatimonadaceae bacterium. GTDB lineage: Bacteria > Gemmatimonadota > Gemmatimonadetes > Gemmatimonadales > Gemmatimonadaceae > FEN-1250. Next base: position 117,650 of record CAWHAS010000002.1, read on the forward strand.
TCGATGCGCTCGCCACCCAACATCTCGCCAACGAGGTCGTACACGTGCGCGATGGCGCAGAGGCGCTGGACTACCTGTTTCGTCGCGGAACTTTCGCAGGTCGATCCGACGGCGAGCCGGCGCTGATGCTCCTGGATCTCAAGATGCCGAAAGTCGACGGGATGGAGGTGTTGCGTCAGATCAAGGCGGACGTCGGCTTGCGGGTCATTCCCGTCGTGATGATGACCTCCTCGCGCGAGGAACAGGATCTCATGCGCAGCTATCAGCTCGGCGCGAACGCCTACGTCGTGAAGCCGCTGAAATTCAGCGAATTCATGGATGCCGTGAAGCAGGTTGGTGCATTCTGGGCGATCCTGAACGAATCGCCGCCGGGGAGCGTCCAGCGGAACTGACCCTCGAGCATCAGCGCGCAGATGGCTCGATTAGCTCGCGTCGAGCAGCTCGCGCACCCTCCGCGCCAGCTCGACCGTGCCGAATGGCTTCTGAAGATACGATGCCTCGCCAATGGGAACGCCGTTCCGGAGGACCATTCTCGTCGGTATAGCCCGAGATGAAGAGCACCTTGAGACGCGGCCGCAGCGCCGACGCGTAGACAGCGAGATCGGGGCCGCTCATTCTCCGGCATCACCACATTGGTGATCAGCAAATCGATCCGACTGTCCGACTGGTCGAATAGCGGCAGCGCGGCGTTGGCGTTGGGAAACGCGATTACAGTGTACCCGAAGTGCTTCAACGCTGCCTGCGCAGCGGCACGCACCGATTGCGAGTCCTCAACCAGCAGTATGGTTTCCGTGCCTGTCGGGACTCGCAACGGCATTGGCGCCGCGGGCATTTCGGGCAGTGCGTGGCGCAACGGGAAGTACGCCTTGAACGAGCTCCCCTTGCCGGGCGCACTGGACACCCAGATGAACCCCGCGTTCTGCGTCACGATTCCATGCACCGTCGCGAGCCCGAGACCAGTTCCCTTCCCGACCTCCTTCGTCGTGAAGAACGGCTCGAATATTCTCGCGCGTGTCGTCGCATCCATCCCCACGCCCGTATCCGAGATTGCCAGCATTCCATAGCTGCCGACAGGCATCGGCCAGTGATCCTCCAACTCCTCCTCGCTGAAAGTGGCCCGAGCCGTTTCCACGGTGAGCGTGCCGCCGACCGGCATTGCGTCGCGCGCGTTGATGCAGAGGTTCATTAACACCTGCTCGAGCTGACCCGGATCGATGAGCACCACCGTCGTTTGCTCCGCGAGACTCGTCACTATCGCGAGGTCTTCTCCGATCACGCGGCGGAGCAACGGGATCGCTCGCTGCACGGCCGTCTCGAGCGCGACGAGACGAGGCTGGATTACCTGCTGTCTGCTGAACGCGAGGAGCTGGCGCGTCAGCGAGGCGGCGCTGTCCGTCGCTTTGCGCACCTCGCGCAGGTCGGCGGCGCGCGGATCGAGAGTATCCAGCTCTGCGAGCAGGAGTTCCGTAAAGCCGGAGATGACAGTGAGGCTGTTGTTGAAATCGTGCGCCACTCCCCCAGCCAGCTCGCCGAGCGCCTCCATTCTCTGAATCTGTCGAACGCGCTGCTCCAGTCTTCGCCGCTCAGTGATATCGCGGAGGGCTACGAATCGCGCCGGTCGACCGTCGAGCGTGAGGTTTTTTGCGGTCGCCTCGATGACGAGCTTGCGCCCCGACTTGTGCATACCGACGAACTCGTAGCTTCCCTCGACGGAGCCCGCTTCCCTCCCCTTGACCTCCTCGAGTGATTCATTTGCCACGAAGTCGGTGATGGGACGACGGATGGCATTCATCGAGCATCACTCCAAAGATGCGCTCGAACGCGCTGTTAGCATCATGGAGTACACCATCCACCAACACGACGTTGGCGTGGAACGAGTTGTCGGCGAGCGTCCTGTAACGCGACTCGCTCTCTTGGAGAGCCGTTTTCGCCCGCTCGCGATCAGTGATGTCGAGAAAGGTCACTACGGCGCCCACGAGGACACCCTCGTTCCGAATGGGATATGCCCAGTACTCCGCGGGAAATTTGGTCCCATCCGCACGCCACAGCAGCTCGCCCGCCACATGAACGGCCTCCCCCGTGGCGGCAGCGCGATGGATGCCACAGTCGGCCTCCGGATAGGGCGTGCCGTCGGCACGGCTGTGGTGCACGAGCGCGTGCATTGGCTGTCCGACGAGCGCGTCTGCATCCGCGAAGCCCAGCATCCGCGCTGCCGTCGCGTTGCAGAACGTGCATTTTCCTTCCACATTGACGCCGTAGATTCCCTCAGCCGCCGAATCGAGTAGAAGTCGCATTTGGGCTTCGCCCCTTCGCAGACTCTCCTCTGTGCGATTGCGATGGGAGACGTCGCGAGCAATCTCCGCCGCACCGATGACCGTGCCTCGAGCGTCGCGTATGGCCGAGATGGACACCGATGTCAGTATGCCTTCATCATCTTTGCGGATGCGTTCGGCCTCGCGATGCTCCATGCGCTCTCCGCGGCCAATTCGCGCGAGAATGGATTTGAGCTCGGCGCGGCGCTCCGGCGGAACGATCAAGGTCATCGAATGTCCGATCACTTCCTGCGCCGTGTAGCCGTACACTGACTCTGCTCCCCGGCTCCACGCCATGATCGTTCCGTCGAGTGTCATCGCGATAATCGCGTCGTCCGAAGCGTCGAGCAGCGCGGCAAGCAATCGGCGCGACCCAGTCGGATGCTGCTGTCTCTCATTCATGTGCGCGCAGTCTAGGCGTAGCGCGCATCCGCACGAATTGGGGAAACCCGCAGGTGGGATCCTAGGGTAAACCCTGGCTTCCGGCGTTCACGAGTCCGACTCTGACGGCGAACCGCACGAGCCCGGCGAGGTCGCGAATTCCAAGACGGCTCATGATCGCGCCGCGATGCGCCTCGACCGTCTTGATGCTGACACCCAGGCGCGCTGCCGCCTTCTTGGTGGAGTAGCCTTCCGCGACCAACTTCAGTACCTCGCGCTGCCGGTAGGTGAGCAGGTCGAGCGGAGATCCAGCGAGATTCGAATTGTTCGGCTTCGCGAGCGCGGCAACGACCGCCGCTGAGATCGCCGGGCTCAGATAGGTTTGTCCGCGCGCAACTTGCTGGAGCGCGTGCTCCAGCTCGGCCGTGTCGGCTCCCTTGAGCAAATATCCTGAGGCACCGGCAGCCAGTGCATCTCGGACGTACGCCTCGTCCGCATGCATGGAGACGACGAGAACGCGCGTCTCCGGGAAGCGCTTGGCAGCACGACGCACGGCTTCGGATCCGCTCATTCCCGGCATGTTGAGATCCATGATCACAGCGTCGGGGCGCTGCTCCTCGATGAGACGCAGCGCGCTCGCGCCATCGGATGCCTCTCCAACCACGGCGATGTTCGGCATGGTCTCGAGGAGCAATCGCATTCCGGAGCGAACCAGATTGTGATCGTCAACGAGCAGGACGCGCATGTCAGGCCGCGATGGGAAAGCGAGCGCGGATCGTCGAGCCACGCCCGGTAGTCGAGGTCAGCGACAGTGTACCGCCGGCGAGTGTCGCCGTCTCTCGCATGTCAAGCAGTCCGAGACTGTCTCCAGCCTCGGCGCTCGCTTTCGCGGCGACTACGTCGAATCCCTGACCGTCGTCGGCCACCGACAATTCCACGTCGTGCGCTCCACGCGTGAGCGTGATCGATACCCGGCGCGCGTTCGCATGCCGGGCGATGTTGGTGAGCGCCTGCTGAACAATGCGAAAGCCGGCTGTCTCGATCGATTCGGGAAGGCGTGCCGAGCCGAGTCCGTCTTCGACCGCTACCGCGAATCCCGCTCGCTCTGCGCTGCGCCTGGCATACCAGTCTACTGCGGCAGCCAATCCGAGGTCGTCCAACACTGAAGGGCGCAGCTCCACCGAGAGCGCGCGACGCGCTCGAGCGATTCGTCCACGAGCGAGATGCTGTCGCCCACGAGCGATGCGTCTTCACGGGGCGAAAACCTCTGCAAGTTGAGACGTAGCGCGGTAAGCATTGGCCAAGATCGTCGTGAAGGCGTCGTGCTATCCGTCGGCGTTCGTCCTCGCGTGCCGCCAGGATCCGCTGCGAGACAAGTGCCTGCGCTACGACGCCGATCGCTGCTCGCCGCGAAGAGGGCCACGGCGAGAATGGCGAGTGTGGAGAGCACGACCACCCGCGCAGATCCGCTTGCGGCACGGTGTACCACCGCACCGATAGGCGCGTGTCCGGGCCGGGAAAGAAGCGAGCGGCCGACATCGCCGTGTAATGCATGCCGGCGATGGCAACGCCCATGATCACGCCGCTCGCCAACAGAATCCGGCGGGATTGTCGAGGATCGTCTCGTCTGTGGCGGCGTCCGAGCCAAAGACTGAGCAGCCCACACCCACTGGCGATGAGAATCGACGCGAACACCAGCGTCGCCGAATACTTCGTGACCGCCGCCATGCGCATTGCTGCCATGTCGATGTAGTGACCCGCTGATGCCCGCGCCAATCGCAAGCGCGCCAACGATCAGCCAGGCAGTGCGAATGGAGCGCCGCTGGGTGAGGAGCAATGCAAGCAGCGAACCGGCGAACGCAACGACGTAGGAGAGCAGCATGAGGCCCAGCACGTATGCGACCGGCACCGGGAGAGTGAACGCCAGCATTCCCGTGAAGTGCATGCCCCAGATGCCGACAGCCTGCGCAAGTGCGCCGCCGAACATCGCAACCATAGCGAGGTCGTCCCTCCTGCGTGCCAACTCGAGCTCCCATCCGCAATGCCGTGATCGAGCCAAAGACGGCGATTGCGCAGGATAGGACGACGAAGAAAGGATCGTATCTCACGGGTAGCATGCTCGCACATCCGGCATATCGCGTGCACACCGGCGCCACGAGAGAGTAATCGGGATTCCGCGCAGCTGGCGGGGCGCCGGCTCCGTAACTCGATTACTTCGATAGAGTTCGCTCGGTTTGGTACTATCTCGCGACTATAAACGAGTTCAGCTCGGACACTTTCCGAGAGACCTCCTGCCCCGCGCGTCGTTCGGAGAATGGTCGTTGTCGGTGGCGCGATCGCGCCCGAGGTGCGATTTTGCTGACGCGTGCGCGATCAGCGACAGCGATCGCGCGCCCTCGGGCAGGTGGCAGAGCGGTTGAATGCTCCGGTCTTGAAAACCGGTGGACCTTCACGGGTCCCGTGGGTTCGAATCCCACCCTGCCCGCTCGGTGACAACGCGGAAACACTGGCGTTGGTGCCGCCGTTATGCTGATACCGCAACGCCTCGCCGCTGACTATACTTTACGACCGGGCGCGAGCCTGATTCCGGGGAGGTGGCCGAGAGGCTGAAGGCGGCGGTTTGCTAAACCGTTATACGGTCAAAAGCCGTATCGAGGGTTCGAATCCCTCCCTTCCCGTTGCAGGCAGTCACCCGTCGGCGGGCTCTTGTGTTTTCACGAGGCTGATACATTTTCGATCATGCATCGCCTCCGCTTCGCCCCGTCCCCGACCGGCTATCTCCACGTCGGCGGCGCGCGCACGGCGCTCTTCAATTGGCTCTTCGTCAAGAAGATACGGCGGCCAATTCCTGCTGCGCGTCGAGGACACCGACAAGGCGCGGAGCACCGACGAGAGCACGCGCGCGATCTTCGAGGGCTCGAGTGGCTCGGCCTCAACTGGGACGAGGAGGTCGTCTACCAGGGCGCCGAACTCCCGCGGCATCAGGCCGACGCGCAACGCCTGCTCGAGCGGGTACGGCGTATCGCTGCTTCTGCACGCAGGCGGAGCTCGACGCAGCAGCGCAAGGCCGCCGAGGCGCGCGGCGAGGACAGCTTCAAGTACGATCGGCGCTGCGATCGGCTCGCGCCCGACGAGGTCGCGCGTCGCGTCGACGCGGGAATGCCGTTCGTCGTTCGCTTCCGCATGCCCGAGGGCGAGACGTCGTGGGACGATCTCGTGCACGGGCGGATCACGTTTCCGAATAAGGACATCGGCGAGGGGATTTCATCATTCTCCGCTCGGACGGCACGCCGATCTACAATCTCGCCGTCGTGTCCGACGACATCGCGATGCGCATCACGCTCGTGATGCGCGGCGACGATCACATCTCGAACACGCCGAAGCAGATTCTGCTCTACGAGGCGCTCGGCGCGCCGCTGCCGCAGTTTCGCGCACCTGCCGATGATTCACGGACTGGACGGAAAGAAGCTGAGCAAGCGGCACGGCGCGACGGCGGTCGCGCGACTATCAGCACATGGGGATTCTGCCGAGTGCGATGGTCAACTTTCTCGCGCTCATCGGCTGGTCGCCGGGCAGCGACATCGAGGTGATGACGCGTCGCGCAGATGATCGAGCTGTTCTCGGCTCGACGGGCTGTCGAAGAAGGCCGCGATCTTCGATACGAAAAAGCTCGAGTGGATGAACGGCCAGCACTGAGCCGCGCCTCGGCCGCCGAGCTGGCGCCGAGGCGTCACTCGCGGCGCTCATCGACGGCAGGACTCGCTACCGAAGCGGAGTGCTCGAGTCGCGGCGCGAATGGTATCTGCGCACTGCTCGATCTGCTCAAGGTGCGCGCGCGAACGATACGACGACATGGTGCGTCAGGCGGCGCCGTTCTTTCGCGAGACGATCGAGTATGATCCGGAAGCCGTCGACGAAGCAGTGGAAGGACGCGAGGCGACTCTGCGCGACTGCTCCACGCGCGTCAGGACACGCTCGCGAACGTGGATGCGTGGACTCCGCAGCCGCTCGAGGAGTCGCTGCGCGCGCTGGCGGAGGCGCGCGGCATCGGCGCCGGCAAGATCTTTCAGCCGCTGCGCGTCGCGCTGACCGGACTGACGGCGAGCCCCGGGATCTTCGAAGTGCTCGTCGCTACTGGGCCGCGAGCGATCACTTGGACGAATCGGCTGCGCGACGCGTACGGTTTCCTGCACGTGCGGCCGGCGTGACGCGCCATAGCGTCGTACTCGCGACAGCGGAACGGAAGGCCGGGCATTCCCGCAGTTGGGAATCGCCCGGTGGTATTACCTGCACGGAGGAGAGCATGCCGGACACGTCGAGCGCCGTCGAACAGAAGGTCTATCACTATCTGATAGACTTCCTCGCCGACAACACGTATCAGCCGAGCATCCGCGAGATCGCGAAGACAGTTCCAGATCAAGTCGACGAAGACGGTGTCGGACTTGCTGCACGCGCTCGAGCGCAAGGGATACATCGAGCGCGATCAGTCGCGTTCGCGCGGCGTGCGGCTGCTCGGCTACGATCCGCGCGGCGCACGCAGCCGGTGCCCTTTTACGGGAAGCATCTCACGCCGGCGAGCCGATCGCTGCTCCCCGAACATCGTAAGGGATTCATCACCGTCGATCGTCGCTTCCTGCCGGGCGAGATGTGTTCTTGTTCAAGGTCGAGGGCGACAGCATGGTCGGCCGTGGCATCCTCGACGGCGACTATCGTGATGATTCAGCCCGATCGGCAGGCGAAGGAGGGGACATCATCGCCGCGCGCCTCGGCGACGAGGCGACGGTCAAGACGCTCACGCATCGCGACGGACACGATCGTGCTCGAGCCGGCCAATCCCGAGGAACACGAGATCGTCGTGGCGATGCCGACGACTTCGCGATGCTCGGCGTGGTGTGCGGCGTGTTTCGGCCGTTTCAGGAAGTGCAACAGCACGAGGAGCTCTCGCTGGCGGAGTAGCCCTCAGGGAATCTGCGCGGGCTCCTGCGGCGGCGAGCGGCCGGTGGGGCTGCTGGTGTCGCCGACGGAGTGGCGTTCGGATCCTGAAGGGCCTGTTGCTCGGCCTGCTGCTGCGCCTCCTTCGCCGCGTGCTCCGCCTTTTGCTCGCGATCCTTCCGCTCGCGAATTCGCTTCACGGCGATCGCGAAATCGTCTTCGCTCCATCGCGCCCTGCGCGTGCAGGTAGATGTCGTCCTGAATCGCTGGCTTTCCTTCATCCGATCGTTCTGATATCGCGCCGTCGACTTCCCTGCACGTTGAGCGGAAGCGCCGCGAGAATCGCCGACGGCAGCTTGAACTTGCCGAGATAGATCTACTGCGAATCGATGCCGTACTTCTCGCCGTTGCGCTCGAACGTCCAGTCGCCGGGCTTCTTTCCGCTGTTGTAGAGCGCCATCGAATCGTCGTGCGCGAACACGCGCATTGAGATCGCGCTGTCGAGTCGCTCCGCCTGCGTTTTCGGCGCGTAGTAGATCGGTCCGGTGCGGCGCCCACACGCGCGGGTCGCCGTACGATGGTGACGACGCCGCTCGCCCCGGTCCCCCGCCGCCGACCACCGGCCCGGTACCCGATGGCGGCTCGGTGCTCACGGGCGCGGGAGGCACAGTGGTCGGAATCGTCGTCGGCGCGACGAGCGGGCGCGAGCGAGTCTTACCGCGCACGGGAACGTTGTCGCCGCCGCTCTGCCCCTTCGTGCTCGGCTGGGGCTGGCGCGGCGCACGTACGTGATGTGCTCGACCGTCGGCGGCTCTCCGTGCTGCATCGTGAGCCACTGCCGATCGGATATCGGAATTGATCAGGACGAGAATGAGCGCCGCGCCAACCACGATGTGGATGGCGATCGAGACGAGCAATGACCCTGTCGAATCGGCGCTCACGCGTCTTCATCAGACGTTCTCACTTGGCGGCCGCGAGCAGATCGTTCAGCACGCGGCCCGCGCGAACGCCGCTTCCGCGATGCGCTCCGGCGACGTGATGAACGAGATGCGGAAGAACCCTTCCCCTCCCGCGCCAAAGCCGATCCGGGCATCACCACGACTCCTTCCTCGTCGAGCAGACGCTCGGCGAACAGCGCGCTCGGCAGTCCGTCAGGAAGCGGCATCCAGAGATACATCGTCGCGCGTAGGTGCTCGCACGAAAAGCCGGCCTCGTTAAAGGCGGCCACTGCCGCATCGCGCCGCTCCTTAAAGATCTTCACGATTCCCGGCAACGAATGTCTCGTAGCCTCGAGCGCGGCAACGCCGGCCGCCTGCACGGCCATGAACTGTCCCGTGTCGGTGAACGACTTCACCTTCGCCAGCGGCCCACGATCTCCGGACTGCCCACGGCCCATCCGCAGCGCCATCCGGTCATGTTGTACGTCTTCGACAGCGAGTGGAACTCGATCGCCACGTCGCGCGCTCCGTCGATCTCGAAAATGCTCGGCGGCACGTAGCCGTCGAACGCGAGCTCGGAGTACGCGTTGTCGTAGACGAGCAGAATGTCGTGCTCGCGGCAGCGCTTGACGATGCGCTCGAGATAGTCGCGCGGCGCGATCGCCGCCGTGGGATTGTTCGGATAGTTGAGATAAGAGACGCTGTGCGGCGCAGCGTCTCGCCAGGAACGTCGTCGAGCTCGACGAGAAAGTTCGTGCGCGGGCGCAGCGCGTACGGTATGCAGCTCGCCGCTCCGAGAGCAGCGATCCGCCCTGGTACGCGTTGATAGCCGGGCTCGGGGATGAGCGCGATGTCGCCGGCCTCGAGGTACGCGAGCGCGAGATGCGAGATTCCCTCCTTCGAGCCGATGAGCGGCACGATCTCTTTGAGCGGATCGAATCTCAAGCCGAAGCGCTTGAGCATCCACGCGCGACACGGCCTCGCGAAACGCCACGAGCCCAAGCCCGAATCCATAGCGGCTCATCGCCGGCGTGCGCGCCGCCTTCTCGAGCGCGTCGACCGCCTTCGCGGGCGGCGCGAGATCGGCGTCGCCCGCGCCGAGATCGATCACGTCGACGCCTCTGGCGATCAGATCCCGCTTCTTCTGCGGCATCGAGGCGAGCGAGATAGTCGGGAAGCGACTTGTAACGCGCGGTCGTGCGCGGCATGAGTCTTTGGATTGAGTGAAGAGACGTCAGCCGGCGGCGACGGTGTTGGTGATGCGGCTCAGTCCGATCACCTCGACTTCTACCACGTCGCCCGGAGAGAGTCGTCCCACGCCGGCCGGCGTTCCCGTCGCAACCAGGTCGCCCGGCTCGAGCGTCATGATAGTGGAGATGTAGGCGAGCAGCATCGGGAATCGGAACGCCATGTCGCTCGCGACGCCGCGTTGGCGCTCTTCGCCATTGACGCGAGTGACGACCGTGAGCGAATCGAGATCGGCTCGGTGGCGTTCCGACCGGGCCGATAGGACAAAAGGTATCAAACCCCTTCGCACGCGTCCACTGACCATCGGAACTTCTGAAGGTCGCGCGCGGTGACGTCGTTGACGGCCACGATTCCGGCGATCGCGGCACGAGCCTCGTCCTCGGTTACGCGAGTGATCCGCTTGCCAATGCGGATGCCGATCTCGCCCTCGTACTCCACCTGCTTCGATTGCGGCGGAAGCACGATGGCTTCGTTCGTTCCGATCACGCTCGAGGGCGGTTTAAGAAAGAGCAACGGCTCCTTGGGCACTTCATTACCGAGTTCCTTCGCGTGCTCGAGATAGTTTCGGCCGACGCACACGATCTTTCCTGGGCGAATCACGCGTTCTCCGGTGGGCTGTAGAAATCCTGCAGCTCGCGTAACACAACGTTCCATGGTGCGATCAGTCGCCTGGCGGGCGGAAGCGCCGAGAGGATCCCTCGGCCGTAGGCCTTGGTACACGCCCGCGGATCGCATAACACCACCGCACCCCGGTCGGTTCCGGTGCGGATGAGGCGGCCGAATCCCTGCTTGAGGCGGAGTGTGGCGTGGGGGAGCATTAGCTCCCGGAACGAGTCCCCTCCACGCGCCTCGATCGCTTCGCTGCGAGCCGCGGTGAGGGGCTCGGTAGGCACCCGAAACGGCAGCTTGGCGATGACGAGCCCGCGCAGCGCCTCTCCCGGCGACGTCGACGCCTTCCCAGAACGATGCCGTGCCGAGCAGGAGCGCCCGCCCCGATTCGCGGAAGCGTCGCAGCAGTACGTCGCGCGGCTCCTCACCGTGCACAAGCAGCGGCCAGCGCGTGGCCAGATCGCGGGCGCGCAGCTCGCGCGCGACCTCGCGTACGTCGCGATGGCTGGTGAAGAGGGCGAAGAGTCCGCCGTCCGAGGCCGATCGCCATGTCCGATCGTGGCATCGATGACGGCGCGCGAAATGCGCGGCGGGATCGACGTTCGGCGCCGGGAAGTCCGTAGGAACGGCGAGCAACGCCTGTCGCGGGTAATCGAATGGCGACGGGAACACCGCGCTGCTGGCCTCGAGCGAACCGTCGTCGAGACCCAGCTGCGTGCGAACGAAGGCGAAGCGATCACCGCCTGCGAGCGTCGCGCTCGTGATGACGGCGGTCGTGACGCGCTTGAAGAGGTCCTCGCGCAGAATGGGCGCGATGTCGAGCGGCACCGCGGTCGCGGCGACGTTGCGGTCGCGCCCGCGCACCTCGAGCCAGCGCACCAGCGAGGCCTCGTCGCCCGGCGCGGGGACGAGCGCGCGCTGGAGCGCGTCGCCCGCGCTCTCGAGCCGGCGCGCCACGCCGCGAATCTCCGACAAGAGCGACGCCACGCCCTCGCGCGGCGGACCGTTCGCCTCCATGCGCTCGCGCACGAGCTGCAGGCCATTCTGCAGCAGCGCGAGCTCGCGCAGCAGCGCACCAAGCGACTCGGCGCAGTCCATTCTGCCATACCGGGTGCGACGCGAAGTTCGTCGAAAGCCGCACCACCGGCTCGTTCGACGCCTGCAGATACCGATCGAGATAGTCGAATACGAGCGTTGCACGATCGCGTGCGGCCTGGACGGCGGGAGCGAGATTCGCCTGAAGCAGGTCGAGACTCGCGGTGCTCAGCAGGTCGTTCTGCGACTCGAGCCTGTGGGCGAGCGCGGAGAGCAATCCCTTGCCGCGTCGCTCGAGCCGGGCGAACAACCGCTGCAGCCCGCGGTTGCGTCACGGTGCTGCCGAGATGCGACGAGGCGGCGTCCTCGAGATGATGTCCCTCGTCGACGATGAGCCGCTGGTACGCGGGAAGCACCGCCGCATCCGCCCAGTTCTGTTGCGCGCGCCGCACCGCGAGATCGCTGAGCAGCAAGTGATGGTTGACGACGATCACATCCGCCTGCGCGGCGACGCGGCGAGCGGCGAAGAGAAAGCACTTGTCGAAGAACGCGCACTTGAGACGCAGACACAGATCGGACTCCGCCGCGACCTCGTCCCACAGCTCCGCCTTCGGCGGCGTCGCAAGATCCGCGAGCGAGCCGTCCTCCGTGCGCTCGGACCACGCGCGAATCTCCTCCAGTCCGTTCGCCGCACCGTCCGCAAAGAGTCCGGGCGCAGAGCTGGATGCCTGCTCGAGTCGATAGAGGCAGAGATAATTGCGCCAACCCTTCAGCAGGGCAAAACGCACCGGCTGGTCCGTGAGCGCGTCACGGAGAAAGGGGAGATCCTTGCCGACGAGCTGCTCCTGCAGATTGATCGTGTTCGTCGACACGACCGTGCGCTCTCCGTTCGCGGCAGCCCACCGCAGCGCGGGCAAGAGGTAGCCGAGCGACTTTCCTACACCGGTGCCGGCCTCGAGCAACGCGATACCGCCTTCGTTGTACAGCGCCGCGATCGCGCTCGCCATCTCCCGTTGCGCGGGACGATCCTCGTAGCGCGCGAGCCGCGCGGCGATGGGCCCGCCGGGCCCGAGCGCATCGGCGATGGCGCTCGCGACGATCGGCACGGTGACGCGCGCCTTCGGCACCTCGACCACGACGTAGAGCTCCGTCGCGTCGTTGTCGATGATCCCGAATCCGACGCCGCCGTCGTGCAGCCGCGCGGCGACGGCGAGATCCGCGTCGGACGGCTCGAGTAGCCCGGACGGATGGTTGTGCAGCAGCATCTCGCCACGCTCGGCCACCGCGGGCAGAGCGAGCACGCTCTCCACATCGCCGCGCGCGACGACACGCGCCGTGCGCACGACACCGCCTTCATCGACGGTCGCCACGAAGCACACCTCGCGGCCGCCCGCAAGCCTGATCGCCGCACGCATCCCCTTCGCGGCGGAGGGTGCGAGGCGCGACTCGTCGCCGCCATTTCCGTCGCCGTACGCCGAGGAAGGCTCGCGAGCGGCGAGCGGCGGACTCACGTCTTGAGCGGCTTCTTCTTCGCCGCCGGGAAGAGGACGTTGTTCAGGATGAGGCGATACCCGGGCGAGTTGGCGTGCAGCGAGAGATCGGTGGGCGGATTTCCGATCGCGTGCTGTGGATCTTCAGGGTCGTGTCCGCCGAGGAAGGTCCAGCTTCCCTTTCCGTAATCGCCGTGGATGTACTTCACCCATGGCGCGCCCGCCTCTTCGGCGAGGATGGTCACTCCCGGCTTGAGTGTCCTGCGCATGAAACTCGTAGTGACGCCATAGAAATCGGGAATGACACTGCAATGATCCTGCACCAGCATCGAGGCAACGGGATCGAACTTCGCGCTGAAGCCGAACAGCGTGAACGTCCCGAGCGGCTGGCGCCGGCCGGGGACATTCGCCTGATGTCCATCAATGTCGCTCATCGAGCTCACGTACGGCGACGGCTCCACGTGCGCATCCCGAAAGGCGAAGGTGCGCGTCCAGTCGAGCTTCTCGTCGGCGTGGTCGTCCATTGGCGTGCCATCCGCGAAGACGCTCGCGATGTCGACGTGCTGGCCCGCGATCGCGAGCTCGAGTGTCTCGGTGGCACCGCACATGGCGAACAGAAAGCCGCCGTTCTGCACGTACAATCGCAGGTGTTCGGCCACGTCCTTCTTGAGCGCCGGTATGTTGGGAAAGCCGAGGGCGCGCGCAGTCGAGAGCTGGCGATCCTGCTGCTCCACGAACCACGGCGCGCCGCGATAGGGAGATGTAGAACTTGTTGAGCTGGCCCGTGAAGTCTTCGTGGAAGAGATGGATCCAGTCGTATTTCGCGAGCTCGCCATGCTCGACCTGGTCATCCCAGATTGGCGTGTAGGGAATTCCCGCGTACTTGAGCGCGAGAGTCACGGCGTCATCCCACGGCGGCGAATAGGGCGCGGTATAGATCGCGATCCTGGGCGCCTTCTCGAGCGGCACGGCGTCCATGTTGCCGTTCGCCATCGTGCTGCGAATCTCCGCGACCGCGCCATCGTCGAGCGCCTCGAAGGACACCCCGTCGAGACCGGCGCGACGACGGATCTCCGGCGTATCCGGGAGCAGAAAGGCGCCTCCGCGATAGTTGAGGAGCCATTCGGCACGCCCGCCCGCGGCAAGCGCCGCATACGTGAGGCCGTAGGCCTTCAGATGATTGCCCTGTTCATCATCCATCGGGATGAGCACGTGCTGCGCTCGCGCGGAGCCCGAAATGGCGAGCAATGCCGCGGTGGCAGCGATCCAATACCGCATGCGGAAACTTAGCATCCGGGCACTTCTCAGCTTTGCGGCGCGATTCCGTTTCGCGACAGCTCGAGCTCGCGTCGCGCCTGCGGGAGCAGCGCGCTTTGCGGGTAGGTGAGAATGAGGTGCTCGAGGTGCGTGACGGCGGCCTGATTCTGGCCGCCGCGCCGCAGCGCGCGCGCCCAATCGAGCTCGGCCTCGGGTGCTTCGGGCGCGTCACTCGCCTTTTCGACGATCGCGCTCCAGAGTGTGATCGCCTGCGCCTCGCTGTGGTGTGATTCGTACAGCCGCGCCGCCGTCGCGAGCAGGAGTGGCGCCGCATCGCCGAGCTCGGTGGCGGCCTTTTCGAAGCCGGCGGCTGCCGCGGCCGTATCGCCGCGCGCGAGGGCGAGGAAGGCGCGCCCCGTCACCGGCGCCGTATCAGCGCGCGTGCGGGCGAGCAGCGCGAGCGCAGCGAGCGCCTCCGGCGATGACTCGACTTCGGGGCGCATCGACTTTCGTGCGGCGGCGAGATTCCCGTCGTAGAGCGCGAGCCATCCGAGCGCATCCGCGTCGCCGGAGTCCGAGTGGGCGAGCAGCTCGCGCGCCTTCGTGACGTCTCCGGCGCGAATCCATCCCCACGCGAGCACGCGCTCCAGCGGTGCGCGGTCCGCGGGCCGAAGAAAATTCGCGTACGCGTCCATCACTTTCGACGCCTCTGCCACGCGTCCCGTCTGGCTCAGCGCTCGAAGATGCACCGGGACGATCGTCGAGGCCGCGGTGGCCGAATCCAGCGTGCGCTCGCCGAGCGACGCGAGGAAGAGCGAGCCGGTGGCATCGCCGCCGCGCAGCGCGTCGTACGCCGCACGCGCCAGTGCGCGCGGCTCGGGACTCGCGCGCTGCGCGGCCGCGAGCGCGTCGCGGGCGACGAGCCACGCCTCGACCTCCTCCGCCTTGGTCGCGAACTCGCCCCACGCCACCACGGCGGCGCTGTCGGGCGAGAGTACGCGCAGCGACTCCCATCCGTCTCGCGGCGTTCCCCACATAAGCTGCAGCGAGGCGAGCACTCGACGCGCGGACACCGTCACCGGCGACGCCTCGAGCGACTTTACGATTCCCGGGCGCGCCGACACCGGCGCCGACACGAGAGAGAAGGTTGCGGCCTGGTCGAGATACGCGTTGGTCTCGACCGCCTCGCGCCACGACTGCGCCGCGAGGTCCCACATTCCCATTGCGGCGCGCAGCTGCGCGAGCTCGTACTCGAATCCACGCCCAGTGCCGACGTCCTTCTGCGCCTGACGCAGCACGCTGTCCGCACCTCGCGTGTCCCCATCGGCGATGAGCATTCGCGAGTACTCGCGCGCGGGCGTCGCGTCGCCGGGCGCATCGCGACGCCAGCGCTCGAACGCATCGCGCAGCTGCGCGCGCTGGCCGAGCGTTCTGAGCGTGCGGAGCTGCGCCTCGCGCAGCGGTGCCAGCTGCGGCTTGGCCGCGATCGCGCGCTCGACCACGGGCAGAAACTGCTCGAGCCTGCCAAGCTGCGCATCCATGCGCTCGAGCCCGAGCAGCGCCGGCAGCTCGGCGGGATCGCGCGCGAGCGCTTCAGTATATGCCGCGGCCGCCTCCGCGAACTGCGATTTCTGCTCGAGCAACTCGCCGCGATTGTACGCGTCGCCACTCTGCGCGTGCGCGCCGGATGCGAGCGCGGTCGCGAGCGCGATCACCACCGCGACGTGCCGCGCGGACTCGCGTGACAAAATCAATCTTGCGCCGGAATGCATCACGCTACGGCTCCGCATTGATGCGCTTGAAATACTCCATCACCGACTGCCGCTCCTCGGCCGACAGCCCGCGCAGCTCGTTCCACGTCGGCTCCGGATACTTGAGCGCGGCGCGCCCGCTGGCATTCGTGTTCGACGGTTCCGCGATCTGCGGGTTCGTCGCCGACTCGGCCTCGCGCTTTCCGGTGTCCTCACGCTCGTCCTTTTGCAGCGTCAGCCCAGCATTGAGCAGGCGGTGGAAGAGCCGCTGCTGGCGGTCCAGCAGCGACGCATTGACGCGACCGGTCTCGAGCTGCGATGCGATCTCGCGCATCTCCTTCGCCATCTGCGCCGCGCGTGCTTCCCCCTCGCCCGCCTCATCCATGCGCTGCGCGAGGCCGCGCTGCGAGCGTGCGAGCGCGCGCCCCTGTTCGCTTCCCTGACCGCTTGGCTGCCCGCCCGCACCGGGCATCAGCGACGCCGACTGTCCGTTCAGCGATCCCTGCTCCTTCGCGAGCTGGCGCATCTTCTCGATCATCTCCGCGAAGCCGGACGCGGACGATCCGTTCGCCGCGCGCTGCCTGTCGGCCATGAGCTTCGTTGCCGCGTCGTTCAGAGACTTCGCAGCCTCCTCCATGGCGCCCGCGGTTTCCTGCTGCCCATTGGGCGACGCGTCCGCCGTCTGCCTCGTCGCTTCCTGGACGCGCTGCTGCGCGTCGCCCAGCGCGCGCTGCGACTGTTGCGAGACGTGCGAGGACTGGCGCGCGGCGCGCTGCACTCCCTCGCTCACCTTCTCGACGCCCTGTTGTACCGCGCTCTGATCGCCCTTGAGCGATGGCGACCCGCCCGCGCGCGCCTGATCCGCGAGCGCCTGCTGCTGCCGCGCGAGCTGCATCGTCTCCTGGATCGACTTGTCGAGATCCTTCGTGAGCCCGTTCTTCCACTCCTGTATTTGCTGCTGCCGCGCATCGGCGAGCTGCTGCGCGGCCTGCTCCATTTGCTGCGCGCCCTGCTCCGCGGCGGCAGTCTGCTCCGGGGACGGCTGCCCGGCCGCGGATTGTTTCTGCGCTCCCTGCTGTCCCTGCTGTCCCTGCTGCCCCTGCGCTCCCGCTTTCGACGCCGCCTGCTTCATCGACTCCGAGGATTCCTGTGCGTGCTGCGCGCCCTGCTTGAGCGTCTTCGGCCCGCTCTCCGCTTTCTCCTGCTGCAGCCGCTGCGCGAGCTGTTGCACATCGTTCGCGAGCTGGTGCGACCGGTCGCTCAGCGGCGCCGCATCCCTTCCCGCGCCGCTGTCCGCGCGCGCCATCTTGTCCGCCGTCGTCCGCTCCTGCTTCGCCAGGTCCTTCGCTTCGTCGCGCAGCGTCTGCATCGAGCCCTCGAGCGCCGCGCGCTTGAGCATCTCCCGCGCTTCGCTCGAGCTGCTGGCGCAACGCCTGCTGCGCCCTCGCGAGATTTTCCATCGACTGGCGCGCGTCTTCCGGCGACTGCTGCCGCGTGCTCTGCTGCACATCCTCGAGCTGCTTCTGGAGCTCCGGCGTCAGCGCCTGCGCGAGCATTTGCTGCGCCTCCGCGAGCTGCCGCGACAATGAGCTGTCGAGTGCGCCGGCAGCCTTCAGCTGCTTGCCGAGCGCCTGAGCGTCCTTCTGCAGCGACTTCACCTGCTCCTGAAGCTTCTGCTGCTGCGATGCCAGCGCCTTCGACTGCTCGGCCGCGCGGTAGGACATCGCGGCCTTCTCGCCGCTGCCGCTCTCCGATGACTTGCCGTCGCTGGTCGAGGTGCGATCGCGGCTGTGCGCGGCCTCGTCGGTGCGCTGCGCGAGCTGCTTCTGCTCCGCCGCCGCGCGCGTGGCGCGCGCCGCGAGGCTGTCGCCCATCGAGCGCGCGAGCTCGCGTTGCTCGGTGAGCGACGGTACTCGCACGACGAGCTCGTGACTCACGGCCGTTTGCCGCCAAGGTGAATTGTCCGTGGCGGCGATCGTGACGTGCAGCGCGTCGCCGGGCTGCAATCCGCGCACGGCAGCATCGATCGTCGCGCCCCCGGACCATTCCGGAGCGCTCGGTGCGGCGAGCGGCTGTTCGACGCCGGGCATCGCCGTGCCGTTCGCCATCTCGCGCCAGCTGCGCATCGTCACGGTCGCGAGCCCGTGGTCATCGGTGGCGGAGGCGCGCAGCGCAAGCTCGTTTCCCGCGAGCATCATCGTGTCGTGCGCCGGGTCGACTATCTCGACGTGCGGCGCCGAATCCGGAATGACGTCGACGTCGAGCGGCGCCGGGACATCCGCTACGGGACCGCGCTGGCCGCGCGCGATCCACATCCACCGTCCTCCGCTCGAGGCGTTCAACCGACCCGCGAAGTTGTGCCCATCGGGCTTGAGACGAATCGTGTCTCGCGCGCTCACGAGCGCCACGGCATCGAGCACGGCGGACGCGCGGCCGCGAATCACGCAGCGTCGTTCCTCGCGGCACGCGCACCGTCTCCCCGGCTGGAACCGGTTCGGCGGCGCGTCCCAGGTACGCCGGATAGATCGCGCGAATCGCAACGTCGCCAACGAATGGGCGGTCCGTCACGCGCACGGTCACCGTGTCCGTCTGCGTGCGGCCGTCGGAGGCGACGAGCGCGATGTCGGCATCGAGCGGACCGAGGGTGACGGATGTCGCGCCGTCAGTCACCTCGAGCATGCGCTCGCTCCACGGTGCACCCGTCGCGCGCGTGTGAAAGGCGATCGCACGCCGCGATGGGGCGAGGATGCGCAGCCGCAGCGAGTCGCCGCGCATCACCTCGCGTGGCGGATCCACGATGCGGAGCGGCGGGATGAGCGCGCCCGTCCACGCACCCACTGGATGGCGCATGGCGCGCCAACCATCCGGCGCGTTGCGCCGCGCACCGCCGAGCAGGACGAGCGCGAGCATCGCCGACACGACCGCGCCCGCACCCGTGATGACGGCGCCGCGAAGCATCGCCGGCGCGAGCGCGCCTCGGTGGGTTGCGAGCGATGCGCCGAGTGCGCCCGCGGCACGCTTGCCGAACGCGCCCTGATCCTCGACCTCGAGGGCTCCGCGGAGCGAGCCGTCGCGCAGCGCGCGCTCCTGCTCGATCGCGTGCGCGACCTTCGCCGGCGACGCGGCGCGCCGCACGCGGGCGATCGTCCACACGAGCGGCACGCCGATCGCGGAGGCGACGATGATCCACGCGATAGCCGGCGCGGCCGGCTCCGTAATCCACCGCGCATCGCCGAGCCAGAAGGCCGCGAGCGCCGCGAGCACCGCCGCGGCGGCGAGCGAGAACGCCGCCCCGCGCGCGCCCATCGTCGCGACGAGCCGAAAGCGCTCGCGCGCCACGAGCTCGCGCAGCGTCACGAGAGCGGGCGGCTCGTCACCGCGTACACGAAGAGGTTCACACCCATGCGCAGCGCCGCCTCGTGCAGCTCGGGCGGATCGTGATAGACCTCATGTCTTCCCAGCCGTTGCCGAGATCGCTCGAGTAGCTGTAGTACACCGCCAGCCGGTTGCCGATGAAGATGCCGAACCCCTGCGCCGGTTGCCCGTCGTGCTCGTGGATCTTCGGAATCCCCTTCGGAAAATCGTACACGATGTGATAGATCGGATGCGCGAGCGGCACGTCGACGAGCGGGCGGTCCGGAAACACGCGCTTGATCTCGCGGCGGAAGCTCGTCGTCGATCCCGTAGTTGTCGTCCGACGTGCAGAAATCCGCCGTGCTGCGAGATACTCGCGCAGCCGCACGACCTCTTCGTCGCTGAAGTTGATGTTGCCGTGACCCGTGACGTGCAGGAACGGATAGTCCCAGATCCGGTCGTCCATCAGCGTCACGCGCGCTTCGGTCTGCTCCACCGGAAACGACGTCGCGCTCGCGAATCGCCGCGCAGAAGATTCGGAATGCTCGACGGGTTCGCGTACCAGTCGCCGCCGCCGTCGTACTGGAGCCGCGCGATCGTCATGCGAGGCGTGCGCTCCGACGTCGAGGCCGGCGCGGCCGCAGTGAGTGCCACGAGCAACACGGCGACCGAGGATGTCGCGAGCGAGCGAGGCGTACGCATGCGGGCCATGACCTCAAGGTAGCGTACGAGCCGGTCGATCAGTCCTCTTCCTGGGCGAGCTTGTACGCGGCATTGCGCGTGATTCCCTGCTCCGCTACGAGCGTGCGCGCCACGTCCCGCGCGCTCAACCCGCCCGCGCGCAGAGCCCGCGCCTTCTCCCGCGCAGCGTTCTCGTCAACGATCACCGGTGGTGCACCGGCGATCACCAGCACCACCTCGCCCCGCGGCGGCGATTCCTCGTAGTACAGCCGCGAGCGCGTCGAGCGTTCCCCGCCGCAACTCCTCGAACTGCTTCGTCAGCTCCCGCGCCACCGCGCCCAGGCGCGCGCCGCAGCCGAGCGCCGAGAGATCGCGCAGCGTTGCCGCCACCCGCGGCGCCGCCTCGTACAGCACCGCCGTATGTGTCAGCGCCGCAATCTCCGCGATGCGCGCTCGTGCGCTCCTCGCCCTTCCGCTCCAGAAATCCGAAAAACGTGAATCGGCTCGCGGAGATCCCGCTCGCCACCAGCGCCGAGAGCAGCGCCAATGCACCCGGAATGGGCCGATACGCGCTGATGCCCGCGTCGATCGCCGCACGCACGAGGCGCGCGCCCGGGTCGGAGAGCAGCGGCGTGCCGGCATCGGAGATGAGCGCGAACGACTCCCCCGCGATCAAGCCGCGCGACCAGCGCTCGGCTGTGGCTTCGCCTCGTTGTGCTCGTGATACGAGAGCAGCGGCGTATCGATCTCGAATCGCTGCGAGCAGCGGGCGCGAATGCCGCGTGTCCTCGGCGAGCACCACGGCCACATTGCGCAACGTCTCGATCGCCCGCGTGGACAGGTCGCCGAGGTTGCCGATTGGGGTCGAGACAATGTACAGCGTGCCCGGCGCGTCGTTCATCTGCACTCACGCTCCAAGAAAAAGCGGGTCCGCGCGCAGTGACGCGCCGGACCCGCAAAGTGCAGCCTCGAACCGCCGCGTGGAAGCGGCGGCAACGATCAGGCAGTGGTCGCCCTCGGAGCCGCCGCGGGCGCCGCGAGGTGCAGCTTCAACTTCGCGTCGTAGTCGCGCTTCGGGTGTGCGCCGAGGATCGTCTCCACCACCTTGCCATTCTTGAAGAACAACACGAGTGGAATCGATCGGACGTTGAACCGGATGGCCGACCTCTGATTGGAGTCGACATCCACCTTCGTCACCTTGACCTTGCCCGCGTATTCTACTGCCAGCTCGTCGAGCACTGGACCGATCATGCGGCAGGGCCCGCACCACGCCGCCCAAAAATCGACGACCACGAGACCCTCGCTCTTCTCTACTTCCTTCTCGAACGTGGCATCTGTTACCGCCAACGCATTCGACATGCTCCAACCTCCACAGCGGGCCTCGCGACAGCGCTGCCCCACGTTAAATTAATGCGCTCACACCATATCGGGAGCGCGATTCTCATGCCACCCACCCCTCGTCGTGGAGCGCGCATCGCGCACATTGGAATCGCCGTGCGCGCGATCGACGAGATGCTTCCGTTCTATCGTGATCTGATCGGCCTCGACGATCATCCGCTCGAGGATTCCGACGGTGCTCGTATCGCTGGCCTTGCCGCCGGACCACAGCTCGTCGAGCTGCTCGAGCCGCTTTCTCCCGATTCGCCGATCGCGAAATTTCTCGAGCGACGCGGGCCCGGCATCCATCACATTTGCTTTGCCGTTGAAAATCTGGATGACACCCTCGCCCGTTGCCGGGACAAAGGCGTACGCTTGATCAATGACACTCCGCGCTTTGGAGCGGAGGGAAAGCGAATCGCCTTTCTCCACCCCGCTTCCACCGGCGGTGTGCTCATCGAGCTTACCGAAGACTAACGCGTGCGTTCGCCCGCACGTTCCCGTGCATCAGCGCTTTTGCTGCCGCGAGCAGAGATCCTGGAGCGGGGCCAGCTGGACGTCCAGAACGTACCACCGTTCCGACGGTCCCTGCACGACAGTGATCTTCGTTTCCCGCGTCTGCGACTCGCGCGAAAGCTGCACGGTGTAGTCGTGCTCCCCGGGCTTCGGCGTCATGTCCGCTCCGATCTCGAATCTGTCGTGGGTGAGATAGCACATCATCGTCGAGCTCGCGCTTCTCGAGCTGCGAGCGGTCGACGATGTCTCGGGCCGGCCCGCGCTCGCTGCCCCACACCGACGAGAAGGCCTGAAGGTCCTGTGCGCGCGCCGCGGCGAGAAACTGCTCCACTGCGAGCCGCGGTGCCGGCGCTCCGGTCATCTGCGAACGCGAACCACCGCCGCCGCCTCCTCCACCGCTGCTGCATGCGGCAAGGGCGATCATCACGCCGGCCGCGATCGTGCTCACCTTTAAGCAATTCACCGAATTCTCCGCTGTCGTCGTGGGCGAACCTAACAACGCGTGGCCATGCCAGCAACTCACCAGCGTCTATATATAAACGTCGACCATGTCGCAACGCTTCGCCAGGCGCGACGCACCGACGAGCCGGATCCCGTCGCAGCGGCCGCACTCTGCGAGGAGCGGGCGCCGAGGGGATCACCGCCCATCTGCGCGAAGACCGCCGACACATGCAGGACGACGACATCATCGCGATCGCAAGCACGGTCCGCACGGTGTTCAATCTCGAAATGGCGCTCACCGAAGAGATGCTCGCGATCGCCGAGCGCCTGCGCCCGTATCAGGTCACACTGGTACCCGAGCGACGCGAGGAGGTGACGACCGAGGGCGGGCTCGAATGTGTCGCGCGAACCGGGAAGGCTCCGCGATCGGACTCGCGCGGTTGAAACGCGCGGGGGTGCGTACGAGTCTATTCATCGATCCGGATGCAGGTGCGGTCCGGCAATCGTACGATCTGGGCGTGGACGCGATCGAGCTGCACACCGGTACGTACGCGCATCACCCAGACAGCGACCAAGCGGTGCGTGCTCTAGCCGATGCCGCCGACGTGGGCCGATCGCTCGGCCTCGCCGTGCATGCGGGACATGGACTCACCGTTCGAAACGTTGGCCCAGTCGCGGCGATCGCCGCCATCGAGGAGCTCAACATCGGACATTCGATCGTAAGCCGCGCGATCTTCGTCGGACTGGCGCAGTCGATTGCCGAAATGCGCGCGGCAATGGTCGTCGGCCGCCTCGTCGCGCGTTGACCAGTCCGGCCGGAAGGCCTAGTTTGCCCGTGCGCACACGAGCGGAGTGGACATGACGTCGCCAAATGGGCTGCTGCACTTTTTCGTCCTCGAAGCGACCGATTACATCGATCGCCTCGATTCACTCGTCACCTCCTCCGGCGAGGAAGGGCCCGACGCGAGCGCGTTGAGCCGCTACTCCCGCAATCTTCGCGGCAGCGCGACGATGTCGCGGCAGATGGGAATCGCCGAAGTCTCGGCCGCCCTCGAGCGGCTGGCACGGGCACTCCGCAATCGCGCGATTCAGTGGGACGTCGCGGTCCACGCGGTGGTGGTCTCCGCCATCGACGACCTTCGCATCCTCGTGCGCGCGGCTCGCACGCCGGCGGGCGACGAGGGCGGACGCGTTCGCGCGCGAGTCGAAGAACTTGGCAAGCTCGTTCCCGCATCAGTCAGCGCATTCGCCACCCCCGCGCAGAGCCAGCCCACCGGCGCGCTCACCTATCTCGCCTCGGAGGCTGCGGAGCTCGCGCGGGCGATCGACCACCTGGTGAGCGCACCCGACGATCCCACCGCCCGCGCCCATCCCGCGGAGCGAGTGCGAGCCCTGCGCGGCGTCGCGGAGCTCAAGGATATCCCGGCACTGGGCGAGGTCGTCGATGCGATCGAGTCCACGCTCAAGACACTCGAGCTGAGCTCCAGCCAGGTCGCGACCACGAAGCAGAAGACGCTGCTCACCGCCTGCGCCGCTATCCTGCGACGCGTCGCGCGCGACGTCGCGGCGCGCGGCCGTGTTTCCGAATGACATCCCGGAGCTCGCGTCGTTCAAGACTGCGCTCGCAGCCGTCGATCGTGACGCGGGACATGGCGATCGGATCGTGCCGATCGCGCAGCTCTTCCACGATGACGAGGGCCCGCACATCCTCAGCACCGCGGCTCAGCCACCGACCAGCGCGGCCGAGCGTTTCCGCCTCGAAGTCGTGAGCCTGGCCGAGCATCTGCGAGGCGTCGTCGCGCAGGCGCGCACGAATCGCGCGCCAGACCAGCGCGAGAAAAATCAGCGCGAGCTGCGCGCGGCCCTGCGGGCGCTCGGCAGCGCCGCCAATTCGTTCGGCGAAAAGCAGGTCGCGCGCTTCTCGGCCGAGTGGAGCGTGCGCGTGGCGACGTTGAACAATGCGCAGATGGAGGCGCTCGATCGTGCGGCCGCGCTGCTCGCGAATCCGGCGACGCGGCCGGAAGAGGTGGCGCGCGGACTCGAGCGCCTCGCGGCGCCCCGCGCGTCGCATTCGGACGCGCGCGGCGTGCCGGGAAGAACCCTGGCGGACGCGGACGTCGCGGCGATTCTGCGCACTCCCACCCCAGTGAGCGCGGTCCCAGCCACGCGCGCACCGGAACCTGCGCGCACAGCGCCACGAGCACCCGCGCCGAGCGCGCCAGCGGTGCAGATGCGAGCCACACAGGCGCCCAGCAACAATGCGCCGCGGCAGCCGGCGTCGCGCACGCCCACCGGTCGCAAGCTCCAGGACTTCCTGCAGGACGGCATCTCCGGCTTCGGCGCGCTCGAGACCACGCCGCTCAGCAATCCCGCGATCATTCCGGACGAAGAAATCGTGCCGATCGAAGCGCTTCTATATCGGGGCAAGGCCGCGCTCGAGCGCGCACGGGAGCTGCGCGCCGCGATGCTGTCCGAGCGCACGCCGGCGCGTGAGACGATCGAGGAGCTGTTCGACCTGCTCGATCTCGCGATCGCCGACTAGCTGTGCGCAAGCAATGGCGCAGTCTCCTCGGCGCTGTCGTCGGCGTCGGATTCCTCGCGTGGGCGCTGCACGGCATCGCCTTCGACGAGGTGTGGCTGCACATCCGCCACGCGAATCCGTGGTATCTGCTCGGAGCGAGCGTCGCCGGGACGCTGATCTTTCCGCTTCGCGCGCCACGCTGGCGCATCATCCTGTCGCCGGTGGCCGAAGGATTGCCGTTCGGGATACTCTGGCGCGCGATCGCGATCGGCATGATGGGAAACAACGTTTTGCCCGCGCGCGCCGGCGAGCTTGCGCGCGCATTCGCACTTTCGCGCGAAACGAAGCGGGTGCCCTTCTCTGCCGCGTTCGCGTCGCTCGCCGTTGACCGAATCTTCGACGCCACCTGCGTGCTACTGCTCATGGCAGTGGCGACGCTCGACCCGTCGTTGCCGCGCGGGCAGACCTTCGCCGGCTACTCGATCGCGAAGGTCATCGGGAGCGGGGCGACACTCGCGCTGGTCGCGATCTCGGGTTTGTATCTGATCGTCTTCTTCACCGAGCACGCGATCGCCCTGTGGGAGTGGATCGCGCGAAGCATCGCCCCGCGCTTCGAGGAGCGGGGTCGTCGCACGCTGATCGCATTCGCGTCCGGGCTCGCGGTGCTGCGCGATCCCGTGAAGTTCGCATCGACAATGGGATGGGCGATCGCAATGTGGCTCATGAACGCGCTCGCCTTCTGGCTCGGCTTCAAGGCCGTGGGAATCGAAGTGTCGTTCAGTGCGGCGCTCATGCTGCAGGGGCTGATCGCGATCGGCGTCGCCGTGCCGGCGCTTCCGGGATTCTTCGGCGTGTTCGAGAAGTTCGCGCAGCTCGGGCTCGGGATTTACGGCATCGATCGCACGCTCGCGACGAGTTGGGCGATCAGCTATCACATCCTCACGTTCCTGCCCATCACGATCATCGGCATCTACTATTTCGTAACGCTCGGCCTCAAGCTCAGCGACATGAACGCGTCGTCGGAAGAAGCCGCGGAAGCGACGGAAGCGGGATGAGCGCGAAGGTCGCGCGCGTGGCGGCGCAGGCGAAGCTCAACCTCGGGCTCCGCATTCTCGCCCGTGAGCGCGGCGGCTATCACTCGATCGAGACGCTGTACGCGCGCATCGCGCTCGCCGATACCGTCACCATCCGCCCGCGCGACGAAGAGCGATCAGTCGTTGTGCACGGCGTCGAGATCGGACCGCAGGAACAGAATCTCGCTTACCGCGCCGCGACGGCGTACGGCGATGCCGCCGGATGGCCGCGCGGCTTCGAGATCGAGATCGTGAAGCGCATTCCCGTTGGCGGAGGACTCGGCGGGGGCAGCGCGGATGCGGGCGCCGTGCTGCGCGGACTCAACGCGCTCTCGCCGCACCCAATGCGCGAGCCGGAGCTCCTCCGCATCGCGATGTCGCTCGGCGCCGACGTGCCGTTCCTCACTAGCACGGAGCCCTTCGCACTCGCGTGGGGGCGCGGAGAGCGGCTGCTTGCGCTACCGGCCCTGCCCGAGCGAACGGTGGTACTCGTGCTCCCGGGATTCCTGGTGTCCACCGTGGACGCGTACGAGTGGCTCGCGGCGTCGCGGCAGGCGGACGTGCCGTCACCGCGCCTCGTTTCGGTGCCCGAGCTCACGTCGTGGGAGTCGCTGCAGAAGCACGTCGTCAACGACTTCGAGCCCGTCGTCGCGGAGCATCATCCGGAGATCGCAACGATCATCGGACAGCTGCGCGAATGGGCTCGTCGATCGCCGGTATGAGCGGATCCGGCTCGACGCTCTTCGGGATCGTGCCTCTGTTTGCCGACACTGCGGCGCTCACGAACGCGCTTCCGGGAATCGCGGTCCCGACGCGCACGGTGACTCGCGTGACGGCCGTGGAGCTGGTGGAGTAGCGGCGCCCGGTCGCGAGCATGGGCACGCCTATTGAGCAACCCTCGCTGTGCCGGTAGCTTAGGGTGCTCTGCTGCCCCTTCGTCCAACGGCAGGACAGCGGCCTTTGGAGCCGCGAATGGTGGTTCGAATCCACCAGGGGCAATGGATCGGTGCGGCCAGACGAGATCCCGCGCGCGAACCGGACGCATTGACCTAACCTTCTCAATCTCTTACGTTTAACGGCTGCAATGGATGAGCTGAATGTTCCGCGGCGCGGGTTCAAGCTTCTCGCCGGCACGGCTAACCCTGCGCTCGCGGAAGAGATATCGGCGTGCCTGGGAGTCGAGCTCGGAAAGGTCACCATGTCGCGGTTTTCGGACGGTGAGATTTTCGTGCGCATCGACGAGAACATTCGGGGACACGATGTCTTCATCGTGCAGCCGACGAACCCGCCGGCCGAGAACATCATGGAGTTGCTGCTGATACTCGACGCAGTGCGGCGAGCGTCGGCGGCGCGTACGACCTGTGTGATGCCGTACTACGGCTACTCGCGGCAGGACCGAAAGGACCAGCCGAGGGTGGCGATCGGCGCAAAGCTGATGGCGAATCTGATCGTGACGGCGGGCGCGGATCGCGTGCTCGGGATCGATTTTCACCAGCACGCGCTCCAGGGCTTTTTCGACATTCCGGTGGACCACCTGTACGCGGCCCCGGTGTTCGTTTCGCACTACCGCAAGAAGCACCTGCAGGATCTCGTCGTCGTCGCACCGGACGTCGGGTCGGCGAAGATGGCGCGAGGGTTCGCCAAGCGACTGAACGGGACGTTCGCGATCATCGACAAGCGGCGACCGCATCCGAATGTCGCCGAGGTGTTGAACGTCGTTGGTGAAGTCGAAGGGCGCGACTGTCTCATTCCCGACGACATGATCGACACGGCGGGCACGGTGACGGAGGCGGCCCGAGCACTGAAGGGGCTGGGCGCGAAGGACATTTACGTGTGCGCGACGCACGCGTTGCTTTCGGGTCCGGCGGCTGAGCGGCTGAGAAATGCTCCGATCAAGGAAGTGACGGTGACCGATACCGTGGCGATTCCTGATGCACATCGCTTTCCGCAGCTGACGATTTTGAGTGTGGGCGAGCTGCTCGCGAAGGCGATTCGATATACGCACAGCGACGAGTCGGTGAGCTCGCTGTTCGAGTAGGCGCGGCAAAGAGGGGGCGCTGCGGTCGAGCGCCCGGTTCGTTCATCTGTCAATTACGCTCTCGAGAGAATCGATATGGCAACCGAAGTGCTCATCGCGCATCCTCGCGCGGAAACCGGAAAGGGCGCCGCGCGAAAGCTCCGCGCCGCGAAGCAGGTACCTGGGGTGGTCTACGGTCACAAGCGCGAGCCGCAGTCACTGGCGCTCAATGCGCGCGATCTGCAGAAGATGCTCGATCGCGTGTCCGCGGATACCACTGTCTTCGAGCTCCGGATCGACGGCGGCTCGGCGCGTACGCTGATTCGCGACATCCAGCGTCATCCCTTCCGCCGCGAGATCCTGCACATCGATTTCCAGGAGCTCGTGGCCGGTGAGCTCGTGACCGTCGACATCCCGCTGGTGCTCGTGGGAACGCCGGTTGGCGTTCGCCTCTCGGGCGGCATGCTCGATCAGGTGCTACGCACGATCAGCGTCGAGGTGGATCCCGGAAACATTCCGAATCACATCGACGTCGACGTGTCGAACCTCGATCTGCACCAGTCGATCCACGTTCGCGATCTCACGCTGCCCCCGGGCGTCGAGGTGCTCGAGAACGCGGGCGAGACGATCTGCGTCGTCGCACCTCCGCGCGCCGAAGTCGAGGTTGCGCCGGTCGTCGAGGGCGAGACGGAGCCGCTCACCGAGCCGGAGCTGATCCGCAAGGCGAAGGAAGAGGAAGACGCGGAGGCGGCGGCGAAGAAGTAGTTCGGTGGTGCGCGATGCGTCGCCTCGTGCAATGCATCGTTCGCCTCTGATCCTCGAGCGCACCGATGAAGCTCATTCTCGGGCTCGGAAATCCGGGCAAACAATACGAACGCACGCGGCACAACGTCGGCTGGTGGGTTCTCGATCACCTCGCCGACGTTTGGCATCTCGGAGGCTGGAAGGCCGAGGGGCAGGCGCTGGCGACACACGGGCTCGTGGGCAACGTGAAGGTGCGACTCGTGAAGCCGCAGACGTTCATGAACCTGAGCGGCGCCGTGCTCGCGTCGCATCTCAAGCGGCCCTTCTGGTCTCCGAAAACCGATCTGCTCGTGGTCGTCGACGATGTCGCGCTCCCGGTCGGGACGTACCGGCTGCGTCCACAGGGAAGCGCGGGCGGGCACAACGGGCTCAAGAGCGTCGAGCAGCACATTGGCCACCGCGACTA
This sequence comes from uncultured Gemmatimonadaceae bacterium, assembly GCA_963827355.1. Lineage (GTDB taxonomy): Bacteria > Gemmatimonadota > Gemmatimonadetes > Gemmatimonadales > Gemmatimonadaceae > FEN-1250. Next base: position 146,793 of record CAWHAS010000002.1, read on the forward strand.
CGCGCGCATGCGAATAGGGATTCAGCCCGTGGATCCCGAGCGACGGATCGGCGATCTCGCGGACTACGTGCTGAGCCCATTCGGGAAAACGGAGCGCGAGGAAATTCTCGCGCTGATGCCACGATTGACCAATGCCGCGGAGCTCTGGCTGCGCGAAGGCATCGTACCGGCAATGAACGCGCACAACGGGAATGCATGCTGAAGCTCGGGATCGTCGGACTGCCGAACGTCGGAAAGTCGACGCTGTTCAATGCGCTCACGAGCGCGCAGGCGGACGCGGCGAACTATCCGTTCTGTACCGTGGAGCCGAACGTCGGCATCGTCGAGGTGCCGGATCCACGCCTCGCGGGGCTCGCGAAGATCGTGAATCCGAGGAAGATCGTTCCCGCCGTGGTGGAGTTCGTCGACATCGCGGGGCTCGTCAAGGGCGCCGCGAGCGGCGAGGGACTCGGCAACAAGTTTCTCGCGAACATTCGCGAGACGGACGCGATCATCCACGTGGTGCGCTGCTTCGAGGATCCCGACGTGCTGCACGTGATGGGCACGATCGACCCGGTGCGCGATCGCGAGGTGATCGAGATCGAGCTTGCGCTCGCCGATCTCGCGACGGTCGAGAAGCGGCTGGACAAGGTGCGGCGCTCGGCCAAGTCGCACGACAAGGAGGCGCTCGCCGAGCTGCCGGCGATCGAAGCGGCGTACGCGGCGTTGAGCGAAGGGAAGGGATTGTGGGAGGCGAAGCTCACGGACCAGCAGCGAGCGATGCTCGCGCCGCTCACGCTGCTTACGGCGAAGCCGGTGCTCTACGCGGCGAACGTGAGTGATGCGGAGCTCACGGGTGCGGAGGGCGCGCCGCTCAAGGCGCTGCGCGAAGCGGTGAAGAAGAGCGGCGAGCGCGCGCAGGTCGTGCCCTTCTCCGCCAAGATCGAGGCGGAGCTCGCGGAGCTGCCGTCAGCGGAGCGCGGAGATTTTCTCGAGTCGCTGGGGCTCACGAGTGCGGGACTCGACCGGCTGATTCGAGCGGGCTACGAGCTCCTGGGACTACGGACGTACTTCACCGCGGGCGAACAGGAAGTGCGCGCGTGGACGATTCACGCCGGCGACACGGCGCCCAAGGCCGCGGGCGTGATCCACACGGACTTCGAGCGTGGCTTCATTCGGGCGGAGACGGTGTCGTACGACGCGTTCGTGGGGATGGGCGGGTGGAAGGGCGGGAAGGAGAAGGGAGTCGTCCGAAGCGAGGGGAAGGAGTACGTCGTCGCGGATGGGGACGTGATGCTGTTTCGGTTCAACGTGTAAATAAATCCGATCTCGGTTATTCCTTCCGTGTTTCCAGAGTCAGAGGCGAGCACGCATGGTCATAAAGTTATCTTTATCTCACTTTTTTCCTCTTGCCATTGAGAAGACGAAAGGTGTATCGGACTTGACGGCTCGCTCTGGATGCGCAACGCGTGGGTGGCGAGGGGTGGCGAGGGGTGGCGGTGACCTGCAATATCAGCGCTCTCTCGAAAAAGGAATTCCGACATGAGCATTTTGCGTAGCAAACTCGCGCAAACCCTCGCGATCGCGGCGATTGCCATTGACGGCGGGATGCTCTCGCAAGCATATGCGCAAACAGGAACGGCCGGCGCATTGACGGTCAAGCTGAACACCGCAACCAACGACGATAAGACCGCGTCGGTAGGCATTCCCCAGGGGTGGACTCTCGTGAAAGGGTCCAACGGATATGTGTACGTGACGGGCCCAAATGATGAACGCATCCATCTCGGCGTCATCATCGCCGTCAAGAATGGACCGGCGGCACCGGGTACTCCCGGAGGTGATGTTGCGTTCGCGTTGCCGTTCAGCGCAAGCATGAAAGAGAAGTTCACCACGATTCTCGAATCCGGTGCAGCGAAATCGGGAATGCCCAAGCCAACAGTAAGCTACGCCTCGGAGGCGCCCACGAAGCTCCCGATGTGCTCGCGATTCATGGGAACGTCGACCTATGGATCGGATGCCAAAAAGTTCGAAGCCATTGTCTGTTCGCTGAAGCCCGATTGGCTCGGCTTCTACAAGAACATCGTGTTCCTTCTGCAAGCCCCGTCAGCTCACGCAGTGGAGTCTCGTCCAATCCTCGAGCAGATCGCCGCGAGTTACCGAGTGACGCCAGAGATGTTCAGAAAAATGCTCGCCCCGTACACTGCCTTGCCGCCTGCGCCGGCAGGGGGCGTCGCGCCGACAATGCCTGGCCTGGCCCCGTACCAGGATCCCACGAATTCGGATTGCTTCGACTACAACGTCATCCGGGAATCCCCGCCATGGGAAGTCCCGATGCATTGCGGCGGAATCAGGCCCGGCTGAGCACCGCGCAGCCGAGGACTGAGCTAGCAGTGTCCGACCTAAAGCGGTAGCCCCGCACTCATCGCGCGGGATTCGCGTACGGCGTCACTCCCTGCGACGTGTGTTCGAGTCGACGACCTCGCGCCTGCTGCCTAGCGCGGCATAATCGCACCGCCGACTGCCTAGATCAGCCCGATTCGCTTCACGAGATCCGCATAGCGAGGATCCCCGCGCAGCGGTCCGTACCCCGGGTCCACCTTCAGATACATGAGCCCCGCCGAGCGATCCTGATACGCGCGCTCGAGCGACGCGAACGCCTTGTCGAGATCGCCCACCGCGGCATAACCGGTCGCGATGATCTCGCCGCGAAGGTATTGCCTGCGCGATTCTTCCTCGAGGCGCGCGAGAATCGCCTCCGCCTCCTCGTGCTGTCCAAGCGCAGCGAGCGCACGCACGATCATCGCGTCCCACGCACGGGGCGCGCGCTCGAGCGACTGCCCGCGTCGAAACCACGACAGCGCCGTCTCCGGATCGCCCTTGGCCAGGTGCGCGGCACCAACATAGTGCTGCGCGCGATGGCAGATCTCGTCCATCTCCATCGTGCGCTCGCCCTGCGCGATCGCGGCATTGTAGTCCCGATCGTACAGGAGAAAACGCGCCAGCCATTCGCTGTAGTGAACCGAGAGCGGATCGAGCACCAGCGCCTTGCGCATCGTGTCGATCGCGTCGCTGAGACGTCCCACCGCCGGCAACATTGTGCCGCGAACATAGTGCGCCTCGGCATAATTGGGCGCGAGCGTCACCGCGCGCGCGAGCTGCACTTCCGCGTCGGCGAACTTCCACTCGTGCCAGCCGAGCACCTTCCCGAGCGACGTGATCGCCTCGGCGAGGTCGGGCTCGCGTTGCAGCGCGCGCTCGGCAGCGCCTTTCGCTCGGGGATACGCATTCGTCGGGCGCCACCCAGTCGTCCGCGAGATTGCACCACGCGTCAGCAATGCCAGCGTAGGCGCGCGCGAGCGCCGGATCCTGCAGCAACGATTGCTGAAACAGATCGAGCGACCGACGCAGCGCCGGCTCCGAGAGCTTCGCGAAAAAGAACCGCCCTTTCAGATAGAGCGTGTACGCCTCGAGATTCTTCGTGGGAGCGACGACCTGCCCCTGATCGCTGCCGAGTCGGAGGGTGAGCGCCTCCACGATGGCGCGCGAGATATCATCCTGAACGGCGAATACGTCCTCGAGCTGTCGATCGTACGTCTCATTCCAGAGGTGATAGCCGCTCTCGACGTTGATGAGCTGCGCCGTGAGACGAATCTTGTTGCCGACCTTGCGCACGCTTCCCTCGAGCACCGTCGTCACGCCGAGCTTCTCGCCGATCTCGCGCACGTCCACTTCCTTGCCCTTGAAGGCAAAAGAGCTGGTGCGCGACGCCACGTGAATGCCGGGCAGCTTGCCGAGCACGTTGATGATCTCCTCGGTCATGCCGTCCGAGAAATATTCGTTCTCCGGGTCGGCGCTCATATTCTTGAACGGGAGTACGGCGATTGCCTTCGCCGTGGCGCGGTGCGCATCGGCCACCGCGCGCTGCGCTCCCGTGCCGCCGTAGACGCTGATCACGCGCAGCGCCTCCGCGAATTCGGCGGCGGTGGGGTATCGGTCCACCGGCGTACGCGCGAGCGCGCGCGTGACCGCAGTGTCCACTGCCTCAGGCACATCGCGCGTCGTGCGCACCTTCGGAATTGGCGACACGAAGCGCTTGGCGATGATCGCCTGCGCCGACACTCCGGTGAACGGCGGCTCGCCGGTGAGCATCTCGTACAACACGCAGCCGAGCGAATACAGATCGCTTCGTCCGTCCGTGGACAGCTCGCCCGACGGACTGTTCGGGGCTCATGTACGCCGGCGTTCCGATAGCGAGACCCGTCTGGGTGATCGAGCGCCCTGTGGCCGAGAGCGCCTTCCCGATGCCGAAGTCGGCGACCATTGCCGAGCCGTCGTGGAGCAGGATGTTCTCCGGCTTGATGTCGCGATGCACGACGTTGTGCCGGTGCGCATAGTCGAGCGCGGATGCGACCTCGCGAGCGATGCGCAGCGCCTCCGTCGAGTCGAGAGCTGCCGCTCCCGGTCGAGCCGTTCGCGAAGCGATCGCCCCTCCATGCTCGGCATCACGTAGAACAGAAGCCCGTCCGCCTCGCCGGAGTCGTACACCGGGAGGATGTGCGGATGCGTGAGACCCGCGGCCAACTTGATCTCGAGAAGAAAGCGTTCGGCGCCGATCTCGGCGGAGACTTCGGGGCGGAGAACCTTGAGGGCCACCTCCCGGTCGTGGCGAAGGTCGTGGGCCAGGAAGACGATCGCCATTCCGCCTTCCCCGAGCTCGCGACCGATCGAGTAGCGGCCGGCGAGCGCCGGTCCGAGACGTGATTGGAGGGAGGTCATTGCGCCATAACATGCAGCCGCGGGCATGCGGGCGGCAGGGTGGATCCTGGCGCTCTTTGCGTGCTCGACGCGAGTTGATCAGCTAATGGCGCACTTGCCTCGGCTCGGTCACCCGACCAAACGGGAGATCCACAGACGCCCTCGAGAAGGACTGTCGCGGGCCCGTTGCGCATTAATCTGCCGCTGACTAGGCTCAGAGGTGGTCGTACAGTCTCAGACATAAGGCGTGAGAGTGGCCGGCCGTCATCGGTTGTGGGTGTGCCCCGTGAGAATCTCGCCAACGTGCCATTCCACATTTGACCTGAGTAGCGCTGTGCTCGGTACGGGGCAACTTCTGCCGGCGACTCGTGTGGTTCGTCGCCTGAGGCAAAGATGCGCGTGCGGGGGTGTCACGGAGTGATGGAATGACCACCACCGGCGCGTCCGGAAAGCAAGCGTCAGACGTGTCGGATGCCCGAGAATTGGCGCGTCAGTTGGTGAGCTCGCGCCGCGAGAAAAAGCAAGGAACCGAGAGACGCCGCGGCTACGACCTTCGCGGCCTGCCAGGCTGCGAACCGGGCGCTCTCGCGAAGCATCGGCACAACCGGCGCGCACGCGCTGCTCTCGCGAGCGCTGGCGGAGGCGTCTCGAGCGCATCCGCTTCTTCGCGAAATCCGGGTCACAGACAACGGCTCATCCGGCCTGGACGGACTCGAGGGCGCCGTGAAGGCGCACGGGTCACCCGCGTCGGCCGCAGGGCTCGAGGCTTTGCTCGAGATACTGCTTTCGCTGCTTGGACGATTTGTCGGGTTCGACATGGTGGTGCGGCTCGTGGCGCAAACCTCGACGATCGGAACGAAAGAAGACGAGGATGTGCCATGACAGCCAGGAAATCTCGCGCCAAGCAGGTCGAACCGGTACCGGACTTCGGAATTCGGAGCATGCCCTCGGGCGTTTCGGGATTCGATGCCGTTCTGGGCGGCGGACTCCCGGAGTTCTCGTTCAATCTGATCGCGGGCAGTCCGGGTTCCGGGAAAACGACCCTGGCGCAGCAGATCATGTTCGCCAACGCCACGGTCGAGCGACCCGCGCTCTACTTCACGGTGCTTGGCGAGCCGACGCTCAAGATGCTGCGCTATCAGAAGGAGTTCAGCTTCTTCGATCCGAAAAAGGTCGGTTCGGCCGTCCAGTACGTCAATCTCAGCGCCGAATCGTTCGAGCAGGATCTGAATCTCGTTCTCGATCGGGTGGTGCAGGAGGTCGAGCGCGCAAGTCCGGGCATCGTGATCGTCGATTCATTTCGCACAGTGCTCGGGAGGAGCACGGACGTCGCACCGGGCGGGCACATCACCATGGACAATTTCATCCAGCGACTCTCGCTCCTGCTGATTTCGTGGGAGGTCACATCGTTCATCATCGGTGAGTCCGCGGAGCAGGAACAGCGAAATCCCGTGTTCACGGTGGCCGACGGAGTGTTTTGGCTGTCGCAGGCTGCTGACCGAAATTCGGTCGTGAGAAAGCTACAGGCGGTGAAGGTTCGCGGCCGAGCATCAATGCCGGGACTGCATACGTTTCGGATCACCGAAAACGGAGTTCAGGTTTTTCCGCGCATTCCGGGGCAACAGGGCTCACGTCGCCCAGCCTCGGCAGTTCGACTGGCGACAGGGATCCCCGGTCTCGATGAATTGATGGGAGGCGGAATTCCCGCGGGCGATGCGGTGATGCTCTTGGGTCCGGCGGGGAGCGGAAAGACGACCTTCGCGACGCAGTTCGCCGCCGAAGGGCTCCGCCTCGGCGAATCGGTGGTCATCGTCGTCTTCGAGGAGTATCCCGAGGAGTATCTCGCGCGCGCCAAGGCGAGAAATTACGATATCGCGTCGGTGGCCGATCCCGAGAACTTCAGGCTCATCTACCTGCGTCCGCTCGATCTGTCGGTCGATGAAACGCTCGCGGAGATCCTGGATGCCGTCAATACGATCGGCGCGACGAGAGTCGTAATCGATTCGCTCTCCGGCTTTCAAATCGCGCTCGCCCCGGCCTTTCGCGAGGATTTCCAGGAGTCTCTGTATCGACTGGTGGGAGCGCTCACCGCGACGGGCGTGACGATTCTCATGACGACAGAGATCGCGGGAGGATATCCCGACTCGTCGTTCACGACGGAGCGCGTCTCCTTCATCACGGACGACATCATCGTTCAGCGCTTCGTCGAGATCAATGGCGTGCTCCGCACTGTGTTGGCGATACATAAAATGCGAGGGAGCAAACACGGCCATGACTTCGTCACGTATGAAGTGACTGCGCAAGGCGCCATCGTCGGCGGCCCGCTTCGGAACTACCGGGGAATTCTTACCGGCGTGCCCGTGCTGCAGCCCGTCATTGCCCGCAATGGACACGAGGGCCTCACCGACCTCGAGTCAATCACGCTCGACACGCTCGTACGGCTAGGCGAGTCGACCCACGAGCATCTGGCGGCGAACGTCAGCGCCAGCCCGGCCGCGCTCGACGCGACGCTCGCGCGACTCGAGCTCCTTGGATATTTGCGCGTCATGCGCCAGAACGGACGAGAGCTTCTGCACGCGATCGCCCAGGTCGCCGACTAGCCGCATGGCAGCGCATCGATTGTACGCAGGCCGAGCGCCTCGGTGAGCACATCACTCGAGCAGGCGTTTGCAGCAGCGGGATCGTTCGAGCGATTCATGGAGCCTTCTCCCGGCGGCATTCGCCGTCACGCACGGAGAGCAGCACACCCTCGTGTTCGCAAACGCGGCGTTCCGGAAGATGCTGACTTTGGATGGCACCATATCCATGGGCGAGCCCATCGGCGGCCTGTTCGCACTTCCGGAACGTGACGAAATGAACGCCCTGATGGATCGGGCGTTTCGGACTGGCGTCGTGTCCCGAAATCGTGTCGTCGACCAGGAAAGTGACGGCGTCTTTCCGCTTCGCTGCACGGTGTGGCCCGATGTCGACGCGAGCGGCAGGACCAATCAGCTCCTCATCGAGCTACGCGCCGCGACGCAGGACGAGCAAAAGCTCGGGCTGCAGCGGCGCGTGTCCGAGCGATTGCTTCTCAGCGCAATGCGAGAGCAGGACGCGGCGGTTGCGGCGCAGGCGTCCTGGATGGAGGCGACCTTCCTCGCCGCGGAAGGTCGACGACTCGCCGAGTCTCTCAATGAGGCCGTAACGGTCTCCGCCATCAAGCGGATGTCGCTGCCACGTCTGGGTGTATGGTGCATCGTCGACATACTGGATCAGGACGACGATGCGGCGGCTGGCGATCGTCCACCCCGATTCGGAAAAGCAGGCGATCCTCGAGAGATTGAACGACAGGTGGCAGCCCGTCGCCGACGACGGTTTTGGACTTGCCGCGGTGCATCGAAATGGGGGCAAGACGGTGGTTCTCGACGACGCCGAGGCCGCTCTCGCGAGCGCGTCGCGCGATCCCGAGATCGTCGGCGCGCTGCGGTCGCTCGGCGTGGGGGCGCTGCTCACCGCGCCGTTGATCATCGGCGAGCGCCTCGTCGGAGCGGTGACCTTCGTGGGCGATGCGCGGGGCCATCACGTCACGCCGCAGGACATTGCGCTCGCGGAGGATCTTGCGAGCAGAAGCGCAGTGGCCCTCGATCGTGCGCGACTCCACGGCGACGTCGTCGCATCACGTCTCAAAGCGGAATCCGCAAACAGGGCGAAGAGCACCTTTCTCGGCTTGATGAGCCACGAGCTGCGCACGCCACTCAACGCGATCGGTGGCTACGTCGACCTGCTCGACCTGGAATTGCGAGGACCCGTTAATGCAGCCCAGCACTCCGATCTGGCCCGCATTCGCAACAGCCAGCGATATCTCCTCGGTCTGATCAATGACTTGCTCAATCTCACGAGGGTCGGAGGCGAGCATGTCGCGTATAACATGGTCGATCTCGACATCTGTGAGGTGCTGGCATCGTGCGTGGCGATGCTCGAGCCATTGTTCGCGCAGAAGCGATTGACGTTCGACGGTGTGTTTTGCGATCGGCCCGTCGGAATGCACACGGATCGCGAGAAGGTGATGCAGATTCTGGTCAACCTCGTATCGAACGCGATCAAGTTCACGCCGCCGGGAGGACACGTGCGCATCCGGGCAGAGGAAACGGAAAGAGCCGTGCAGGTTTGCGTGTCGGATACCGGAATGGGCATGGAGGCGGACAAGCTCGAGAGCATCTTTGAGCCGTTCGTCCAACTCCATGCGGGGTTGACAGGGACCGAGGGGGGTACGGGTTTGGGGCTGGCCATCAGCAGAGACTTGGCGCGTGCAATGGAGGGAGACCTGACGGTGACGAGCGCTCCCGGCCATGGATCGTCGTTCACACTCAGTTTGCCTCGAGCCGTCTCCTCTCACTGGACACCGGTCGTCACGGTCCCGGCCGACTGCCGCGGTGAGCGGCTCGACCTCGCGCCGGAACGGAGCCCGGCTTCGGGAGGAATCGTGGGCGGATACGTGCAACCGAGTGGAAACGGGCGCGAATCCGACGCAGGATGATTCGAGGGATCGCCGCAGCGATCTGGTGGTCCAGTTCGTAATTATTCCTGTCGGACCATCATCGTCGTCGGCCCCCGGAACCAGCGCGCCCCGGCCCGGGCACACATCCCCGTTCATCACAGGTACGCCGTGCCTCAGCACATTCGCCGATTCGCCCACTCACTCGTCGCCGCTGCGATTCTCGCGGGCGCGATCTCCCTGCCCGCTTCCGCCCAGCTCACCAGCGGCATCGACACGACGAACTTCGATCACTCCATTCGCCCGCAGGATGATTTCTACCGGTACGTGAACGGGGGCTGGCTGAAAACCGCCAAGATCCCCGCGGACGCCTCGAGCTGGGGTGCATTCCAGGAGCTTCGCGAGAACAGCCGTAACGCCGAGCACGAGCTCTTCGAAAGCGCGAGCAAGGCGAACGCGCCGGCTGGGAGCCCGCAGCGAAAGGTCGGTGACCTGTACGCGAGCTACATGGACACCGCGCGCGTCGACAAGCTCGGCACCGCGTCCCTGCAGCCCCTGCTGCGGTCCATCTCGGACCTCAAGGTCAACTCGCAGCTCCCCGCCGTGTTCGCGCATTTCGCGCAACTGGGCGTGAACGGTCCGGTGGGCGTGTTCGTCGGCGCCGACGGTAAGCACTCCACCGAGAACATCGTACAGCTCACGCAGTCGGGGCTCGGCATGCCCGACCGCGACTACTATCTGCAAGCAGGATCCGAAGATGGCGTCGACGCGCGAGGCGTACGTCGCCTACATCACGCAGTTGATGACGCTCGCGAAGCAGCCGGATCCCGCGGGCGCCGCCTCCCGGATTCTCGCGCTCGAAACTCAGATCGCGACGCCGCAGTGGGAGCGCGCGCGGAATCGCGACCGCAATGCGACGTACAACAAGATGACGGTGGCCGAGCTTGCGGCGTTGACGCCGTCGTACAACTGGACGCGCTACCTCGACCAGGCCAACCTGAAAAAGGCAACGGAGGTCGTCGTTCGCCAGCCGGACTACGTCAAAGCGCTCGATCCGATTTTCGCGAGCACACCGATCGCCACTTGGCGCGAGTATCTCACCTTTCACGCCATCGATCGATTTCGCCGACGTGCTGCCGTCGGACTTCGTGCAGGCGCGCTTCGCGTTTCGCGGCAAGACGTTGAATGGCCAGCAGGAGCTCGCCACTCGCTGGAAGCAGGCTGTGGATGGCACCAACGGCACTCTCGGCGAGGCTGCCGGAACGTTGTACATCGCGAAGTACTTCAAGCCGGAAGCCAAGGCGCGGATGGACGCGCTGGTGAAGAACCTCATCAATGCGTACAAGGTCGGGATCGATAGCCTCGAGTGGATGAGCCCCGAGACGAAGACGCAGGCGAAGGACAAGCTCGCGCACTTCAAGGTGAAGATCGGTGCACCCGACAAACCCCGCGACTACTCGGCGCTCGTGATCAAGCGCGACGATTTGTTCGGCAACGAGGAGCGCTCACGTCAATTCGAATACGCCGACATGGCCGGCCGGCTGGGCAAGCCCGTCGACAACTCGCGGTGGGGGATGACGGCGCCAACCGTGAACGCGCAGTACAACGCCTCGGCGAACGACATCACCTTTCCCGCGGGCATCCTGCAGCCACCGTTCTTCAACGTCAACGCGGATGACGCCGTGAACTATGGTTCGATCGGCGCCGTGATCGGACACGAGATCGGTCACGGCTTCGACGATCAGGGGCGGAAGTCGGACGGCGAGGGCAATCTGCGCGACTGGTGGACCGCCGCGGACGCGAAGGCCTATCAGGAGCGCACCACGAAGCTCGGCGCGGAATACGACGCGATCAATCCGATCGACGATCTGCACATCAACGGCAAGCTCACAATGGGCGAGAACATCGGCGATCTGAGCGGGCTCGCGCAGGCATATCGCGCCTATCGCATCTCGCTGAACGGCAAGGAGGCACCGGTGATCGACGGACTCACCGGCGACCAGCGCTTCTTCATGGGCTTCGCGCAGATCTGGCGCGGAAAGATTCGCGACGATGCGCTGCGCCAGCAGCTGCTCACGAACCCGCATTCCCCCGCCGACTACCGCGCCTTCGTGCCCCTCGTGAACAACGACGTGTTCGAAACGACGTTCAACGTGAAGCCGGGCGACAGAATGTATCTGGCGCCGGCGGACCGGGTGAAGATCTGGTAGCTCGCGGAGTGGAGAGTACGGGTCTGCGGGATTCTGGCTGTAACAAGGTGATGAAACGAATTGAACGGATCACCAACGGATCGAACGGACGGTAACGGATTTTGGCGCATGAGTGCGAGACGCGAGGGCGGTGAACACGGCTCAAAGTCTTCGTCCGTTTCATTCGTTTGATCCGTTCCCTTCGTTTCTCACATAGTTAATGCCGGCCCGAGCGTCAGTTAACACGGCTCGCTGATCGCTCCCCTTGTGTGGCGATGGGAAGGATTGTATGCTCCTTCTCATCACTGCACGGTGGAGACAATGAGCGATATCAATGTAGGACTCCTGCGCGGAACCCTGGATCTGTTGATCCTCAAGGCGCTCACGTGGGGCCCCCGACACGGCTACGGCGTAGCCGACTGGATCGAGCAGGCAACGGGAGCCACGCTCCTCGTTGGTGAGGGCACCCTCTACCCCGCCCTGCACCGCCTCGAAAGCCAGAAGTGGATCGAGGCCGAGTGGGGCCTCTCCGAAAACAACCGTCACGCGAAGTTCTACAAGCTCACCGCCGCGGGACGGGGGCAGCTGAAGACCGGCCTCTCGGCGTGGCAGCAGTTCGTCGAGGCGGCATCGCGCGCACTGCACGCGAGCGGCGCTCCCCGCACCGCGTGACCGAGCGCGGAGGTTGGACTCGCGTCTTCCGCATTGGCGTCGGCGCCCGGCATCTCGAGCGCGACGTCGATCAGGAGCTCGAGTTCCACATCGCAATGCGAGCGCAAAAGCTCGAGGCCGCCGGCTTCGCGCCGGACGCCGCGCGCATGCGAGCGCTCGAGCGCTTCGGCGACATGAGCGTCATCCGCAGCAACTGCCTCGATATCGACAATCAACGGGAACGCGCCATGCGACGCACGAACTCTCTGAGCAACCTGAAGCAGGACATCGCGTACGCGCTGCGCAGCATGCGCCAGAACGCCGGGTTCACCGCGGTCGTGCTGCTCACGCTGGCGCTGGGCATCGGAGCCAACACGTCGACGTTCACGCTCATCAATGCGCTCGTGCTGCGCTCGCTCCCGGTGCCGCATCCTGAACAGCTCGTGACCATCGGAAATCCGGCGCGCACCGGCGGATTGTCGGATGGGAGCGCTCGCAACGATATCGTATCCTTTCCCGTGTACGCGGACATGCGCGATCAAGTGCATTCGCTCAGCGGGATCTACGCGACGGGACGCACCAACAGACTCGATCTCCTCGCTGAAAGCCATCAGAAGGAGCCCGACCATCCTCGCGGGCGATTCGTGTCTGCGAACTATTTCAAGGTGCTGCAGATCCCGGCAGCCGTGGGTCGCACCTTCTCCCCAAATGAGGAGCGCGTTCCCGGTGCCGCTCCCGTCGTCGTCCTGAGCAATGCCTACTGGTTGAAGAGATTCGGCGGAGAGCGGTCCGCGATCGGCCGTTCGGTGTTGATCAACGGCGTGCCCCTCACGATCATCGGCGTGACGCCGCCGAAATTCACGGGCGACATCGTCGGGCAGCCGATCGAGCTGTGGTTGCCGATCATGGAGCAGGAGACGCTGATGCCGAACGCGCCGACGTTGAGCAATCGGAGCATCAGCTGGATCCTGATGATGGGTCGTCTCGCACCCGGCGTCAGTCTCGCGCAGGCGCGCAGCGAGATCACGGCGGTCGAGAATCGCTCGCTCATCGATCACGCATCGCCGGCCGAGCATCTGAGCGTCGTGAAGGACGTTCGCGACAAGCCAGTCGAGGTGGCATCCGGCGCGCGCGGCTTCTCGTACTACCGTCGCTCCTTTGCCGGTCCTCTGTACATCCTGATGTCCGCCGTGTCAGTCGTGCTCCTCATCGTCTGTGCGAATCTCGCCAACCTGATGCTTGCGCGGGCCTCCGCGCGCGGACGCGAGATGAGCGTGCGCATGGCGCTCGGTGCGAGCAGGCTCCGGCTGGTACAGCAGCTCCTCACCGAGAGCGTCATCCTCGCCGCCGCCGGCGGCGCGCTGGGCGTGTTCCTCGCGGTCTGGGGCAGCTCGGCGCTCATTGCGCTCACGGAGGGCGCGGAGCTCGATACTCGGCTCGACGCGCGCGTGCTCGCCTTCACCGCGGCACTCTCGCTCGCCACCGCGATCCTGTTCGGTCTCGTGCCCGCGCTTCGTGCAACGCGCGTCGAGCTCGCGACGGCGATTCGCGCGCAGGGGCGCGGCGTGTCGAGCGCCGAGCGCGGGACAGGGAGGTTCGGCCTCGGCAAAATGCTCGTGGTGGCGCAGGTGGCGCTCTCGGTGCTCCTGCTCGTGGGCACCGGGATGCTCGTCCGCAGCATGCAGCGCCTGCAATCGACCGATATTGGCGTCGCGCGCGACAAGCTTGTGCTCGTGGACGTCGACGCGCAGCGCGCCGGATACAAGGGCGCGCGGATCAATGCGCTCGCGCGCGACCTGATCTCGCGCGCGTCCCAGACGCCCGGCGTCGTGGCGGCATCGTCGTCGGAGAACGGACTGTTCTCCGGCACCGAGTCTGCCACGAATGTCCGGGTGGAGGGATTCACTGCCCAAAGCGATAAAGACAGCAGCCTCGCGTACGACAATGTCGGCGCCGGATACTTCAAGGCGATCGGGGCGCGCCTGCTGCAGGGGCGCGACTTCGAGGATCGGGACAACGAGTCGGGTGCAAAGGTCGTGGTGCTCAACGAGACAGCGGCCCGTTTTTTCTTCCCGCACGGAAGCGCGATCGGAGCCCACGTCTCGATGGACAGCTCGACCTTCGAGATCGTCGGGGTGGTGGCCGACGTCGAGGAGCAGAATCTGCGCGCCGATCCCCTGCGACGTGCGTATTTCCCCATGTCGCAGATGAGCGAACCGCCCGGCCGCTTCGCCATCGAGGTGCTCGCGAGCGGCGATCCCGCGCGCATGGGTGAGTCGCTGCGGCGCGCACTCAGCGCCGCCGATCCCTCGATTCCGTTGAGGGCGCAACCATTGTCCGAGCTCATCGGCGAATCGATCGTGCAGGACAGGCTCGTCTCGCGCGTGGTGAGCGTGTTCGGCACGCTCGCGCTCGCGCTCGCCGCTCTGGGGCTCTATGGCGTGATGACGTACGCAACGACGCGGCGCACGAGCGAGTTCGGGCTTCGCATGGCGCTCGGAGCCGAGCCGCATGATGTGATGCGATTGGTGCTCGGCGAGGCAATGCTGCTCGTAGTCGGGGGTGTGATGGTCGGAATGCCTGCGGCCTTGGGCGCCATGCGCCTGGTGCAGCATCAGCTCTATCAGGTGGGGCTGCTCGACTGGCCGTCGATCCTCACCGCGCTCCTCGTGCTTGGCGCGAGCGCCGCGCTCGCGGGCTACGTACCCGCCAGGCGCGCCGCGCGCGTCGGTCCGCTCGTCGCGCTGCAAGACGCGTAGCGACACCCCAGCCTCGGGTCGGGCCCGCGACGGCTAGTGCGTCAGTTTACGTAGCCCGCGCTCCTTCCGCCCGCCATTCGCGCGCCACCCGAGGTGCCATCCTCCCGTGCGCGAGCGATATTGCGTAGCATCCGCAAGGGAGGCCGCGATGCCGGGAGAAAAATATCGAATGCGCGCCGGGCTGTCGGAGCACGAAATGCAGCGCGCGAAGGAAGGAAAGTGTTACGACGCCGAGGCGTCCGAGGACGAGTTCGGGCACAAGACCGATCTTCTGGACCTGCTGGAGCACGACGGGACGCCGGTTGCGACGTTCGTTCCGAAGAGCAAGCTGGAGAAGTGCGTCGAGTGATCCCCGATCGTCCTGCAGTGCCGCGATGCATCGTGGGCTTTCACACGGATGCGGAAGGCCATTGGGTGGCGGAGCTCGAGTGTGGGCACTCGCAGCACGTGCGCCACGACCCACCATGGCAGCGTCGCGAGTGGGTGCTGACTGAGAGCGGACGGGCGGAGTTCCTTGGCTCGGAGCTCGGATGCGTGCTCTGTGCGAGTGCTCGAGCATCGGGAAACGCAGCGCTGTCATCCCCGGGGGACTGAATGGCGAACAGCGACAAATTCTGCCCCAAGTGCAATCGCGCGATGGAGATTGGACATGTGGCTGATGTCGGCTACGGATCGATCCTGCAGAGCAACTGGACTGCCGGGATCCCTGTACGTCGCCGGTTCGTTGGTGGAATCAAGTGGCGCCTGCAGGATTCCCGTCCGATCACGACCTACCAATGCAGCGGCTGCGGATTTCTGGAGTCCTACGCCGCGGGGTAGCTCCGCTCGCATTCAATGGTCGCCAGGTGGTCGCCACGCCTAGACGTTCCGCGACGAGTCGGCCTGGCGCCCGACCGCGGCGAGAAACTTGCCCGCTGACGCTCAGTCGAACGTCGACTGGAACCTTCACCCGAGCGTAGCCATGTCTCACCCCGAGCCACTTCGCGAACAGCTCTCGAAGTTCATCGACTTTGGCGAAGCGCATGCGACGGCAGACGCTGCAATGGCGGACCTCGACCTCGAGCTACAGGGGAAGCGGCCGAAGGGTCTCAAGCATTCGCCGTGGGAGCTGCTCGAGCATCTGCGCATCACGCAGCACGACATCCTCGATTTCTGTCGCAATCCGAAATACGAGGAGCTGACGTGGCCAGAGGACTACTGGCCCGAGAGCGCGGCGCCGCCGAATGCCCGTGCGTGGAAGAAAAGCGTCGCGAGCTTGCGCGCCGACGGCGACGCGCTTCGCGATCTCGCCATGGACACCGGGACGGACCTGTTCGCGAAGATCCCTCACGGTACCGGCCAGACGTATCTCCGCGAGCTCCTCCTCGCGCAGGACCATCTCTCGTATCACGTCGGACAGCTCGTTCTCGTTCGCCAGTTGCTTGGCGCGTGGCACGTCGCCAAGTAGCGCCCGATGAACGGAGAGAGGCGTCGCGCCTTCCTGACGGCAGAGTGGCGCTACCTCGTGATGCTCAACTACGACGTCGACGCGGCGATCCTGCACGCCCTCGTGCCGCGCTACACCGAGCTCGATCTCTGGAACGGCCGAGCCATCGCGAGTGTGGTCGGCTTTCGCTTTCTTCGCACGCGGCTCCTCGGGATTCCGATTCCGATGCATCGAAACTTCGAGGAGGTCAATCTCCGCTTCTACGTCAGGCGCACCGCGCCGAACGGCGACGTGCGACGCGGCGTCGTGTTCGTGCGTGAGCTCGTGCCGCGCCTCGCGATCGCACTCACCGCGCGCGCGGCGTACAACGAGCCGTACCTCGCGGTGCGGATGCGTAGCACCGTGCCCCGCGAGCCCGTGGAGGCGCCCGGGCGCGTGTCCTACGAGTGGCGCACGGGATCGCGATGGCAAAACCTCTCGGCCAGCGCCGCCGGCGAGCCGACCCTTCCCCCGCCCCTGTCTCAGGAAGCATTCATCACGGAGCATTTCTGGGGATACACGCGCCAGCGGGACGGAGGCACCGTGGAGTACGAGGTGAGTCATCCGCGCTGGCGCGTCTGGTCTGCAACGAGCCCGTCTCTTGTCGCCGACGTGCCCCGCCTCTACGGTTCGTCGTTCGCGCGCGCGCTCAGCGTTCAGCCGGCGTCGACGTTCATCGCGGAGGGATCCGAGGTGACGGTCTATCGTCCGCGCCGAATTGGGTCGTGACACTTACGAACAGGATCGAGCATGCAAATTCTCATTCACGCCCTGTGCACGAAGGGCGAGAGCCTTCGCGAAGCGATCGCGAATGATCAGCGGTTGAGTAAGCACCAGCTCGAGATCGTGCGCGAGAAACAGCCGGGGCGTGCGCCTGGATGGATGAAGGTGCGGAGCGCCGGCGAGACGCCGGGCGTGCTCAACATCGAGTGGCATCCACAGTCATCGGTGTTGAGCGCGCGCGTGATCACCCGCGGCTCGGGCAGGCCCAGCCAGATCGTGGGCGACTTCGTGAACTATCTGCTGCGCCGACATGGCGCCCGCGTTCGCACCATCATCACCGCCAGGTCACTATGAAGAGAATGCTCGCGCTCGTCCTCGCCGCACCAATCGTCGCCTGCGCGCAGACGAGCGCGAATCCGGATGCCGCGCGCTGGGAGCGGCAGGCGGCCAACGTCACCATCGTGCGCGATGACTGGGGGATTCCGCACATCCACGGCAAGACCGACGCCAATGCCGTCTTCGGCATGGTGTACGCGCAGGCCGAAGACGACTTCAAGCGCGTCGAGACCAATTACATCAACGCCATGGGCAGGCTGGCCGAGGCCGAGGGCGAGAACGCGATCTACCGCGACCTTCGGATGAAGCTCTTCATCAACCCGGATTCGCTCCAGGCCCAGTACGCGGCGAGCCCCGAGTGGCTCAAGACGCTCATGGTCGCGTGGGCCAATGGGTTGAACTTCTACCTATCTAAGCATCCCTCCGTGAAGCCGCGCGTGATAACGCACTTCGAGCCATGGATGGCGCTCTCCTTCACCGAGGGAAGCATCGGCGGAGACATCGAGAAGGTGTCGGTGCCGAGCTTGCAGTCGTTTTATGGGGATTCGTCGGCGAGCCGCGCGTTCGGGTCGGTCGAATTTCACTACGCCGAGCCATCGGGCTCCAACGGCATGGCGATCGCGCCATCCAACAGCGCGGATCACCACGCGCTCCTGCTGATCAACCCGCACACGTCCTTCTATTTTCGCGCCGAGCTGCAAATGACGAGCGACGAAGGGCTGAATGCCTACGGCGCGAGCACCTGGGGACAGTTCTTCGTGTATCAGGGCTTCAACTCGCGCGCCGGTTGGATGCACACGTCGAGCGGCGCGGATGTCGTTGACGAGTACGCGGAGACGGTAGTGAAGAAGGGTGACAGCCTGTTCTACCGGTACGGCACGGAGCTTCGCCCAATGACGGCTTCCACGATCTCCGTGCCGTACCGCTCCGCCAACGGCCTGAAGACGAAGACGTTCACCGTCTATCGCACAATGCACGGCCCAATCGTGCGCTCGGAAGGCGGCAAGTGGATCAGCGTCCGCCTGATGCAGGAGCCGGTCAAGGCGCTCACTCAATCGTACACGCGCACGAAGGCGACGAGCTACAAGACGTTTCGCGAGACAATGGAGTTGCACACGAACTCGTCGAACAACACGATCTTCGCGGACGCTGACGGGGATATCGCCTACTTCCACGCCAATCACGTTCCGATCCGTGATCCCCGATTCGATTGGCGGAAGCCCGTGGACGGGAGCAATCCGGCCACCGACTACAAGGGGATCACGTCAATCGACAGCAGTCCGCATCTCCTGAATCCGCCCAATGGCTGGCTCTACAATTCCAACAACTGGCCGTACTCCGCGGCCGGCGCGTACAGCCCAAAGCGAGCCGACTATCCCGCGTACATGGATCAGGGCATCGAGAGTCCGCGCGGCTTGCATGCAATCCGCGTGCTCTCGAGCCGAAAGGACTTCACGCTGCAAACGTTCATCGACGCCGCGTACGACAGCTACTTGCCGGCGTTCGCCGATCTCATTCCGACGCTGCTCCGTCGCGTACGACAAGACGCCCAGCATCCGATCCCGTGAAAGCGAAGGTGGGGGAGCAGATCGCGGTGCTGCGTCCGTGGGACTATCGGTGGTCGGTGTCCTCCGTGCCGACGACGCTTGCCTGCTACTGGGGCGACGAGCTCGGCCGGCGCGTGCACGCGGATGCGGACGCCGAAGACATGTCGATTTACGAGTACATGGCGAAGAAGACCACGGCGCACGAGAAGCTCGACGCGCTCGCCGTCGCGTCGGATTCGCTGGCGAAGAACTTCGGCACGTGGAAGACCCCGTGGGGCGACATCAATCGCTTTCAGCGGCTGACGGACGACCTCGTGCACCCGTTCGACGACGCCGCACCGAGCATCCCGGTGGGATTTACCTACTCGCAATGGGGGTCGCTCGCCTCCTTTGCGCCCCGGGAGAACGAAACCACGAAGAAGATCTATGGCGCGAGCGGCAACAGCTTCGTGGCGGTCGTCGATTTCGGCGACAGCGTGCACGCGCGGGCGGTGACCGCAGGCGGCGAGAGTGGCGACACGGCGTCGAAGCACTTTGACGATCAGGCTCTGCGCTACAGCACGGGCGACCTGCGCGAGGTCTACTTCTATCCGTCGCAGCTTGTCGGTCACACGGAGCGCACGTACCATCCGGGGAACTGATCAACGTGCGATTCAGCCCAGGAGGGATGCCATGACGAGTACCGTTCGCGACAAGAGCGCACCGAACACCATCGTGCTCATCCACGGGCTCTGGATGACGGCGCTCAGCTGGGAGCACTGGGTCGCGCACTACACCGAGAAGGGCTATCGCGTGATCGCGCGGAGCTGGCCGGGCATGGAAGGCGACATTCAGGCGCTGCGCGCCGATCCATCCGCGGTCGCCTCGCTGGGCGTCACCGAAGTAGTCGACCACTACGAAGCGATCATCAAGGGGCTCGACCAGGCCCCGATCATCATGGGACACTCGTTCGGCGGTCTCATGACGCAGATCCTCCTCGATCGCGGGCTCGGCGCCGCCGGCGTGGCGATCGACTCGGCCCCGGTGAAGGGGATTCTCGTGCTTCCCTTCTCCACACTACGCGTGGCCTTCCCTGCGCTCAGCAACCCCGCCAACAACCATTGAGCCACGGGGCTCACCGCGGAGCAGTTTCACTACGCGTTCGCGAACACGCTCAGCGAGGAGGAGTCGAACACGATCTACCAGCGCTACGCGGTGCCCGGACCTGATCACATGCTCTTCCAGGCGAGCTTCGCGAACTTCAATCCGCACGCCGCGACCACCGTCAACTTCGCGAACGACACGCGCGCCCCGCTGCTGCTCGTCGCGGGCGGCAAGGATCACATCTCGCCAGCGTCGGTGACGAAAGCGAATTACAAACTCTACAGCAAGTCGCGGGCGGTCACCGAGTACAAGGAGTTCCCGGATCGCCCGCACTTCACGATCGGACAGGCGGGATGGGAGGCCGTGGCGGACTACGCGCTCGACTGGTCGACGCAACACGCGAAGGCGCAGCGAGCCGCGCCCTACGCGGACGCGCCGATCCGGACGGCCGATCCCGAGATGCGTGCGTGAGTGCTGCGGCAGGCGCGGGAGCAATGATCGATCCGCCGCAGGTGCCGGGCGTCGTGCATTTACCCAGCGAGCGGCGCGCGAATGAAACGGCGGATCGACTCGCGGAGCTTCGCGCATGCGAAGGGTCTCACGGTGTTCGCGCGCATCGATTTCTCCCGCGACGCGGGCGAGGCGGGACTTACGCTTCGTCCGATGATTCAACTCGTATTCGGAAACCCCCGCGCAGGGACGCCGCTGCTTGCGCTGAATCCCGCGGCGGGGTTGGCGCTTCCGCTGCGCGCGCTCGCGTGGGAGGGCGCCGACGGTCGTAGCTGGCTGAGCTACGAGCCGCCGGAAGTGCTGATCGAGCGATTCCATCTACCAGCCGCGCTCGGCGCCAACATTGCGGGATTGCGCGCCTTGTGCGAGGCTGCAGTTTCAGTAGACGTGAGTTCGTCATGATCGGTCTCACGCAGGTGCGATAACCTTTATCGATGCCGGCCGATGTCAATCTCCGATTTGCTGGTTCCCGAGTACGATCGCGAGGTGGCGATCACGCGCGAGGTACTCAGGCGCGTTCCCGACGATCGAGCCGAATGGAAACCGCACGCGAAGGCCTTCCCCATGGCACATCTCGCGCAGCTCGTCGCGCGAATTCCGGCGTGGGTGCCAATGATGTTCGATCGTGACGAGATGGACATTGCGCCCAAGGGTGGGTCCAGCACTCCCGGATATTCGATCGAGAAGACGTCCACGCTGCTCGCGGAGTTCGACAAGAATGCGGCGGCCGGGCGTGCGGCGCTGCTCGCAGCAACCAATGCGTCCTTTCAGAAACCGTGGACGCTCAAAAGGGCCGGCGAGGTGATGCTTGCCGACACGCGATACCAGATGATTCGCTCAATGGTGTTGAACCATCAGGTCCATCATCGCGCGCAGCTCGGGATGTACCTTCGCCTCACGGATCAGAAGGTTCCGGACATGTACGGACCCACCGCCGACAACAAGTAGTCCGATCTCGTGCTCTCCCTCTCGCAACAGAAGGATCCGCGGTGACGACGCGCGCCAGTGGCATTTTCGATGTAACCATCCGTCCGCTCTCCGTCGAATTCGGTGGAGACGACGCGCCGCTGGCTCGCATGTCGATCGACAAGCGGTTCCACGGTGACCTCGACGCGACCAGCAAAGGCGAGATGCTTTCCGCCGGCTCACCGACGCAGGGCTCGGCGGGCTACGTCGCGATCGAGAAGGTGACCGGGCGGCTGCACGGACGCGAAGGCACCTTCACGCTCCAGCACTCGGCCACCATCAATCGCGGCGTCCCATCGCTCTCCGTCACCGTCATTCCCGATTCCGGAACCGGTGCGCTCGCGGGCATTTCCGGATCGCTGAACATCATCATCGAGAACAAGCAGCACTCATACACCTTCGACTACGCGCTCGACGGCGTGTCCTGAGCGGCCACGGCTGCTCATCGTAATCTTTTCGGGAGAACCTCATGGACGAGGATGCATTCAACCTTTCGATCCGAAAGTTTCTGAAGCATTTCGGCGTCACGGCGCAGCGCGAGATCGAGAATGCGGTGCGGAAGGCGATCGAGGATGGGAAGCTGCGAGGCGATGAGTCGATGCCGGTGCGAGTGACCCTCCTCCTCGATGGGGTGCTGCGCGACTTTCACATCAATGGCACGATCACGCTGTCCGCGCAGCCGGGGACTTCTCCCGCATGATGGGCCTCGAAATCTCCGGGTGCGATTGACGAGTTACGGCGCGGTCTCGTTCGTAAGGGCCGGCGGCTTGGCGGATTGGGTGATCGCGCTGCGCGCGGCCACGCTCATCGGTGCGGCGACGCGCGCGAACAGTGCGTCGCTCTGCATCTGCTCCCACGCGAGATGCCATCTGTAGCCGCCATTCTCGTACTTCGCGCCTGAGTACCACACTGACACGACGCCGGTCGCGGCGTCGAAGTCTATCGTCGAGCGGTATACGACGTCCCTGAGCCCATCGCTGGCCCCGCGCGCGAGAAGCGGCGACGGATAGCTCGTCCAGTGCACGCCGTCCGCGCTGGTCGCGAACCGAAGCCGGTCCGTCGTGCAGCTGCCGGACTGCTTCACCGGGTACACCGCCCAGAATTCGTTGCGCGACGGAATCCATTCGACATCAATGTGCCATGGTGAGCCGTCGGGATCACTGAGCGTCGTCTTCCCCGGATCGGACCAGGCGACGCCATTGCTCGAGCGTCGCAGCTCTACGATAGTGCTCGACGCGCCGCAGCCAATGGCGCCCGCGTTCACGCTCCACATCAGCCAATCGCCGGGCGCGCGACGCACGATCGTCGGCGACACGATCATGTGGTTCGCCGCGTGCACCGCGAGCACGGGCGCACTCCACTTGACGCCATCTGACGACCGGATCAACCAGATTTCATTCTCGTTCGTGACGCGCCGGTAGTAGATCCGAAGCTCCGCGCCATCTGGATCGTAGACGATATCCGGATCCGAGAGATAGCTGCTGCCGCTCGGCTTCTCGAGAGGATTCTGAATGCCGGATGGAACGAGTCCAGCTCGTTCCCGTGCTTCCCGTGAAGAGCAATGGATTCTCGTACGCGGCGTTGCCGCCGGGATACGGCGTCGCGACGAGCCGGAACGGGTCGCCAATCCAGGTCGCTGGAAGTCGCACGAAATCGGGATGCACGGCCTGCCCCGACCCGTCGTACGTGACCAGCGAAAGTGGTTCGACCTTCGACGGCGGCGAGGGATCGGCAAACGCGCTCGCTTCGGCCGCCGCTCCGCCGTCGGCTGCGACGGTAATCGTATGCGTACCCGGAGTTTCATCGAGCTGCCAGCGCGCGCTCGCGTCGCCGTTTGCGTCCGTCACGGCGGAGACGGGCACGATGATGTCCGCCACGCCGGGTTGCGGCGACCATGTCACGTGCACACCCACGAGCGGCCGTTGAGACGCGTCGCGCAATGCCACCACGATGAGCTCCGGAAGCTCCGTCCCCGCGGGCGCGCGCTGCCCGTTTCCGGCGGCGATCGAGATCGACGGCCGTACCGGACCGATATCGTCGCTGCACGCAAGCGCGAACAACGCCGTCGCAAGCATCGAGAGGACCGTCGAGTGCCGAGACAGACCGCGGACTCGGGACTTGCGTTGTGACGTCGGCACGGGCGGTTCGCGCTGCAGAAAGGTTCGGAGTTGATGACTGGCTCTCGAACTCCGGAGACCCTCTCGCGCAATGGCGCGTCACCCGTTCACGTATCTCTGACGCTTCCTGCAAGCGCCACGTGGGCGCGTGCGATCTACGGCGCGGTTTCGTTCGTGAGGCTCGGAAGGTTCGTCTCCGCGTTCGCGCGCGCAACCTCCCAGGCCGGCGCGTTCACGCGCGCGAAGAGCGCGGGCATCGTCATGCGTTCCCACGCGAGATGCCAACTGTACCCTGCGCTTCCCCCCACGAACGCCGCGCCCGAGTACCAGAGCGACACGGTTCCGGTGGCCGCGTCGAAGTCGATCGACGACCGGTACACGATGTCTCGCATCTGCTCGTTCGCTCCCTTCACCAGCACTGGCGACGGAAACGTTCTCCACCTCACGCCATCCGCGCTCACCGCGAGGCGCAGCCGGTCTGTGACGCAGCCGCCCGGCTGTTTCACCGGGTACACCGCCCAGTATTCGCCGCGTGAGGGAATCCATTCCACATCAATGTGCCATGCGAATCCGTCCCGATCCGCGAGCGATACCGCCTCGGGAGCGCTCCACTGCACGCCGTCGTCGCTCCGGCGCAGCTCGACAATCGTGCTCATCGCGCCGCACCCCTGCGCTCCGGCGTTGATGCTCCACATCATCCACGATTCCGGCCCTCGCCTCACCACGCTCGGCGACACGATTGCGTGGTTTGGCGCGGTCACCGTGAGCATGGGTGCGCTCCAGATCACGCCGTCGGCGGATCGGATCAGCCAGACCTCGTTCTGCTCCTTTACGCGTCGAAAATAGATCCGCAGCTCGTTCGCGTCGGGATCGTACAAGACATCCGGATCGGAGTAGTAGCCACTGAACGGCGTCTCGAGCGGGTTCTGAATACCGTCAGGAACGGCCCAGCTCGTGCCCGTGCTGCCGGTAAAGAAGGATGGATTTTCATACGTCTGGTCGCCGCCGGGATAGGGCGTCGCGACGAGGCGAAAGGGGTCGCCGCTCCACGACGCTGGCAGTCGCACGAAGTCCGGATGAACTGCCTGTCCCGATCCGTCGTACGTCACCAGCGGGAGCTCGCCGACGTCGGAGAATGGCCGGGGGTTTGCGAACGAACGCACGTCCACGCTCGCGCCCGTCGCCGCCGAGACCATGAGCGAATGGGGTCCCGCCACGGTGTCGAGCTGCCACCGAGCCCGAGCGAGGCCGAATGGGTCGGTCACGAGCTCCGCGGGGATCACGATGTCATTTCCGGTCTGCTGCGGCGTCCATGTGACCGCAATGCCGCCCATCGGATGCTGTTTCGCATCTCGCAGCTCGACCACGATCTGCGCCGGCAGCACTGTGGCCGCGATCGCCGTTTGACCGTCGCCCGCCGTGACCGAAAGCACCGGAGGCCCGGATGGTGCAACGTAGTTGTTGCAGGCGTTCGCGAGCGCGAGCGCCGCAACCAGCGCGGCAGAGCGGCATCGGATGCTTTTTCGCTCGGATATGCCAAACGACGGGTTCGCTAGCATCACGACGAAGGGACGTTCAAACTTCCGCGCCTCTTGAGGAAGGACAGTGACATGATCCGCAAACTGAAAAGCGGTGAGTACCGCCTCTATTCGCTGAAAAAGAATCCGAAAACCGGCAAGCGGAGAAATCTCGGCACTTTCAAGACGAGAGCAGCCGCCGAAAAACACGAGAAGGCCGTCCAGTTCTTCAAACGACAGTAGTGCCAGCGCGCAAACGCACCTCTCCGAAACCAGAGTCTAAACCGATCGCACCTCGATTTTTTCGCCGGCCGGCCGAATTTCGAAAATGGCTTCTGGCGAATCACGAGGCGCAAACCGAACTGCTCGTCGGCTTTCACAAGCGCGACTCAGGCCACCAGAGCATCACGTGGCCGGAAGCAGTGGCCGAGGTGCTCTGCTTTGGCTGGATCGACGGCGTTCGGAAGCGCATCGACGACACCAGCTACACGATTCGATTCACGCCGCGTAAATCGTCGAGCATCTGGAGCTCGGTGAACTCGAAGACGATGGGGAAGCTCATCGCCGAGGGCCTCGTCCATCCCGCGGGGATGCGCGCATTCGAGCGGCGAAGCGCGGAGAAGAGCGCGATCTACGCGTACGAAAACCGGAACTCCGCGGTGCTCGACGCTGCGTCCGAGCGAGAGTTCAAGCGCAATCGCAAGGCGTGGAAGTTCTTCGAGTCGTGTCCTCCGTGGTACAGGCGAACCGCGACCTGGCGCATCATCAGCGCCAAACGACCGGAAACGCGGGCTAAGCGCCTCGCGGAGTTGATCGCGTGCTGCGCCGAGGGCAAGAGCCTTCCCACGCTCCGCCTCTCGCGCGGGGCGGGCGATCGCTGATCATCCCCCGCGATTCGGGATGACCTTGCTGGCCGGTCGCTTAACTTTCACCGAATGCTGACGACACACATACCCGCTGCCACAGACGCCAGCGACGAGGCGCTTCTGGCGCGCCTTCGCGCCGCCGCCGAGCTCCTGGAGGAGATCGCCCGCGACCGCGGCATCCTCGCCCGCGTGCCAGATGAGGATCGAAAGCGCCTCCTCGGCGCCATCGGAATCGTGTTCAGCCCCGATATCAATGCCCGACGCCGGCTGCGCAAGGAGGCGATCAAACAGCAGAAGGCGTCGGTTGTGCGCCACGAGGATCGCGTCTACGCGGACACGGGCATCCGCAAGCTTCGCCGCGAAACCGTGTTCACGACGCCGAATGTGTTTCCGCCATCCGGCTTCGACGATCCGTCCGCCGACGGCGACCAGGTCGCGGGAGAGCTGAGCGAGTCGATCCACTGCTACGTGTGCAAACAGCACTTCACCTCGGTTCATCACTTCTACGATCAGCTCTGCCCCTCGTGCGCGCGGCTCAACTTCGCGAAGAGAACGGAGCTCGCGGATCTGAGCGGTCGCGTTGCCTTGCTCACGGGCGGGCGCGTGAAGATCGGGTACCAGGCGGGCCTCAAGCTTCTGCGTGCGGGCGCACAACTCATCGTGACGACGCGCTTTCCGCGCGACTCCGCCGCGCGCTACGCAAAGGAGCCCGACTTCGGCGAGTGGGGCGATCGTCTCGAGATCTTCGGTCTCGATCTGCGCCACACGCCCAGCGTCGAGGCCTTCTGCCACGAGCTGTTGACCACGCGAAGCCGTCTCGATTTCATCATCAACAACGCGTGCCAGACGGTGCGCCGGCCCCCCGATTTTTACGAGCACATGATGGAGGGCGAAACCGCGTCGCTGAATGGGATGCCCCAGCATGCGCGCAAGCTGCTTGGCGCGTACGAGGGGCTGCGGGGCTACCACATGCTTCCGGAAGCCGACGGAACGTCGCTCGCTCCCGCCGCACTCGAACGTCGAATTTCCGAAGTTGCGGGGATCACGCACGCGGCGCAGCTGTCGCAGCTCGCGCTCCTCCCCGAGGAGCGGCAGGCGCAGAAGGATCTATTCCCCGAGGGCCGCCTCGATCAGGATCTGCAGCAGGTGGATCTGCGCGGGAGAAATTCGTGGCGGCTGCTCATGGCCGAGGTGTCGTCCGTGGAGCTGCTCGAGGTACAGCTCGTGAATGCGATCGCTCCCTTCGTCATCAACGCGCGCCTCAAGCCGCTCATGCTGCGCACGCCGGAGCGCGACAAGCACATCGTGAACGTGTCGGCCGTCGAAGGACAGTTCTACCGGCCGTTCAAGACGACGCGACATCCGCACACGAACATGGCGAAAGCGGCGCTGAACATGATGACCCGAACCGCGGCGAAGGATTACTTCACCGACGGCATCCACATGAACAGCGTGGACACCGGATGGGTCACCGATGAGGATCCCGTGGAGATCGCGGCGCGCAAGGTCGCGGAGCATCGCTTCCACCCGCCGCTCGATATCGTGGACGGCGCGGCGCGCATCGTCGATCCGATCATCTCCGGGATCAACACCGGCTCGCACATCTGGGGCAAGTTTCTGAAGGACTTCGTGCCGACGGACTGGTAGCACCTCGCGGCACATTCGCACTCGCTACCCGAGGGAGGTGACGATCGGATGAATACGAGAACTCGCTCGATCGCTGCCGTCGTGGTACTCACGGTGGCAGTGCCGCTGTTGCTCCTCGAGCATCGGATCTTTGCGAAGCGCCCCCTCGGGATCGCGTTGCAGGTGCTCGCCGCGGTGCTGATGCTGTGGGCGCGCGTCACCTTCGGCACTCGCAGCTTTCACGCGGCCGCCAACCCGACGGCGGGCGGACTCGTGACCACCGGGCCGTATCGTTACTGGAGGCACCCGATTTACGCCGCGATACTGCTCTTCGTCTGGGTGGGCGTGCTCGGCCAGGGCGCGATGCCCACGGTGCTCGCGGTCATTTTAGCGGTGGTTGCGACCGTGGCGACGGCGGTGCGGATGCACTCGGAGGAGCAGCTGTTGCAAGCGTCGATGCCCGCGTACGCGGCGTACGCCGCGCGCACGAAGCGGCTCGTTCCATTCGTTTTCTAGAGTGATTCTCGACGTGAGGGAGAACTGACGATGATTGCGCGCGCGTGGCATGGCCGTGTGCCGGAGAGCATGAGCGAAGCCTATTACGCGTATCTGCTTCGCACGGGGCTCGCCGACTATGCATCGACGCCGGGGAACCGCGGCGTGTGGGTCTTTCGCCGCACGAAGGATGGCGTGACGGAGTTTCTGCTGACCACGTTGTGGGATTCGCTGGACGCGATCCGGAAGTTCGCCGGCGACGACTTCGAGCGAGCACGCTACTATGGAGAGGACGACGAATATCTCCTCGAACGCGAGGAGTTCGTCACGCACTATGAGGTGTTAGGCGTGTGAGGGGCGCGCTGGTCTAGCCGCGGCGCGGCTTCCACCGAAAGCGTGCGAGCGACACGCGCCCACCGCCGTCGAACACGACTCCCTCGCGCTCGAGCAGCTGCTGCTGGACGATCGTGCTTCCCGTTCCCGTGCTCCGCATGCTCACGCGTCCCTGCGCATTAATGATGCGATGCCACGGCACGGCGCTGCTCGAGGGAACGGCGGCCATTGCATACCCCACTTGCCGCGCCTGTCCCTCGAGTCCCGCGAGCTCCGCGATCTGACCGTACGTCGCGACCTTCCCGCGCGGTACTCGCCGCACGACCGCGTAAATGCGCTGCCGCGTCGAGTCAGGCTTCGCGACAGGGTGCTTCTTTTTTTTCGCACGCGCGGTCGTGCGACGCACCGGAAATTGGCTCTTCATCTGCTCGCTCGCCTCTCGAGAACAATGGTGCGATACCCGCAAATTTCGCGCGTGTGGCGATCCGAAAAAGCGCCTGTACATTCCCTCGTCATCATTCCAGGAGACATCTCATGCTCGTCCAGCGCTTCATGGAGGCGACGGCCATCGTGCTCGGCGCCTCGGCGATCGCGCTCATCTTCGCGCCCGAGCTCGTGCTCGCGCGCTTCGCGATCGAGCCCGGCGCCGCGGTACTTCCGCTCGCGCAGCTCTACGGCGCCGCGCTCTTCGGACTCGCGATCACATCCTGGATCGCTCGCACGATGCTGCTCGGCGGGATCTACGGCAAGGCGGTCGTGGCGGGCGGATTTGGACACGCGCTCGTGGGCGTGTTTGCGCTGCTGCACGCGCGTGCGCGCATCGAGCGGCGACTCGTTTCTCTGGCTGGCCTTTGCGCTGTACGCTTTGCTCGCCGTCGCTTTCGGCACCTTTGATGTTCGGCAGCGGGCCGCGCGCGCCGTCCGACGCCGCCGCGCGATAGGGCTCGGCCATCCGGATGCGGTTTCGGGGCTGTTCCAGCCCTCGACTTTCGGTAGTCTTCGCCAGAACACCGGAGGATTGGACAATCCGGTCAGTAGAGCGCTCAGAGAGAGGTTGATATGCAATCGCGATTCGGGAACGTGATCGTCGCCGTGCTCACAGGCTCGGCCCTCATTATCGCGCGCGCCGGTGCGCAAGGGCCCGATGGGGCTGCGCGGCCGGGCGCCATATCCGTGCAGGAAATGGTGTTTCGCCAGGGGCTCACCCCGGAGTCCTGGTCGAAAAACGCCGACGGGATGTCCAAGTGCGCGCTATCTCCTCCGCGAACGGAGCTCGTCGATCAGAAGTGGAAGTCCGATTCGCTCGAGGGCACCGTTTCCCTGCCGAAGGATTTTCGTGAAACGCCGGTGAGCGCAGGCGCGGACGGGAATCGATGGGTCGGCGCGGATTCGAGCACCATCGAGGTGCACGGCACCCACGCGCTCTATCGAGGAAACATGGGAATGGGAGGCATGGATATCGGTCGTCCCCTCGGCACCACCACCTGCGCGCTGACGCTAGAGGGACGGCCCGCCCCGTCGCACACGCTCAGGCTCACGCGTCCGGCACACGGTGACACTCTGTACGTGGACACGCCGAATACCGTGATTCGCAATGGCGTCGGGCTCCAGTTCGTCATCCTCACGAACTCCCCCGCGCGCGAGGCGCAGCTCCTCGCCGTAGTGCAGTCGCTCAAGGTTGCGAAAACAGGCGCGCCGTAGCGATGGACGTGGACCGCAACTATTCGTCGAGCGCCACTCTTCTGTACAAGTTTGTCTTCCCCGCGATCTGGATCGCGCTATGCGGGATGTTCGTATTTCAGCTTTCGCGCATGGTTTCGCAGACCGGGACCTATCGCAACTCGGTACTGCTCGGTCTCATACTCCTGTGGGCGGCGGGCTCGATATTCTTTCTGCGAGTCAGCCTGCCGCTCCTTCGCGTGCAGCTCCGGGATGGACACCTCTATGCATCCAACTATTTCGACGAGATCGAGATCCATCCGTCGGACATCGCGGAGGTGACGCAGAACCGATGGGTGAAACTCCGGCCGATCACGATCCACCTGCGAACTCGCTCCGAATTCGGACAGCGCATCAGCTTCATGCCTCCGGTGCGCATCATCTTTCGTTTCTGGGTGCAGGATCCGATCGTGGAAGAGTTGCGTGCGTTCGCTCGCCACCCGGAGGTCGACCCCTGGGCAGTCTAGTGACGGCGGAGTCCGTCACGTTTCCCGCGAGATCGGCGTAATACAGGCACCAGGAGGGATCGTGATCACACTCGATGTTCGACGCTGGAACGTACGGCACCTCGTGGGCGCCTCGGTCGCGTACTGGACGGCTCTCGCGGTGACGACGCTCGCGCCCTTCGCCCGCATCGCCCTGCCGCTCACACAGGGGAGCGGAAACCACGGCACCGTGACGGCCTCGCTCGGAAGTGGCGGCTTCAACCTCAGCGCGCTGCGGGATGGCGTCACCGTGTACACGGCCTCGGCGCCGCTTTCCCTCATCGCGTTCTGGATTGCAGGACCGCCGCTCGCGCTCTGGCTGTTATGGCTGGCACTGCGCCCGTCGCGCAATGCATCAGCGGCGATGCATTCGTCGCCGGTATTCGACGCGCTTCCGGATGCCGCTCCCCGGCGGATGGAGCGATCGAGACGCGGCGTCGCCTTCCGCGGTGCCGGTCGAGCGCCGCGAGAATCGAGGTTAGCGCGGCGTGTTCATCGAGCAGCGCACGGTGTCGCGAAAAACGCCGCTCGACGGCAAGCTTGAAATCTCCGCGGAGGCGGCGCGCCAGCTACAGCTGCTCGGCTCATCGTTCACGCTGAACACCGACGGCCTCAACGCACTGGCGCGGCTCGTCGAACTCGTCTGCACCTGTTCGAAGGGTGCTTCTAGCGGACAGCACCTCCACCACTTCGTCGAGAGTGATGCGCTACGCTCGCTGGAGCCGGGAACCGAGGTGCGCGTGCAGGTCGACGACGCACACCCCGGATCGCTGTCGATCGCGCCAGCCTGAGAGTGGCGACTACGCGCTGATCCGGCGGCGCTCCGCGATCGTTTCCACCGCCGCGAACAGCTGCTCGAACGACTCCACGACGAACAGCACATCCTGCATGTGGTCGATCTCGTAGGGCTGGGAGATCACCGCGTCGAGATCGAATGGACGGCGGTCGCAATTCGGGCCAAGCGCATTCGCCGCGTCGCCATGCGACGAGATCAATCCGCTACCGTAGACCTTCGTGCGTCCGGCTTCCTTGATGAGTCCGAACTCGACGGTGAACCAGAAGAGTCGCGCCATCTCCTCGGTCTCCTTCTCCCCGGGGGAGACGGCCGCCAGCGCGCCGAAGTGCTGCAGAAAGTCCGCGAATACGGGATCCGCGTGCAGCGGCACGTGGCCGAAGACGTCGTGAAAGATGTCCGGCTCGGGCAAATAGTCGAGCTTTGCGCGCGGGCGAATAGTCAGCGTCGTTGGAAAGCGGCGCGCCGCCAAGCATTCGGAAAAAGACTACTGGCGGCATGAAGCCTCCCACGCCCACCGCTGCCCACTTCGTGCGCGCGGCCAACCTGCGATTCACATCGTCGAGCTCCGGCAGGCGATCCGGCTCGAGGCCGATGAGCTTCGCGCCGCTCAGGTAAATCGCGCTCCCGGTGTCGCGAAGCGCGTCCATGCGCCGCGAGTAGAGCATGCGCCAGGTCTCGTGATCCTCCGACGTGTAAAGCGAATAATCCTGCGTCAGGAATTCGGGGAGCCCGGTGCCGGCGTCGACTGCCACACCGCCCAAGGCGGTCGAATGCGAATCACCCATTTGCGCCTCCAAAATGGCCGGTTGCGAACAGCCTCACGCGATCAAAAGTAGCGCGGGGGCAACGAGTTCGCTGGCCGCCCCACCAGGGACGACGAAGTGCACGATTCGAGCACAATCTGGGCACAATTCGGGCGGGGCCGGCGCGACTCGCCCGGTGACCCCTCGCGGGCCCAACGAACGTGACGCAATCTTCCTCCGCCGCTCGGCCGACCTGTGCACGCTGGCAGTCTCGGCGCGCGCGTCGACGGCTACCACACACTTCACACTGTTTGAGGCGAGCAACCAATGGGCGCAGCCGTCGCGATCCTGCTGATGAAGGAGCGCCACATTGTCGAGGCATACCGGCGCGCCGGCGCTACGACCGCGGAGAAGGCCGTTGCGCCCGAAGACATCAACGTTGGGACGAACGGCGCAGCATGGCGGGTGCTCCACAACCGCGCGATCATGCGAAGCGCGGGCGACGGCCGATTCTACCTCGACGAGCTGAGCTGGGAAGCCAGCCGTCGGCTGCGCCAACAGCGACTGCTCATCGTGACGGTGCTGGTTGCAGCCTTCGCGATCTGGTTCATCGACCCTGGCGTCGGTGAAGGAAGTTCCACCGACGCCGCAGCTACTTCCGTTCGCCTGCGCTACACCTCGATCGACACCGATCGTTCGCCGCAAACGGAAGCGCGATCGTCTTCCCTTTGTTATCGCGTCTCGACGCCTGCGAGATAGCTCACGGAAAGCTTCTGCGTGCTCGTCTGATCGCCCGCTTTCAAGGTGACGGTGTACTCGCCCGGTGCCACGGGCTTTTTCCCCTCGCCCCCGTAATCGGTCAGCACATCCTTGGTCGGTTTGAGATCCCAGTTGACGCGATTGAGCCCCGCGATCGCGGGCGCGGTCAAATTCGGCGACCGGTTGTCCCTGCGCGTTCGTGATCGAGATCTTCACGATGTCGGCGGAGTATCCCTTGAGCCAGAAGGTGAGCAGCGCACCCTCTGGCGGATTGCTTCCGCGAAACTCGGCACTCCCGTTCCAGTCCGCGAACCCCGGATACGCCACGAAGCCGAGCGTCGGCCGAGGCGGGAAGAGATGCGCAGGCTCCGCCCGAACAGCGGGCGTGAGAAGCTCGAGGCCACTGACATCGTCGATCACGTAGAGACTGCGCCCGTGCGTCGCGACGATGAGATCGCGGTCGCGCTCCTGCATGTGGATGTCGTCCACCGCCACCGTCGGCAATCCGCCGAGCTTGAACCACGAGCGTCCGCCATCCACGCTCGACCACAATCCGAACTCCGTGCCCACGAAGAGAAGCTTCGGATTCTTCGAGTCTTCCCTCACCACCTTCACCGGAGATTCCTGCGGCAGATTCGACGCGATGCTCGTCCACACCTTGCCGCCGTCCACGGTCCGAAACACGAGCGGTGCGTAGTTGCCCTCGCGGTGCGCATCGACCGATATGTACGCCGTCTGCGCGTCGACCGTGCTCGCCGAGATGCTGCTGATTCGCCCTCCCTTCGCCGCGGCCGGCACCGACGTCGTGAGATCCGTCCACGTGCCGCCGTCGTCATCCGTTCGCCACAACTTTCCCTCGTCCGTTCCGGCCCAGAGCACTCCGGCCTTTGCGGGCGATTCGGCGAGCGAATACACCACACCAAAATCCTCGGCGCCGCTGCCCACCGCCGTCATGCGGTCGTAGCTCTTCGACGAGAGGTCGGGCGAGATCAGGTGAAACTGCTCTCCATGATTGGTGAGCTTGAAGACGCGATTACCGGCGTAGTACAGCACACCCTTATCGTGGACGCTGGAGATGAGTGGTGAGGTCCAGTGAAATCGAAACGCCGGCTGCCCTTCCGTGGGCTTCGGGCGGAGACTCTTGTCCTGCCCGCTCTTGAGATCGAAGCGGAACACGTCACCCTGCTGCGACTCGGCGTACACGAGATTCGAATCGGTCGCGTCGAACAAGCAGTACGAGCCGTCGCCACCGCCGATCGCCATCCAGTCGGCATTTCGAATGCCTTCCTTGCTGCGGGTGTCGCCGGTGCCAACCCAGTTCGTGTTGTCCTGCAAGCCGCCGCAGATGCGGTAGGGAGCCGAGTTGTCGGTGCTGACGCGAAAGAATTCGCCGCCTGCGAACCGATTGAGATGCGCCCACCCCTCGGCGCCGTTGTAGCTCTCGTATAGTCCGCCGTCGGTGCCAAGGAGCATGCGACTTGGTGCGCGCGGATCGATGGCGAGCGCGTGGTTGTCGGGATGCACTCCTTTGAATCGATCCTCGCGCCACGTCTTGCCTCCGTCGTCGGACACGTGGACCATGAATCCGAGCACGTAGACGCGCTTGTCGTTGGAGGGATCGACGCGAATCTGGCTGAAGTAGAACGGGCGCGGATCGAGCTTGCTCTGCCGCGTCCACGTCGCGCCGGCATCGTCGCTGCGGAACACGCCACCGGCCTTGCTATACGGATCATCGATGTCGGAGGTGCCGCCGGCGTCACTCTGTACGAGCGCGAACACGGTTTTGGGATTCTTCGCGTACACCGCGAGGCCGATCCGGCCGGTCATGGTGGGCAAACCCTTCGTCAATTTCGTCCAGGTCGCGCCGCCGTCCGCCGACTTGAGAATCCCGCCGATGTCCTTGCCATCGGATGCCGCCGCGCCATACGAAAACACCCACGGCCGACGAAGTCTCGCGTACAGCGTCGCATAGAGCGTGTTCGGATCACTCGGATCGATCGCGAGATCGCCGCAGCCGGCGCGCATCTCGAATGGCGCAGGCGCCGCGTAGACCTTCTTCCAGCTCTTGCCTCCGTCCGTGGTCTTGTAGATTCCGCGCTCGCCTGGCTGCCACACGTCGCCCGGCGAGCACGCCCACGCGATTTTGGAATCGGTGGGATGCACGACGATGCGCGCGATCGCGCGCGTTTTCTCGAGCCCCGACTTCGTCCACGTCGCGCCCGCGTCGGCCGAGGTGTACACGCCCGCGCCCCAGCTCACGGTATTGCGATCGTTGGCCTCTCCCGTTCCCACGTAGATCACTTTGGGATCCGACGGCGCAACGGCGATGTCGCCGATCGCGGCGACGGCCTCGTGCTCGAAGATCGGCTGAAAGGTCGAGCCGTTGTCCGAGCTCTTCATGATCCCGCCGGTGCCAAGCCCCACGTAGAAGGTCCACGGATCGACGGGATCGAATGCGATGCTCGACACGCGTCCGCCCATGACGGCTGGGCCGATTGACCGCGCCTTGAGAGCGGTGGGCAGTACCAGCGCGCCCGAATCCACACCGGTGGTTTGGGGAGGGGCGGACTTGGCCTCGACCGATTTCTTCTTCTCGGATTGCTGGGCACCGAGCGCGACGGGCAGCGCGGCGAGGACGAACATGGTGGGCATAACGAACGAGCGAGAGCGCAGGCGCATCGCGATTCCGGGCAGTGAGGACCGAGTGATGTGAGAGCAGGATCGTAGCACGCGTCGCGCACAGGCGAAAGTGCCGCGCCGCGCGGACTGGTGCCGGGAGAACGGGCGAATTCGATGCAAGCTGAGCCGGAATCCGGGCGTATTCAGCGCTGGAACAGTGCGCTAGAATGATACAGTATGCACTGTCGCGGACCGCGCCCTACGATCGCGGATCGGCCCTCATCCGTCATTCTCATTTCCCGGAGCCTCAATCATGCGCGTGCGTATTCTGGTTGCCTCAGCGGCTATCGCCGCACTCTGTACGCTGTCGACCCGAGCGATCGCGCAAGCGACCGGCTCGGTGTGTACCGACGGCTCGACATCCGCGGCCACCGGTCGAGGTGCCTGCTCGGGACATGGCGGCGTCGACGCAAAGGCCACGGCCGCGGCCCACAAGCCGGCGAGCAAGAGCAAGGCTATGGTATCCTGCACCGACGGCACGATGTCGAAGGGCGGGCGCGGCGCGTGCTCGGGTCACGGCGGCATAGCTGCGGCGGGTGCGGCGGCAGCTCCAGCAGCGACACCGGCGCCCGCGCCGGCCCCAGCGCCACCTCCCGCAACGCCCGCGGCGCGTCCGCCCGCAGCTCCCGCCGCAGCACCCGCACCCACGCCGTCGACGGACCGCACCCGCGCTGCAACGACCAGCTCGAGCGCATCGAATGCCACCGGCGGCTCGGGAAAGCCCGAGGACAACGATCCCACGGGCGCCGTCGCCAAGTGCAAGGACGGCATGTACTCGCATTCCGCTCATCGAAGCGGCAGCTGCTCCGGACACGGCGGCGTCGCGCAGTGGCTCATCAAGTGAGTCGCTTACCGGTCGCCTAGGCGACTGACACGATTGATTCCGGCAAGTGAGACGCCCGCGAGATTGTCGCGGGCGTCTTCTGTTGCGCACTAGATTTGGCGCCATGACGACTCCGGGCCCCAGCGCGTCGACGCGTTTCCCGTCCGCATCGATCGCCGCGCCATTCGCCGTGTTTGCGATCGCGCTTGCCGTTCGGCTCATCGGACTGCATCACACCCCGTACGTGGACGAGCTGAACCACGTCATGGCCGCGCACTCGCTTCTCGATCGGGGCACGCTGGAGCTCGTTCCGGGCGGAGAGCCGTATACTCGCGCGCGGCTGTTCACGTGGCTCGTCGCCGCCCTCTTCCGCGTGTTCGGCGAGAGCCTCGCGGTCGCGCGCATTCCCGCGGTGCTCGCGGGTGCCGCGCTCGTGACCGCGCTGTTCGTCTGGGTGCGCGGCGTCGCCGGACGCGGCGCCGCCTGGACCGCGGCCATGCTCCTCTGTTTCCAGCCGCAGTCGCTGTATCTGTCCCAACTGGCCCGCTTCTACACGATTCAGACGCTCTGCTTCTTCGTCGCATCGACGTTCGTGTACCGCGTCGTCGCTGACCGCACCCTCCCGCGTGCGCGCGTACTGCAGCTCTCGATCGCCGCGCTTCTGCTCCTTCTGGTCGCGCTCCATTTCCAGGTCATCACCATCGTGGGCATCGCGGCCGTGATCGCGTGGGCAGTCGCCGATCGCGCTTACACATCGCTCACTCGCTCCCAGCTCCTTCGCGCAAGCGTCGTACTCCTCATCCTGGTCGCGATCGCCGCCTTCGCGATACGCCGAGGCGCGTTCGCCAATCAGCTCGCGCTGTTCAGCTACGTCAATGAATGGGCGGCCTCCAACCGCACCAATTTCCGCTACTACCACGACATTTTCCTCGATCAATACGCGACGATCTGGACGCTCTTTCCGCTCCTGGCGATTCTCGCGATCTCCCGCAACGGACGCGCCGCGCTCTTCTGTCTCGTCCCTTTCGCCGTCGCGTTCGTGGCTCACTCGATCGCGGCGTGGAAGGCCGAGCGGTATCTCTTTTCGGTGATGCCAATGTTCTTCGCAGTCGCCGGAATCGGGATCGCCGAGGGCGCGCGACTGCTGCGACCCGGGATCGATCGCGCGCTTGACTGGCTCGCGGGACACTCGCTCGCTCCTCGCGCGAGATCCACGGCCGTCGCACTCATCACCGCCTTCGTCGTAGGCTTCGCGGCGATCGGTAACGGGTCCACGTCCTACGCCATCAGAATGCTTCGCGTGAGTGACGCCGACTGGGAGCTCGCACTCCTGTACCGCGGGCAGCCTGACTGGGATGCCGCGCACTCCGTACTGGGTCCGGCGGCTGACAGCTCGGCGGTGGTCGTCTCCTCGTCCGAGCTCAAGTCGATGTACTACCTGCACCGCTCCGACGTGCTGCTGAGCGTCGACCTGCTCGGCGATCCGCGCAAGCCAGGAGCGGAATACTCCACGTTCCGCAAGCTCGCGCGTCCCGTCGTCAGCACTGAAGCGTCGCTCAAAGAGCTACGCGCGTGCTTCCCGACCGGCCTGCTGCTGGCCGAGCACGGGCAGTGGCGAACGCCGTGGGGAATTCAGCCGGCGGTCGCCGATTACATCGAGGCGACGATGACGCCAGTCGCGCTGCCTCCTGCGGCGCGGATAATCGCCTATCGCTGGCGCGAACCGGTGCCGGACAGCTTGGCCAATTGCGCGGCGGTACACGCGATCGTCCGTAGGTGATGAGCATTCTACGCCAAGAGACGCCTTAGTATGCAGTACCGTACCGTCGCGCAGCTCGACAATGCCGTCGTGAGCTGGCTCGGGGCGCTACCGCGCGACATCGACCTCGTCGCGGGAATACCACGCAGCGGCCTCCTCGTCGCCAATCTGCTCGCGCTGCACCTCAACGTCCCAATGACGGATGTTGCGGGGCTGGTGGAGGGCCGCGTCATCTCCGCCGGCGCGCGCTACAAGGGAAGTGATCCGCACCAGTTTCTCTCGAAGCCACGGCACGTGCTCGTCGTCGACGACAGTGTCTGCTCCGGCTCGGCAATGCAGAGGGTGAAGGACACGCTGCAAAAAGCCGCGCTGCCGCATCGCCTGACTTACGCCGCCGTCTACATGTCGCCGGAAGTGCGCTTCGATTCGCACGTCGACCTGTATCGTGAGCTCGTCGCGATGCCGCGCGTGTTCGAGTGGAACCTGATGCATTCGACGGTGCTGGCGAATTCCTGCATGGACATCAATGGCGTGCTCTGTCTCGATCCGACGGACCATGAGAACGACAATGGCGCGCGGTACGAGCGTTTCCTGCGCTTCACGCCGGCCCTGATGCTGCCGACGTCGCCGGTTGGTTGGCTCGTCACGTCGCGCCTCGAGAAGTACCGGGCACTGACCGAGGAGTGGCTGGCGCGCCACAACGTGCGCTTCGGCGAGCTCCGGATGATGCAGTATCCCGACATGGCGGCGCGCCGTGCGGCTCGCGCCTACGCGCGATTCAAGACGGATGCGTACGAGCAGACGGGCGCTTGGCTGTTCATCGAGAGCGATGCGCGGATGGCGTCGGAGATCGCCACCCTCTCCGGTCGCGCGGTGTACTGCACCGAGACGCGCGAGATGCTGCAGCCGGGCGAGCTCTCCTCGCCCGCGCGGCGGGCGCCTCCGCCGCAGGAGCCGCCGCTGGGTGCCGCGCTGCGCGCCACCGCTCGCGCCCTTCGGCAACGGTTGC
The DNA here is from genome assembly GCA_963827355.1 of uncultured Gemmatimonadaceae bacterium. GTDB lineage: Bacteria > Gemmatimonadota > Gemmatimonadetes > Gemmatimonadales > Gemmatimonadaceae > FEN-1250. The sequence continues at coordinate 185,956 of CAWHAS010000002.1, forward strand.
GCGGGCCCTCCCGACTGGGCTAAGTTGTAGGGCTTATATGACTTGCCCCCCTCCTCCCGCCGACCGCGCGGGAGGCGGCAGTCCACAGGGAGGAAATACAGCAATGCCTCGCAAGTATGAGGTGGTGTACATCTTCAATGCCGCACTCGAAGATGCCGCCATCGGCGACACGCTCACGCGCGTGCACTCGCTTCTCGGCAGCGGCGACGTCGCCGTCGAGCACTGGGGAAAGCGCCAGCTGGCGTATCCCATCGGCCGTCGCGAGACGGGCCACTATGCCATCGCGCATTTCGAAGCCGAAGCAACCACGCTTCCGGAATACGAGCGCGCCCTCAAGCTGGATGAGGGCGTCGTGCGGTATCTCATCACGCTGCACGAGCACGAAGTCGGCGCGCCGCCGATGACCGAGGAAGAGATCGCCGCTGGACGCGGGCGCGCCACCGACGACGACGACGACGAGGATTAGCATGCGACGCCCACAGAAGAGTTGCCCATTCTGCGAAACCCGCGTGCGGTTCATCGATTACAAGGATGATCGAACCCTCGGACGCTTCCTCACCGACACCGGCAAGATTCTGCCGAGTCGTCTGAGCGGAGTCTGCGCTCGTCATCAGCGCCAGCTGTCCACCGCGATCAAGCGTGCGCGCTACCTGGCGCTCGTGCCGTATATTCGGGGCCACCAGGCCTGACGTGAGCGACGCCCTCGCGGCTCCGCCGCGGGAGCAGGGATGGACGCGCATCGTGATCGCGCTCTTGGCGTTCCTCCTGCTCACGCACGCACCGGTTGTGAGGGCGGCCGCACCCGTCGTCGATACGATGTTGCTGTTGGTCCCTGCCCTCGCCGCATGCTTCATCGCGGGGTGGCGCATGGGTGGTTCTTCGGCGCTCGCGCTCGCGTGGGCGGCGCTCGCGGGGCTCCTGCTGGCAATCCCCGCAACTCCGGGGCGCGAAGCCTACACGGATCTCGCGCGCTCGTGGGGAGTGCTCGTGGCCGGTGCGCTCGGCCTCGTGTGCATTCTTGGGCAACGGAGCCAGTTCCTCGGTCGTGCGCTGGCGGCAGTAGGAATCGCGGCGCTGATAGCCATGATCGGAATGGCGTTCGCGCCGCACGCCGCGGCTCGGATCGAGGATGTGTTCGCGACGGACTTTCAGCTCCGCAATTCTGCGGTGCTGGCGAAGTCCGTGTTCGGTTTTCTGGGAGCCAACTTTGCTCCTGCAGCGAGGGAATGGGCCAGTGCGCGGTCGCTCGAGCTGCAGCGCGCGTCGGGAACCTTCGCAGCGCCCTTGTACCCGGCTCTGCTCGCGCTGGAATCGCTCGCGGCGTGTGCGTTGGCGTGGGGACTGTACCACCGCATGAGCCGCGCGCGACTCGGCGCGGCGCTGGCGCCCTTTCGGTTTTTTCGTTTCAGCGATGAGCTGATCTGGGCGCTGGTGGCAGGGATGACGATTACCGTTCTGCCGTCCATGTACGCGCTGCGCGTGGCCGGAGCAAATCTCGTGGTGTTTTTTGGCGCGCTATACGCGCTGCGCGGCTTTGGAGTGATCGCCTGGTTCTATCCCCAGCCGACACTCGGCGCGCAGTCGGCGGCAGTTGCAGTTGCGGTGGTATTGTTGCCGGTGTCGCTCCCGCTCGCAGTCGGGCTGGGCGTCACCGATACGTGGATCGATTGGCGGCGACGCGTGCGCACGGCGAATTCGCCCGCAGGCCCGGGCGCCTCCAGATAGCTTACTCGAAGATCAACCGTTCGACCGGAGCACTCCGATGGAAGTGATTCTCAAGCAGGCAATCGACAACCTCGGCCAGCCCGGCGACATCGTGATGGTGTCGCCCGGTTACGGCAGAAATTTTCTTCTCCCCCGAGGACTCGCGTACGAGGCGACGCCGGGCAATCGCAAGCGCATCGAGCGAGAGAAGGCGCATCTGGAGGCCGCCGAGAACGAGCGTCGCAGCCAGGCGCAAACGCTCGCCACGCGCCTCGAGCAGGTGTCGCTCACGTTCTCGGCGCGCGTCGGCGAAGAGGACAAGCTGTTCGGCTCGGTAACCTCCGCAGACATCGCGCAGCAGCTTCATGCGCAGGGGTTTCCCGAGATCGAAAAGCGCCAGATCGACCTTCACGAGCCGATCAAGGCTCTTGGCGTCTACAAGGTCGCGGTTCGCCTCCACGCCAATGTGAAGCCCGAGCTTCGGGTGTGGGTCATCAAGCAATAAACGCGACGCACTTCCCGTACGTGTCTGAACGCCCGGCGGAAACTTCCGCCGGGCGTTCGTGTAGTGGTGGTGGTACACCTCGGGTTTCCCGCTCATATTGCGCGTTTGCAGCCACGCGTTTGCAATCCGTGAGTCGCCGATTCTCACCACAACCAGCAGGCACCTCCAACCCGTGTCTTCCCCAATCGCGCAAGTGCAGCGTGCTGCCGCGCTGTGTCTGGATTTGAAGGCGAACAACATCGTGATGCTCGACCTCGACAAGGTTTCGAATGCCACGGACTTCTTTCTGATCGCGAGCGGTTCCTCCGACACGCACGTACGCGCGATCGCCGAGCACGTGGTGGACGAGCTCAAGAGGGAGGGAGTCCGGGCGCACCACGTGGAAGGGCTGTCGCAGGGACGCTGGGTTCTTCTCGATTACGTCGACTTCGTCGTGCACGTCTTCCACCCCACGTTGCGCGACTTCTATCAGCTCGAGCGCCTGTGGGGTGACGCCCGGATCGTCGCCATCGACGCAGAGGAAGCCAAGGTATGAGCTTACGCAATGTCTGGCGCGCGGCGCTCGTCACTCTCGCTGCGAGCGGCATGCTCGCCTCGAGAGCGACCGGGCAGGAGTACTTCGGTCAGAACCAGGTCCAGTACAAGGACTTCAACTGGCAGGTCATCGAGACCGAGCACTTCCTCATTCACTACTATCCCTCCGAGCGAGTCGCGGCAATGCAGGGAGCGCGCATGGCCGAGCGCGACTACGCTCGCCTGTCGCACATCCTGGGACACGAGTTTCGCGAGAAGAAGCCGATTCTCTTCTTCGCGTCGCGCGCCGACTTCGGACAGAACAACGTCACCGGCGACCTCGGCGAGGGCACCGGCGGCGTGACGGAGCCGCTTCGCCATCGCATGCTGATGCCGTTCACCGGGGATTTTCGCGGCCTCGAGCACGTGCTCACGCACGAAATGACGCACGAATTCCAGTTCGACATCTTCGCGCGCGGGCGGGCTGGCGGCGGGCATCGCGCAGCTTTCCCAGGTGAATCCGCCGCTCTGGTTCATGGAGGGCATGGCCGAGTATCTCTCGCTCGGTCCGGATTACCCGCGCTCCGCCACCGTGATGCGCGACGCGGCGATCAACGGCGACCTGCCGACGATCGTGAAGATGACCGAGGAGCCGGACCGCTACGATCCGTACCGCTTCGGCCAGCCGCTCTGGGCGTACGTGGCCGGACGATTCGGCGACGAGATCATCGGCGCGATCATGGCCGACGTGCCGTCCATGGGCATCGAGCGCGCGTTCAAGCGCGAGACGGGTGAGTCGCTCGAGGACCTCGGCGACGAGTGGAAGGAAGCGATGCAGGTGAAGTATCTGCCGCAGGTCGCCGAGCTCGATCGTCCACGTCACTTCTCGCAGCCGTTGCTCTCGCAGAAGCGCACCGGTGGACAGGTCTTCCTCGCGCCCGCGCTGTCGCCCGACGGCAAGTACATCGCGTTTCTGTCGAACGGAAGCTTCCTCAAGGGCCAGGTCTTCATCGACCTCTGGCTCGGCAATGCCAAAACCGGCAAGCGCATCTCGCGGCTGGTGAAGAGCACCTTCGATCCGAACTATCAGGAGATCGGACTGCTGTATTCGCAGAGCGCCTTCTCCCCGGACGGGAAGACGCTCGCGTTCTCCGCGCTCGGCGGAGGACAGGAAAACCTCTATCTGCTCAATGTGAAGTCTCGAAAACGCATCGCGAAGATGGAGCTTCCGCTCGATGGCATCGTGGGCCCGAGCTGGTCGCCCGATGGCAAGCATCTCGTCTTTTCGGGGAACAAGGGCGGCATCACGGATCTCTTTACCGTCGATGCCGACGGCAAGAATCTCACGCAGCTCACGCACGACAACTACGCGGACATGCAACCGCAGTGGTCGCCCGATGGCACCATGATCGCCTTCGCAACGGATCAGGCCGCGGGCGTGGACCTCGCGAACCTGCGCTTCCCGCACTGGCAGATCGCCATCTATCACGTGGATGGCGGCAATGTCGAGCTGATTCCCGGACAGGAGGGGCTCAACATCAATCCGACTTGGGCGCCGGACTCGAAGTCGATCGCCTTCGTCTCCGATCGCACGGGCGGACAGAACATCTTCCTCTACGATCTCACGGAGAAGCAGCACTACCAGCTCACGAACGTCGTTGGCGGCGTGATCTCGGTGACGGAGTTCAGCCCGGTCATCACCTGGTCGCACTCTCTGGACAAGATGGCGTTCACGTATCTCGAGAACGGCGAGTTTACCGTTTGGACGATCGACAATCCGCGCTTGCTCAAGCGGAAGCCCTTCGTCCCGCAGTCGCTGACGCAGATGGTCGCGCAACGATCGGACAGCGCGGCCGCCGCCAAACAGGCGCGCGCCGACTCCGCGCGGCAAGACACGCTGTCCTATTCGTACTACCGAGCGGGCACCACCTTCCGTGCGTCGAGCGCGCTGGCTGATTCCGGCGCCCACACCGAGGCGCGCGTCAACGTCGCGGCGCTCGTCGACAGCGGGTTCGTGCAGCTTCCCGACACGAATCAGTTCAAGCAGTACAAGTACCACATTCGCTTCTCGCCGGACTTCGTTGCGCGCCCGACCGTTGGCTATTCGCGCGACAATTTCGGGAATGGCGTGTTCGGCGGTACCGCGATCTCGCTCAGCGACATGGTGGGCAACAACCATCTCGCCTTCGCCCTTTCGGTCAACGGGCGAATCGCGGATGCGCAGGTACTCGCGGCGTACACGAATCTCTCCCACCGGCTCCAGTACGCCGTGGGATACTCGCAGTCGCCGTTCTACTTCGGCGAGGGCTCGCAGTTCGTCGACAACGGCGACGGCTCGTTCACCGAACAGGATGTGATCGCGCGCTATCTCGATCGCGAGGCGTTCGCGGTGGGCATCTATCCGTTGAATCGCTTCACTCGAATCGAGGCCGGCCTGACGCTCGCCGACCTGGAGCGTTCGTTCCTGGTCTTCTCGCAGCTCATCGACCAGTTCGGGAACCCACTCTCCAATGCGTCGCAGAACGAGGTCGCCGGCAGCAGTAAGTACTACGCGGAGCCGAGTCTCTCGCTGGTCTCGGACAACACACTCTTCGGGTATACCGGTCCGATCTACGGCCGACGCTATCGATTTGGCGTCACTCCCGCGGTCGGTCAGTTCCAGTGGATCGGACTGCTCGGCGACTATCGCCGGTACGATGCCATTCTCTTCAGCTACCTGACCATCGCGACGCGCCTCACCGCGAATCTGTCGTACGGTCGCGACGCGGATAGCCTGCAGAAGTACCTCGGCTACAGCGATCTCATTCGCGGCTACGATGATCAGAGTTTCCTGATCACGAACGAGAACTGTCCTGCCGACGTCACCAACGCCCAGAGATGCAACCGCCTGCTCGGAAGCAAGGTGGCGTTCGCGAACGTCGAGCTGCGATTCCCGATCGTGCGCGGCGGATTGGCAGGAGTGATCCCGCTGCCGCCCATCGAGGGTGCGTTCTTCTACGACGCGGGCACCACGTGGTTCAACGGGCAGAAGGTCGAGTTCAGGAGAGACAGCCAGGACAACCCAGCGAACGTGCGGTCGCTGCTGACGAGTTATGGCTTCGGCGTGCGAATAAATCTCTTCAACTACGTGATCCTGCGATGGGACTACGCCATACCGCAGGACTCACCCGGACGACACGGATTCTGGCAGTTCTCGTTGTATCCGACGTTCTGATCGCGTAGTTTCACCTTCGTGCGAACGTCGCCACTGGCGCTGGCGCTCGTACTTGCTGCATGCCATGGCGCGGACCGTCGTCCGGCCGCCGGAAGCACCGTCAGCACTGAAAGCGCCAGCGCGAACGGACCGGATCAACTCGTTCTCCGATTTCCGCGGAGCGGCGGAGTCGCGCGCGCGTTCGCATTCCCGCGCGTCGACTCGGTGCTCTGGAGCGCCACGAACAAGTCGCCCGCGCTCGCCCGCCTGCTCGGATTCGACGACGGTGCGGGATCGGTGCTGGCCGAGGACGCGAAGGGCGGCGTCGTGCGCATCGATCTCCGGCGCGGCGACGTCACCCGCGATCCCGCCACGAAGCTATCGGACTTCGTCTCTGCCAATGGGTCCGCCGCGTACGGCGTGGGCGTCGATGGCTCCGTCACTCGCCTGACTCCCGCCGGTAGCTGGACCTTCAAGCCGCCCACCCCGGCGCACGACGTCGTCCCACAACCGGATGGCACGCTGCTCGTGCTTGCGAACCGTGGTCCGGGGACAATGGTGTGGCTCATCCACCCTCCAGAGGATCGCATCGCCGACAGCGTGCTGCTGCCGCGCGTCACCAGGGCGATTCGCACGCCGGCGGGCGACCGCGTGTACTTTCCCGTAGACTCGGGACTCGTCGGCGTGCGCGGTCGCGATTTGCAGATCGTGCCGAGCCTCAAGCTTCCGAAGAGACCGCGAGCAGTGGTGACATCGCCGAGCGGAGATCGCATCTATGTCGCGTCTGACTCGAGCAAGGAGATGCTCGTCGTGGATCGATACAGCGGCAACGTGACGACGCGCATCGCGCTCCCCGCAGAGGCCTCGGCGCTGCGCATGGATCCGACGGGACGCTACGTTCTGGCGCGCGCAGCGGGAAGCGACAGCGCGTACGTCATCTCCGTGAGCACCGATCGCATGATTGGCGCCGTGCACACGCAGTGGCGCGAGGATCTTCCCGCCGTCGCGCCGAATGGCTGGCTGGCGCTGCTGAGCGGCAAGGATGTCTTGCTCGTGGACGCCGAGTCACAGCAGACGCGCAAGACGATCGAAGGCGGCGCGGCAGACGACTGGATGTTCGTGACCTGGAATGGATTCCGGCCGCGAGCCGCGAGCCTCGATCAGCCTGTGACGTTCGATTCGGGCGACAGCGTGCAACGCGACACCACCGAGAATCCATTCGCGGGCGCCACTCCTCATGCGGGTGACACCCTCGATGAGAATGGCGGCGGCGCGCCACCGCCGGCTGTGGTGCCTCTGGGCACCGTGCCGCAGCGCGCCGCGGCGCCGCGCTCGTCATCCGCGGACAGTGCGTCGAAGCAGAGCGGGTTCACGGTGCAGTTCGCGGCCGTCCGGTCGCAGGACGCCGCGAACGACGTGCTCCGCGACGTACACGTGTCGGGTGCGACGCCGCGGCTAGTTGCCACCACGCGCAATGGTGTTACGATCTACCGCGTCGTAATCGGCCCCTTCGCGACGCGCGAAGAGGCGGAGAGCGCCGCACGCACGTCCGGAAAGTCGTACTGGGTCTACGAAGGAGCACCCTGATGACGACGCCATTAGGACCGATCCTCTCGCACTGGGAGGCCGAAGGCTACCAGCATGCCAGTGCGCTCGACTCGTGCGCGGGCGCCGTGGTGATCGGCGAAAATCCATCGACGGCGGCAGAGGTGGCGCTCGGCATCGCGCGCGTACAGGCGCGTCGCCGGCGCGTCGCCGTGGCCGACGCGGTGGGGGAGCTCGGGCCGCTCGAGGACCTCGTGCCAATGGACGCCCCCTACGGCCTGATCGACAGCTTTTTCTACGGCGTCTCTCTGAACAAGATCGCCTACACGGTAGATCCAGCGAAGAACCTGATCATCTTCCCGAGCGGCGCGAGTCCGATCGATCACGAGGCGCTCCTCAGCAGCGATCGCTGGGCAAAGTTGCTCGATGGCTTTCGCGCTGCCGAAGGACTGCTCCTCATCGTCGCGCCGGCGGAGTCGAGCGCGCTCTCGCAGATCATCGAGGTGATGGACGGCGTCGTCCTCGTCGGCAATGTGGCCGCGGCGCCCGGCACCCGCGTGCTCGCGCACGCACGGCTTCCGATGTCGTCGCCGAAGCCCACTCCGCCAACCGGCGCCACGATCCAGCCGCCCGCCTCGACGTCCGTTCCGACCCCCGCGGAGCCTCCGAGTTTCGTCCCGGCGCCGACGGTGCAGGCTCCGGCGACCGCCGTGCATTCGCCGCCCGCACCTGAGCCGAAGGATCCGGATGAACCCTCGGTGCCGCGACGACCCTCGTTCCACGACTGGAGCAACGCCGCCGCGTTGGGTGACATGGGCGAGGCCGGCATTGAGGTCCATGAGCCGGCGGACGCCGAGGAGGTTGCCCAGGCAATCGACGACAGCGCGGTGCGCGAGGAGCCTGATGCGCGCGAGTCGCGCAAGCGGCTGGGGAACACCGGGAAGTCCGAGATCGTGCCACCGTGGGCGCGCATCGAGGAGGTCACCGCTCCTTCCGTGCCAATCATCAGCAGCGCGAAGTCGATCACCTTCTGGGTTGCGATAGTCTTCGGCGCCTTCATCGCGGCCGCGCTTCTCACCTGGATCACGCGATCGATGATGTCGCGCAATGATGCGTCGGACTTCCTCGGTGCAAGAACGGACACGACGCGTCCCGCCGCGCATGCCGCGTCCCCGGCGCCTGCGCCCGCGCCAGCGTCCGCACCACCGGCCGCGTCCAGTGCCGCCGGCGCCGTCGCAGCGCCGGCCGACACGACCGTGGCGGTCGCCGGCGCAAGCGCTGGCAACGCCGCCGCCGCAACTCCGTACGCCGTCGTGCTGGCCGACGTCTCGAGCGTCACCGGCGCGAACGGGGAGATCGATCAGGCGTCGGGACGCGGATTCCCCGTCGTGACGTTCGCGCCGTACGCGCGGGCCGACGGCCGCCTCTCGTATGTCGTGATCGCCGGAGCATCCCCCGACTCCGCCGGCGCCGACTCGCTGCTGCGCGCCGTTCGCGCGAAGCACTATCGCAACGCGAAGGCGGCGCACATCGTGCGGCTCCCGTACGCCGTGTTGATCCAAAAGGGCGTGTCTCAGGATCAGGCGTCGATGTTCGTACGCGCGTATCTCACCAGGGGACTTCCCGTATATTCGCTGCTGCAGGCCGATGGAACTGCGTCGCTCTACGCAGGAGCGTTTCGAGGAATCGAGCAGGCGCAGCCACTGGTCACTAGCTTTAAGGCGAACGGAGACAAGCCGACCGTGACGATTCGGACCGGGAGAACGTACTAGTGCGTTTGACCAAGCTCGAGCTGCACGGATTCAAATCGTTCGCCGATCACACATCAGCATCGTCTTCAACCCGGGCGTCACGGCGGTCGTCGGCCCGAACGGATGCGGCAAGTCGAACGTATCCGACGCCGTGCGCTGGGTGCTCGGCGAACAGCGCGCGAAGACGCTGCGCGGCGCGAAGATGGAAGAAGTGATCTTCCAGGGTTCGTCGTCGCGACGCCCGGTGAACATTGCCGAGGTGTCGCTGCACTTCTCCAATGAAGACGGCGCGCTTCCCGTCCCGTTCCAGGAAGTCGTCATCACGCGCCGCCTGTCGCGCAGCGGCGAGAGCGACTACTTGCTCAACGGCACATCGTGCCGCCTGCGCGATATCCACGACATGGTCCGCGGCACGGGACTCGGCGCCGACAGCGGCGTGGTGATCGAGAGCAGGATGATCGACGCGCTGCTCTCCGATCGCCCCGATGACCGCCGCGAGCTGTTCGAGGAGGCCGCCGGCGTGGGGCTCTATCGCGATCGCCGTCGCACCACCGCGCGCCGCCTCGAGGAGACGACGGTCGACCTCTCGCGGCTCGACGACCTCGTCTCCGAGGTACAGAGCCAGGTCCGCTCGCTTGCGCGTCAGCGCAAGAAGCGCCGAGCGTCACGGCGAGCTGATGGCGAAGCGCTTCGTCGTCGAGATCTCGCTCGTGGCGCGCGAGATGGAGGCGTGGAAGACGGAGCTTGCGAGTCTCGAGGTGCAGCGTCGGCGTCGCTGCGCGAGGCGTTGCCGGTCGCAGAGGATCGCGTGCACGAGGTCGAGCGCCAGCGCGAGAGCGCGTACGGCGCGCGCACCGCCGCCGAGGCGGGACGTGCGGAGCTGCTCACGCCTTGTGAGCGAACAGCGCGCGAACGCGATGCCGCTGGAGAGTGAACTCAAGGTGGCCGAGGAGCGTCAGCGCAACGCGCTGGCGCGTCGCGCGCGCGCCGACGCCGAGCGGCAGTCAGGCGAGGAGCTCGGCAATCGTCTCGCCGAGGATCGCAACGCCGTGGCGCAGGAGAGGGTCGAGCTCGAGGAGCGAGCTCGCGAGCGCTCGCGAAACACTCGCCGCGCGTGAACGCGCCGAAGAAGGCGCGCGGACGTCGGTGACGAACGCGCGCCAGGCATTCGAGCAGAGCGAGCGCCGCACGCGCGAACTGCGCGACGAAGGGCGTCGCCTGGAGCTCGACCGCGAGAGCGCCGAGCGCGAGCAGCGCGAGCTCGCGCAACGCGGCGACCAGCTGGCGCTCGATCGCGAGCAGATCGCCGACGCGGTGAAGGCCGCGGCCGACGAGCTGCATCTCGCGGACCGGCACAAGGAGGAGGCCGACGCCGCCGCTGCCGAGATGGTCGCGAGCGTGACGCACGCGCGCGCCGTGCCGATGACGGCGCGGGCCCGCGAGGGCGCCGCGCGCGGCGAGCGGTTGCGCACCGAGGAGCTGTGGACCTCGCTGCAGGGAAAGGTGCACGGCCTCGAGGCGCTCGAGCGCGAGCGCGTTGGCCTCGCCCCCGCCGCGGCCCAGCTGCTCAAGCGACCGCGACCAATTCGGCGAGGGCGCCGTCGTAGGGCCCGCTGTCGGATTTCGTGTCGACGGGCGCGGCATCGGCGAAGGCGCGTCGAGCGATTCCTCGGGGACACCGTGCACGCGATCCTCGTGCGCGATCGCGCGGCCGCGATGCGCGATTCGCGCGTGGCATGCGCGCGTCAACCCGGGTCCGCTGCTGCTGTTGCCGATGGACGTGCTCGCAGCAGGAGCAGTCGGAGTCGGGCGACGCGCTGTCGGAGCGCGTGGACGCGGCGGACCGGCGAAGTCGTGGGTTCGCGCGCTGCTCGGCCACGTGACGCAGGAAGAAGACGGCACCGCGTTCGTCGACGCGCGCGGCGCAGTGTGGCTCCCCGGGCAGCGCGCCTGGCCCGGGTCCGCTGCGCCGCCGCGCCGAGATTTCCGAGGCTGCGCGCATCGAACTCGCGCAGCGACCGAATGCGGCGCGCGCAGGACGCGACGCGCGACGGCCGACGCGCTGCGCGCGCGATGCTCCAGAGCGCCGAGGCCGAGGTGGCGAAGGCGATCGAGGCGCGCGAGGCCGCGCAGCACGAGTGCGCGTCGTGCGGCCGAGCATCACGGCGAGATCGAACGCCGCCGCCAGCGCGCCGTAGCGTGAAGTCGAGGAGCTGACGATTCGCAGCACGAGCGGTAAGACGTCGCCGCGAGGAGCTCGTCGAACAGCGACGCGCTCGACGAAGAGCGTCGCGCGCGGCGAAAGCGCTGTGGCGCTCGAGCGCGCCGAGAGCGACCACGGGCGCGGGCACGCTGCTCGGCGAGCCGAGCGCGCGCAGGAGCTCGCGCGCGAGAGCGCGGCACCGGCGCAGGTCGAGGAGGCGCAGCGCAGGCGCGACTGCAGAACGCGAAGGATCGCGAGCGCCGGTTGCAGGCCGAGGATCGGCGGCGGGCGCGCGCTCGAGGCGCTGCGCGCCGAGTTCTCGGATATCTCAGCAGGCCGATCGCGAGCTCGCCGAGCAGATGGCGACGTGGCAGCATGGATCTCGAAGCGCGCGAGGCAACACTCGCCGACGCGAGCGCCGCCTCGGACACGCCGAAGCGCGGCGTGCATCGCAGCGGACGAGCGCTGCAGGAGTCGAGCACGCCGGCGACGCGGCCGCACCAGGCCGCGCACTCGCTCACGGACGCGCTCCACCACGCCGAGCTGCGCACACGGAGCTTCGGCGGGCGCCGCACCGCGATTCGCGAACGGCTCGAGGCGGAGTGGCGCCGCCCACTCGAAGACATGCTCGCCGAGGCCCCCGTGCGACTCGACGACGACGTCGCTGCGCGCGAGGCCGAGTCGTTGCGCGCGAGAGGTCGAGCGCTCGGACCCGTCAACGTCCTCGCGATCGAAGAGCATGAGGAGAAGTCCAAGCGGCAGGACTTCCTCACGACGCAGCGCACCGATCTCGACCGATGCCAAGAAGTCGCTCCAGCAGGCCATTCGGGAGATCGACATCACGGCGCGCGAGCTGTTCCTCGCGACGTTCACCCAGGTGCGCGAGAACTTCCGCCAGATCTTCATGTCGCTGTTCGGCGGCGGCGAATGCGATCTGCGTCTGGAGAATCCCGACGCGCCGCTCGACTGCGACATCGAGATCCACGCGTCGCCCGCGCGGCAAGCGCACGCAACGCATCAACCTGCTCTCGAGCGGTGAGCGCGCGCTCGTCGCGCTGTCGCTGCTCTTCGGCATCTTCCTCACGAAGCCGAGCCCCTTCTGCCTGCTGGACGAGGTCGACGCGCCGCTCGACGATGCGAACATCGGCCGCTTCGTGCGCATGTTGATCGCAATTCAAGTGACAGACGCAGTTCATCGTCATCACCCACAATCCGCGCACGACCACCGAAGCGGCGGACGCCGTGTACGGCGTGACGATGCAGGAGCCGGGCGTCTCGTCCTTCGTGAGCGTGCGCATGCGCGGCGCGGCCGTGGAAGAGGCGGAGCGCGAGATCCCCGCGTCGAGTCTACGCCGGCGGCGGGCCGCGTGCGTCTCACCGCGCTCGGCACGGGCACGGCATCTGCTATCGCACGCGCGCTGAACGCGGGATATCTGCTGGAGGCGGGCGCGGTGACGCTCCTCCTCGATTGCGGCAGCGGCGTCGTCCATCGCATGGGCGAGCTGGGCGCGAACTGGCTCGGGATCACGCACGTCGCGTTCACGCACTTTCATCCCGACCACACGCGCGATCTCACGACGCTGCTCTTCGCGTGGCGATTCGGCGTGCTTCCGCCCGCGCCGCGCCGCTCAAGATCATCGGTCCCGTGGGCACGGCGCAGCTCATCGAGCAGTTCGCCGCGATCTACGGAGCGAACGTGAAGGATCCCGGTTTCCCGGTGACGGTGCGCGAGCTGGCGCCGGGCGAGCGGGCCGAACTCGGCGGACGGCGTCACGATCGAAGCGCAAAGGTGCCCCACACGGCTGAATGCGTTGCATATTCCGTGGAGCGCGGCAACGCGCGAATCGTGTTCACGGGTGACACGGGCTTCGACACGGCCGTGGCGGAGTGGGCGCGGGGCTGCGACCTTCTGCTCGCGGAGTGCTCGCTGCCGGAGCCGCTCGCCGTGCCGACTCACCTGACGCCGGCGCAGGTCGGCGTGATGGCGGAGGTCGCCGAGCCTAGGCGCCTCGTGCTCACGCATTTTTATCCGCCCGTTCTGGCGGAAGACATTCTCGAAATCGTCGCTCTGCGATATTCGGGCGAGGTAACGCTGGCCGTCGACGGCTGGTCCACTGACATTGAGGAACGGTAATGCTCGTCGTCATGAAACACGGCGCCGCCGAGCGGAGGTCGACGCGGTCGTCGCGGTGATCGAGGAGATGGGCTACCAGGCGCGGCCGATGCCGGGCGCACAGCGCACGGCGGTCGGTCTCGTCGGCAACGATGGACGCGTCGACTGCGCTCGCGCATCAGCGCGCTGCCGGGGGTCGCGCAGGTCATTCACGTCACGCAAGCCGTACAAGCAGGTGTCGCGCGAGTGGCGGCCCGAGAACACGATCGTCACCATCGCGCCCGGCGTGGCGTTCGGCGGCGACGAGGTCGTGATCATCGCGGGGCCGTGCTCGGTGGAGTCCGAGGAGCAGATCGTCGCTGCCGCGCGCGCCGTGGAGACGGCCGGCGCCTCGTGCGCTGCGCGGCGGCGCGTTCAAGCCGCGCAGCTCGCCCGTACTCGTTCCAGGGACTCGGCGAGCGCGGTCTCGAACTCTCGCGCATCGCGCGCCAGGAAACCGGGCTGCCGATCGTGACCGAGGCGATGGACGAAGAGGGCGCGCGATGCTCGTCGCCGAGTATGCCGACTGCATTCAGATCGGCGCGCGCAACATGCAGAACTATTCGCTGCTCAAGACCGTCGGCACGCATCGGCAAGCCGGTGCTGCTCAAACGCGGCATGGCGGCGACGATCAACGACCTGCTGCTGAGCGCCGAGTACATGCTCGCCGAGAGGGAACGAGGATGTGATCCTCTGCGAGCGCGGCGTGCGCACCTTCGACCCGACGACGCGCAACATGTTCGATCTCACGGCGATTCCGATCGTGCAGCAGCTGTCGCACCTGCCGATCGTCGGCCGATCCGAGTCACGGAACGGGGATTCGCGACAAGGTGCATCCCGATGGCGCGCGCCGCCGTCGCCGCGGGCGCGAACGGCATGATCGTCGAGGTGCATCCGACATCCCGAGCGCGCGCTGTCGGACGGCGCGCAGTCGCTGTACCCCGAGCAGTTCGCGCAGCTCGTTGGTGAGCTGCGTACCATCGCGGCCGCGATCGGGCGCACGCTCACGCCGCCGCCCCGGACCGTCGCACACGCGGCGGGGTAGCATCTCGCATGGGTATCATCGATCGCAAAATCGTCACCGCTTCGGCGCTGCTCGGAATGACGCTCGCTGCCTCGCCGCTCGCCGCGCAGTCGGCCGACAGCACGCTCGATCGCGCGGTCGCGGCCTACGCGACGGTGAAGACCGCGCGCATTTCGTTCTCGCAAACCATCGACAACTCGCTCACGGGCACCACCGTGACGTCGCAGGGCGAGCTGCAGCAGCGGCGGCCGTCGCGGTTCGCGGTGACCTTCGCGGATCCGCCGGGTGACCGCATCGTGAGCGACGGTCAGTGGGTGTGGGTGTACCTCCCGAGCACGAATCCGGGGCAGGTCATTCGCGCAAAGGTCGGCGCGGAGGGCGCGGGCGCAACGGACTTTGCGGCGCAGTTCCTCGAGGCACCGCGCAAGAGCTACACGGTGTCTGGCGGCGCGGCCGCCACGATCAATGGCAGCGCAACACACGCGGTCGTGCTCACGCCGAAGAGCACATCGTCGCCGTTCTCGAAGGTGACGCTCTGGGTCAACGATGGAGACGCGCTGCTTCGCCGCGTGGAAACCGTGGATCAGAGCGGCGTTGTGCGACGCATCACGGTCACGAAGTTCTCACGCAATGCGCCCGTGGATGCGAAGGCATTCGTGTTCAAGGTGCCGGCGGGCGTGAAGGTGTTCGACGGACCAGCCAGTTAGGCGGACGGCGCGCGCTCGTCCAGCGCGCGCCGCACCGCTTCCAGCCGCGCGGAGTCCGTACCCGCCTCCGCGGCCAGCAACAACGCCCCGCGCGAGAGGCCCCGATAGACCTCGAGGATCTCGGGCACATCCGCAAGCGCGTCCAGATGCGCGCGCACCGTGTCGACATCTCCGCGCGCAACCGGACCGGTGAGTGCAGCCGACGGGCCCATCGCGCTTGCATTCTGAGCGGCCGACACGAGCAGTGCGCCGAGCGCACCGCGCGCGGCATCTTCGCTCACTCCGGCGGATGTGAGAAGCCGCATTGCCGTGGAGAGCAGCACCATCGGAAAGTTCGAGGCGAATACCGCAGCCGCGTGGTAACGCGCCTTCCGTCCCGCTGGAATCTCGAGCACGCGCGCGCCGACCGCCGCCGCGAGCTCGCGTGACACGACTCGCGCATCCTCGTCGCCATCGATACCGATCCACGCGCAATGAAGCTGCTCCGTGGCGCGCGTCGGATCGGTGAGCGGGAGCAGCGGATGAAAGGTGCCCGCAATGTGGCCGTGTGCGCGCAAGAGGTCGAGCGCCGGCGGCTCCATGTTTCCGCTCGCGTGGAGCACCACGGCGCCGGCGCCGAGCGGCGCGGTGAGAAGGCTCCGTAGCACGCCGTCGAGCTCCGCGTCGCGCACCGTGACGAGCACCACCGTCGCGGCGGAAAGTGACTCGGGCCACTCGCCCCACGTGATGCCTGCATCGGGCCGGCGGCCGTGGAGACCGACGACGTCCACGCCCGCGACGCGCAGCGCATGCGCCAGCGCCCGTCCCGCGCGGCCTGCGCCCACCACGAACACGCGAGCGATCATGTCGTGTGCGGTACGTCCTCGCGCTTCGCCGCCCGGCGCGCCCCCGCACGGCGCAGCAGATCGTTCTCGAACTCGGCCCCCGTGGACAGCTCGATCGCCGCAGCGATCAGGCGGTCGTCGTGCAGCCGCCGCTTGAATTCCGCCTCGGGTCCGAGCGCGTAGCGCGCGATCTCGAGACCCAGCAGGCGATCGACTGCCGCGCCGGCGGAATCGAAGTGCATGCGATCGAGCCTGATCCCCTTCGCGGCGACCCGCTGCCAGAGCGACTCTCGCAGTGCACCCGTCAGCGCGAAGTCCTCCGAGCGCACGGTGTGCGCACTCCGCACCGCGATCGCAGTCTCCGTGAGCGCATCGCGGAACTTGGGGGCACCGGCGCCGATCATCCGCCAGAACGCGCGCGTGCCGTTGAGCGAGTCCGACGGCGCGACGAACAGATCGGGCGTGATCCCGCCGCCGCCATAGACCACGCGACCGTCGTCGGTCTTGAACGGGATGCGCTTCGCGAGCGGGAGCTCCGAACCGCTGTCGGCCGCGGTGCCGGCGTTGGGGCTTGGCCCCCCGTCATCGTCATCCTCGCCCGCGGCGGGAAGCTGCGGCTTCTGAATGCTGCGCCCAGAGGGAGTGAACCATCGCGCCGTGGTGAGCTTGAGCGCGCTCGCGCTGTCGTCGAGGCGAAACACCGACTGCGCGCTTCCCTTACCGTACGATGTCGAGCCGAGAATCGCCGAGCGATCGTGGTCCTGCAGCGCGCCCGCGACGATCTCCGATGCGCTCGCGCTGTGGTCATCGAGCAGGGTGATGAGCTTGAGATCGGGCCACTGTTGTTTCGCACGGTCCGCGTAGGTCTGCGCGAGCGTGCGCCCGCGCACCGACACGATCGGTTGGCCGGCATCGAGAAAGAGATCGGCCACCTCGATCCCCTGCTCGAGCAGCCCGCCCGGATTCGCCCGCAGATCGAGCACGAGCGTCTTCATTCCCTGCGAACGGAGCTGCGTCACCGCCTGCCGCACTTCGTTCGCGCTCGAGTCACTGAAGATCGTGAGGTCGAGGTAGCCGACTCCGGGGGCGATCATCGAGACGTGACGCACCGAATGCACTCGGATCTCGCCGCGCGCGAGCGTGAACGGTATGCGCGCGGTCACGCCGGGACGCTCGACCAGAAGCTCCACGTTGGAGCCCGTCTTTCCACGGATCGCGCCGCGCGCGTCGTCCTGTGTCCAGCCCTCCGTGCTCTTGCCGTCGATCGACACGATGCGGTCGCCCGGCTGCACTCCCGCGCGCTCCGCCGGAGTGCCCGGAAGCGGAGCGACGATGGTGATCCACCCGTCGCGCACGTCGATCTGGATGCCGATGCCCGCGTAGTGACCGCTGGTGCTCTCGTCGAGCGAGCGAAAGCGGTCGGGCGAGAGATACCCGGAATGCGGATCGTGCAGCTCGCGCACCATCCCCTCCGCGGCCTTGCGGAAGATGTCGCCGTCCGGAATCGAGTCGACGAAGTCCCTGGCGACGTGCGCACGTACCTCCTCGAACAGCTGCGCGCGCTCGTAGGAGCCGTTGTCGCGATGAAGCCCGCGTTGCAGCAACCATCCTCCGAGCACGAGCACGAGCGTGAGCGCGGCAACGGCGACTATCGCGCGAGCACGCAGGCGGCCCGTGCTGGCGGCCGGCATTTCGGGGCTAGACACGAGCCATGCCTCCCTTCACGGGAAAGACATCCGGCAGCCGGGCCGTCAGCACCGACGTCACGCGGTCCAGCACCTCGCTCTCGGTTCCTGATGCGTCGATCGCGGCGATCGGCCCGCACTCGGGATGCGCGCTCTGCCACGCGGGCTGTGCGCAATCGTTGAACGCGCGCTCCACCTGCGCGTGAAATGCATCGCCCGCGCTCTCGATGCGATCGGCGCCTCCGCGCGCAACCATGCGCGCATCACGAACGGCCGCGGGCACGGTGAGCAGAATCGTGAGATCGGGTACGAGCCCCGCGGTGGCGAGCCTGTTCGCGGCGCGCACCTCATCGAACGGAAGTCCGCGACCCACGACCTGATACGCGTACGTCGAGAGAAAAAACCGATCGGCGAGCACGAGCTCTCCGCGCGCGAGTGCAGGCTTCACCACCTCCGCAATCAGCTCCGCGCGCGACGCCATGAACAGCAGCGCCTCGGCGCGCGCGTTCATCTCGCGACCGGGCTCGAGGAGCAGGCGGCGAATCTCATTTCCGAGCGCGGTGCCGCCGGGTTCGCGCACTGCGACGAACGACAATTGCCGCGCGGCCAGCCACTCGCCGACGAGGCGAAGCTGCGTGGTCTTCCCCGCCCCCTCGGGCCCCTCGAAGACGACCAGCCGGCCGCGCGCCACGGTCACGCCAGCGTGATGATCGAGCTGGTCGCGCCCTTCTTGATGCCGTCGAGAATCCATTCGTTCACTCGCGCCATCACCTTCTCGAAGTTTTCCTGCGACGCTACCACGTTCTGGTACACGCTCTTTCCCTGCACCTGGCTGAGCAGCGCGTCGAGGTTGTTCTCCATCTCCTCGGTGGGCTGCTCGCCGCGCTCCATCATCTTCTGCGCGTCAATGCGTATCTGCTCCATCTGGCGAAGCAATGTCACCGCATCCTTGTCCTGGTTCAGCGCGTCGTTCGAGCGCTTCACCGCCTTGTATTCCGCACTCTGGCCGATCAGGCGGCCGAGCTCTTTCGCTTTATCCTCCAACACAGTCATTCGTCCTTTCGTCTCGCAATCAGAAAACGCTCGCGTCCGGTGAGGTCGAGCTTCACCGAGACATCGCGATACCGGCCGTCGGCGAGGGCGAGCTCCGCCGCCAACGAGGCACGTCGCGAATCGAGTTCCATCACCAGCAGCCCACCTGGCACGAGCACATCCGGTGCCCCGCGAACGATACTGGCGCTAATCGCCATTCCGCCCGAGGCGCTGAAGAGCGCGAACGGAGGCTCCCAGTCGCGCACCGACTCAGGCAGCGCGGGCGCCTCGTCGAGCGAAATGTAAGGTGGGTTGGACGCCAGCACCCGCGCGCGCTCGCTCGCCACGGGCGACAGGAGGGATCCCTCCCGCCACTCCACGGGCGCCGTGAGCGCTGTCGCGAGGCGAACGCCGTTCGCCCGCGCCACCGCCACCGCGCCGCTCGAGACATCGGTGCCGATCACGCGATCGAACCGGCCCTCGCTCGCCAGCGCGAGCGCGATCGCCCCGGAGCCCGTCCCGATGTCGATCGCCAGGCCAGTCGTCTCGCGCGCGAGCACCTCGTCCACCAGCATCTCGGTCTCCTGCCGCGGAATCAGTACCCGCTCGTCAATGTGCAGCGTGAGATACCGAAACGCGGATCGTCCCACAGCGTACGCGAATGGCGCGCCCGAGCTCCAATGCTGCGCCGCGCGACGACAGCGCGCCGCGCTCTCGTCGCTCACCGCCTCGTCCTCGTGCAGCAGCGCCCAGAAGCGCGGCACATCGTTCACCGCCGCGACGATGTCGCCGGCCTCGCGCTTCGCATCCGCGATCCCCGCGTGTGCGAGCTGCTCCGCCATCTCGCGGACCAGCGCGCCGACCGTTCCCCGAGCGCGTCGCGCCGCGAGTCGCGTCAACCATCGAGCTTCTCTTCCTGCGTCGCGATCGCGAGCGCATTCATCAGCTCGTCGAGGTCGCCATCGAGCGTGCGCGCGAGCTCGTGCGACGTGAAGCCGATGCGATGATCGGTGACGCGATTCTGCGGATAGTTGTACGTGCGGATCTTCGCCGAGCGATCGCCGGTGCCCACCTGCGTCTTCCGCATGCGCGAGCGCGCGGACTCGATCTCCGCGAGCCGCGCGTCGAGGATGCGCGAGCGCAGCACCTCCATCCCCTTCAGCTTGTTCTGCAGCTGCGACTTCTGATCCTGCTGGCTCACCACGATTCCCGGTGGGGATGTGCGTGATGCGCACCGCGGAGTCGGTGGTGTTCACGCTCTGTCCGCCGGGTCCCGATGAGCGGAAGACGTCGATGCGCAGATCCTTGTCCTCGATCTTCACATCCACTTCTTCCGCTTCCGGCAGCACGGCGACCGTCGCCGCCGACGTGTGGATGCGTCCCTGATTCTCGGTGGCGGGCACGCGCTGCACGCGATGCACACCGCTCTCCCAGCGCAGCCGGCCGAACGCGCCCTCGCCCTCGACCTTGAAGATCGCTTCCTTCAGACCGCCGAGCGTGCCGTCCGAGTGCGAGATCGTCTCGATGCGCCAGTGCCGATGCTCGGCGTAGCGCGTGTACATGCGATAGAGATCGGCGGCGAAGAGCGCGGCCTCGTCGCCGCCGGTGCCCGCGCGAATTTCGACGATCGCTGGGCGGTCGTCGAGCGGATCGCGCGGAAGGAGCAGCGGCACGAGCTCGGCCTCGAGCGAGGCGATGCGCGCGACCAGCACCGCCTCTTCCGCGCGCGCTTCCGCGGCCATCTCCGGGTCGTCTACGACAACGAGCTCGCGCGTTTGCGCGAGCTCGCTCTCGAACTTCCGAAGCTGCGTGGCCAACTCCTTCACGGGCGCCAACCGCCGGTGCTCTCGCCCCAACTCAGCGAATCGCGCCGGGTCCCGCCCGTTCGGAGCGGCTGAAAGCTCGCCCTCTACCTCTGCGAATCTGGCGAGCGCCTCTTCGAGCCGATCATCGATGCTCAGGCCGGCTTCCCGTATTTCTGCCGGAAGCGCTCGACGCGACCGGCGGTGTCGATCAGCTTCTGCTTGCCCGTATAGAACGGGTGGCAGTTCCCGCAGATGTCCGTGTGGATTTCGGACTGCGTGGATCGGGTCGTGAACGTATTGCCGCAGGCGCACTTGACGGTGGCCGTCGCGTACGTCGGATGGATATCTGCTTTCATCTCTGATGCCTCGGGCGCTCTGAGGGTGAGTCGGGGACAGCTTTGAAAGATAGCGCCGGGAGGGGGTAAAAGACAAGCTGACAAAGAGTTGGCGCGTTTGACAGCGGCCTGCGGTGCCCGTAGCTTCTGACTGAACGCAGCGCCCCGCTATCGTTGTTCCCCCTCTCCCGCGTGCCCGTGGAAACAGCGGACTTTCTCTCCACCGTGCCCCTCCTCAGCGGCCTCGACGCCGCCGAGCTCTCCAAATTCGCAGAGGTGACTCGGGAGCGGAGCTACCCCAAAGGGAGCGTCATCCTCTTCGAGCACGATCCGGGCGATTCGCTCTTCATCGTCCGATCCGGACGCGTCAAGGTCGTACTCATCGGCGAGGACGGCCGCGAGGTAATCCTCGGCATCCTCGGCGTGAGCAACCATTTCGGCGAGCTCTCGCTCATCGACAGCCGGCCGCGCTCCGCGCATGTGATCGCGATGGAGGATGCGACGCTGCTCGTGCTGCATCGCGACGACTTCCGGAGGCGCGTGCTCGAGTCCCCCGCGGTGGCGTGGGCGCTCCTGCAGGAGCTGTCGCGCCGCCTGCGCCGCGCGGACGAGCAGATCGGCCGGCTCGTGCTGCTCGACGTCGACGGACGCATCGCGCGCCTGCTGCTCGATGCGGCGGGAGAGAGCGGCGGCACCGTGATCGAGAAGCGCCTCACGCACCAGACGATCGCGCAGATGATCGGCGCAAGCCGCGAGACCGTCTCGCGCGCGATGCGCGACTTTCAGGACCGCGGGCTGATCGACGTCGAGCGCCGCCAGATCTCCGTGGCCAACCGCGAAGGGCTCGAGGCGCTGGCGCGAGTGAAAGTCTGAGCGCGTGAGCGCCGCATGACGCTCGCGCTCACCTTCTGGGGAACGCGCGGATCGGTGCCATCTCCGGGCGCATCGACCGCGTATTTCGGCGGCAACACGCCGTGTGTCGAGCTTCGCACGGGCACCGATGCACTACTCATTCTCGACGCGGGCACGGGCATCCGTCATCTCGGGCGCTCACTGCTCGATCGCGCGAATGGGAAGCCGATCGTCGCGGATATTCTGCTGAGCCACGCGCACTGGGATCACATCCAGGGGCTTCCGTTTTTTGCTCCGCTGTTTGCGGCCGGGCACGAATTCACCGTTCGCGGCGCGCCGGGGGCGCTCGTCGGACATCGAGTCCGCACTCCGCGCGCAGATGACCGCCACCGTGTTTCCGGTGTCGTTCGATGCCTTTCTTGCCCAGGTCCGCTTTCGGGCGCTCAACGAGGTGGAGCGAGGCGACGGCTACGCCCTGAAGACGTGCGCATTGCGTCATCCGGGAGGCGCAACCGGATATCGAATTACGGACGGTAACGTAGGCGCCTCCGCACTCGTCTACATTTCGGACAACGAGCTCGGCGACGCCGACGGATATGCGTCGGCTCCGGGATGGCGGGATCAGCTCGTGTCCTTCGCGCGCGGGGCGTCATTACTCGTGCACGATGCGATGTATACGGCCGACGAGTACGAGCGGCACCGCGGATGGGGACACTCGCGGTACGAAGACGTCGTGGACCTCGCGCTCGACGCGGGAGTGCAACGGCTGGTGCTCTTTCATCACCACCCCGAACGCTCCGACACCGCGGTAAGCGAGCAGGTTGCGGCATGCCAGAAGCGCGCGAAGGACAAGGGCGCGCGCCTCGAGGTACTGGCTGCCGCGGAGGGGACGACGCACACCGTGTAGCCGGGGAGGCAGCATGCGACGCCGATGTTCGAACGCCCGCTGGACCGCGATGCTCTTCGCGACGCTCGTCGCGATGCTCGCCGCGAGCGCGGTTCGACTGCCGGCGCAGCATCCCGAGTCATGGCCCCTGGTGGGCGCTCTCCCGTTTGCGAACAGCGTCGTTGGTGATGAGCGCGTGGCGCTCGCCCCCCTCGTCAGCGGAATACCCGAGCTCATTCTCATCGAGCTCTCGCGCAACCCCGCCATTCGCACCGTCGAGCCGCAGCGCCTCAGGCGCGCGCTCTCATCGCAAAAACTCGATGCTCAGGCGCGCGTGGATGACGAGACTGCCTCGCGCGTCGGACGCATTCTGGGCGCCCAGTGGGTGATTCGCGGTGGATTCACGGGCGACGGGCATGGCACGATCCGCATCAACGCGTACATGGTCGACGTCGCGACCGCGCAGGTGGAGCATACCGCGAGCGCAGAGGGGAAGCAGGCGAATCTCGCCGCGCTCATCGGCCAGCTGTCGGAGCACCTGGGGCACGACATGCACTTCGCCGATTTGCCGAAGGAGGGCAAGCGCGCGCGCGAGGTGACGCAGAAAGCATCGTACACGACCACGCTGCTATTCGCGCGCGCGATCGAGGCGCGCGATGCGGGACGCGTGCAGCAAGCCATCACGATGCTGAAGCAGCTCCTCGCGGACGAGCCTGAGTACGAGCCTGCGCTGAATGAGCTGACGCGACTGCACTCGGACCGCGGACGGTAGCGCGGTTGCGCGTTCCCGCCCGGGAACGCCGCGACCTTCGGCTGCCTACCGCCGCATCAGTCCCCGATCGCGATCCTGGTCCCGGTTCGCGAGATGATCTTCCCGCTCTTGTCCTTGACGACTGCCGGCCAATTGATGGCGATCGTGCTGTCGCTCGCCGAGAACATCGCCATTTTCCGATTTGCATCGTTCCCGACCGAGACGGGCTCCGACTGCGACGCACCCTTGCCCTTGTAGAAGGCAACGACCTTCTCATACGAATCCGGGGTCTCGTACACCTTATACGGAAATTGAGGGTGTGCGGCGGACGCCTCTTTCGAGGCGGCCACGTCGAGTATCGCGCCCGGGTAGACGGGAACGGGGGCAAACGACACAATGGCGGCGGCTGCAACGAGCAGGCGAATGGCGGAGGCGATCATCGGCTGGGCTCCCGAAACGGCGTGAGGGTGCGGAAGCTGCACCGGGAACGCTGGGGGCAATGCCGCTGACGGGTAGGGGCGCTACGCCGTGCACGAGTGCGCCACGGAGTGCCGCGTCGAGGCGCATGAATTGCTATGGGTAGATGGTCCGACCTGCCATTGCGAGCGGACGTGAGCAGTTTCGTTTCCCGATCCAGAGGTACGATGAGCGCATTGAAGCTTGCATCCATGGTAGCGGCATTCGGAGTGATCGTCGGCTCCACCGCATGCAAGGGAAATCACGAGGAGACCGTGAAGGGCGTCGACACGCTGATCAACACCACCAAGGTTCGAGACACGACCGTCGTGAAGTCCGACACCACGGTACACACCGATACGGTGAAGCAGACGCACCACGTGCCGGACGCGAAAAAGCCGTAGCTTCGATCGCGATGGCCGATCGCATTGAAAGACTGCCGTCGAGTGGAGGCAGTCTTTCGTGCGCATCCGAGACAGTCGAATGGTTGGCGAAACCCGCCGCGTCAGCCTAGTGGCCGGGCGACATAGTGAAATCGCCGTGCGCGGCATTCGATGAGCGCGACCGCCAGGTGCCGGTCACGACATCGTGGCTCCGCTCTCCCGACAGCTGGATTCCGGAATCCGTCGCTGCACCGCTGAGACGGGTCTCCCAATGCTCGCCGTTCCTGGTCGCGAGAAATGTGGAATCGCCCATCCGCGCAAGACGACGGGAAAGTGCCGCGTATCCGCCTGATAGGTGCCGAACGCACCGTCGGAACGCACCGAGTCGGGCCTCAGGATGAACACCGCGCTGTCGGCTACCGGGGCGAAGGAAGCCTCTTGCTCGGGTGTGAGCGGTGGTCGTTGCGCGAGATGCAACACGACGCGGTACGATTTCGCGAGGAGCCAGAAGTCACTCGCGTCGTGTCGTCGGCATCCCATCAGCGCCACGATCGATGTGGAGAGCGCGAGCGCGATGCGTCTGTGTGAATTCACGTCTCTTCTCCGTCCGTACGAGCCGGGCGCACGAGCTCAGTCTGGCCCTAGAGCTTGAGCAGGAACACGGGTGCGAGTGCTGCGAGCGCGGCGACCAGCTGGAGGGCCAACACGAGCAGTGCCTGTCTAGGCGCGCGCGCGCAGCCATGAGATCGCAAAGTAGGCCACGATCGGCACCTGGGCAGCCATGAGCAGCTGAAAGATGTGTGCGGCAGTCCCCTCGTCGGCCTCGCGCACGATTCCGGACGTCGCGAGGGTCACCAGTACCATAGCCAGGGCCGCCAGCGACATCGCCACCGGAAGAAAGGCGCTCGGCTTTTTCAGCAGGGTCGAGAGTTGCATAGGTCGTCACCGAAGGGTTCGTTCACCATTATAAAGTACTTTGTTTAAGAAAGCAATGCAAACCTCTTCTGCAGCGCGACTGTCAAATGCGGGAGGCTCTCCGTCGGCCGGCGCCGACGGATCTCCGGTTCACGAGCGCGAGGAACTCCAATGGTCCGACTCACGGGCATGATACTGATGTGTACGGCGCTCACCTTCGCCGTCGCTGCCGGTTGCACGTCGCACCAGCGCCTTACGGGAGACAGGCCCGGCGTGGAGACGCCAGCGCAGAATAGGGCGCGAGGCGGCTCCGGCCCGCGCGTCGACAGCGCCGCGCACGGCTCGCACGTGACGGTCGTCGATCTCTCCGGGAAATTCCTCGCCTTTTTCGACAGCGCTTCCAAGACTCCGCTCGACCTCGATGCCCAATGGGCGCTGTGGCAACGCCTCTACGGCTTCGCCGCGCGACCGCCCGGCCCGTTCGGCGACACACTCGCCCGGCGCCTCCTCGAGGGTGCCTGGGATCGTTATCCTGGCGCACTCGCCAGGATCCGACGAGGAGCCGCCGCTCTCGAATTCGCTCCGGACACGGTATTTCGAAAGGTCGTCGACCTTCTCGGTTGCGGAGGTGACACGCACGTAAGGCTGCTCGTGTTCGTCGGCGGCTTTGAAGGCAATGCATTCGCATTCCCCGGGCCGGATGGAACGCAGACGATCGCAATTCCGCTGGAGGCCGGAGACGCGCTCGGCGCACTCACCCACGAGCTCACGCATGCCGTGCACCACTCGCACGGATACGCGAACATTACGAGCGGCTACGAGATGAGTCTCCCCGAGCTCGTGATCTCCGAGGGGCTGGCAATGAGAGTCTCCGAACGCCTCATCCCGGGACATCCGTCGATTCATTATGTCGGCGGCTCGCAGGGGTGGCTCGACACTGCCAACGCGCGTCGGGTTGCCATCCTGAACGGGATTCGACAGCACACTTCGGACTCCGGGGCCGCGACGGCTCAGCGCTTCACCTTCGGAACTGGTACCACAGGTCTTGGGCGCGAGGCATACTACGCGGGCTGGTTGGTTACCGGCGCGCTGCTCGACGGCGGTCTGTCCATCCACGACATTGCGACCACGCCATCGCGCAACTCTCGGCACTCATCTCCACGCGGCATCGAGTGGGACGAACGAGGCCGTGCGCCGTAAGACGGAGAGTCACGCGATTCTGAGTCGCCGATCGGCGCGCGGCGTGCGTCACGAACGCCGGAACGTCTCGTCCGCGAACGATACCCACTCTCCACGCGGTCTTCTGCGTCATCCGCGAGAGCCACTCGTTCTTTGATCGGTCGAAGCTCCACGATCCTGCGAGCTAATCGAGCACGGAGTCGCGAAGAGGCCGGGCGGGTTCATCGATCACGGGCGGCGGAGCGGACGAGGTCGTGCCCTGCGCGGAGACCGGCAACGCGACGATGCCCACTCCGGAGATCGCGAACAGCACACTCTTTAGCGTCCTGATCTGCCTGTTGAGGTAAGGTCAGGATCCAGAGCGGCGAAGTTGGCTGACGGGCGCGGGTGCGTCAACGTCGGGGCGCCGCGCCCCAGCCGCCGCCGCCCGGCGTCTCGATCGTGAGCACATCCCCCGCCACGAGCTGCACCCGGCACTTGGGCGGCAGCTCCGCCCATTCAGAAGATTCCTCCCCACCGCGCCGCTCTCGCCTCCCGCCGCGCCCGCGGGCGCGCGCCGGCGGCGCTCCGTGAGCAGCGTGACCGTGCACGGCTCGAGCGCGCGGTAGCGGCGCACGATGCCATCGCCGCCAGCGTGACTCCCGGCTCCGCCGCTGCCGCGCCGAATCGAGTACTCCTCGATCTGTATCGGGTACGCCCACTCGAGCGACTCGATGGGAGTGTTGCGCGTGTTGCTCATCCCCACGTGCACCGCGCTCGGTCCTTCCCCGCGCGACGATGCGCCCTGTCCGCCGCCAAGGGTTTCGTAGAATGTCCACCCGTCGCCGCCGAAGGTGACGTTGTTCATCGTCCCCTGCCCCTGCGCCGGGACGTCGAGCCCCGCGTTCGCCAGCGCCAGGAAAATCGTGTCCGTGATGCGCTGCGACATCTCGACGTTCCCCGCCGCCACCGCGGCCGGCCAGCGCGCGTTCACCGCGCATCCCGACTCGGCGACGATCTCGATGGCGCGCGCGATGCCGTCGTTCGTCGGCACGTCATCGGTCAGCAGCGTTCGCAGCACGAACACGCGCGGCCGCGCGCGTGACCGCGAGGGGGCAGTTCACGTTGCCGCGCACCTGCGGCGACGTTCCGGCGAAGTTCAGCACGAGCCGATCGCCGCGCGTGTGCAGCGCGACGGACACCGTGACCGGCGCTTCGGAGTTTCCGTCGCCCTCCAGAATGTCCGTGCCGCTTCCGCTGCGATGGCCGAGCGCGCTGATCGCCGCGTGCGCGCGTCGGGCGGTGTAGTCAATGAGCGCGCGCCCCGACGCCGCCACGCGCTCGCGTCCCTCGCGCGCAATGAAGCTCGCGCAATCCGCTCGCCCCCGCGGCGCACGCAGAGATCTGCGCGCGGAGGTCGCCGCTGCGCTCGTCCGGCGTGCGAACGTTGGCGAGGATGATCGCGAGAATGTCGTCGCGCATCGCGCCGTCGCGCGAGATGAGCACCGGCGGCAGGACAAGTCCCTCCTGCACGAGCTCCGTCGCACCCTGCGGCATGCTCCCGGGACTCATCCCGCCTACGTCCGCGTGATGCGCGCGCACGGCCGCATAGCCCACGATCTCGCCGTCCAGCTCCACCGCCTCCACCAGCGTGAGGTCGGGGAGGTGCGACCCACCCGTGTACGGATCGTTGAGGATGAACACGTCACCAGGCAGCGGCGAGCGTTCCCGCACCGCGCGCACCGATTCGGGCATCGCGCCGAGGTGCACGGGAATGTGCGCCGCCTGCGCGACCATGCGGCCGCCGGCATCGAAGAGCGCGGCGGACGCGTCGCGGCGCTCGCGGATGTTCGGCGACAACGAGCCACGCACGAGAACACTCCCCATCTCTTCGGCGATCGCCGACCACGCGTGGCCCATCACCTCGAGCTCGAGGAGCTCGTCGAAGGTTGCCGTACTCGAGTCGCTCACGCGGTGCGCTCCATGAGATAGCCGCCGATCGGCAGCGCGCGTGCCGACCCATCCATCCGCGACGAACATCGTCGCGTCGGACAGCGGAATCACCGCTGGCCCGCCGCGCGTGACGTCGGCGAAGTTCGGGGCCGCGAACACCGCCTCGCGCGCGGCGCCGGAGACGGCGATGCGCGCGCCAACCACCTCCACATCCTGCGCGAGGGTGAAGCCCATTCGCTTCTCGTGCTCCGCCGCGAAGCGAGCGGCGAGCGCTGCGCCCTCCTCGCCCGGCGCGAAGGGGATTTCCAGCTCGTGCCCCTGGCCGACGTACCTCAGCGCGCAGCCAGCGCTGCGTCGATCCGGAGGCGGACATGTCTCCGCGCGCGCGCGCCGCGAGCAGCGCATCGAGCTCGCGCGTGTCCGCGGCAGAGAGTTCGTGCGCCCTGCGCATCACGCTCGCGAGCGCATCGCGGCGCTCCGGCGCGATCGCGAGGCCGAGCGCGCTCAGCACGCCGGCGAACGGCGGCACGAGTACGGTGCGAATGCCGAGGTGGTCCGCGAGCGCGCAGGCGTGCAGCGGACCGCCGCCCCCGAACGCGACCAGCGCGCACCGGCGCGGATCGATGCCGCGCTCGACGCTCACCCGCCGGAGCGCGCGCGCCATCGCCGCATCCGCCGCCTGCACGATCGCGCGCGCCGTGCGTTCGGGCGCAACGCCGAGCGCCGCAGCGAGGCGTCCGACGGCCTTGTGCGCCGCCTCGGCGTCGAGCGCGACGACGCCGATCGCGCGCGCGGTGAGCGTCCCGAGCACGATCTGCGCGTCGGTGACGGTGGCGTCCATGCCGCCGCGCCCGAACGCCGCGGGCCCCGGCGTGGCGCCGGCGCTCCGCGGCCCAACGCGTAGCGCGCCGCCGTCATCGATCCAGCCGATGCTTCCGCCGCCTGCGGACACCGTCTCCACGAGCACGCGCGGAAGCGCGATCGGCACGCCCGCGATCTCGCCGCCGCTTTCAGTGAGCGGCTCCCCGTCGAGTACGAGTCCCGCGTCCGCACTCGTGCCGCCGATGTCGATCGTGAGCGCATTCGGGAAGCCGGCCAGCCGCGCCACGTACGCCGCCCCCGCGACGCCGCCCGCCGGCCCGGAGAGCGCGAGTGCCGCCGCGCTCCTCGCCCCCGCATCCGCGCCGCGCATTCCGCCGGAGCGAGGTCATTACCGAGAGCGCGGGATATCCCTTCGCGCGCAGCCGTTCCCCTAGACGTGCCAGGTATCGCGCCACGCCCGGCCGCAGGTACGCCTCGGCCACCGTCGTCGTGGTGCGCTCGTACTCGCGAATCTCGGGAAGCGCGTCGGCCGAGCAGACAATGTCCGCCTCGATGCCGGCTGCGCGCAGAGCGGAGGCGAGCGCGCGCTCGTGCGAGTCGTCGCGATACGAATGCAGCAGCGCGATCGCGATCACTTCCGGCGCGGCCGCGCGCACCGCAGTGACGGCGCTCGCAATCGCACCTGCCTCGAGCGGCTTCTGCACGGCGTACGGCGTCATCCGCTCCTCGATCGCCACCGTCATCGATGGCGGCACGAGCGGCGCGGGATGGTGGCGCGTGAGATCGTACAGCGACGCGCGCTCCTGTCGCCGCAACTCCAGCAGATCGCTGGCGCCGGCGGTCGCGCACAGCACCACGCGCGCGCCCTTTCGCTCGAGCAACATGTTCGTCGCCACGGTGGTGCCGTGCACGAGCCGCGCGATCCCGGCCGGCGCGCGCGCCGAGCGCGTCGAAGCGCATCGAGTACGCCATCGCTCTGGTCGGTAGTGGTGGTCAGCAGTTTGCGCGAATCGACGGCACCGTCATCCCCGACCGAGACGAGATCGGTGAAGGTTCCCCCGACGTCGATCCCGACCGAGAGTGCTGTCACGCCACGCGACGGTAGAAGCGCGCCCACACGAGGCCCGCGACCGTCGCCAGCAAGGCGAGCGAGCCGAGCCAGTCGCCAATGCGAACGTAAGGCGTCAGCACGTTTGTGGTCTGGGCATTGTAGACCCGTGAGTCCGCGGTATCGAGCAACGTCTCGCCCTGGATGCGCCCCAGCGGATCGATGTAGCCCGAGATCCCCGTGTTTGCCGCGCGCACTATCCCCACCCGATTCTCGATCGCGCGCAGTGCCATGTGCGCCTCGTGCTGGTACGGCGCCAGCGATTTCCCGAACCACGCATCGTTGGTGATGTTCACGATCAGATTCGCGCCCTCGCGACGGAACTCACGCGATCGCTGCGGGAAGATCGACTCGTAGCAGATGAGCACACCCACCTTGCCGAACGACACGACGAACGGCTTGGTGTTCCTGCCGCGACCGTAGCCACCGAAATACTTCAGACCCTTGAACCAGCGCGGATTCACGAATGGCACGCGCTCGACAATCGGCACGAGAAACGACTTTCGGTACGGCGGCTGCGCATTGAGCACGCCCATCGAGTCGACGAGCATGGCGGCGTTGTAGTAGTCGTAGTCGCCGGGCCCATGCCACTCGACGTCGAGTGTCCCGAAGAGGATCGGCGTGCGTGCGTTCCGCGCCATGTGCCGCAGATCGCTGCTCCATTCGGGATGCTCCGCGATGAATCCGGGGAGCGCCGCCTCGGGCCACAGAATGAGCCTCGCATCGTGCGTCGCGAGTCGCTTGTTGGTGATCTCGTCGAGAATCACGCGGATGCGCGACTGGTTCTCGGCCTGCCACTTCTCTTCCTGCGGAATATTGGGCTGCACGATGGCAACGGGCGCGAGCGGAAGGACCTCCGTCGTTCGCATGCGCCAAACACCATAGCACGCCATCGCGGCCACGATGGCGATCGCGGCCACCAGGCGCTTCGCGATCGCGGCACGCTGGCCGCGCAGCAGCCACGCATCCGCGATCAACCCGTTCACCGCCGCGATGAGAAAGCTCAGCCCTCGCACACCGGAGAGATCGGCCGCCTGCGCGAGCACGGGCGTGCGCGCGAGCGCGAGCCCGAGCGGCAGCCACGGAAACGCGAGGTCCGACATGTAGTTCAGCACCACCTCGGACGCCACCCACACCACCGGCACGAGCAGCGCCAGCGGAAGCCGCGTGACGCGGCGCAGCACGAAGAGCGCAATCGCCGCCACCGCGACGACGGGCGCGAGCACGAACAGCGCCGCAATGTAGCCGACGATCGCGAGCTTCGTGAAGATCGAGAGCGCGATCGCGATCCAGTACAGGTTCGCGGCGTAGCCGAGCATGCCGAACCAGAAGCCGAGGCGTGCGGCTTCGCGCACCGTCCCCGCGCGATCGGCGCGCGTTGCCACCGCAACCGCGAATGGGACGAGGCAGAAGAACGCCGGAATGAGCAGGGGGAACGGCGGAAATGCAATCGCGAAGAGGAGCGTCGAGCCGGCAAGCGCCGCGTACTCTCCCCTCTGCGGAAACAGCCCTCGGCGAATGATCACAGTCGGATTTCTTTCTCCTCGTCCGCGGACCGGTAGATCGCCTCCGCAATGCGATGCAACACGACCTGATCGGTGGGCGGCTCGTAGCTCGCTTCCTCGCGCAGCACCGCGAGGAAGTGCGCGAGCTCGGCGCGATACGACTGGGTCACCGCGCTCTCACGCACGGCGGCGCCGCGCGGCGTCACGTCGGCGGGAGTCGCATTGAGCGCCTTCACCACCTTGAACGGGCTGAGCTGCGCGCTGCCGCGCGTCGCGAGGATGTCGAACCACCAGCGGTCTTCCTGCGACGTCACCGCCCAGTTCACGTCGATCACGAAGGTCTTGCCCTGCTCGCACTCGACGAACGCGAGCATCGCATCCTCCACCGCGCTCGCGCCGCGCCCGCGGTCCATGTGCGCACTGACGCGAACCGGCTCGGGAAAATCCGCGAGCCAGAGCGCGAGGTCGAGCATGGCGAATCCCTGCTCCATGAACACGCCGCCGCCCGACTCCGCGCGGCGAAGGCGCCATCCCTCCGCGGCGCGCTTCGCCTGGTACGAGCCCGTGCGCACGCCGCTGAGCTTCCCCAGCTCGCCGCCGCGCAGGAAGGCTGCGATCGCCTGCACGTCGGACCGAAAGCGATGATTGTTGGCGACCGATACCTTCTTGTCGCTTCTCGTCGCCGCCGCGAGAATGCGCTCGATGCCGCGCACCGTCAGCGCGAGCGGCCGCTCGCACAGCACGTGCACTCCGGCCGCGAGCGCGCTCAGCACGTGCGGCTCGTGCAGGTGACTCGGCGTCGAGATCACGACCGCATCGAGCTCGTCGAACTCCAGCATCTCGTCGATGTCGGTGAAGACATCGGGAACATCGAGCCGCTCGGCGAGCGCGCGCGCCTTCGGTCCATCGTTGTCGCACAGCGCAACCAGCTGCGCTCCACGCAGGCGCGCGAGCGTGGGCAGCAGCGCGACCTGCGAGATCGCGCCGACACCGATCACTCCGATTCGCAGGGCAGGCTTCATGGACTGGACACCTTGGGCTGGGTCGGACGGCTGAAGTGAAACATCGCTCCGGCGCGAACGGTGCCGAATCGGAGGGTTCCGAGCACCGTGTAGCGCGCCTCGACGCCCACGCTCAGGCGATGCGTGGGAAGAATGGCGACGCCGGCGATTGCGCTGATCCCCGCCCCGATATTGTCGAGTGCGCTCTCCACAAACGTATTCTGAATCAGCTTCGACTCGGCGTTCACTATGTGCAGCCCGATCCCCCCGCCAATGTACGGCTGCACCGCGGCGTGGGATGCGGTGGGGGTGTAGCGAAGATCGGCCTCGAGCGAGATGGTCGACACTTCCACCCGGTCAAACTTGATCGAGTCCTCGGGATTGGAGAGCGACTGTTGGAGCTGCGTGATGAAGCGATCCACGGTCTTGTCGTCGAAGTGCGAGCTCCAAAAACTCCCCGAAAATCCGACGCGCAGATGCGGCGCGATCTCGCCGTAGTCCGCCTGCACGCCGTACGACTTCGTGCTCACGATCGTGCTGGCTGACACCGGGCCCGCCACGACACCAACCCCCTCGAGCCTCAGCTTGTCGAGGTCGAGGCGCTGAAAAATATTCTGCGCGTTCGCGGTCGCGGTCGCGGCCAGGAGAGCAACGACCGCGTAACCGACGGCAGCGCCGATGCTACCTGGAAACCGCCGCAACCATCGTCCCCGGATAGTACGTGCGCAGGATGGTTCGGTAGTCTGCGCCCGCGCGCGCACGCCCAATGGCGCCCCACTGACACATCCCGATGCCATGACCATTCCCGTGTCCCTCGATGGTGAGCGACGTCAGGCCGCCATCGGGATTCTGCCGGCTCTCCACCGAAAAGTAGGTGCTGTTGAGAATCTCGCCACCTGCCGAGCGGAGCACGAAGCGAATGTCGTTCCCGCGCAGCGAGAAATGTCCGCGCGAGGTGCCGATGCCGAGCATGTGCACTCGACCGGATGGTGTGTGGCTCTCCACCTCCACGGAGCGAATCGTGCCGATCCCGTCGGACGGCACCGCGGCGTAGCTCCGTAGATACTTGTCCAGCGCTGCGCGGAGCGTCGTCTGGTCGTAGGTGCGAGTCCAGCGAAAGGTGGGCGACGGATCGCAATAGTAGCGGTCGGCGGTGCCTGGGATGCGGTCGCTCACGGCGACGAGATACGGCTCGTCGCCCTCCTTCCAGACCTCGCTCGCCGCCGACGTCGTGCCTCCGCACGTCGAGTGGTACGGCGCGTTGATGATGCGCCCGTTGTACGTCAGCACGATGCGCGTCGTGCCGAACACGGCACGGTCGGCGAGCGGCACCTCGGCGTCGGCTCCTCCGTACACCTGATCGAGCACCGTCGCGAGCATGTCGTACGGCCGTTCGCGCTCGCTCACGAGATGCGTGTAGGCGTAGCTACGCGCGGCCACCGCTTGCGCCTCGACCGCCGCGCGCTCGTCCTCGCTGCAATGCTGTCCGATCTCGAGCGGCACCACGCCACGAAGGTAGTCCTCCATGTAGAGGCGATTGATCACGGAAAGACCGCCGGGCGCGGGAATCACCGCTACCTCGCCCCGATATTTCTTTCCATTCACGACCACGTACGAGCCGCGCGCGATCGACCGCGCGATGAACGGCGCGGGGCGCACGCCGGTGGGCGAGCCATCGAGTCGCGAAGCGCGAAGTCCGCCGCGCTCCGGCTCGATGATCCACTGCTCGCCGCCGTCGCCGTGGAGCAGCGTGCTCTCGCCGTTGCTGTCGTAGAGCTTCCACTCACCCGTGGCAGAAATCGTCACGCGCGGAACTCCGGCGGCGAGCGCGATGCGCACGACCTGTGAGTTCTCCAGGAGCCCGGGCTCCTGCGGCGCATTCACATCCTCGATCTTTTCCGGCGGCAGCGACTCCGGGGCCACCTTGGGCGGAATCGTGTCGCGCTCCACGTGCGGCGGCTCGCCGCTTGGCGATGGTGCGCGCCCGCCGCACGCCGCGACGACGGTCATGACTACACCGAGGGCGAGTCTACGCACGCGCGGCGCGCATCGCGGCGTCGAGTCGTTCGAGTGCGAGGTCGACTTCTGCATCGCCGTGGGCGGCCGACATGAACGCCGCCTCGAACGGCGATGGCGCGAGATAGACGCCTCGCTCGCGAGCCGCATGAAAGAAGCGACGGAAGAACCCGACGTCGCTGTCCTTCGCGCTCGCGAAATCGCGCACGGGCTCGCGCCGAAAGAAGAAGCCGAACATGGATCCCGCGTGCGCGGCAGTGAACGGAACCTCGCGGCTGGCCGCGCTCGCGATCAGCCCCGCGACGAGCCGCGCGGTTCGGGTCTCGATGCGCGCGTGCAGCGCTGGCGTGAGCGCCTTGAGCGTCGCGAGCCCCGCGGCCATCGCGAGCGGATTTCCGGAGAGCGTTCCCGCCTGATAGACGGAGCCCTGCGGCGCGATCATCTCCATGAGATCGCGGCGGCCGCCGTACGCCGCGAGCGGCAGTCCGCCGCCGATCACCTTGCCGAGCGTCGTGAGGTCCGCCGTGACGCCGTAGCGCTCGCGCGCGCCGCCCGGCGCAATGCGGAAGCCCGTCATCACCTCGTCGAAGATGAGGAGCGCGCCCGTTTCGGTCGCGATCGCGCGCAACGCCTGAAGGAAGCCCGGGTCCGGCGGAATGAATCCCGAATTGCCGACCAGCGGCTCGACGATGATCGCCGCGAGCGGCTGCTCGTGGGCAATTCTCCGCACGGCCTCGACATCGTTGAACGGCGCGACGCGCGTGAGCGACGCGACCGCATCCGGCACGCCCGGCGAGTTCGGCAGCCCGAGCGTCGCGACGCCGGAACCCGCGCGCACGAGAAAAGAGTCCGCGTGGCCGTGATAGCATCCGTCGAACTTCAGGAACGCGTCGCGCCCCGTGGCCGCGCGGGCGAGCCGCAGCGCGCTCATCGTCGCCTCCGTGCCGCTCGACACGAAACGAATCATCTCTACGTGAGGCAGCCGCTCCGTCAACAGCTCCGCGAGCTCCACCTCGAGCTCGGTCGTGATGCCGAAGCTCGTGCCGCGGCGCATCGTCTCGTCGAGCGCGTCGAGCACAGCCGGCGCGGCGTGGCCGAGGATGAGCGGGCCCCACGAGAGCACGAAGTCGATGTACTCGTTGTCATCCACGTCCCAGATTCGCGCCCCTTCCCCTCGCGCCACCACGAACGGCTCGCCCCCGACTCCGCCGAACGCGCGCACCGGCGAGCTGACGCCGCCCGGCATGACCGCGCGCGCGCGGGCGATGATGGCAGCCGAGCGCGCGTTCACCGTCCGTAGCTGGCGGTCGCGGCGCCGGCCATCACGGGGAGCGAGCGACTCGCGCGCACGGCGGGCGCCACCGCCACCGGCGCCTCGTGCACGCTGACGATGCGCGCGACGAAGTCGTAGTCGTCGACGACGTCCTCGATGATGCAGTCGACGATCGAGCCCGGCGCGGCGCTTCCCCGAAAGCGCGTGATCCCGTCGATGTCGTCGGCCTGCCAGACCGTGCGGCCGAGCGTCTCGCCGGTGATCTCGTCCGCGCGGTCGATGATGCCGCGCACGGGCCGACCAATGTGCCGCTCGTAGCGCTCGGCCGTGATCGCGCGCTGCAGCTCGGTGAGGCGCTCCAGCCGGTCGCGCTTCACGGGCATCGGAACATCGTCCTCGAGCAGCGCGCCGCTGGTGCCCTCCTGCGGCGAGTACGTGAACGCGCCCACGCGCTCGAAGCGCACCTCCTCGAGGATCTCGCAGAGCTGCGCGAAGTCGCTCTCGGTCTCCCCCGGAAAGCCGACGATGCACGTCGTGCGGATCGCGACATCGGGCACGGTCGCGCGCAGCCGCGCGACGCGCTCGCGAATCGTGTGCGCGCGCTCGGGACGCCGCATGCGTGCGAGGACGGCGTCGGATCCGTGCTGGATCGGCATGTCGAGATACGGGAGCACGCGCGGCTCGCGGGACATGACGTCGAGCAGCTTCGGCGTGATCCCCGTGGGATACAGATAGAGCAGCCGGATCCATGGTATCGCAGTTCCCTCGAGCAGCGAAGAAAGCAGCTCGGGGAGTGCCGCGCCGTCGCGCCGGTCGCGCCCGTAGTGCGCGAGATCCTGCGCCACAAGATTGATCTCGCGCGCGCCCTGGAGCTCGAGCAGCTGCGCCTCGCGCACGACATCGTCGAGCGCGAACGAGCGGTGCTTGCCGCGCATGAGCGGGATCGCGCAGAACGCGCATCCGTGGTCGCACCCCTCGCTCACCTTGAGATATCGCACGTGCGGCAGATCGCCGACGTAGAGGCGAACGCCGGGGTGCGCGATGAGTGGCGATTCGGGATCGAGGACTCCGCGCGCGAGGAGCTCGGGAACGAGCCGGTCCATCTCGGACGAGCCGAGGAAGAGGTCGACCTCGGGGAGCTCGGAGGCGAGCTCGGACTTGTGGCGCTCGACCATGCATCCCACGGCGACGACCGTCTGGCACTGGCCGTCGGATTTGTGGCGGCCGGCCTCGATGATCGCGTCGATGGACTCCTGCTTCGCCGCGTCGATGAATCCGCACGTGTTGATGATGATCACGTCGGCGTCGATCGAGCTCCGGCGTAAACTCACCGCCGTGGTCTGCGAGGAGCGCGAGATAGCGCTCGCTGTCGACCGTATTCTTGTCGCAGCCAAGCGTGATGAAGCCGACCTTCACTCGGGCGACACGGAGCACGGGGGCATGCGGGAAAGTTACCGTCGCGCCGCGAGGGCGCGTAGCCCCGAATGAGCGCTAGAAGAGCCCCACCTTACCCTTCACCGACGCGATGAGCTTCGCCGGATCGTAGCCGACGCCCTGTTTGAACACCATCTCCACGTTGCGGATGTCGGAGATCTGCGCGGCGGGATTTCCGCCAATCACGACGAGATCCGCCTGCTTGCCCACGGCGATCGATCCGATTCGCGTCGCCTTGCCCAAGTAGGTTGCGCCGTTGAGGGTGCAGATCCTGATCGCCTCGAGCGGCGTGAAACCGCTGCCCACGAGGAGCTCCACCTGACGCTGGTCGGAATAGCCGGGAATCACGCCGCCCGCGCCCGTGGGGTCCGTGCCGGCCAACAGGAGCCCGCCCGCGCGCGCGAACGTCACCTCCATCGCGCGCTCCTTCGCAAACAGGCCGATGTATATCGACTCGTGTCTTCTTGTTCACGGTCTCGTGGAACTGCTCGAACTGCTGCTTGAGAATCGGATCGAGCACGTCGATTCCGGGCGGCATCGGCTGCCCGGGTGTGAACGTCTCGAATATCGTGAGCGTGGACGTGACCGCGACGTGGTGCGCGATGAGGTAGGCGACCAGCGACTTGAAGGGCGCGGCGCTCGTGTCCACCGCTGCGAGCGCGGTCATCCCGGCGTTCTGCCCGGGACACACATCCGGTTTCTTTCCGGGCACGAAGTCGGTGGCGACGAAGAATCCATGCTCCAGATCGTCGATTCCGATCGCTGCGGCTTCGCGATAGGTGACCGAGCAGAGATGCCCGGTGATCTTGAGCCCTCGGCGATGCGACTCCTTCACCGCGGCCGCGAGCTCCGCGCGCGTGATGTTCATGTACGCCTTGAACGACGTGGCCCCGGCGTCGGCCCAGAAGCTCGGTCATGCGGCGCGCATCTTCGGCGTTTTTCAGCTCGTACATCTGCGTGATGCCGAGTCCCGGGCCCTGCAGATAGGGCGCTGTGGCATCCATCCACGGACCCGGCTTCTCGCCGCGAGCGATCTCGCTCGCGATGTTGATCTCCCCGTAGCCGTTCGAGTTGCCGGCGGTTCGCATCGACGTGACGCCGCCGGCGAGGTAGAGCCGCGTGAAGCTCTCCGAGAGATTGCCGTAGACCTGTGGACCGGTCGGGTAATAGAGATGCTCGTGCATCATCACGAGCCCCGGGATCACGGACTTGCCCGTGAGATCGAGCACCTGGGCGCCAGCCGGCGACTCGATTGACGCGGCGTCGCCGAGCGAGGCAATGCGGCCATCGCGAAGGACGATCGTCTGATTCTCGCGCGGCGGAGCGCCGGTGCCATCGATCACGCGAACGTGCGTGAGCACGACGGTGGGCGTGTCGATGGCGACGTAGTCGCGCACGTTCTTGGAGAGCGTGGGGCGCTGCGCTGCGGACGAGCCGCTCGTGACCATGAGCGCGCCGAGGAGCACGCACGCTCGCGCCGTGTGGCGGTGCTTGGAGGCTGGTGTAATTCGCATGCGGTGAAGCTAAGAGAAGTCGTGGAAAATCGCGATGCGCTACGACACTGATGCCGCGTCGTGAGTGCGGGCGTAGCTCAGGCCGTATATCCTGGTACCAGTCGCGAGCGGTCTGCGACTGCGCCTAGAGGCTGTAACAATCTGACGGACGAAATAAACGGATCGAACGGACCGAAACGGATGAGTTCGAAGCGCGAATGCGGGCTATGTCGGCCGGCGCGAGCGGCAGCCGCGAGAGTGGGCCACGACTGGCGTCCGTTCAGTCCGTTCGATCCGTTCGATTCGTTTTTCAGAGTGTTCTATGAGAGCGATGGTCAAGAGCGGACTTCGTCCCGGCGGAGGGCCGCCGCGGTTTGGCGGTGGCCATCAGCCCTGACTTTGACTTGGCGCGCGAGGGTTTCCCGTGCGATGGCGGTCGCAGTGACGTCTTCTTCTGCATGATGCCTCACTCGTGCTTCAGGGCCAAACTCAACGTGTTCGAAGCGCTTGGGGTCGCGCGGGACAGACCATGGTTCTATCGGAGACTCGACCGCACGGGTCGGCCTGACGCTTATTCGGGTCTTGCGGGAGGGCCTATGGTTAGCGAAGTGCTTCGGCCGACGACGCCGAGCGAAACAATGTGACCGAGACTGCCTCCCGCACCCACGTGTGGACTCCTGAAGTCGCCGGTGGGCTTCAGTGCCCCGCCGGAAAGCTCCTGGAGTGCGCTAGGATGTGGTGCTGCTCAGATAGGCTGGGTCATACGTCTCTCCGGTTTTCCAGAGGTGGAGGAGGATCGCGGCGAGCTTCCGCGCGAGCGTCACGCGGGCGAGTTCCTCGCGCATCCCGTGCAGGACCATGCGCGCATAGAAATCGTGGAGCGGCCCCGCGCGCGTCGCCGCCGCGGTGGCCGCGCCCTTGAGCACGTTCTTCACGAGCGGGTGGTGATTGCGATTGAGCCCGCGCGTGAGCGGAGGCCGCCGCCGACGCATCGGGCGGCCCTCGGTCAGCTCATACTCGGCGCTCGCGCGCGTCACGACCGCCAAGCCCGCATACGCCCAGAGCTGGCGCTTGGTGCGAAAGCGCCATGGCGTCTGCAGCGTGGCAAGCAACAGCGCAACGCGAATCGGCCCGAGAAACGGGATCGTGCGCAGCACGCGCCAGGCAGTATCCCGTTTGGCTTCGGCGAGCAGCGCGACCCGGATTGTGCGGCGCCACTGCGTGAGCGTCTCGAGCTCGGCATAGAGCGCCTCGGCTCGCAGCCGCGCGCCGGGCTGGGCCAGCTGGGCGAGCCATGTCGCGCGCTCCGCCGGATGATGCACGCGCTGGCCCGGCGTTCGGATCCCGCGCGCGCGAAACACGGCCTTCAGTCGCTGCATCGTGCGCGTGGAATCTTCCAGCACTGTCTGATACGTGCGCGCCAGTTCCTTGAGGGTCTCCCCGCTTGGACTGCCATGATAGACCGATCGCAATCCGCCCCACCGCAGCCGATCGGCGAGCTGCTCAGCGTCGGCATGATCGCCCTTGTTCCCCTGCTGCACATCTCCGCGGCGATTGCAGACCACGACTTCCGTCACGACGGGGACCAGCACATCATGCAGCCATTGGGCTTGGGTGCCTTCCTCGAAGACCACGCGGACGGTGCCGCGGAGCCCGCGAAAGAAGTCAATGAGCGCGTCCGCCGCGGTACAGACCACACTCCGCGCGAGC
This sequence comes from uncultured Gemmatimonadaceae bacterium, assembly GCA_963827355.1. Taxonomy (GTDB): domain Bacteria; phylum Gemmatimonadota; class Gemmatimonadetes; order Gemmatimonadales; family Gemmatimonadaceae; genus FEN-1250. Next base: position 226,650 of record CAWHAS010000002.1, read on the forward strand.
AGTCGCCCTCGCTCGTCGAGCACCGCGATCACAGTCGTAGCTTGATGCACATCGAGCCCGACATATTTCGTCGTCCGCTTCATGAGGGCCGCTCCTGGCTGTGGGTTGTGGGACTTCGACAACTCCACAATAGCAGTCAGGGGCGTGCTCTCAATATCCGTTAGTGCGTGAATTGCGGCTGAAGACAGAGACGCTCACGGACGCGGCGAATGATACCAATTCACGGTCGATGGGCGCATCCATCGTCCATTTTCAGCGCGTTAGACTTCCGCGCGAATTGAATCGCGGCGCGTGCGATCGAGGGGTGAAACTCAACCGCAGCGCCTTACCGATCGCACCGGCACAACCAAATTCTGGAGTCTATCATGCAGATCACAATGTCGGTCATCAGCGTCGATGACCAGGACGATGCGCTCGAATTCTACACCACCAAACTCGGCTTCACGAAGAAGACCGACATGAATCTGGGTCCGCTGCGCTGGTTGACGGTTTCGTCTCCCGAAGGCGCCGAGGGTGTGGAGCTCGTGCTCGAGAAAACGGAATTCCCGCCGTCGAAGATCTATCAGAAGGCTCGCTTCGATGCCGGCATACCGGCGGTTGCCTTCACCTCGAGCGACATACACACAGAGTACGCACGGCTCAAGAAGCGCGGCGTCACGTGTCGCGGCGAGCCGCAAAGCATGGGTCCCTTCATCTCCTTCTCCTTCGAAGACGGCTGCGGCAATCTCCTCGGCCTCGTTCAATCCGTGGGCTCAGCGCGATAGCCGCATCAGCAGCACGGCCGTTCGCTTCGTCTTCACCGGCAAGCATGCGCAGATCCGCCGTCTCCTTGTCGGTGTGGTCGTCGTGTCCCGAGAGTCCGAGCGCATCGATCGACATCGGCACGAGGTTCGCGACGAAGGAGATGTCCGCTGCCCCCGCGTGCGCGGGATCGACGGCCGACGACTCCCCCCGATCCGACATCGCGGCTGGCCCTGTCGTAGATCGCGAGCAGGCGGCGATTCCCATCGGTCGGCGCCATCGGCGGATAGCCGTCTCGAACGTGATCTCGGAGTGCGTTCCGGGCAACGGATGCGCGACGATGTCCTTCATCGTCGACTCCGCCTTCGCGAATTGCGCCGGCGAGATCGTGCGGAGATCGCCCGTCACCTTCATCTGCTCCGCGACGACGTTGTCCTTCCCCGACGCGTTGCCGACCGTGCCCGTAGAGTCGAGCGTCACCGCGGTGCCGCCGAGCGCGACGCCGGGATTGAAGGTGAGATACTGCTCGTGGCCGAGCTTCGTGTAGAACTCGTTCAGCACGCGCGCCGACTCGAATACGGCACCGGCGCCGACTTCGGGCGTGAAGATCTGTCCCGAGTGCGACGGCGTGCCCTTCGAGATCAGCGACCACGACCCCGCGCCGCGGCGCGAGGTCATTGCGGTCTTCGGATCGCCCGCGCCATCCTCGAAGCCCAAGGCAGCAGTCGCTCCCTTCGCGGCCTCGACGAGCGCGGCGCGCGCGAGCTCGAGCGGCGATCCCGACTCTTCTTCGTCACCATCGAAGACGATGGTGATGTTCATCTTGTCGAGCACCCGCGCATCCTTGAGCGCGCGCAGCGCATACACGATGATGACGTCGCCGCCCTTCATGTCGATCACGCCCGGGACCCTTCGCCGTCGAGTCATTGAGGCGCTCGAACTTCTGGAACGGGTTGTCAGGCTCGAACACCGTGTCGAGATGCCCGATCAGCAGGAGCTTTGGCCCCGGGCCCGGATGTTCGGCCACGAGATGCCCGGCGCGATGGAAGGGCGCGCCGTCGACCCAACGTGTCTTGAATTCAAGAGAATTGAGCTGCGCCGCGAGAATGTCCGCCACCTGGCGCACGCCCGCGAAGTTCATCGTCCCACTGTTGATGTTGACGACCTTGATCAGCAGCGCGAGCGCGTCCGCGTTGTGCGCGTCGACGGCCTTCACGACCGCGCGCTCGCTCGCGCTCAACCCCGCGCCGGCCTTTTGGGCCGACGTCTGTCCCGGCATCACGAGCGTGATGCTCGCGCTGAGTACCATTGCCGCGAACAGCCTCTGCGCGCTCACCTGTAGTTCCCGAACTTGAGCTCCACGCCGAAATCCTTGCCGCGCAGCAGCGTCATCACATCCTGCAGCTCGTCCTTCGACGGCGACGTGATCCGCACCTGCTCCCCCTGAATCGACGCCTGGACCTTCTTCATTTTGGCGTCCTTGATCGCCGCCACGACCTTCTTCGCGGTGTCGCCGTCGAGCGACATCTTGAGCTTGATCTCGCGCTTCACCGTGTCGCCGCCGGCCTGCTTGATCTCGCCGATGTCGAGATTCTTCACCGGCACGCCGCGCTTGATGAGCTTCGACTGCAGCACATCGAGCACCGCCGCGATCTTATAGTCGCCCTCGGCTTCCAGCATGATCTTGTTCTCGGCGCGCTGCAGCTCGATCTTCGCCGGCGAGCCCTTGAAGTCGTAGCGCTGCGTGATCTCCTTCTGCGCCTGATTCACCGCGTTGTCGACCTCCTGCAGATCGACTCCGGTGGTCACATCGAACGAGCTCTGTTGAGCCATGATCGCTGATCGGGTAAGAGTTGACTGCGATGGATGCGGCTACTGCACGCACGCCGCGTGCGGATCCTTCTGCTTCGCGTGATCGACGGCCACGCGATGGTCGAGATTCGCCAGCGCCAGCGCAAGATCGCGCACATAGCTCGCAACGCGCGCCAACGCGTCGTAGTCAATGTACTGCGGCTCGTCGGTCACCTCGTGATAGTCCGGGTGATCGCCGCGTGAAAAGTTGATCGATGGAATTCCGAAGCGCGCGTACGAGTAGTGATCGGCGCGGCAGTAGTACTGTTCCCTGTCGCCCGGCGCATCGAACGCGTAGTTGAACTTGAACGGAATCGGCTCGCGAGCATCCACTCGCTCGGCCACGTCGCCGAGCTCCGTCGAGAGCCGTCGCGTGCCGATCAACTCGAGGTAGGCTGGGCCTCCGTTCGCGACATCCGCCGGACTCCCGCGCCCGATCATGTCCATGTCGAGCTCCGCCACGAGCGAGTCGAGCGGCACCGTCGGATGATCCGTGAACCACGCCGAGCCGAAGAGTCCCTCTTCCTCCGCGGTGTGCGAAATGAACAGGATCGACCGCCTTGGCTTCGCGGGCATCGCCGATATCGCCTTCGCGATTTCGAGTAGCGCGACGGTTCCGGATCCGTCGTCGTCGGCGCCATTGAAGATCGAGTCGCGGCGCGGCGCGCGGCAGCGCCCGGAGCGAGTCGATCGCGTGCGTTGCCCACGCCTGCACCGCAGACGCCGGTGTACCGCGCTTGCGCATCGCCACCGCAAAGTTCGACACGCGAAGCGAATCGTGGTCTACCGCTTGCCGCGCGACCCCGACGTGATCGTTGTGCGCGCTGAGCACCACGTACTCGTTGCGCAGCACGGGATCGCTGCCGCGCACCACACCGATCACGTTGCGCGCCGGCGTCACCGGCTCCCTGCCACCGCGCTCCCGAAAGTGCACGGTCTGGAACCAGCCGCCGTCCTCGCCGGCCGGTACGAGTCCCGCGCGAGCGAATTCGGCGGCGATGTACGCTGTGACCACTGAGTCGCCCGCGGAGCCGGCAAGGCGTCCGCGAAGCGAGTCGTCGGGAATGAGATACAGGCGCGTTCGAAGATCGGCGGCACTGATCTCCGGAGCGGTCCCGGCAGGCGCGGTCTGGGCGCGACTCACCGCTGGCATCACGACGAGCACGGCCGCCGCAAGCCACGAGAGGCGGTGAAGAATTCGGAGCATAGGTGGCGAAAAGTACGGGGCGGCCACGACACGGGCCACCGCGCCTATGCGATGGCTACGTCGTCTTACGCCCCGGCTCGCCCACGAACCAGCTCGCTCGCATGCGCCGGGCGCAACGCGAGATCCGCCGCGAGCCACACGAGCTTCGAGAAGGGAAAGAGCACGAACGGCGCGGCGGCCATCGCGAGTGGCGCCACGATCTCGAGCACGTCCCAATTCGGCTTCGGCCACACCACCACCAGATACCCAACCAGCACCAGCGCGAACAGGACCTCGGCCAGCACGAGATTGAACATCACCGACCCCGTCATGTAGTCGTTTCCCTCGCGCTCCACACGGAGGCCGCACGCCGGGCAGCGATCGTTCATCCTGAACCAGCTTTTCAGCAGTCCGCGCGAGCCGCAGTTCGGACATCGGAGCGCGAAGGCGCGACCGAGCATCGGCAGCACGCGTCGCATGGTACCCCGCGCAAAGGGACGTTCAATGTCCTGCGGGTTGAGTTGAACCATGGAGCGTTCCGGTAACGCGAGATCGTGGAATCGAGGCGTCGCGACGCGACGAATCTGCTCGAATCCACCATCGGAAAGCTAGCCGAGGAAGCTCTCGAGGGCGCGGGCGCGGGAGACGTGGCGCAGGCGACTGAGCGCCTTTTCCTTGATCTGCCGCACGCGCTCGCGCGTGATGCCAAGCAGCGCGCCGATCTGCTCGAGCGTCATCGGCTCCTCGCTGTCGAGACCAAAGTAGAGGCGCAGAATCTTCGCCTCGCGCTCCTTCAGCGATGACAGCGACTCCTCGATCGCCTCGGTGAGCGCCTTCTCGAAGGTCTGCTCGTCCGGCGTGGCGTTGAGCGTGTCCGGCAGATAGTCGAGCAGCCGGTTGTCCTCGCCGGGCGTCATCGGCGCGTCGAGCGAGAGATGGGTCTGCGAGATCGAGATCGTCTTCGCGACCTCTTCCTCGGTGATGTCCATCTCGAGCGCGATTTCCTCGTGCGTCGGGCTCGCGGCCGAGCTCCTGCAGCAGCGCGTTCGCGCGTTTGCCGATGCGGTGCAGCGTGCCCGCGCGGTTCAGCGGCACGCGCACGATGCGCGACTGCTCGGCCAGCGCCTGCAGGATGGCCTGGCGAATCCACCAGACGGCGTAGGAGATGAACTTGATCCCCTTCGTCTCGTCGAATTTGTGGGCCGCGCGGATCAGGCCGAGGTTGCCCTCGTTGATGAGGTCCGAGAGGGCGACGCCCTGGTTCTGATATTTCTTGGCGACGGAGACGACGAAGCGCAGGTTGGAGCGCACGAGCTTGTCGAGCGCCTCCGCGTCCTTCACACGGATGAGCTGCGCGAGACGCACTTCCTCGTCGCGATCGATCAGCGGATACGCGCTGATGTCGCGAAGATATTGGTCCAGCGACCCTTCGTCGTACGAAGACTTCTTATGCGAAGGTACGGCCATACTGGGCGGCTACTCCTGCAGGGACCAGCACGAATGCGCGACCGCGCGCTTGCGAACCGAACGACGAACCGATCAGCGAACCCGCGTTCCCAGGCGGCTCCAACGAATGTCGGTGAGCCAGGAAAACATGTGCGTCGCGTCACGCTCGTAACTGTAGTACACGATCAGCGGCTTCCCCTTCACCAGCGAATCCGCGACGAAACCCCAATAGCGGCTGTCCAGGCAGTTGTCCCTGTTGTCCCCGAGCATGAAGTAGCTCTTGTCAGGGACGATCAGCGGACCCCATGTGTTACGCGACGGATGATATCCCTCGCGCGCCTGCGCCGTGCGAATGAGATACTCGATCCTGCCAGCGGAACTCCTCCTCCACTGGCTCGCCGATTGGATGCGTGTGGATGACGTACAGCTCGTTCAGCTTTCGCCCGTTCAGAATCAACTCGCCGTCTCGCATCTCCACCGTGTCGCGAGGAAGACCAATGAGACGCTTGACGTAGCTCTGTTGTGGGTTGAGCGGATACTGGAAGACTATCACATCTCCGCGTCGCGGGGAGCGAATCGCGGGAAGTCGTACGTCGGTAAACGGGATCTCGGCGCCGTAGAGCGCCTTGTTCACGAGGAGAAAATCGCCGACCAACAGCGTGTTCTCCATGCTGCCCGACGGGATTTTATAGGCCTCGACGCCGAACGTCCGGATGACCACGAACAGCGCGACGGCGAAAATAATGATCTTCGCCCACTCCCAAAACCCATCCATCCGCCATCGCGACCGATTCATCGCGCGCAGAACGTCCGCCCGATGCTTATCGGAAGCGGCGCGCGATCCGGATGGCGTGGGAGAATGGGACATCGGAGTCCATCGTTTGGCGGCTGATTGATCCGGTGGAGTACGGCGCTGCGGCGAACCGCCGCTCTCCGGGTGACTGATCAGTCGGCCGCGAGGCAACTGCTGACGAATTTCCGTGGGTCGCAGGCCGATTGCAAGTCGATCCCGCGCACCGCGAGACTACAGAAGCGTCGTAGCATCATCCCCGTAGTTGTCGATCTGGGCGCGCTGCAACGTGCCCGAGAAGTCGACGTACCCGACTTTGGTCTCGGAGTAGAACTCGTACACCTCCCAGCCGCCCTCGCAATGACCGTTGCCGGTTTGCTTCACGCCACCGAACGGCAAATGCGCCTCGGCGCCGATCGTGGGTGCATTGATGTACGTAATACCGTTGTCCAGTTCGGTAAGTGCCCGAAATGCCACATTAACGTCACGCGTGTATACCGAGGACGACAGGCCGTAGCGAACATCGTTGTTCACCGCGAAGGCCTCGTCCACGGTGTCGACGCGCACCACGGAGAGAATCGGCCCGAAAATCTCCTCCTGCTCGAGCCGCGATCCAGGCTCTACGCGGGCGAACACGGTGGGCTCGAAGAAATAGCCGTTCTCCACCGCCTTCCCGCTCGGCCGCTTCCCGCCGCAGAGCAAGTCGGCATTCTGCGCCTGGCCGATGTCGACGTAGCGCTCGACCTTCGCGCGCGAGGCCTCATTGATGAGCGGTCCCACGTCCGTGCCCTTCTTGCGCCCGTCGCCGAGCTTCATCGACTTGGCGCGCTCCACGAGCATGCCGAGCATGTTGTCGTGAATCTTCGACTGCAGAATCAGTCTGCTCGTCGCCGTGCAGCGCTGTCCCGTGGTGCCGAACGCGCCCCAGAGCACACCCTCGAGGGCGAGGTCCGGGTCGGCATCATCGAGCACGATCATCGCGTTCTTTCCGCCCATCTCGAGCGAGAGCCGCTTGTGCATCCGGCCGCACGTCTCGCCCACGATCGCACCGACATCGGTGGAGCCCGTGAACGAGATCGCGGGGATCTCCGGGTGACTCACGATCGCTGCGCCCACCACTTCGCCCGCGCCATGGAGCAGCTGGACGACCTGCGGCGGCAGCCCGGCCTCGAGCAGAATCTCGACGAACACCGTTCCGGTGTGCGGCACATCCTCGGCCGGCTTGAAGATCACCGCATTGCCGCACAGCAGCGCCGGAAAGATCTTCCACGTCGGTATCGCGAGCGGAAAGTTGAAAGGCGTGATGATGCCGCAGATGCCGATCGGGCGACGAAAGCTCATCGCCCACTTCGATCGCAGCTCGCTCGGCACCGTGTGCCCGAAGAGCCGGCGACCTTCGGTGGCGGCGTAGTACGCGGTGTCGATCCCTTCCTGCACATCGCCGCGCGTTTCGGCGAGCGGCTTCCCCATCTCGCGCGTCATCAACTCCGCGATTTCTTCCTTGCGCGCGACGAGTAGATCTCCCGCCTTGCGTAGCACGTCGCCGCGCGCGGGCGCGGGAGTGTTCCGCCAGATCTCGAATCCCTTTTTCGCCGAGGCGACGGCTTTCGCGACGTCGGCCTCCGAGGAGAGAGGAAAGCGGCCAATGAGGTCGGTCGTGTCCGCCGGATTGATGTTATCGAAATACTTGCCCGTCGAAGGCTCGACCCACGCGCCGCCGACGAAATTCCTGAATGTTTTCATGCCGTAATATCGCTGAAGTTCGGTGAGGGTGTCAGGAGCACATCCACGTTGCAGGATGCTGGGCCGTGGGCGTGGCGTAGCCGGTACGTGGCAGGATCTCCAGACCGGCGAGCACGAGCCCCCACACCACGAGCAGCAGCGAGAGGATGTGCGCCTGCGCAGACGCAATGGCGCCACGTCCACACGGCGCTCCACACGCCGCCGACGACGACCATCCCGCTCGCGAAGAGGAAGGCGAACAACCCCGGGCCGCAGCGCGCGCTGTATGGCCAGAAGAGCATCGCGAGTCCGAGCACTACCGCGAGCATCAGCCGCGCAAACACGCCGAGCGTGGTCGTCGTGCGCTGCACATCGCCGGCCTTTGCCTTCTCCGCCGGCGGCTTCTTGCCCGACGTCGAAATCAGCGCATCGTCAGAGATCGACTCGAGCTGCCGGTCGATCTTCTTCATTTCCTTGTCCCAATCAGTGGCCATTGGAATCCTCTAGGCGTGCTCTCGCGCCAGCGCATACCGCTCGATCTTCTTGTAGAGATTCGATCGGGGCATGTCCAGCAGACGCGCGGTTTCCGAAACGTTCCAGTCCGTCTCGCGGAGCTTGGTGAGCAGGAAGGCGCGCTCGGCCGCCTCCTTGAACTCCTCGAATGTCTTGCAGTCCGCGAGCGAACCAAGGCTCGTGGTGTCCGCCGCGCGCTGTCCGAGCAGCCGATCGACATCAGGCGCACCGACACGCGGTCCGGAGGAGAGAATGAGAATGCGCTCGACGGTGTTCTTCAGCTCGCGCACGTTGCCCGGCCAGTCGAAGGCGGCGAGGCGATCGACGGCGTCCTGGCTGAACGTGCGCGGCGGCATTCCCTCGCCCTCGGAGAGTATCCCGGCAAAGTGGTGCACCAGCAGCGGTATGTCCTCTCGCCGATCGCGCAGCGGAGGCACGACCACCGGGACCACGTTCAATCGATAGTAGAGATCCTCGCGGAAGTGCCCCTCGGAGATCTCGGCCTCGAGCTCCTTGTTCGTCGCGGCAATCACGCGGACGTCCACGGAAATGGTTTTCGAGCTGCCGATGCGATTGACGACGCCATCCTCGAGCACGCGCAGCACCTTTGCCTGCGCGGATGGGCTCATGTCGCCGATCTCGTCGAGGAAGAGCGTGCCGCCGTTGGCCTGCTCGAACTTTCCGGTGCGATCCGCGATGGCGCCGGTGAACGATCCCTTGATGTGACCAAAGAGCTCACTCTCGATCAGCTCACTCGGAATCGCCGCGCAGTTCACCTCGACGAACGGTTTGGCGGCGCGTGGCGAGAGCCGGTGCAGCGCGCGCGCCACGAGCTCTTTTCCGGTTCCATTCTCGCCCGTGATGAGCACACGCGCGGGCGTTGTAGCGACGCGCTCGATCTTCTCGATGAGCGACCGAATCGCGAACGACTTCCCCACGATCTCGTAGCGCGACTCGATGCTCGCGCGGAGGCGGCTGTTCTCCTCGCGGAGCACCACGTGCTGGAGCGCGTTCCGCAGCGTGACCTGAATCCGATCGGTGTCCAGCGGCTTCTCGAGAAAGTCGTACGCCCCGAGCTGCGTCGCTTCGACGGCGGTCTGGATGGTACCGTGCCCGCTGATCATCACCACGATGGCGGCGGGATCGATGATCCTGATGCGCTTGAGCGCCTCCAGTCCGTCAATGCCGCCCATCTTCACGTCCATGAAGACCATGTCCGGCTGCCACTTCTCGTACTCGGCAATCGCGTCGACGGCATTCTGAACCGAGTGCACCTCGTAGCCGTCGTACTCGAGCAACTGCCCGAGCGCGGCGCGGATGCCCTTTTCGTCGTCGGCGACGAGAATCTTCGGACTCACCGTACAACCTTGTACAGTGTGATCTGGCTGTTCTTGATGCGGACATCGCCAATGTGTACCGGCGTGATCAGCGGCAGCGCATCGTCGGCGACTCCGGCCGGACGGGTGCCCTTCGAGTAGCTCTTGATCAGCCGCGGCAGCATCGCGTGCGGAATCGAGAAGTCGTGGATGCTGAACGAAAGCACGTGGTACTCCGCGAGCCCCAACTTCACGATGTCGAGCGTGCCACCGAACTGTACCTGTTCGCGGTCGCCGAGCATGTTGGCCAGCGGCCCGAGCGCGGAGAGATCGCCAAGGTCGCTCGGATTCACCGAGGCGCGCACGAGAAGCTGATCGCCACTGACCGTGGCCTCGACATCGCGCGCCGACGGCGGCAGCTGATGCGAGAGCTGCTGGAAGACGAACGCGATCAGGTCGCCCGGCTCGACGTTTCCGTAGACGGGTCCGTTGCGCGACGCGAGCCCATCGACGACCGCCCTGGCGCGAGCCGCGCCCGCGGGCGTTGCCGGCTGCCACGTGCCCGGGGTGCGCACATGGGCGGGCAAGGCGGGCTGTGTGTACTCACGTACATACGGCGTCCAGTAGCCGCGAGTGAACCACGCGGTGGTGGCAAACACGACCGCCGTGACGAGACATCCGATCGACTTGAAGCATCCGCCCATGACTCATCCACCTCCGAATGGAATCGACGCGACGTTCGCGTATCGCGGGCCGCCCGGCGCAGGCGTGCTTTCGAGCACCGAGAGCACCCGCACCTGCTGCACACCCTTGTACCCCACGGCGCGCGCGGCGACTGCGAGCGCTCGCGCATTCGCCGCCGGCATCTCGTCGCGGACGCGCGCGAGCGTGATGTGGGGCCGGAACGCGCGCGCGTCGAGCGGGAAGCCGTTTGCGTCGCAAATCGCCTCAATGTCGTGGTGCATCAGCTCGAGCCGCGGATCGTGTTGCACGCCCATCCATACGACACGGGGGGCCCGAAGGTTTGGAAACGCGCCGAGCCCGCTGATCCGGCAGGTCGAGCGGCTGCTGCGACGCCGCGATGCCGGAGAGGATCTTCACGAGCTCGCGGGGGGCCGTGTCCGGCTGCTCACCGAAGAACTTGATCGAGAGATGGAGATTTTCCTCGCGAACCCAGCTCGCCTCGGGAGCGGCCTTTTTCATCGGCGCGATCGCCTGGCAGATGGCACGCCGCTCGCGCGAGTCCAGCTCAAGAGCCAGAAAGAGGCGCACTGGCTCCGCGATCCGTGTGTACGCCGGCGAGTACGTTCAGCGACCCCGAGCGGAATCCGCGAGGATCGATCTCGACGCTCGCGAATCCCGCCGCGCGCACGGCGTCGCCGAGCCTCGCGGAATTCTCCGACTCGAGCCAGCGCTCGAGCTCGGCCATGTCCAACTCGACGCGCGCGACGCTGCCGTGATGCCGCACCCGGAGGTTGCCGGACACGCCCAGCGCGCGCAGCGAACGCTCGGCGCGCTCCACCGCGGACAGCCGCGACACCGTCACTGGCGTTCCGTACGGAAGCCGTGACGACAGACAGGGCGACGATGGCTGCGACCACGTCGGAATTCCGCGCGTCCGCGAGAGCGCGCGAATGTCGGCTTTCGTAAAGCCGAGCTCCGCGAGCGGCGAGCGAATTCCCTGCTCCGCCGCAGCTTTCCTTCCCGGCCGATGATCGGAGAGATCGTCGGCGTTGGTGCCGTCGATAATCGTCGTGATCCCGCGCTCGGCGCGCACGCGTTCGAGCACCGACCAGAGCTCCGACTTGCAGAAGTAGCAGCGGTTGGTGGGGTTGGAGACGTAGCGCGGGTCGTCCATCTCGTGAGTATCCACCTCGAGCACGGCTATTCCGGCGCGGCTCGCGACGTCTCGCGCCGTCCTCCACTGCTCTGCAGGATAGGACGCACTGCGCCCGATGACGGCGAGAAAGCGCTCCGGTCCAACCGCCTCGACCGCAACGCACGCCAGGTAGGCCGAGTCGACGCCGCCGCTGAACCCGAGAAGAAGGGATTCATGCGACCTAAGCCACGAGACGAGCTCGCCCTCGCGCTCGAGAGGGGCGCGGGGAGACTCGAGGACGACTGGGGAGCTCATGAGTGAAACGTAGCCGCGAGGGAGAGCGGGGGAAGTATCAGCGCGGGAGCAGGAGCGCGGGGTGGACGACGCGTCCGTCGGCGCTTCGAAGCGCGACGTCCAGCGAGTCGACGTCCCAGACGACAATGAGCGCGCGATCGGTGCCGCTCATGAACGTCATCAGGTCCTGCTTCGACAGGCCGGGCTCCTTGAGCGCCTCGCCGGTTGGCGCGGCGCGGTACGGATGCGTGTGGAAGGTGCCGATCACGCCGGGAACGCTGTCGCAACTGCCGGTGACCGCAAACTGGAACCGCTTCATGTCGTGCGCAGGGACGAGCCCGATCACACGAAACGTGTCGGGGTCGCTGTCGCCGATGAGACAGCCGAGATATTCCTTTTGCGTCGGCTTCCCGGTGCCGAGCGCCTGGGTGAGCGTGTTCTGATCGCTGATCTCGTTCCAGTGTCGGTTCGCGATCGACCACACGCTGTTGAGCGAATCGAGCACGCTGGCCGGGATGACGATGACGGGATCGTGGGAGCGCCGCGCTGCTCCGAGCGCGACGATGGCGCAGGCCGCGAGCAGCGCGAGCAGTGGAGCGCGGGCGCGGTGCACGAGCCGGACGATGTTGCGAGACTCCACGACTGATTCGGATGAGGGCAAGTTGGCGTCGCGATTTCGGTAGGTGGCCTCCTATATTACCCGCGCGCGGAAAAGCGTTCTGTCACCTCCTCTCCCTGGAAAATCTCCATGCCGGTACTCGTCAAGACGACGCTGCTGCTGATCGCCTCGAACTGTTTCATGACGTTTGCCTGGTACGCGCATTTGAAGAACCTGCACAACAAGCCGCTCTACATCGCGATTCTCGCGAGCTGGGGGATCGCGCTGTTCGAGTACGCGCTGCAGGTGCCGGCGAACCGCATTGGGAGCACGCAGCTCGAGCTCGGGCAGCTCAAGATCCTCCAGGAGGTGATCACGCTCGCGGTGTTCGTGCCGTTTGCGGCGCTGTACATGCGCGAGCCGGTGAAGATGAACTATTTCTGGGCGGCGCTGTGCATGGCCGGAGCGGTGTTCTTCATGTTTAGACGGTAGATGCCTTGGAATCGCGGACAAGACGGCACGAGCTTGACGGCTTGGGACACGCCTTCGATTGTGGTGCGCGCTTGTCAAACGTCCCTATCAACGGACCAACGTGAACACAGTCTGCGTACTGGTTACGACGAGCATTCTCCTCTTTCCCGGCTGTTTGCTGAGCAAGAATGGAAGGAGCGTCCTCACGAAGGACGGGCTTGGAATCTCGGTTTCCGTAACACCCGACACGCTGCCGGTGGACTCCATTCTCACGGTGACGGTGACGGTTGAAAACACGAACTCAGCCCCGGCTCTGCGAGCATTTACCGTCGGATCCGAGGGAGAGCCGATGGTGGGCATGGACTACTTCGCCCCCTCCTTCGAGGCTGGTGCTGGATTCTTTGGCAATCGCCACAGCGACAACGTTCCCGACACGTTGCGGCTTGCCCCTCACGCGAAGGCGATCGGGGTCTGGCACTATCGCGTGTATGGCGCGGGTACAACGTGGGTCGTCGGGTGCTTTCCAGAGAACGACAACGCGACGGTCCCGGGCGTTTGCGCGTCGCGGGAAGTCACGTTGAAATCAAGATGACCCGTGACGCACCGTATCGGGTGCGCGCGCGTCTCTCGCGCCCACCCGACGCCATCAGTTCTGGCTTTCCTCCCAGTGCTCTCGTAGCCCGTCATTGAGCGCTGCCGGGCGCTCCTCCGGGAAGAACAGACAGGCCCCCTCGAGCTCGAATGCGCTGCCTGGTTCCGGGGATGTTGTTTGCGAGCCAGTGCGACCATTCGATACCGAAGTAGATGTCGTTCGTCCCCCACATGATCAGCGTGGGTGCCTGCAAGGCGCGCAACTCGGTTTCGATGGCGACCGTGTGCGCGGAGTCGAACGCCGCGAGAAAGCGCTGCAGATCGAGCGTCCGCTGCTCGGTGCGCACGAGGGGTCGAAGATACGTCTCGATGGTGAGGTCTTCGACACGCTCGGGATGTTCATACGCGGGCCCGAGCGCCTGTGAGCTACGATAGAGGTTCTTGTCGGCAAGCATCGCATCGAGGGCGCCGCGCAAGCCACCCGCTGCTGCATTCGCGAGGAACGGCTTGAATGCTTCCGGCGGCCAGTTGTCGTGCGCGTCGCAATCGGTCAACGTGAGCGTCCTTACGCGATCCGGGTTGCGCGCGGCGAAGATCTGCGCGATTCCACCACCGCTGTCATTGCCTACCAGGTCGACGCGATCGATGCCCAGTGCATGGATGAATTCGACCAGCATCGCGGCGTTTGCCGTCACCGAGACGTCCTGTGACGGTGTGATCTCCGTCTCCCCGTGCGCAAGGAGATCGACCGCAATGCAACGTCGCACATCCGAGAGTGCGCCGAGCTGGTGGCGCCAGAGGTGGCCGTTGAGCAGCACACCGTGGACGAAGAGCGCGACAGGCCCGCTGCCGGATTCGAGATAGCTGATCTTGCCCGAGGGGGTGTCGACGCTCCGTCGGACGAAAGCGGTCTGAGTGGTGGCCACGGCTCAGGCTCCCTTCTCGATGGATCTACGGGCTTCGTTCAGCACGATGGCGCATTCATCGCAGCAGACTTCGACCGTCTTGCCGCCGATCGTCACGCTGATCGCACTGGCATCCAGGGGGCAGTCGCACGCCGCGCAGGTCTTGTTGTTCATGGTCATCTCCGTTGTCAGGATTGGAAGGAGTGACCAGAGATGTCGCGAGCATCGATTGCAGCGCTGTCGGAATCTTCAGCGATTTTCGCCGTGGTCGTGCTCAGCGAAGATGTGCCGATCGCTGGAATTCGGCGGGCGTTCTGCCGTAGAGTTGACGGAAGGCCGCGCTGAAGTGGCTGTGGCTGGAGAAGCCGAGATCGAGCGCGAGCATCGTGAGGCTGTCGTACGAGCCGAGGAGATCGAGCGCGCGAGCAAGCCTGAGACGCAGCTGATACCTGTAAAGAGGAATGCCCTCGACCTGCGCGAAGAGCTGCGTCAGATACACCGGCGATACACCGATCTCACCGGCGATCTCGCCGAGCGTCCACCGGCGCGCGGGGTCACTCGACAACGCCAGCTTGGTGCGGTCGACCAGCTTCTGGCGTCCGTAGCTCGACGCGCGCGCGTGCGAGGTTCGCGCGCCCAGCGATCGACGGATCAGCGTGAGGGTAAGCGTCTCGGCCTCGAGAGTCTCTATCGAGCCGCGGGCGAGACTGTGCCGGAGCAACGCGACCAGCGCCTGCGCTCTCGGGTCGATCCCGCGCCGCGGCTGGCGAAACACTGCCGCCGTCCCATCGAAGAGCTGGTTGCGCGGACTGAGCTCGCGCAACAGCTCATGGTCAGTCGAGATCGACAGGCACGCGTCGCCACCTCCAACGGGATGGCTGATCTCGTAGTCCTGCGCATCGTTGAAAAAGACGAGTTGGTTCGCCTCGGCCACCGTTGCCACGCTTCCGACATGCCGGACGAAGACGCCGCGATAGGGAAAGACAAGGTGCGTGGCGGTCGCACACTCGGTTGGCGATTTGTGCCGGCACGTGCCCCCGCAAATCACGTCCCTGATGCCGAGCGTGCCTGTCTGGAGCAGGAGGCGGACGTTCAGCTCATCGCGCGGCGCAGCCTCAATCATGGAGCATACTGCAGAGCGGATCGAGCGGCGGTGGCGAGCGTCGTCATCGCCGAAAGATAAGGGCCGGGCCCATGGCTGACGCGCGCTACGCCCGCAGCGGCCAACGTCGCAATCGATGGGCTGCCCTCACCGATCATGATGTTTACCGGCAGAGAGATGGACGACGCCAGCTCGGCGATCAGTACCGGATCGATGAGTCCGGGCGCGAAGAGCCCATCGGCGCCGGCATCGGCGTAGGCGTTCGCACGATCAATGGCCATCTCGAGCATGCCGCGGCTATGCTCGTTCGCAGGAGCCTGGAAAAAAACGTCCGTCCGCGCATTGATGAAAAATGAATCGAGCCCCCGCTTCGTCGCCGCACGCGCGCTGCGCAAGCGCGCGACCTGATCCGCGACCGGCCGGAGCTTTCCAGACTCCGGGTAGCTGTCCTCGATGTTGCAACCCACCACTCCCGTCTCGATCGCCCGCGAAGTCGTGTGGCCCACGGAGACCGCGTCTGTCCCGTAGCCGCTCTCGATGTCGAACGTGACCGGTAGCTCGGAACTGATCACTATCCGTCTCACATTTTCGAGCGCAAGATCGAGCGGGAGCTTCTCGCCATCAGCGTATCCGTGCGCGGCCGCAACGGACCAGCTCCCGGTCGCGAGCGCGAGCGCGCCCGCGTCGGCGACGGCCTTGGCGCTCCCGGCATCCCAGATATTGAACAGAATCAACGGATGTCCGGGAACGTGCAGGGCGCGGAAGATCCCTGCCCTATCGTGTTGGTCGACGGTGGACGTCATTGATTCACGGCTTGGGGTGCGAGAGAAGGTTACGTGGCACCCCAAATCGAGCACGCTGACGCAATGACGGCTGTCGGAATCTTTAGCGATCGCAGGCGCCGTCACCATGTAGGCGAATTTCTTCTAGGCTGCGCTGTGCATGGTGGGGGCGGTGTTCTTCATGTTTCGGAAGTGACAGTCAGGCGCGCGTGCGATCGAGGAGATCGATGATCTCCCGGGTCGTTCCGGATTCGCCGAGCCTCGGGAATATCCGCGCGACGCTGTTGGCGTGAGCCTCGGCGCTCATGTCGGTCATGGCGTCAGTGGCAAGCGTGACATTGAAGCCGAGTTCGTGCGCATGTCGCGCGGTCGATTCGACGCCGAAGCTCGTAGCGATGCCGGCGATGACTACCTGCGTGACGCCGTGATCTTCCTGAGATAGCGCGTCGAGGCCGGTGTTCGTGAACGCACCCCATTGGCGCTTCGTCACCACGTGGTCTCCCGGCTGCTGATTCAGCTCGGGAAGAAAATCGGCCCAGTCGGAGGGGCGCTGCGCTCCGCTCCATGACTGTTCGGTGCGCCCCGCAGGCTGGCCGGCGACCGTGACGAGCACCACTGGTAGACCATGGCGACGGAAGGCGTCAGCCAACTCGCTGGCGTGCTTCACGACCTCGCTCGCGGGGTGAACGGTCGGATACGCCACGATCCCCTTCAGCAGATCGATGACGACGAGAGCCGAATTGCGATCGAGTGTGGTCACTGTCATGAAGCTCTCCCGCGAGGGCGCGCTCGCTCAGCCGAGCATTCATTGCGATACGCACCGTCATCGCTCCGCGTTGTCCTCGATCAGTTGGTCACCGGGACCGCCGCATCCGAGGACTTGAACACCTTGCCGTCCTTCATCACGAAGCTCACATGCTCCAGCTTCGTGACGTCCACCGTTGGATCGCCGGACACGGCGATGAGGTCGGCAAGCTTCCCCTTTTTGATCGAGCCGACCTTGTCGAGCACGCCGATGAGCTCCGCGCCGCCCATCGTCGCCGCCTGAATCGCCTGCATCGGCGTCATGCCGTACTTCACCATGTAGGCGAATTCCTTCGCGGCATCCTTGTACGGGCACACGGGGACGTCGGTGGAGAAGGCGATCTTTACGCCCGCCTGCACCGCCCTCTTGAAGGCCGCGTAGTGAATGTCCGCGATTCCCTTGTTGTGCTCGAGAAAGTCCGCGGGCTGATTCGGCTTGGCGGTAATGCAATCGTGCACGTCGAGCGTGGCGGAGTAGAACGTTCCGTGCTCCTTCATGAGACGAACGCCTTCCTCGTCCATGTAGGTGCCGTGCTCGATCGATGCGACGCCCGCGCGCACGGCGTTCTTGATCCCCTCCGCGCTGTGTGCGTGCGCCGCGACCTTGAGTCCGAACGAGTGCGCCTCCTCCACGGCCGCCACGAGCTCCGCCGGCGTGAACTCCTGCGACTTCGTGTTGCTGCCGTGAGTGAGTACCGCGCCGGACGACAGCACCTTGATCACGTTCACTCCCTGGGCGACGAGCAGCCGCACCTTCTGGCGAACCTCGTCGGGGCTGTTGGCCTCGCCGAAGTGCATGTCCCACGGCAGCTGCACATCCGGCGACACGCCCGTCATCGCGCCGGCGCCACCCGTGATCGTGATGTATGCTCCGGCGACGTACATGCGGGGACCGGGGATGTCGCCGCGGGCGATGGCGTTGCGCAGCGCGACATCGTTGAGCGCGCGGTACGTGCCGAGATCGCGAACAGTCGTGAATCCGGCCATGAGCGTGGCCTTCACACTCGGAATCGCCGCAAGTGCGATCTCCGAGGAGGTGTGAAAGAGCACGGCGCGCGGATCGCCGTTGTCCTCGGGAAGCACGCCGTCGGCCTCGTGGGTGTGGCTGTCGATGAGTCCGGGGAGCACGGTCATCGCGGAGAGGTCGATGACCCTGGCGCCGGCGGGAATCGCGAGCGCCGGGCCCACCTCCTCGATCTTTCCATCGCGCACGATGATGATCTGATTTGCGGCGACCGTGCCGCGCTCGGTGTCGACGAGCTTCCCCGCCTTGATGGCGGTGACTTGCGCCGGCGATGAGAATGCGGCGAACGGCTGCGCAACGAATACGAGCGCGGCGAGCAAGCGGATTGGGGAGGACATGCGGGGCTCGGTGGGGGTGACCGCGATCGCGAGGCGGCTGCGCGCCGGATTGGCGGCGAGAGGGGATGCCGGATACAATGTGCGGTACGAACGGCGAAAAGTGAACGATGTCCGTTCGGGCAGCCCCTTCCAGAGGTGTACATGCGGACATTCGTTCCCGTCAGTGCCGTTCTCTTCGCGATCACGTTCGCCGTCGCCGCCGAAGCGCAGACATCAGCCGCGTGTCCGTCGCCGAGCGAGGCGAAAGAGATTCCCGCTGCACTCGATTCGGCGATTTCGGGTCGAGCGGACAAGGACCCGGCATGTCTTCGTGCGCTCTTTCTTCCCGAAGGGCGCTTCGTTCCCGTGAGCACGGGTCCGGACGGAAAGCCCGCACCTCGAGTGCTCTCCGTCGACGAATACATCGAGCGCAAGGCGAAACTCGGCGACGAGATGCTCGAGGAGAGACAGGTCAAGTATTCGATCAGCGAATTCGGGAACGTCGCGCACCTGTGGAGCACGTACGTGGTGAAGGGCAACGGCAAGCAGCTCGCGCGCGGCGTGAACAGCATCCAGGCCGTGAAGACGAGCACGGGGTGGCGCGTTCTCGAGGTGAGCTGGCAGGCCGAGGAGAAGGAGCTGCAGCTGACGAAGGAC
Source organism: uncultured Gemmatimonadaceae bacterium (assembly GCA_963827355.1). Classification (GTDB taxonomy): domain Bacteria; phylum Gemmatimonadota; class Gemmatimonadetes; order Gemmatimonadales; family Gemmatimonadaceae; genus FEN-1250. The sequence continues at coordinate 245,579 of CAWHAS010000002.1, forward strand.
CTGCTACCGGAGTAGATGCAGACTCGGATCGCCTCGGGTCGCTCCTTCTAAATGAGTCCTACGCCGACGTGAAACGACAAGCGGGTTTTCGAGAATCCTGGGGAGCGCTCCTCATGCTATTCGCCGCCGTAATTGCATTCGGTGGCGTCATCTGGTTCGTGCTCGCCTATGAATACCCCAAGCTGGAAGCGCGCTACCAGGCTGGAAGTGTGCTGGGAGCAATTGGCTCGCTATTTGGAGGGCTCGCGTTCGCAGCACTGGTCTATACGTTGTTTCTTCAGAAGCAGGTCCTGGAGCGCCTAGGTCAGCAGGCATTCGAGACGATGCTAGTGCAGCTCATTGGCTTCCATCACGAAATCATTGGAGAAATTCACGCTCGGTCTGGAATCACGGAGGTCGCGGGAAGGGATGCGATTCGCCACCTGACTGAGACGCTCGAGAACATTGTGAACGTAAATCGGCAGGAGGACGCGCAATTTCCGCCCCTGCAAGTTGTGCGCAGACTCTACGAGCAATTCTATCACGCAAGTGGAGCGCATCTGGATCACTACTTCCGAAGTCTGTACCACATTATCAAGTACATCGACCAGTCGAGCATTTCGGATGCCCGCCAGTACACATCGCTCGTACGAGCGCAGCTCTCGCCGTCTGAACTCCAACTCTTGTTCTATGCCGGACTTTCTGAACAGGGAGAGAAGTTCAAGCCGCTGATAGAGAAGTACGCTCTGCTCGAGCAGTTGCCCGCGAATCAACCGGCCGTTCTATCGCGTCGGACCCTTTACCAACCATCGGCGTACGGGCGCACTTCCGATTGAACGCGACCTCCTAAGCCACTCGCGCAACCTGGGCACTACAAGCCGACCCGCTTGGGATCCTCCCAGGCGAACACGCGCTACTTGGTGGATGTCTTCAACGAGATGCGCGCATGTTCGTTCAAGCCAGCGAGTCCAGAGCGATCGCTGAGCTGCCGACTCAGGTCGCCGTGGAGCTCTCCCCCGTAGTTCGATATCGCAGCGCCTCCGCGACGTGTGGCGCCTCGACTCCACGCGAGGCATCGAGATCCGCGATCGTGCGCGCGACGCGCAGCACGCGATGGTAGCCGCGCGCCGTGAGGCCCAGGCGCTCCGCCGCCCCCGTGAGCAGTGAGCGCGCCTCCGTGGTGATGGCGCCGAGTGACTGCAGCAGCCGCGCCGGCACATGCGCGTTCACTGTCGCCTCGCCACTCTCCGCGTAGCGCGCGAGCTGCCGCGCCCGTGCGAGCTCGACGCGCTCGCGGATGCTCGCCGAGCACTCGCCCTCTCCACCGGAGGCGAGCGCGGCGAGCGCGAGCGCGCCCACCGGCACGTGCATGTCTACACGATCGCGCATTGGCCCCGACAACCGCGCGCGATACTTCGCGATGTCGGCCGCGGCGCAACAGCACGCGCGCGCACCATCGCCTGCATTGCCGCACGGACAGGGGTTCATCGCGCCCACCAGCGTGAAGCGCGCGGGAAAGGTGATCGCGAGCGCCGCGCGCGCGATCACGACGCGGCCATCCTCCATTGGCTGGCGCAGCGACTCCACCACGTGCCGGCGAAACTCCAGTAGCTCGTCGAGAAAGAGAATCCCGTGGTGCGCGAGACTCACCTCGCCCGGCCGCGGCGGATTCCCGCCGCCGATGAGCCCCGCGTCCGAGATCGTATGGTGCGGCGCGCGAAACGGCCGCGCGACGACGCGCGGGTCGCCCGGCGCGAGCACGCCCGCCACCGAGTGGATCGCCGTAACGTCGAGCGCCTCCGCCTCCGTGAGCGCAGGAAGGATGCTCGGCAATCGTCGCGCGAGCATCGTCTTCCCCGCACCCGGCGGCCCGACCATCACGACGTTGTGTCCCCCGGCCGCCGCGATCTCGAGCGCGCGCTTCGCGGTTCGCTGGCCGACGACGTCCGCGAAGTCGAGCGACTCGCGCGCGCACGCAGGCGCGCCGGCCGCGGGCTCCGCGCGCGCGAGCCCATCGCGCCGGAGCGCGGCCACGAGGTCGCGCAGACTTTCCGGCGCCGCCAGCACCGTCGCCCGCACCAACGCCGCCTCGGCCACGTTCGGGCGCGGGAGCACGAGCGTGCGCGGCGCATCGCCCGCGCCGATGCGCTGCGCGACCCGGCGCGAGATCGGGAGCGCGCCGCGCGTCGCGCGCAATGTGCCATCGAGACCGAGCTCGCCCACCGCGACGATGTTGGCGACCGTTTCCGCGCGCAGCTGTCCCGTCGCCACGAGGATTCCGAGCGCAATCGGGAGATCGAAGGCGGTGCCGTCTTTTCGTCGGTCCGCCGGCGCGAGGTTGATCGTGAATCGCTTCGGCGGCACCACGAAGCCCGAGTTCACGAGCGCGGCGCCCACGCGCTCCCGGCTTTCCTTCACGGCGCCCGCAGGCAGGCCCACGATGGTCCACTGCGGCAGCCCCTGCGCCGCGTCGACCTCGACGGTCACGTCGTAGGCCTCGATCCCGAGTACGGCGGCGGAGTGGATGGCGGCGAGCATCGGAAGATGCATGCGCAACCGGAGTGCTCTTTACATCATCGCGCCCTTTCGTGCGGGCGCGCGGCGCGGCGCGCGCTATTTCTTCCTGGAACCGCGGCTCGCCGCGGATGCTCGGTTCGGCCGCCGGACGGCTCTGACCTTCCCGCTCTTTCCCCCACCACAGAAGAACCGATCGCCGCCGTCGGACTCGAGCCCCGACACTCCCATTCCGGGCGGCATCTCGAGCCTTTCCAGAACCTCGCCGGTTCGAGGATCGACTCGCCTCAAGTCGCTCTCGTCGCCTTCCCAGGTGCCGTGCCAGAGCTCGCCGTCGACCCAGGTGACGCCGGTGACGAAGCGGTTGGAGTCGATGGTGCGAAGAATCGTTCCCGTCTCGGGATCGATTTGATGGATCTTCCGCTCCCGATGCTGCCCCACCCAGAGCGAGCCTTCGGCCCACGCGAGCCCCGAGTCACCACCACCGCCGGGCGCCGGGATCGTGGCAAGCACACGGCCGGTTTTTGGATCGATCTTCTGGATGCGATCCTCGGCGATCTGAAACAGGTGCTCACCATCGAAGGCCGTTCCCGCGTGCGCGGGGACGTCGATCGGAGCGCACAGTCTTCCCGCTCGCTGGATCCAGGGCGTTCAGCTTCGCTCCGGACGCGAACCAGGCGTGCTTGCCGTCAAACGTCACCCCATGCACGTGGTCGACACCCGGAAAGGGTCCGTACTCTCGAAGAATCTCCGCGGCAGCTGATCGAGTCATGATTCCATACTAGTCGCTCGGCAGTGGGGCGGGGAGTAACAAAGTCGTCGTGAATCCTGGCACGGGCGGGGTCATCCAGCGGCGCGCTCGCCCGCGACCAAACGACTGCACCTTCCCGGATGCCGCTAGCGAGTCGACTGCTCTCTGCACGGTGCGCTGACTTGCGCCAAGCGCAAGCGCCAGAGCAGAGCTCGACCACGACTCACCGTCCGCGAGGAGGGCGAGCACCGCCCCATGTCGCTCGTCGACCGGACGCGCCAGCACGACGACGTCGCGCGCGCCGCGCGGCGCCAGCGCGAACCCTCGCTTCGTCGCGCTCACGCCGGCCAGTGTCCGCAGCACACGACGAAGTCGGCCGACCTCGACCCGCAGCCGCGCGCGATGCGATTCATCGGTGAATTTCGCTCCGAATGCCCGAGCGAGGAGCACGTCCCTCGGCACGTCGCCAGGCCACGCGTCGCCCAGCGCGTGTGCGAGCGCAAATAAAACCGGACGCGTTGCGAGCGATACCACCGTGCGTGAGTCGTGCACGACGTTGCGGCACGCGTCCACGACGAGCGCCTTCGATGAATGCAAGGCCTCGACCTCATCGAGCAGCACGAGGCGTTCCCCGCCCTTCGCGATCAGGCGCGCCGCGGGCGTGTTCAACAGCTGCAACGCGCCTTCGACCTCCGCCGTGAGCGCGGGGATTCCCGCGAGGCGCGCGGCGCGCTCGGCGCGAGCGAGCGCAGCACGCGCGGCCTTCGTGCGCAGACGTCGAATCGCGATTCCCGCAACGACCAGCTCGTGGGCGGCTCGCAACGCCGGCGGGAATGGCGCGGGGTCGAGCTCGGCGAGCACGCGCTCGGACTCGTCGAGGCGCCCGATCAACAGCAGGCGCCGGACCTCGAGATACCTCGCATATGCGGCGTTCACGCGGTCGCCGTGTTCCTCGAGCGTCGCTCGCGCTGCGTCGAGCGCCTTCGTGGGCCAGCTCAGGTCGCGCGACGCGAGCGCGATCTCCGCCTCCGCCACGACACACCTCGCGCGAGCGACGGCCTCTCTCGACCCGAATGCTCGCGCCGCGCGTCGCACGAGCGCCTTCGCTCGAACGAGATCGCCGAGCTGCGCCATTGCGATGCCTCGAAGCGCGAGCGCGGGCGCATCGTCGCGCAAGGCGACGCGGTTCAGCGCGCCGAGGGGATCACCGGCGGCGAGCGCACGCGCCGCGGCCGTGATTATCGAGTCCAACTAATTCGCGCCACGATTGTCACTCACACCCGTTCGAGAGTCGGTCCTAATCTATCTCAACCGACCTGCGGCACGTCGGATCGAGAACGGTGCCACCCGCAAACGACACTCAACGGAGAGAAGAACGATGACATCGCACACGACTGGAACGCGTGAGGAGTGGCTCAAGGCGCGGCTCGAGCTGCTCGAAGAGGAGAAGCAGCTGACGCGGCGCGGCGACGAGCTTGCACGGCGACGGCAGGAGCTGCCGTGGGTCCGTGTCAGCGAGCAGTATCGATTCGAGACCGATGACGGAAGCGTCTCGCTGGCGGAACTCTTTGGAGGACGCTCGCAGCTGCTCGTCTACCACTTCATGTTCGGGCCCGACTACAAGGCGGGATGTCCGTCCTGCTCATTGATCGCGGATGGGTTCAACGGCGTCGTCGTCCATCTTGCAGAATCACGACGTCGCCTTTTCGGCGGTGTCACTGGCGCCGCTCGCGAAGCTGCAGGCGTTCAAGAAGCGGATGGGGTGGACGTTTCCATGGGCCTCCTCGACCGGCAGCGACTTCAACTTCGACTTCAACGTCTCTGTGACCGAGGCCCAACAGCGTAAGGGAGCAACAGAATACAACTTCGAGCGCGGTCGACACCCGATTGACACGTTTCCACTCCCGGCTATCGTTGGCGAGTTCGCGACCATGTCCGGAACGGACGCACCGTCGTACGCGCGAGAGAGGCCGGGCGTGAGCGCGTTCGTGTTGGAGGACGGCGTCGTCTACCATACCTATTCCTCCTACGCACGCGGAGTCGACGGCATCTGGGGCATGTATCAGTGGCTCGATCGCGCTCCCAAGGGTCGCAATGAGCAGGGCATCTGGTGGCGCCGCCACGACGAGTACGACAACCGCTGAGCCGCGTCGTGCTTGCTTCGGTGCAACCGCGGATGCGGGAGATCTCGCCTCGAATGGCCTCCGAGCAAGCGTCCGAGCGCGCCTTCATCGGCGTCTCGGCGCTGCTCGTCGCCGCCAGCGCAGTGGTGACGATCGTCTGGTGCGCCTCGATGTCGGCGATGGGCGATGTGGCGATGCCCGGCGGCTGGACGATGTCCGCGGCATGGATGCGGATGCCCGGTCAGACGTGGCTCGCCGCTGCGTCGTCATTCGTCGGAATGTGGGTCGCGATGATGGTAGCGATGATGCTGCCATCATTGCTGCCGGCGCTGTTGCGATATCGCCGTGCGGTCGATGACACAGCCGAGACGCGGCGCGATTTGCTGACTGCGCTGGTGGGCACGGGGTATTTCTTCGTGTGGACGTTGCTGGGAGTCGTTGTCTTTTCGATCGGCGCCTCTCTGGCGGCGGCCGAGATGCGGTGGCCAGCGATGGCGCGCGCCGTGCCCCTCGCGATCGGTGTGGTCGTGCTCTTCGCCGGTGCGCTTCAGTACACCGCGTGGAAGGCACATCACCTTGCCTGCTGCCGAGCGACGCCTTCGCAAGGCTTTAGGTTGCCGGCGGAGCTCGTCACGGCCTGGCGACATGGCCTGCGCCTCGGCCTCCACTGCGGTTACTCCTCCGCCGGCCTGACGGCGATTCTCCTCGCCTTCGGGTTCATGAACCTGGGCGCGATGGCCGTCGTGACGGCGGCCATCACCGTCGAGCGTCTCGCACCGGACGGTGAGCGCGTCGCGCGGGCCATCGGAATCTTCGTCATCGGCGCAGGGATGCTTCTGATCGCGCGAGCGGCACTACTTGGGTGATCCATCCCGCATGGCGGATTGCCGCATTCCTTCGCACGTTGGGCGGAACAGACCTCGATTGCTCCGCGCCGAATCTCCCTCAGCGAGGATCACGGTGGCCGTATCGCGACAAATTCCGTGGCGACTGAATCGCCGATCCGCGCTCGTCGCGATGCTCTGCGTCCTGGCAGGGGCGCTCATCACGAGCCTCCAGTTCGCTATGCAGCGACAACCAATGAAGTTGACCGTTCTCTCGACGGCCATCGCCCTCTCGCTCGCCCTTGCACTCTGGCTCGCGTGGTGTGCCATGACGTGGCACCTCGCATACGGCCGTGAGACGAGAGGTCCGTACGCGTTCCGATATTCCGGACTTTTTTTCGGCCTTCCCCTGTGGAGCGCTCAGACCTTCCAGTTCTATCGGCAGACGGCGCCCTCCCGCTCGGCGCGGGAGACCCTCTTCTGGCTCCTGTTCGGCTGCATCCTGTCCGCACCGTTCGCTCTCTGGGGCGGCATCGTGTTTCGCTATTTCGTGGTCGTCATTCTCGGAAAGTCGTTCCGGAATTAGTAGCTCAATCTGTTCGCCTCAGCTCGGCGTGCGTCACCGCGAACGTCCTGCGAGTGGAGCTCAGTCTCTCGCAAGACGCCGCGGCGTTCCAACTCGATCATTCTACTTCGGGTGCGGATGAGCAAACGTGCCGATCCGGTTCGCGGTCCAGGTTCCCGTCAGGTGCAGGTGTCCGAGATGTCCGGCGAATCCGTGGTCGATCGTCAGCGTGCCACTCATCCGGTCGCCGATGAGACTACCGGACTGATGCCAGTAGGCGCCGCCCAGGTCGAACGACACGTTCTGCGCGCCGCTCACCATTGCCTCGACGCTACCATTGACGACTGCGCCCGTCACGATGGCGACGGTCTCAATGTCTTCCCCGCTGCGGCAGCTGATCGCGCCGCCCGAATACGTACCTCGGATGCTCACTGTCGATCGATTGAGTGTGAGCGTGTCGACGTCGATCATCGTACAGGCCACCGCGCCTCCATCCGTCAGCTGGTTGACACGATAGATCCACTGCCCGGCAACGCCGGTCTGCTGTGGTGCCGTGCTGTCGCCGCTGCACGCGACAAGTGCGCTCGCGAGCACTATGAGAATGAACCGCTGCATAGAACCCTCCCGGGATGACGTAGCGCTGCCGTGAGATTCACGGACCGCGCATTCGGAGGGTATTGCTGCCCAGTTCTGGGCGAATTACGTCGTGTGACGTAGCCGCGCGGGCGAATGGACGTAGTACGTCACCGATCAATACGTATGCGGCGCCCGCGCGATCAATCCGTTCGCATCGCGAGCGCGGGGTCGACGTTCGCCGCGCGCAGCGCCGGCACCGACGACGCGACGAGCGCCACGACCGCGAGCACGAGCGTCACGAGAATGTACGTCGCTGGATCGGTCGCCTTCGTGTCGAACAGCAGCGCCCGCATCAGTTGCGTGAGCGCGATCGCGCCGACGACGCCCACGACGATCCCAACCGCGACCATCACCGCACCCTCGCGCACGACCAGGTTCACGACGCGGGACGGTGACGCTCCGAGCGCGATCCGGATGCCGATCTCCCTCGCGCGCTGCCCGACGAGATACGCGATCACACCGTAGATGCCGATGGCCGCGAGCAGGATCGCCACGATCGCGAATGCGGTCAGCAGCATCATGTAGAATCGAGGCTGCGCCACGGACTCGGCCATCACGTCATCGAGTGTGGCGACGTGAGCGATGGCAAGATCGGGATCGAGCTCGCGAATGGCGCGACGCGCATCCGCCACCGCGAGCTGCGGCTCGCGCGAGGTGTGCAGCACGACGTTCATGTTGGACATCGGCCACTGATCGTACGGAGCCCAGAACTGCGGCAGCGTCGTGGTCGCCAGCGACGACTGCTTGACGTCGGCGACGACGCCGACGATGTCACCCTCGAGGTGTGTCGAGTCGTCGCGCCTTACGCCGAAAGTCACGTGCTTGCCGATGGGCTCCTCGTTCGGAAAGAATTTTCGCGCCGCGGTTTCGGTGATGAGGAGCACGCGCGTTTCCACCGGCGACATCGAGCGGGCCAAAGCCGCGGCCGCGCACCATGCGGATCCCCATCGTCGGGAAATAGTCCGGCGTCGCGACACGAACCTCCGCATCCGGCTCGTCGGACGGCTTGAGCGGAGCGCGTCCCGCCACAGTAAACGTGAAGCCAAATCCGAAGTTCGTCAGAGGCATGCCGAAGCCGGCGCCCGCCGATTGCACTCCGGGTATCGCGTGCATCCGCTCCATCACGGAAGCCATGAACTGCGACTGCTGCGCCGGCGTTTTGTACTTCGCCTCGGGAAGGCTCAGCGCGAACGAGATCGAGTGATCGGTTCGGAATCCCGGATCGACGTCATCAGTCGAGTGAAGCTGCGGATCAGTAGGCCCGCTCCAGCGAGCAGCACGACCGACAGCGCCACCTCGGCCACCACGAGCGCGCGGCGCGCGCAATGATTCCCGGCCTGCTGACCGCCGCCGCGCCCGCCCTCGCGAAGTGTTTTCGAGATGTCGGGGCGCAGCATCTGGCGCGCAGGCATGAGCCCGAAAATGGCTCCGGTCACCGCAGCAATAGCCAGCGTGAACGCGAGCACTACACCGTCGACATGAATGGAGGTGAGGCGCGGGATGCTCTTCGGCGCGGCCGAAACGAGGAGACTGGTGCCCGCGATCGCGAGTAGAAATCCGGCCGCTCCGCCGATCAGCGACAGCACCATGCTCTCGGTCACGAGCTGCCGTACCAGCCGTCCGCGTCCGGCGCCGAGCGCGGTACGCACCGCGAGCTCGCCCTCGCGAGCGACGCCGCGCACCAGCAGGAGATTGGCGACGTTGGCGCACGCGATGAGCAGCACGAACGCGACGCCGCCGAGCAGCACGAGGAGGGGCAGTCGCAGCTTGCCGGTGATCCATTCCTGCATCGGCACGACCATGGCGCCGACATCGGTGTTGCTCTTGGGATATTGCTGCTCGAGGCGCGACGCGATCGTGTGCATGTCGGCGCTCGCGCTGGCGAGCGTCGCGCCCGGCTTGAGGCGCGCGATCGTGTTGATGTACGTCGGCGCCGCGACTGTTCGCGAGGTCGGCGGGATCGTAGGTGAACGGATACCACAGCATGACGTTCGGTGGGCCAAGCCGACGCGAGCGGGGATGATCCCTGCGACGCGGTACCGTTCGTTGTCGAGCGTGATCAGCGAGCCAACCAGCCCGGGGTCGCTGCCGAAGCGCGAGCGCCAGAGCGTCTCGTTCACCAGCACGGCCTTCGTTCCCTGCCATGCAGTGTCCGACGGCGCGAACACCGCGGTGCCCGCGATCGCCTTCACGCCGAGAATGGAGAAGAAATCGGCGCCCACATCGAATCCGCGCAGCTGTTCCGGATCGCCGGCGCCCGTGATCACCGCGCTGTGCCCGCTCAGCACTGCCATCGAGCTGAACGAATGATTTTGCGCGCGCCAGTCGTAGACGTTGGCGGGAGACGACGTCGACCGCTCGCCGCGCATCGTCGACGCGACCATGACGAGCCGCGAGGGCTCGGCGAATGGCAGCGGGCGAAGGAGAATGCCGCGGACGACGCTGAAGATCGCGGTGTTCGCGCCGATGCCGATCGCGAGCGTCAACGCGGCGACCAGCGTGAAGCCCGGCGAGCGGCGCAGCGTGCGCACGGCGAAGGAGACATCCTGGGTGAGCTCGCTCATCAACTCGCTTCGCATGGTCTGCTTCTCCCGTTGGTCGTCCTGCCGTTTGCAGTAGCGACGTGCATCGTCGAGGTCGCCGAACTGGCGCCGCGCCTCCGCGCGCGCGGCCTCGGGCGCCATGCCGGCGGACATGAGCTCGTTCGCGCGCATGTCGAGGTGGAACGCGAACTCCTCTTCCACCGCCGCAGCGGATCGCCGAAAGAGCGCGAGTCGAAAGACGCGCGGGATGCCCGGGCGCGGCGGCATCGCTCAGGCCGTGCGCAGCACGCGGGTCACCGCGACGCGCGAATTCCATCGCACGCGGTGCGTTCATCGCGCAGCTGGCGGCGGCCGATGGCGGTGAGGCGATAGAACTTCGCGCGGCGGTTGTTCTCGGAGATGCCCCACTCGCTGTCGATGGCGCCCTGCGCCTCCAGCCGGTGCAGCGATTTGTAGAGCGCGGCGTCATCGACCTGGAGCGTGCCGCCGGAGCGCTCGCGGAGCCAGTTGGAAATGGCGTAGCCGTGCATCGGCTCCCACGTGAGCGTCTTGAGGACGAGGACGTTGAGCGTGCCGTAGATGAGATCGGAGCCGGATTTGTTCATGGTGGTTGGACGCCCTGAGCCGCTGAAGGGTTTGCACCGAGGCCCCACCTGTTCCACTGAACAGGTAGGTGGAGCGAAGATATGAGGCAGTCACGCGCCTCGCAAGCTATTTTTCGCCGGCCGCGCCGTGGATCACGGAGCGGGCATTCTCCGGACCACCCTCCAGATCACCTTACGTTCGTGCTGATCCTGCGAAGCGCCACTCCGGACGACGCCATTGCGGTCGCCACCGTACACGTGCGCGCCTGGCAGGAAGGCTATCGCGGGCTCGTCGCCGACGACTATCTCGACGCCCTGCGACCGGAGGACCGGGCGGCACGCTACGACCTCGGCGCCTCGGATCCCGACCGTCCCTCGACCACGGTGGCCGTGCGCGAGGGGGTCGTGTGCGGATTCGCGACCGTTGGGCCATGCCGCGAGGCCGGCGCGCAGACGGGCGAGCTCCTCGCCCTGCACGTCGATCCATCCGCGTGGGGCGTTGGCGCCGGGAGAGCGCTGATCGCCGACGCGCGCGCGCGGATGCAGTCGCGCGGATTTACCGAGGCGGTGCTCTGGGTGCTCGTCGGCAACGAGCGCGCACAGCGCTTCTACCGAATCGACGGCTGGCGTCCCGACGAGTGCGAGCGCACGGTGGAGATTTGGGGAACGCGCATCAACGACGTCCGCTTTCGACGCGGCCTTCCCTGACCGATTGCCCTACTGGTACATGATGAACAGGGGCACCGGATCCATCTCCATCACCTGGGCCGGCGTCAGCATCGGCTTGTCGTTCTTGTAGAACAGCTTGAATCCCGCGTACTGCACGGGCCTGTCGTGTACGTACGCTTTGTACGAGCCGTACTTCAGTCTGGGCGGGCCGAAACCATCCATGTCGATCACGATCTGTACGCGCGGATCGAGCTTGATCTTCTGATGGTTCGAGAGCATCGGTGACGTGAAGCGGTGCACGATCAGCATCTTGGGCGGCAGCTTGAGCGAGTCCACGAGCGCCGCGAGCATCAATGACGCGACGTTGACGTCCGCCGCGTCCATGCGGCCGATGACCTTTCCGGGAATCTTCGTGGCGCCGATCGAAAACTCGGGGTCGAGCGCGAGATGCACGTACGGCCGCGCGAGATACTTCATGAGCGGCACCATCTCCGACGCCACGGTGCTGCGCCCCGTCTGGATGTCGAGAATCACGAGATAACGATTGGCTTCGGCCCACCCCATCACGCGCGCGATCAGGGTGTCCGGCATCCGCGCGCGGTATTGTCCGCTCTTGCCCGGGCCGGCCTGGGCGACGGTTGCGATCAGCTCGAGCGCCGGGAGCGCGGGCCGCGCGCTGTCCACCGCCGCGTACGCCGCGGCCTGCTTTGCGAGTCGCGCGAGCATCGAGTCGGGCTTGATCTCGCCGAGGATGCCCATTCGCTTCGACATCGGATTTCCATAGAACGCGACGACGCGGCATCCGGGGAGCAGCGAGCCCGCGAGCCGGCGCGTCGCCGCCGAATCGGTTTGGAGCGCGATCGCCGCGAGAGAGTCCGCGTGCAGCTTCGCCCTCGCGCGCGCGATCGAGTCCGCACGCATCGCGCGCGGAGACTTGGGCGCGGGAGAATGCGCGGCGCTGTCGGCGCGCGCCACACGCATCGTGTCTGCGCCACTGGTATCCGCGCGCGTCGCGGCCGACGCCTCACTCGCGCTGCCGGCCGAGTCCCGCCATCCCGCGACAATGCGCACCGAATCCGCGCCGCTGGCAACGTGCACCGAGTCGCCGCCCGCACGCTTCGCAATGACCGCGACCGCCGGCTTCCGCGGCACGGGCAACGATCCCCTCGCGCACTGCGCCGGAACGGAGAAGCCCGGCACCGAATCCCTCGCCGCTGCCGCCACGCGGAGCGCCGACGCTTTCGCCTTCGTCGCGGCCGAGTCGGTGGTCTTCGACGCGCGCGCGTCTCTCGCGTCTTGGCACGCGACGATCAGCGCGCCACCCACCACCAGCGCCCGCATCCCGAATCGCCTCACGCCGCGCTCGACTCCTCGTCCGCGTCGGCGCGCATCGTTTCCGGATCGACTCCGAGCGACCGCAGCCACGCCAGATACGCGCTCGGCGCGATCTCGGATGGCTTGATCTCGCTGCGCCCGCCCCAGAACACGTTCGTGTAGCTCACCGGTATCCCCGCCTCGGCCAGGTGCGCATCGATCGCCGCCTTGTGATCGAGCACGAGCTGTTTGTCGGTGCCGTGCGCGACGGCCATGATGTTCACGTTCGCGAACTCGCTGCCGCCTTCGCGCCAATACGCGTGCGTGAGGATGTGATGGCGTCCGACCTCCTTCCCCGCCTCGATCTCGCGCCCCTCGGGCACGCGCCAGTGAAAGAGCGCGTTGTAGCGCGTCACGCGAACGCCATCGGCGCCGGGTTTGACGTGCTCGAGGAAGGTCGAGAACCTGCCGATCACACCCCGCTCGGCCAGCCCGCGCGCGACATGTAGGAATTCTACATATGAGACTTCGGCCTCGTCCGCGCGCGCGCGCCACGGCATGGGGCCGATCTCGTCGACGGTCAGCTCGCGCTTCAGTGTCTCCAGTACGCGCCACTCGAGCTCCGACAACTCGACGATGTTCGTGTCCATCACGCGTCCCGGCTCCTCGGAGCGCGACCCGGGCGCCATGCCGCGACGCCTCACGTGTCCGACGCCGAGCGCGAACAGCCGCTTCGCGGGCATCACCCGAAACGCCTCGGCGCCCACGCGTTCGCCCACCAGCGCGCAATGCTTCGCGCGCGAGTATCCCTGCGGCACCTTGAGCGTGGTCCAGAGCCGGTAGCTCGAACCCGGCGTCGCGCCGTCCGTCGAGCGGATCACGACGTGCCCCGAGAACGGATCCTCGCGCACGAAATACTCGAACGCCGCGTCGAGCTTCTCCTCGCTCACCCGCCACGCGACGAGCGCGCCCGGGGCAAGGTTCGTCGCCATCAACGTCTGGCGCACACGTCTGATCGTGCCCGCGCGCAGCATGGCGCGAATGCGCGCGTGCACCACCCCTTCCTCCACACCCGACAGCCGCGCGATCTCCGCGAACGGATCCTCGAGAAAGCCCGCAATGCGATCCTCCGAAATTGCGAGGATGCGCGCGTTGGTCTCGTCGCCAATGTCTGCGGGAAGGAGCGTCGTCGTCATGACATTCAACATAACCCGGAGCGATTGCGCGAGGGCGCGCTATGCACCGCCGCCTCGCAGCACGATGCGCACGGTGGTGCCTTCGCCCTCGACACTGGCGATCGCGATCTCGCCGCCCCAGCTCTCGACCAGCCGCCGGCTGATCGCCAGACCCAACCCGCTGCCCCGCGTGCGCGTCGAGAAATGCGGCTCGAACAGCCGCAGCTGCACGCTCGCGGGAATGCCTCCGCCATTGTCGCGCACGGCGATCGCGATGCGATCTCCACCGCCATCCACGCGCACCTCCACTCGCGACGCGCCGGCAATGCGCGCGTTCTCCAGCAGATTGAGCATCACCTCGCGCAGCTCATCCTCGCGCGCGTACGCCATCACGACCGACGCAATGCCATCCGTCCGCCAGTCGACGCCCCCCTCCCCGAGCCTCTCGAGCTCCACCACATCGCGCACGATCGCGCTCACGTCGAGCGGCTCCGCCAGCTCCAGCTCCGACGGTCCCATTCCATATCGGCTGAAGCCGCGCGCGATCTCGTCGAGCCGGTCGATCTCCGCCAGAATGCGCTCGGCGTTCGTCTCGAGGATCGAATCGAAGTCCGCGCGCCTGTCGGCGTGCGCGCGTTTCAGGTGCTGCACGCCAAGCCGGATTGGGGTGAGTGGGTTCTTGATCTCGTGCGCCACCTGCCGCGCCATTTCGCCCCACGCGAGCACACGCTGCGCGCGCGCAAGCTCGGTGATGTCGTCGAGCGTGAGCACAGATCCGCCGCGCCCCGCGAAGAGCCGGGTCAGCCGCGCCTGCAGCTGGCGTCCGTGTATCGTGAGCTCGAACTCCTCCTCCTCGAGCGCGCTCGCGGCGAACGCGCGCAGCCGCGTGGCACTCTCCTCGCCCAACCGCTCCGCCTTCGATCCCGGGGGCAGCGCGCGATTGAGCATCGACTCGGCGCGCGGATTCGCGAGCGTGATGACGTCGTCGGAATCGAGAGCGACGACGCCGCTCGCGACATTGCGCAGAATCGCATCGGTGCGGCGCTGCGCGGATTCGAGCGCCGCGCGGCTCTCGCCGAGGTCGGCGGCCATTCGCCGGAAGGCGGAGAACACCGGTTGGAACTCGTCGGGCGCGCGCGCGGCGAGCGGGGGCTCGCGATCGCCGCGCGCGATTGCGAGGGCCGCCACGCGCAGCGCCCCGATCGGCTCGGCGAGCGAGCGCGAGGCGATGCGGCTCAGGCCGAGCGCGGCCAGCGCGCCGAGCACGGTGGCGCAGGCCACCAGCACGGCGAGATCGTGGCGTCGCTGGTCGAGCATCGCTTCGGTTCCCCGCGCGGGCGCGCCGATCACGTAAGTCTGTCCGGCCCCGCTGGTCGCTACGCGAAATCCGAACAGCGCCGGTCCCTCGTTCACCTCTTCCATGAGGCTCGCGTACACCTCGCGCCCCGCGCTCAGGCTCGTGTACGCCGAGGGCGGAAGGTACGCGCCCATCGGCGCGAGCGCGTTGAAGAGCGGCTGGCTCGCGCCGCCGAGCTCTCCGTTGCGATACAGGAGGAGCGGTATGTCGGTGTGCCCGATGAGTGATGCGTCGCGGCGCGCCTCTTCGTCCGTGGAGATGCCGCGCAGCGCCTCGCGCAGCACGAGGTCGCGCGACTGGCGATCCTCCGAGCGAAGCCGTTCGTAGCTCCACAGCGCGAACACGAGTGCCGGGATCACGAAGAACGCGAAGAGCACGACCGTGAGCCGCGATCGATAGCTCGTGCCCCATCGGCGCACCTGCACGCGCATTCGCTTCAGCACTCGTCCGTCCGGAAGGGCCGCGATCATCCACAGCGCCACCAGGATCACCAGGTCGAGCATCACCGCGAGCGAACCGCGCTGCATCAGAATGCCGAGCGATCGCAGCTCGATCTCAATGTGCGCGCGCATGTCGCCGCGCGAGGTGTGCACCACGTGGTCACCGTGCATCTCGGTCGCGTCGCGATACCAGCGCGTGCCCGAGGCCGGGAGATTGTCGCCGCTCTGCGACTCGACGAGCACCAGAGTGTACGGCGGCTCGCCCGTCTCGCGATCCTCGAGTCCGAGCAGCGGCGCGAACGGATCCGCGCCAATGAGCCGCGTGCGTGGCGCCACCACCACCGTCGTCACCGAGCTGTCCGGATGCGGCACGGCGAGCACCACGAACATGCCCGGTACGCCGAGCACGGACTGGAGCTGCGTCACGCCGGACTCGCGCGCGTTGGCGGCGACCTCTCCCACGTTTCGCACGGGCGGCGTGAGCTGATCGAGCGTCACCTCCGCCGTTGGCAGCCCCTCAGGCGTCCAGCTCATGAGGTCCACTGGATAGCCACTCCCGACGAGATCCGAGCGCATATATCGCTTCGCCAGCTCCGCCTCCGTGCGGGCGACGGGCTCCGCGCGCAGATCGCGGCCGAGCCGCTGCAACACGTTCACAATGTCGGGATCCACGGTCGCCAGACCGCCGACATCGCGGTTCGCAAGCGTCGCGCGCCCGCGAACGCCTGCGCCCCATGTGAGCGTCGTGGCCACGAGGGCCGCGACCACGCCGGCGACGAGCACAACGCGACAATGCGATCGCGTGAGCGCCAGCGTGGCGACGGCCGCCATCCAGAGCACGCGATACCACGTTGGCCACGTCCCCGGAGCCTGCAGCACGACTGGCGCGATCGCCGCGGCGATCGTCGCGAAGACGGGTGCGACCCACGGCGGGAGGCCACGGTGCGCACCGAGCGCCGCGCTCCCGGTGGCCGCCATGCCAATGAACAGCGACGCCGCGGCGAGAAAGAGCGCGACCTCCCATCCGAGCCAGAGCTCCACCGCCACGCCGGTAAGCGGCGGCGATACTCCGCCGCCGAGCGCACGCAGTAGAGGGGGAGAAACGGCGAGAATCGCGAGCACGATCGGCACCGCCATCCACGGGCGCGGCAGGCGCAGCCCGCGACGAAGAAGCAGCAGCAGCGACAGCAAAACGACCATCGCCGTGGCGCCAAGCGCACCGACGGATGCGGTGAAGGGCCCGCCCACCTCCGCGTAGTACACGGTGGGATCGAACAGAACTCCGCTTCCCGAGAACGCATTGAGCGGCAGGAGGGCGAGCAGCGCGAGTGCGACCGCGAGCGGCAGGAGTCGTCCCAGGAAGGAGCGCTGCCGGCGCCAGGACACGACGAGGAAGCAGGCGAACGCGAGCGACAACAGCAGCACGCCGGACAGGCGAACGCGAACGAGCGTGCTGAGTCGCGCCTCCTCCTCACCTGGCGCCACCGCGTGCGCGACGAGGAGCGTGTCCGTGCCCTCCGTGTAGACGAAGGCCCCGGCCCCCGCTCCAGCGCTGCTCGGCGTCACGTCGAACGCGTGGAGCCCCTGTTTCTGCGCGATCCGGTTGCCGATCGACGAAACGAGCTGGTCCGCAGGCGGCTCGGCGTACGCTACGGCGGTCGCGACGGCGCGACGGCTGCCGCGCGATGCGGCCGCGTAGAGCACCGTGTAGAACGGCGTGTGAAGCGCGCCTGCGGGGCGACCGGTGGAGTCCGCGGGAACCACGAGGTGGCCGCCCCACGCGAACGGCGCATCGTTCTCGTAGAGCACCACGCCCCGCTCCGGCGTGGCGGACGTCATCGCGTCGAAGGCCGCGAAGGCGCCCTGCGCATTCGACGGTGCGTCCAGGGCGCGAGTCGCCTCGTCGTGGAGCGCCAGCATGGAGGCCGCGATCTCCAGCCGCAGCGCGCGGCCGCCCCGCTCGATCACGAGCGCGCGGTACGCGGGCCAGTCGGTGTCGATGCGAGTGAGATCGCGCTGCGCCGTGAACGCCACGACCGTGAACGCGGCGAGCGCGACGCCGGAGGCAATCGCCCAGCTGCGCGCGCCACGCGGCTCGAACATCGCGAGCGCGAGCGCCGCGACCGTGGCGGCAATCGTGAAAGCGAGGTAGCCTACGCTCGGGGTGCGCAGCCACCAGCCCCCCGCCACGAGCGCCACGCCCGCGACGAGCGTCCAAAGGCGTGTCGTGACACCAGTGCCGACCGTCAGACGCGGCGTCACGTCCACTTCATTCCGGTTCGAGATGACGGCTCCCCTCCATGCGCCTGCGACCGAGGCGCGGTTGCTCAAGTACACCGCTCCCGGCGCAGTGGCCGAGATTCTCGCGCGGGATCCCCGACTGGTGATACCCGTGGGCACGTGCGAGCAGCACGGTCCCCACCTGCCACTCGGCTGTGCGACCATCATCGCCGAGCGACTGGCGGACGATCTCTCGGCAACTTACGGCGTCCTGCGCGCACCCACGATCGAATATGGGGTGAACGTCGAGTCGGCGCGCGAGGCGCTGGGTAACGCGTCAATGCGGCGAAAGACGCTCCATCGTCTGCTGAACGATCTCCTCGCGTCGTGGGAAGGATGCGGCTTTCGGGAATTTATCCTGATCA
Source organism: uncultured Gemmatimonadaceae bacterium (assembly GCA_963827355.1). GTDB lineage: Bacteria > Gemmatimonadota > Gemmatimonadetes > Gemmatimonadales > Gemmatimonadaceae > FEN-1250. Next base: position 263,698 of record CAWHAS010000002.1, read on the forward strand.
CGGCGCACGACCACGATCCGCACCAGGACGCGCTCTCCACTGTGGTGACCCGCGAGGCGCGCGTGCGCGTGGTCGACCTCTACGCCATCAGGATAATGATCTGCTCGAGGGGCAGTCGGAGCACATGCACGGAGACGAGGCGGACACCTCGCTCATGCTGTACCTCGCGCCCGAGCTCGTGCGCATGGAATGGGCGCAGGACTACATGATGAGCCGCGAGCAGCTGCGCCGTTACCGGCGCGGATATCTGCGCGTCCCGAAGGAGAGCGCGGGGTCCATCGGCCGCCCCTCGCTCGCCACCGCCGAGAAGGGACGCGCAATGTACGAGCGCATTCGGCAGCGCGTCAGCGAGCGCATTTTCCTCACTCCCGCCCCCGAGACATGAACACTTCTTTGCCCGGAGTGTATCATATTTCTGACATGCGCTCTCTCCGTCGTTTCGCTGTCGCGCTCTCGCTCGCCTTGCCGAGCGTTGCCGTCGCCCAGGTTACGACAGTGGACGAGGGCTCCTTCACGATCACGCGTGGCGGAACGAAGCCGGCGGATCGCATCGGACAGGAATCTTTCACCATTCGTCGCACGAGTGGGCCCGGCGGTGACGTCGTGGTGGCCAACGCCACCGTGACGTTCGACACCGAGCATCTCGCGCCGGCGCTCCGCACGGACACGACGTTCTCGCCGCTCGCATACCAGGTCGAGGTGCGCAAGGGAGCAGACGTCGAGCGCCTGCGAGGCCGCATCGGTGGCGGGCGCTTCAGCGCGCAGCTCAAGAACGCCAAGGGTGAGTCATCGAAGGAGTACATCGTCTCCAATGGGGCGCTGATTCTCAATGACGACATCTTCCACCAGTACTATTTTCTGGTGCAGCGTGCCCGCGGCGGTTCGGCCACTATTCCCGTCGTGATCCCGCGCCGAAACACTCAGGAAACGAATGCGCGTGCAGGCGGGCGCCAATGAACAGGTGCGCGTCGGAACCACGTCGGTGGAGGCGCGGCACTACACCATCCAGGAGCCCAATGGCGCCACCCGTCAGGTCTGGGCCGATGCCCAGGGGCGTGTCCTGAAGGTTCAACTGGATGCCAGCGGCATCACGGCCACTCGCGACTCGCTGCCGACATAGTTTTTTGCGCGCTGCGCGCCCGTGGGCGGGGCTCCGCGTCTTTGCGCCATTTCTGAAACCTCGCTGTGGTAACCGCCGTATTGGGCGTGACTTCGAATGCGAGGACAGAAAACGATGCGGTGCTTGCCAGCCGTCACGGCCGCCTTGGGCGTCGTGGCTGTATTATTGCCATTTTCTAACGCGCGCGCACAGGCGGTGGACACCACCGGTGGCCCCGAGCTTTCGCTGGACCAGGCGATGTCGATCGCGCAGAAAAACAATCCCGATCACCTTACGATTGTCGAGGCGAGGCGCACCGCGGTGGCGAAGCGCCGCTCCGCATACGGTGCCCTGCTCCCGCGCGCCGATGCGCAGCTGCAGGGGCTCTATTTGGCGCAGGGCAACACGCTCCTGGCCGGCAACGGCTTCGCGTTCGCCAACGGATCGAATCAGAAGCAGTCGTCGTACTTCATCGGGCTCACCTACAATGTGGGCACGAGCACGTTTCTGAATCCAAAGATCGAGCAGGCGAACGTGCGAGCCGCGGACGCGGACGTTACGAGCTCCGTCTCGAACGTGCGCTCGCAAATCGCCCAGGACTACTTCACCGTGCTCGGCGATCAGGCGAAGGCGCAGCTCGAGGATTCGCTGATCGCCAACGCGCAGACGTCGCTCCAGCTCGCGAAGGCGAAGCTCGCCGTGGGCTCCGGCATCTCGCTCGACGTGTCGAAGGCGGAAGTGAACTTGGGCACGCAGGAAGTTGCGGCGATCAAGGCGAAGAATCAGGTGGCGATCGACCGCTTGACGCTGTTCCAGCACATGGGCGTGCAGCAGCCGCAGAATTCACGGCTCACGACGTCCTACGAGGTGAAGGCGCCGACCTTCACGGTAGACTCGGTGCTGGCGTTGGCTCGCGCGGATAATCCGGCGCTCGAAGCCGCGCGCACGCGCGACGAGTCGGCGAAGCTCGGCATCAAGGCCGCGCGCGGTTCGTATCTCCCCACGCTGCAGGTATCCACGGGCATTGGAGGATACACCAACTCGTTCACCAACCCGAACTTCCTGATCGGGCAGGCGGCGTCGGGCATCGCGAGCTGCCTGTCGCAGGATTCGATTCGCGTCGGAGCCGGGCTGTCGAGTCTCGCCGGCCAGTGCGGCACCTTGAACCCGGATGGCACGCTTCCGGCCGCGGACGCCGCGGCAATTCGGAAGTCGAACAACGCCTTCCCGTTTGGCTTCACGAAGCAGCCGTTCCAGCTCACGGCGACGCTCTCGCTGCCGATCTTCGACAACTTTCAGCGCGAATTGCGCGTAGAACAGTCGGAGGCGGCGCGGAACGACGCCCTGTACGTGATCCGCTCGCAGGAGCTGAAGACGACGGCCACCGTAACGAGCACGTATCTCACCTTGCAGGCGCAGGCGCAGCAGGTGGCATTGCAGGAACGCACGGCACAACAGGCACGCGAAGCCCTTCGGCTGGCGGAAGAGCGCTACCGGGTGGGGCTGGCACCATTTCTCGACGTGAGCGACGCGCGCACGCAGTTCGAGCAGGCGGAAAGCGATCGCATCAACGCCGTGTATGACTTCCATAAGGCCTTCGCCGCGCTGGAAGCGGCCGTCGGCCGTCCATTGCGCTAATCGGAGCGACAGATGACTCGAAGGGGAAAGGCGATCACCGCGGTAGTAGTCGTGGCGATAACGGCAGGCGGCCTGACGCTGGCTGCATTCAAGCGAGGGGACAAACCTGTCGACGTGCGCCTCGAGAAAGTGCAGAAGCGCGACCTCGTCGCCTACGTCACCGCGAGCGGGCAGGTGCAGCCGCACACGAAGGTCGATGTCGCCTCGGATGTGAGCGGGCGCATCGTGAAGCTCGCCGTGAAGGAGGGCGACATCGTGACCAAGGGGCAGTTCCTCCTGCAGATCGATCCGGCGACGTACGATGCGGACGTGCAGAAGGAAGCCGCCGGCGTCGCCTCGGCGAGAGCCGATCTGGCGCGCGCCAAGGCGAATCTCGACCAGTCGCAAAGCGCCTACCGGCGATCGGCGGAGATCGTGAAGACGAATCCAGGGCTGATCTCGGCCGAGCAGATCGAGCAGCTCAAGACGACGGTGGACGTGAACAACGCGCTCTATCAGGCGGCCGCGCACAACGTCGACCAGACGAGTGCGGCGCTGCAGAACTCGCACTCGCTGCTCGCGAAGACGACGATTCTGGCGCCGATGAGCGGGCGGATCACGAAGCTCGCGGTACAGCAGGGCGAGACGGCCGTGCCCGGTACGTTCAGCAAGGACCAGGCGCTGCTGCTCACGATCAGCGACATGTCGGTGCTCGAGACGAAGGTGAAGGTCGACGAGACGGACGTGGCGCGGCTGCACGTGGGTGATACGGCGCAGGTGTTGATCGATGCGTTCCCCGACACGACGTTTCGAGGGAAGGTGACGGAGATCGCGCACAGTTCCGTGACCGCGGGAACGACGACAGCCGGATCGTCCGATCAGGCCGTCGACTACGAAGTACGAGTGCAGCTGCTCAATCCGCCCATTGACACGCGTCCGGATTTCTCCGCGACCGCGAAGATCGTGTGGGATTCGCGAAAGAGCGTGTTGAGCATTCCGATCATCGCGCTCACGGTGCGCGAGCACGAGGCGAACGAGAATCGCGACTCGGCCGCCGTCGCGCTTGGCAGGAAGGCGACCAAGGACATCGCACTCAAGGACGTTGAGGGCGTGTTCGTGGTGGGCAAGGACAACCACGTCATGTTCCGCCCGGTGAAGGTTGGCATTCCGGGCGAGGAATATTTCGAGGTGCTGAGCGGGCTGCAGGAGGGCGAGACGGTCGTCGCGGGAAGCTATCAGGCGATCCGCACGCTGCACGACAGCACGGCCGTGAGGGAGATGAAGAAGGACGACAAGAAGAAGGAGGCAAAAGCGTGAGTCTGATGGAGCAGGACGCGCCAATGAGCACGACGGCGGAACGCAAAGTCGTTACGAGCGTTCCGGGCGTCGTGCCGTCGACTGACTGGGTGATCGTGACACGCGGCATCACACGCGACTACGACATGGGCGGTGAGGTCGTGCACGCCCTGCGCGGAGTCGAGCTCGCGGTGCGCCGCAACGAATACGTCGCGATCATGGGTCCGTCCGGCTCGGGCAAGTCGACGTTGATGAATCTGATTGGCTGCCTCGACACGCCGATCGGCCGGCGAATACTGGCTGAACGGCGAGCTGGTGTCCGGCGATGACGGATGACGAGCTCGCGCGCGTGCGCAATCGCGAGATCGGATTCGTGTTTCAGACGTTCAACCTGCTCCCGCGCGCGTCGGCGCTCCAAAACGTCGAGCTGCCGCTGGTGTATGCGGGTGTTGGCTCGGTGGAACGAAAGGCGCGCGCGAAGGAAGCGCTCGAGCGCGTCCAGCTCGGCGATCGCATGGATCACCGTCCGAACGAGCTTTCGGGCGGACAGCGCCAGCGCGTGGCGATCGCGCGGGCACTCGTGAACCGGCCGGCCATTCTGCTCGCCGACGAGCCCACGGGCAACCTGGACTCGACGACGTCCGACGAGATCATGCGCGTGTTCGAGGAGCTCTCGTCCGCCGGACAGACGGTGATCATGGTGACGCACGAGAAGGACATCGCGGCGCACGCGCGGCGCGTCGTGGCGCTTCACGACGGCAGGATAGTATCCGACGAGAGACGCGAGACGTTCGTCGCGTCGCTCGACGGCTCACAGGCGTAAGGAACCCATGTCACTACTCGACGCCATTCGCACTCGCGCTCATACAGATCAGGGTGCAGAAGCTGAAGAGCTTCTTCACGCTTCTCGGCGTGACGATCGGCGTGATGTTCCTGATCGCGGTGGTGTCGATCGTGAACGGGATGTCGAAGTACATGGAAGAGGATTTCGCCGCGAAGTTTCTCGGCGTGAATACCTTTACCTTGCGTCGCTTCCCCGATTTCAACATGGGGGACGTCACGGAGGCGACGTGGCGCGAGTGGCAGCGCCGTCCGCAGATCACGGTCGAGGATGCCGAGGCGCGTTCGGGGCTCGCTGCCTCCGCAAACGCGGTGGGCCATTCAGGACATGACGTACGGCAATCCGTCCACATCGTACCGGAACGGCGGTCCGCAGTCGCTCGTCGAGGCTGTCTCGGCCGACTACTTCTTCATCAAGAATCTCGAATGTCGAGCGCGGGCGCGTATTCACCGATCAGGAAGAGGCGGTGGGGGCGCCCGTCGTCGTGATCGGCAAGGAGACCGCCGACGACGTACTTCCCGAACGTGGATCCACTCGGCCGCGAGATCAGACTCGAGGGGCTTCCCTTCCGGGTCATCGGGGTGCTGCAGAAGCAGGGGAGCACGTTTGGAGTCTCGCTCGATCGCCAGGTGATCGGTCCCTTTCACTCGACATCTAAGCGGGTGACGAAGTCGCGCCGCGGATTGTACGGCGGTGCTCGTGCAGGGAACTACCGACGTGATTCAGCAGGACGCTCAGGAGCGCGCGCGCGAGGTGATGCGCCGCCGGCACCATCTGCATCCGTCGGAACCGGACGATTTCGTGTTCGAAACGTCGGAGTCCGCGCTCTCGGGTGGCAGACGATCAAGCAGGCGCTTGTCATCGGCGGCATCGTGCTGCCCGCGATCGGCCTGGTGGTCGGCGCTATCGTGATCATGAACATCATGCTCGTCGCCGTCGCGGACCGCACGCGTGAGATCGGCATTCGCAAGGCGCTCGGCGCGAAGCGGCGCGACATCCTCTGGCAGTTCCTGGTGGAGTCGGCGACGCTCAGCTTCTTCGGCGCGATCATCGGCATCGGGCTGGGTTACGCGCTGGCGGCAGCGATACGAGAGTGGTCACCGCTGCCGTCGAGTGTGGCGCTGTGGTCCATCGCCGTGTCGGTGGTCGTAGGAGCCGGCGTCGGGCATCATCGCCGGCATCTACCCAGCGAGCCGCGCGGCGAGGCTCGATCCCATTCTCGCACTGCGGAGCGAGTAATGAAATTCGCGAGCAAGATCGACTCGATGGGAGAGGGCGTGCTGATCGCGCTCGACGCGATCCGCACGAACAAGGTGCGCGCCGGCCTCACGATTCTCGGCATTGCGGTTGGAGTCTTCGTGGTGACCGCGATGGCCGCGGGCGTCCACGGCATCAACGAGGGCGTCACGAAATCGCTGGACGCGGCGGGCCCAACCACCTTCTACGTCACGCGCTGGCCGATGGGCGTGAACAACTGCAATGGATCCGCAGATAGCTGTCCGTGGCGGCATCATAAGCCGCTCACGATCAACGAGGCGACGACGATCGCACAGCTGCCGTCGATCCACGGCGTGATCGCGCACGTCGGCAGCGGCGCGGCCGTGAAGTACCACGATCGCAGCCTTGGAGCCGCGGGAATCGAAGCGTATACGGCAGGATGGACGGACGTTGACGGCGGAGACATCGGGCCAGGCCGCAGCTTCACCGAAAACGAGAACGCCAATGCGGATCAGGTGATCATCGTCAACGACAAGATGAAGGAGGCGCTGTTCGATCAGAGCGACGCCGTCGGCAAGGTGATCTCGGTGGATGGCAAGCCCTTTCTGGTAATTGGCGTCTATCACCCGATCGCCAACTTTTTCAGCAACAACGACAAGCCGTTCGGGATTATCCCCTTCGAGACTGGCCGTCGGAAGCTCCAGTTCGGCGTGCGGTGGATGGACCTCACCGTCAAGCCGAAGGACGGCGTGCCCCAGGACGTCGCGATGGACGAGGTGACGGCGACGCTGCGCACGCACCGCCGGCTGCGGCCGTCCGCCGAGGATACGTGGTTCCTGTACGGGCAGGACAAGGTGATGGAGCTCTACAACAGCACGGTGCAGATCTTCTTCATCGTGGTGCTCGCGCTGTCGGCGATCGGGTTGCTGGTGGGAGGCGTGGGCGTCATCGCCATCATGATGATCTCGGTCACCGAGCGCACGCGCGAGATCGGCGTAAGGAAGGCGCTCGGCGCGACGAAGGCGATCATTCTCTGGCAGTTCCTCGTGGAGGCGGCGACGCTCACGGTGATCGGTGCGGCGACGGGGCTTGCCATCGGCTCGGGACTCGCCTGGGCGATTCGTGCAAACACCTCGATCGACGCAACGATCCCGCCGCTCGCGATCATTGCGGCGTTGGCGACAAGCGCGATGACCGGCGTGGTGTTCGGTCTGCTGCCGGCGTTTCGCGCGGCGCGGCTCGATCCGGTCGAGGCGCTGCGGTACGAGTGACTGTGCGGCGGCTCACTCGAGCCGCCGTTTTTTTCACCCGCCCGCCACTGCACTCCCCGCAAGGAGTCTCGCATTGCGCGCGCTCTCCACGATGATGCTCTCCACCTGATCCGGCGCGTCCTCGTGCGCGAAGTGGCCGCCCTCGCGCACCTCGACAATGCGCGCATCCGCGAGTCGCATCGCAATGCGGTCGGCGTCGTGCGGCGGAACCCAGCTGTCGTGCAACCCCACCGCGAGCGTCACCGGAATCGTCAGGCGATCGAGATCGCGCTGGAGCCGCGGCGCGTCCCAGTGCTCGAACACCGTCATCATCGCGCCCACGTGCCGCTGCGAGCGCAGGAACACGCCGTAGAGCGCCGCCTGCGAGGCCGAGAGCGTGGACCCGGTGGTGCTCATGAGCGTCGAGTCGAGCGTGCCCGATTCGAGCTCGCGTCCCAACTCGGCCATGCGCGGCGATCGCACGCCCACGCGCGCAGCGGGCGCGAGCAGCGTCCAGAGCTGGCTCTGCGGCGGCGTCAAGGTCGCGTTGATGCCCACGAGCGCGCGCAGCGAACTGTCTTCGGAGAGCGCGAGACGCATGAGGATTGCCGCACCGGCGCCATGCCCGACGCCGAGCACCGGCGACATCCGCAGCCCCTCGAGCAGCGCCGCGAGCGCGAGCGCGATGCCGTCGAGCGAGAGATGATCGGTGCGCGGCGCGGTCGTGAAGCCGTGTCCCGGCAGGTCCGGCGCGACGACCGTGAATCGCGCGGCGAGACGCGGAGCCAGCTCGTGCCACGTGTGCGTCGCTGCTCCAATGCCGTGCACGAGCAGCAGCGCCGGCCCGCGCCCCATGATCTGCACGTGCCACCTCTGCCCGCCAGCTTCGATGAATCGACTGGCGTGACCGTTGGGCCATTGCGCCCCCATCTCCACCCACGTCGGCGTCGCGCGCACCGCTCGAATGTAGTCCCCGCCATCGCGCCTGTCAGGGGCGTATATTCTCCCCATGACGACCGTCGACGTTCTGGCCATCGCCGCGCACCGCGACGATGTGGAGCTCACGTGCGGAGGCACGCTCATCAAGGCTGCCGCGCTCGGGCAGCGCACCGCGATCGTGGATCTCACGCAAGGCGAGAGGGGCTCGCGCGGATCCGCCGAACTGCGCGCCGAGGAGGCCAGCCGCGCGGCCGAGATTCTCGGGGTGACGGCGCGCGTGAATCTCGGCCTTCCGGATGCCGGCATCATGAACACGCCCGAGACGCGCGCGGCGCTCGTGCGTGTCATCCGCCGCTTCCAGCCGCGCGTCGTGCTCGCGCCGTCGATCACCGGCAAGCATCCCGATCATCGCGTGAGCGCCGAGCTGGTGACGGATGCGTGCTTTCTCTCGGGGCTCTCCAAGGTCGAGCCGGATGTGCCGCGCTTCCGCCCGTTCAAGTTGATTCACTCGCTCACCTACCGCGAAGATCCCGTGAAGCCGACCTTCGTCGTCGACATCTCGGCCGAGTTCGAGCAGAAGCTGCTGGCGATTCGCGCGTACGCATCGCAATTCGACGGCGTGATGCAGGCGGGCGAGGCCTTTCCGAACGGCGAGCCGCTGTACGACATCGTGCGCCACCAGGCAGCGCACTACGGATCGCTGATTCGCGTCAAGTACGGCGAGCCGTTCTACACGGCGGAGACCATGCGGGTCGATGACCTGATGTCGCTGAACGTGTCCACCTTCTGACCCACGCAATGCCACCTCGCACGCAACCGCGCCGCGCCCAGCGCCGCGAAGAACCCGTCGCACTCGAACAGCGCCCCTCCTACGGCGTGGCGGCCATGGTCGCGACGGCCATCTTCGCGCTCTACGTAGCTACGCTCGCGCCGAACACGGCAATGTGGGACACGAGCGAGTACATCGCCGCCGCGCAGGTGCTCGGCATACCACATCCGCCGGGGAATCCGTTCTTCGTGCTGATCGCGCACGTCTTCTCGATGCTTCCGATTGGCGGCACTGGGGCGATGAGGATCAACATCCTCGCGGCGCTGTGCAGCGCGGCGTCGGCGGGAACGTGGTTTCTGGTGGTGGAGCGCGTGTGCAGCTCGTGGTTGCCGGAACGGTGGGAGCAGCGCACCGCGGCGGCGGCCGCCGCCCTGCTCGGCGCAACGGCGTTCACGGTGTGGAACCAGTCGGTCGTGAACGAGAAGGTGTACACGGTGTCGCTCGCGTTCTTTGCGATCGTCTCGTGGCTGACGGTGCTTTGGTGCGACAACCCGGAAGGGCGCACGGCCGATCGCCTGCTCGTGCTCATCGGATTTCTCATCGCGCTCGGCTACACGAATCATCCGGCCGGCTTTCTCGTCGCGCCCGCGGTGATCGCGGCGGTACTGCTGCGACGTCCGACGACCTTGATGCGCTGGCGGCTGCTGCTCGCGATCGCGGGCGTGTTCGTGCTCGGGCTCACGCCGTTCGCGTTCGAGCCCATTCGCGCCGGGCATTTTCCGGCGATCAACGAGGGCGAGGCGACCGGCTGCGCGACGACGTTCGCGCTCTCGTGTACGTTCGACGCCACCGCGCGCAGCCGGCTCGCGGACAACGTGAATCGCGTGCAGTACGGCAAGCCGCCCCTCGACGACCGACAGGTCTCCTTTCCGGCGCAGGTCGGCATGTTCTGGCTGTACTTCGAGTGGCAGTGGCTGCGCGACCCGTACGGAACTGCTCCGCGCGGATTGCAGGGGCTGCTCGCGGGGATCTACCTCGTGCTCGGCGTCGCGGGCGGCTACGCGCACTTCAAGCGAGACCGCTACTCGTTCGGATTCTTCGGCCCGCTCATGTTCACGATCACGCTCGCGCTGATCTTCTACATGAACTTCAAGTACGGCTACTCGCAGTCGCCGGAGCTCGGGAACACCGTGCCGCGCGAGGTGCGCGACCGCGACTATTTCTACCTCTGGGGATTCTCGGCGTGGAGCGTGTGGGCGGGGCTCGGCATCGTCCTCATCTGGGAGCAGCTCGCGGCGATGCTGTCCCCCAAGTCCGAGGGCGATGCGTCGCGCATACCGCGCAGGAGCTGGCTTCTCACGACGCCGGTTTTTTTGCTGGCGATCATCCCGCTCATCACGAACTGGAACGCGGCGTCGCGGCATGGCGACACGTTCACTCGCGACTGGGCCACCAATGTGCTGAACAGCGTGGAGCCGTACGGGGTGCTGATCACGAACGGCGACAACGACACCTTCCCGCTGTGGTACGCTCAGGAAGTGGAGGGTGTGCGCAAGGATGTTACCGTCGCCGTCACTTCCCTGCTGCGCACGGATTGGTACGTGCGGCAGATGATCCGGCGTCCGATCTATCCGTACGACGCGGCAAAGGGGCCGGTGGTCTATCGCGGCCAGGCGTGGCCGCTGCCCAAGGGGCCGCCGGTGAGCCTCACGCTCGACCAGGCGGATGCGCTTCCGGAGGTCATCTCGCTTCCGCAGGCGCAGCTGTTCAAGAAGGATGCGATCGAAGCGGTGATTCCCGCGGGCGAATTGTACAAGGATCAGATCATCGTGTTGCGCGTGATTCAGGACAGCTATCCGAATCGCTCGCTCTATTTCACGTCGGCCACGTATCCGCGAAGCCTCGGACTGAGCAAGTACGTGGCGAGCCAGGGGCTCGTGTCGAAGCTCTTCGCGAATCCGATTTCCGCCAGCAAGCAGTTCATCGAGATTCCGGGCTACGGTTTCTTCGACCTGCCGCGCAGCGATTCGCTGTGGAAGGATTACAAGGCGCCTGCCTCGCTGCTCAAGCGCGGCGAGTGGGTGGACAGGGCATCCAGCGACATCCCGCTTCGGTACGTCATCACCGCGGCGCTGCTGAGCGATCTGTCGAAGGCGCAGGGCGATACCGCGACAGGAAAGCGGTTCCTGCAGACGGCGATCGACATGGCTCGCGCGGCGCGGGTGGAATCCGTACTGGGCCTTGGGAAGGAGGCGCCGAGGACTACGGACGGGCCTGAGCCGCACTAGCCGCCGGCGCCATTCCGCGACGTCCGCGAAACGTTAGCTTTACTGGATGCCCGCTCCGGTCTACCTCGACCATTCCGCGACGACACCCGTTCGCGCGGAAGTTGTTGCCGCGATGGAGCCATTTTACGGCCCCAAGTTCGGCAATCCGTCGAGCATCCATCGCTGGGGACGCGAGGCGCGCGCGGCGCTCGACGAGGCTCGTGAGCGCCTGGCCACGACGCTCGGCGCACACACCGACGAGATCGTGTTCACGTCGGGCGGTACCGAGTCCGACAATCTCGCGATTCTAGGAAGCTGGCGACTGCTGCGCGAGAAGGGAAAGCGCGCGGTTGTCTCGACGCCGATCGAGCACAAGGCCGTCATCGCCGCGGCGCACCAGGCCGCGCACGAGGGCGCCGAGGAGCGGATGCTTGCGGTGGATGGAGCGGGACTCGTGCGCAATGAGAGCTTCGATGCGCTCGTGCGCGACGATGTCGCGATCTGCTCGATCATGTGGGTGAACAACGAGATCGGCACTGTGCAGCCCATCGCGGAGCTCGCCGGACGTGCGAAGGCGCGCGGAGTGATCTTCCACACCAATGCCGTGCAGGCGTTCGGGCACATACCGGTGAGCGCCAAGACGGCGCCGTTCGACATGCTGTCGCTTTCGGGGCACAAGATCGGCGCGCCGAAGGGGATCGGCGCGATCTACATTCGGCGCGGCACGTTCGTCGAGCCGCTGCAGTTCGGCGGATCGCAGAATCGCGGCGTGCGTCCGGGCACCGAGAACGTCGCGGCGGCGGTCGCGCTCGCGCGCGCGGCGGAGCTTGCGGTGGACGAGCTCCAGACGGAGATGCCGCGGCTGGAGCGGATGCGCGATCACCTGCAGCGCGAGCTCGAGACGCGGATTCCGGACGCCGTGATTCACGCGTCGGGCGCGCCGCGTGCGCCGCACATTCTGAGCATCTCGGTTCCGGGGACAGACAGCGAGTCGATGCTGATGGCGCTCGACATGTCCGGCGTCGCGTGCTCCTCCGGCTCCGCGTGCCAGAGCGGGACGGTCGATCCGAGCCACGTGCTCGAGGCGCTCGGCGTGCCGCGCGAGCTCGCGATCGCGGCCGTGCGCATGAGCCTCGGCTCGCTCACCACCGATGCATGCATCGAGCGGGTGGTTGAAGCTCTTCCCCGCCCTCATCTCGAAGGCGCGGCGCCTCGCGGGCGTCGCAAGCTGAGATGACGCGCGAGCGCGTGCTCGTCGCAATGAGCGGCGGCGTGGACTCGTCCGTGGCGGCGGCGCTGCTGGTCGATCAGGGGTACGACGTGATCGGCGCGACGATGAAGCTGTTCTGCTACGGCGACGAGGTTCCCGACCGCCCGTGCTGCTCCCTCGACTCGATCGACGACGCGCGCCGTGTGTGCGAGGGACTCGGAGTTCCGCACTACGTGCTGAACATGGAGGATGCATTCGGCCGCAATGTGCTGCAGAACTTCGTGAGCGAGTACGCGCGCGGGCGCACGCCGATTCCCTGCGTGCGGTGCAACAGCTTCACGAAGTTCCGCGACCTGCTGCACAAGGCGGACGCGCTCGACGCGCAGTGGATCGCGACCGGACACTACGCGCGTGCGATTGACGGAGAGCTGTACCGCGGACTGGATCCGGCGAAGGATCAGAGCTACTTCCTGTGGGGCATCGATCGCGCGGTGGTAAGTCGGATGCTGCTGCCGGTGGGCGCGCTGACGAAGGTGGAGACGCGCGCGCGGGCGCGGGCGTTAGGGCTGCACGTGGTAGCCGAGAAGGCGGAGAGTCAGGACATCTGCTTCGTGCCGGGTGGGGATCACACGGTGGTGCTGGCGAAGCATTTAGCGAGTGGCGACGCGGCGCTGTCGCGCGGGCCGATTTTGTTGAGCGATGGGCGGCGCGTGGGCGAGCACGAGGGCTTCGCGCGATTCACGATCGGGCAGCGGCGCGGGCTGCCGGGCGGCTATGCGGAACCAATGTTCGTGGTGGCGATCCGGCCATCGGAGCGCGCAGTGGTGATCGGGCCGAGGGATGAGCTGCTGGGAAGCGGGATCATCGCGCGCGAGATGAACTGGCTGGTGAGCGATGAACCGGAGTCGGGGACGCGGGTCGAGGTGCAGATCCGGCATCATGCGGCGCCCGCGCGCGCGGAAATCGTGAGGGTGGAGGGGGATGAGATCGAGCTCGCGCTGGACGAGCCGGTGAGCGCGATCTCGCCGGGGCAGTCGCTCGTGCTCTATAGCGGAGAGCGAGTGCTCGGGGGCGGAGTGATCGAGGCGGGGCGGGCGGCGGGCGCGGTGAGGGCGCGGTTGCCGATTTTCGCGGCGTAGAGAATACTCGAGGGACGCGGTGCTTCAACGCTCGGATCTGACAATGCATCGCCTCTCGCGCCTCGCACTTCTCGCGTCAGTAATCGCGTCGATGCTGACCGCGAGCCGGACTTCCGCCCAAGCCCGCGACGCCGTCGGTGCGCCGGGCGACTTCGTCATGCGCGATTTCCACTTCGCTGATGGCTCCGTGCTGCCTGAGCTCCGAATTCACTACGTGACGCTCGGCGCGCCGCGGCGCGATGCCTCGGGCGTCGTGCGGAACGCCGTGCTGATCCTGCATGGGACCACCGGAAACGACGAGGGCTTTCTCAGACCGCAGTTCGCGGGCGAGTTGTTCGGCCCCGGCGACCTGCTCGACACAGCGACACACTACATCATCCTTCCCGACGGCATTGGCACTGGGAGGTCGACAAAACCGAGTGACGGCCTGCATGCGCGCTTCCCACATTACGGCTTCCACGACATGGTCGTCGCGCAGCACCGTCTGGTCGTCGACGGATTGCACGTGAACCACCTGCTCCTGGTGATGGGCACCTCAATGGGCGGAATGCACACCTGGATGTGGGGAGAGGCATATCCGGAGTTCATGGACGGACTCATGCCGCTGGCGAGCGTGCCGACGCAGATCGCCGGCCGGAACCGGATGATGCGCACGATGATGATCGACGACATCCGGAACGATCCCGCGTGGAAGGGTGGCGACTATGTCGCGCAGCCACCCGGGCTCACCGCCGCCGTGCAATTGTTGTTCATGATGACGAGCAGCCCGCTGCAATTGCAGAAGCAGGCGCCGGTGCGCGACAGCGCGGACGCGTACATCCGTCAATATCTCAAGCGCGTGGTCGCGACCGAGGATGCGAATGACTATCTATATCAGTTCGCGGCATCTTCCGACTACGACCCGGCGCCAGACCTCGAGCGCATCGTCGCTCCAGTACTCGCCATCAACTCTGCGGATGATCAGGTAAACCCGCCCGAATTGGGACTGATGGAAAAGCTCATTTCGCGCGTAAAGCATGGGCGCTATGTGCTGATTCCGATCAGCGACAAAACGCGAGGGCATGGCACTCACTCGCTGCCGGCGGTGTGGAAGGGGTATCTCGCGGAGTTCCTGTCCCAGATCGGTCTCGCGCGCGGAAAATCGCCGTGATGTCTTTATCGACGCTCCTCCATGAGCGCTAGCACGTTCCCTTCCGAGTCCCGAAACTCCCCCAGCCACAACTCGTGGTCCGGCATCTTCGCGATCATGTGCGGTTCGTTGACGAACTTGACGCCCTTCGCCGCCAACTCGCGCTTCGCTCCCTCGATGTCGGGGACGAAGAAGTAGAGCACCGAGGTGCCGTTCGCCTCGCCCTCGGCGGGGCTGAGCATGAGGCGTGTGCTGCCGCACTGGAAGAACGAAAGGGTTGGGCCGGCGTCGAAGAGATGGCGCACGCCGAGCGCGTCCTTGTAGAAATCCCGCGCGCGGGATACGTCCTTGCACACGATGGCGATCTGTCCGATACGGGAGTCGCTTGAGGGTCGGCATGGTGGTCTCCTCGCTCTTGCAGCGCGTGCCCTTGCCAGGGAGGCGCGGCGTCCGGTTAGTTACAGCAGCTAACTATCGAATAGTTACCTTAGCTAACTAATAATATTGCACATGCCGCCCGCATCCACAAGACCCCGCGCCACCCGGACCACCACCGCCGACCTCGCCGACCGCCTCCACTCCGCCGCCCTCCACCTCCTCAGGCGCCTCCGCCGCGAGGACGACGCCTCCGGACTCCCCGCCCCACAGCTGTCCGCCCTCTCCGTCATCGTCTTCGGCGGCCCCATCACCCTCGGCGATCTCGCCCGGGTCGAGCAGGTGCGCCCACCGACGATTTCGAAGGTAATCGCCATCCTCGAAGCGCAGGGGCTGGTCGAGCGGGAGGTCGATGCCGGCGACCGGCGCGTGACGCGCGTCAGGGCGACCGCGCGGGGCACGAAGCTTCTCCACGACGGGCGGCAGCGGCGCGTCGCCGCACTCGTCGCCTCGCTGTCGGCGCTCCCGGCGCGCGACCGCGCGCTGCTCGCGCGCGCGCTGCCGGTGCTGGAGAAGATCTCGGGCACCTCGCGCGCCTCGAGATAGCTCGGGCGCCGTCGCCCGCGGCGCTACTCGCCCTTTCTCGGCTCCAGGTCGATCGACGCCGAGTTTATGCAGTAGCGCAGCCCGTTCTCGCCGGGCCCGTCCGGGAAGACGTGTCCCAGGTGCGCATCGCAGGCGCTGCACAGCACCTCGGTGCGCCGCATCCCGTGCGTCCGGTCGTCCGCCTCCGCTACCGCGCTCGCATCGATGGGCGCCGTGAAGCTCGGCCACCCGCAGTGCGCATCGAACTTCGTCTCCGACGCGAACAGCGGCTCGCCACAGCCGGCGCAGCGATACGTGCCGGCGTCCGTGGTCTTCGCGTACTTGCCCGTGTGCGCGCGCTCCGTCCCCTTCTCGCGCATCACGCGATACTGCTCCGGCGTGAGCTGCGCCCGCCATTCGGCGTCGGTCTTCGTGCACCTTCCTCGACAAGTGTCCCTCCCTAAGGTCGCGCCTCGCGAACCGGTTGATCAGCGGCGGTCGCTCTCCACCATCTCACCGCCTCCGGGCCCGTAGAAAATCACCCACACGGTGAGGTCATCGCTGAAGCTCTCGAAGCGATGCGTCATTCCCGCCGGCACGAAGAGTAATTCCCCCGGAGCGAACGCGCGGCGCGTGCTGCCGCAGACGAAGTGCCCGGTTCCCCTGACCACGACGTACGCCTCATCGCGCGTGTGCGGCGTTTGCTCGTCCGCACCGCGCGGCGCGTAGAGCCCCGCCTCGAAGGTGCCGTGGCGATACACGATCGTGTACTGCTCCGCCGGAGTGGCGGGAAGCGCCGAGAGTGCGCTCTCGATGTCGATCTGAAAGTCGCGGCTCATTCGCCGTACGGGATCCAGATGTTCTTGACCTGCGTCGCCTCGCGCAGGAACACCGGTCCCTCCGCGCGCGCGTGAAACCAGTCGAGCGATGAGGACTCGACCATCGTGCGCTTCATGTTCGACGCGGACGCGCGCTCGACGGCCGCTCCTCCTGCCGCGGAGCCGTGGTACCACACCGCGTTCACGTCGTCGTGCTCGGCGAGCACCAGCGCCAGCGCATCCTTCGGCCCGGTCACGATGTTTACCACACCGTCGGGAACATCGGAGGTTTCGAGCACCGAGTACAGGTCCGTCGCCGCGAGCGACGCGCGCTCCGACGGGATCGCAACGACGGTATTCCCCATCGCGATTGCCGGTGCCACCAGCGAGATGAGCGCGAGCAGCGGCGCGTCATCCGGCGCCGCGATGCCGATGACGCCCATGGGCTCGTGCATCGCGAGCGCGACCCCGCGAATCGACGGATCGTGCACGGCACCGTCGTACTTGTCCGCCCACGCCGCGTAGGTGAACAGGCGAGAGAGCGACGCATCGACCTCGCGAGCGCCGTCGCCGCCGGTCATCGCGGCGATCCGATCCGCGAACTCGCCCGCGCGCGCGGCGAGGTTCTCCGCGATGTAGTAGAGCACCTGCGCGCGTGCGTGCCCGCTCAGTCGCGGCCAGACGGTTGCTGCATGTGCCGCTTCGACCGCATTGCGGATGTCCTTTCGATTTCCCTCCGCCACCTCACCCGCGAGTGCGCCGGACGCGCCCTCGATACGTCGCGAGCCACCGGCGTCAGGACGCGTCTGCTTCCCGCCGATGTAGAGCTTGGGCGTGCGATCGATGCCGGGCAACGCAGTCGTCGGCACTTGCTACTGCGCGCGTGCGCGGCCGCGCGTGATGGCGTCGCGCGCGACTCCGCCAGCGGGATCACCGGCGCGTGCAGGTACTCGTACATCCCCTCGCGCCCACCCTCACGGCCGAACCCCGACTCGCGATATCCACCAAACCCCACCGCCGCATCGAAGCAGATTCGACGAGTTCACCCACACCACGCCCGCCTTGACCTTCGGCGCGATGTCGAGCGCGAGGTTGATGTTCTCCGTCCACACGCTCGCCGCCAACCCGTACGGCGTGTTGTTCGCGAGCGCCACCGCCTCGGCCGGCGTGCGAAACGTCATGCTCACGAGCACCGGCCCGAAGATCTCGACCTGCGCGATCGTCGCGCTCGGGCTCACGCCCGTGAATAGTGTTGGCGGATAGTAGTAGCCGTCCGTGGGGCAGGCCCACGAGGGCTGCCACATCGTCGCGCCATCGGCGACGCCCTGCCTCACGAGAGACTGTATGCGCTCGAGCTGCGAGGGCGCGATGATCGCACCCAGGTCCATCGATTTGTCGAGCGGCGGTCCGGCGCGGAGCTTCTCCATTCGCGCGCGCAGCTTGTCGGCGAGCGCATCCGCGATACCCTCGTGCACGAGCAGACGCGATCCCGCGCAGCACACCTGCCCCTGATTGAACCAGATCGCGTCGACCACACCCTCCACCACGCTGTCGAGATCCGCGTCATCGAAGACGATGAACGGGCTCTTCCCTCCAAGCTCGAGCGACAGCTTCTTCCCCGATCCCGCGGTCGCGCGCCGAATCTGGCGGCCTACCTCCGTCGATCCCGTGAAGGCGATCTTGTCCACGCCGGGATGATCGACGAGCGACTTGCCGGTGCTGCCGTCGCCCGTGACGATGTTGAGCACACCCGGAGGCAGTCCCGCCGCTTGCGCGAGCTCGGCGAACGCGATCGCCGACAGCGACGTGAACTCCGCCGGCTTGAGCACCACCGTGTTCCCCGCCGCGAGCGCGGGCGCGATCTTCCACGCCATCATGAGCAGCGGGAAGTTCCACGGGATGATCTGCCCGACCACTCCCACCGGCGTATAGCCGGGAAATTCCGCATCGCGCAGCTGTGCCCAACCAGCGTGATGATAGAAGTGGCGCGCGACCAGCGGCACGTCGATATCGCGCGTCTCGCGAATCGTCTTCCCGTTGTCGAGCGTCTCGAGCACCGCGAGAAAGCGCGAGTGCTTCTGCACCGTGCGCGCGAGCGCGTACAGATGCCGCGCCCGCGCGTGCCCCGAAAGCGCCGCCCATGCCGGATACGCGGCGCGCGCCGCCTTCACCGCCGCGTTGATGTCCGCCGCGCTTCCCTGCGCCACCTTGCCGAGCACGAGGCCGGTGGAGGGATCGATCGAGTCGAAGCGCTGGCCATCGATGGGCTCAACCCACTCGCCGCCGATGTAGTGGCGAAAGGAAGCTCCGTGCTTCGCGAGCCACGCGCGCGCGGGCGCGTCGCTCTCGGGCGCTGGGCCAAAGTCCATCGTCGACGACGAGTACAGATCCGCGATTGTCGCCACGCTCACACCATCGGGTGACGGTTCGCTGCAGAATAGCGGCCGGTGACGTGATGCTCCAGCTGTCGCTCGATGTCGCTGAGTAGCGCGCTGGCTCCGAACCGGAAGAGCGACGGAGACAGCCACCGATCGCCCAGCTCTTCCTTGATCATGATCAGCCACTCGAGCGCCGATTTCGCGCTGCGAATGCCACCCGCCGGCTTGAGTCCCACCGCGAAGCCGGTCTCCGCCTCGTAGGCGCGAATCATCCGCGCCATCACGAGTCCCACGGGCATCGTGGCGTTCGCCGTCTCCTTGCCGGTGGACGTCTTGATGAAGTCCGCGCCCGCCATCATCGCGACGCGGCTCGCGCGCGCGACGTTGCGCAGCGTCGCGAGGTCGCCCGTCGCGAGAATCGCCTTCATGTGCGCGTCGCCGCACGCGTCGCGAAAAATGCGCACCTCATCGTACAGCGCATCCCAGTGCCCGAGGAGCACGTGCGCGCGCGTGATCACGATGTCGATCTCGCGCGCACCTGCCGCAACCGAGGCGCGAATCTCGTCGACGCGCTGCGCCATCGGGCTGAGCCCCGCCGGAAATCCCGCGGACACGGCGGCCACCGGAATGCCCGATCCCTCGAGCGCGCGCACCGCGGTCTCGACCATCGTGTGATACACGCACACCGCGCCAACGCGAATGTCGAGCGCGCGAACACCCAGCGCATCCACGAGATCCTCGCGCAGCGGACGGCGTGCCTTCGCGCACAACCGCTCGACCGTGCCCGGCGTGTCGTCGCCCGAAAGCGTCGTGAGATCGATGCACGCGATCGCCCGCAGCAGCCACGCCGCCTGGTACTCCTTCTTGACCGTGCGCCGGCCGGGCAACGTCGCCGCGCGCCGCTCCACCGCGCTGCGATTGACGCGGATCGATGCGATCTCGTCGGCGTTGAGCGGCATTCCCGGATTCCGCGCGGACTCGCCGTGCAGCCTGAGCGCGCGGTCGTGCGAGTGGCTGGAATTCGGCTCGGGAGACGCCGGCGAGTTGTGAGTCACGCTCGTGGCTGGACGCTAGTGGTCAAACGCTAGTACTTCAGATCGCTCGACGCGGCGAACTCCTTCATCATCTTCTCCTGCTCCGGCGTGAGCTTTTCGGGGACGGTGACGTTCGCCTCCACGATCATGTCGCCCTTCGCACCGTTCTTCTCGATGCCCTGCCCCGGCACGCGAAAGCGTTTGCCGGGGGCTGTCCCCGGCGGAATCTTGATGGTCACCTTCTTCCCGGCGATCGTGCGCACGCTCACCTTCGAGCCGAGCAGCGCCTGCGCGATGTTGAGCGGCACCTTGGCGATGATGTCGAGCGCATCGCGCGTGAAGAAACGATCCGGCTGCACCTCGAAGTTGATGATCAGATCGCCCGGCGGTCCGCCGTCGTTGCCCTTGCCGCCCTGCCCCGCGAGTCGCACGCGCGTGCCCGTCTCCGTGCCGGCCGGGACGGTGATGTTCACGATCTTCTTCGTGCGCACCTCGCCTGAGCCCTTGCATGTGGGGCACGGCTTGGATGGCACCTGGCCGCGACCCAGACACATTGGGCACGGACGGTTCACCGCGAAGCCACCCTGCCCGAAGGAGATCACGCCGCGTCCCTCGCACTCCGGACACTTCTTCCACGTAGCACCGGGCGCGCCGCCCGAGCCCTTGCACGTCGCGCACTCCTCGTTCACCTCGAGCTCCACCGGCACCTTTCCGCCGAGCGCCGCGGTGCGGAAGGCGACCGGCAACACGACCTCGACGCTGTCACCCTTCTGCGGTCCGCGCGGGCGCTGCGCGCCGCGCTGCCCCGTGTTGCCGCCGAACATCGACGAGAACAGATCGCCGAGTCCGCCGAGCCCGCCGATGTCGAAGTCCTCCATGCGCGGACCCGGGGCCCGTGCCCGCAGTACCGCCGCCCGGGTAGCTCGTGCGCGCGCCGCGCTGTTGGCGCTCACCGCCGAAGCCGCCGAACGCGCCGAGGCGGCGCATCTCGTCGTACTGTTTGCGCTTTGCGACGTCGCTGAGGACGTTGTTCGCCTCGGAGATTTCCTTGAAGCGATCGGCAGCCTTCGGATCGCTCTTGTTCGCGTCCGGATGGTTTTTCTTGGCGAGACGGCGGTAGGCCTTTTTTATCTCGTCTTGCGTCGCCGACGCGGAGACCCCGAGGACCTGGTAGTAGTCCTTGCTCTGGGCCATGTAGGCTAGGGCCTCGTCATCCGTTCCACTGCTTCACGGCCACGCGCGCCGGTCGCAGCAGCTGTCCGTTGTAGCGATAACCCTGCTGGAACACGCGCGACACGAGGTGATCATCCTCGGGCGACAGCGCGCGCTCGCTCGAGACGGCCTCGTGCATCGCGGGATCGAACGTCTCGTTGACGGGGTCGATGAGCTCGAGTCCGGCGGCGGACAGCGCCTTCATCAACTTCTTGTTCACGACCTCGATGCCCTGATGGATGGTCTTCGCATCCACGATGTCGGGATCCTGCGCGGTGACGCGCGCGAGATCGTCGAGCGAATCGATGAGCGACTTCACGAGCTCACCCTGAGCGCGCGTGCCGGCCTCCTGCCGTTCCTTCGACGAGCGCTTTCGATAATTGTCGTACTCGGCGGCCAGGCGAAGGTAGCGGTCGCGCTGCTCCTCGAGCTCGCGATTCGCCGCCGGAGTCTCGGCCGCAGTGCTCTCGTTGTCGTCGCCATTGGAGCCGTCGGCGGCATCGTCACGCAATGCTGCCGGACCGTTTGGCAGATCGATATCATCCCTCACAAGTCCCATCCTGTCGAGTTGAGGACGCCTCGAGCGTCATGGCGTAATTTCCGTCTTTTTGCCCGGTGGGGCAACGGCGAACGAGCCGGGCGCGCATGGGCGCAAGTCCCGGGCGCGCATGGGCGCACGTCCTAGTACGCCGCGATCGCGCGCCTCACCTGATCCAGCGACGCCTGCGTGGCGCGCAGCCGGATTTCTTCGCGGTCACCCACGTATTGGCGCCCGAAACTTCGCGTCTCCCCGAGCCCAGCCAGAGCGATCCAGACGGTGCCGACGGGCTTCTCCGGGGTTCCGCCGCCCGGGCCCGCGATTCCCGTGATCGCGATCCCGATCTGCGTCCCCAGCGCCCGTGCGCACCCCTCGGCCATCTCGCGCGCGACTTCCTCGCTCACCGCCCCGCGCTCTCTCAGCGTTACGTCGCTCACGCCAAGGAGTTTCGTTTTCACCTCGTTGTCGTAGGCGATGACTCCGCCGTGAAAGACATCGCTCGATCCCGGGATCGCCGTGAGCCGCGCGCCGAGCAGCCCCCCGGTGCAGCTCTCGCCCACGCCGATCGTGTAGCCGCGATCGCTGCACAGGTCGAGCACGAGCTCCGCGAGATCGTCGCCCTCCTCTCCGTAGACCACCGGTCCCGCGACATCGCGCAGCATCCGCGCGGCCGCATCGAGCGAGGCCTTCGCCGCGTCCGGCGCGAGCGTGCGCGAGGTGAGCCTCAGATCGACGCCGGCCCATCCCGGAAGAAAGGCGAGCGGCATCCCCTCGACACTCTTGCCGAGCTCACCCAGGCGTTCGGCCAATGCGGACTCTCCGATACCTGTCGTGCGAATCGTGCGCGAGACGATCGCGATCGGCTCCGCGCTCAAACGCTCGCGCAGGATCGGAAGGATCGCGTCCTGCGTGAGTCCTCGCATCTCGCGCGGCACGCCGGGCAGCATGGCGACCCACCGTCCCTGCGCGTCGTCGATCCACAGCCCCGGTGCGGTGCCGTGACGATTCTCGAGCACGCGCGCGCCCGCAGGTACCATCGCCTGCACGATATTCGTCTCCGGCATCTTCGTCAATGTCATGCGCCAGAAGCGCGCTTCGATCTGCGCGACGATCGCATCGTCGCGCACGAGCTCGCGTCCGAACAGCGCCGCGATCGCGGGACGCGTGCGGTCGTCGGCAGTGGGGCCAAGGCCGCCCGTCGTGATCACGGCACCGGTGCGCTCGATGGCTTCGGATACGGCCGCAGCGATCTTCTCCGCTTCGTCGCCGACGGTGGTTCGATGCACGATCTCGACACCGATGCCCGCGAGCGTCCGCGCGAGGTAGGCGGCGTTGGTGTCGACGGTGAAGCCGAGCAGCAGCTCGTCGCCGATGGTGAGCAGTTCGATTTGCACGAAGTACCGATAGAAAGGCGGTCCACTCGATCGAGTCCGCGCGGAGTGTCATTGCGCGAAGCTGACCCTCGACTTGCGGAACACACGTGTTAACAGATTGAAAATACGAAAAAAACGGAGAAAGAACGGACGCTGACGGACAACCGCGAAATGTTACGCCCTCGGCCGTCGCAGATAGAGCAGCTGCGAGTACAGCGTCAGAGCTACCGCGACGACCATCGACACGACGTTGACGAGCCCGTTGAAATAGGCGAAGCCCACCCACCACGGTCCGGTCCAGTGATACTGCGCAGCGGCGGTCGCGGCGGCGAACCAGAAGAAGGTCGCGCCCACCCACGTCCACTGGAATCCGGTCTTCCACTTACCCATGCGGCTGGCGGAGATGATCTCGCCCTTGCTCGCCCGGAACGCGCGATAAATGGTCATGAACGCCTCGCGTCCGAGCACGACGGCGATGATCCACCACGGCAGTCCGAATACGCCGAAGGGTGTCACGTAGGGAAAGACATCGTGCGGACCAGGTCCGCCCGGTCCGACGCCCGTGATCACGCCGTTGGCAACGGTGACGGCGTCCGGCGACCAGAGCGAGAGTGATTCGCGCGACCCGACCAGCACGAACATCGGGACGAACGTCGCGAGCAGCAGCAGCTTGTCGGCGATCGGGTCGAGCAATTTCCCGAGGTCGGTGACCATGCCGCGCGTGCGGGCGAGCTTGCCGTCGTAGTAGTCCGTGATCGCCACGGCCAGAAAGAGCACGAAGGCGAAGAGGCGTGCATCCCAGCGCTCGGTGAACGGGAGCGCCGCCACGATGGGTGCGGCGAAGATGCGGGCGACGGTGAGCGCGTTGGGGAGATTCACCGCGCCCCGTCGCGCGCCGTCGTCAGGCGAGCGTTTTCAGTACGAGCTTGCTCACTGCCTTGAGCGTATCGAATACGCCATCTCCCGTGACCGCTACCGCCTCGAAGTATGGTGCCCGCTCCACCCACTCTCCAGTGGGAATTTGCTCGATGAGATTCTCTCCCGCATGGTACGGATCGGGCGCGATGCGCTGCCGCTGCGACTCGAACACTTCGAATCCCGGGTTCAGCGCCGCCTGCAATTCATTCAACGGCGCAGCGTTCGGGAGATCTCGCTTGTTGTACTGAATCACGAATGGCATCGTGGAGAGATCATACCCGTACTCTTGCATGTTCTCGTACAGGTTCTGCATCGCTTCCTGATTCGCCTCCATGCGCTCGACCTGCGAATCGGCCACGAACACGATGCCATCCACGCTCTTCAAGATGAGCTTCCGGCTCGCATTGTAGTAGACCTGGCCGGGCACGGTGTAGAGATGGAATCGCGTCTTGAATCCGCGGATCGTTCCGAGATCTACCGGAAGGAAGTCGAAGAAGAGCGTGCGCTCGGTTTCCGTCGCGAGCGAGATGAGCTTGCCGCGGGTGTTCGGCTGCACGCGCCCATAGACGTGCTCGAGATTCGTCGTCTTGCCGCCCAGGCCTGGCCCGTAATACACGATCTTGCAGCTGATCTCGCGGGCGGCGTAGTTGATCATCGACATGGCTGTCTCCCTCCCTACTGAAACAGTCGATCGATCTCATCCTCGGCGCCCGCCAGGATGTTCGGCTGATGCATGGTATCGCGGGCCCGCTGGAACATTGCGGTGAAGAGTCGAGCCAGCTCCTCCACCGTTCCCTTCACCTTGAGTCTGACCAGGCCAAGCGTCGTGCGGTTGTCGAACAGGATGACGAGAATGACGCGGCGCGCGATGTCCACCAGATACATCGACTCCTGCTCGCCCTGATGGAAGAGGGAGTTGAATTCCGTCTCACCAATGAGGCGCGCGAGCTGGTCGTTAGCGCTGAAGTCGGCGGCGGTGAGGGTGGCGAAGGCGGTGGCGTCGAAGCGCGGCTGCTCGCCGACGGTGGCCACGAGCTGCCCGGAACGATCCACGAGCAGGGCGCAGCGGGCGTTGCTCTCGTACAAAAACTGCTGGAGCGATCGCATGATCGCTCCGAGGTCATCTTCGGTGAATGACCAGCTGGCAGCACCAACGGGCATCGGGGGTCCTTCAGACGAGGGACTGTTCCATTTGGCGCAGGAGACGCTCGCCACGACGGCGCAGCTCGGGGCGCTGCTCCCAGGCCACGTAGTCACGCAACAGAACCACGTTCTGGGCACTCGCCGTCCCACCAATGTGCCCCAAAGCCGCCAAACGGCGCCAGGCGCTCGCGCTGAACAGGTTGTACCGGTCACGGTGGGTCTGTTGAGTCCAGACGATTAAGCCCACCACAACGCCACCGGCGAAGCCCGCCGCGGCCGCCTTCCACGAGATCCGCGACATCACATCTCCCGTCGCGCGGAAAGTGCCTGCGCAATGGTGACGCCGTCGGCGTACTCGAGGTCTCCGCCCACCGGAAGACCGCGGGCGATGCGCGAGATCATGGGAACGTGCGACGCGAGCTGGCGCTGCACGTAGAGCGCCGTCGCCTCGCCCTCGAGGCTCGGATTCGTGGCGATGATCACCTCGCGCACGTTACCGGGCGCCACGCGCTCGACGAGCCGGTCGACGTTGAGATCTTCAGGCCCCACGCCATCGAGCGGCGACAGCCTTCCGTTGAGGACATGATAGACGCCGCGAAACTCACCGGCACGCTCGATCGCACCGATGTCGCTCGCCTCTTCGACGACGCACACCACCGCACGATCGCGACGCGTGTCGCCGCAAATGTCGCACGGATCGCCCTCGGTGAGATTGGCGCACACCGAGCAGCGATGCACGCGATCGGAGAGCCCGCCGAGTGCGTCGGCCAGCCGCCGGCTCTGTTCCGGCGGTTGCCGAAGCAAATGGTAGGTGAGTCGGAGCGCGGTCTTGCGCCCGATTCCCGGCAGCCGGGAGAGCTCCGTCGCGAGCTCGTCGATCGCGGACATCAGAAGGGCATCTTGAACGGGAGGCTGAGCCCGCCCGTCACCTTCTGCATCTCCTCCTGCGCGGCCGTGGCTGCCTTCTTCTGCACCTCGGTGATCGCGACGAGCACGAGATCTTCCAGCATCTCGACGTCGGCCGCGCTCACCGCCGAGGGATCGATCTGGATGCGCTTGATCTGCCCCTTGCCGTCGGCGGTAGCCGTGACCATGCCGCCACCGCTCGTGGCAGTGAGCGTGAGCCTCTCCATCTCTTCCTGCATCTGTTGCAGCTTTCCCTGCATCTGCTGCGCTTGCTGCAGCATCTTCATGAAATCAGCCATGACGTCCCGAAGAAAAGTGACTCGCGGAGCGCAAGCTACCGCGTTTGCGACGCGCGCCGCAACGGACGCGTGACGTCAATCCATGAGCTCGAGATCGAGCTCGCGCACGGCCGCGTCGAGCGACGGATCGCGCCGACGCAGCGAGGAGAGCCGCTCCGCCTTCACCGCCTCCGCGGAGAGCCGGCGCGTCGCGCCCTCGCGCACGGGGAGCGCTGAAGGAACTCGCACCTTGATTCGCGTCGCGCCCTCGAGCGACGCGCCGATCGCCGCGAGCAGCTCCTTGGCGCCATTGATGATGGGCGCCTCCATGTGGGCCAGCTCGGGCGTGAGCTCGAAGGTGATCTCGCCGGCTGGCGACACCTCGACCGGCGTCGCGTGATCGAGCGACGCGACGAGCGTCATCCGGCCGTCGGCGCGCAGGCGCGCAAGAATGGGTTCCCAGCGCTCCTTCAGCCCCGCGACGGACAGTGGCGGCCGCTCGCCTGCGAGCGCAGTGGCCACGGGCACAGTAGCCAGGGCGCCGTCGGTGCCGGCGCCGTAGCGACCGATGATGTTGCCACGGGCGACGTGGCCACGGGCGCGGGTGCAGGCGCGCGCGGCGGCGACGGACGCACGCGTGCGCGGTCGTCGCTCTCCTCGCCGCCCGCTTCGCCGGGACCGAGGCCGCGAAGCACTTCTTCGAGGGATACCGTGCGATCCATCAGCGCGAATCGCACCAGCATCGTCTCCACCAGCATCTGCTGCTGACCGCTGCGACGAAAGCGCGGCTCGAGCTCCGTGATCGAGCTCAGCATCCGCAAGAGATCGCCGGCGGTGAGCGCACCGGAGCGCTCGATCAGCGACTCGCGCGTGCGTTGGGACAAGTCCGCGAGTCCGCCGGTCTCATCGCCCAGCGCGAGCGCCAACGCCGCCCGAAGGATGTCCGCGAGTCCGCCCAGGAACGCGCCGAGGTCCGCGCCGGCATCGACGAGGCGCGATACGGCGGGAAAGATCGCGCCCGCATCGCGCGCCGCGATGAGATCGTCAATGGCGAGATACTCGTCCTCCGCGATCAGGCCGAGCGCCTCGCGCACGCGCTCCGCGGTCAGCACGCCCTCGCCGAGGGAGAGCGTCTGGTCCGTGAGACTGAGCGCGTCGCGCATCGAGCCGTCCGCCGCGCGCGCGAGCATCGCCAGCGCATCCGGCGTCGCCTCGACGCTCTCCAATTCGAGCACGGCGGCGAGGCGTGCGCGCACATCGGCGGGTCCAATTCTCTTGAAGTCAAACCGTTGCAGCCGGCTCAGCACCGGCGCGGCGGCCTGCGCGATCTTTTGCGGCTCCGTCGTCGCGAAAACGAATACCACGCGCGGCGGCGGCTCCTCGAGCACCTTCAGCAGCGCGTTCCACGCCTCGCGCGTGAGCATGTGCGCTTCGTCGACGATGTAGACCTTGTAGTGGTTCTCGCCGGAGGGTGCGTACATCGCGCGCTCGCGCAGATCGCGCGCGTCGTCCACGCCCCGGTTCGAAGCCGCATCGATCTCGACCACATCGAGGCTCGTGCTGCCGGACCAGATGCGCTGGCAGCTCGTACACACGCCACACGGCTCGCCGTCTTCAGTCTTGTTCTCACAGTTGAGCGCCATCGCCAGCACGCGCGCGAGCGTCGTTTTCCCGACGCCTCGCGGCCCGCACAGCAGGTAGCCGTGGGCGACGCGCCCGCGGGCGATGGCGCCCTTGAGCGTGTTGCTGACGTGCGATTGAACCGCCACGTCGGCAAAGCGTTTTGGACGATATTTTCGGGCGAGCGAGATGTACATGTCGGCGGGAAATGCGAGGAGAGCCCGGCGGTCAGCCCGCCAGGCTCTCCTCGACCGGTGCACTGCGAGCGTCTCTCGACGCTTCTGTTATTCGCGCGGAACTGCCGCTCTCACAATGCAGCGCTCAGCCTCCGCGCGAATATCCCAGGTCTGACGAGGCGAGGAACGGCACCTCATGCCGCTGCTACCTTTCGGTCCTGACGGAGTTAGAGGGCGAACTTCCCTCGGGACCTGGGACACCCGAAATATAGGCGGCGGAGAGAGGCGCGACAATAATCGTCGTGCTCCGCGCGCGCACGCGCGTTCAGGGCTTGCGCGTCACTTTCACCTTCGGCACGGTCACCGAAGTCGTCTCCTTCTTCACCTCGAGCTTGGGCGTGACTGCCGTGATCGTGTCCTTCGACGTCGTCACGGTGGGCATCTTCACGGTATCCGTCTGAGTCTCCACCTTGGGCGTCTTCACCACCATGTCGCCATCGGCATTCTTGCTGCAGCCGGCGAGCGCACCCAGCAGAACGAGCACTCCGAGGCCAGTTTTCACGACGCAGAGCTCCATTAGGGTTGGAATTGTCACTAGGCAACCTTCGAGCCAACCTCAGCCTTCGAATGTCTCGCGCTGCAGCCTTCTCGTACGCCGTAGCTCGTATACCTGCCCAACCTCGCCGCCGAGGATGAAGATGAGCGCGGCATAGTACACCCAGAAGACTACGATCACTATGCCGTACAACGTCCCTGCGTACAGGCTGCCCGGATTGAACGAGCCAATGTAGGTCGTGAACAGCTGCTTCGCGAGCTCGAACAGAACGCTCGTGAAGAGCGCCCCCACCAGTGCCGGCTCCCACCGAATCTTCCTGCTCGGCAGGAACTTGTAGAGAGCGAAAAACATCCCGGTGATGAACATCAGCGCCAACACGTTTCCCAGCCAGTACTCGAGTCTCAGGCGAAAGGTGACGCGGAGGCCGGCGGTCGAGAGCGCGTGCAAGGTCTTGTTCGTCGCGATCTTGAGATACGCGGAGAGCACCGCGTACGCGACGAAGAGCACCGTCGACAGGATGGTGATCTTGATGTCGAACAGCTTGCCCTTGATGAAGTCGAGTCCCTGCTCAATGTCGAACACCTCGCTGAGCACGGAGCGGAGCGTTCCAAACAGCCGCGTCGAAAACCAGAATGAAGGCGATGGCGCCGAGCAGGCTGATCGATCCGCGCGCCTTGATGACGCCATCGATGAGCGACCGCATCTGCGCATCGGCGGTCGCCGCGTGCGGCGGGAGCAGATTGTCAATGAAGGCCCACACCGTGCTCGATGACTGCTCGGGCGACTCGTTGAGGACGTAGCCGAGTCCGGAGAGCAGGAGCAGCGTGAACGGGACCGCCGCCAGAAGCAGATTGAACGCAATTCCGCCGGCAAGAAACGATATGTTGTCCTCGCCGGCGACATCCCAGAGGCGGCGCGCGTAGTCCTTCACCACCCACCATTGGCGGCGGAGGATCGAGCGACTGCTCATCCGGTCAGGCTGCCATTCGCCGCACTGCTATCCGACGAGCGGATCGTCGGACTCCGAGTCCATCGGCAAGGGCGGATTGACGACCGGACGACGGGCGCTTCGCGAGATATCCGCGCCCGCCTGATAGGCCGCCTTCGTTTCGGCCAACCGTGCCTCGAGTTCCTGACGCGCCTGCGCCGCTGCCTCCCGGCCGGCGCGAATGGCCTCCGCCGCCTGATGCTTTTTGATATCGATCGCCTGTCGCGCAGAGTCGATCGTGGTGCCAACCGTGCGCTTCGCCTTGGAGTATCGGTCGGCCACGGTGTCGCTGAGGTCTCCAGCGGCCTCCTTCGCGGCCTCCTTCATCTCCCCCGCCTTGCGCTTGATGTCGCGACGAGTCTCCTCGCCCGATTGCGGCGCGAGCAGGAGCGCGATCCCCGCGCCAATGGCGGCGCCCAGCAGGAAGGATCCGATTCCTCCTCCGCTCTTTTCCTCGATCACATAGTACCGATCGTCCTCGTCTTCCTCGTGTCGCGACATACGCACTCCTCGTTGTTACCGACGCCCCTTGGCCTTCCCTTTCGTCTTGTCCGTGCCCTTGTCTTTCGCCGCGCCGACCCTTCCCGCGGGCCGCACCTCGCCGTTCGTGACTGACTTCTCCCCGCCCCCGATGAGCGAGCCCAACTCGTTCCGAACCTCGCTCTCCGCCACCCCGAGCGTGCGGGCGGTGCGCTCGACGTCGCCGCCGGTCGCGGAGAATGTTCGCAAGAGCATCTGTCGTCTGGCATCGGCAAGGGTCGCGCCCACGGCGAGCGTGACCGTCGCCTGACTATTTTCTACCTGCGCGCGAAGCCGTCGCGGGATGATGTCCGCCGCTCCGATGCTGGTGCTCTTCGACATGATGACGGCGCTTTCGATCGTGTTTCGCAGCTCGCGAACGTTGCCGGGCCAGTTGTGCCGCAGAATCCACTCGATGGCGTCGTCCTCGAAGCCGTGGACCTTCTTGTTGTTCTCGCGCGCGAATCGGCTGAGGAATTCGGTCGCAAGAAGCTTGATGTCGCCGACGCGATCGCGCAGCGGCGGCAGCTCGATCTCGACGACGGCGAGCCGATAGTAGAGGTCCTCGCGCAGCTCTCCATCGTCGAGCGCCGATTGGAGATTCTTGTTCGTTGCGGCGACGACGCGGATATCGACCGGGATCTCCTTCTTGCCACCGAGCCGTCGCACGGAACGCGACTCGAGGGCGCGGAGGAGCTTCACCTGGATGTCGGTGGCCATCTCGCCGACCTCGTCGAGGAAGAGCGTGCCGCCGTCCGCCATCTCGAATGCGCCCGGCTTCTCGTTCGTCGAGCCGGTGAAGGCACCCTTCTCGTGGCCGAACAGCTCGTTCTCGAGAATGTCCTTGGGGAGGGCCGCGCAGTTCAGCGCGAGGAAAGGTCCCTTCGCGCGATCGCTTTTGCTATGGATCGCTCGCGCGACCAGCTCCTTGCCGGTGCCGCTCTCGCCCAGGATGAGCACGGAGGCGCTGGATGGCGCGACGGCGTCGAGGATGCCGTAGACGCTGCGCATGGCCTCGGACTGGCCCGTGAGCTCGCCGTAGTGCGTGAGCGTCTGCAGCTCGGAGGTGAGGGCGCGGTTGGTGCGCTTCAGCTCGAAGCTTTCGATCGCCTTCCGTATCAGCGCCTTCAGCTCGCTCAGCTTCTCGGCGTTGAGCGGCTTTTCGATGAAATAGAAGGCGCCGCCATCGGTGACGGCATCGACGGCGGATCGAATCGTTCCCTGACCCGAGATGACGATGCACTCGGTGGCCATCTCCCGCTGGCGGATTTCGCGCAGCAGGGCGAGACCATCGATCTTGGGCATCTTGAGATCGGCCAGCACGACCGCGAAGGGCTCGGCGATCAGGCGTTCGAGCGCCCGCTGTCCATCGCCCGCGATCTCGGTATCGTAGCCTTCGTCGCGGAGAATGGCGCTCAACCCTTCGGTTATGGCGCGTTCGTCGTCGGCGATCAGAATCTTGGCGGTCATGTGTTCGAATCGACTCCAGCGCGCATGCGGGCGGGGAACAGAAGAGCTGTCTCGTCTTCATCGGACGTGATCCGAACATCCTGCTCGGCCGCGAATCGTTCCATCCTGGCTGCGATGGGTCGACCGGCGCCGCCGATCATGCGCAAGGAAACAAACCCGTCGGAATCACCGAGCTTGCCGGACACTTCGAGATTGGTGCCAATGGCGACGTCGAGCGCTTCGGAGAGGAGCGCTCGAACGGTGTCGCCATCGGCCTGCACAAACATGTGTTCTGCGTCCTGAGCGACTTCGAGCGTACCGCCCGCCGCCGTCGCGATCGCCCTGTACAATATCACAAGCGGCCGCAGCGCGACGCTCAAATCTACCGGAACGGCAAGGGGGCGCGCCAACGCGAGGAGGGCGTCGACCAACGGAATGGTGCGTTCGAGCTCGGCGGCGGCGGCGGCGGCAAAGGGCGCCAGCGCACTTACCTCGGTTCCCTGCCGCAGGCTTCGCGAGCGAACGACCTCGAGGTTGAGCGCCAGCCCGTTGAGCGGGTTCTTCAGCTCGTGGGCTGCCCGGCCAGCCAGTCTCCCGAGACACGAGAGCCAGAGGGCCGAGGCTTCGGTCGCGGGCTCACTCGCCAGCGTCCGGGTCGTCGGGCGCAGCCACCACCGTGACGCCTCCGGATATGCGGCGACGCTGCACGGGCGCCTGGACGTACCGCGCGACAGCGTCCGCCGTGCCGCCAATGCGAAGCTGCTCGAAGAGAAAGGTGAAGGTCTTGTCGTACGCCGCGGCGAACTTCTCCTTCACATCCTGCGGCAGCTCCCACACCTCTTTCTTGAAGGGACCGAGCGCCTTCTTGCGGCTCTTGTAATAGAACTGCTCGTCGGAGTCGCCCTTCTTGCGCTCATCACTCGCATTCGCATCGAGCCATGCGTAGATGCGCGTGCGCAGCTCCGCGGGCATCTGCTCGAAGAGAATGTTCTGGAAGTTGGTCGCGAGATGGATCTCCGCCGTCTCGATGCGCGGGAAGTTGTTGAAGGCGGTCTCGGGAAGCGTCGACGCGCCATGCTGCACGGCGCCCGACATGCCGAATTCGTCGCGCGCAATTCGCGAGAGCGCCTCGAGCGCCTCGAGATCGAGCTTCACGTCCGCGATTCCGCCGTCCGGAAGGACGACGCCGCCGTGAGAGGTTCCCGTCTGCACCGAAATTTTCGACAGTCCGACGGCGCCCGGTGAGCGTCGTTCGAGCGATGCGATGAAGCCCTTCATGAACGCTCGCAGCTCGGGGACGGTGCTGTTCTGCGTGCCGACCTCCCCAATCTCGCCGCCGATGGAGATCGTCACTCCCCTCGGCTCGATCGAGCGCACGTAGGCGGCGATTTCGGCGGCCGTCTCGTAGTTGCGCTCCTGCTGCGCATCGAGAGTCGCGAGCGAAATGTCGACCAGCGTCGATGTATCGACATCGATGTTGTAGAAGCCGGCCGACACCGCCTCGAGCGCGAGCTGCTTCACCGCGGCGACCTCTCCCGTGGGGTCGGCTGCGAACTTCTTCGCGTTCACCTGGAAGTGGTCGCCCTGGATGAACACGGGGCCGCGAAAGCCCTCGCGCAGCGCCGCCGCGAGCATCACGGTGACGTATTCCGATGGGCGCTGGCCCGTGTATGCGATCTCGGAGCGCGCGATCTCGAGGATGAAGGCACCCGCGTGCATCCGAATCGCGGTGCGGAAAATGGCGCGCGCGGTGTCGTAGGCCATGCCGCGAACATTCATCGCGGGAACGGTGAACCCCTTTACCTCGCCGCGTCCGCGGGCCGCATAGAGCTCGTGGATGGAGGCGGGGCGCACGCCGACGGCCTGAGCCGTTTCCCAAATCATCCACTGCGCGTGGTCCTTCGCCTGCCCTTCGCCGAACACGGCCTGACGGACGAGCAAGTCCATCTTTCCCGTGCGCAGCGCGGCCTCGTTGCGGACAGTGAGCCGCCCCTTTTCCACGTCGATATCGCCGTCAAACACGTTCGCCGAGGCCGTACCCTGAGCCTGCATCAATCCTCCAAGGTCGTCATCCCCACCCACCGCACGCGGTAGCCGGAAGATGCAGGAAAGTCGCGAACACATCACCCGGAGGCAAGGGTCGGAGCTCTCGCGTCAGTCGAGGTTCACCGTCAGTCCGTCGTAGCCAGGCAGGAGGCCCGGTGGGAGTGCCGACTCGAGCGCAGCGTGGAAGTTGTCATGCGTGAGGTGCGTGAGATACGTGCGCTCCGCACCAACCGCGCTGGCTGTCTCGATCGCCTCGGGGACGCTCATGTGCGTGGGATGCTGCTTCCAGAACAGCGCGTTGAGCACCAGCACCTTCACGCCAAGCAATGCCTCGATCGCCGCGGGAGGGAGGACTTCGCGTCCGTGATGTAGCCGAGCGCGCCAATGCGGTAGCCAAACACCGTGGTGTGCCCGTGCGGCACCGCGATGGGAAGCACGGTCTCGCCCGCGATCTGCACCGCGACGCCCGGCTCGAGCGTCGCGAGCTCGCCCTGGGGCTTCGTCGTGCCCGGAATGGGTCGCATGCCCTCGTCGAAGATGTATGCGAAGCGCTGCCCCAGCGTGCGCACCGTCTCCGCCGGCCCATACATCGGGAGCGCCGACCTCGTCCGTACGCTCAGCGCGCGAACATCATCGATGCCGTGGATGTGATCCGCATGCTCGTGCGTGAACAAAATCGCATCGACACTGTCAATGCCGGTTCGCGATGAGCTGCAGCCGAAGCTCCGGCGGCGTGTCGATGAGAATGCGCGTCCCCGCGTCGGTCTCCACCAGCGCACCGCTTCGCGTGCGCTTGTCCCGTGGGTCGCTGGACCTGCACACGTCGCATCCGCAGCCGATCTGCGGAACGCCGAAGCTCGTCCCCGTGCCGAGGAAGGTGAGCTTCACACCACCTCGACGCGGAGCAGGTTGGTCGTGCCCGGCACGTCGAAGGGCACGCCAGCGGTCACGAGCACGCGGTCGCCACGCTGCGCGAGCCCGCGGCGCGCGATCACGAGTCGCGCATGCTCGAACATCTCCTCGTAGTTCGCCGCGTGCGGCACCAGCACGGGAATGACGCCCCAGACGAGCGCGAGCTGCCGGTATGTGCGCTCGACATCCGTGAGCACGAGGATCGCCACGGCGGGCCGATGCGACGCGATGATCCGCGCGCTGAAGCCGCTCTTGGTGAACACGACCACCGGCGGTGCGCCGAGCGATTTGGCGGCGGCCGTCGTCGCGGCGGCGATCGCGTCTTCGGTCGCGACGTGCCCATCGACATCCTCGGGCACCTCGAGCGCCGCGTGCGGGAGCGGCCGACGCTCGATTTCCATGATGATGCGCGTCATCGCGCTCACCGCGAGCTGGGGATAGGCACCGGCCGCCGTCTCGGCTGAGAGCATCACCGCATCGGTGCCATCGAGGATGGCGTTCGCGACATCGTTCGCCTCGGCGCGCGTCGGGCGCGGGTGCGTCACCATCGATTCGAGCATCTGCGTCGCGGTAATGACCGGGCGGCCGAGCGCGTTGCAGCCGGCGATGATGCGCTTCTGCGCGAGCGGCACTTCTTCGAACGGAAGCTCGACGCCGAGGTCGCCGCGCGCGACCATCACGGCGTCGGAGGCCTCGACGATGCTGCCGATGCCGCCAGCGCCGTGTCCTTCTCGATCTTCGCGACCGACGAGCATCCCCGCCGGAATCAGCAGCCGCAGCGACGAATGTCTTCGGCGCGTCGCACGAAGCTCAGCGCCAGATAGTCGAGATGGTGCTCGACCGCGAAGACGATGTCGGCGCGATCCTTCTCCGTGATCGAGGGCGCAGAGACCTCGACGCCGGGAAGATTGATTCCCTTGTGGCTGCGATCGGCCCGCCGTGCACGACGCGCGCGCGCACCCGCACTCCGGCGACATCGAGCACGACGAGATCGATGAGTCCATCGTTCATCAGGATGCGATCGCCAACGTTCACGTCGTGCGCGAGACCCTCGTACGTTACCGGAACGTCGCTGGGAGCCCCCGCCTCCTCGGGCGCGAGCACGATATCGTCGCCGGTCGCGAGCTCGAGCGGTTCGGCGAGATCGCCGACGCGAATGCGCGGGCCCTGCAGATCGCCGAGAATCGCGACGGGACGCGAGAGCTTCGTCGCTATCGAGCGCACGAGTGCGATGGTCGCGGCGTGCTCCTCGTGCGTGCCGTGCGAGAAGTTGATGCGCGCGACATCGAGCCCGGACTGCATCAGCGATCGAATGACGGACTCGGAGGACGATGCGGGTCCGAGCGTGCAGACGATCTTCGTGCGAGGAATCGACGAGGCCAAGATCAGGTCCGGGGGTGTGAGAGTTCGCAAATGTACGCGGGCCCTGTGGGGGCGGCAAGAGAATGCCGCTTTCGACAGAGTCCTCGGGCGAGCCTTAACGACGCTGGGCGGCGGGCGTCTCATCCGCAGATCACAGCGAGCACTCATAAATCTAGCGGAGGATCACGATATGCCGATTGGACGTCGCATCATTACTCTCGCCGCGATCGCCGCAGTGGCTGGCGCGGTGGCCTGCAGCTCGGACTCGGCGGTCGCTCCCGGAGCGACGGTGGCGGACAGCGAGATCGATCAGACGATCGCCAGCGACGTGGGTGAGAGCTTCGCGGGTGATGTCAGCCAGTTCCAGGAGAACGAAAGTTTCGAGGAGAACATGAGCGCGGGCTCGTCGACGTTCATGGCCGGCCGCGCGGGAGCGGGCACCGGCACCGAGTCGCGCACGGTGACGTGCGGCGGCCCCGACGGAAGCGGGTGGTTCGGATGCGTCGCGTACACCGCGCGCGGCCTCACGATTACGCGCCAGGTGCGCTTCTGGAGCGGCGGCAGCTTTGCGCTCGGATGGAGCAGCACGCTCACCGACTCGGTGAACCACCGCTGGTCGCGCACCGGCAGCTTTGCCTCGGCAGTGAAACCGGGGAAAATGTTCTTCATCCACGAAGCCGATACGGCCTCAATGGTCGTGACGCATGGCCCGCCCGTGCTGCATACATGGAACGGCGCGGGGTTCCGCAACGACAGCAGCACTTACACCGTGAACGAGATCACGCGAACCTTCGCCTACTCCGCGGCCGACAGCGTTTCGGCGCTGCGCTTCACGCTCCCCCACTCGGCGAATCCGTATCCGTCGTCGGGATCGATCTCGCGCAATCTGTCGCTTCACGTGACGGCCGGGACCTTCAGCAAGACGATCGCGCGCTCTGCGAAAATCACCTTCGACGGGACCGCGATTGCCGAGCTGCAGGTGGGCGCGCTCACGTGCAGTCTCGATCTCGTTACCGGAGTGGTGTCGGGCTGTCACTAGCCGGACCGGGCCCGCGGCACCGCCTCAGCGGGCGGTGACCGCAGCCCCGAGCGTGCGGCGCTTGGACTCGAGTCCGGCGATGAGAGTGTCGAAGGACTTTGCGAAGCTGGCGAGCCCCTCGCGCAGGAGGGTGTCGGTGATGCTCGCGAGGGGCACGCCGAACTGTTCGAGCTTCGCGATCAGCGCGCGCTCGGCATCGATGTTGGTGTCGACCGTGCGCTGCGTCACGCCGTGATCGGCGAACGCGGCGATGGTCGCCGGCGGCATCGTGTTCACGGTATCGGGACCAATCAGGTCCTCGACGTACACCACGTCGCGGTACGCCGGATTCTTCGCGCTGGTGCTCGCCCACAGCGGGCGCTGCACGCGCGCGCCTCGCGAGCCAAGCGCCTCCCAGCGCGCGCCGGAGAACTTCTCGCGGAACAGCGCGTATGCAAGCTTGGCGTTCGCGACGGCCACGCGGCCGCGGAACGCCTTTGCCTCGCCCGCGCGCAATGGATCCTTCGCGACGATCGCGTCGAGCCGCTTCTCGGCCTCGGTATCGACGCGGCTCACGAAGAACGACGCAACGGATGCGATCGTGCTGAGCGGCAGCCCGCGCTTGGCACGCTCCTCGAGCGCGGCGAGGTACGACTCGATCACCGAAGCGTACGCGTCGAGAGAGAAGAGCAGCGTGATGTTGACGTTGATGCCGTCGGCGAGAAGACGTCGGGCCGCGGCCGCGCCCTCGGCGGTACCGGGCACCTTGATCATCACGTTCGGCCGCTCCACCTCGGCCCACAGGCGGCGCGCCTCGGAGATCGTGTCATCCACATTGTGCGCCGCGCCAGGAGACACCTCGATCGACACGTAGCCATCCACTCCTCTGCTCTTCTCGTGGACGGGGCGAAAGATGTCGCACGCCGCGCGCACATCGTCCGTCTCCACGAGCTCGAACAAGTCCCACGCGCTCAGCTCGGGCGATGCTCCTGCAAGCTGCGCATCGTACGCATGCCCCTCGGCCAGCGCCTTCTCGAAGATCGTCGGATTCGACGTCATGCCGGTGAGCGCATCGCGATCGATTCGTCGCGCGAGCTCGCCGCTGCGCAGCAGGGAGCGATCAATGAAATCGAGCCAAATGGACTGGCCCGCGTCGTGGAGCTGCTGTAGGCGATTCATGCACGCGCCGGAAGAGAGGAAAACGAAAGATAGCGCCTGTCCTTCGGCATGAGCCAGACGCGCTCGCGCGCCCTACGCCCGGCTCAGCGGCTGGAAGGTCGCGATCGAATCCGACGGCTCGAGGTAAGGATCTCGCCCGTCACAGGCGAGCCACGCGTGCGCCTCGAGCGAGCCCGCATCGCTGCGCCGGACACCTATCACGACACTCGCGTCGTATCCACCGCGACGCAGGAGATAGGCGAGCACGGCGGCGCGGCGCAGGCAGCTGTGACGCCAGATCCACCTACCGCGGTGCAGAATGCGGTCGACGTGAAAGGCCAGCTGCGCGGGAACAACGCGTTCCCCGCCTCCGCGCACGCGCGCGAGCCACGCGAACGATCGGTCCGCCGACAATATCTCGAGCGCGCACGGAACCGCCACGCACGCCATCACGATCTCGAGCTTGGTGCGCAGCCGCACGTCAGCCAGCGCCCGCGACGCTCACCGCTCGCGCCCGGCGCGCGTCACTACGGGGTGTACGTCGGGATTTTCGCGTCGGCCGAGACATCGAGATGAATCCACATGCCGCTCGGCGCGTGACCGGGCACG
The DNA here is from genome assembly GCA_963827355.1 of uncultured Gemmatimonadaceae bacterium. Taxonomy (GTDB): domain Bacteria; phylum Gemmatimonadota; class Gemmatimonadetes; order Gemmatimonadales; family Gemmatimonadaceae; genus FEN-1250. Next base: position 302,443 of record CAWHAS010000002.1, read on the forward strand.
CCACAGGCAATGAGGTACTGTCCTGCCGGCGATGCCTTGAAGGTGGTCTGATCCGTCCGCCCCGTGGGAAGCCCGGCGGTCACGTCGTTCGTATAGGCACGCGGTATCGCCGGGTCCACCGGTTGAGCAGGGAACGGCATCTTGTTCACGAGAACGATCGCCGAGTGCGGGATCGCATCCTCGTTCTTGAATGCCCATGTGACGGTCCAACCAACGGGGACGGTGATCGTCACACTGCCACTCGATCCACCATTGAAATTCAGTCCGCCATTATTCGAGCCGTGCGCCGAGAAGAGCTTGAGCGCGACAGTCCTGGCGCCCGAGTCGTAGGACAGAAACTCGTTGAGCGGAACACTCGTCGAAGCGGGGCTCGCAGCGGATGCGTCCTTTGCAGGTGCCGTGGACTTCAATGCGTTGGCGCGGTGCTTCGGCGTCGTGCCGCCTGAGCCCTGTGCCGCGAGCGTGGAGCTCGCGAGAAATGCCGCGCCAACAGCCGTCGCCCGTAATGCCCGCATGAGTGTGCTCTCGCCGGAAAGTGAGTAGTGCAGAGGAATATAGGAGTACACGGCCGCGGGTGGAACGATCTCGAACGAGGGAACCGCGCGACTACTCTGGAGTCGTGACGCGCTTGAGCGAGTCGAGTGACGCGGTGAGCGAGTCGACGTGCCGCTTCCGCGCGTTAATCTCGGCGTGAATCGCGCGCAGTTCTTCGAGAACGAGGGCGTTGTTCGCAGCGGGCGCAGCGACCGGAGCGCCGGTCGCTGATGCGACAGACGCGGGCGCGGGGACTGGTGGCGTTGCAGCCGGCGGAGTGGCCGACGCCGGGACAGTTTGCGGCACCATCGCGCTCGCCTCGGGCGATGGCTGCGACGCGACCGGGCGCGGCTGCGGCTGCGGCGCCGAGTGCACGTGCTCAGCGACGGTGAGCGCACGCCGCTCGGTGCGTGCGCTCGCGCGCCTGGGCGCGCGCGGGGCGGCGTGCACGTCCGCGTGCCGCGGCGCGCTGTCGATGTGTGATGCGGAGGCAACGGACATCGAGTCCGGCTCCGGCGTCGAAGCCAGGATCGGCATCGAGTCCCGCGACGCGGCGATCCGTGTGGCAGCGACTGCGACGAGGCTGTCGGCGTGCACGGCGGCGGCGGGCGCGTTCGCTGACGCGAGCGGTGTCGGCCGCGTATGCTCGATCCACTGCACCGTCAGCGTGCTCGTGAGCACAGCGACGAGAAGACCGCCTCCGAGCATGAGCCCCGCCAGGAGCCAACGGTCGCCCGGCGAGAGACCGACCGATGCGTGCCTCCCCGGCGCGGCTCCGGGCGAGCGCGGGCGAGCCAACGGCTCCTGCGTATCGTCTGGACGGTGGCTCGCGACGCGAGCGCGATGCTTGTCGCGGCGCGCAACTTCGAGTACGCCGCGACGCGCCGCCAGATATGCTCGAGGGAGCGCGCCCTCTCTCTCGCGCACGCGGCGCGGCGCGCCGCGACGGCCCGTGCGCGCGAACGGCGCCGTCGCGCCTTCGCCATGCATTGACATTGTGGTGGGGAGCGCCGCGAGGAAATCGTCCCAGGTCACGTCGGTGCGATCTCGATCGCGGGCGGAGGGTAGCGAGACTCTTACTCGAACCGATGCGTCGACGATCTCGTTCTGCGCCCGTGGCGGCTCGAGAGCCACGACGGCGGCACGCGCCTCGTGCGCGCTCTCTCCACTCACCGCGCCCGCGCATGCGCATCCCATTTGCGGCGCTACGTTCACGAGCGCGCTACCGCTCGACATCATCTCACGAGCGAGGCTCGAAAACCCCGCCCCGGCGTGAACGTCGACGAGTGTACGCTTCGTGGACTGCTCGCCAAGGCGTTCCGCATGCGGAGCTCCGCCGGGAATCGAATGAAAGCGCCGACGGTCATGCGCCTTCGCCGCGAGCTCGGTGTTCTGCGCGGCAATCGTGATGCCGCGCTGATCGAGGCGTGCGAGGAGCTCGCGCGGCGACAGCCGTTCGTCGATGGCATCGTCTTCCGCGCCCGGACATTCGCCGACGTACGTGATCGTGAGCGACGTGCCGGGAAGGAGTGCGCGGAGATAGCGCGCGACAGCCACCGGCGGAGAGATCAATGGAACGACGAACTCGCGTAGCTCACCTTCGCCTCGAAGCTGCTCTGCCGCGCGCGGACATGCGCAGAAGATCGCGGAACCGGTGCGTCGCTCCAGGCGTTCCAGGCACCCGGCAGCGATCAACTCGTCGCCCCACGTCGCGGGAAACACTTCGGAAAAGCCGCCCGCGATACACGCATTTGCAAGCTGCGCGGGCGTGCACGGGCGCGCGGCAAGAAAGGCGTCTGCGCCGAGGATTGCTACGGAACGCGATGTCGGATCGGCTGCGGCGGCTGGGTGGGACATTCGGGCCCGTGGTCGAGGCGCTTCCGCCCTCTGGATGCGCTCATCATCGACGAACGGCCGACATCTCTCGTTACGAAGTTCTCATGATTCCGGCTGCGGCTCCTCGAACCAGCGGAAGAACAGCACGGAGATCACGGCAAGCACATATGTTCCGCCCAGCGTCAGCAGCAAACCGCCCGCGACCTGCTGATCCTCCAGCGCCGACAATCTCGTCACTCGCGAGGCGAGCTCGTAAATGCCGTACGCGGGAAATTCCGCGAGCAACAGCCACATCGACAGGTACAGGTGCGCCTGCGTGCCGGCGAACAGATAGAGCATGCGCATCGGAAGGACGAAGCGCTCGCGAACCGGGACATTGATCACCACCGGCCACCAGAATGCAAGTCCAGATACGAACCACGCGAGATCGAGCGCGAATGCGCCCAGCTGCGAGCGCATCAGCGTGTCGACGACCTCCGGTCTGTGCGTCGAGAGCATCACGACGGTGAACGCGATCATTGCGAACAGCGGTGTCGTCACGGCGACGATGATCTTCGCGGCGACCCCGTTGCGATCGAGGAGCGCGCGCACGCGATCGCCGTCGAGTCCGCGCAGCAGGAGCGGCGGGGCGACCATTGCCAGCGCGAGAAACTGCGCCGCGTGCACGCTCGCGAGATAGCCGGTGCCCAGCGGGCCGGCCGGCCAGTCGAGCGCCGCCCACACGAGCGCGACCCCGATCCACCCTCCCACACGCCGCGCGTTGCTCGTCGCAAACGCGTGCGACGCCTCGCCGGTGCGCGGGCGAGACCAGCGCGCGTAGACCGCGCCGAGTGCGAGCACGGCGATCCAGACTCCCGGATACGCCTGCCAACTCCAGCGCCATGGGATGCCGCGCGCGGAGCACCACCACTGCACGTTCATGCGCTCATTTCACCTGCGCGAGCAGCGGCAAGTCGTGCGCCCAGTCTGCCTGTCGAGTGCCGAACGGGTAGACGACGTGCGCGCTGTCGTCGCGCGTGAATGCGATCACCTGTGCCGCATGTCCAACCTCGTAGCCACCGGCGGAATCGGGCGCGCCCGCGACGGAAGGAGCCACGTCGACTGCCTTCTCAATGGCTTTTATCTGCTCGGGCGTTCCCCGCAGCCCGATGAATGACGGATCGAAGTTGGCGAGCCAGGACTTCAGCTTCTCCGGGGTGTCGCGCGCGGGATCAGTCGTGATGAACACCACGCGCACCTTTGACGTAACATCGTACGGCAGCCCACGCATCACCGTCGCAATGTTCGTGAGATGGATGGGACACACGTCGGGGCAATTCAGATATCCGAAGAGGAGAATCGTGACGGTGTCATCCGTCTGCGCGCGAAAATCGTACGGCTGGCCGCGGGTGTCGCTGAGCGTAAAGGATGGTCGCGGAAGCGCATGAACGAGAGTCACGCCGCGATACGCTCGAGCGCCGTTCTCGGCGCTGATACCGCAGGCGGCCGGAACGAGCGCGGCGAGCATGAGGCCAAGCAGGCGGGCAAAATGGTGTGGCGAACCGTTGATCATCCGCGAAAGATAACGATCGTGGTCGCGCTCGATGTGCGAAGGTCAGCGGCTCGGTGTGGTGCCGCGAGATTCAGATTCCCGCGTGATGGTCCTTCGACGATGAGTAGTACTCGTCGATACAGGCGGACACGAGCTCGTTCATCCGCTCATCTGCGCGCGATGAGGGGACTGACGGAATGGTGATCCACAGCTGCTTCAAGTCCACCACGACGTGCTCCGCGAGTACGCGCTGGAGCCGAGCCTTGGCGCAGGTGACGCGAAGCGACTTTCGCAGGTGTTCATCGATGCCCGAACCCGGCGACTGGTGTGGAGCGAGTTCGCGCAGCCACCGCTCGATGGCGACGCGGAGCTCCCCGATGTCGTCGGACGAGAGGCGGGGATCGGCGCCAACGAGTGGCGGAGGTCGATCGTTCGAGGAGATCGAGTCCGCATTTGCATTCAGCGAAAGATGAAGCCCCTCTCCAACTTGTTCTCGTGGCATAGGCGCCTATCCTGCGAGTAGTGCGTAGTTGTCGCTCGTCGCCTTGTAGCAACCGCACGACGCGCCCTCGAGCCCAGCGCGGTCCGTGATGACGATGTGGCCGCGCGAGTAGTGAATGAACCCGGCCTGCTGGAGTATCCCGGCCGCGAGCGTTACCGCCGGGCGATGCACCCCAAGCATGTACGACAGGAACTCCTGCGTGAGCTTGAACTCGTCGCCATCCACCCGATCGTGCGTGATCAACAGCCACCGCGCACAGCGCTCCTCGAGCGAATGCAGCCGGTTGCACGCGACCGACTGCGCAACCTGATTGAAGAGCGCCATGGCGTAGCGCAGGAAGATGCGCTCCATGTGCTTGCTCTCCGACACGACATCGCGAAATGCATTCGTGGTGATGCGATACGCCTCTCCCTCCACCTGCACGAGGGCGCGCGTCGGCTCGGAGTCGGCGCGCAGCAATACCGGCACGCCTACCAAACCCTCGAGCCCAATCGTACCGACCTCGACCGATCCCTCCTCGGTCGCATGGATCATCGACACACAACCCGTGGTCGGGAAATACACATGCTCGATCTCGGCGCCGGGTTCATAGAGCACGTCACGCAGCCGCAACCGAACCGATTCGAGCTGCGTCGAGATGAGCGCGAGATCGTCCGGTGAAAGCGAGGCGAGCAACAGATTCTTCGTGGCGGGCCGCACGATGGGAGGCGGCGCCTTTACCTTGAGAGAAGTCATACGTTCCTCCCCAACCTTGCCGAAATGGGAACACCCACATCACGGCAAATGGGAGGAAGCGGCGAGCGCCGCGAACCCGAGTGTCGATAAATGAATGCGTGGGACGCGAGATCACCACGATTCGATTCGTTCTATGTACTGGTGGATTGTAGCACATTATACAGAGTGCTGTTCTGTACTAATGTGGCAACGCGAGGTTAGGGGCCCGTAGGAGGGGTTGCCTCCGGTTCAGGCGCGAAACCCGGGCACGACAACACTGGAAGCGGCGGATACCGCAGAAAGGTGGGATCGACGTCGGCGAGCCGGCACCGATAGAAACGAGAACCGCGACGGTTCTCGATGACCTGGACGTTCGCGCAGCGCGCGCACAAGCCGACGCGCACGAGATCTTCTGCGCGATCATCGTTCATGGCGGACGCTACCCTGCCCCAGTGTCCCCCAGCCCTCTCCCGCTCGCTTGCGCTCCGCGCAACACGAGACAGGTGCTGGTCGCGTGCGCGACGAGACGATCGCGCTCGTCCGTCACTCGGCACTCCACCAGTCCCGTCGTCTTGCCGCGGTGGACGACGTGCGCAGTTGCCGTGAGCGCCGACTGCCAGACTGGACGAAGGAAACTCACCTTCATCTCGAGCGTGGCGAACGATTCATCGACGGCGAGTGTGGTCGCGAAGGCGAATCCCATCGCCGTGTCGGCGAGCGTCGCCAGCACGCCACCGTGCAGGGTGCCCATCACGTTGCCGTGCTGCGCGGGGTCGGCCGCCATCGAGAACACCGCGCTGCCCTCCGCGAACGTTTCGGGCTTCAGTCCGAGCGTAACCGCGAGCGCAGGCGGAGGCACGCTGCCATTAGCGACACGCTCGAGAACGTCATCGCCGGATTGGTCCCGCTCATACCGTCACGATCCCGACGTAGTTCTCAGCAAGGCTCGCGGCCGCATCGCGCGACGACGACACCCATCGCAATTGCGCGAGCTGCAACTTCCGCTGGTACGCATCGTCGCCCGGAAAGCGATGGAGCATGGTGGTCATCCAGTACGAGAAGTGCTGCGCGCGCCAGACGCGACGCAGGCACGTTTCCGAATACGATGCGAGCGCGGCCGGAGAGCCTGTGCGATACCACTCGTCGAGCGCGCTCGAGAGTATGCGAACATCGGCGACCGCGAGATTGAGCCCCTTCGCGCCAGTCGCCGGCACGATGTGCGCGGCGTCGCCGGCAAGAAAGAGCCGCCCGTACTGCATCGGTTCCGTGACGACGCTGTGCATCCACGCGATCGCCTTCTCCACCACCGGTCCCTCGGCGAGGGTGAAGCCATCGTCGGTCGCGAGCCGCAGGTGCAGCTCCTCCCAGATCCGATCGTCGGGCCAGTCCTCGATGGTGTCGCTGCGATCGCACTGCACGTAAAGCCGAGTGAGCGTTGGGGAGCGCATGCTGTGAAGAGCGAATCCCCGATCGTGCGACGCGTATATCAGCTCCTCGGACGAAGGCGCTACACTCGCCAGGATGCCAACCCAACCGAACGGATACTCGCGCTCGTAGCGCGTGAGATGATCTGCCGGGATCGAGTCGCGGGACACGCCGTGAAAACCGTCGCACCCCGCAATGAAGTCGCACTCGAGCTCCACCTCCTCGCCGCCGATCGCATACCGCAGTGTCGGCTTGGTCGAGCTCACATCGTGCGCGCTCACGTTCTCCACCTCGAAGTGCAACCGCGCGCCGGCTGCGATGCGGGCGGCGATGAGATCCTTCACCACCTCCTGCTGCCCGTAGACGGTGATCGTGCTCCCGCCGGTGAGCTCGTCGAAGGCGATGCGGTGATCGTGGCCCTCGAAGCGAAGCGAGATGCCGCGATGCACCAGCCCTTCGCGGTCCAATCGCTCGCCGACACCGGTCTCGCGCATGAGCTGAACGGTTCCCTGCTCGAGGACGCCCGCACGCACGCGCTTTTCGATGTACTCGCGGCTTCGCCGCTCCACGATCACGGAGTCGATGCCGAGGCGCGCGAGAAGGTGCGAGAGCATCAGCCCCGCGGGCCCGGCGCCGATAATGCCGACCTGCGTCTTCTCCCTCATTCGCTATCTCGCGCGGGTGGTCGAGTTGATCTCCGCGATTACCTCACCCACGACTCTGAAGGCGGCGTTCGCCGCGGGAACACCGCAGTAGATCGCCTGCTGGAGCGCGATCTCCTTCACGTCGTTGGCGGAGAGATCGCCGGCTGCGATCGCAGCACGAACGTGCATCGCAAGCTCCTCCCACTGGCCGAGCGCGATGAGCGTGCCGATCACGAGCACCCGGCGCGTGCGCACATTGAGTCCGGGGCGCGACCAGATCTCGCCCCACGCGTAGCGCGTGATGAGGCTCTGAAATTCCTCGGTGAGCTGCGTCGTCGTCGCGATCGCGCGATCGACGTGTGCGTCGCCGAGCACCTTGCGCCGAACCGTCATTCCAGCGGCGAGGGGATCGTTGGTGGTGTCACTCATGAAGCCCCGTGAGGCGAGAGGGAGATTGAAGAAACCGCGCGCCCACCATTACCCGGCCCTGTCGCGAGAGTGGCGCTCGAGCGCCGCGCGCACGAACTGCGCGCTCGCGCCGAGATATCGATCGGCCGTGAGCAGGCGAGCGATATCATCCGCACTGAGGAACTTCGTGACCTCTGGCATCTCCGCCAGCACAGCGGCAAGTGCGCGATGCTCGGCGATCGCGCGACGGCTCGCCGCGCCAATCGTGCGATGCGCGTCAGCCTTTCCGACGTGCGCCGCGAGCGCCATCGACACCGACTCGGCCAGCGCGACGCCGCCTGTCATGTCCGCGTTCTCCTTCATTCGAGTCGCATTGATCTCGAGCCCCGCGAGCATCTCCGCGGCATTCCGCGCGGCGCCGGCCGTGAGATGGACGAGCTCCGGAAGCGTCTCCCACTCCGCCTGCCACCCTCCGAGCCCGCGCTCGTGCTCCTGCGGCATCGCGGAGAGCATGGTGGAAACGAGACCGGGCACACGCACTGACGCGGCGAGCACCACCGATGCCCCCACTGGATTTCGCTTCTGCGGCATCGTCGACGACCCGCCGCGCCCTCCCGCCGCACTCTCGAATGCCTCGGCCACCTCGGTCTGCGCGAGCAGCGAAACGTCGCGTGCGATCTTCCCCATCGTTCCTGTCGCGACACCGAGTGCGCAGGCGAGCGACGTGAGGCGATCCCGCTGTGCGTGCCAGGGAAGCTCGGGCACGCCAAGCCCGAGCGCCGCGCCCAAAGCCGTCGCCACCTCCGGGCCACGATCGCCGAGCGCCGCGAGCGTGCCGGAGGCGCCGCCGAGCTGGAGGACGATGGCGCCAGAGAGCGAGCGAGCCAGGTCGGCGCGCACACGATCGAGCGCGCTCATCCATCCAGCCGCCTTGAGGCCGAAGGTGATCGGCGTGGCATGCTGCAGCCACGTGCGGCCAGCCATCACCGTGGCGCCGTGCCGCTCGGCGAGCGAGGCCGCCGCATTGCTTGCGCTGTCGAGCGACGCGAGCACGATCTCGATCGCAGCGCGAAGCTGCAGCAGCATTGCGCTGTCGATGATGTCCTGACTCGTTGCGCCCCAGTGCACGTAGCGAGCGGAATCCGCATCGATGCGGGCGACGCGAGCGGTGAGCTGACGCACGAGCGGAATCGCGAGGTTGCCCGCGCTCGCGGCCTCCGTAGCGAGCGCTGTCAGATCGTAGTCCGCACCGATGGCGCTCTGCTCGATGGCATCGACGGCCCGCTCCGGAATGATTCCGAGCGACGCCTCGGCCTTGGCGAGGGCGACCTCTACGCGCAGCATCGCGGCGACCAGGGCGGCATCCGAGAGCATCGCGTCGACGGCGGGATCGCCGAACAGCGCGTCGAGGATCATCGGGCGCACTCAGACATTGAAGAACACCGTCTCGCGATCGCCCTGCAGCACCAGGTCGAATCTGTAGTCGTCGCTGGACGTATGCCGCGCGATGAGAGTCGCGCGCCGTTCGGCGGGAACGAGCTTCAGGATGGCGTCGTCCGCGGTCGATGGCTCATCGTCGAAGTACACGCGTGTCACGAGCCGAGTGAGGATGCCGCGCGCGAGAACGCCGAGCAGCAGGTGCGGCGCCTGGAGCGTGTCGCCCGGCCCCGGAACGCGGCCCGGCATCACGGTCTCGATCGCGAACCGTCCCTCGTCGTCCGTCGGTGCGCGTCCGTAGCCGCTGAAGTGTGGATCGAGCGGCTTCGACTGATGGTCGTCGGGATGCGCGTAGCGGCCGGCGGCGTTGGCCTGCCACACCTCGACGAGCGCGTCGGGGACCACCGCACCCGCACCATCGCGCACCGTCCCTTCGATCGTGATGTGCCTTCCCATCGCACTGTCGCCGGCGATGTGCGCGGGGCCGGGCTCGCCGAGGCAGATCGAGAAGAACGGTCCGACGGTCTGGAACGGCGTCAGCTCAGCCATGTCGTATTTCCATCGGAGTGGCCTGTCGACCGCGGAGAACGATGTCGAAGCGATATCCGAGCGCACGCTCAGGCTGCGTGAGCGAGAGATCGAAGGTGGAGACCAGGCGCTCGCGCCCACGCGGGTCGGGAACGCTGTTGAAGATGGGATCGAGCGCGAGCAGCGGGTCGCCCGGAAAGTACATCTGCGTGACCAGTCGCGTCAGGAAGCACGGCCCCCAGAGCGAAAAGTGGATGTGCGCCGGCCGCCACGCGTTCGAGTGATTGAGCCATGGATACGCGCCGGGCTTGATCGTGACGAAGCGGTATCGCCCCTCGGAGTCGGTGATCGCGCGGCCCGCGCCCGTGAAGTTCGGATCGAGCGGCGCATCGTGCCGGTCGACTCAATGCGCGTATCGACCCGCGGCGTTCGCCTGCCACAGCTCGACGAGTGAATCGCGAACGGCTCTCCCATCTTCATCGATGACACGCCCCTCGACGATGATGCGCTCGCCGATCGGTTCGGCGCTGCCGCGATTGGTGAGATCGTGATCGGCCGAGGTCACCAATGCGTGACCGTACACCGGGCCCGTGAGCTCGGAAAGCGTCTGCGGAACGATCACGAGCGGCTGCCGCGGATGCCGCAGCGCAGTGCCACGATATCCGGGAAAGTCGCGCGGGGGGTGTACGCCGTCCCTGGGGCGCCGATAGGTGTCGCCGGGCATCAATGCACTCGCGAAGGCAGACGGCCGGAAAAATGGTGCGGGGACGATGCTTCCGCAGGGTGCGCGCGGCAACTCGTGCCACCGGTTGCTCATGTCGACGGCGCCAGGCAGCTTCATCGGCACACGACCGTCGACTCCCGAGGAAAGCACGCCATGCGCATCGATTCACGATCGCGATTCGTTGATCTCAGTCACACGATCGAAAACGGAATGATCACCTACAAGGGCCTGCCCGCGCCGGTGATCAGCGATCACCTGTCGCGCGAGGCATCGAGGAGCATCTATGGGCCCGGCACCGAATTCCACATCGCTCGCCTCGAGATGGTGTCGAACACCGGTACGTATCTCGACACGCCGTTCCATCGATACGAGGACGGAATCGATCTCAGCGGCCTGACGCTCGACACGATCTCCGATTTGCCGGGAGTCGTTTTGCGCGTGCCGCCGTCGGGCGATCGCGCCATCGACCGCGCACACTTCGGCGCGATCGAGGTGCGGGGACGCGCCGTGCTCGTTCACACAGGCTGGGATGCTCACTGGCGCACCGAGCGCTATTTCACCGGATTCCCGTTCCTGACGGAGCAGGCCGCGACCTATCTGCGGGATGCGGGAGCCGCACTCGTCGGCATCGACTCGCACAACATCGACTGTACGGACGATGGCATGCGCCCCGTGCACACGGTGCTTCTCAGAGCCGGCATCCCGATCGTGGAGCACATGACGCAGCTCGGCGTACTGCCGCTCGATGGATTTCGGTTTTCGGCTACGCCGCCCAAGGTCCGCGGGATGGGCACTTTTCCCGTGCGCGCGCACGCGAGAATCGAGCGCTAGCGTCGCCCGCGTATTGATGCGGAGCGGCGACTGCTGCACATTGAGGAATGATTGAAACCTTCCTGATGGAACGCATGCAGTCGACGTACGAGAACGTCGTCGACTTCGACCTGAGCGAGTCGGGCGTACGCCCCGTGACCCTCAGGGAGATGGTGAAGTACGGCTTCGACCTCGACGCACTGATGGATGCCCCGCTTGGCTACAGCCAATCGAACGGAACCATCGAGCTGCGCGAGCGCATCGCCGCGATGTATCCGGGTACGACGATCGATCACATCGAGGTCACCAACGGAACCTCCGAAGCCAACTACATCCTTGCGCTGACGCTCCTGCGCGCAGGCGACGTGGTCGCGCTCGAGATTCCGAACTATCTGCAGCTGTGGGGGGTGCCGCGCAGTCTGGGCGCCACGGTCGAGCGCTTTCAGCTCGAGCGCGTGGATGGCACGTGGGAGGTCGACTGGGAGGCGTTCGAGAGGGCCGTCACTCCGAAGACGCGCTTCGTGTACGTCACGAATCCGAACAATCCCACCGGCGCGGTGCTCTCGCGCAAGGCGATGGAGCGAATCGTCGAGCGCGTGGACGCGGTAGGTGCGTACCTGATCGCCGACGAGGTGTACCAGGGCGCCGAGATCGAGGGCGAGCGCACGCCCAGCTTCTGGGGCATGAGCGATCGCGTCATCGTGACGAGCGGACTCTCGAAGGCATACGGTATTCCCGGCGTGCGCATTGGGTGGATGGTCGGGCCGCCGGAGGTCATCGCATCGTGCTGGACGCAGCACGACTACATCACCATTTGCCCAAACAAGATCTCCGATCACATCGCGCGTGTCGCCGTTTCACCCGGCGTGCGCGCGCAGCTGTTCGCGCGCACACGGGCGGTGCTACGCGAGAATCTCCCTACCCTCGAGTCGTGGGCGGCGGAGATGGGCGACTTCTTCGAGTTCACGCCGCCGCACGCGGGCGCGATCGCGTTTCTCAAGTACAACTCGGATGCCGCGAGCATCCCGCTGTGCGAGCGAATCCTGAGGGAGCAGTCCACTCTCGTCGTCCCCGGACTGCACTTCGGCCTCGAGAACTACCTGCGCGTGTGGCTGGGCGCGAAGCCGGAGTACCTGCAGGCCGGGCTCGCGAGGCTGCGTACGGGGCTGGCGCCTTTGGTTGGTGTCGGCGTTTAGCCGGCGCACTCGTCGTGTCCGAACCGCTGCCTCAGCCGCTCATCGTCAGTGCGGAGGATTGCGAGCGCGCCGTCCATACGTCAGAGCTGATCGAGGAGATCGCCGCCGGGTTCGTAGCATACACGGCGGGTCGCGTGGTGGTACCGCCTGTTGGCTACCTCGGGTTCACCGAGCCGGCGGGCGACGTGCATCTGAAATATGGCTACGTGAAAGGTGGTAACGTCTTCGTCATCAAGGTGGCCGCGGGGTTTCCACAGAACTCGGCGCGCGGGCTTCCCACTGGCGATGGCTGCATGCTCGTGTTCGACAGCCACACCGGATTTCTGCTGGCGGTGCTGCTGGATCGGTCGCGGCTCACCGATCTGCGCACCGCCGCCGCGGGCGCGGTGGCCGCGCGCGCGCTGGCGCGCACTCGCGCGATTTCGCAAATCGGTATCATCGGTACGGGAGTTCAAGCGCGCCTGCAACCAATGATGCTCGCGGACGTCACCGCGTGCCGGAACATCGCGCTGTACGGTCGCTCGGCCGAACGCGCGGCTAACTGTGCGGCAGATCTCGAGGCGATGAGGTTTCAAGTGACTGTGTGCGGGAGCGCGGACGAGGTGGCCGAGGGTTCGGAACTCATCGTGACGACGACGGCATCTCGCGGCGCGCACTTTCGCGCCGACGCGGTGCGGCCGGGAACTCACGTCACCGGCGTGGGCGCGGACGCGCCGGGCAAGCAGGAGCTCGACACCGCGCTCTTCACGCGTGCGGAGGTGGTCGTGGCGGACAGCATCGCGCAGTGCGCCGATCACGGCGATCTCGCACCGGCGCTCGAGGCGGGTGCCATCACCCTGGAGCGCGTGCGCGAGCTCGGCGCGGTGATCGCGGATCCCAAGCTCGGACGCACGAGCGAGGATCAGATCTCGATCGCCGATCTCACTGGCGTCGCAGTGCAGGACATCGTGATCGCGACCCACGTGATGCGGAGCCTGGCACGACACGACGCCGGCTAGGCTCCTGCGCGACACCGTTACGCATCAGCACATTGTCATCCGCTGGCCATAGCCACCGCGCACCGCCGAGGTAGACGTGAAACTGTTTTGGGCGATAGCTGTCGGCGCCGCTGCAGGAGGCGTCTCCCGGTTCTACCTGTCGCAGGCCGTGCAAGAGCGGATGGGAAGCTTTCCGTGGGGCACGCTGCTCATCAACGTTACCGGCAGTCTGCTCCTCGGCTTTCTGATGCGGTACGCGCTTGCGACGCCCGCCCTGTCGGTCGAGGTACGTATGATGCTCACGACCGGCTTCTGCGGCGGCTACACGACCTTTTCGTCGTACAGCTACGAGACCGCGGTCCTGATCGAGGAAGGACAGTTCGGCCGCGCGGCCGTGTACTCGATCTCGAGTGTCGTCGTCGCGCTGACCGCGATCTTCGTCGGATTCATGCTGGCACGCGAGCCATCCCGCATTTCGGGAACGATTCTGATCGGCGCCCTTGCTGTCCGCAACGAAGCACATGACCGCACGCGGGAGGACTGATGACTGACTTCGAGGGCGAGCGCGATTTGCTGCGCATCTTCATCGGAGAGCGTGACAAACACCTCGGCAAGCCGCTCTACCACGCGATCGTCGATCTTCTGCGCACCAACCATTTCGCCGGGGCCACTGTTCTGCGCGGGATCATGGGCTTCGGCGCGAGCTCGAAGTTGCACACCGATCGCTTCGACGTGCTCTCGCTCGACATGCCCATCATCGTGGAGTGCGTCGAGTCCGCGGAAAAGATCGATGCGATCTTGCCGGAGCTCGATCGCATGGTGGGCGGCGGGTTGATCACTCGCGAGAAGGTGCGTGTCACACTTCACCGGCCGGGTGCACCGACCGGCGCGTGATGTCGCCGCGAATCATCGCTGCTCTGGCACGCGGAAGTGGCAATTTGGGGGCCCGTCGCGATCGCACGACTCGACGACGCGCGTGCCCGTCATTCCGGTGAGCACCTGCTCCACGGCGCGGCACGTTTCGGGACACACCTCGACTGCCTCCGAGAGCGGGCATCCCTGGCCGCGGACCGACGAACTCCCCGCCCTCGCGCGTGACATTGGTCGATCCGCCGAGCTCGTTCAGCAGCTCGGCGCCGGCTCGCACACGCGCCTCGAGGGTCCCGTGCGCGGGCTCCGGCGGCGCCATGCGGTGTCCTACCCGCTGCAGCAGACGCCTCATCGCGTCGGGAGTCTTGTGCGCTCGCAGCTCCGCGAGCAACGCCGCCAACAGCGGCGAGTAGGCTCGCGAGAACAGCGGCTGCGCACCGGGGGCGATTGCGTAGATGGAGGCCGGCTTTCCCACGCCGCCCGCACGCCGCACACCCACCGCCACGACGAGCTGCTCGCGCTGAAGGATCACGAGATGGGCGCGCACCGCATTGTCCGTGAGACCGAGCTCCGCGGCGAGCTCGTCGACACTGCGCTTCCCGCCACGGAGCAGCGTGACGATATGCCCACGGGTCGTGCTGCCGTATTCCCGCTCCCAGACGCTCATGATGTCTCCGGTGTCGCAGCCGCCTTCCATGAGGCAAAGATGCACGATCGAGACGACCGGTGGTGCATCCGGCGTCGTCTTACCTCGAGCCATACTGCAGACTAGGGGCGGAACAATAATAAGTCAAGAAAAACCTTGACTTATTCTATCCCCGCGGGCAATATCACCCGGGCGCAGGAGGATGCGTCCCGAATGGCGACGATCTCCCCTGCACGAACCCGGTTGAAGGGAGCTGACCATGCGTGTGTCCTCATATCTGTCTGGTGCCATTGTTCTCACTGCGCTGACGCTCGCGCCCAGGGCTGCCAACGCGCGCGCCACGAGCGCCGCTGCGGTCGACGATCCGACGATTTGTGCCATCTTCGACGCCGCGAATACGTGGGACATCGAGACGAGCGAGATCGCCGTGAAGAAGGGGACGACGAAGGACGTGCGCGACCTCGCGGCCATGTTCGTGCGCGACCACTCGAGCGTCCGGCAGCAGGGGCGCGATCTCGTGAAGAAGCTCAGTGTGACGCCAACGCCGCCGAAGGACTTCGCGCTCGCGACCGATCACGAGCAGGCGATGAAGACGCTGCACAGCACGAGCGGCAAGGCGTTTGACCGCGCGTATCTCGAGCACGAGGTGTCGTACCACAAGGCCGTCATCGATGCGATCAAGGGCACGCTGCTTCCGGCAACGCAGAACGCCGAGCTGAAGGATCTTCAGGTGAAGGTCGCGCCCGCGTTCGAGGCGCACATGCTGGCGGCGCAGCGTCTACTCGACGGCATGGGCCACTAGTCAATCGCGTCACGCTGGGAAAAGAGGGGCAGCGAGCGCGAGCTCGGCTGTCCCTCTCTTCATCGCCACTACTATCGATTCGCTATCGCGCTCCGGCGCAGAAGCTCGACGCCGTGCGCGCCAGAATCGCCGCCACACTTTCCACCGAGGCGAGATCGACCCACTCCTTCGCGGCGTGCGCGCCGGCGCCGGCGGGTCCGATCACCACCGTTTCGATTCCCTCATCGGCGAGCAACGCGGCATCCATCCAGTACGGCTCGCCGATGATGTTGGGCGGGGCGCCCAGCACTTTCGTCGCGGCCGCGTACACCCTGTCGACGATGGCCGACTCGCGCCGCGCCTCGAACGATCCGCGTGACAGCAACGGTCGCACGCGCGCGCGAAAGGTCGAGTCCTCGTCCGCGAGCGTGTCGAGAATCTCCTGAATCTCGGCGAGCGCTCCCGCCTCCGTTTCGCCGGGGATCGTGCGCCGCTCGATCTCGAGCCTGCAGTGCGCCGCGTAGGTGCTCGTGCCGGTGCCGCCGAGTATGACGGCGGCGTGGAGCGATGGCGGACCCACCAGACCGTGCGGTGTGCGCCTCCGCAGCTCGCGCTCGAGGCTGTCGAGGCGCCCGAGAAAACGTCCCATCGCCATGTTCGCGTCGATTCCTTCCTCGAACCGGCTACCGTGCGCCGCACGCCCCTCCACCTCCACCTCCATCCAGCAGAAGCCCTTGTGCGCGAGGCAGAGCTGCAACTCCGTCGACTCGGTGACGATGGCGGCGTCCGTGCGAACGTGTTTCAAAACCTCGCTCATGCCAATGCTCGCCACTTCCTCATCCGCCGCGCCCACGAACACGACATCGCCGGCGAGCGCGTTCCCGGCGTCGACGATTGCCTTCACGGCCGCGATGCAGGCCGCCACGCCTCCCTTCATGTCATACGAGCCGCGCCCATACAGGCGACCCTCGCGGCTCCGTCCGCTCAGCGGCGCCTTCATCCCTTCGATGCCGACGGTGTCGATGTGTCCGTAGAGCATCAGCGAAGGTCCGCCGCCTGTCCCGCGCAGCCGCCCGACCACGCTCGTGCGCCGCGGCGCCGCATCATAGAGCGTCACGTCCATGCCGAGCGCGCGCAGGATGCCCCCGAGATGCGCGGCGATTGCCGATTCGTCGGTGGACCCGCCGCTGAACTTCGGGTTGACGGAGTTGATGCGAACGAGCGACGCGAGCGTCTGCTCGAGGTACGGACGGTCGATCTGCATCGGAATAGGCACACGGAGGATTGACCGCCCGTGGTGCTCTGCCGAGCACGGCGAGCGGGAAGGAATTCGATCGCAGGATTCGGGAAGCCAGGATGCACGCAGCGATCCATCTTCGCCACGCATGATCCTCTCACTCCTCCCGCGCATAGTCTGCGCGGTCGCCGCCCTGCTGACAACCGGGAACCTCGCGCCCGCGTCGCGAGCGAGTAGGGCCCCGCTCCACAATGACAGCGCCGCGGTCGCCATGATCTCCGAAGAGCTCCGCGGCTACTACCGGGATCTCCACGACAGGAACTGGACCTCGATCATCACGCACTTCTACCCCGCCAAGGTCACCGCGCGTTTCGCCGTGCCGGACACGGATCCCGCGTGGGCCGCGCTTGCCGCGCCGCCGGCCGAGCCGCACGAGATGCCCGATGCGCACGGGTACTGCTCGCCCCGTTGGACGATTGCGATCGTGGGCAGTTGGGCGCGCGTCCGAACGCGCCGATGCACGGGCGAGCTCGATGAGGCCTGGTTCTATGTCATGAGCGGGCAATGGAAGATCATCCATCTGGTTTCGGGGGCGCCGCTCGCGGCATGAGCGCGAGTCATCGTCGGGGCGACCGCCGTTGGAGCGACTTCAGATACTGCCACGGGGCGCGGTCACGCGTTAGCTTCGCCCATGCCCGAGATCATCCCCGTCAACTACCGCGACGACATCCTGCCGGAGTATCGCGGAACGCCCGTCGAAGCCCTCCTCGAATACCACAACCTTGGCCGCGCGATCGGGGCGGCTCCCGCGCCGCAAATGCTCATCGGCATGTGCATGGACAGCCGCAAGTCGCTGCGCATTCCCAACGACTTCGCATTCGTGCTCCGCACCGCCGGCGCCAACATGCGCGACAACGAGTTCCGCATCTCGTACGCGATCGCCGTTGGCGGCGTACGCACGATCGTCCTGATCGCGCACACCGATTGCGGAATGGCGCAAGCTCGACCAGAACCGCGAGCAGTTCATCCAGGGATTGATGAGCGCGGCGGGGTGGGACGAGGCGCGCGCGGTGAAGCACTTCGAGGACTCGACGCCGAAGTTCGGGATTAGCGACGAAGTGGAGTTCGTGCTGCGCGAGGCCGCCCGCCTGCGCGCGATTTACCCACGCATCAACATTGTCCCGCTCCTCTATCGCGTCGAGGACGATCTGTTGTACCAGCTGCGCGATTGAGACCGGCTCAGAAGATGTTGCGCACCCAGTGCAGGCTCGCAAACACGCCGAACCACGTCGGGTTGTAACAGAGCACGAGCCTCTCGGGATCGAGCGGCACTCCCACATCGGCAAGTTGCTCGCAGGGAAAGGCGCAATCGCTATACGGTAGCACCTGCCCCACCATTGCTGCGCTTCCGCTGGCCCGGCTCGAAGACCTCTCGTCGCAGAGCGACGCGAGAAGGCGAACGTTCTCCCGCGCCGCCTTTCTCCAGATTGCGAGCGATCCACGTTCCGCTCGCTCCGAGAGCTCCTTGTCCGCGCCGAGGTGCTCGCGCCAGAGACGCTCGCGGAGCCTGACAATCGCCTCCGCGCGCGACACACAGTAGTCGTCCTCGAGATTTAGAGCCTCCGGCAAACCGGCCTCGATCACGACGTTCACCTCAACGTTCCGCACGCCACGAAAGACGCGGCGGCCCAGCGAAGCCGCGAAGTCGTCGCCGTAGTCGCCCATGGACACGCCGTCGAGATTCGAGGTGCCGACCGCCGCCCACTCATCATCAATGACAATGACCTTGCTATGGATGAAGAGCTGGTTGATGCGCGTAACGCCTTCGCGTTCCGGATCCTCGTCCGTGCTCCAGAGTGTAAAGACTCCGACGCGCGGATGTCTGAGCAGCGCGTGCTCCTCGAGCCGATCGTTTTGCCAGGCGCGATAGGCGGTGAGATCCGGGTTCTGGTTGAGAACGATGATGATCTCGAGGCCGGGCTCGCGGCGGAGCGCGCCAACGAGTGCGGCAACAATGGGCCGCGAAGTGAGATACTGATGCTCGACGTAGATGAAGCGGCGCGCGCGCGCGATCCCCGCCAGCAGCTCGGCGAGCATCTGCTTTCCACCGCCAGGCACACCGGGCAGGATGCCGTCGGGCGCATCGCACACCACGCGCATCCCCGCAGACGGAGCGGCGACGCACCGCGTAGCCGACGGCGCCGCCACAGCTGACGCTCCGTGCTCCAATGCTTCGCTCGATCGCCACACGCTCGCGAATAGTGCCTCCAGCTCGGCCACGGCCGGCCCTCGGAGGTGCACCGAAACATCGTGCAGCGGCCTGCCTCCGAGCTCACGCAGCGGCCGGCGTGCGTCGTACGGGAGGTGCGCTCCGTCGTCCCAGTAGGAATTCACGAACGGAGATCCGAGGAGGAATGCCTCCCGGCCATCGATGAGCACGAGCTTCGCGTGCATGAAGTGGGGAAAGCGATTCAACCCGCGCACCTCGATCCGTCGCGGCGAAACACCGCGCTTCGCGAAGAACTTGCGCAGCGGTCGCGCGGTGTTGAGGATCCACGAGGCGTTCAGCAGGATTCGAATCTCGGGCCCATCGTCCTTCGCGAGGGCGATGAGAATCTCCGCGATCACCGCATCGTCCAATGCCGTCGTGGCGAGCGACCCACCCGAATAGGCGGCACAGTCCGCGTCGAATGCGAGCTGCGCGATGTGCACCGAGCGGCGCGCCCCGCGCAGAGACTCGATCAGGCGGCCGTATGTTTCCGCGTTGTCGATGAGCCAGTCGGCACGATCGCTGGCGGTGGAGGCAATCTCCGGGTCGAGCAGTGCGAGCGGAAGATCGGCGGAATGTTTCCTCGATGTTCAGCACGCTCTCGCTTTCGTTCGCGTCATCCATGTCGCCGGTATACCCTCTTCATTGGGCCGTGTGCCAGTGCACGATGCACGCCGACTGGCGCGGGTCCGAGTGAAGAGCATGAATCTCGACGGCGACGCACCCTCACGCGGGGTCACCGCAAATCAGTGCTCTTGCGCTGGCCCGGAAGGGACGACGATCGCGCGCGCCTCGGAGGCGTGCTCGTCGATGGCAAGCGCGGCTCGCGCTTCCCGCACGGCCTCGGGGTGATTTCCGGACGCATCGAGAGCGCGCGCGAGCGACGTGTGCGCACGCGCCGACATCGCGTGGTCGCCGACATTGAGCCGCAATGCGACCACCGCGGTTCGTCTCAGGCGCGCGGCATCCTCGCCCTCCTTCCTCGACGCGGCAGCGCGCAGGAAGTAGGCCTCGTCATACATTGCCTCGGATATGTCGGCATATCAATGCAGCGGGTCGCGCGTGAATGCTCGATAGCGTGCGATCAGCGCGCTCGTGTCGCCGGCGCCCGCCGCTGCGGAAAGCCACGCGCTCGGCGTCTCATCCACTGTCCACGCGAGAATCGTCGCGAGCGCCGGATCGCGCCCCATGCGATAGTCGGCAGACGTCAGACGCGCCGCCAGATACGGTCCCGTCCAGTCGCGCCTATCGTTTGGCCCGGTGTCCTGCCACCACAGACTCGAGAGCGCGACCTCCATTCCCGTGCGCGGAAGCACGAAGCGCACGGCGTCGCCATACATGTTCGGACTCTCCCCCGTCGGCTCGCCGACGAAGATCGCCTGCGTGTTCATTTCCAGTCGATTGACGAAATTCTGCGCGGCGGATTGCGTGAGGCGGCCGATAATTACGAAAAAGCGTCCGCGAGTCTGCGCGATGGACGACCGCACGAAGGTCGCGATGATCGGCTGGAGCAGCTCGTTGTTGCCGCCGCCGTTTTGACGGAGATCGAGCACCAATCGCCCGACGTCCGGCTTGTCCGCGCGCTCGACGACGCGCGCGAAGAACGCTCGCAGTCGCTCGGTCGGGAGATCGCCGATCTGGTTGCACTGCACGTACAGCGTTCGGCTGTCAGCGAGATAGGTGGACCATCCAATGGAGTCAGGATGCTGCAGCCACAGCGGCGTCTTGTCCGGCGCGTGGTCGCGCGAATCGAGCCACGGGAGTCCGGGCCTCGGCCCAGGCCAGTACCAGGTGCCGCCCCGCCTCGGCGCTCCCGTGGAATCGCGACCAAGCGAGTGCAGCGTCACGCTCTCGCGTTTCCCCTCGCGCTCGATCACGAGCGGCGTGAGATCGGGACGCTCGGTCACGCCAAGTGCGAAGAGCATGTCCGGATGCGCCAGCCGAAATGCCACGAAGGCCGCAACGGTCATGTCGTTCGAGGCGTCGGTAACCTGCGCAGCGGACGCGATGGCCGAGTCGGCGGACAGCCGGCCAATGCGCAACACACGCGCTCCAAGCAAAGATGCGTGCGCGGAATCCGTCGATTGAATGAACAAGCCGTCGTCGTAGAGATAGAACGCGACCGGGAGATTCTCGAACGCGAGCGCGGGGCCGGGATCGATGCCCGTGTGTGCATCGTGCACCAGCGCTCCGAGCCGCATGAATGCGGTCACGAGCTCGGCGCGCGAGCCATGGGGGATGAGCCGGCGAATCGCCGCGATCTCGCGGCGAAAGGAGTCGCGGCTCATGTGGTGGTACAGATTGCGGTGACGCAGCGGCATTTCTCGCGCGAGAAAATCGAGATCGGCGCGCCAATCCGCGGCCGTGGGGGCTCGCGCTCCAGTCTGGGCGGGGAGGGCCCTGGCACCGGAAGCGGACACGATGGCGATTAGCGCGCAGATCCGGAGCGACTGTCGATGCATGTAGCCAATGAGACAGTGCGAAAGCGCAAAACGATTGAATAGGATTGCTGCCGTGCCTCCGCGCTCACCTGTGCGACGTTCGCCTTCGTCCGCGCGTACGGCGCTTCACTGGCTTTTCCTCCCTCGCGGCCCCATCGCTGCGCACCGTGATGAATGCCACCACAGCGCCCGCCGCGCACAATCCCGCGGAGATGAGCATCGCTCGCGCGTAGCCAGCCGCGAACGCGGCGCCCTCGATCTTTGCCGATCCGCCGATCCCCGCAGCGAGCGGCAGCGCCGCCGTGGCGATGAGTCCCGCGAGGCGCGCGACCGCGTTGTTGATTCCCGACGCGATGCCGGTATCGCGGTCCGTCACGGCGCTCAACACCGCCAATGTGAGCGGAGCGACGAGAATCGAGAGTCCGATTCCGAAAACGACAATGGCGGGAAGAATCGTCGTCACGTAACTCGCCCCCGGCTGCACGCGCGCGAACA
This sequence comes from uncultured Gemmatimonadaceae bacterium, assembly GCA_963827355.1. Lineage (GTDB taxonomy): Bacteria > Gemmatimonadota > Gemmatimonadetes > Gemmatimonadales > Gemmatimonadaceae > FEN-1250. The sequence goes on from CAWHAS010000002.1 coordinate 324,448, forward strand.
GCGTCATCCCCACCGCCGCGACGAGCGCGCCGACTGTCATCAGCACGCGTGGCCCGACGCGCGCGCTCGCGCGTCCGGCGATCGGCGAAAACACGAGCATGATAACGTTTGCGGGTGTCAGCGCTGCCCCGGCGCGGAGCGCGCTGTACTTCAGATTCTCCTGCAGCTGTGGCATGAGCAGGAAGAACAGTCCGCTCAGCGCAGCGTACACCAGGAACGTCGTCGCATTCACGCCGCTGAACTGGCGCGAGCGGAAGATCGAGAGGGGCAGGATCGGTGTGGCTGCGCGTCGCTCGACGGCAATGAACGCTCCCATGAAGACGACGCCGCCTATCCCCGCCGCGAGCACGCGCCAATCCGTGAATCCAATGGCGGGCCCGGACATCAGCGCGCCGACGATTCCCGCGAGTGACAGCGTTCCGAGCGCCGCGCCGAGATAGTCAATGCTGCGCGCGCCGGGGCTCTCCTTGCTCGAGTCCGGAATTCTGTCGGCGGCAATGTGTCGCGTCACGATCACCGAGGCCACGAGCGCAAACAGAATCACCGCCGAGAACACCCATCGCCACGAGAGCGCGTCGACGAGCCATCCGCCGGCGAACGGTCCCGCCGCCGTCGATACCGCGGACCACGCCGCCCACTGTCCGATCGCCGCGCCGCGCTCCTCGCCGGCGAACGCCATGTCGAGCATTGCGAGGCTGTTCGGCACCAGCAACGCGCCCGCCGCGCCCTGCACCACTCGCAGCGCCACGAGGGGGATCAGTCCGGGCGCCAGCGCGCACCCCGCGGAGGCGATCGCGAAGGCGACGCACCCGATCGCGAATACGCGTGCGCGCCCGAAGCGGTCGCCGAGCGCGCCACCCAGCAGCATCAGCGCACTGAGGGTAAGGAGATACCCGTTGATGACCCACTGCAATCCGATGACGCCGACGTGAAAGTCGCGCGCGATCGCCGGCAGCGCGACGTTGACCACGCTGCTCTCGAGGAACACCGCGCCGGAGCCAAGCACGGAGCCGGCTACGACCCAGCGACCCGCGGCGGAGTGGAGCTTGAGTGTCATGAGCTACACGCGCCGCCGGGTTGGCTGCGACTACGCTCGAGGGAGCGCTACGCCTCGGCGCGCCTGGTTTCCGTCGGTCATCACCAACCGCTCCTCCGTGACATGGTCGGCCGCGGACTGACTCGCGACGCGCGGCATTTCTCGGCACGCGCACCTCGAATGTGCTGCCAACGGCATCCTGTGCCTGGAGCGCCACGTCACCACCGAGGAGCCGCGCCAGGTGTCGTGTGACGCTCAGCCCGAGCCCCGTGCCGGCCACGCGCCGTGCCTTGCTCATCTCCACCTGAAAGAACGGCTCGAAAATACGCGCACGATCAGCGGGCGCGATGCCGATTCCCGTGTCGCTCACGGCGTAGAGCACGTCCTCGCCGATCAGGCTCACGCCGAGTGTTACCGCACCCTCATTCGTGAACTTGATGGCGTTCGAGAGGAGGTTGAGCAGAATCTGGCGCAGCTTCGTGAAATCCGTGTGGCATTCGCACGTTCCCGACGGAATGTTCGTCACCAGCGCGAGCCCTTTCAGCGCCGCCATCGGCTCGGCGAGGGCGGCCATTTCGCGCGCAACGAGGTACGCGTCGCCCGACTCCAGGTGAACGTCCTCGCGTCCCGCCTCGAGTCGAGTGAGCGACAGAATCTCATCGATGAGCGAGAGCAGGTGCTGGCCGCCGCTCCGAATGCGTGTGAGTTGGTTGTGCTGTCGCTCGGTGATCGGCCCCGTGATCTCATTGATGAGGAGACTCGAGAAGCCGAGAATGGCGTTGAGAGGCGTGCGTAGCTCGTGCGACATCACCGCAAGGAAGTCGCTCTTCGCCTGGCTCGCGGCCACCGCTTCTCGCCGCGCGGACTCCGCTTCGACGCGCTGCTGTTCGATCGCCGCGCGCGACTCGGACACGCGTGCAGCCATCAGATTGAACGCATCGCCGAGCTGTCCCATCTCGTCGCCGCCCTCAATGTGCACGCGTCGCTCGTAGTCACCCGCGGACAAGTCGTGCGTCGCCGCTGTGAGCTCGGCCAGCGGCTCCGTGACCTGGCGACTGAGCGCGAGTGCCAACAGCGCACCGAGAGCGAGCGTGACGATGCCGACGATGCTCATCTTGCGCAGGAACGCGAGCGGTCGGGCGTACACGACCGCGCGCGGCATGGCGATCTGGACCAGCCACGGCGTCGTGGGAATCGCCGCCTTGGCGCCGAGCATCTCGCCCGTCAGCACATCGCGATATCCGACCGGCCCGTGGGCCGATTTGAGTGCGGGCGGCTGCTGGGAGATCTCTCCCGTAGTCGTCGTGCGCAGCTCGTTGCCGCTATTCGCCAGGTAGAGATCGACGCCCGGACCCATGATCTCCCGAAGCCCGCGCTGAGACGCGGTGGATACGGCGTTCCTGGCCAGCCGGAGTCGCTGCGCCAGAAATCCGGTCATGAGGCCGCCGTACACCACTGGTTGGACGTACCACGTGTAGACTGTGTCGCGGCGCGCGTAGAATGGTCCCGTGCGCACCGAGTCGAGCGCGCCACTCTGAGATTCGTGGGAGATCAGCATCGAGCGCTGCGCGTTGTCCGCGTCATCCTTCCCCGTGACCAGTCTGTCGGTGAAACGCGCCCGCGGGTGGCCGGACGGGTCCCAAATCTCGACCAGGCCGCCGGAATCCTCGGGGACGGAGAGATGCTCCAGCGCAGCACTGACTCCCGGCGACACGTCCAACTCGCCCGTGCCCGCCGATCGCATGAGGCGCCTGACGGCGGAATCGCCGGCGACGCGACGCATCAGCGCTCCGCGCGACGCGACGCTCACGCGCACCATCTCCGCGAGCTGCTGTGCGAGGCTCGTCACGCGATCGGTAGCCGTCGTGGTCGAGGAGCGCTCGACTTCGAGGTAAGCGGCGCCCGACGAGGCGAGCAGCACGAGCAGGATCAGCCCGGAGATCAGTAGCGGCAACTTACGTCCGAGAGGTAGCGCCACGACGTGCTCCACGCGAGGAGTGGAAAAGCCGCCTCCGCTAAGCGGCTTTGCGGATGATTGTAGCCGTCGAAAAGCTCCGGGAACCATGAAACGTGCGCTCGCGCGTTGCAAGGTCCGGTCCGGCGGCCGCGACGCGATCTGAAACGCGCGTGAGCACCGCGCTGCACCTTGCTACCCTCCTAACGCGAGGCTACAACTCAGTCCTCGATCACCGCCACATCATAACGTCGACCTTGGGAACGCATGATCTTCGCGATCGTCTTCGCGCAAGCGTGGGGAGTGATCCAGCTCATCGTGCTGGGGAGCCTGACGCGCACCGTTCGCGTGCGAACCGTCGTCGCGGCGATGGCCCTCGGGCTCTACGCGGTTGCTCCCGTCGCCGTGATCGTGCAAAAAACGTGGATCGGCATCGCCGCCACGTTGCTGGGCAGGTCAATGGCGGACATCACGGGAATCGCGTCCTACACGGTGGACCCATTTCTCGAGGAAGCCTTGAAGCTGCTTCCTCTGGTGTTGTTGATGCTGATCCCCGCGATCCGGCGGCAGTGGTCCATCACGGATTGTGTGTTGATCGCGGCCGCGATCGGATCCGGATTCGGATTGGCCGAGCATCTCTACCGTTATGCCAGCTCTCCCGGCGCCGCAGAGGCCGTGCACGGCGGATGGGAGATGACCTTCGGCAGGTATACGCCGACGGTGCCGGGCATCTTCAGCTCGTTGACATCGTGGCTCCCCAATGGCGTCTGGTTTCCGACAGATCCCAGTCGCGTAAACTGGCATCTGGCGTGGTCCGCGATTGGTGGCCTCGCCCTTGGACTCGTCGTGCGGAACCCCAAGCGTGCCGCTCGCGTGACCGCCGGCGGTCTGTTCCTGTTGATCGGCCTGGATCACGCAGCCGGAAACACGCACGACATCGGCAACACCTGGCTCGCCTTCCTCGCGGCGCCGCTCGATCTCATCACGAGCAATCTCGGCCTGCTGGCACTCGTCACCATGATCGTCGCGTGGTGGCTCGACCGACGTGCCCTGAGCGCCGGGGAGAACGCCGAGCCGCTGCTTGCCGCCGAGCGTGCGACATCTCCGCGGTTTGTCGGGACGCTCAAGGCGGCGTTCAGCAGGCTGCCGTGGTCGCTCTCGTGGGTGTCCGGGCTCGACAGAGCGCGCCGCGCGTACCACGCGGCGCACGCCACTGCACCAGGGAGCGTCAATGGCATGCTCGACGACCTGATCGCCGAGCGAGATCGCGTCGAGCAGAAGCTGGCGCAGCCCGAATCCCCGCCCCTCATCCCGCCCGCCTGGAAACCGGCGGCGTTGCGGAACACGCTGCGTCAGCGGCCAATGATCATCTCCCTGGTAATGCTGGCGCCATCGATCCTCTACCTGATCGTCGGCGGCTTTCCGCAAACCGCGTGGGTCCAGACGCTGATGATCGCGCCTGTCGTGTGGCAGATCGTTCTCCTCATCACGGTGGTCGCGCAGGCCCGGCTGGTGTGGCGCGTGGTCAAGGGAATGCGCAACCTGCCAAAGACAGCTCGCCTCCCGATCGGCGACGACGCCGCCATCCTCGGCCTTCAGCTCGCATCTGGCATCGGCTCGGTCGCCCTGGGCGGGTTCACGTTGTTGCGCGTGTTGAGTGGTGTGTCTGCTTCATCGACGCTGCTCTCGCATGCGCACGCGTCAGACGCGGCGAACCGGCTGACGCCGGGCGGCGGGGTGTCGGTGGCGAACAGCGGCGGCGCGTTCGATTCACACTCCGATTCTGAACACTCCAGCTCGAATTCCGACTCGAGTACCGACTCCAATTCCGACTCCAACTCCGACTCGAATACCGACAGCCAGCCTACGGCACAGGAGCCGCCACGGGCGGCACGGGAAGTCCTTCGGACTATTCACCTCTGCCTCCACCCCCACCGCCAGCGCCATCGCCAGATGATCTCGACTTTCATCCCTCGGGGCAGCATCCATCCGCCGACAGTCCTTCGGACTATTCACCCCTACCCCCTCCATCGCCACCACCGCCATCGGCAGGTCTTCCCGACGCCACGCCGGACAACGGGGATGGAGTCCGCGACCGACTCGAGCTCCGACTCGAGCTCCAATTCGGACCCCGATACAGAGCACTCGGTCTCACGCGTCGGCTCGGACTCCCCCGAACCGAACGCCGAGCACCCGATGGTGGAACCATCAGACTCATACCCTACCGCAGATTCCCCGCCGGAGAGTACCGATCACCCGACTCTGGAACACTCGGACTCACACCCCGAGCCGCACCCCGACTCGAGCTCCGACTCGAGCTCCGACTCGAGCCCCGACTCGAGCTCCGACTCGAGCTCCAATCCGGACCCCGATACGGAGCACTCGGTCTCACGCGTCGGCTCGGACGCTCCCGACCCGAACGCTGAGCACCATATCGCGGAGCCATCAGACCCATACCCTACCGCCGATTCCGCGCCGGAAAGTACCGATCACCCGACTCTGGAGCATTCGGACTCACACCCCGAGCCGGACCTCCCTTCCGGGAGCAACGAGCATCCAACGCCGGAACACCAGGACACTCACGCTGACTCCCCAGAGGCGAGTCCCGACCAGCCGACCATCCAACACGTGGGCTCAGAGTCCGATTCGAGCTCCGACTCCTACGCCGACGCGGATGCGCCCCCACCGCCCCCGACACCGAAGCACGAGGCGTCTTCGCAGCCGCAACTCACGCAGCAGGAACAGGCCGACCGCGCCGCAGACGCGGCAGCGAAGGCGGCTGCACAATCCGATGCAGACGCACAGGCTGCGCAGCAGCGCGTCACCGACGCCCATAACGCACAGGACTCGTCGGAGATCAAGCAGGCGGCCACCGACCCCGGGGCCGACCCGGATGTTGCCGCGGCGAGACAGCGCACGCACGATGCGGAAGCCAAGGCAGAAGCGGCGGACAACAAGAGCATGCTCGATGGCGACGATCCGTGGGACCCGAATGCCAAGTCGGCGTCCCAAGCGGCGCACGACGACGTGAAGGCGGCACAGGACGCGCAGGCCAATGTCGAGAGATCCTATGCGGATCAGCAGAAAGCGGCGTCAGACGCCGCGAAGGCTGCGTCGGAACAGGCGCAGGAGGCGCTGAACGCAACGAACGCGAAGGCCGCCGCAGCGCACGATGCCTCGGCGCAAGCCGCCAGCAATGCCGGGCATGCCGCGGACGCGGATTCAGCGGCGAGCGACTATGCCGCGGCGAAGGCGAAAGCGAATGCGGCGTGGGCTGGGAAAGACACCGACGCGTACGGCGCGGCCCAGAAAGCTGCGTTGGCCGCCAAGGAGCGATTGGAGGCCGCAAAAGCTGCTGCAGATGCGGCGAGAGACAAACCGGAAGGGGTGGCGACCTGGACTCGCAAGAAACCGTGAGTGAATCGATTGCGATGCCTCGAGTGATCGCGATCGACTCTCAGCGAGAAGCAAGAGGGGCGTTGCGAGATTCGCAACGCCCCTCTTCGTCGACGACCACCGGTGGTGCTGGCCGACCTACCTCACCCGCACTCGCTGAACCCGCACACGTGACACTTCACGCATCCCTCAGCGAACTCCAGCTGCGAACCACAGTCGGGACAGGTGCCGATGAACGACTCGTCCCGCCGCCGTTCGCGGACTCGAACATCATCTGCCTCTGATTCGCGGGCGGGCCACTCACCGTGATCTGCTCGAGCGCAGCAATCCGCGCTGCCAATGGCCCGAAGTGCGATCCGCGAGCAGCTCCTGCTGCACTCCCTGCTTGTCGGCAGCCACTCCTCGAGCGCGAGGCCGATCGCGTCCGGAACCGACATCACCTTGTTCGGTCCGAGTCCGATGGCGCGATCCGAGCGAGATGCCGCGCAGCTGACGATGGATCGCCTGAGCGGAATTCCCGAGCGCAGCGCGAGCGAGATCAGCCGGCCGATCGCTTCGGCATCGGCCATCGCCGCGCCGCCAGCCTTGCCGAGCGACATGAAGACTTCGAACGGCTGGCCCTTGTCGTCCTCGGTGATGTGGACGAAGATCACGCCGAGCGGCGTCTCCTTGCGTGATCGACGTCGACGCGGAGCGTGTCCGGGCGCGACCGCTTCTGGCGGCGCTGCAGATTCTCCGCCTCGGGATCGATACAGCTGCTTGCTTGAGCCGCTCGATCTCGGCGTCCGTTCTCCGCGAGCGCGCTCGTGCAGCTCGGCGATTCGTCGCGCAGGTCTACTCGCGCCGCGGATGCCCGCGCCTCGCCTGCTCGCTCGCCTTCTCCGTCGCGCCCGTCGAGAGCACCTGGTTGTCGCGCGAGCCGTCGCGATACACGGTGACGCCCTTGCACCCGAGCTCGTACGCGAGCTCGTAGATCGTGCGGACGTCTTCCTTCGTGGCGGTGTGGCGAAGTTCGTCGTCTTCGAAATCGCCGAGTCGTAGTGCTCCTGGAACGCCGCCTGCATGCGGATGTGCCACTCGGGCGCGATCTGGTTGGCGGTGACGAACACGCGCTGCCAGCGCGCCGGCACTTCGTTGAAGTCTCGATGTGCCCGTGCTCCGCGATGCGCTCCATGAGGTCGTCGCTGTACCAGCCCTCGCGCTTCGCGATCGCGACGAAATCCTCGTTCACATCCGGCATCAGGACGCCGGCCTGGTTGCGCATGAACGCAACGGCGAAGAGCGGCTCGAGTCCGGAGGAGCAGCCGGCGATGATCGAGATCGTGCCCGTGGGCGCGACGGTGGTGACGTTGCAGTTGCGCAGCATCCGCATCGGGCGGATCCGGTTGCCCTCCGCGTCGCGCGCGCACGTGTCATCGGGACCCCAGATGCTCTGCGCCCACTCGGGGAACGCACCGCGGTCAGTGGCGAGCCGCTCGCTCTCGCTTTTTGCCTCGACGTCGAGGAACTGCATCACCTTGCGGCCGAACTCGACGCCTTCCGCGGAGTCGTACGGGATGCCGAGACGAACGAGCGCGTCCGCGAAGCCCATGACGCCGAGTCCGATGCGGCGGATGCGCTTGGCGAGCGCGTTGATTTCGCGGCAGCGGATACTTGTTGACGTCGATGATGTTGTCGAGGAAATGCGTGGACAGGTGGATGTCGCGCGCGAACGCATCCCAGTCGATGCGGCCATCGACGACGTAGTAGCCGACGTTGATGGAGCCGAGGTTGCACACATCGTACGGGAGCAGCGGCTGCTCGCCGCACGGATTGGTCGCCTCGTACGGGCCGAGGTGCGGCACCGGGTTGTAGCGGTTGGCCTCGTCGATGAAGAAGCACGCCGGGCTCGCCCGTGCGCCACGCGCCGTCGATCATGCTTGATCCCACACCATCTTCGCGTCGAGCTGCCCGGCGACGTCCTTCGTCACGGGATCGACCAGGTCGTACGACTCACCCGCGCGCAGCGCCGCCATGAACTGCGCGGTGACGGCGACGGAGATGTTGAAGTTCACGATCTGCGTGAGGTCTTCCTTGCAGGCGATGAACTCGAGGATGTCCGGATGATCGACGCGGAGAATTCCCATGTTCGCGCCGCGACGCGTGCCGCCCTGCTTCACCGCATCGGTGGACGCATCGTACAGCTTCATGAACGAGATCGGTCCCGAGCGCGACGCCCGTCGTGGAGCGCACCATGGCGCCCTTGGGGCGCAAACGCGAAAAAGAGAAGCCCGTGCCGCCGCCCGACTGGTGAATGAGCGCCATCGAACGCAGCGTGTCGTAGATGCCCGTCTTGACCATTGGAGAGCGAGTCGTCGACAGGCAGAACGAAGCAGGCCGAGAGCTGGCCGAGCGGGCGGCCGGCGTTCATGAGCGTGGGCGAGTTGGGCACGAAGCGCCGCTCGGTCATCAACCGGTAGAACTCATCCGCCACCGCGCCGGTCGCGCCCTCGCTCGCGCCATACCGCCGATCCGCCTCCGCAACGACCGTTGCGACTCGCCAGAAGAGATCTTCCGGCTGCTCCGTGGGCGCTCCCGTCTTGTCCTTTATCAGGTACCGCTTCTCGAGGACAATCCGTGCATTCTTGCTGAGGGCTGCCGGTGCGGCGGGGCGTGCGGGATGGGGCATGATGGGAGCTCTCCTTGTCAAAACGGGACGCCGAAAGATAACGGAATCTTGGGGATAGCCTGCGAAGCGGCAGCGGCGATGGTCGGAGAAAAATCCGACGTGATGGCGTGGGGGGAGGAGAATACGGGGGATCGTGATTCCGCGCAAGTCGTTCTGTAAAACCTTTCGGTACAAAGAGTTACGCTATCCACATCACAAATGCGAAGTGTGCGCCAGTCATCAACAATCCCTCCACAATGTCCCGCCCCCGCGCAAGTCCCCCACCGGTTACCTCTCGATTCTCCGCCCTCTCAACACCGCCCAACGCTCGACGCAGCATGCGCTTCTGAGGTAACAGGGCTGTGCTCGCCACCCTCGATTCTCCACTCCCTCTTCCCCTCTGCCTCACACCACCCGCGCCTCCGCCTTGCCCGCTTTCACGTGCGTAACAGCGCGTACTTTCCCGCCCTGTATTCCTCCTGCAGCGTCAGATAGCTCTCCATCGTTCGCCGGATTCGCTCCGTGATCTCCGATGTCGCATCGCGCGCCACGCGCGCCGGCACCCCCAGCACAACCGACCGCGGCGGGATGCGCATTCCCTCGCGACACACCGCCCCCGCTCCCACGAGCGACCCTGCGCCCACGACGACCCCATTGAGCAGGATCGCACCCATCGCGATCAGGCAGTCATCCTCCACCGTCGCGCCGTGCAGCACCGCGCGGTGCCCGATCGATACCCGCGCCCCAATCGTCATCGGGTACCCCTGGTCGACGTGAAGCACCGCGCCATCCTGAACGTTCGAGTCCGCACCGATCGAGATTCGCGCACAGTCGGCTCGTATCACCGCCGTCGGCCACACCGAGACGCGCGCGCCGAGAGTGACGTCGCCGATCACCGCCGCTAACGGATGGATGAAAACGCTGGAATCGATGCTCACGAAAACGCTGCCGGATGAAGGAAAGCCTCAGAAGGCGAAGCCGAGACGAACGTACAGGCTGGCGGAGGCCACGCTCAGCCCCGAGTGATTCACCACGGGAGCAGCCACGCCGATGCGAAGAAGGTACGGCACGTCGTACGGCACCGCGAGATTGATCCCGAGCTCCGCGCCGGCGGACGCGATCCAGTGATTCGCGATCGCGCCCGGTACGCCAAAGCCGCCGCTCGCGCTCCCCGCGTCGCCGAACACCGACAGCGACGTGCGATCGAGGAACAGCGGCCACATTCCGAGCCCGCGTTCGGGTCGCGTGAACGGCAATCGGTACTCGAGCGAGCCCGCAATGATGCGCGTGCCGCTCTCTATCCCAACCGGAAATCCGCGCACACCGAACGTTCGGCGCGAGCCGAGCGAGACGCCCGGCAGCGTTGCGATGTTCGCCCCGCTCGCGCCACCCAGATCGAATTCGTTCTGCTCGGTGCCATCCGAAATGCCTGCTGCCGCACGCGCGGCGATCACGTGACGCGCGAAAGCGCCGACGTCGATCGACTTGTATGCCGCCACGGACGCCGAGACGTTCTTCGCCGCCACGGGTCCGGCCCCCTCGAGCCACTTCACCCGCCCCGTGGCCGAGATCGACACGCCATCCTCGGGCGAGATCGAGAGCGTTGCCTGCTGGATGTTCGTCCATCCGGCGGATGACGATGCGATCCAGTACCGACGCGACGGATCCTCGAGCCCCACGATGTGGCCGATCAGCGGCGCGGGGTCCGTCGTGAAGTCGCGCTGTTCGAGCGTGCCGAAGAGCGAGAGAAAGGCGTTCGTGCGCACGCGCGGCCGGCTGAACGTGAAGCCGACATCGAAGTCGCGCGTGCGTCGAAACAGATCGCCCGCGAACGCGCCGCTGCTGTCCTGCACGCGATAGCCATCCCAGTACTGGTTCACATCGGCCTGAATCACGGGCTGCCCGAGTCCCGCGTAGCTGTACGATGCCTGGGCCGTGTGCTGGCCGCGCACGAAGTCGATCAGCAGCTGCGCCTCGTACACGTGTCGCCCGACGATGTCACTCCCCGTGGTGTACGCACCCGCGGTGTAGTCGCCGTACTCATTCTGGCCGATGAGCGGAAGCCAGAAGCGCGGGAGGAGCGAGCGCCACGGCGAGTAGTCGTGCGCAGCGGCGGTGCTCGCGCTGGCCGGTGGTAGCGCCGGCATCGTATCGGCTCTCGCGGCGCGCGCCGCGACACCCGTCGCGCCCTACCAGCGCATTGCCGAGTGGTGCGACACCGATGTGAAATCCATCGTGCGCCCATTGCACGGCGGCCAGCGAGTGCCCGTCGGACGAGATCGTCGGCCAGAACACGCCGGTCGTCGCGTCCGTGATGCGCACGCTCGCGCCGCCCTCGGCGCGAACCGCGTACAGCTGCGACACGCCCGTGCGATCGGACGCGTACACGACCGCCGCGTCATCGAGTGTCCATTCGGCCTGCGAGTTCGATGCGTGATCGCGCGTGAGCGATTGCAACACGCGCCCGAGCGTGTCGAGCACGACGATCTCGGTTATTCCGCCCCGCGTCCATCGAGTCGCGGCGATGCGGTCGCCATGGCGCGACCACCTCGGCTCGGCCCACTGAGTATCCGGCGAGGCGCTCGTGAGTGTGCGTATCGACGATCCATCCGGGCGCACGCGCACGAGCACCGTGGTCGATGGCGCCGACTGCGCGGCGACGAGCTCGCCGTCGGCGCGCGCGTCGACCTCGGCGAGCCGCGCGCCGTGCGTCAGGCGGGTGACGTGCCCGTCCTTCTCGAGATACAGATCGGAGAGGTCCCGATACGAATCGACGAGATCGAGCTGCGAGTAGACCACCGAGCCGTCGCGCATCGGCGCGTTCGGCGATACGCCGTTGCGCCGCGACAGCCGCTCGATTGCTCCATTCGCGCGCATTCGCTGCAGCGCCGGTGTCTGCTTTCCGTTGGACGCCACGTAGAGCAGCGATCCGTCGTTCGCCCAACGCGGATAGCCGACGAAATAGCCATTGGTAGTCACGTCGCGCCATCCATCCATCGGCAGTCGTTCGGCGGCCCCTGCGGCAACCACGCTGTCGCGCCACTCGCGCCACGCATCGCTGAACGAGATGCCGAATCCCTGCCTCGCCATGTGATTCAGGCGGAACGGGATCGTCGCGCCGCTGGACGATTCGATGAATTTTCCGATCGACGTCGCGCCTCGCGTGCGCGCGAGGTAATCCAGAAATAGCGCCCCCTCGCCGTACGCGATGTCGCCGTTGGGGTACCGCGTGGTCGCGAGACTCCACTTGTCGATGCCGAGCATCCCGGTCGTGCGCGCCGTCGACGCCACGATCATCTGCTCGTAGGTGCCGTCGACGCGACCGAAGCCGGTGAGGTCACTTTCGAAATACACGGCGAGCCCTTCGATCATCCATCCCGGCTCGAACTGATTCGGAAACAGCGCCGGCGATCGTCCGAAGATGTGCTGCGCGACCCTCCACCATCCGCGCGTGCGATCGAGATGGAAGACGTGTGTGAGCTCGTGCGTGATGACGAGCGACAGCCAGTCATCGTAGAAGCGAAGCGAGACGTCGTCGAGCGGCGGGTGCGCGTAGACGACGATGCGATTCGTCGGGAACGGCGTCGTGAGCCCGTTCGCGTAGTCGACATTGTCCGCGATCACCAGATCGATCGGCCCGCGTGGGGGATGCAGACGCGCGGCCAGCCTCTCGTACGCGCGTTCCGCGCTCATCGCGGCGCGCCGCGCCGCGGGCTCGAGCTCGGGAGTAAAATGGATGTGAAAGTGCTTGGTGTCGATCGTGCGCCAGTGCGCGTTCGGAATCACCTGCGCCGAACCGCGAGTCGCCGCGCAGGTGAGCACCACTGCGAGCGCGGCCAGCGCGCGCCCCGCGCTCATCGCGCGGGCAGCGACCGGAAGTAGCTCTCGAGTCCGTCGACGATCGCGGTTGCGTACAGCTTCTGAAATTCCGGCGTGCGCAGCGCGTTCTCCTGCTCGGGAATCATGAGGAACGCGCCCTCGCAGAGGACGGCGGGCATCCACGTCGGTCGCGCGAGCCGCAGATTGTCGTAGTTGATGCCGAGGTTGCGTAGCCCCATGCGCGCGACCATGGCGCGCTGCAACTCACGCGCGAGCGGCAGCGATTGCGATCGGAAGTAGTAGGCGCCCGTGCCGTTCGAGGTGAACGGGTTGATGCCATCCGGCAGCGCGTTCAGGTGGATAGAAACGAGCGCGTTCGCGTTCGCCTTGCGCGCGATGATGGGGCGATCGCCGAGTGCGACGGGATCCGCGGTGGCGCGCGTCATCACGACCTTCGCGCCGCGCGCCTCGAGCATCTGTCGCACCACCAGCCCGACGGCGAGCGTCGGCACGGGCTCGTACAACCCGGTGGGCCCCGTAGCGCCAATGGGCGGATGGCCCGGATCGATCGCGATCGTGAGCCCCTTGAGCGGCGAGCTGGAATCAATGCGCGGCGGACGGCGCACGCGCAGTGTGAACGCGCCATTCTGCCAGAACGCGAGATAGCCGTACGAGGGCGACGACAGCTGCAGCGTGAAGTGTCCGCGGTCGCTCGCGTCCTGCGTCCACTTTGCTTCGCGCACCAGCGAGTCGTTGGCGCCGTAGTTCACGATGTCGGTGTTGATCATCGTGCCGTAGAGCGTGACGGAGAGCTCGTGCGCGTCCTCATCCACATAGTACGGCGGACGCCCCGCCATGGGCACCACGAGATCCACCCACTCCGGCTGCGAGACCAGCCTCGCGTTCCCCGCGACGCGCTTCGTCGGCAGCCACCAGCTCGGCAGCGGATGCAGATCCGCCGTGGACACCCAGACCTCGAGCTGCGAGTCGAGCCGCACGCGCGAGAAGTCGCCGTTCCGCCCCGTCACCTCGAGCGCGGTACCGGGGAGGAGAAACCACTTGTACGTGCCAGACGGAATCGGACGAGCGATCAGCTCCTCGTCCGTCGCGTCGGGTCCGACGCTGTCGGGACCGAGCATCTCCCACTGGTTCGCGAGGGCGACGCCAACGGGCGGCAGCGCGACGTGGAGCGTGTCGCCGCCTCGCATGATCACGAGCTCCGTGCGCGCGCGAAGCATGCGCGCGGGCAGATCCGCGGAGAAGAGTGTTCCCGATGCCGAGAGCGCCTGCACCACTCCAAGGTCGCCGCGCCACAGCACGCTCGCGTTGGGCGCGCTGCGCACGGTCACGCGCACCGTGTCGTCGTCGCGAAGGGCGAGCCGGCTCCCCGGCGATACCGACGCGGTGTCGTACGCGAGTGGTCCATCGGTCGCGAGCTTCAGCACGGGCGGCCGCAGCCGCACCGGGTGCTCGAGCCGCGCCGTGTCCGCGCCCGCCACTGCGACGATCTCGTAGCGCGGGCTGTCCACCGCCGGTACGGGAAGCCACGCGAGGAATGCACCGTTCGGCGAAACGGGCACCGGCGTGCCGTTGATCCAAAGCTGCGCGTGGCCGTTGCCCACGGACCCGAAGATGAAATTCGAGTCGCGAGCCTCCACGAGCGAATTGGCTACGGGATAGACGACCGTCGGCTTGAGCGCGCCAGCGACGAGCGGGATCGGCGGAAGCGTCGAGGCGACTTCGGCGTGCGCGTGCGGGAGCCGGGGCGGGAGCTGTTTTCGCGGGAGGCTTGGCGGTTGCGCAGGCGGCGAGCAGCACTGCAACGCCAACGAGAGATGAACGCATTGAGTCCAACCTAACCCACCGCCCCGCGGGGAGGGAGCCGCACCGATCGCGCGGCACTGGGAGGTGATCTGTTAAGTCGTTCTGGGAACACGTTTTCATTGCCCTTCGCATTGACCTCGCCGTATATTCACGCGTCTTACCGGGGTACTCCCTGGAGGTTCACGCTTGATCGACTGCGCATTTTGTGGACGCTCGAATACGGCCGAATCGCTGTATTGCATCGACTGCGGGAAACCGGTCGGGGCAGCAGCTCGTTCCGCGTCCGCAAGTGCGGCAACACCTCCCGCGGCCTCGAAGCAGGCCGGAGGAGCGCGGCCCGCGCATTTGCAACGTCTCTCGCCCAGCATCGGCCGGCGCGCTTCGAGTGTCGCGCGCGCACTGGACTTTTCACTCACGCCCCACGCGTCCGTGACTGACGGAGACACCGAGAGCTGCGGATGGTGTGGCGGCATCATCGAGGCGGGACTTCCGTTCTGCGCGCACTGCGGTCGTCGCACCGATGCGAAACTCGCCGCGGCGGAGAGCTGCGCCTCGTGCGGCTCGCTCATCCGCCCCGACCATGACACGTTCTGCGCGACGTGCGGGGCGCCCGTCGGCGAGGCCCCCGGCATGCCGGAGACGGCGAGGATCGAGTCGAAGACACTCCCCTTCACCGCGAAAGGTCCGGTCGCCACCACGCGCATCTCGGTGCTGGACGAGCATGGCGAGACCAAGCGCGTCGTGGCCATGAACGAGCCGGAGCTCACGGTGGGGCGTGGCGCCTGTGATCTCAAGTTCGAGAACGATCAATATCTCTCGCCGATCCATGCGCGATTCGTCCTCCGCGAGGGCACCCTCTTCCTGCGCGACCTCGGCTCGAGCAATCGCACGTGGGTGTTCATCGACGGCCCGTACTCCCTCGCGGACACCGACGTTCTGCTCATCGGGTCTCAGATTCTCGAGTTCCAGCGCCTCGGCACTCCCCCGGCTCCGCGCGCGGATGCGGACGGAACGCGTCGCGTCGGCTCCCTCACGCCCTCGCCCGACATCGCCCGCCTCTCACAGCTCCGTGCCGATGGCAGCGTGAGAGACAGCAAGTATCTCGCTCAGGGTCGCTCCATCACGATCGGGCGCGATGTTGGGGACTGGACCTTCCCCTACGATCAGACAATGAGCGGTCGCCACGCCGACATTCGCGAGCTCGACGGGTCGTTCGTCATCAACGACCTCGTCAGCCGCAACGGGATTGGCGTCGCGGTACGCGGCGAGCGCGCCCTCAAGGTCGGGCAGCGCGTGCTCCTGGGCGACCAGGTGATCCGCGTGGAGAGTGTGTGAAATCTCTCCCACAGTGCAAAGAGTGCACGTGAGCGCCTTTTTGCATACCTTGTATCCGTGACCAGCGCGAATCCTCAACCCGACGCCGTGCCCGGTGATGTGATCGTGAACGTGTTCGGCCGAACCGACGTCGGCCGCGTTCGCGATCATAACGAGGACGCCTTTCTCGTCGCCGATCTCACCGCGGACAACACATCGCTGCAACCGGAGGTACGCACACACCTTCTCGGTAGCCACGGCTCTCTGTTCATGGTCGCCGACGGACTCGGCGGTGCCGCGGCCGGCGAGGTCGCGAGCGAGCTGGCGATTCTCACCGTGCAGTCCGAGCTCCGCGCCCAATGGCGCTCGGCGCCCGAGCGCAACGCCGAAGTCTTCGCACGCGCCATCAAGTCGGCGGCCGAGGCCGCCAACGCGAAGATTTTCGCGTACGCGGTGGAGCATCCGGAATCGCGCGGGCTCGGCACGACGGCGACGATCGCCGGGCTGCTCGGCGACACGCTCTATCTCGCGCAGGTGGGAGACAGCCGCGCGTATCTCGTGCGCAACGGTGTCGCGCTGCAGATCACGAAGGATCAGTCGCTCATGCAGCGGCTGATCGAAGCTGGCGAGCTCACCCCGGAGGAGGCGGAACGCAGCGAGCGCCGCAACATCATTCTTCAGGCGCTCGGACCCGAGCCCACGGTGAAGATCGACCTTACCTATCAGAAGGTGCGGAAGGGCGACACGCTCGTGCTCTGCACGGATGGTCTTTCGGGACTCGTCCGCAAGGATGAGATCGCCGAGATTCTGCAGGAGAGCAACAATGACCTGCTCACGGCGTGCAGGGAGCTCATCGATCGCGCTAACGAGAACGGGGGGCCTGACAACATCACCGTCATCGTCGCGCGATTCGAGGGCGACGGGCTGACGAGTCCGGACGAGGAGGAGTCGGTGGGCCACGCGGTATTCCCGCTGCCGGGCTCTCAAACGCCGGCGTCGCCGCGCCAGCGCTTCGTCGACGGACCTACCGCGCCGTTTCGCCGCCGGAACACCGAGGCCGTGGCGGCAGCGCCGGAGCCCGAGCCGGTGAGCGAGACCGTTCCCGTCGCGACACCGCGCCCCATGAGCGCGAAAGGACGCTCGATTCTCTTTCTCGTTGCGGGCGTGCTTCTGGTGATCGCCGCGCTTCTCGTCTACCGGATCGTCAAGACGGGAGTCATTCACGACAAGAAGCCCGAGCCTACGCATCCGACTGCTGCCGATAGCGGCGTTCGCGCGTAACTCGCGCTAGTCCGCGAGCAGCGTTCGCGCGCGGCGCAGGTAGAGAACGCCCCCGATCGCGACGATCGCGGCTGCCAGCGCAAGGCTCCACTGCTGCAACAGCAGCGTGCCGATCGTGATGTTGACGCCGAGCAGGGCGGCGACTCCAGCGAAGACGCGGCGCACGTCGCTCGCGAGATGCTGGCGCGGCGCGATCCCCGTGCGCGCGCGAACCGGCCCCCACGCGCCACCCGGACGCGCGCGGGCATAGAATGCATTGAGAGTCTCGTCGCTCTCGGGCGGCGTCAGCCACATCACCGTGAGCCAGAGCGCGGTGACGACCGCCGCCATCGCGGTTTCCCGGATCCCGAACTCGAGCGCGCGAAGCGACGGCACGGAGTAAATCAGCGACGCCACCAGCACGCTTCCCACGAGCGCCGCGATCTCGGCCCACACGTTGATGCGCCACCAGAACCAGCGCAGGATCAGCACGGCGCCGGTTCCGGTGCCGAGCGCGATGAGGAGGCGGAACGTCTCGCCGATACTGTGGAGGTTGAACGCGACGGCGGAAGCGACGGCCGTGATGATGAGTGACGCGATGCGTCCAGCCCACACGAGCGATCGATCCGATGCCTTCGGTGCGATGAAGCGTCGATACACATCGTTCACGAGATAGCTCGCGCCCCAGTTCACCTGCGCCGACACCGACGACATGAACGCGGCCACGAGCGATGCGAACACGAGTCCGAGCATTCCGGCGGGCAGGTAGCGCTTCATCAGCGTCGGATATGCCATCTCGCGATCGGCGAGCGAGGGGAGCACGACCATCGCGACGAGTGCGGCAATGATCCACGGCCAGCAGCGCACGACGTAGTTGATGATGTTGAACAACCACGCCGCCTTTTCCGCGTCCTTTTCTGACGGAACGGAGACGAGGCGCTGTACGAACTGTCCGCCGCCATCGGCCCCTTTGTATGCCCACCACTGGATGGAGACGTAGGCGAGGAAGGTCGGCAGCGGCAGGAGCGCGCTACCGAGCGAGGGGAAGAAGGCGAGATGATCGCTCTTCCCCGCGGCGGCGAGCTTCGCGGGAAGCACCGCGATGCCGCCGATCTCGTGCAGCGCGAATCTGGCGACGACGATCGCACCGATCAACGCGAGCGCGAGCTGGAAAAAGTCGGTGGTGACCACGCCCCACAGCCCGCTGAATGCGGCGTAGAGCAGCACGATCGCCGCAATGAGCACCACAGCCTGTACCTTCTGCCGATCGCCATCGAGCCCGAGCTGCGTCCAGATTCCGAGCGCGTCCGCGACCTTGCGCATCGCGAGCATCCCGTAGGCGATGCTGATTGCGTTGATCGGCAGCGCGAACAGGAAGGCGCCGGTGCCGCGAAGCACGGCGGCGGCCTTTCGGCCGTAGCGAAGCTCCGTGAGCTCGTAGTCGGTGAGTATCCCGGCACGCCGCCAGAGCCGCGCGAATAGGTAGATCATCGACACGTGTGCGACGACGAACGACCACCATTCCCAATTCCCCGCGATGCCGCGTCCGATGACGAGGCCGCTGACGTACAGCGGCGTGTCGACGCTGAAGGTGATCGCCGCCATGGACGCGCCGGCGAGCCACCATGGAATCGTGCGTCCGCCGACGAAGAAATCCTCGAGCGACCGCGAGGCACGCCGTGCGAGCCACAGCCCGATCGCGAGCGTCGCGGTCATGTAGACCGCGACTACCGTCCAGTCGATCGCGCGCACGCTAGCGCGCGCGCATGATCCAGCGGGCGGCGGCGCACTGCATCGCCGCCTCCCCGCCCCACGCGCTCACCACGCATCGTGCGAGGGAGAGCTGCGAGGCAAGTCGCGGATGACCGAACTGGATGACGGTCGAGTTCGGCCGCGTTGCGCACGCCGCGCGCAATGCCCGCATCGTCTCCTGGCTGTAGCCGACTCGCTGCTTCCAGGCGCGCGTTTCGCCGAAGAGCGCGATCACGGCATCGTTCTTCGACGATGGATCGAAGTGCTCGAGGCGGCGTGCCTTCCAGCCGGCATCGAAGAGCGTGTCGAGAAGTGCGTCGCGAGCGGGCGGCGGGTACGGGCCGCCGAGGTCGTCGTCGACTACCACGATGTCGAGGGGAGCCTGTACCCTCTCCGGCACTCCGTGCACCACATGCATGACGCGGTCTGCGAGCTGCGCGCCCCAGAGCACGTCGGTTCCCGACGGCCGGCGATACTCGTTGGGCGGCGACGACCATTGCGCCCACTTGAGTCGCCGGCGCAGGGAGGCCTGGATGCGCGCCGTCTCGAGCCGGTGGGAGGCGACCGCGCGATCGAGCGCGCTCGCCACCGCCTCCAGATCCTTCGGGTACAGCAGCAGGTCGCACCCGGCATCGAGCGCGAGGATCGCCGCCTCGTTCTCGCCATGCTCGGCGATTGCTCCCTCCATGATCATCGCATCGGTGACGATGAGCCCCTCGAATCGCATCTGCTGGCGGAGCAGCCACTGCAACATCTCGCGCGACATCGTTGCAGGAGCGCCGCTCGCGTCGAGCGCCGGATACGCGACGTGGGCCGTCATCACGCCGGCGACGCCCGCGTCGATCGCCGCACGGAAGGGCGCGAGATCGTGCTCCATCAGCTCTGCGCGCGTCGCGTCGACGACAGGGAGCCCGGAGTGCGAATCGGTGCGCGTGCGCCCGTGTCCCGGAAAGTGTTTCGCGCATGCGAGCACGCCCTCCGCCTGGCAAGCCTGAATCCAGGCCTGCGCGAGCATCGCCACGCGCTGCGCGTCGCTGCCCAGCGAGCGCGTGCCCACGATCGGATTCTCCGCGACGATGTCGAGGTCGCACACGGGCGCGAGGTCCCAGTTGAGTCCGAGCGTGCGTGCCTCGCGCGCGGTGAGGCGCGCAGCGCGACGCACGGCGTCCGCGTCGCCGAGCGAGGCGATCGCGGCGAGGGGAGGAAGTCCCGTCGCGCCGGCGAACTGCTGTCCCGCGCCGCGCTCGAGATCGGCGGCGATGAGCAGTGGCACGCGCGATCGTTGGCGCAGCTCCTTGGTGAGCGTGCGCACGTGCTCCTGTTCTCCGCCGAACAGGATGAACCCACCAACTCCGAGAACGAGCGCCTTCTCGATCGCTGCGCGCTCGGGCGCGTAGCCGAGGCTCGCGTCCCAGCGGATCGCGGGAAGAAGCAGGGCGGCGGCAGCGCTCATGCGGGCGTCAATTTGCCGAGGATGCGCGGGCCGCGTGCGCCCGTGGCCGACGGGAGATTCCCCGCGCGGCGATCGAGGAAGAGCCGGCCGAGGAACGCGAAGGCCACGGATTCCTTGGCGTCGCCGTTGAAGAAGACGGTGTCGAACATCCGCACCGGCAGCGGCGCGAGGGCGGCGGTGAGCGCGCTCACCAGCGCGGGGTTCCGCGCGCCACCGCCAGAGATCACGACGTCGGCCATGGGTGCGGTGATGAAGCGACGGTACGCGTCGGCGATCGAGCGCGCGGTGAACGACACGGCCGTCGCGATGATGTCCTCGTTGGTGGCGCCCGCCGTTGCCGCTCGGCAGTTCGCGATGAAGCGCGCGATGTACGAGCGGTCGAAGAGCTCGCGCCCCGTGGATTTTGGCGGTGGCGACGCGAAGTACGGTTCGGCGAGCGCATCGCGCACGACGCTCTCGATCACCGTACCACGCTGCGCGAGCACTCCATCCACGTCGTACGCGAGCCCCGGCATGAACGTGCGCACGACGCCATCGATGATGGCGACGCCGGGCCCCGTGTCGAACGCCACGACGGGAGCGTCGACGCCGCGCGGCGGCACGACGGACACGTTTCCGATGCCACCAATGTTCTGGAGGGCGCGCCACGCACCTTCGGCCGCGAAGAGCGCGCGGTCGGCGACCGCGACCAGCGGCGCGCCCTGCCCTCCCGCCGCCACGTCGCGGACGCGAAAGTCGCTCACCACGTCGACGCCCGTGCGCTCGGCGATCACGGCGCTCTGCCCGATCTGCCACGTCGAGAGCGGCGCCTCGTGCCAGATCGTGTGCCCGTGCGACGCGATCGCGCGCACGTCGCGCGGCGCGAGCCCGGCGCTCGAGATCACTGCGAGCGCCGCATCGGCGAGCCACGCGCCCAGCTCGAAGTCGAGGCGCGCGAGCGTCGAGAGCGACGCACCGTCGAGGGCGCGCAGCAGGCGCTCGCGCTGCGCGCTCGCGTACGGCTGTTCGCAATACGCGAGCAGTGTGGCGATCGGGTGATCGCCGCCGGCGCCGAAGCGCACCGCGGCTGCCGAAATCCCGTCGGCGGAGGTGCCCGACATCAGCCCGACGAGCACGTCGCCGCGCGAGTCGTCACTCGCCCGATCATCGCTCATCGACCGGCGGCGGAGCGTTGGGGAGCACGCGCCGCACGACGCCGCCCGCCTCGCGGAGCGCGAGCTCGGCTTGCGCGCGTGACATCGAGCGTTGCTGCATCACGATCGCGGTGCGCACGCTCCCTCCAGCATCGTCGATGAGCGCCCGCGCGACGGGGCGCTCGACGCCCGTCACTTCCATCACGATGCGCTCACCGCGATCGACGAGCTTGGCGCTCATTGCTCGAAGGTCGACCATCAGGTTGCCGAACGTCTTTCCGATGCGGATCATCGCGCCGGTGGAAATCGCGTTGAGCACGAGCTTGGTCGCGGTTCCCGCCTTCATGCGGGTGGAGCCCGTCACCGGTTCGGCGCCGGTGATCGGGATGATGGCCACATCTGACGAGATCGAGCACGGACTTGGCCGGTGGCGAGCACGCCAGGATGCCGGTGTGCGCGCCGAGCGCGGCCGCGCGCTCGAGGGCGCCGCGCACGTAGGGCGTCGTGCCGGAGGCGGCGATGCCGAGCACGAAGTCGCGCGGACCCACCAGATGCGCGGTGATGGCTTCCGCGCCGTCCGAGACGACATCCTCGGCCCCTTCCTGTGATTGCGTGAGCGCCGGCGGCCCACCGGCGATGATCCCCTGCACCATCTCCGGGTCGGTGCCGAAGGTGGGCGGGCACTCGCTCGCGTCGAGCACGCCGAGACGGCCGGACGTGCCCGCGCCCACGTAGAAGAGACGGCCGCCTGCGCGAAACGCCTGCTCGGCGAGCTCGATTGCGCGCGCGATGTTGTCGCGCTGCGTGGCGACTGCGTCGAGCACGAAGCGGTCTTCGGCGTGCAGCAGATCGACTATCTCGCGCGGCGAAGCGAGATCGATGTCCGCGGTGCGGGGATTTCGTCGCTCGGTGAGGCGAGGATCGGAATGCGACGCGGTCACGTACTCGAAGGGGGTGAGAAGGTGACGCGGCGCGTCACGCGGGCTAACTTATGCCCCGTCGCGCGCCCCTAGCAAGAGATTTTCCAGGAGAGTTCGTGCATCTTCGGTCAGGAAGTGCGCATCGCGCAGTCGGTGTGATGGCCGTCACCGTTGGGGCACTCGTCGCGTCCTGCCATCCGGCGAAGCGAACCACGAGCGCACCGGTGCCGGCCACCCTCCCGAACGCACCGCCTTCGATGGCGGCCGTCAAGGCCGCTCAGGCGCTTGCGGACACGGCGCGTAAACCCCTTCCCGAGGCGTGGCCACTGTCCACGATACACAACACGGCGGTCGCGCCACGCGCGATGGTCGCCAGCAACAGTGCGCTCGCGAGCGGTGCGGGACTCGAGATTCTTCGCGCGGGCGGGAATGCGATCGACGCGGCGGTGGCGATGGGTTTCGCCCTCGCGGTGACGCACCCGGAGGCGGGAAACCTCGGTGGCGGAGGCTACATGCTCATCCGCCTGAACGATGGCCGATCGTTCGCGCTCGACTATCGCGAGGTCGCGCCGCTCGCGTCGACGCGCGACATGTACTTGGACTCGAGAGGGCGCGTCACGGATCGAAGCCAGAACGGACATCTCGCGTCGGGCGTTCCAGGATCGGTGGCCGGGATGACCGCCGCGTTGGCGCGCTATGGCACCATGCCGCTCGACAAGGTGATGGCCCCGGCGATTCGTCTCGCCGATAGCGGGTTCGCGGTCGACAGCGCCTTCGCCGAGTCGATTCAGGGAAATGCGGAGCGCATTGCGCCGTTCGCGGGCGCCGCGCTGTTCATGCCGCACGGCCACGCGCCGGCGATCGGATCGCTGTTCAGGCAGCCCGCGCTCGCCCGTACCCTGCGCGCGATCGCGGACAGTGGGGCGCCGGCGTTTTATGCGGGACCCATCGCCGACGCGATCGCGGCGGAGATGAAGCGCGGCGGCGGTATCATCACGAAGGAGGACCTGGCGCGCTACGCTCCGGCGTGGCACGCCCCGCTCACGGGTACCTATCGAGGTTATTCGCTGCTCGTGATGCCGCCCTCGTCGTCCGGCGGCATCACGATGCTGGAGACGCTCAACATCCTCGAGCAGTTCCCCGCGTCGCCTGCGGGGAGCGTGAGAAGCTACCACTTGCTCGCCGAGGCGTTTCGGCGCGCGTTCATCGACCGCAACACGAAGCTTGGCGATCCCGCCTTCGTGCAGGTGCCCGTGGCCGAACTCACGAGCAAGGCCTACGCGCTCAGCCGCGCCGCGACGATCGACCTCGCGCACGCGACGAAAACCGGCGTTTTCCGCACCACGAAGTCCGAGGGCGTGAACACCACGCACTACTCGGTGGTCGATGAAAACGGCAACTCCGTGGCGACGACGACCACGCTGAACGATCTCTATGGCTCCGGTGTGTACGTAGCTGCCGCGGGATTTTTCCTGAACGACGAGATGGATGATTTCACGGCGCGTCCGGGGCAGGCCAACATGTTCGGCCTCGTTCAGGGCGAGCAGAACTCGATCGTTCCGGGCAAGCGCATGCTCAGTGCGATGTCGCCGACGATCGTGCTCGATCCGAAGGGCCAGCTGCTGATGGTGATCGGCTCGCGCGGAGGTCCGCGCATCATCACGAGCGTCGACCCAGGTGATCGTCAACGTCATCGATCATCACATGAGCTTCCTGGATGCGATGTCGGAGCCGCGCATCCACCATCAGGCGTGGCCGGATGAGATGCGCTACGAGCCGAATGGGCTCGGCTTCGCCACCGTGGACTCGCTACGCGTGATGGGGCACTCGATCGAAGCGGCGACCTTCAGCCCCGGGGGCTACGTCGGCCGCGTCATCATGGTCGGCCGGGTGGACGACGGGTGGCAAGGCGTGGTGGACCCTCGCACCAGCGGCGGCGCCGCGGGCTACTAAGAAGCCGTTGCAGCTGCCGAACGCACCCACCATCAACTACTGAGCTGAGTTGTCTGGGTGCGTTCGAAGCTGAACGCCAAAGCGCCTCAGGCGACTATTCGCTCTGGATCTCTGCGGGCGAGTTCAGGTGGATCTTGATGTTGCCGCCCACCGGTACGCAGCCGTCATAACCGGCCGTACCCATCGCGACCGCCGTGCCGGCCGCGGCACCTGTCGCCGCGCCGATCACGACACCCTTGGTGCTGTGTCCGATGATCTGCCCGATGATGCCTCCGACGACCGCTCCGCCGCCGACCTTCGCCACATCGGACGTCGTGCTCGCATTGCGCACCTTGTCTACATTGACGTGGTCGATCGTGGCGTCGATCGGATAGCTCCGGTCACCCCATGTGAGGTTCGTGACGTCGAAGGTCATCTGGATCGGATCGCCCGTGTGGCCGCTCTGCTTGAGCTGCGAAATCGCAATCACGGCCTTCGCACCCGACGGAATCGTGACCCCGTTGGTACCTGCGACGTTCGAGTTCACCGTGGCGGTGAATTTGTCGCCGACGTGATTGGTGTTCGTGCACACGCGCTCCGTGGACGTCAGGTCGATCGGCGTTCCCGTCGCGATGGAGCCGACGGCCGCTTCGCTTCCCTTCGTGCCTTTTACAACCGTGTTGCCACTCGCCGTGGTCTGAGGCGCATTCGACTCACTTTTGGGCGTAGTACGTTCTGGCGCTCTACGCTGCCGCGGCGCGGCCGCAGGGGCGGGCGCGGGTGCCGGCGCGGGCGCCGGCGCAGGAGCCGCGTCGTTCAACTGCGGCTGCGCGGACGAGTCGCGATTCGCCATTCTGAAGGTCTCGCGCGTACGCAGTGGAATCCGCCGCGAGCTGGGCGCTGTCCGACTTCTTGCAAGCGCCCATCACCAGCGCGGACGTCAGCGCAATGGGAGTGAGCCACCGGGTAATCGACATGTCGTGCTCCTTCAAATAGAGAGTCCTTAATAGAAGGCAATCCGCATGCCACGCATGGGCTCGCCGCCACGATCAGCAACGGAAACTAGCACGCATTCGTTTCCCTGGAGCGTGATGGACATCACGTTGATGTCACGGCAGGGTGTGGCACGACTGTCAATCATTGGATTAAACACATGCTCGCCGTATGATTTACCGATGACCCGCGTCTACCTGGACGACACTTCTGCCGAGCGACTCGCCTCGCTTCAGGAGCAGAATCTCGAGCTCTCGCGACTCATTGCCGAACTGCGCAACGAGGCGGCGCTTCGTACGCAGTTCCTGTCGAACATCTCGCACGATCTGCGTACGCCGCTCACCGCGATCATCACCCACGGCGAGATACTCCGGGACGGCATCCTGGGCGAGCTCACCTCGCGGCAGAAGGAGAGTGTGAGCGGGATCATCGGCGGCGGCCGCCAGCTCCTCGAAATGATCGGCGAGATTCTCACCTATGCGCGCGGAGCCGCGCACCAGCTGACCCTCGCGCGCACGGAGTTCAGCCTCGAGTCGGCCGTCGAGCAGGTGTGCGCGCTCAACGAGTCGCTCATCGCGAAGAAGAAGCTCGCTCTCGCCGTGGCGATCGAGCCCGATCTTCCCGTGCTCTACGCCGACCGCGAGAAGATCTCGCACATCCTCGGTAATCTCCTCGGCAACGCCATCGACTTCACGCTCCCGGACGGGCGCGTGTGGATTCACTGCTCGCGCGCCGCGTCCACGGAGCGCGGCCACGTGCTACTGATCGAAGTGGGCGACACCGGCATCGGCATCGCTCCCGAGCACCACGAGCTCGTCTTTCGCGAGTTCGCGCAGGTAGACGCCTCGGCGTCGCGGCAGCATCACGGAACAGGTCTCGGCCTCGCGATCGCGCGCAGGTTCGTGGAGCTGCACGACGGACGGCTCTGGGTCGAGAGTACCCTGGGCACCGGGAGCCGCTTCTACTTCACGCTTCCGGTGCGCAGCGCACCCTGAATGGCTCCTCACATCCTGCTCGTCGAGGACAACGCGTTCGTCATCGGCGCGCTGCGCTTGCTGCTCGAGGAGACCGGACATTGCGTCAGCGACGCGAGCACGGTCGCGGACGCGGCGCGCGTACTGCTCGACGACCCACCAGACGTCGTGCTGCTCGACCTCACGCTCGGCACCGAGGATGGGCTTTCGCTGATGTCGTCCATCGACGCCAGGCGGAGCCCGCTCCCGATCGTCGTCGCGCTCACGGGGCACGATGACGCCGCGACCATTCGAGCGCTGCACCGCGGCCGGCTGTCGCGCCGTGCTGGCGAAGCCGATCGCGCCGCTGAAGCTCAAGGGACAGATCGCCGAGTGGCTCGGCGGGCGTGCCGTAGCCTAGATGCGCGTACGCAGGAAGTCCGGGGTCAGCGCCTGAAGCCAGCTCGCGAGCAACGTGAAGTAGCTCGTGACGAGCAGCAGGCCAACCACGATGAGCAGCGCGCCGCCCACGCGATTCACCCACTTCATTGCGCCACGATAGCGCGCGAAGGCGGCAAGGAAGCGGTCGATCGCGAGGGCGGCGACGATGAACGGAATCGCGAGCCCCGCGGAATACGCAGTGAGCAAGAGCAGGCCGCGGTGGAGGTCGGCCGTGCTCGAGGTGTAGATGAGAATCGAGCCGAGAATCGGGCCGATGCATGGCGTCCACCCCGCGCCGAAGGCGAGGCCAACGAGCACCGTCCCGAGGTAGCCGATCGGCTTGTCGGCGAGATAAATGCGTTTGTCCTGCGCGAGCGGGCGAAAGTTGAACGCACCGAGCAAGTGCAACCCGAACAGGATGATGAGCGCGCCACCAAGCCGGGCAATCCACACACGCGCGGCGAAGAGCACTCGTCCGAGTACACTTGCGGTGGCGCCGAGCGCGATGAATATGAGGGAGAAGCCAAGGACGAAGAGGAGCGCGTGAATGAGCGCGGTGCGGCGCGCGGTGCGCACTTCTTCGAGGCTCAGCTCCGTGATGAACGTCACGTAGCTCGGAACGAGCGGTAGCACACACGGGGAGAGGAAGCTGAGCAATCCGGCCGAGAACGCGACGAACAGCCCGAATGTCCCTGGACTTTCCACACTACCTCCGAAAGAGGACCGGCGGGGACGCCGCCGCATGGGACCCGCGCTCAGGTGGTTCTATGACCTGAAGTATCGCGCACCAACGTCCGCTTCGGGTTATTAGCGGACCGCTCCGCGCGGCGTGCGTGTCGCCCTAAAATGCGAAATTGCCGCGATAAACAACACAAGCGTGGTAATCGCAGAGACCAAGCAGTAAATGCAAAACGCGTGGATAAACGTGACCTGCAAATAGGAAAAATAGATCGAAAAGCCCACACCGATGGCGGAATAGATGAGCGCCGCCAATCGAAGACCACGCGAGAATGGGTCGTACGCAAGCAGTGCTGCCAAGCACAACATGTACAAGTAGTACACAACCCCAAAGTAACCTACCGGTAAATTGAAGATGCGTGCATAGGGACTGCTCGCAACTTCGTTGCATCCATTTATGGGAGGCGGACACCACAACTGCTGTCCGTTGTAAAGGATGTAAGCGTCATAGTACGCGACAGCCAGTCCCACGAGAGCGAGGCCGAGCAAGAGACGGGGTGCGGGCAATACCTTTTTCATATTATCGCCGGGTGACGGGTCACTTGAAAGTGCCAAAGCGCAGCGAATAGGAGGAGGAATGACGTTACGGCAGAGATGAGGCAGTAGCTGCAAATTTCACGAATAAAACCGAGTTGAAGGTACATAAAGTAAATCGAAGAAACAGCGCCTAACGCGGCATACAGAATTGCGCGAAAACGCAAGTTGTTCGAGAACGGTTCATAGGCAAGACGCGCTGCCAACCCGAACATGAATAGATAATAGATGAAGCCGAAGTAGGACATCGGCACTCCAAAGACACGCGAATAAGGACTGCTCATTACAGTGTTGCAGCCGTCAAGGATGGGGCACCACAGCGGTGCGCCGGTGTAATTTCCTCGGGCAACATAGGCGGCGTCGGCTATGCCGATGACCGTGAGTGCGAGCATGAAGTATGCAGGGAGGTTTACTTTCGTAAACCCAGATACTCCAGCTGCCTTGTCGGGCGTATATGTCATTGTCCTTCTAGGACACCTCTTCGTTCCCATTCCCGCGCCGCAAACGGTTGAAAACGAATAGGCGAATTGCAGACGATAGATTGCAGTTATCACTGCGACGGTCGATCTGTTCCACTAGCATAGGTACCGTGGTGTGTTCGTCGCGAGCAACCTCATGCACGCCGTCCCAAAATTCGTTTTCAAGCGACACGCTCGTCTTATGTCCGTTGATGGTAATGGAGCGTTTAATGACAACTGACTTCTTGATGTTTTTGAGTTGGTCCATAAATGCCCCTTCCGGACATAAGAGCTTATGCCTTCCGCATGACGTAAGAAAGGAAGTGAACCGCTGCGAGTGGGGGCAAGTGGCCTCTTCGGCCAATGTCCGCTTTGGGTCATAAGCGGACATTTGCAGTGCGAAAAGGCATGTCCGCTTTACCCCCGAAAGCGGACATCGGCAGTGCAAACAGATGTCCGCGATGGGCCAACAGCAGACATGCAAATCATCGAGCTTGCTGCATCAATCCATCGCAATTCGCGTACCAGTCACGCCATTTAAAAGGCGCTTGAGATGGAAGCTTGTGAGTTGGTCCTCCGGTTGCTTTCCGAGGCGCGCCGCGAAGGCCGCGACGACGTTAGGATCGCCTGCTTCCAGCTTGGCAAACGCGTCCAGATAACTCTTCGTGGCGGGATCTTTAAATTGTTCGGCCGGAAGGGGTTCGAAGGCACGCAAGGCCTCCGCTCTACCTCTGAGCAACAGATCACCAGTCGGCCGCCCGTGGAAATCCTTCACCGCCTCTGCGAGCGTTGCACTGACACAGATACGAGTTCCGAACTGTTTGTTGGCAGTTTCGAGCCGCGCAGCAACATTGATTGTGTCGCCATAGGCGGTGTAATCGAAGAAGCGGCCACCGCCGAAATTCCCGACCATCGCCGGTCCGGCATGGGCGCCAATCCGGGTGACACCGAGCGCGATACTTTTTTTACGACAACGTTCGCGGAACGACTGGGCATAGTCGTCCAGTGCAAGTGCGCACGCTACTGCCCGGTCGGCATGGTCGGGCTGTTCACCTGGAGCGCCAAACAGCGCGTGCAAGGCATCGCCGACGATCTTGGCGACGGTGCCATCATGGGCAAAGACATAAATCAAACATGCGTCTCGCGCGTGGCTGCTTCCCCCCGAAAGCGGACATTGGCCGATGACGAGTGCATCCGCTAAGTGCCAATAGCGGACATTTGGGCGGCACGGATCCGCGGATTGATCTTGATCAAGAGATTGCACGCCCAATTCGGGTATCTGAAGCAGCGCTTAAGCTTATCTTCGGAAGGCAGCACGTTCGCTTAGGTGGAGCATGTACCGACATATTCTCATTCCAACGGATGGGTCTGAATTGGCTGAGCATGCAGTGACAAATGGATTATCACTGGCGAAATCCGTGGGAGCTAAGGTAACCGTGATTGTCGTCGAGCAACCGTTCGACTGGTTCGGCGTTTCAGAAGCTGACACGCGGCGGATATCTGAGGAATCCGCCAAACATGGCGAGCAAATCAAGAAGCACGCCGGGAACGTGTTGAATCACGCGGCAAATGCGGCGAAGCAGGCCGGTGTCTCCTGCGACACTATTCAGGTGGAGGACGAACAACCCTATCAAGCCATCATCGCAACGGCCAAGCACAGGGGCTGCGATCTCATCGTCATGGCATCGCATGGGCGCAGCGGACTATCCGCAGTCGTGCTCGGCAGCGTGACAAACAAGGTGCTAACGCACACGAAAATCCCGGTGTTGGTGTGTCACTGAATGCGCGAGCAGCTCGCTTGGCGGCACTTTCTTGCCGACCCTGCTGGCACGTTTCCAACTCATCTCGGCCCCACGTAAGCGCAGTACGCAAACCTCTTAGTTTTTGGACAGACGAGATTGCTGCGGCCAAAACTTTTCCGATTGACCTGAGTCAAATGTCTGCGGAAAACGGCATGTCCGCTTTGGGTCAAAAGCACATGTGCAGCGCACAAGCCGATGTCCGCTAAGTGCCAAAAGCGGACATCTCAGACGTAGAACTACTGAAACAGAAAGACCGCCACGCGCCGCCCGGAGAGGAACCCATGGCGAAAATGATGAAGACTGCGGAACGGGCCTTCGCCTAGAGCCGCGGCCAATACTCTTCGCGTTTATAATCGCGGTCTTGTTGTTACAGGCGTCGTTGCCAGCAAGCTGATCGCGAATTTAGAGGGCAAGAAAGCCACTGCCCCAGGTCCTGCAAGGAAAAAACGTAAGACGAAGGCTAAATAATTGACACGCTCGGGAGGATGTCGACGGACTGCGAGCCTCGCCGCAATCTCGGCGCCGTTCAGCTCGCTGAGTTCGACCTCTTCATATTCGACGAGCGCAGTACGCTGTTGCGCGCACTCCGAGCAACTGAATATGAGCCGTTTGCAACCCGGCGTACCAGTTCGCGAAATGTCGTACAGCCGCATTGCTCGGCCGCAGTTGGGACACGCCGGCGTTTTAGCAACCGGCTGCTCGGATGACTTGAATAAATTGAATTGGGGCATGGCACCCCTCCTTGCACTTCCTACAAATTCGCAGCAACGGCCGAGCTCATGTCCGCTTTTACGGCCGTCCAAAGCGCCGGTGCAGAACCTCATCGAAGCCTTGGCGCAGTTGCTCGGAATGCGGGAAATCTATCAAAAATCCAATCTTCGCGCGATTGGACCTCGGTCCAATAAATCGTCGTAACCAATGTCCGCTTTGGGTCAAAAGCAGACATGTGCATCGCACAAGCCGATGTGCGCTAAGTGCCAATAGCGGATGCCCGCTTCAGTTGGCCTAAGGGGGAAGGCGGAGGTCTTTAGTATCAACCGCCGCCTAGGTAAGAGGTATGGGCAGCAGCAACATTGCACGCTCCGTAGGTCTTCCCTACGCAGCATCTAGTTTGAAATCGACAATGGCGCGCCCATCTCCATGTTTTATAACTAGCGGGGCGTTCGGGAAAACCGTGCCCTCGATTAACGCCCCTCCGATCAAAGTGATGCGGAAAGTCTGAGGCTGATTTTCGCACTTTACGATGGTTCGCTGACCGGGGGCCAGACGATATTCCTGGCGAGTCATGTCCATGACGTTAGCTTTTTGCCCGACCTTATTGCACAGTGTCCATTTTTTTTGAGCAACCTGTGGACAAACAGGTCATGTGAGCAATTTTATACAGACTGCGACGGAAAGAAGTTCCGCCGCCGTGACAACGCCTTGCCCCCCGTCCGTGGATGCGGATTTGCAACATCCTGCGATACCCCGATTGAACCGCGGCCTATTCGATATCGTTTGGGAAACCTAGTGCCGGGCGAATGACAACGTATTGATTTGCGTCAATTCTAATCTTTCCCGCTGCTGACAATTTATTGATGATTGATATTGTTTGATTTTGTAGCGTCGTGCCGCCAAAACAACTGTGCACTGCGTTGATTGCCTCCTGGGCGTCGAAGGAGCATTCGCGGATGAGCGCGATCATGCGCCGCTTCGACCTGTGGCGCCGATCGGGCGGGGAAGCGGCAATACCGTCAAGGTGCGGACGCCCTGCGCTCCATGAATCAACACTCCCTCGATGTCGGCGGTCGCGGAAGGCCCCGTAACTAGCACCGCATAGCGCGCCGTCTTGAACCGCGGATCGCGATAGGCGTGGTGCAGGTTTCCGACGATGTCGGAAGGGTCGAGCAAAGCGACGAGGTGCTGCGCAAGATACGCGAGGGCATTGACCTGTAGCTCTACCTCGCTGAGCCAGATCGAACCCGTTTCGGCGACCCCGAAGGCGGCGCGGACGATACCGACATCGACATCGGCCAAATCGGTGGGACTGGCGCTGCGAGTCAAAGCTCGAGTCCCTTCCACCTCCGGGGTCGCCGAGCAGATCACGCGTGCCTGCGGGAAGAGCGAGCGGACGAATCCATTAAGGGTTTTGCCGCTTCGCTCCTCCACGAACTTTCCACCCATCCGCACCAGCGCTTCTTGGAATTCGTCCAACAGCGATCCTGCAGTTCTTTCGAACAGCGGTATCTCCGGAAGTGCGGGCGCCGGGGACGGGAGGTTCGCGCGCACCGCTGCGAGAATGGTGTCGCGGCTCGTCACGATCGGTTCCTATGCGCGATGTACCAGCTGCGGAACGATTGCTGCGGCGCGTCGGGAACTTCGCGCTGGCGGCCCCATGGATTGAGCCAATTGTAGAGGGCAAAACGCGGCAGATGCTCGATCGCCAGGCCGGTCGCCGAGATCGCCG
Organism: uncultured Gemmatimonadaceae bacterium; assembly: GCA_963827355.1. Classification (GTDB taxonomy): domain Bacteria; phylum Gemmatimonadota; class Gemmatimonadetes; order Gemmatimonadales; family Gemmatimonadaceae; genus FEN-1250. Next base: position 357,253 of record CAWHAS010000002.1, read on the forward strand.
CGCGATACAGCTTCGGGTCGGCCAGCACCTTGCCTGCGATGCGCATCATTTCTTTTTTCACGAACGGAAGCTGGTTGCGTTCGGCGATGATCTGTCGCCATTTGTAGATCTGCTCGTGAATGTTGATCTTGACCGGGCAGACGTTGGTGCAGCTTCCGTTCAGCGTGGAGGCGAACGGGAGATTGCTGTATTTCCGGATATTGAAAGTGGGATCAATGATCACCCCGATTGGACCAGAATAGGTCGCGCCATAGCTTAAGCCCCCGCTCCTGCGGTAGACCGGGCAGGTATTCATGCAGGCCCCGCACCGGATACACTTTAGCGAATACCAGAAGTCCTGCATGCCAAGGCGCTCCGCGCGTCCGTTGTCGACAAGGACGATGTGCAACTCGCCGCCCTCGCGTGGCGCCCGGAAATGAGATGTGTATTGCGTGATCGGTGAGCCCAAGGCACTGCGCGACAACAGGCGAATGAAGACACCGAGATGCTCTATCTTCGGGATGATCTTCTCGATGCCGATAGATGCGATGTGAAGCGTGGGGACATTGGCGCTGAGGTCGGCATTGCCCTCGTTGGTGCAGACCACGAAGCTGCCGGTCTCCGCGACCGCAAAATTGGCGCCGGTCATGCCTGCTTCGGCGTTCAAGAAATATGGGCGAGTCGTCCGACGCTGGGTCTCCGCCAGATAGTGGATATCCTCGTTGCCGGGCTCTGCTCCGATCGTCCGCGCAAACACCGTAGAGACATCACCGCGCAGTTTATGGACCGCCGGCACCACGATGTGGCTCGGCGGTTCGTCGTCGAGTTGCTGGATGCGCTCCCCGAGATCGGTCTCGATCACCTTGATATCGCGCCGTTCGAGGAACGGACGCATGTCGCATTCCTCGGTCAGCATCGACTTGCTCTTGACCAGCGTTTTGGCGCCGCGCGCCGACAGGATGTCGAAGACGATCTGGTTGTGCTCGGTGGCGTCGCGTGCCCAGTGCACCTGGGCACCATTTTCCTTCGCCCGTGCTTCGAACTCCTCGAGATAGTCGGCGAGACGTGAAAGCGTGTGCTCCTTTATCTGGGAGGCGAGGCTGCGTAGCTCCTCCCATTCCGGAATGCCATGTGCCTCGCGGTCACGTTTGAGCCTGAGATCCCAAAGCCGCCGATCGTGGAAGGCTTGGTGCTCTTTGGCGGCGATGAAGTCGGAGGCCGCTTCGGCATGATCGATCCGCCTCATGCGCGGTCCCCATTCAGGATTTGGGCAATATGGATAAAGCGGATGTCCAGCCCGAGCCGCTCGGCGCAGCCCTTCTGGTGCATCAGGCATGACATATCCGCCGACACGATGTATTTGGCGCCGGCATCGTGATGATCGGCGACCTTATCGTAACCCATCTTGGCGGAGACCGGCTCCTCGAAAATGGAAAAAGTGCCCCCGAAGCCACAGCATTCATCTGGTCGGCTCGGCGCCACGAATTCGATGCCGCGCACCTTCCGGAGCAGATCAATCGGCTTTGAGAAGAACGGTTCGTCAATCTCGGATGCTTTAGCGGCGCGAAGCTTCCGCAGCGTGGTGCAAGAATTGTGGAGTCCAACTTTGTGCGGAAACTCAGCCCAGGGAAAGGCCTGGACCTTTAGAACGTCGTGGAGGAACTCGACCAGTTCATAAGTATTGCGCCGGACTTTCTGCGCATCTGCGGTCTGCGGGATCGCATCCAAATGCTCTCGCACGTGGTAGGCGCAGCTCCCGGACGGGGTGATGATGTGGTCGAAGTCCTTGAAGTTCTCGACGAACAATGCCTCCGTCCCGGCCGCGTCCTTCTGGCTCCCGCTATTCGCCATCATCTGGCCGCAGCACGTTTGGTCGAGGGGATAGACGACTTCCAGGCCAAGCCGTTCCAACAGCTGCAGCGTGGCGATGCCGACTGCAGGAAAAAAGGCATCGACATAACAGGGAATGAACAATCCTGCTTTCATGATCGATGCCCCTCAAGGCAATGTTCCATCAGAGCGGCTTGTCGGGACCGCGGTGGCCTGTCCATTGCGTCAGTGGTGAATCACCAGGGCCGTAAACGGCCAGACATACGCCTGAAGCGAGACGAGGACGCCCACCAGAGCGGCCAGGACGAGCGAGTGCAAGAAGACGTAGCGCAGGATGTCACCTTCATGGCCGTACCAGCGCGTCGCCGTGCTGGCAACCACGATACTCTGGGCGTCGATCATTTTGCCCATGACACCGCCCGAGCTGTTCGCCGCAGACATCAAGATTGGACTGAGACCCAGCTGTTCGGCCGTAATGCGTTGGAGGCTGCCGAACAGCACGTTCGACGACGTGTCGGAACCGGTGAGTGCCACACCGAGCCAGCCCAGCATCGTGCCGAACAGCGGATACAGCCAACCCGTATTGGCGAATGCAAGACCAAGCGTTGCATCGATGCCGGAATAACGGGTAATGAATCCGATCGCGAGCATACACGCGATCGTCAGCAGCGAGTAGCGTACGAGTTTGAGTGTACTCCAATAGCTGCGGGCGAGCCCCACGGGCGAAAAGCCCATGACCACGCCGGCAACCACGGCAGCCACTAGGATGCCCGAGCCGGTGGCCGACAGCCAGTTGAACACATAGACGGCGGCTTCGGCCGTTGGTTTAACTACGACGGGAGGCATCCGCTCGATCAAGTTGTGCACACCTGTCACTGGGATCCGCAGGACCGAGATGCCATCGAGCAAAGCCTTGAACTGCGGCGTACCCCACAGAATCACGGCCACGCTGAGGATCAGCCAGGGAATCCAAGCTTTGACAACCTCAGCCCGGGCGGGCGCAACCGAGGCGCGGGCGGTCGATCCTGGACCCTGCGATCCTTCGGTGGCTGCAAGTCCGGCCTGCTGGCCGCGTGGGGTCGTCGTCCTCCAGATCTTTTGCGGACGCCAATAGTTTAGGAAGGCAATCAGGCAGCCCATCGACACCACGGATGAAAGAACGTCGACTAGCCAGGGGCCGTGATAGTTCGAGATCAGAAATTGCGGGATGGCAAAGCTGACGCCCGCCACGAGCGTGGCCGGCCAAACCTCGATCATGCCGCGCCAGCCGGCAAAGGCCCAGATCAGCCAGAATGGCACGATGAGCGAGAAAAACGGAAGTTGTCGGCCGACCATAGCGCTGAGGTCGTAGAGATCGAGCCCGGTCACCGCCGCGAGCGCGATGATCGGCGTACCGAGCGCACCGTAGGCGACAGGCGCGGTATTGGCAATCAACGACAATCCGGAGGCGGCGAGCGGGGAAAATCCTAGGCCGATCAAGATAGCGCCGGTCACCGCCACCGGCGTTCCGAACCCCGACGCGCCCTCGAAGAAGGCGCCAAAGCAGAAGGCGATCAGGAGGAGCTGCAGTCGACGGTCCTGGCTCACGCCCGCGATGCTGTCCTGCATCACCTTAAAGTAGCCCTTTTCTAACGTGAGCTGGTAGAGGAAGATGACGTTGAGAATGATCCAACCGATCGGCATCAAGCCGAAAGCAGCGCCAAAAACAGCGGTCGTTCCCGCCATTCTGACGGGCATCCCATAGATAATGGTTGCGACCAGCAGCGAGACTATCAGACCATAGATAGCAGCCATGTGCGCTTTGATGCGGAAAATACCGAGGGCGCCGAGTAGGACGACGATAGGGACCGCAGCGACAAGGGTCGACAGCCACGCATTGCTCAGGGGATTGTAGACTTGGGACCAGACCATCGTTGCCTCCGTCA
>CAWHAS010000003.1:0-84615 GCA_963827355.1 uncultured Gemmatimonadaceae bacterium
TTCTCCGATGACGGTGGAAAGACGGTGCGGCGGCACCGTCGGCATCCACGTCGACCACCACGCGATGTGGATCGACCCGAACGACCCCGAGCATTTCCTCGTGGGGACGACGGCGGCGTGTCGCAGACGTGGGACCGGGGAGGAAACTTCGATCCAGAATCGCATCCCGATCGGACAGTTCTACGAGGTGACGTACGAATTCGGTGCCGTATCGCGTCTGCGGCGGACTGCAGGACAACGGCAGCTGGTGCGGGCCGAGTCGGGAAGCGCGGCGGGCCGACACGAACGCCTACTGGAGACCGTCGGCGGCGGCGATGGCTTCTACACCGCGCAGGATCCGACCAACCCGAACATCATCTACGCAGAGTCGCAGGGCGGCAACGATCGCCGCTCGAATCTAAAGACTGGCGAGAGAGGGCGCTCGTGAAGCCCACTGGCGACCGCGGTACCTGCAGAGGGAGGATTCGATCGTCGTCTCGCGGCGGCGACACCGCGCAAGCCGGAGGCGAAGCGCAGAAAAAAGCGCCTCGCCGAGATAGCGCGCAGCAGCAGAAGCAGGACTCGATGGATCTCGACCTGCGGTTCAACTGGAACACGCCGTTCTTGATCTCGCCGCACAACGCGGACGTGATCTACGTCGGCGGCGAACCGCGTACTGAGGTCGACGAACCGCGGCGACGATTTCCTTCCGATCTCGCAGGACCTTTCGACGCACGATGTCGCGAAGGTCGCTGGAGCATGGATCGACCGGCGGCATCACGAACGACGCGACGGGCGCGGAGACGTACGGCACGATCACGACGCTGACCGAGTCGTACGTGCGGCCGGGGCTGCTCTATGGCCGGCACCGACGACGGCAACGTGTGGCTGACGCACGACGATGGCGCGGCGTGGGAGAATCTCACGGGGCATTTCGCGGGCGTGCCGCCAAAGAGCTACGTCGTTCGCATCGAGCCCTCGCACTTCGACACGCGACATTCTATGTGCCTTCGACAATCACCGCACGAACGATTTCACACCGTATCTGTTCGTGACGTCGGATTTCGGAAGACCTTCCGATCGATCGTCGGCGACCTGCCGAAGGGCGGTCCCGATTTCCTGCACGTGATCCGCGAGGATCCGATGAACCGCAATCTGCTCTACGTGGGGACGGACATCGGCGCGTACATCTCGCGCGACCGCGGGCTCTCCTGGCAGAAGTTCATGAGCGGGCTGCCGAGCGTGCCGGTGCACGACCTCAAGATTCATCCGCGCGACCACGAAATCATCGCGGCGACGCATGGGCGCGGGATCTGGATTGCGGACGTGTCCGCACTCGAGCAGCTCAACGACAGCGTGTACGCGAGGGGAGCCTATCTCTTCGCGCCGAAGACGGGCTACGCGTTCGGCGAGTCGCCGGGCGCGGACATCTCCTCCGGACAGGGCACGTTCAGGGGACGGAGCGCGCCATTCGGGGCGGACATCGTGTACCGCCTCACGGGCGGATCGCCGAAGGACTCGGTGAAGTTCGTGATCACGAGCATGAAGGGCGACACGCTGAAGACGCTCACGGGGCGCGGCGGCGCGGGACTACACCACGTCACATGGGACCTGGGAGCCAAGCCTGCCGCAAAGACACCGCTATCGCCGGCGGGACGACGCGACAGTCTGATCAGCTGCGCGCAAGCTCGATCACGTCTTTGATTCGCTCGCGAAGGAGGACGTTGCGCCGAAGCCGGTGCTCCAGAACGTGCGCGAGCACATCGACAAAGGAACCGTTGGTGAGCTTTTCAGCGCGCGACCGCAGGAGGAGGCGGCGGCGGACGGTTCGCCGAACGCGCAGGAGAGAGTCCGCTTCCTCGCCATCACGGCGCCGCGGACAGTACGAAGAAGGCGGGAGTAGCGGACAGCGCGAAGAAGGCTGGTGCGGCGGCGGGCGCCGAGGGTGCAGCGGAGGGTGAGGGCGAGGCTGCCGTGAGCCAGGAGGTGCTGAGTCAGGTGCTCGGCGCGGTGCGCGCGAGCAAGGCGCTACCGGGTGGCTATTTGGTGGAGGTGGTCGCACCGTCGGCCTCGTCGAAAGCGGGGACTATCTCGTCACAATGACAGCCGGGAGCACCACGCAGAAGCAGGTGTTGCGCGTGGAGAAGGCCGGAGGAGTGGGCGGGTCGACGTCGGGGGATGATGGGGATCCGTTCGATCCGTAGTGGTGCGGCGCAGTTCTGGCGGCTGCGCTCGTCCTCTCCACGCCGGTCGCGGCACAGTCCGCCGCGACTTCCTGCATGGCGACAACCGCCTCGATGACACCGTCGGGTTGGCCAGCACAATCGGGCGGTCCAGCCCGGAGTGGCCATGCGCGGGCGAAGGCGCGCGTAAAGACGAGTGGGAGTACCACTGCCGGGGCAGCGAAGCGCTTCGACTATCAGAGCCTCGATACGACAACCGGGCGCCTGTACATTCCGCACATGACGATCGGCTCGATCTGTTCCAGGGGATCCGGAAATCGTGAGGAGCATCGAATTCCGGGGCTCGACGGATTCTCTTCCTTTCCCGCCTTGCACCATGTCTACGTCTCCGTGACGGGCCGTCACGAGGTCGGCGTCGTTGACTACCGGTCGCTCCAGGTGCTCGCGTCCGTTCAAGGTGCGGACTTCCCCGACGGAATCGCGTACGCTCCGGACGAGCGACGGGTATATCGTCTCCGATGAGAACGGCGGCGCGGATCTCGTTATCGACGGCGCCACGAACGCGAAGGTCGGGGTGATCCCACTCGGGGGTGAAGCGGGCAACACCCATTACGACGCGGTCTCGCACTGCATCATGGTGGCCGTGCAAACGAAGAACGAGCTCGCGGCGATCGATCCCCGAAGCATGAAGGTTGTCGCGCGCTATCCGATGAACTGCGACCACTCGCACGGATTTCTGGTGGACGAGCCGAATCGTGTCGCCTTCTGTCGTGCGAGGGAGACTCGGCTGCTGGTGGTCGATCTGCGATCGATGCGCACGACCGAGACGCAGCGCGTCGCCGAGGGACCCGATGTACTCGCGCTCGATCCGGGGACTTCTCCGGCTGTATGTAGCCTCTGAGTCGGGCTCACTCGCCGTGTACGAAACGGGAGCTGCGCTGCAATCGCTCGGCCAGTACCGCGCACCGCACTCGCACACCGTCGCGGTCGATCCGGGCACGCATCGCGTGTACTTGCCGCTTCAGGACATTGAGGGAAAACCCGTTCTTCGCATTCTCGAACCGGCGATGCGATGAGCGTCGCGTACGCCGGTGGAAGGAAGTGAAATCGGTTGCACTGCTCATTGATGGAGATGCGTGATCGCACTCTGCGTACAACGAGCATGCGCTCAGACCACGACCGAGAGGCATTCGATCGCGGCATTCGTGCTGGCACTTCTCGCCGCGCTGTTGATCGGATTGAGTGCGCCGATAGCGAAGGGACTTCTCGAGGTGACGAGCCCACAACTACTCGCGGGGCTCCTGTACCTCGGCTCCGGCGGTGGCCTCGCGCTCGTCTTTCTCGCGCGCCGTCGCCGCGCGCGGGCCGAGGCGCCGCTCACTCGTCGCGACGTGCCATGGCTCGCCGGATCAATCGGCATGGGTGGCGTCATTGCACCCGATGCTCCTGATGATCGGCCTCCAGCACACGACGGCGTCGACGGCGTCGCTTCTTCTCAATCTCGAAGGTGTCTTCACGGCGCTGCTCGCCTGGTTTGCCTTTCACGAGAACGTCGACCGGCGAGTCGCGCTCGGCATGGCTGCGATCGTCGCCGGAAGTGTGGTGCTGTCGTGGCAGGGCAATGTCACGACGCGTGGGATGATCGGCCCGCTCGCGATCGCGGGCGCAAGCCTCGCGTGGGGGATCGACAACAATCTCACGCAGAAGGTATCGGCCGGCGATCCCGTCCAGATTGCGATGCTGAAAGGAGTGATCGCGGGCACGGTCAATCTCGCGATTGCGCTCGCCCTCGGAAGTCCGCTCCCGCGGAGAGAGGCTGTTGCGGGCGCATTGGTGCTTGGGTTCCTGAGCTACGGGCTGAGTCTCGCGCTCTTCGTCCTCGCCCTTCGGCGCCTGGGAACGGCACGCACGGGCGCGTATTTCTCCACTGCGCCGTTCGTCGGGGCGACTGCGTCACTCATTCTCTTTCGGGATCCGGTCACGCCGTCGCTCGCGATCGCCGGAATCTGCATGGCAGCGGGAGTCTGGCTGCATGCGACTGAGCGTCACGAGCACGCGCACGTCCACGAACCGTTCGAGCACGAGCATCTCCACGTCCACGACGCCCACCACCAGCATGGGCACAGCGGGGACGATCCGCCGGGTGAGCCTCATAGCCACACGCACCGGCACGAGCGGCTCGCGCATGCGCATGCCCACTATCCCGACATCCATCACCGGCACACGCACGAGTGACACTGCGGTGTGCAATACGGGCGTGAGCGCCGCCAGCTCGAAAGATGCGAGTCGGTCGAAAATGACAATCGCGTAAGGTGACCGCAGCCCTTAACGATTGCAGTCGCCCGAGCGTAAGTTTGGCGGAGGCATGGATAACTCGTGAACTACGCCGCGCTCCTCACCTCCTCGGTGTTCGCTCTGGTCCGCAACAAGATGCGGAGCCTGCTCACCGTTCTCGGCATCATGATCGGCATCGCGGCCGTCATCTGCGTCGTCGCGATCGGCAAGGCCGGTCAGTCGCGTGTCGAGCAGCAGCTCAACAATCTCGGCGACAACTTCGTGTGGATCGAAGCCGGTGGACGAGCGGTCAACGGCGTGCGAACGGGCACGCACGGCACCAGCTCACTGACCCTGGGCGATGCCGCGGCGATCAAGGGCCAGATCAAACTGATCAAGAGTGTGTCGCCGAATGTCGACGCGTCGACGCAAGTCATCTATGGGAATCAGAACTGGTTCACGACATTTCGTGGGGTATCGCCGGAGTATTTCGACATCAAGCGTTGGTCGGTCGCCGAAGGCGCGGTGTTCACTCAGGATGATGTGGATCGCGCGGCGGACGTGTGCGTCATTGGGCGTACCGTGCGCGAACAGCTCTTCGGCGCTGGAGACCCGATTGGAAGGATCATTCGGCTCAAGGACCTGCCCTGCAAGGTGATCGCCGTGCTCCAGCCGAAAGGGCTCTCGGTCTCAGGGCAGGATCAGGATGACACGGTAATCCTCCCCTACACGACGGCGCAGAAGAAGATCAAGGGAATCTCCTGGCTCGACGATATTCTCTGCTCGGCGGTATCGCCGGACGCGATCAAGCTCGCGGGCCAGCAAGCCGGAGCTCTGCTCCGCGATCGGCACCATCTGCGGCCCGAGGAGGATGACGACTTCAACATTCGGAATCCCGAGGATGTGATCAAGGCGCAGCTGGAGGCGAGTCGGACGCTGACGCTGCTGCTCGCGGCGATCGCGTCGATCTCGCTGCTGGTGGGCGGCATTGGGATCATGAACGTGATGCTCGTTTCCGTGACGGAGCGCACGCGGGAGATCGGCGTTCGCGTTGCGGTGGGAGCGACGGAGTCCGCCATCCAGCTCCAATTCCTCGGCGAATCGGTGATGCTCAGTCTCGTGGGAGGTGCAGCCGGCGTGCTCCTCGGAATCGTCGCGTCGATCGTAGTTGGGCGCACACTCGGTTGGCCGATGCAGCTGTCGTTCGAGGCCATCATGCTCGCAACGCTCTTCTCGGCAGCGGTCGGGATATTCTTTGGCTATTACCCTGCGCGAAAGGCGTCTCTGCTCGATCCCATCGAATCACTCAGGTACGAATGAGCGCTCGCCAACCGCGAAGTTGCTGGAATCGAGCGACGCGATGCGATTGACGCGTACGCAATGGCTCATCGCGCTTTGCGTGGTCATTGTCATCGGCGCAGTCGCAGCGATGGCAATGCGTCGCAGCGAGCCCGTCGAATATTTTGGGGCCAAGGTCGAGCGCGGCGACATTCGAGACGTCGTTGACGTCACGGCATCCGTGAATGCCGTGCGCACCGTGCAGGTCGGCTCGCAGGTGTCGGGTTCGATCGCCAAGCTCAACGTCGACTTCAATTCCCGCGTGAAGAAGGGCGATATCGTCGCTCTCATCGAGCCGTCGTTGCTGCAAGGCGCGCTTCAGCAGGCCGTCGCGGACCTGGAAAGTGCGCAGGCCAATCTCACGGCAGCGGAGGCGAACGTCGACCGGACGAAGGCAGCCGTGATGCAGACCAAGGGAGATTACCAGCGCGTCTCGACTCTTGCAGCTGAACACTTGGCAACGCAGCAGGAATTGGAGTTGGCGCGCTCCAGCTACGATGCTGCCAACGCCTCCGTTGCGGGCGCCGTCGCGAACGTCGCGCAGGCCAGGGCGCAGATCAAGCAGAAGGATGCGGCCGTTGCGATTGCGCGAACGAACGTCGATCACACGGTCATTCGTTCTCCAATCGACGGGATCGTCGTCGCGCGCAATGTCGATGTCGGACAGACCGTCGCGGCCTCACTGCAAGCGCCCACGATTTTCACGATCGCGCAGGACCTCACACGCATGCAGCTCTACGCCAAGGCAGATGAGTCGGACGTCAGCCGCATTAAGGTCGGAGCACGAGTGACGTTCAAGGTCGACGCGTTTCCAAAGGAGACCTTCACCGGCACGGTGAGCCAAATTCGGATGAACGCGACCACCGTGCAGAACGTGGTGACGTACGACGCCATCATCGACTTCGACAACCCCGAGCTCAAGGTCTTCCCGGGAATGACGGCCTACGTGACCGTACCGGTGGCCACGGCGCAGAATGCGCTGAAGGTGCCGAACGGCGCGCTGCGATACAATCCACCGTTCACCGCGGACGAGATTCACGCACTGTACGCGAAGTACGGGATCGGCGTCGATCAGCAGGGCGGCCCGACTGATCGCGATCGAGCGTCATCCGCGCCGATTGCGTCCGTGACGAACGCAGGTGCTCCCCGACCGGTGCGCGCCGAAAGCGCGGTGGTGTGGAAGCTTCAGGCGGATAAGCGGGTGGTTCCGGTGCAAATCGCGCTCGGTCTCACCGACCACGCGTACACGGAAGTCACGAGCGTGCTCAGAGGCACGCTCGGCGAAGGCGACGAGGTGGTGACGGGCTCACTCTCGCCTACGACCTCGGGCCCACCGGGCAATGCGGTGCGCAGGTAGCCACAAATCGTACTCAATGTGAGCGACGAGAGCGTGACGAACGGCGCGGTCCTTCGCGTCGAAGGGGTCCATAAGTACTACACGATGGGGGAGACGCGCGTGCACGCGCTGCGAGGCGTGAGCGTCGACGTAGAACGGGGAGGATTTGTCGCCGTCATGGGCGCGAGCGGGAGCGGCAAGTCGACGCTCATGAACATCCTCGGGTGCCTCGACCGCCCCTCCGCCGGTCGATACCTGCTGGAAGGAGAGGACGTTTCCGGGTTGGACAAGAAAACTCTCGCGGGCATTCGAAACCGAAAGCTGGGATTCGTCTTCCAGGGATTCAATCTTCTCGCGCGCACGACGGCGCTGGAAAACACCGCGTTGCCGACGCTGTACTCGAAGATCGACGCCGCAGAACGCGTGAAGCGCGCGAACGAGGCGTTGGCACTCGTCGGGCTAGCGGATCGCGCAAGCCACTTTCCATTGCAGATGTCTGGTGGACAGCAGCAGCGCGTGGCGATCGCGCGCGCACTCGTGAACCATCCGGCGATTCTGTTCGCGGACGAGCCGACGGGCAATCTCGACAGCCGCACATTGATCGAGATCATGGACGTGCTACAGAACCTCAACGATCGAGGACTCACGATCGTGATGGTGACTCACGAGGCCGACATTGCGCAGTTCGCGAAGCGCGTGCTCGTGTTCCGGGACGGAACCATCCGGAAGGACGACCCCGTGCGCGACCGGCCCCGTGCGTCTGAGGTCTTGAAAACTCTGCCCGCGCTCGAGGACTAGCGGCGATGAGGCGTCAGAGTCCCGCTGCTGCGCCGCGCCGCTAACGCTCCGGAACGAAGATCGCCGCGTGCGGCATCGCCGCGCCGGCGGCGCCGTCCGGCCACGTCGGGCGCCCGAAGTCGAGCCCCGGGCTCGCGGAGCCGGCGTCGCGAAAGCGCTCATCCCACGTGAGGCGCCCGGTGTTCGGGTCGAGGCGCGCGATCATCACGCGCGGCAGGCCGTCGCCCTGTTCGGACACCACGATGCGGTCGCTCTGCGGATCCGCCGACGACCAGTGCGGAAAGAACGTGCTGTCGGTCGCGAGCGAGAACACCTCCCGCGGATGGTCGGGGTGCGACACGTCGAGCACTGCCACGCGATGCTGGTACGCCATTGGCATGACCCAGTAGTGCCCCACGACGACCGGCACCGAGCACCCGTTACCGGGCCCCGCCGACGGCCGCTCCGAAAGCACAAACTCCGCACTCGGAGCGAGCGTCTCCAGGTTCGTGAGGCGATAAAAGCCGCAGCGGTAGGTGTTGACGAGCACGGAGCGCCCGTCCGACAGCACGCGGGCCTCGAACGGCTCGCGGTTCGCGCTATCTGGCCGTGCCGACAATGGGATCGTGCGGAGAAGGTGAAAGTCCGACAGGCGCCACACCTGGATCACGTCGGCCACGCGCTCGTTGTCCATTGGCGAACTTGTCGTGACGATTCGGTCGAGGGCCGGCACTACCGCTAGCCCATAGGTGCGCAGCGACGCCCCCGGGAAGGCCGGGTCCGCGGAGCTGGCGGTTCGTACTACGCGTCCGCTATCGTCGAGCTCGACGATGCCGCCGGGACGACCGCTGACCGACTCGGGGCCGAACTGCACCGTCGCAATGACGTGGCCATTCCGCAGACGCGCGAGGCTGTGTGGCTGGCGGAATCCCGGGACGCTGTCGATGCGAGTCACGTATCGCGGGTGCGCGCGGTCGGTCGCATCGAACAGGAACAGCTGTCCGCTCATGAAGCCGCTGACGAACCAATTGCGTCCCGGCGCGAACAACTGCTCGCCGTGGTGCGGCATCGTGTGGTACGCACCTACAGGCACCGTGGAAATCACTCGCCCGTAGCGTTCGTGCGCGCCCGTGTCCGCCGGCTGCAGATCGATCACCGCGAGGAAATCGCTCTGTGAGCCCGCGTTGTGTGCGTGGTCCATGTAGTTCGAATCGGCCTTGTCCTTGGGCCAGCCCACACGTAGAGATACCGACTCGGCCCGGGCGAGCGCGTGGCGATGTGCGCCGCAGGGTGGACGGCGTGTAGGCTCTCGGTGCGTGCTTGATGTTTGAGTAGCTGCCGAACGCCGGAAGGCAGATGAAGGCGAGGCAGGCTAGCGAGGGGGCGCGTGACGACCACGAGGGACACTCCAGGAGACGAGGGCGGTATTTGCGACGCCATACGCTGGGAGTATGCGTGACGGTGCGCAAGTGGCGTCACGCTTCGCAGAGGGCGTGCTGCAGCGCGTTGTGTCGCGTGCTTAGTCTCTTCAAGCGCCCGATTCTCGCGCCGTGGATTTGCCGACCTGCAACTTCACTGGAATGCGCGTGTCATTGACTGCCAGGAGAAGATGTTCGTAGCGGCGGTCCCGGCGCGGGCGCGGGCGAGGTCGTCGGCCTGGCGCAGCGAGTTACGCGCCCGATTCTCGCTCACGAAGCGGACCTCGATGCTGCGGTGTGCTCCCGCGCCGCGGTCGAGCGGCGCGGCGATGTCCACGCGCCACGTCGTCTGCGATTGCGCCGGTACCGCCGCGAGCAGGCTCACGCCAACCGAGCCGCGAACGGGACTGTCGACGCCAAAGGGCACGTCCCCGGCCGACACGACTCCAGCGTCGGCGAACACCGCGGCCCCGATCGCGGACCACGTGCCGAACCGCCGAATGGCCCAGCGATCCTCGATGCGCGCGACGCCGCGGTGCGCGCCGGCCTCCTGCGAGCCACGAAAGCCCCGCACACCCGAGCGCGCACTTCCAATCGTGAGCTCGTAGGGGAGGAGTGCTCGCCAAGCGCCTGCGAAGTCGCCCGTGACGATGACGGTGTTATGCTCACCCGGTTTCGTGTAGTAGATCAGACGCGCAGTGGTGACCAGTCCTTGCCACCCGCCTGTGTCCGCGTCACGCTGGATCTCGCCGGAGAGTCGCGCTCCGAGAAACGACGGACCAAATGCGCGACCGCCGAGCACATCGCCGCCGAATAGCCAGTTGGTATTTCCGAGATGCGGGAGCCCGCGCCCGATCTGCGCCGCGAACTGTACGCCGAGCGGCAAATCCTGCGTGCCGTAGAGGGCGTCGTAGCCCGTCACTCGCTCGTACTCGAGCAGTCGCAGTCCGGCGACGGCCGAGAGGCGCGTTGCATGAAAATCCGGGAAGCGCGAGCCGAGCAGACTGTCCGGCTCGTTCACGAATCCGGAGTCCGAGATCACGACACCGCGGTCGTGCGTGCTGAAGCGCTCGTGAGTAAGCACCGCGCCCAGAAAGAGTCGCCGCGTGCCGATGTCGACACGGCTCACCACTCCGGCATCGGCGAGAAAGTGGTGCACGCCGAGTGACAGCGGATCGTCGCCAATGCGGGCGAATGACGGGTAGCTGTTGGCATATGAAAGACCGGTGTGCCAGGCGACGTGCTGAAGATTCGTGTAGAACGGATGCTCGAGGGAGACGAGTGCGTGACCGCCCACGGGGTCGCGCGAGGCATCCAGCGTGAGCCGCTTTGGGGACGAGAACGCCGCGTAGTTGACATAGCGCGCGCCGAAGCCATCACGATACGCGTCGCCCTGCGCCCACGATACCGAGGCGTACTGGCCGGTGCCGAGAACGTTGTCGTTCCCGAACTGAAGGGCGGTGAGATGCAGCGCGCTGAACGACGCGCCGATCACGAGCGAGATCTCGTCCACCGTGCTGACATTGATCGCAACCGCTCCGGCACCGTCGGGTGTTGCCGTCACCGTCGCGTTGGCGAGAAATGGCTGGGCGCGAAGTACGCGCTCGGTCTCCGCTCGTCTGAGCTCCGTGCACACGCCGCCTGCTTTGAGCTGCAGAAAGCTCTGTACCACTCGCGATTGAGTGGTCTTCTGTTGCATCAGCACACTGCTCACGACGTGTCGCAGCGTGCCGGGCCGGCCGAGCGCGGGCGGGCCCTGCGGATGGATCGTGATGGTGGTGATGCGCTGACCGTCGCACGAACGCACGGCCTCTGGCGGGGCGGCGAGTGCGGTCGTGTCCTGCGCATGCAGCGCTGGTGCGATCGCGAACAGGGCGAGGCACGCTGCCATCGCGGCGACATCGACGCGGAGCCTTGCCTCTGGTCCTCCGCTTCGCGCTGAGCGCATCGAGCTCCGTTGTAATATGACCCGACTGGGGATCGAACCCAGGACCTACGGATTAAAAGTCCGTTGCTCTAACCAGCTGAGCTATCGGGTCGCACTGACTACCAATGCTGCGTGATTGCCTCGCGAAATGAGAACGCAATTTAAGCGATCTTTGCCGCTCGCCGTCAGTGCCCAGGCGACGACCTGTCTCGTATCGGCGGCGAGCTATCGCTGCGCTGGCGACGAGTCAGCGCGAACTTCCTACCCTCTCCCACACGAGAACGTACTGATCCTCCTCACCACTCGCCGGGTCAACAAGACGGGCGCTGATTGTCAGCGTGTTTCCGCTCACCTCGTAAGATCGGACTTGATCGGTACCGGTCCAGAATTCGTTCCAGGAAATGTCGACGTGGTGAGTGACCTTGCCGCCTTCTACTGAGTAGGTGCCGGCATACGCAAACATGGTCTTGTAAAGCGCCACGTGCTCGTCGTCCGTCGGAGCGAGGTCGCGCGGCACCGTGCGCCCACTCGAGGCGCCGATCACCTGCATCCGTCCGTCCGCGGAGTAGCTGAGGTATCCGAGCGGATGCTCGCCGTACGGAGCTGATTTTTCGCCCGTAGCTGTCGTGGTTTCGTACGACTTCAATTTCCACGTCCCCAGCAATGGGTTACCGCTCGCGAGCCCCTCAACAGTGGCCGGATTCATACTGGTCTCCGTTTCGCGGTGACCGCACCGGGCCGACCCCGATCAGCATCACGCACTCCGCACCCTCACCCGCTCCACCCACGTAGCGAACCGCTCGAGAAACAGCTCCATCCGCTTCCTCACCGCTTCATCCGCAACGTTTCCAGCATCATCCAGCAGCCCTGCCTTCCAGTGGATGTACATCTCCGGCACGCCCATGATGATCACCTGCTGCGGCGAAAGAATGTTTCGCAGATGCTGCTGCGCCGCGGCAGTCCCCGTCTGCCCGGTCGACGCGCCAAGGATCGCCGCGGGCTTGCCGATCCAGCAGCTCTGTCCCGCCGGACGCGAACCCCAGTCGATCGCATTCTTGAGCGCCGCCGGTATCGAACGGTTGTGCTCGGGCGTCACGATGATCACGCCGTCCGCATCCGCGATCTCCTCCTTCATCCGCACGACAGGCGCGGGCGGATCCTTCGCCAGATCAATGCTGAAGAGCGGAAACTCATCAATGCGAACGTCGATGAACGTGAATCGATCCCGCCCAAGCGACTCGAGCGCCTTGGCGATGCGAAGATTGATCGAGTCACGACTGATGCTTCCTACGACGACGGCGATCGTGCGCATGCAATTGGTCCGAGGCAGATAGTGACGGTCGAGCGCGAAAGCTAAGTAATCTCGGGGAGATGCGAGGGTCGCCGGGCCGCTTCGGGAGAGCGTATATTCCGCGCGACATGCGCTCGCGCTCCCTCTCCCGCAACGACACTCGCCCTCTCGCCGCGCGCCCGCGCTCCCGGTGAGCACCGCGCGCAAGTCCGACGTCATCGTCATTGGCGCGGGTGTCGCCGGTCTCGCCGCGGCTCGCGTGCTTCGGGAGCGCGGCCTGCGCGTGGAGGTGCTCGAGGCGCGCGACCGCATCGGCGGACGCATCGACACCCTTCGCAATGCGCGCGCGCCCGCGCCCATCGAGCTCGGCGCCGAGTTCATTCACGGCAGCGCGCCGGAGACGATGGCGATCGTTCGCGAGGCCGGGCTGCTTGCCGTCGATATTCCGGATCGCCATAGCGAGCTTCGCGGTCGCAAGCGCACGCCGTCACGGGATTTCTGGGCGCGGCTCGAGCACATCATGGGGCGAATGAAGGCTGGTCGC
Source organism: uncultured Gemmatimonadaceae bacterium (assembly GCA_963827355.1). GTDB lineage: Bacteria > Gemmatimonadota > Gemmatimonadetes > Gemmatimonadales > Gemmatimonadaceae > FEN-1250. Next base: position 13,068 of record CAWHAS010000003.1, read on the forward strand.
GAACCCGACCGATCCTTCCACGAGTTCCTCGCCACCTCGCCCGGCGGCCGCAGGTTCGCGCGCGATCGCGCGCTCGCGCGCACGTACGTCGAGAACTTCCACGCGGCCGATGCGCTTCGCATCAGCGAGCGCGCGCTCGCGGAGGGCGGCAGCCCGCACGGCGACCCGGCCGAGCAGCGCACCGGACGCGTGCTCAATGGGTACGATCACGTGCCCGGATGGCTCGCGCGCAAGCCGCACGGCTCCGTGCGCCTGCGCACCATCGTGAAGCACATCGAATGGGAGCCCGGCGGCGTGCACGTCGAGACCACCAAAGGCAGCTACGCGGCAAGGGCCGCGATAATTACGCTTCCAATCGGCGTGCTTCAGGCGCGGCCCGGAGATCCCGGCGCGGTCAGCATCCATCCCGCAATCTCCACGCACGAGGATGCACTCGCGCTCGTCACCACCGGCCCCGTCACGCGAATCGTGATGCTCTTTCGCGAAGAGTTCTGGAAAAAGGGGAAGCTCGCGAGGCTCGGCTTCATCCACAGCTCCGATTCCGACGTCCCCGCGTTCTGGACGCTCGCGCCACTGCGCGCACCGATGATGGTCGCGTGGGCGGGTGGGCGTCGCGGTGCTGCCCTCGCGCTGCTCGGAATCGACGAGCGCCGCGATCGCGCGATCGCGGCGGCTGCGCGCACCTTTGGTCTCGCGCGCGCGAAGCTCGCGTCACTGCTCGTCGATAGCTGGACGCACAATTGGGAGGACGATCCGTTCTCGCGCGGCGCATACAGCTATCCGCTGGTAGGCGGGTGGAAGGCCGGCGAGATGCTGACGCGACCGATTCGCGGCACGCTCTACATCGCGGGCGAGGCGACGGTAAAGGAGGCGGATAGTGGCACGGTGCACGGCGCGATCCGCAGCGGACAGCGAGCGGCGAAACAGGTCGCCCGGCGTCTGGGAGTGAGCGCGTGACGCCGCGTGCGAAGACGGCGCTCCAATGGATCTTCTCCATCGCGATGCTCGTCGCCATCGTCCTCTACGGTCGCACCATCGACTGGACCGCCGCCTGGTCCGCCATCCGCTCGGCTTCGTGGCCGATTCTGCTCGTCGCAACTCTCGTGAACTTCATCACGCTCGGCGCCAAGGCCGTTACATGGTGGATCTTCCTGCGCGCGGTGGGTGTGCCGTCGCTCTCGCTGGCGGTGAAGGCCACGGTTGCGGGGGCGGGACTCAACAACATCCTCGTCGCGAACAGCGGGGAGGCGGCGCGTGTGCTGTTCGTCACGCGCGCGTCGGGCGCGCCGAGTGCGGCGGTGCTCGCGGCGCTCGCGCTCGAGCGACTGTTTGACTTGATCGGCTACATCATCGCTGATGGCGAGCGCCGCCTATTTCCTGCCAATGCCGCACGAGGTCGCGCGCTGGCGTTTCGCCGCCGTCGGCGTGCTGCTGGGGATGATCGTGCTGTTTGGGGTGTTGCTGCGCCGCGCACCCGGGATCGTCGCGGCGACGGTGTATCCGTCGACGCTCGTCGGCCGCGTGCGCACCTATCTCGACAAATTCATGGTGAGCGTGCGGAGCATCCTGACGGTGCAGCGCATCTGCCTCGCGATGCTCCTCTCGCTCGTGAACTGGGCGGCGCAGATCGCGACCTACCATCTCGTCGCCGTCGCCGCGCATTTTCCGATCAGCATCGTCGGCAGCGTGACGACGCTGATCACGGCGAATGTCGGCTTCGTCGTGCGCGCGACTCCCGGGAACGTCGGCGTCTTTCAGGTGGTCTACGGCGTCACGGCCGAGGCGCTTGGCCTCGACAAGGCGCAAGCGGTGGCGGTGGCGCTGCTGCTCCAGTTCATTCAGAATCTGCCGGTGACGCTGCTCGCGATCGCGATCGCGCCGGACCTGCTGTTGCACTGGCGGGACAAGCGTGGAACGGAGGCGCCGGATGGAACGAAGAATCGGAGAGCCTCGGACAGCGCAGCCTAGACAACAATGGGGCACAAAAGCAACGCGGCGCGCCCGAAGGCGCGCCGCGTGCTTGCTTCTCTACCGAGAGAAGTCCTACTGCTGCGAGGTCATCGCAACGCCAGACGCCTGCGCCTGGGCACTCTCGATCACGAACACCACGCGACGGTTCTGGTCCGCGCCCGGCTGATCGCCGTAGGCCTTCGGAACCACGAGACGCGTCTTGCCGTAGCCGATCGCGTTGATCTGGTCGGTGACGCCGGCGGTCGTCGAGAGATAATACTGCACGGACGTCGCGCGTCGCTTGGACAGGTCGAGATTGTACTTCACGCCGCCCTTCGGATCCGCAAAGCCCTCAACCGTGATGACCGAGCCCGGATAATACTTCATCGCAACCTTGGCGAAGCGATCGAGCGCCGCCTTGTCCTCATCGCGAATCGTCGCGTCGTTGTACGCGAAGTGCACGGGAAGGGCGAACTGCATGCCGTTCTCGAGCGCCGTGATCTTTGCGCCATATTCGGTGCGGAGGCTGTCGAGATCCTTCCGGAGCGACGCGACGTCGAGCGTCAGCGTGCTGTCGGCTGACATCCGCGCGGCGCGCTCGCCGCTCACGGCGGAATCTGTGCGAGCGTCAGCGCGAACCTGTTCCGCCGCGACGTGCTCGCGAACGAAACCCTTCGTGGCGCATCCGGCCATCACCGGTGCCACGAGCGCGACCGCCGCAAACATCTTATAATGACCTTTCATCTTGATTCTCCATGTGGACGCTGTGACCGGTGCCGTCTCTACCTTGCTACAGATGCAAGCTAAAAGCGTGCCCGGTTTGCACGCTGTGACTCATCTCACTCACGTCGCAGTGTGATGGTCACACGAAGGAGTCAACATTGGAACCGTCGGCCGCATGGTGATCTGCGTCCGAACTTTCAATGATCTCGAGCACGAACTCACCGGGCACGAGCGCTTTCACGACGAACGACCGGCAATGGTGGGCGCAGCTCCCGTGGGCGAGCAGTGCATCAATGTGACGACGTGTGGCGTACCCGCAATTTCGATCCCACGCGTATTCCGGATGCCGGCGCGCGAGACTCGCCATGAGCCGGTCTCGCGTCACCTTGGCGACGATTGAGGCGCAGGCGATGCTGAAGCACTTGTCATCGCCGTCCACGATGCCGCGGTGCTCGACGCCCAGCGCGCGGATCGGGCGGCCGTCAATGAGCACATGGTCCGGGGATACCGTGAGCCGCCCGAGGGCGCGGCGCATCGCGAGCGTGCTCGCGTGATAAATATTGATGCGGTCGATCTCCCGAGCGCTCGCTGCGCCGAGCCCGAGGCTGATGGCGCGCTCAATGATCTGGATGACGAGGCGTTCGCGTGCGAGTGGTGTGAGGGCCTTCGAGTCATCGACTCCTCGAAGCGCGCGCGCGTCCGGGGGCATGACGATGGCGCATGCGACGACGGGGCCCGCAAGGGAGCCCCGTCCAACCTCATCCACTCCGGCGATGAGCGCGCCGCCGGTGCTGCGCAGCTCCCGCTCGATCGTCGTCCAGCGCAGGCGGCCATGCTACGGGCCATGCTAGCGGGCCATGATGCGCGCGCCGCCGACGCGAACGCTAGACGGGGCGTGCGATCTGGATCTTGCGCTCCTTGATCCGCGCGGCCTTGCCGGTAGCGGCGCGCAGATAGTAGAGCTTCGCGCGGCGCACGCGTCCACGGCGAACGACGTGCACATCGCCGATCATGGGGCTGTGGATCGGGAAGATGCGCTCGACGCCGACGCCGTTGGAGATCTTGCGAACGGTGAACGTCTCGCTCACGCCGCTGCCGCGCTTGGCGATGCACACGCCTTCGAACGCCTGCAGCCGCTCCTTCTCTCCTTCCTTCACGCGCACGTTGACGCGCAGCGTGTCGCCCGCGCGAAATGGCGGAATGTCGGTGCGGAGAAATTCCTTCTGGGTCTCTATGAATACATGCATGGGGCGCTCGGGGCGGTTGAACGGGGCCCGGAAAAAGTGTCGTGGGAAGACTGGCAAGCTAACGCGCGGAGGGGATTAACTCAAGTATCGCGGGCGACTTAGCCCGCAGTCCGCCAACGCGAGAGAGCGACCGATAGCCAATGCTATGGTCGCTCTCTACTGCGGCTTCCACGCCCCGCGCGCGCTAGGCGCCGAGACTAGGAGTGAATTTCGGCTACGGCACGACGATCGATTTCGTCACCGACTTCGAATGTTCTTCTTATCCCAAATCTTGAGCGTCACGTTCACCGTCTTATGCGCCGAATAGGTGTGCACGATCTTCACATAGCTGCCGTAATACCCATCCCCGAGCGTCCAGTTATACGACGACACACCGTTCGGAACCGTGGATGCGCTCGCGTTGTAGGTGCAGACGTGCAGCGAGGTGCAAGACGCCGTGAAGCTCGGAGTGAAAGTTCCGGACGTCGACGTCGTCGTGGTGGTTGTCGTCGGCGTCGGCGTAGTCGTGGTCGTCGTCGATCCAATGAACGCCGTGTAGAGCAGCTTGTTCGTGGAGCCGGCGAGGTTGGTCAGCTTGCTCAGCGTGGAGTTGCCGAGGATCGCCGAGCGAACTGTTGCCGGGGAGGCGGTTGGATGCAGCTGCAGATAGAGCGCAGCGGCGCCTGAGGCCATCGGGGCGGCGAACGAGGTGCCGTTCCAGTTCGAAATGTAGGTATCGGAGTAGTAGTCGGCCGAGGGCACGGACACGCCGGGCGCGAACATGCTCACGCAGCTGCCATAGTTCGACCAGGACGCCCGCGCGTCGGACGAACTCGTCGCGCCCACATTGATTACGGTGCTCAGCTTGCCAGGTGACATGAGGCAGGCGTCGCCGCCGTTGTTGCCCGCGGCGGTGACGTACGTGACGCCCGAACGAATCGACCGAGCGACGGCTGTGTCGAGGATCGGGGCCGCGGCAGCTCCAAGGCTCAGATTCGCGACTGCGGGGGACCGATGGTGCGCCGTCACCCAATCGACACCCGCGAGAATCGTGGACAGCGTCGTCGTGCCGCTGCAGGGGAAGACGCGAACCGACCAGATGGTGGCCGCCTTCGCGACGCCATGGACGCTTCCGGCGGCCGCGCCGGCGACACCCGTGCCGTGTCCGTTGCAATCCGACCCATTGCCGCCGAACGCGTCGAAGGCGAAGTGGGCGCGCCCACCGAACTCGGTGTGCGTGTAGCGAATGCCGCCGTCGACGACGTAGATGTTGACGCCGGCGCCCGTTGCGGCGTACGCGAAGGCGCCGTTGAGCGGGACGGAGTGCTGGTCGAGACGATCGAGCGCCCAACCCATTCCGGTTTCCGTCCCGAGCTGATGGACGAAGCGATCCTGGACGACGCTCTCGACGTCGGGATCGTTGCGCAGGCTGTCGGCGTCGTCATCGGCGACGGCGGCGGAGAAGCCGTGGAAGGTGGTCGCGAAGTGCTGGTCCATCGTGAGCGCCTTGCTCAGCGAGTGACGATGCACGAGCGCCTCGGAGGAAGGGGCGCTCGACTTCAGAACGACAATGTAGTGGCCCGCCCAGACGTCACCCGAGGGGACGGCGGCGGCGGAGACACGGGAGGCAACGGGTTTTGATGCGTTCGGAGCAGTGGCGTCGTTGCAAGCAGCAATGGAAAGGATGCCACAGCATCCGGCGAGGAGGCGTTTCATCGTGGGACTCCTTGGAATAAGGGTCCGCGCGACAGCCCGACTAGCTTGGCATCTCAGAGGATGCGGTAGCCTCGTAGCTTTGCGTCACCGTCTTTAGACGGTTTTGCCCTCGTCACTAAACCGTTGGCTCAGTAACCGTGCGAGGTACATAAGGGACAGAGCACACAGCGAACGCGCACGCATGGACAAGCCATGCGAACGTGGCAACGACTAGGGGGTGACATCCGGTACAGGAGAACCGGCACCCAGATTAGCATTGCCTGAGAATAAAACCAGCGAGGAACAGTGCTGCGAATCACAACTGACTGAGCGGCCAGACAAAATGCCCTAGCAAGCTCACCCGCTGTCATTCACTCGGTAGACGGACGACCATACGCATGAGTAAAACCTCACCAGCAGAGTCCGCTCTACGCCCAATATTTTTTTGTTTGCGAGTGCCAGCCAGCTAGGGAATTCGCTGCCTTCTCGCCCTCGAAAGTCGCTCGGCTTCCGCCGCCCGCCACTCCGCGATCTTTCGGTGATCGCCCGACATCAGCACCTCGGGCACGCGCTGTCCGCGATACTCCGCAGGACGCGTATAGCTGGGTGCGCTCAGCTCGCTACCATCCCAGAACGAATCCGTGCGCGCGCTGTCGAGATCGGACATGGCGCCCGGAAGGAGTCGAGCCGTCGCGTCGATAATGGCGAGCGCCGCGGTCTCTCCTCCGCTCAGCACGAACTCTCCCAGCGAGAGCTCCTCCGTGGCCAGATGGTCCGCGACGCGCTGGTCGACGTCCTTGTAGTGGCCGCACAGAATGGTGAGATGCTCCTCGTTCGCGAACCGCACCGCGTCCGCCTGGCTGAACGGGCGCCCTCTCGCCGATACGAGCACGATCGGCCCGCTGGCGCCGATCGACTCCACCGCCTCGAAGAACGGCTCGGGCTTCATCACCATCCCGGCTCCGCCACCGAACGGGTAGTCGTCGACGGTGCGGTGACGGTCGTGGGTGAAGTCCCGCAGATCGATCACCTGGTAGCTCACGCTTCCCGCAGCCGCCGCCCGGGCCGGAATGCTCAGGCCGAGGGGCGCCGCGAAAAATTCGGGAAAGATCGTGACGATCGAGACCCGCAGCATCAGTCGAGCAGCCCGGGAGGCGGTGCGATCACGACGGTTCGATCCGCCCGCTTCACCTCGTGGATGAATATCTCGTTGAATGGAATCATCACCGATTCCCCTCCGGAGTCGCGAGCCACGTCGAGCGCGATTCCCTGCGGGAGCTCGAACACACCCGAAACCGTGCCGACTCGCTCTCCGGACTCGAGCACCACGTGCATCCCCTCGAGCTCGTGCAGGTAGACCTCGCCGTGTGCCGGCGGCTCCAGCTCGGCGGCCGGCGAGAAGAGATAGCGATTGGTCCACCGCGAGGCCTCGTCGCGGTCGCTCATCTCCTCGAAGCGCACGGCGAGCAATCCGTTGGCGTGCGGGCGCGTTTCGCGAACGGTGAGCTCGGGGGAATGCGGCAGCGGATCGCCGGATGCGTCACCGGCGAAAAGCACACGGCCGGCCGAAAAGACTTCGGCCGGCGCGTCGGTGATCGGCTCCACAATGATCTCACCCCGAAGCCCATGCGATTTTCTCAACCGCCCGACGATGACCCACTCGGGCGCGGGCATGCTACTCCGCGGCGTTCTCGTTCACGGCCACCGCGCTTCCGCTGCGCTTGGCCGCTACGCGCGTCTCATGACGCGCCTTGAGCACACCCGCCTTCCGGAGCAGCGAGCGCACTGTATCCGTTGGCTGCGCGCCTACATCGAGCCAGTAGTTGGCCCGCTCCGCGTCCACTTTCAAGCCACCCTCTGTGATGCGCGGGTTGTACTGGCCGATCAACTCAATGAAGCGGCCATCGCGCGGGCTCTGCGCGTCGGCGATCACAATGCGATAGACGGGAAGCTTCTTTCGTCCAACCCGTCGCAGGCGAATCTTGACCATTTCGTCTCTCCCAACAGAGTGTGCTGTGGTACGCGGGCTCATCGCGCAATCCGGCAGATCCGGTGCGCACCCGGGTGTTGCGACAAAGCTAACTCAGCGGCCGCCCATGCGGGGTGGCATCATTCCCGGCGGCATCCCGGGGAACTGCATTCGGCCGCCGCCTCCCTTCCCCATCTTTTTCATCATTTTCTGCATCTCGCGGAACTGCTCGAGCAGCCGATTCACCTCGCTCACCGGGCGTCCGCATCCCTTGGAGATGCGCGACCTGCGCGATCCGGTGAGGATCCCCGGATTCTTCCGCTCCTCCTTCGTCATCGAGAGCACGATCGCCTCAATGTGTTTCATGCGCTTCGGATCAATGTTCGCCTGCTTGAGCATTTTCGCGTTCACGCCCGGGAGCATCTTGAGCACTCCTTCCAGCGGGCCGAGCTTCTGCATCTGTCGCATGCTGGTGAGGAAGTCCTCGAGATCGAGCCCTTCCTTCTTGACCTTCTTCTCGAGCCTCTTCGACTCCTCTTCGTCGAACGACTCCTGCGCCTTCTCGACCAGCGAGACAATGTCTCCCATCTGGAGAATTCGTCCAGCCATGCGCTCGGGGTGGAACTCCTCGAGCGCGTCGATCTTCTCGCCGACGCCGATGTACTTGATCGGCTTCTTCGTGACCCCGTAGATCGAGAGCGCGGCACCGCCGCGCGCGTCGCCGTCCATCTTCGTGAGCACGACGCCGGTGATGCCGAGCGCGTCGTCGAATCCTTTCGCGATCTTGACGGCGTCCTGCCCGGTCATTCCGTCGGCGACGAAGAGGATCTCATCGGGCTTCACCGCGTCCTTCAGGCGGCGAAGCTCGTTCATCATCTCATCGTCGATCTGCAACCGCCCTGCGGTATCGATGATCACGACGCGATCGCGCCCGCGGCGTCCCTCTTCAATGCCACGCTTCGCGATCTTGACGACGTCCTTGTTCTCGCGGTCGACGTACACCGGCACGTCGATCTGCTTTGCGAGGGTCTCGAGCTGGTCGATCGCGGCAGGCCTGTACACGTCCGCGGCAACGAGTCGCGGCGGCTTTCCCTCGGCCTTCAGTTTGCGCGCGAGCTTGGCGGCCGTGGTCGTCTTTCCGGAGCCCTGAAGTCCGACCATGAGCACGATGCCGGGTGGGACGGTGCCGATGCGGAGCCCTTCTCGGCGTTCGCCCAGCATGGCGGCCAGCTCGTCGTGTACGATCTTGACTAGCTGCTGCCCCGGGGACACGCTGCGGAGGGCCGCGACGCCTGCCGCTTTCTGCTCAACGCGCTCGAGAAATTCGCGTGTGAGCGCAAAATTGACGTCAGCCTCGAGAAGGACGCGGCGAACCTCGCGCATCCCTTCCTTGATGTCGGCTTCCGTCAGTACACCGCGCCCGCGAAGGCGCGCAAATACGGCGTCGAGCTTCTCGCTCAGTTCATCGAACATAGCCTTTAAACATATGCGTGATTAGTATTTAGGGCAATCCGAGTACATCCGGCTTTGCCCCGAGCCCCCCACCAGGCATCCATGGCCCGAGCCCAGCGCAAAGAAGACATTCTCAAGTCCGAGCTGCCGCCAACGCTGCCCCTCATGGCGCTGCGCTCGACGATCGTCTACCCGCTCGGCACCATCGCGGTCCAAATGGGCGCGCCCGAGAATCTTTCGATCATTCGGTCGCACGACGAAGCGGGTCTCATCGTCGGACTCGTCGTCGCGAGCGGCGATCACGACGAAGCAATCGACCCGAGCGCGTTCCTCGGCAGAGTGGGCGTCGCCGCGCGAGTGCACGAGCGGATCAATCTTCCGGGCGACACAGTTCAGATCACGCTGCAGGGGCTACGGCGCATCGTCATCGAGGGCGTGGAGCAGCGCGAGCCCTATCCGATCGCGCGCATCCGGCCGGCTCCGGAGGTTCCGCTCGATCCGATCCACGGCGAAGAGCTCATGGCGCGGCTGGTGAACGCGGCCGAGACGCTCGCGGAGCTGGTGGAGCGCATCCCGGATGAGGTGCCGGCGATCCTGAAGATGAACATGTCGGACCCGGGGCGCTTCGCGGACCTCGCGGCCACGAACATGAACTTCCGCATCGCCGACAAGGACGAGGTCATTCAACGCCTCGACATCGAGGAGCGGATCCGCTTCGTGCTCACGCGCCTCGAGCGCGAAGTGCAGCGTGCGCGCGTGATGGAGGACATCAAGCGCCAGACCGAGGTGAAGATCGAGCAGCATCAGCGCGAGTTCTATCTGCGCCAGCAGCTGCGCGCGATCCAGGCGGAGCTCGGCGAGACCGATCCGGGAGACAGAGAGGCCACCGATCTGATCAAGCGCATCGAGGAGGCGAGACTTCCCGAGAAGGCGGACCAGGAGGCGCGCCGCGAAACGGAGCGGATGCGCACGATGTCGCAGCAGTCGAGCGAGTATCAGGTGATCAGAACGTACCTCGACTGGATTCTTGCGCTGCCGTGGAACATCAGCACGGGCACCGAGGCGATCGAGCTGAAGAAGGTGCAGGAGGCGCTCGATGTTCGTCACTACGGACTCGGCGAGGCCAAGGAGCGCATCCTCGAGTATCTCGCCGTGCGCAAGCTGCGCGGCGGCGGGACGCACGGTCCCATTCTCTGCTTCGTTGGCCCGCCCGGAACGGGAAAGACATCGCTTGGTGAAGCGATCGCCATTTCCATCGGGCGCGAATTTCATCGGATTTCGGTTGGCGGCGTGCGCGACGAGGCGGAGATTCGCGGGCACCGGCGCACGTACGTGGGCTCAATGCCGGGACGCGTCATCCAGGCGCTCAAGCGCGTCGGCGTAAGGGACGCGGTGCTGATGATCGACGAGATCGACAAGATGACGCACGGCGGCATGAGCGGTGATCCTACCGCGGCAATGCTCGAAGTGCTCGATCCGTCGCAGAATCACACCTTCGTCGATCACTACCTGAACATTCCGTTCGACCTCTCGTCCGCACTGTTCATTTGCACGGCGAACAATCTGTTCGACATTCCGGCTCCGCTGCGCGACCGAATGGAGATCATTCGAATCGCCGGATACACGATCGAGGAGAAGGTCGAGATCGCGTGGCGCTATCTGCTTCCGAAGCTGTTCGATGAAACGGGGATCACGGACGTCGATCTTCAGTTCACCGACGAGATGCTTAGCCTCATCTCCAGCGGCTACTCGCGCGAGGCCGGACTGCGCGGCTTCTCCCGCAACGTCGAGTCGATCATGCGCAGGCGCGCGCTGCGGAAGGCCGAGGGCGAGGAGGGAGCGTGGATCGTCGATCAGAAGATGGTCGAGGACATTCTCGGCGTCGCGCATTATTCGCGCGACGAGGCGGAGAAGGAGCCGGAGATCGGCGCGCCGACGGGGCTCGCGTGGACGTCCACCGGCGGCGAGCTGATGACGATCGAGGCGCTCAAGATGGCGGGCACGGGGCGACTGATCGTCACGGGACAGCTGGGCGATGTGATGCGCGAATCCGTGGATGCTGCCTACTCGTACGTGCGCTCGCGCGCGGGGCAGATCGGCATCGACGATCGGATGTTCCGCGACTACGACCTGCACATTCACCTGCCCGCGGGCGCGATCCCGAAGGATGGGCCGAGCGCCGGAATCACGGTAACGCTCGCGATCGCGAGCGCGCTGAGCGAGCGCCCGGTGCGACGCGACGTCGCGATGACGGGCGAAGTCACGCTGCGCGGCAAGGTGCTGGAGATCGGCGGCGTGAAGGAGAAGGTGCTCGCCGCGTACCGCGCCGGTTTGCGCGAGGTGATTCTGCCGAAGCACAACGAAAAGGATCTCCGCGAGATTCCGGCGGAGGTGCGCAAGAACATGGTGTTCACTTTCGCCGCGTCCATGGATGAAGTGCTGCGGCTGGCCATGCTTCCGCCAATGCCACCCGGGCCGGCAGACCTGCCGCCGGATCCGCCGAATCGCCCCGTGAAGGTGCCGGACGGTGGGCCGGAGCTGCGCGCACCCGGCGGAGAGCGCGCCGTGCCGATCGAGACGGGTGACTGATCTCGCGGTACGGCCTCCCCTCGTCGTGAGCGCGCCGCTGCCGCCGCCGGACGAGGAGACGAAACGAAGAAATCTCGCGCGGATGAAGCGACGCGCGAGCGGGCTGCTGCTTCTCGCGACCGCGGTCTGGATCGTGACGTCGATCTTCGTGGCGCGCTACCCGTGGCTCGCTTACGTGCGCGCGACGGCCGAGGCGTCGATGATCGGCGGGCTCGCGGACTGGTTCGCGGTGACCGCGCTCTTCCGCCATCCGCTCGGAATTCCGATCCCGCACACGGCGATCGTCGCCGCGCGGAAAGACCAGATCGGGCGCAGCCTCGGCAACTTCGTGTCGCGGCATTTTCTGAGTCGCAATGTGATGGCGGCGAGGCTCGCCTCGCTGCGCGTGGCTGAGCATCTCGCGAAATGGCTCGCGGTGCCCGAGAACAGCCGTACGCTCGCGCATCACGCGGCGACGGCGCTCGCGAGTGGTGCGCGGATGCTCGCCGACGATGACGTGCAAGCGCTCATCGATCGCGTGATTGTGGAGCGCATCCGGAAAACCGAGGTGGCGCCGATACTCGGACAAATGCTGTCGCTGCTCACGGCGGGCGACCGGCATCAGGAGCTGCTCGACGAGGCGATCGTATTGCTGGCGCGCACCGTGGATCAGAATCAGGAGCTCATTCGCGAGCGAATCGAGGCGGAGAGTCCGTGGTGGGTGCCGGGCGTGGTGGACGACCAGATCCATCGCAAGATCGTGACGGGGCTCGACAACACACTGGCCGACGTGCGCGACGACCCGAATCATCCACTGCGGCGACGCTTCGACGAGGCGCTCGCGAATTTCGTGCGAAAGCTGAACGAGAGCCCCGAGGTGCGGGCGCGCGCGGAGCGGATCAAGCTCGAGATACTCGACGCGGCAGCGGTGCGGCGGTTCTCGTCATCGATCTGGGAAGATGCGAAGGCGGCGCTGTTCCGGTATGCGGACGCGCCGAACGCGTTCGCGCCGTCGGCGATCGAGCGCGGGCTCGTGTCGCTGGGGGAGGCGGTGTCGCGCGATGAGGCGTTGCTCGCGCGCATCGACGCGTTGATCGCGGAGGTGGCGGGGCATCTCGTGGATCGATATCAGGGCGAGGTCGCTGAGCTGATCGCGCAGACGGTGACGTCGTGGGATCCGGAGGTCACCTCAGACCGCGTGGAGCTCGCGATCGGGAAGGATCTGCAATTCATTCGGATCAACGGCACGATCGTCGGCGGCCTCGCTGGGCTGGCGATCTACGTGTTCTCGAGGTTCATCGGGCAGTAGGAGACTCCCATGATCGCCTCGCTCGACAAGAAGCCTGTTTCGGGTGAGCCGCCCAGCCTGTTCGCGATTCTTGCCGCGAGCGCGCGAAGGGCATCGGATGCGATGCTCGCGGCATGCGCGGCCGTGGGCGGCGTCGCTGCCGTGGCGATCATCGCGGTGCGGCCGCGATGGTGGATGTACGCGCTGCTCCCCGTGGTCGCTGGTGCGTTCGGCCTCTGGGGGATTTTGGAGCGAGGAATCTCGGAGCGCGGCGCCAACCGCAGCGCGCGCTACGATCGAATCGTCACGGCGATGCAGTGGCTCGCGGTTGCGATCGGGACGGTAGCCGCCATCCTGACGGCGTTTGCTCTACTGGGAATTTTCCTCGGGACGATCATCAGCTGACCGCTTCGCCTAGTGGAGCACGATCTTCGAGAGATCGAGCACGTCCGTCTTGTCGCCCTGTGGAACGTCGACGTAGAGAATCACGGCGTGCCCGTCCACATCGCCTCCGGTGAGCAGCATCGATCGCCCTGAAGCGATGAGGTGCGTACCCTGCGGGCCTTCCGTCGCCTGCACGTTGGGATAGCGCGCGGTGAAGACCTTCTGCATCGCCGTCCGGAACTCACCGGCGTCCACGGCCGAGCGCCACACGGTGACCCAGGCAAGCCCTTCGCCGTGGGGGGTTTTCAGAATCAAGTAGCGATCGCCTGCCCATCCATCTGCCGCCTGAATCGACGCGTTCTGATCCTTGAGATGCTGGAAGAGAAAGAGCCTGGTTTCGAACTCACCCATGTCGTTCTGGTAGGTGCTCGTGGCGCCTCGCAGCTCGGGAAGCGTGATCGAGACCGGGAGCTCCGGATGCGATCCGAAATACGCGGACGCGTGGATGATCTGCGTCAATGACACAGGCATTTCGGCGCCGAACGGCGTCTTCCCAGGCTTCTGATCCTGGAACCGGCGCATGAATTCCGCGCCGCTCAGATACGGAAAGAGCATCGTCTCCTGAAGCACCGGAGGCGCCGCAGCGAACTTGGGCATCGATCCCTGATTCTCGCGAATGAGCTCGCGCACCTTCTCCCATCCGCCCGGAAGTCCGGCGGCCGGGCCGAGCATCGACTGGATCGGTACCAGCGTCGCCTGTCCTTCCATCACGGATTGCGACGCGAGCACGCGATCGTCGTCACCCTTCACGTGCAGCATCGAATCGAGATTCGTGTACTGGTCCTGCAGCGCGTGCACGAGCTCGTGCTCCACGAGGAATCCGACCTCCTCGGGCTTCGCGCCGTCGACCACGTAGAGCACCTTGGTCGCCGGATCGTAGAAGCCCGCGATCTGCTCCGTATACAGATCGAGCATGAGCGCGCGAAGATCGAAATCCTCGGGGACGAGGCCAAGCCGGCGGAGGAGCGTCTGCTGCGCGCTGAGGTCGGCCTGCGAGCGTTCATCCTCGAACTGCTTTACCAGAAACGCCTTCACCTGCTCCTTGGTGCGGCGCTGGAGCACGGGCTGCTTCTTGAATTTGAGCCCGGTCACCTTCTCGATCTTGGGGATCGCTTCGGAGACCTCTCGCGCGTACGGACCCTGCGCCGTGACCTTCTCGCGGCTGGGGCAGCCGGACGTCAGAATCGCGATCGATGCCAGGAGCGCGGCGGGGCCGCCGCGCGAGATTAGCCGCATCACGGCCACTCCACCGCGTGTCCGGTCGCAACGGCGACGACGCGCGCAATGTCGAATGCGCGCACGACCAGCCCCTCCTCCACGAGACGCTTTTGGAGCTCGCTCTCGAGGGTGGCGAGCCGCGCGCTGCGCGGAGCGCCGTTCGGAGGCGATGCGGGCGTGCGCGGCGGGGTTGCGGGCGGCGCCGCGCCCGCGGGAGGCGCGGCGGCGGGAGCGCGCGCGGGCGCGCCACTGAACGCCGCCTCGAGCTCGAGGCCGAAGCGCTCGAGCGCCGCGAGTCCCGTGCGCGCCATCCGCTCCAGCGATTCGTCCGGCGTGAGCTCTTCGTCCGCGACGCGTTCTCGATCCGGTGCGCCCACGCGCTCGACGTCGCGCAGCAGCGCAAGCCGCTCGCGAATGAGCGACTCGGTGAGCTGCGAGTACGAGGCGGTGGCTTGGGCGTGCGCGCACGCCTCGTCGAGCGCATCGATCGCACGGTCCGGGCGCACGCGGTCCTTCACGTAGCGATCGGTGAGCGTCACCGACGCGGTGAGCGCCTCGTCGGCGATCGCGACGTTGTGGTGCCGCTCGAGCCGCTCGCGTCGCGCCTCGAGCACCGCGAGCGTATCCGCCGCCGAGAGCTCGGTCACCGTGATCTTCTGGAAGCGACGCTCGAGCGCGGGGTCGCCGAGCACCCAGCGCTCGTACTCATCTCCGGTCGTTGCGCCGATCACGCGAAACTCGCCGCGCACGAGCGCGGGCTTGAGCATGTTCGCCGCGTCCATTGCGACGCCCATGGCGGCTCCCTGCCCGATCAGGTTGTGGAGCTCATCAATGAACAGGATGATCCGCGGATCCTCCGAGCACGCGTTGACGATGGCCGTGAGGCGCTCCTCGTATTGCCCGCGATACATGGTCCCCGCGAGAAGCCCGGCGTGATCGAGCGCGAGCACTCGTGCGTCGCGCAGCGCGAACGGCACATCGCCCCGCGCGATCCGCTGCGCGAAGCCCTCGGCAATGGCGGTCTTGCCGGTGCCGGCGGCACCGACGAGCGCTGGATTGTTCTTGCCGTGGCGCAGCAGAATGTCGATCACGCGCGCGATCTCGTTGTCGCGGCAGCGAACCGGCTCCAGCCGTCCCGCACGCGCCTCGGATGTGAGGTCGCGGGTGAAACGGGCGAGCGTATCGGCGCTCGAGCGCAGCATGTCGCCGAAGTTCACAGGCCCAGCATGTTGTGAGCGTACCAGTGCATCATCTGGCTCCCCCAGAGAAGGGCAATCAAGGCGGCGGGTGCGAGAAACACCCCAAACGGCACGAGCGGAGGCGCAAACGGAGTTCCAGCCTTGCGGGCACGGATCCAGGCGATCGGATACACGACGGCGAGAAAGCCGACCGCTCCGAGAAACGCGCCAATGAAGATAGTGAGGAGCGTACGCCCAGGTCCGAGGTATGCGCCGATCATCGCCATCAAAGTCACGTCGCCGAAACCCATTGCCTCTTTCTTGAGAGCGAGCTCACCCAGCCATCCGATGATCGCGATGGCGCCGGCGCCAACACACGCTCCCATGAATGAATCATACAGGTTGGCGAACGGAAGAGTTTCATCGAGCAGCGCTCCCGCGCCAGCAGCGGCCAGCGCGAAGAAAAACCCGAAGACGGTGAAGCCATCCGGAATCACGTAATCGGTGGCGTCGGTGATCACGATGCCCAGCAGGATCGTGACGAACACTGCCACGCGCAGCGCGGTGAGCGTCGCGCCGAATTGCAGCACGCAGGCGAGCCACACGAGGGCAATAGTCAGCTCGAGCAGCGGATAGACTGCGGAGATGGAGGCCTTGCAGCCGCTGCAGCGCGCGCGCAGGACGAACCAGCTGACGAGCGGAATGTTCTCGTACCACGTGATCTCGTGGCCGCAGTGGGGGCAGCGCGAGCGCGGCTTCACCACCGACTCGTCGCGTGGCCACCGGCTCACACAGACGTTCAGAAAGGAACCGATGCAGGCGCCGAAGAGAAACGCGACGGCCGGAAAGTACCACGAGCCCACGTGGTAGGAGGCGTCGGTCACTCGCGGAAGTGATGGAGGAGAATGCCGGCGGCGACGGCGACGTTGAGCGACTCGATCCCGGGCGCAAGCGTGATCCCGACGAGGCGCGCGCAGCGCGAGCGGGCCTCGTCGGACAACCCCGCGCCTTCATTGCCGACGACAAGTGCGACCGACGTCGGTGGCGCGATGGTCTCGATCGATTGGCCGGCCGCGTCTGCACCCCATAGCGGGATCCCGTTGCTGGCGAGAAGCGAGTCGAGCGCGTCCCAGGTGAGGGCGAGCGCGGGATAGTGAAAGAGAGCACCCATTGCGCTACGGACGACCTTGGCGTTCCAGAGGTCAACGGTGCCCGGGGTTGCGAGCGTGGCGGACGCGCCCAGCGCGGCGCCGGTGCGCAGCATGGTCCCGGCGTTTCCGGGATCCTGCACGGCATCGAGGACGAGCAGTCGCGCACGCGGCGGGAGCGCGAGCGATGCGGCCGAGGTGTCCGGAATCGCTGCTATGGCGAGGATGCCCTGCGGCGCATCGGTGGAGGCGGCGGTCGCGAATTCGGCCTCGTCCACTTCGAGCACGCTGATGCCACGAGAGTCGATCGTATCGCGAAGGGCGAGTCCGCGCGCGGCGGCCGCGAGCGCGGGGGCCGCGAGCACGCCGCGAATCTCGAGGGGGCTCCGTAGCAGCTCCTCCGTCGCGCGCACTCCCTCGCAGACGAAGAGTCGTTGGCGCTCGCGGGCCTTGCGGCGCTGCAGATCGCGGGCAAGGGTCAGCAGCTTCGCGGGCATGCCGAAACTTACGCCACCTTCACCTGCTGCGCCGCAGCGGCGGCCCCCGCCTCAGCGAGGAGCGCATCGATTTCCAGGGTGCGTGCCCAGCGCGACTCGGGCGAGGCCCACGGTCATGCCGAGCATCCACGGCGAATCGCGGTGTGCCGCTCGATAGAGCTCGAGGCGCTGCCGAAGCCGCGGCGCGACGAGCTCCGTGGTGTCATCCGACGCATCGAGCATGAGCGTCGCGAAGTCGTCGTTGCCGATGCGCGCGATCACATCCGAGGCGCGGAAGGTCTCGCGAATAACCTGCGACGCAGCAACCAGCGCGCGGTCGCCTGCTTCGCGGCCATGGGTTTCATTGATACTGTCCAGCGCGCGCACATCCGCCACCGCAATGACGAGCCCGCGGGTGCGATGCGCGAGCTTCAGGTGGTGCTCGGCGAGCGTGCGAAAGCCGCGTGCGTTGTACAGCCCCGTGAGCGGATCCGTCAGCGAGAGCTGGCCGAGCGTGGCGTGAAGGCGATATCGCTCAATGGCGTAGTGAAGCACTCGCGCGAGAAGTGCCGTGCTCAGATCCTCCTTCACGATGGAGTCGCAGGCGCCGGCCTCGATTGCCGCGGCGCCGCTCGACATGCCCATGTGGCCGGGCTCCACGAGCACGACGATCGGAACGTCGGGAGCCTGCACTCGCGCGCGAATCAACAGGTCCATCGCTGTATCGAGTGGGCCGGTGAGGTCGAGGAGCACGACGTCAATGCGCTGATCTTCGAGGCGCGCGAGCGCTTCCTCGCCCATGCCCACCGGCGTCAGCGTGAACGCGGCGAGGCGCGAGGGCACCGACGGCGCGAGCGAGGCACTGAGAAGGCGAGACGCGGGTGAGTCGCCGGTGATCAGCAGTGCTGAGAATGGGCAGGAGATCCATGATTCACCGAGCAGTGCGGGGAGTGCGGAACGAGTGCCGGTTAGAAATGACGGCGGCGTCCGGGCGGGGGTCACGCGCCGTTGTCGCGATGCGGAGTTGAGGGCATCCTTCGGCGATGGCCCCGCCGCCCATCGCCCTCACCATCGCCGGATCCGATTCCGGGGGAGGCGCGGGCATCCAGGCCGACCTGAAGACGTTTCACCATTTCCGCGTGTTCGGGACGTCGGTGATCACCGCTGTCACTGCGCAAAACACGCGCGGCGTGCAGGCCTGGGTGCCGATTCCGGTGTCGATGATCGAGGCGCAGATCGACGCGGTCGCCGGCGACCTGCGGCCCGCGGCGTCCAAGACCGGAATGCTCGCGGATTCGGCGATCGTGGAGGCCGTGGCGGCGTCGATTCGCCGGCACGCACTCACGCCGCTCGTCGTCGACCCCGTGATGGTCTCGGCTTCCGGCGACTCGCTGCTCGCCGGAGAGGCCGCAACGGCCCTGCGGGAGCTGCTCATTCCTCTCGCGACGCTGGTAACGCCGAATCTCGACGAGGCGGAGGTGCTCGCCGGAGGGACGGTGCGCGATGTGGAGGCGATGGAGCGAGCCGGGAGGGTGCTCGTGGCGCGCGGAGCGACGGCCGCCCTCATCAAGGGTGGGCATCTCGTTGGGGATGCCGCGATCGATGTTCTCGTGCACGGCGACCGCGTGCGCGTCTTTTCGCATCCGCGCCTCGATACCAGGCACACTCACGGAACCGGATGTACGCTTTCGTCCGCAGTCACTGCGCTTCTCGCGACCGGCCACAATCTCGAGTCGTCAGTGGAGCTGGCGATCGACTGGGTGCACCGCGCGATTGCGAGCGCGCCGGCTCTTGGAGCGGTCACGGACCACTCAATCACTGGGCGGACTAGTGTCCTGAGTTAGAGGCTGATCGTGCTCGCGGGGGTCGCTCCGTTCAATTCGTTCGCTCCGTTCAATTCGTTTTTCAACATGTTGAGGCCAGCCCGAGCGGCATTTGCGAATGCGGTCCACCACTGCGCGTTACAGGCACCAACAATTTGGTGATACGAATCGAACGGAGCGAACGACCTTGACGGATGAGCGAAAAGAGGCGAGGGCGGTCTGCTCGAGGCGTTGACCTGCCGCATTTAGGGCGCGACCTGACGTTCTCTCGGCTGATCTGCGAGAACCATTTCGAGCGCCACCGATAAAGGATTATCGCGGGGAATGACTTCGAACTTGCAGCTCAGGCTACCGGCGAGCCTTCGAGCAGTCGAGCTACGCCACTCGCTGCACGAAGGCGGTGACGAGCTGTTCGAACCTCGAAGCAACGCGTGCGGCCGCCTCGAGCACTTCGGAATGATGTAGCGGGGTGTCGCTCAGCCCCGCGGCCGCGTTGGTGATGCAGCTGACGCCGGCGACCCGCATTCCGAGAGCGCGCGCGGTGAGCACCTCCGGTACTGTCGACATCCCGACCGCGTCGGCGCCGAACTTTTCGAGCATCCGAATCTCCGCTGGGGTCTCGTAGGACGGACCAAGGACCGCTGCGTACACGCCGCTCGCGATCGCAATGCCGGCGTCGAACGCGGCGTCGCGGAGGGCGCGGTTTAGCGCAGCGTCGTACGGCGCCGACATGTCGGGAAATCGCGTTTCCCCGCGTACTGCGGTCCCGCGAGCGGCGTGCGCGACATGAGGTTCAGGTGATCCTCGATGATCATCAGATCGCCCGCGCGCAACGTGTGATTGATTCCGCCGGCCGCATTCGAAACGAACAGCGTGCGAACGCCGCACGCATGCAGCACGCGCGTGGGCAGTGCGACGGTGCTTACGGGGTGACCCTCGTATAAATGGTAGCGACCGGCGGCGACGATCACGCGCCGCCCACCCAGAGTTCCGGCGACGAAGCGCCCCGCGTGGCCCGGGACGTTCGACGGCGGAAAACCAGGAATGGCGCGATACGGAATCGAAATGGCGCTTTCGACTCGATCGGCGAGTCCGCCGAGTCCGGATCCGAGCACGAGCGCGGTGGCAATGTCGTCGCCGAGCTTCCCTCGCACCATCTCGGCTGCGCGCGCCACCATCTCCTCGTTTGCGCTCACGCCTGCGAGAGGAGCGACGGCAGCTCGCGGTCGAAGGCGTCGAGCATCGTGCGGCGCTCGTGCCAAGTTGCGAAGGCGCTCTCGAAGCCGTTGCGTGCGGACCTGCGCGAGCTCGCAAAAGGTGAATCCGAGCAATGACGCCGCGTGCGCGTACTCGTCGGTGAGCGTCACTCCGCTCATCAGGCGGTTGTCGGTGTTGAGCACGACGCATGTCCGTGGTCGAAGTACGAACGCAAGTGGATGGGCCTCGTACGAGTCACGGCGCGCGTCTGCACGTTGCTCGTCAGGCAGATCTCGAGCGGGATCCGGCGATCGTTGACGTAGTCGGTGAGCGACTGATCTTCGAACAACCGCGTCGCGTGGCCGATGCGGTGCGCGCCGCAGCGGTGCACGGCGTCGCGAACGGAGACCGCGTCGTCGCCTTCGCCCGCGTGACAGGTCACGGCAGGTCGTGTTCGAACGCGCGTACGAGAACGCCGCCAATGGATTGCGGCGAGGTTTCCGAGTTCGCCGCCGGCGAGATCGAAGCCGACGACGCCTCGATGCCTGTACCGACCGCAAGCCGCGCGAGCTCGAGGACACGTCGGGCGAAAGTGGCGCAGCCCGCAGATGATGACGCGACCAATCGTTCCGCCGTCGCGCTCCCGCGTTCGATCCCTCGCAGCGGCGCCTCGACCGCTTCGTCGAGCGAGAGACCTTCCGCGTGTTGAGAATCGGCGAATAGCGGACCTCGATGTAGCGCACACCGTCGTGCGCGGCATCGAGCGACAGCTCGCGCGCAATGCGCTCGAGCGCCTCGGCATTCTGCATCCACCGAGAGGTCACCTAGAATCGTGCGAGGTAGTCCTCGAGATCGGTCGCATCGCGCACGATCATGTAGTCGTGAAGCTGCGCCGCGGAGTGGCCCGGAATCGACTGTCGTACTCGGCGGCGAGATCGAGCAGCGTTTGGGGGCGGACGGACCCGTCGAGGTGACAGTGCAGCTCCGCCTTTGGGAGGAGGCGAAGGAGGTCGCGAGAGATTGACCGTCACGCGCTAGTCCACGGTCTCGATCTGGCGTGTCGCCAGGAGCACGCGCAGGAACGAGCCTGAAGATCGACCCGGCATGAATGGTGGCGCCGGCATCGATGGGAAGCCCGCGATCATCCAGCAGGATCCGAGGCCCTCGCCCAACTCGTGCGCGGCGTCCTCGTTCCACTTCCGCACGGCATCGAGCGCGGTGGAGTCGCTCGATATCTCGATCTTGGCGGAAGTTCACGAAACGGGAACGAATGCGGGTCATGGCGTCCAATGATGGTTGCCGCGTACGCGGGCGGAATCGCCGCCGCGGGCACGATCGACCAGTTTCGCTGAAAGTAATCGCCGGGGCGAAGCGCTTCCGTCGCTCGACCTCGGCGATGAGCAAGTCGCGAATCTCGACGGTGCTGGTTGTAGACCTCGGGCGCGTCGCGCAGCATTGCGTATCCGCCGCCGCCGGAGCGGCGATAATTGTTGAGCGCGAGGGTGAACGAATCGGCGGTCGGACACGGTCCTTCCACGAACCGTGAGCGATGTGATGCGACTGCCGGCGGGGCGCGAGAGGTCGATGGTGTAGTCGGCGCCCGCAACGACATCGAAGTTGTAGCCTGGAATGTCCGCGTGGACGGCGGGCTCGCCCGTCCCGAATGTACCATAGT
The DNA here is from genome assembly GCA_963827355.1 of uncultured Gemmatimonadaceae bacterium. Classification (GTDB taxonomy): domain Bacteria; phylum Gemmatimonadota; class Gemmatimonadetes; order Gemmatimonadales; family Gemmatimonadaceae; genus FEN-1250. Next base: position 35,098 of record CAWHAS010000003.1, read on the forward strand.
AGCGTGCGCTGTATTCGAGATACGCGCTGAAGTTTCGCGCCGGTAATTCGCACGGCGGACAGCGTGTTCTCGTACGGATACAGGCCGAGCGATCCTCCCACCGTCACCGGCCCGAATCGATCTTCGCGCCCACGTCGAACACCGCGGTGGAGGCGAGATCGCTGTGCGCAGTGCGACGCTCCACTTCGAGAATGAGATCGGCGAGCGGGGTGTCCATCACGCGGCCGGAGTCGGCGCTCCAGCGAACATGGTGGTGCCGACTGCCGTGGAAACGTACTGTGTCGCCGCTGCGTGCGCCTCGCGCGCGACGCCGGCGACCGCGGCATCTTCGGCATGGCCTGCGGACTGGATGAGCGAGGAGCTCTTGTCTGCCACGCGCCATCCGTCGCCGGTCTGTTGCAGGTGCAGCGTGGCCACCGCAACGCTCGTCGCCCAATTCTTCGGCTGCATCAGCAGCGTGCCTGCCGATGACGGTGTCCGCCATTTGCTTGTGCGAGTGCCCGTACACGATGAGATCGATTCCCGGCACCGCGTGCGCCACCGCGGCCGCGACGTTCTCGCTCGGCAGCCGTGATACGGCGGTGTCGTAGCTGGATGGCTCGCCGAGGCCGGTGTGCATCACGACGACAACGACGTCGGCGTGCTGTCGGCGGGCGTGAGTCGACCTGCGCGCGTACGGCGGGAATGATGGGGCCGATCGTCAGCTTGCCCGACGAGATTGTCCTTGTCCCACGCGTTGGAGCCCGGGGTCGTCGCACCGATGATCGCGACTCGTGCACCGCCGCGCTCCACGAGGGTACGGCCAGGGAATGGGGCGGGCCCGCTGGCGGCGTACGCATTGGCGGCGAGCAGCGGAAACCGCGCACCTCCTGATGGAAGAGTAGAGAAAGGGGAGCCCGTAGTTGAACTCGTGGTTTCCGACGGCCGCCGCGTCGTAGTGCATTGCGTTCATGGCGGCGAACACCGGGTGCACCGGAAAGCGCCGCCTGCGCGCGGCAACGTACGTGAGCGGCGTGCCCTGCAGCATGTCGCCGGCGTCGACGAGCACGGAACGTCCCGGAAGGGATGCGGCGGATCGAGTCGATGATGGTCGCGGCGCGAGTGAGCCCGCGCGCCGTGTCGGGCCGCGCGGCGTAGTAGTCCCAGCCCATCAGGTGGCCGTGCACATCCGTCGTCGCGGCGACCACCAGCGTCATCTCGAGGGATGCACGCGCCGGCGTCGCAGGGGATGCCGCGAGCGCGCCTAGCGGGAGCAGAACGAGAACGGCGCGCGCCAGACTGTGCATTGCGAAAAGTTAGCGGGCTCGCGGAGAGCGTGCGAGTGCGCACTCCGGGCGTTGACCGCGAGGGAAAGGCGAGACAACTTCGAGGCATGGGTTACAGGATCGTGACGACGACTGCGCTTCCAATTCCAAGTCGCTGCTGTGAACATTTTCCGGCAGAGAGTACGCGATGCCACCGTTGATGGTCGGCGTCGCCGGCGGTTCCGGATCGGGAAAGACCACCGTTGCACGCAAGGTGGCGGAGCGGCTGACAGACATTTCCGTCGCGTCGGTGAGCATGGATGCGTACTATCGCAACATGACGCACCTTACGTTCGACGAGCGCAGGCAGCTCAATTGGGACCATCCGAGATGTGGTGGACATGGAGCTGTTGGCTGATCAGCTCGAGGCGCTCGCGGGCGGCGCGGCGATCGACAAGCCGGTGTACGACTTCGTGACGCATTTGCGCACCGAGCGCACGGAGGTCGTGGCCTGCGCAGGACGTCGTGATCGTGGACGGCATTCTGCTCTACTGGAATGCCCGCGTGCGCGCGCTGTTCGACATGAAGGTCTTCGTCGAAGTCGAGGCCGATATCCGGCTCATCCGCCGCATTCGGCGAGACATGCGCGTTCGCGGGCGGCAGCTGCGAGGACATTCTCGATCAGTACATGAACACCGTTCGACCCATGCACGAGGAATTCGTGGAGCCCACGAAACAGTACGCAGACATTATCGTTCCCCACGGCGGCGCGAATGAAGTCGCGATCGAGATGATCGCTGCGCGCATTCAGGACCGCCTCCGCGCGGTGACTGCGTGAGCGCGCCCGCAGGCGGGGAGCGGATTCTCGTCGTCGATGACGAGAAGGACATCGTAGCACTCGTCGCCTACCATCTGGCGAAGGGCGGCTATCGCGTCTCGACCGCGTCCACGGGCGCGGAGGCGCTGCAGGCGGCGCGCGAGGAGCGCCCCGCGCTCGTCGTCCTCGACCTCATGCTCCCCGGAATGTCGGGGTTCGAAGTGCTCGAGCAGCTGCGCGCGGCGGAAAGCACTCGGGAGGTCGCGGTCCTCATGCTCACTGCGCGAAGAGAGGAGGCCGATCGCATTCGCGGCCTCTCGCTCGGTGCCGACGACTATCTCTCCAAGCCGTTCAGCCCGCCGGAACTGGTACTGCGCGTCGGCGCGATACTTCGACGTCTCGCTGCGGCCGGCACTGCCGCGAGCGACGCGCTCACCATCGGGCCGATCGAGATCGACCGCTCCGCGCATCGCGTGAAGATCGACGGACTCGAGATCGAGCTTACCGCCACCGAGTTCAAGTTGTTGCTCACGCTGGCTGAGCGGCGGGGACGCGTGCAGGGGCGCGCGCACTTGCTCGAAACGGTGTGGGACGCCGCGCCCGATATTCAGACGCGCACCGTCGACATGCACATCCAGCGGCTACGAACGAAGCTCGGCGTCGCCTCCGATCTCATTGAGACCGTGCGCGGCTTCGGCTACCGCCTGCGCTCTCCGTCAGCGCGAGCGTCGTGAAGCTCGCGCACCGGCTCCTCCTCGGAGCGGTGCTCGTCGTGACCGTTCTGATCGTGCTGCTCGTGGTGCTGAGCGGCGTGCGACTGCGGCGCCAGCTCGAGGAGCTGGAGATCGCGCAGCTCACGCGCGAGGCGCGGCTCATCGCGCGCGAGTGGACGGCGAGCGTCGATCCGGACGCGCTCGCGGCGAGCGCCGGAACGGCGATCGGACATCGCGTCACCCTCATCGATCACGACGGAAAGGTAATCGGCGACTCGGAATTCCGCGGCGATTCGCGCACGCGCCTCGAGAATCACAGCACGCGTCCCGAAGTCATCGCCGCGTTGCGCGACAGTGTCGGCAGCGCGGACCGCACGAGCCCCTCGGCCGGCGACAACGAACTCTACGTCGCCATCAAATCCGAGTTCGGGGTGACCCGCGTCTCGGTTTCCACCGCCAGCCTCGACGCCATCGTCGCGCGCGGGCAGCGCGACGTGCTGCTCTCGGGTTTCGTCGCCCTCCTCGCGGCAATGATTCTCGCCGCCGCATTCTCGCGGGCGGTGTCGAATCCCGTCGTCGAGCTGCGCGATGTGGCACAGTCACTCGCGGCGGGCGATCTCTCGCGCCGGCCGGCGCTGTCGGCGCCGGGCGAGGTCGGAGATCTGGCGGCAGCGGTGCATCGCATGGCGGAGCAGCTCACGAGCCGCCTCAAGGCAATGGAGGACGATGACATGCACATGAACGCGGTGATCGAGTCGCTCCAGGAGGGAGTGATCGCGGTCGACGCGCGACGACAGATCGTTCAGGTGAATCAGAGCGGGCGACGAATGCTCAGGCTACCCGACGCGGTACCGTTCTCCGCGGATCAATTACCGCGCGACCGCACGCTGCGCGAGGCGCTCGCGGCCGCGCTGGCCGGCGAGTCCACCGAGCCCACCGAGATCACCGTGGACGGCCAGAGCATGATGCTCACCGCCCGATCGCTCGGCGACGGCGGCGTGGTGTTGGCGGTGTTCGACCTCACCGCGTCGCGGCGAGTAGAGGCCGTGCGAAGGGATTTCGTCGCGAACGTGTCGCACGAGCTCAAGACGCCGCTCACCGTCATCTTGGGGTTCGCGGAGACGCTCGCGGCGGGCGACGTTCCGCCGGAGCAAGGGATTCGCTTCGTGGAGGCGATCCAGTCGAATGCCCAGCGCATGCAGCAGATCGTCGATGACCTGCTCGATCTCTCGCGGATCGAGTCGGGCGGGTGGGTGCCGAATCCCGTCACCGTGGATTTGCGCGCGGTCGCGAGCGAGGTGGCTGCCGGACGATTGCGCGCGGCGCTGGAGAAGGGCGTCAGGTTGACCGTCGAGATTTGCGCCGGTGCTGAGAGCGCCTTCGCCGATCCCACGGCGATCCGTCAGGTCTACGCCAATCTCGCCGAGAATGCGATCCGCCACACGAACTCGGGTGGCTCGATCATCCTGTTCAGCGAGCGCTCGGAGCGCGCGACCACGATCGGTGTGCGCGACAGCGGCATCGGCATTGCGCCCGAGCACCTGTCGCGAATTTTCGAGCGCTTCTATCGCGCGGACTCCGGGCGGGCGCGCGACTCCGGCGGCACAGGGCTCGGCCTCGCGATCGTGCGGCATTTGGTCGAGGCGCACCGCGGACGTGTCAAGGTGGAGAGCGTGGTGGGTGAAGGCACGACGGTCTCGGCGTCCTTCCCTGACGCCGGCTGACGCTCACCCCGCTGTGCGGGGCCCCGGCGTGTGTTTCCGAACCGGCCGCGGCCTCCGTGACACGAGCGTTACTCAGTAACAAAGAACCGGTTACGAGCAAGCTCCAACTTCCCGCGTACGATCAACCTTCGCGGAGAATATTGTGAACTCTCGAGTACGCATGCTCGCTGTGGCGAGTGCTCTTGCCGGCACCTTTGCCGGTAGCTTGATGGCGCAGGACCTGAACGGCGCCGGCGCCACCTTTCCGAACCCGATCTACAGCAAGTGGTTCTCCGATTACGCGACCGCGACGGGCGTGAAGATCAACTATCAGTCGATCGGCTCGGGCGGAGGGATCCGCCAGCTCACCGAAGGCACCGTGGACTTCGGCGCGTCCGACGCTCCGATGAGCGACGCCGAAATGGCGAAGCTGAAAGGTCCCGTGCTGCACTTCCCGACCGTGCTCGGTGCGGTCGTCATCACCTACAACGTTCCCGGCATCACGGGCGCCCTCCACCTCACCGGGCCCGTCGTCGCCGACATCTTCGCCGGCAAGATCACCAAGTGGAACGATTCGCACATCGCTTCGCTCAACAAGGGAATGAAGCTTCCGGGAAGCGACATTCTCGTCGTGCATCGCTCGGACGGCAGCGGCACCACCTACATCTTCTCCGACTATCTGTCGAACGTCAGCACCTCGTGGGCGCAGGCGCCGGGAAAAGGCAAGGAGCTCTCCTGGCCCGTCGGCCTGGGCGGCAAGGGAAACGAGGGCGTCGCCGGACAGGTGAAGCAGTCGCTGGGCGCGATCGGCTACGTCGAGCTCGCGTATGCGAAGCAGAACTCGCTGCCGTACGCGGAGCTACAGAACGCCGAGGGCGAGTTCGTCGCACCGACGATCGAGTCCGTCACGAAGGCCGCGGCAGGCGCGGCGGCCAAGCTGCCTGCGAACACGGACTATCGCATCTCGATCGTGAACGCGCCCGGCAAGGGCTCGTATCCCATCTCCTCGTTCACATGGCTGCTCGTCTATCAGACGCAGCCGGACGCCGCAAAGGGGAAGAAGCTCGTCGACTTCCTCCGCTGGTACCTGCGCAACGGCGAAAAGTCCGCCGCCTCGCTCGACTACGCTCCACTCCCCGAGAACATGATCGCGCAGCTCGAGAAGCGACTGGGCAGCATTCAGATGGCAGCGCGCTAGTATCGTGTCGAACGGTGAAGCGGCACTAGGCCGCTTCACCGTTTTTCACGCCACATACCACACCCCAGAGATACTCGAATGACACGTGCCATTTCGTTCTGGTCCGCGCTCCTTGTCGTATCGCTCGTGGCTGTGCCGCGCTCCGCGCGCGCGCAATACACGACCCCCGACACGACAAAGTCTGACACGGCGAAGGCGCCGGCTCCCGCCCCGCCGGCCGCCGCGAAGCCCGCGACGCCCGGACTCGACTTCTCCGCCTGGGTGTTCGGCGACTTTCAGTACCAGACGGACGACGCCGCGAAGGCGGCGAACGGCGGCTCCGCGCCGAACAAGTTCGATATCGGCCGCGCCTACCTCACGTTCAAGGGGCCGCTCGGCGACCGTTTGTCGTATCGCGTGACGACCGACATCAAGCAGGGCGGCGGAACCGACTCGTACAAAGGCTGGTTCGTGCGCCTCAAGTACGCCTACGGACAGTACGACTACATGAAGCCCAACGCGGACGGCGCGTCCGCATTCGCGCGCATCGGCGTGCTGCACACGGTGCTGGTCGACCACGAGGAGAATTTCTGGCCACGGTACGTGGCGACAGACAGCGGTCGAGAAGAACGGTTTCTTCTCGTCCGCCGATCTCGGCGTGGCCACCGGAATCACGCTGCCGAACAAGATCGGTGAGATCTACGCCGACGTCGTCAACGGCACCGGCTACGACAATCCCGAGAACAACAAGTACAAGGATTTTCAGGCTCGCGTCACGATCACGCCGCTGGCCAAGTCGACGTCGATCCTGAAGACCTTCGCGATTTCCCCGTGGTTTTCCTACGGAGGAAACGCGAGCGTCTTTCTCACCAGCCCGACGGATCCAATCACGGATCGACTCACGAAGACTCGATACGGCCTGTTCGTGGGCAACAAGGATCGGCGCCTGACCTTCGGCGGCGAATACGCCGAGCGGAAGGATGGCTCCGATAGCAACACTACGGATGTGACGCTCGACAACATCGTGGATGTCACGGGGCAGCTCTTCGACGGATTCGTGATCGTGCGTCCCCTCGAGTTCTCGCAGCCTGACACGAAGCAGTCGTTCGGCGTCGTCGGCCGCTACGATCACTGGAAGCCGAACAAGGATGTCGACGGCTACGTGCAGTTCATCGTTGCGGGCATTTTCTGGGAACCGACACGCAAGGCGACGTTCGCACTCGACTACCAGGAGCAGTCCCCCAAGAGCGGCATCTCGGGCGCCAAGGCTTCCTCGATCTACCTGCACTGGAATCTCGTGTTCTAGGCGATTTCGAGCACGCGACGCACTTCGGGCCGGGCCTGTGACGATGCTGTTACAGGCCCGGCCTCTTTCCGTGAACGCGGAGCCGCATTCTTTCCCCTCGTAGCGATCGCCGCCCTCCCGGAGCACACACGTGAATCCTCGATTCATCCTCGCGATCCCGCTCCTAGCCGCACTCGCCTGCGGCGGTGAGAAGAAGGCCGGGGGCGCCGATTCTGCGGTCGCCGGCGCGGCCTCGGCCACCTCCGGTGCGGATCTCACCGGCGCCGGTGCGACCTTCCCGTATCCGATCTACAGCAAGTGGTTCGGCGACTACGCGTCGAAGACGGGAGTGAAGATCAACTACCAGTCAATCGGCTCGGGCGGCGGCATTCGGCAGCTTACGGAGGGTACGGTCGACTTCGGCGCCTCGGATGCCCCGATGACGGACGCCGAGCTCGCCAAGGCGAAAGGACCGATCCTTCACTTTCCGACCGTGCTGGGCGCGGTGGTGATCACGTACAACCTCTCCGCGCTGTCGATGCCGCTCAAGCTCAATGGGGATGTGGTGTCGCGAATCTTCGCCGGCAACATCACCAAGTGGAACGACTCGCGAATCGCGTCGCTCAACCCTGGCGTAACGCTTCCGGCGAAGGACATTCTCGTGGTGCACCGTTCGGACGGCAGCGGCACCACGTACATCTTCTCCGATTATCTCAGCGCTGTGAACAGCGCTTGGGCGAGCTGCGCCGGGCAAGGGGAAGGAGCTGTCGTGGCCGGTCGGGATCGGCGCGAAGGGGAATGAGGGCGTTGCCGGCCAGGTGAAGCAGACGGAGGGAGCAATCGGCTATACCGAGCTCGCCTACGCGAAACAGAATCATTCCGCGACCGCGGCAATGGCGAACCAGGCTGGCGAATACGTGACGCCGTCGATCGAATCCGCCACTGCGGCCGCCGCCGGGATCAGCGCGAAGCTGCCTGCGACCACGGACTTCCGTATCTCGATCGTGAACGCACCGGGCGCGGGCGCATATCCCATCACGTCATTCACCTGGCTGCTGGTCCCGAAGACCATTCCGAGCGCGAAGAAGCACAAGCAGCTCACGGACTTTCTGCGATGGTATCTCGCGCAGGGGGAGCCGGCCGCCGCCTCGCTCGACTACGCGCCGCTGCCTCCGCCTCTCATTGCCACGCTCACCGCGCGCATTGATTCGATCTCCGCCGGCACCGCTCCGTGAGTCTTCCCGATGCAAGGCCGCTTGTAGAGGCACGAGAGGGCAATGGTGGAGTAACGCTGCGCATTCATGGCTCGGCCATCGGCGACCGCATCTACTCCGGCGCGATCACCTTCTTTGCGCTATGTGTGCCGCTCCTGCTGCTCGCGATCGCGTGGGAGATTGGCGTCGCGGGCTGGCCCGCGCTTCACAAGTTCGGGTTCGGGTTTCTGACCTCGAGCGATTGGGATCCCGTGAAAGGGCAGTTCGGCGCCGCTCCAGCGATCTACGGGACGATCGTCTCGTCGATCCTCGCGCTGATTCTCGCGACGCCACTCGCGATCGGTGTCTCGCTCTTCCTCTCGGAGCTCGCGCCGCAGTGGCTGCGTCAGCCGGTGGGCTTCCTGGTCGATCTGCTCGCGGCGATCCCGAGCGTCGTCTACGGCTTGTGGGGGATCTTCGTGCTGCTCCCGATCCTGCGCGATCCTGTGATGCCGTTCCTGCGAGACACGCTGCACCTCGGAAGCACGGGACTCTTCTCCGGGGCGGCGTACGGGCCGAGCATGCTGGCGGCGGGGATCATCCTCGCGATCATGGTGCTCCCGTACATCGCGTCGGTCTCGCGCGAAGTGTTGCTCGCCGTTCCGCGGTCGCAGCGCGAGGCCGCGCTCGCACTCGGCGCCACGCGCTGGGAGGCCATCTGGGGGGCGGTGCTCCCCTACGCGCGCTCCGGCATTGTCGGCGGAATCATCCTCGGCCTGGGTCGCGCACTTGGCGAGACGATGGCCGTGACGATGCTCATCGGCAATCGGCCCGAGATCGCCGCGTCGCTGTTCGCACCGGGGTATACGATGGCGTCGCTGCTCGCGAACGAGTTCAGCGAGGCATCGAGTGACGAGCATTTGTCGGCGCTCATGGCCGTCGCATTCGTGCTGTTCGTGATCACGCTGATCGTGAACGCGATCGCGCGGTGGCTGGTGTGGCAGGTGGCGCGCAACACGAGCGGGAGGGCCGCATGACCGCCGCGAATCCTCCCGCAGCGCCGCCAATGCGTCCGACCCTCCGTCAGCGCGCGTTCAGCGAGCGCACCGTTCGCACACTCAAGCGCCGCCGAATCGTCAGTCGCAGCATGCTCGTGGTACTGATCGGCGCCGCGGTGCTGGCCGTGCTGCCGCTGATTTTCATCTTCGGGCATCTCCTGACGCTCGGCATCGGCTCGTTGTCGTGGGACTTCTTTACGAAGATGCCGAAGCCGGTGGGTGAGGCGGGCGGCGGTCTGGCGAACGCGATCGTCGGGACGCTCATTCTCATCGGACTGGCGAGCGCCTTCGGACTTCCGGTGGGCGTTGGGGCGGGGCTATACCTCGCGGAGCGAAGGGGGGCAAAGCTGGCGAACGCCGTACGCTACCTCTCCGATGTGCTCAACGGGCTCCCGTCGATCGTGATGGGAATTTTTGCCTGGCAGTTTCTCGTGCGCCCCGTCGGCCACTTCTCGGCGCTTGCGGGCGGTGTGGCCCTCGGCGCGATGATGATCCCGATGGTCGCTCGCACGACGGAGGAGATGGTTGGCATCGTGCCGGTGTCGCTCCGAGAGGCCGCGCTCGCACTCGGATACTCGCGATGGCGCACGTCGCTCGCAATCGTGCTGCGCACCGCGAGCGCCGGGATCGTCACCGGCGCGCTCGTCGCCATCGCGCGCATCGCCGGCGAAACGGCTCCGCTCCTCTTCACGGCATTCGGTAATCAGTTCTGGTCGACGTCACTTCGGCAACCGATCTCTGCTCTTCCCCTGCAGGTCTTCTCTTACGCGATCAGCCCCTATGACGCATGGCATTCCCTCGCCTGGGCAGGAGCGCTCGTCCTCATCGCGCTCATCTTCATCATCAGCCTCGTGGCGCGCTTTGCAACGCGCGCCCGTTTCTCGACCGGTGCCGGCGACTGAGCATGCGCTGACTGACGATGTGTCGCTCATGAAACGCGCCGCGGTGGCACCCGAAGCCGCGCCGCGCATGCGCGTCAGCTCTCTCGACGCGTATTTCGGCAGCGTGCACGCGGTGAAGGGCGTCGACATGCTCGTGCGCGACCGCCAGGTGACCGCGATCATCGGTCCATCCGGTTGCGGCAAATCGACCTTCCTGCGCTGTCTCAACCGCATGCACGAGACGGTGCCCACCGCGCGCGTCGAAGGCGAGGTCGAGCTCGACGGGCGCGACATCTACGCGCGTGGCGTCAACCCGATCGCCGTGCGCAAACACATTGGTATGGTGTTCCAGCGCCCGACGCCCTTCCCCACCATGTCGATTCGCGACAACGTCGCCGCGGGGCTGCGCGTGCTCGACACCAAGCGCCCGTCGCGCTCGCAGACGGACGAGATCGTCGAACGTGCCCTCACGCGCGCTGCGCTCTGGAACGAGGTGAAGGACCGTCTGCCCACCAGCGCGACCGGCCTCTCGGGCGGGCAGCAGCAGCGCCTCTGCATCGCGCGGGCGCTCGCGACCGAGCCCACAGTGCTGCTCCTCGACGAGCCCACAGCATCGCTCGATCCGCTGAGCACGCAGTCGGTCGAAGAGCTGGTGTACGAGCTGCGAAGCGACATGACCATCGTGATCGTGACGCACAACATGCAGCAGGCGGCGCGCGTCTCCGACTCCACCGCGTTCTTTCTCAACGGCGAGCTCGTCGAGATGGGCGCGACCAACGACATCTTCACCGCACCCAAGGACGATCGCACGGAAGCCTACATCACCGGACGCTTCGGATGACGGACGCGAGCACCACGCTCGAGCGTCCGCCGGCGATTCTCCCCGAGGCGGACTGGACGCACCCCGGAACGATCGTCACCCGCGACTTCTCGTTCTTCTACGGCGAGAAGCAGGCGCTCTTCGACGTGAATCTCACCATTCCCGCGCGCTCGGTGACCGCGTTCATTGGTCCGTCGGGATGCGGGAAGTCCACGCTGTTGCGCTCGATCAACCGGCTGAACGCACTCATCCCGGGCGCGCGGCACACCGGCGCGATCGAGCTCGACGGAGAGAACATCTATCTCCCCGGACGCCGACATCGTCGCCCTCCGGCAGCGAGCGGGAATGGTCTTTCAGCGATGGAATCCGTTTCCGAAATCGATCTACGACAACATCGCCTTCGGTCCGCGGATCAACGGCACCACCTCCCGCGCCGCGCTCGATGAGGTGGTGGAGACCTCGCTGCGCCGCGCGGCGCTGTGGGATGAAGTGAAGGACCGCCTGCGCCAGAGCGCGCTGGGGCTTTCCGGTGGCCAGCAGCAGCGGCTCTGCATCGCTCGCGCACTGGCCAACGATCCCGAGGTGTTGCTGCTCGACGAGCCGGCGAGCGCGCTGGATCCCATCGCCACGCAGAAAGTCGAAGAGTTGCTCTACGAGCTGAAGCGGGAGTTGACGATCGTCATCGTCACCCACAACATGCAGCAAGCGGCTCGCGTATCGGAATTCACTGCCTTCTTCTATCTGGGCCGCCTGGTAGAGGTGAACGCAACGGATCGTCTATTCACCAGTCCTCGCGAGCCGCGGACCGAAGCCTACGTTACTGGGAGATTCGGATGAGCCCCGCCGACACCGCTGGTTTTCGCCACTTCCACGAGCAGCTGGATCATTTGAAGCAGCGGCTGCTCGACATGTCCGAGCGGGCGGAAGCGCTCGTCGACCTCTCCGTGGAAGCGCTACTGCACCGCGACGCCGGAAAGGCCGACGCCGTCATCGAAGGAGACGGCGAGCTCGACGCCCTCGAAGTCGAGGTCGAGGGGCTTGCCGTGTCGCTCCTCGCGCTCCAGCAGCCGATGGCGCGCGACCTTCGCTTTCTCATCAGCGCGATCAAGATCTCGAGCGATCTCGAGCGGGTTGGCGACCACGCGGTGAACATCGCGCAGTCCGCCCAGCGGCTCGTCGCGATGCGCTACAAACATCACGCCCGACCCGGAAGTCGAGGACATGGCGCGTCGCGCCCGGCTCATGCTCGGCGACTCGCTTGACGCCTTCGTTCGCGGCGACGGCGTACTCGGCCGCGATGTGATTCGCCGGGACGATCAGGTCGACTCGCTGCACGACTCGCTCTTCCGCATCCTGCTCACGCACATGCTCGAGGATGCGACCACGATCTCCGCCGCCCTCGAGCTCTTTCTCGTGAGCCGCAATCTGGAGCGCGTAGCCGACCTCGCGACCAACATCGCCGAGGATGCGGTGTATCTGGCGGAGGGAAAGACGATCAAACATTGATTTGAGGACCGCACTGTCGCCGCAACGGCCTGACCCCTCCGCCGGACTCGATCGCGTCGCCGCGATCGACATCGGATCGAACTCGATCCGCGCCATCGTGGCCGATGTGTCGCCCGATGGCCACATTCAGGGTCGTCGATGAAATGAAGTCGGCCCCGCGACTCGGCGCGGGGATGGACGCGCGAGGCGAGCTGGCCTCGGCGGCGATGCAGCGCGCGACCGAGGCCGTGACCCGCATGGCCACGCTCGCGCGCCAGCTCGGCGCCACGCGCATCGAGGCGGTCGCGACGAGCGCCGTGCGCGACGCGTCCAACGCGCGGCAGTTTGCGGACATGGTGCGCAAGGCCGCGAAGCTCCAGCTCCGCATTCTCGAGGGGAGCGATGAGGCCCTCCTGGGATTCCGCAGCGCGCTCGCGCACTTCGATCTCGCCTCGGGGCGCGCCGCCGTCGTCGACATCGGCGGAGGGTCGCTCGAGCTCGCCCTCAGCGCCGCGGGACTCGTCGATCGCCTCGTCTCCCTTCCCTTCGGAGCCCTCCGGATGACGGAGCGCTACTTCCCGAAGAAGATCACGCGCGGCGCGGTGAAGGAGCTGCGCAAGGACGTGCGCCACGAACTTCTCCGCCATCTCCCCGCACGCGAGTGGCGCAACGCGCAGGTCATCGGCTCGGGCGGCACCGTCACCAACCTCGCGGGGATGTCGCTCGCGCGTCAGGGAATTCGGCCGGCGCAGAGCGTTCACGGCACGCGGGTGCCGCGGGTAGACCTCGAGCACATCCTCGACAGCCTTCAGGACATGACGCCCACGGAGCGCCTCACCGTCGCGGGGCTCAACGCGGGACGGTCGGACATCATAGTCGCGGGGCTCGCCGTCATCGCCGAGGTGATGGCGCGTCTCGACAGTCCGAGCCTCGTGGTGTCCGCATACGGAATTCGCGAGGGGCTGCTGCTCGAGATCGCGCACGTGCTCCCGACGGTCGCGAGCCCGGGAGAGGCGCGCGAGCGTTCGATCCGGCGGCTTGCCGAGGCGTGCCATTTCGAGGAGCGCCACTCGATGCACGTGCAACGGCTCGCGCTACAGCTCTTCGATGCCCTCGGGCCTCGACTCGGTGCGCGCCCGGGCGAGCGCGAGCTGCTCGCGGCCGCGGCTATGCTCCACGACATCGGCTACCACATCAGCTACGACAAGCACCACAAGCACTCGTACTACCTGATCACGCACGCGGAGCTGCTAGGGATGTCGCCGATGGAGCAACTCGTGGTGGCGAACGTCGCGCGCTATCACCGCGGCGCCCCGCCGTCGAAGGAGCACCCCACCTACAGCGCGCTCGCAAAGCCGGTGCGAGAGCAGGTGCGCCGGCTCTCGGCGATCCTCCGCCTGGCCGATGGACTCGACCGCGGTCACATCGCGGCGGTGGACCGCGTGAAGGTGCGGTGGATGAAGGATCGCATCCGCATCACGCCGATCGCGCGAAACATCGACCAGCCGATGCGCCTCGAGATCTGGGGAGCGAGTCGCAAGGCGCAGCTGCTCGAGAAGATCTCGGGCGCGCGCGTGGAGATCGTGGGCTCTCGAGCGGCACAGACGGTGGCTGCGCTTACGGATCGAGCGGCGCGTTCCCCCACGTCGACGTGATCGCGATGAGCTGCGTGGCGCGCTCCGGCTCGCCGTTCAGCTGCAGCTGCTGGTAGCACCCGTCGGGATTCAGGACCCACGCATTCCGGTTGTCGCGCAGATACGTCGCCAGCAGCGTGCGCAGCGGTTCGTGCAGCGACTTGTCTTCCACCGGCGTCACCGCCTCGACGCGGCGCTCGAAGTTGCGCGGCATCCAGTCGGCGGAGCCGAGGTAGTACTCCTCGTCACCGTCGTTGAGGAAGTACCAGAGACGCGAGTGCTCGAGGAACCGGCCGACGACGCTCGTGACGCGAATGTTCTCGCTGATCCCTTCGATGCCCGGGCGCAGGCAGCAGATGCCTCGCACGATGAGGTCGATCTGGACGCCAGCCCGAGCCGCGTCGTACAGCGCCAGAACCGTTTCGGGGTCCGCGAGCGCATTCATCTTTGCGATCAGTCTCGCAGGTCGCCCCGCACGTGCGTGCGCCGTTTCGCGCGCAATGAGCGCGTGGAAGCGATTCCGCATCTCTCCCGGCGCGACGATGAGCTTGCGGTAGTGCCGCTGCCGCGAAAAGCCGGTGAGGAAATTGAACAGATCGCTCAAGTCGGCGCCGATCTCTGGATTGCAGGTGAAAAGCCCGAGATCCGTGTACTGCCTCGCCGTCTTCGAGTTGTAGTTCCCGGTGCCGACGTGCACGTAGCGCCGGATGCCGTCCGCCTCGCGCCGCACGACGAGGCACGTCTTCGTGTGGGTCTTGAGATCCATCATCCCGTACACCACGTGCACGCCCGCGCTTTCGAGCTGCCGCGCCCACGAGATGTTGTTCGCCTCGTCGAAGCGCGCCTTGAGCTCCACGAGCACCACCACCTGCTTGCCGCTCTCCGCGGCCTCGGTGAGCGCGCGCACGATCGGTGTGTCGCCCGAGGTGCGATACAACGTGAGCTTGATCGCGAGCACGTCATCGTCTTCGGCCGCGCGCTCGATGAACTGCTCGACCGTGGTCTGGAACGAGTCGAACGGATGGTGCACCAGCACGTCGGCCTGGCGAATGACGTCGAACATTCCGCCGTTCACTCCGCGCAGCCGCGGCGGCGTGGACGGCACAAGCGGGGGATCGCGGAGCTCGGGAATATCCAGCGACGAGAGCTCGCGCAGATCGCCGAGCTCGAGCAGCGGTCCCATCTCGTGCACGTCCGCCTCGGTGAGCGTCGCGTTTGGCGGAAGGCGGTCGTCGCGAAGCTCATCGACCAGCAGCGCACGCATCTCCGGCGGCGTTCCCGTTTGCACCTCGAGTCGCACGACCTCACCGAACCGGCGCAAGAACACCTGCTCCTCGATCGTCGCGAGCAGATCGTCAGGCTCTTCGGACGACAGCGAGCTCGATGTCCGAATTACGGGTGATCCGGAACGCGTACCAATTCCGCACTTCCATCCCGGGGAAGAGCGCGCGCAGGTTGATGCCGATGAGCTGCTCGAGCGGAATGAACTGATTCGGCCTTCCGAACGGCACCCATCGCGGCAGGCTGCGCGGTACTTTCACGCGCGCGAAGTGATCCTCCTGCGTCTGGGGATCGCGAATCTCCACCGCGAGGGAGAGCGAGAGATTCGAGATGTAGGGAAAGGGATGCCCCGGATCGACCGCCAGCGGCGTGAGCACCGGATACACCTGCTTCTCGAAGTACTCATCGAGCCGCCTCAACTCGCTGGCCGTCAGCTCTTCCTCGAAGGTGACGAGCCGGACGCCACGCTCCGTCAGCGCGGGGAGTAGCTCCTCGTGTAGAAGCCGTTGTTGCTGCGCGAGCAGCTGTCGCACGCGAGAGGCAATCGCGTCGAGCTGGTCCTGCGGCGAAAGACCATCGGGTGCGGTCACGGTGACGTTCGCCGCGAGCTGTCGGCGAAGTCCGGCGACACGCACCATGTAGAACTCGTCGAGATTCGTACTGAAGATGGCCGCGAATTTCAGGCGCTCGAGGAGCGGATTCCGCGCGTCGAACGCCTCGTGGAGCACCCTCGAATTGAACTCCAGCCAGCTCAGCTCACGGTTGATGTAGAGCTGAGGTGTCAGCATCAGGTCGGACATTCGTCACTATCGAAAGCAAACCGTCCGCGCAGCGCACGGACGGCGAGTGTGAGCACACTCTCACAGTATAGGGAAAATAGCGCGGGACGGGAGCACCTCGAATCGGTTACGGGCGATCCGTTACATCCGCCACATCCCCTTCGCCCTTCCTTCGCCCCCGATTACAGTGGATGGACCGCCCGGAGCGCCAGCCAGCACAGGGCAGCCATAGTCGCGGCCGCCGGAAGCGTGAGAACCCACGCCCACACGATCTTCGTCGCGATCCCCCAGCGCACCGCCGACAGCCGCGTCGTCGCGCCGACGCCGACGATCGCGCCGGTGATCGCGTGGGTGGTGCTCACCGGAATTCCGAGTGTCGTCGCGAGCAGGATGCTCAGCGCCCCACCAGTCTCGGCGCAGAACCCGCCCACGGGCCGGAGCTTCGTGATGCGATTCCCCATCGTGTGCACGATGCGCCATCCACCGAACAGCGTGCCGAGCGAGATCGCGCTGTACGCTCCCATCTCCACCCAGGGCGGAATCGAGTTTCCGTTCTCGAGATACATGTGGTGCATCCAGCCGGTCTGCCCCACGAACGAGCTCTTGCTCGCGACGAGCAGGCCGACGATGATCCCCATCGTCTTCTGCGCATCGTTCGCCCCGTGCGACAGGGAAAAGAGCGCCGAGCTCACGAGCTGCGCGCCACGAAAAAATCGGTCGACGCGTGACGGCGGCATCTTCTGGAAGATCCAGAACACCGCCGTCATCAGCATGTAGCCGAGCATGGCGCCGATCACGGGCGACAGCACGATGAAGAGCAGCGTCGTCGGCCACTTGCCGTTGGCAAGTACCAACCCGCCGAGTCCCGCCTTCGCCATCGCGGCGCCGGCGTACGCGCCGATGAGCGCGTGCGATGAGCTCGAGGGCAGCCCGACGCTCCACGTGACGATGTTCCACGCGATCGCGCCGAGCAGACCGGCGAGAATCACGTTGGGATCGACGATCGCCGGCGGAACGAACCCGGTGAACACCGCCTTCGCCACCGCCGTGCCGACGATGAACGCCGCCGCGAAATTGAAGAACGCCGCCCACACCACGGCCTGGAGCGGCTTGAGCACGCGCGTGCCCACGACCGTCGCGATGGAGTTCGCCGAGTCGTGGAAGCCATTGCTGAAATCGAACAGGAACGCGACCACCACGATCGCGACGATGTACGTGACCACGATCTACGCGTGCTTCAGCGCGATGCTCTCGAGCACGTTGGCCACGTCCTCGCACTGATCGAGCGCACGCTCCAGCGTGTCGTAGAGCTCCTTCCACTTGATCACTTCCAGCGGATCGGGAGATCCCGCGAACAGCGCGCCCACCGCCTGGTGATACAGCGCGTCGCCCTCCTCTTCCTTCAGCTTGATCTCGCGGCCGCGCATCACGACGTGCTTCGAGTCGCGCATGTTCATCACCGCGCTCTCGATCGATCGCGTCGCCTCGAGCAGCACATTGCAGAGGCGCTTGGCGGGCTCCTTCACCTCGGTGATGTGGAACATCGCCGCCCGCCGTGCCGTGCCGTCGATGAGATCCACGACGTTGTCGAGCTGCGACACGAGCAGGTGGATGTCCTCGCGGTCGATCGGGGTGACGAACGACTTGTCGATGCGATTGATCACATTGCGCGTGATGTTGTCCGCCTGATGCTCGACCTCCTTGATCTCGGCCGTAAAGCGCTCGACGTGAGCGGGGTCGGCGAAGAGATTGTGGAGGAGCGTGGCGGATGTCGTGGCGTGCTTGGCGAGATCGGAGAACATCTCGAAGAACGCGGTGTCGCGTGGAATGAGCCGCACGGCTATCGATCTATCCGGTGGGGGTAGCTTCGCAATCGTGACAGGGAAGCTACGCGCCCCCCGCCCTGTCGGCCAACCCCTAGATATTCACGAACTGCGTGGTTGGCGTGGATGGCTTGGTGAACATGCGAACCAGCAGCGCGCCCGCGAGGAAGCCTCCGACGTGCGCCCATACGGCTACGCCGCCCATCACATTCCTGTCGACCGCGGAGAGCTGCGGTAGCCCGGCGAGGAGCTGCTCACCGAACCAGAACAGCAGCACGAGCACCGCCGGAATCGAGAAGAAAAAGATCGGAGGGAAGTACATCCGGATGCGCGCGTGCGGGAACAGCACGAGGTAGCCGCCGAGGATTCCAGAGATCGCGCCCGATGCACCGACGGTCGGCACCGCGGATGTCGGGTTGATCGCGATGTGTGACGCCGCGGCCATCAGCCCGCACAGGAGGTAGAACACCAGGAAGCGCATCGCGCCCATGCTTCCCTCCACGTTCTTCCCGAACACGAGCAGGTAGATCGAATTTCCGATGATGTGGCCCCATCCGCCGTGGAGAAAAATGGAGAGCAGCGGCGTGAACACATTGATCCGATCGTTGTCGATCACGCACGCCATGCCTGGTCCGATGGGAACCTCGAAGCCGACCGCGACGCAATGGGTGATCTCGCCCGGCACCATCCCGAGGTTGCACACGGTGGCCGCGACTACCTGAGGGTCGAAGCCGCCCTGTTGCACGAGCAGCCACACCGCCCAGGTCCCGGCCAAGAGCAGGTACGTCATCACCGGCGTGCGAGGCGGCCGGATGTTGTCGCCCAACGGGATCATCTGGTCTCCTATGCCTTAAAGGCGTACTCAGCGGCAGCGGCGGAATGCTCTAAATGCGCCACAGTAACAGACATACCGGTCCGAGTTCGTCCGTAACCTGTCAAAAAGGCTCATATCACGGGCACCTCAATTGCCAGAACATTCGGCGCACGACTAAGGTTCAACAGAGGCAGAGGGGAGCACAGCTTCCGCTCCTATGCTTTCACACAACATTCGAGGCTTGTCATGGCCGAAAAGGTAATTGGAATCGATCTGGGCACCACGAACTCCGTCGTCGCCGTCATGGAAGGTGGCGATCCGGTCGTGATCCCGAACGCCGAAGGCGGGCGCACCACCCCGTCGGTCGTCGGCTTTCACCAAGGACGGCGAGCGCCTCGTCGGCCAGGTCGCCAAGCGCCAGGCCGTCACGAACCCGCAGAACACCGTCTTCTCGATCAAGCGCTTCATGGGGCGCAAGATGCCCGAGGTCCAGGAGGAGATGAAGCGCGTCCCGTACAAGGTCGTGGCCGGCGCGAACGACGTCGCCATCGGTCGAGATCGCGGGCAAGCGGTACACGCCGCCCGAGATCTCGGCGATGATCCTCCAGAAAATGAAGCAGACCGCCGAGGACTACCTCGGCCACACGGTCGACCAAGGCGGTCGTCACCGTGCCTGCGTACTTCAACGACGCGCAGCGCCAGGCGACCAAGGACGCCGGCAAGATCGCCGGGCTCGATGTGCTCCGCATCATCAACGAGCCGACGGCCGCGGCACTCGCGTACGGCCTCGACAAGAAGAAGGACGAGAAGGTCGCCGTGTTCGATCTCGGCGGCGGCACGTACGACATCTCCGTGCTCGAGCTCTACGATGTCGAAGGCTCGCGTCAGTTCGAGGTGAAGTCCACCAACGGCGACACGCACCTCGGCGGCGACGACTTCGACCAGCGCGTGATCGATTGGCTCGTGGCCGAGTTCAAGAGGGATCAGGCGATCGACCTCTCGAAGGATCCGATGGCGCTCCAGCGCCTGAAGGAGGCCGCCGAGAAGGCGAAGATGGAGCTGTCCGGCACGCAGCAGACGGACATCAATCTGCCGTTCATCACGGCGGACCAGTCCGGTCCGAAGCACCTCAACTACTCAGCTGACCCGCGCGAAGTTCGAGCAGCTGGTGGACGATCTCATCCAGCGCACGATTCCGCCGATGCAGCAGGCGCTCAAGGACGCCGGCATCAAGCCCGAGGAAATCGACGAGGTGATTCTCGTCGGCGGGTCGACGCGCATTCCGAAGATGCAGGAGATCGTCAAGGACTTCTTCGGCAAGGAGCCGAACAAGGGCGTCAACCCCGACGAAGTCGTCGCGATCGGCGCGGCGATTCAGGGCGCGGTGCTCACCGGCGAGCAGAAGGACGTACTGCTCCTGGACGTGACTCCGCTCTCGCTCGGCATCGAGACGCTGGGCGGCGTGACCACGGTGCTCATTCCGCGGAACACGACGATCCCGACCAAGAAGTCGCGAGAGTTCTCGACGGCGGAGGACAACCAGACCACCGTTGAGATCCACGTGCTGCAGGGCGAGCGCGAGCTCGCCGCGGACAACAAGACCATCGGCAAGTTCCAGCTCACCGGAATTCCGCCGGCACAGCGCGGCATGCCGCAGGTCGAGGTCACCTTCGACATCGACGCGAACGGCATTCTGCACGTGTCCGCGAAGGACAAGGCGACCGGCAAGGAGCAGAAGATCCGGATCGAGGCGTCGAGCGGGCTGTCGGAGACCGACATCGACAAGATGGTGAAGGACGCCGAGCAGAACGCGGACGCGGACAAGAGCAAGCGCGAGGAGATCGACACGCGGAATCGCCTCGACAGGCTTGACGTACGAGGTCGAGAAGAACGCGAAGGAGTGGTCGGACAAGCTGCCGGCCGAGCTCAAGTCGAAGCTCGACGCGGCGGTCGAGCGCGCGCGCAAGGCGCTCCGACGGCGACGACATGGACGAGATCCGGGCACGCGCAGGAAGAGCTGAACGCGGCGTTCAGCGAGGCGGGTCAGTCGTTGTACGCGCAGACAGGCGCGGCAGGAGGCAGGAGCCACCGCCACGGACGAAGCGGCGACGGCGAGCGCCCAGGCGAACCCGAAGGGATCGACAACGTGGTCGATGCCGACTACGAGATCGTGGACGAAGAAAAGAAATAATTCATGGATCCGGCACCGCACGCCGCCGGCAACGCATAAACTTGCCGGCGACGCGTGGTGTAGTACTGGACAACCCTTTACACGAGTTGGGATTTGCAATGGCGTCTCGCTTTTCTACACGCATGACGGTCGGCATCGTCGCCGCCGTCGCGTTCATCGGTGGGTTGGTCGTCGCGGCCGGCTTCAATCTCACCCCGTTCGGATATGCGCAGCAGGCTGGCGCCGGCGCGAAGCCCCCGCAGGCGGCGGTGCAACAGGTCACTGAGGCGAGCAACGCGTTCGTCGCGATCGCCGAGCACGTGACGCCGGCCGTCGTGTCCATTCGAGATCGGAGCGTCACGGCGCGCCCGGTCAGGAACCCGCGCGGGCAGCAGCAGGTACCGCCCGGCATGGAAGACTTCTTCAAGCAGTTCGATCCCCGGCAGCAGCAACAGCAGCCGATGGAAGGCGAGCGGCTCCGGCTTCATCGGTCACCGCAGACGGATACATCCTCACGAACAACCACGTCGTCGCGGACGCCGACAAGCTCACGGTCGACGCTGCTCGACAAGCGTGTGTTCAAGGCGAAGGTCATCGGGCGTGATCCGACGACCGACGTCGCCGTGATCAAGATCGACGCGAACGAACTTCCCGACGATCGGCTCGGCGACGACGACAAGGCGCGCGTCGGTGAGTGGGTGCTCGCGGTCGGCAATCCGCTCGGCCTCGACTTCACGGTCACGGCGGGCATCATCAGCGCGAAGGGGCGCAGCGGCCAGCTTCGCGGTCTGTACGCAACCAGTACGCGATCATCGACTACATCCAGACGGACGCCGCGATCAATCCGGGCAACTCCGGCGGACCGCTGGTCAACATCCATGGCGACGTGATCGGCATCAACAGCGCGATCGCGAGCGGCACGGGCTACTACTCGGGCTACGGCTTCGCGATTCCGATCACGCTCGCGAAGACGGTCGATGAACGACTCATTCAGTACGGCCAGCGTGCGCCGCGCAATCCTCGGCGTGTCGATCACCGACCTCCGTCCGGAAGACGCGCAGGCTGCTGGGCTCAAGGAGATTCGTGGCGCGTTGGTTGGCGGCGGCACGCCGGGCCAGTCGAGCCCCGCGGAGCAGGCCGGGATCGAGGCGGGCGATGTGATCGTCGCGATCGACGGCACGCCCGTGGACCGCGTCGCGCAGCTACAGCGCGTGATTCGCATCCACAAGCCGGGCGAGACGGTGAGCGTAGACGTGATGCGCTATGGCCAGAAGCACTCGTACAAGGTGAAGCTCGCCGAGGCTCCGAACGAGTCGCAGGTGGCGAGCGCGGACGACAACGATGACTCGGCCGACAGTTCGGCGACAAAGCCGGCGAGCTACGACAAGCTCGGTATTTCGGTGGAGCCGATGACCGCGGATCGCGCGAGTCGTGCGGAGGTCTCGGACGCGCAGCGCGGGCTCGTGGTTATGAGCGTGGATGCGCTCGGTCCCTCGTATCAGAAGCTGTTCGCCGATGCGGACGTGATCGTGCGGGTGTTGAACCCAATGCCGCACGCGATTCGAACGGTGTCGGATCTGGACTCGTCGATCTCGAGGCTGAAGAATGGCAATGTCGTGAGCCTTCTTGTATACAACACGCAGGCGAAGCAGTCGCGCGTGGTGAATCTGCGAATCGGCGGATAGTGGCCGCCTGACCTACCACGTGAGCAAGATCGCCCGGCGTACGAAAGTGCGCCGGGCGTTTTTTTGCCCGAAATGGGTGGCGGGCGACATTTCTGAGGTCAGGCGCAACGGATTCGCGGCCAACCGCGTACATTCCCGGGGTGAAGATTTCTTTAGGCGGTGAGGAAATCGGCAAACGTCCGAATTCCGGCCTGACCTTGCGGGCAGGTGCTCCGCCCCCCATTCTAGTCAGGCGCCATCGTATACATCGAAGGCGTTTCACGATTCGGCTGCTGCTTCCGGCGCTCTGCTCCAGAGCATCGGTCGGATTCCGCTCGCTCTCCCCGCTGGAGGATCGCCCATGAAGGTTGCCCGTCGTACTTGGAGGATCATCACGGCTGCGTGCATCGCGGCCCCGTTTGCGCACGCGAATGCGCAGGGAACGACTGCGCCAACCGCGGCGATCGTTCGCGGCGTCGTGTCCGACTCCGCGAATCATCAGCCAGTCGTCGGCGCACAGGTGATCGCGGTGGGAACCACGCGAGGAACCGTCACTGATACCGCGGGTGCGTACACCCTGCGAGTACCGCCGGGCGTCGTCACGATTCGCGTGCAGCGCATTGGGTACGCGCCGGGCCAGCGCGACGTCACTGCGACGCTGGATGGCACCGCGACGGCGGATTTCCTGCTCCGCGCGGTCTCGACGGTGCTCTCCGAGGTGGTCGTGACGGGATACGGAACCCAGACGCGCGCCCAGGTGACGGGTGCCGTGACCAACGTCGACGGTCAGGACGTGCAGGACCAGCCGGTGGCTGGAGTCGATGCTGCACTCCAGGGGAAGGCCGCCGGTGTGCAGGTGTCGCAGAACTCCGGCGAGCCGGGAACGGGAATCAGCGTGCGCATTCGAGGCGCCGCATCGCTTTCTGCCTCGAACCAGCCGCTCTATGTGGTGGACGGCGTGCCGATCGCGAATGACGCGCTCGCGCAGCAGCTCTTCCCCGCGGGAAGCGAGGCACCGACGGCGATCACCGGGCTCGACCCGAACGAGATCGAGTCGATCACGGTGCTCAAGGATGCCGCATCCGCAGCGATCTACGGTTCGCGCGCATCGAACGGCGTGGTGATGATCACGACGAAGCGCGGGCAGGTGGGGAAGGCAAAGTTCCACATCGATCTGTCGACGGGTATTCAGAACGCGG
This sequence comes from uncultured Gemmatimonadaceae bacterium, assembly GCA_963827355.1. Classification (GTDB taxonomy): domain Bacteria; phylum Gemmatimonadota; class Gemmatimonadetes; order Gemmatimonadales; family Gemmatimonadaceae; genus FEN-1250. The sequence goes on from CAWHAS010000003.1 coordinate 58,838, forward strand.
CCACGAAGCTCAAGCTGATGAACGCGACCCAGTACGTCACGTACATGAACGAGGGCGCGGTCAATGACGGCGATGGCATTCAGTTCTTTGCCGGTGTCGATGACGCGACCAGCACCGACTGGCAGGATGCGATCTTCCGCACGGCGCCGGTGCAGAATCTCCACGCGGGCGTGAGCGGCGGTTCGGAGACTCTCCGCTACAACGTCGAGGGATCGTTCTTCAAGCAGCAGGGCATCGTGCTCGGCTCCGCATACAACCGAGCCAACGCGCGCGTCAACGTCGACTACGATGCCACGCCGAAGTTCCGGATCAAGACGTCGATCGGGCTTTCGCGCGAGAACAACGATCGCATCGAAGGCAACAACAGCAACGACGGCATCGTCACGAACGCGATCGGCCAACCGGCGGTGTATCACGTCAAGAACCCGGACGGCTCGTTCACGAGCACCGCGGATACGACGCCGAGTAACAACAGCGAGGTCTATTCAAATCCGGTCGCGATCGGAACGTACGACCGCCTCCCCGAGGTCACCGACCACATCCTCGGCAACCTCGAGGGCAACTACCTCTTCAATTCGCACTTCACGCTCACGGGAAGCGCGGGCGTGGACATTCTCCACGACAACGAGAATCAGTGGCGTTCGCCGCTCGTCGTCGGCAACTACGCGTTCGGCGCGCATGGCGTCGCACAGACCACCTTCGACAACACGAATCACTACCTGCTCCAGAGCTATCTCACCTACCAGGGTGGCTCGGACGCGGGGAGCGCCCTGACCGTTGTCGGCGGAGGAAGCATCGAGTACAACAACGAAAACTCGAGCTTTCTTCGTGGCGAGGGATTCAGCAGCCCGGAATTCCAGTACGTGGGGAGCGCGACCAACCTCGTCGACTTCGGCGGAATACCAACCGCGAACAACCTCGAGTCGTTCTTCGGCCGAGCGAACTACAGCTACAAGAATCGCTATCTGCTCCAGGGAAGCCTGCGAGCGGACGGATCATCGCGCTTCGGTGTGAACAACCGCTGGGGTTACTTCCCCGCCGTCTCCGCCGGCTGGGTGATCTCGGAGGAGCCGTTCATGGGGAATTTCAACAACAGATTCGGCCAACTGAAGCTGCGCGGCAGCTTTGGCAAGACGGGAAATCAGTCGATTCCGAATTTTGCGTCGCTCGCGACCTATGGGTCCGCGAACTACGGCGTGACGCCCGGCATCGCACCGCTCGCGTTTGCGAATCCGAATCTGAAGTGGGAGAGCACCAAGGAGTGGGATGCCGGCCTCGACTATTACCCGTTTGGCGGCCGGATCAGCATCATCGCGGACTACTACCACAAGCTCACCTCCGACCTGCTGACGAGCCGCCAGCTGCCGTGCACGATCGGCTACTGCTCGTTCTTCGACAACATCGGGAACGTGCTGAATCGCGGATTCGAGTTTGGACTCAACACGGTGAACTTCAAGCCGTCATCGCCCAATGGCTTCTCGTGGACCACTGACTTCAACATCTCCGTTCAACCACAACGAGGTGACGAAGCTGAACGCGGATCAGCCGGTCACGGGTGACAACTATCGCGACATCAGCCGCGCCGCCGTGGGTCAGCCGATCGGCGAGTTTTACGTGCTGCACTTCAAGGGCGTGGATCCCGCGACGGGGGACGCCCTGTATTCGGACGACCGGATCAATGCCGGCAATCCGCAGCCGAAGTATTTTGGCGGACTCGGAAACACCGTCGGATGGAAGAACTTCCAGCTCCGAGGGTTCCTCGAGTTCTCGCATGGCGCGAAGGTCTTCAACCTCATGCGCATCTTCGCCGACGACGGCGGCTACTCGTACGACAACAAGTACGCGTACGCGCTCGACCGGTGGCAGAATCCGGGAGACATCACCAACGAGCCGCGAGCGAGCTTCGACGGCACCTCTGGTGGGCGCGTCATCTCCGACCGGTTCATCGAGGACGGATCGTATCTTCGCATTCAGGAGATCACGCTGAGCTACCGGCTTCCCGCGGGGCTGTTCGCGATGCGCGGCCTCTCGAATGCACGGCTCTACGTCTCGGGACACAACCTGTACAACTTCACGAAGTACACGGGCTACGATCCGGACGTGAACAGCAACGGCACATCCAACATCGATCTCGGTACCGACTATTACGCCTATCCCCGCGCGCGCACGTTCACGCTCGGCATCAGTGGTGAGTTCTAACATGACAACTCACCTCTATGACTTCTCAGCCAGGATGACATCAGCAATGAGAAACCGCTTCCTGATGCCGGTGCTGTCGATCGCCATTGTCGCAGGATGCAATGGACCGCTCGACGTCAAACCAAAGAACACCGTGCCAACGGAGTCCGCGATCACCGACTCGACATCGGCGCGCGCGGCGATCGCCGGGATGTATCACGGCCTGCAGAGCCTGAGCTCCTACGGCTCCGATATTCCGGAGGTCGGGGACCTGAGCTCCGACAACGCCGAATTCAGCGGCACCTCGACCTCGTACGGCGAGATCGATGACAATCAGATCTCGACGTTCAACACCTCGGTGCTCAACATTTGGGCCCAGGCGTACGACAACATCAACCGAACGAACGAGATTCTGGACAAGGTAGGAGCGCTGCAGAACTTCGACCCGGTGACCAAAGGTCAGCTCATGGGCGAGGCATACTTCGTTCGCGCGCTCATGTATCACGATCTCGTGAAGTTCTTCGGCGACGTCCCCATCCTGCTGCATCCGACGTCGGATCCGAATGCCGGCGCGACGATCACGCGTTCGCCGGTGTCGGCGGTGTACGATCAGATCACGCACGATCTCGACTCGGCATCGGCTCTGATGAGCGACAGCTCATCGACGACCACGGCGTCCGCGGGCGCGGTTCGCGCGTTGCGTGCCCGTGTGCTGTTCTACAAGGGCGATTATGTGGGAGCCGAGGCGGAAGCCGCGGCGGTCGAAAACGATTTTGGCTACTCGCTCGCGTCGAACTACTCGGACCTCTTCAGCGCGAACGGCAATGCCACACCTGAAGACATCTTCAAGGTCATCGCCACGGTCGTGTCCGTCCAGCAGAGCTTTCTGTCCTACGACTACTTCGCGAAGGCGCTCGGCGGAACGTATCTGCTCCGGCCGACGACGGACCTCGAGCACGCGTATCAGCCGAGCTTCGATCCTGAGGAGAGCGGTGCAAGCGACTGGGATCCGACCGATCTGCGCGGACAGTGGAACATCCAGTACGCCGGCAGCCGGCGGTATGGCGCCAAGTATCGTTCGATCACGGGCACTGAAAACTTTCCGGTGCTCCGGCTGGGCGAGATCATTCTGATCAGGGCGGAAGCGCTGGCGCGCAATGGACAGCTGGCGGCGGCGGTGTCGGAATTGAATCTGATTCAGGCTCGCGCGGGCGCGACGCTGTTCGTGCTCGGCGGGCACTCGGGGCAGGACGTGATCGATGCGATCACGGCCGAACGTCGGCTCGAGCTGGCATTCGAGGGCGACCGGTGGCACGACCTGAACCGGCTCGGTCTCACGCCGACGGTGATGGGAATCGACGCCACGCAGGAGCTGTATCCGATCCCGCAGTCGGAGATCGATGTGACACCGGGGCTGACGCAGAATCCGGGGTACTAGGATCGAGCGTTCGTTGAAGAAGGGAGAGAAAGAGAAATTCGCCCGGCGTGCAGTTGCGCGCCGGGCGAATTTTTCATCAAGGTGATAGGATCGTGGATCAGCGCGAGGGGTGCTTCCCGGGCCACGATGAGCGAGCGAGAGTGTCGGCGTAGAGATCGCCGGTGCGCACTGCGGATGCGACGGCGCCACGGACGCTCACGGCGAGGAGCGCGCATCCGGCGATCGTCTGCCAGGGAATGTTCGCGGCGAAATCGGGACGCAGTGCGAGAATGCCAGTGAGGGCTGCGCCGGTAAGGAGGAGCGGCAACCTGCGATCGCGTTGCGGCTTGGGGTTGGAGCGTTGCGACGAGTGAAACGAAAGCACGACTATCCTGGTTCGGGGAACTTTGATCCGTACGATTGATGACGAGGGGCCGGGGCTGGCAGAAACCGAATCCCGGACATCACTGGATAAATCGTCCGAGCGAGTGGGTTGGTTCCCCGGTGAGCGTTGTGGGGCCCAGGAAGGCGCTGACGGCCGACGATGCGAGAGTCGCTGCCGAATCCCGGAGGTGCCGGCGTCGCTCGAGCCGCACATATTACTGGGCGGTCGTCGCGACAACACGCGGAAGTGGCGGAATTGGTAGACGCGCTGGACTTAGGATCCAGTGGGGAAACCCGTCCGGGTTCGAGTCCCGGCTTTCGCATGGTGTTATAGCGCATCGTGGCAGCCGATGCTGCTCGCCGCGAGCAGCACAGCCGCGACAAAGTGGGATGGGACGTGCGCCGGTCGGCTACCGAGTAAGAATACGGAACGTAGGATCTGAAATGCGACGCAGCTGACGGGTTCATACGATGAGACCATCGCCTGTCGCGCAGCGGTGCCAGGAGCAGATAGTGCAGCATTATCTCTCCGATACCATTGTCGTCGATTCTGCAGAGTATTAGACGATTGTAATGGATCGATACAGTCTTCCTTGATAGTCGTCCCTCTATTTGAGAGCGACGCACCCCTCGGCGCGCCCGTCTCGTTCTGAAGCTCTTGCTGGGTTCGTGCGCTCTTGTATTATGGAGGCCTTCGCGCCCGCGTCGATCATTCGACCACCGAGAGAGCCTCCGCTGGCGCGCGATCGCATTGCAATACTGCCGGTGCCGGTATCGGACGCCGAACATTCGTCGCTGCTCGATAGTGATTCGGAGCCGATCCGTCTGCAGATAGTACTCACATGTCGTGCTCACCCGTTGGAGATGTCCATGCGCCGTGCCGTTCGATCCGTTGCGTTAGTTGCTGCGACGCTCTCCTTAGCCTGCTCGAGTGATAGCCTGACCAGTCCACAGTGCGGTCTTGGCCGTCCTTGTCAGACGGGACCAATCACATTCTCTCGAATTCATTCCGGGCAAGGATAGCTTGCTCGTGGGGGATCGTGCACGAATTGTTGTTCGTGCTCTGGATTCGACGGGTGCACTGGTAACGAATGCCACGTTTGCGTACTCATCCTCGAATACGCGCGTCGCTATAGTCGATGACTCCGGGATCGTCACTGCGCTCGACACGGGAGTGTCCATACTCACATTGAGTTCAGGGGACAAGACAGCGCACGATAGTCTCTTCGTTCTGTCTGCCGAGCCATTCGCGTTGGACGGCGGAGGTGAATCGACGTGCGCAATGCAGAATCTTGGACGCGTCCTTTGCTGGGGCCTGAATGACGTCGGGCAGCTCGGCTTCTCGTTGGATTCGGTTTGTTTCGGGGAAGGCTCAGGACCGCTCCATTGCTCTATTTTCCCGGGTCTTGTGAACCCCGCGCCTCGCTTCGCCTCGGTCAGTGCTGGAGATTCACTAGCGTGCGGGCTGATGAGCGACACCAGGGTAGCTTGCTGGGGAGACAACTCCTTTGGAGAGCTGGGAGACGGCACGACGACGTCAAGCACAGTACCGAGTGTCGTATTCGGACCCGGGGGCTACACGGCCGTGACCGCCGGTGGGCATCATGCATGTGGTCTCACTGTGTCGGACATCGCGTTCTGTTGGGGAAATGACGAGTTCGGGCAGCTCGGCGACGCGCGCCGCATCAACAGCACGACGCCAATCCCCGTCGTGACGAGTCAGCAGACGCCGCTGCTTCTCGCCGCCATCAGTGCAGGCTACGGACACACGTGTGGACTCGTTCCCTCCGGAGCTGCCTTCTGCTGGGGAGACAACTCCCTCGGACAACTCGGCACGGGAAACACTGCTCCAAGCGACACTCCCGTTGCTGTGATTGGCGGGCATGTGTTCACATCCATCAGCGCCGGAATCGATCTCGGGCGGCTTCAATCTTCCTTCACGTGCGGGTTGTCTGGCGGCGCAGCCTACTGTTGGGGTGCCGGAATCGGCGCGCCCTCGACGCCAACCCTCGTGAGTGGCGGGCTCTCATTCGTGCAGATCAGCGCAGGTGGGGCTCATGCATGCGCACTCACACAGAGCGGAGCTGCGTACTGTTGGGGCTCCGACGCCGACGATCAGTTGGGGAACGGCCCGGGCCCGAGCAGCAGTGCGACACCGATCGCCGTGGGAGGTGGCCTGTCGTTCACCAGCATCTCCGCGGGCCGTCGTCACACCTGTGGAACGGCGACGGACGGCACTTCGTACTGCTGGGGCTCCGACGTGTATGGCGCGCTCGGAAATACCTATCAGGCCGCCTTCCGCGGGCTTCCACAGCCGCTCGGCCGGAGCCTCCCCAGCACTACGCCTGCGGCGTCAGTCGTGCGCTCGGGACTCACCGCGCTCAAGGTCGTGCTGCAGCGCTAGGGGAAAAAACGTCGAGGACGGCCGGAGCTCATGAGGGGTCACCTTGCGCAGTAATTCTCGGCGCTAGAGCGATCACCGAGTGAGCTCCTCGTCATTCAAGGCACCCAGGGTGGACACACTGGAATGCCAGTTCAGATTTCCCTGGTACTTCAGAAGCAGAATCAATGTGGCGAACCGGTTTCTGGACGGAGCTTCGGCGCATCCGTACATTGGCATCACCTGATTGCGCGTTGAAGCCGTCCCCGAATCGAGTGGCCACACCAGCATGATACTGCCAATCCAGCGCATCCGGGAGGTCCTCGCTCCGACGTACAGCCTGGATCGGGAGCTCGGGCGCGGCGGGATGGCAACCGTGTACCTCGCGCAGGACTCGAAGCACGACCGCGTGGTGGCGCTCAAGGTGCTGCACCCGGAGCTCGCCGCGTCGCTCGGCCCCGACCGGTTCCTCCGCGAGATCAGGGTCGCCGCGCGCCTCAATCATCCGCACATCCTGCCGCTCTTCGACTCGGGTGAGATCGAGGGCATTCTGTACTATGTGATGCCCTACGTCGAGGGCGAATCCCTTCGCGAGCGACTCGACCGCCAACAGCAACTTCCGATCGACGAGGCGATTCACCACGCGCGAGGCATCGCCTCCGCGCTCGACTACGCTCATCGGCAGAACGTCGTTCATCGCGACATCAAGCCGGAGAACGTGATGATTCACGAGGGCGAGCCCATGGTGATGGACTTTGGGATCGCGAAGGCCGTCAGCGCGGCGGGCTCCCAGACGGAAATGCTCACGCAGACCGGGATGATGGTGGGCACTCCCGCGTACGTGAGTCCGGAGCAGGCGGCGGGCGAGCAGCAGCTCGACGGGAGAAGCGACCAGTACAGCCTGGCGTGCGTTCTCTTCGAGATGCTCTCGGGTCAGCGGCCGTTCACGGGACCGACCGCGGCGGCCATCCTCGCGAAGCGCTTCACCGAAGCGCCGCGACATGTGCGCGAGCTGCGGGCGAGCGTGCCGGAGAACGTGGAGCGCGCCGTCTTCAAGGCGATGTCGACCGACGTCTCGGACCGGTACAAGACCTCGGCGTTATTCGCCCAGGCGCTGGGGTCGAGCAGTCTCGACACCCCGACGGACACCCAGACGACGCCGCAGCAGATCGTTTCGGCGGCAAAATCCGTTGCGGTACTGCCCTTCGCCAACATGAGCGCCGATCCGGATAACGAGTATTTCACGGACGGAATGGCGGAGGAGATCATCAATGCGCTGACGAAGATCCAGAACCTTCGGGTTGCCTCGCGCACATCGTCGTTCGCGTTCAAGGGGAAGAACGAGGACATCGGCGAGATCGGCCGCAAGCTCAAGGTGTCGACGGTGCTCGAAGGCAGCGTCCGCAAGATGGGGAACAAGCTCCGCATCACCGCGCAGCTCGTGAATGTCGCCGACGGCTATCATCTCTGGTCAGAGCGATACGACCGCGAGCTGGAAGACGTCTTCGCGATTCAGGACGACATCTCCCAGGCGATCGTGAAGGCGCTCCGCGTCATCCTCACCGAGGGCGAGAAGAAGGCGATCGAGAAGCCGCGAACGGTCAACGTGCAGGCCTACGATTACTACCTGCGCGGCCGACAGTACTTCCATCAGTGGCGACGGAAGAGCGTGGAGTACGCCCGGCAGATGTTCAACAGGGCGATCGAGATCGATCCGGAGTATGCGCTCGCCTACGCTGGCGTGGCGGACTCGTGCTCGCTGCTCTATACCAACTGGGATGCTCGAGAGTTCAACCTGCGCCAGGCCGACATCGCCAGCAGCCGAGCCCTCGAGCTGGAGCCCGATTTGGCCGAGGCGCATGTGGCACGCGGGATCGCGGTCTCGCTCACGAAGAGATTCGAGGAAGCGGATCAGGAGTTCGAAACGGCGCTGCGGCTCAATCCCAAGCTCTACGAGGCGGCGTACTTCTACGCCCGCGGGCTCAAGTCGCAGGGGCGGAACGCCGACGCCGCCAAGATGTTCGAGCGGGCGTCGCTGCTGCGGCCGGAGGATTTTCTCGCGCCGAACTTTCTCTCAGTCGTCCTCAGCGACATGGGCATGGGCGCGGAGGCCGATGACGCACGCGTGCGCGCGCTCAAGCTCATCAACGAACGGCTGGAGCTCAATCCCGACGACGCGCGAGCGACCAATCTCGGTGCCGCGATTCTGGCGAAGTCGGGCGATCGCGACCGCACCGTCGAATACATCCGCCGCTCGCTTGCGATCGATCCAGAAGACTCGACCATGCTGTACAACATTGCGTGCGCATACTCGTTGCTCGGCATGACGGAGGAGGCGCTCTCGAGTCTCGAGTCCGCCGTCGACAGGGGCTTCGGCCACAAGGAATGGATCGAGCACGACACCGATCTCGATCCGATACGCGAGACGCCGCGCTTTCAGGCGATTGCGCAGGCAATGTAGGGCAAACGGCGCCGGACCGCGCGTCGGCTTCCGCTGCGCGCATTGAGACGCAGATCAGAACACCAGATTCCGAATGATCAACCACTTGCCCGTGCGATTCCTACGCCACACGGTCAAGTACGGCCCGTAGGACGCGTGCTCGGCGGCCGTCGAGTCGGTGTAGGTCATTCCGCCGTGCCCCCACTCGATCACGAGCGAGTCGTTCACCGCCCGCGTCCCCTCCTGCACGATGCCGCCGCTCAGCACGCGCACGATGTTGTGGAACCTCGTGCGGTACAGATCGGCGATAAGATCCCGTCCCCGAATTGCGGTTCCATCGCCGGTGATGAACACGCCCTGCTCGTCATACGGAGCGACAATGCGCGCAGCATCGTGCTGACGCATGGCATCCAGCCACTCGGAATCTGCGGCGACGATCGCCGTCATCGCGCCAGACGGAGTTGGCGAACCAGTCTGTGCACAGGCAGCGCGCGAGCCGAACAGGAGCAGCAATCCCAGGAACCGCAGCATGTCCCCCCCGTGAGTCAAGACTTCGCTGGAGTCGTACGTCCACAGCGCCACCTCGACAACGTACTCTGGCGTCCTTCATCTGGCATCCTACATTTCTCGCACAATGAATCCGCCGGGTGCTCAGTGAACGTACCCATCGCAGAACTCCGTGTCCGCGCAAGCCGCTGATACCGACGCGGCACTCGTGGCGCGCATGGCTACCGGCGACGAGCAGGCGCTTGGCGTCCTCTACGATCGGTATGCAACGACCATTCACACGCTCGCGTATTACTTGCTCGGTCAGGCCGACGAGGCGGAGGACGCGGTGGAGGAAACGTTCTGGCAGGCGTGGCGCGAGGCATCACGGTACGACGCTTCGCGCGGCGCCGTTTCCACGTGGCTGTCGACGATCGCGCGGAGTCGCGCGCTCGATCGCCAGCGCGCGTGGCGTCGCCGCGCCGAAGATCCGCTCGACACCGCCACCGCGACGTCGCCCGATGCCGGCGATCGCGCGGATGCGATGGCCCCCGCGCCGGATCCGCAGCGCGACGCCGAATCGTCGGAGCGCGCACGCGACATCGCAGTTGCCCTCGCGCGGCTGCCCGCCGAACAGCGCGAGGTGATCGAGCTCGCCTACTTCGGCGGGCTCAGTCAAAGCGAGATCGCTTCGCGCACCTCGCTTCCGCTCGGCACGGTGAAGACGCGCGCGCGCCTGGCGCTCGAGAAGCTGCGAGCCCCGCTCGCCCAGCATCGGGAGGGAGCGCCATGAGCGCCGCATTCGACCACGATGCCATGCGCGAGATGTTGGCGCTGGCCGCGCTCAATGCGCTGTCTCCCTCGGAGCGCCGCGCGCTCGAGGCGCATCTGCGTACGTGCGCCGAGTGCACGCGCGAGCTCGCGGAGTTCCGCGACGACGCGGCGTCGATCGGCGCGTCGCTCCCCCCGCGTACGATGTCGCCGGAGCGCAGCTCGCTCATCCGCGCGCGTCTCGTGGCGCGCGCCGCCGCCGATCGCGAGAAGGTCACGCCGATTCGCCAGCCGCGACCGGAGCAGCCGTCGAGCGCGGCGCCCGCTCGACCCACGCTCGTGCCCTGGCTCGCGGCCGCCGCGCTCCTCATCGCGGTCGGCGCCATCGCGTACGACTTTCGGCTGCGCTCCGTCGATCCAGCGCCTTTCGGACGCGCGCTCGGCGTTGCGCGACAGCGCGACCGCTCTGCAGCAGCGGCTCGCCGAGCAGCAGGCGATCGTCGCGGGGCTCACGGGTCCCGGCGTGAAGGTGATCGACGCCGCCGCGACGAGTGCGCGCCAGCCGTACGCGCGCATGTTCTGGGATCAGCCCACGAACCGCTGGACCTTCGTCGCCTACAACCTGCCCGCCGCGGCGCCCGGGCATACGTATCAGCTCTGGCTGATCACTCGCGACCAGAAAAAGGTGAGTGCCGGCACCTTCGCGCCGCAGCCAAACGGCTCGGCCCTGGTGCGCGCGACGTACCCTCTGGCGAGCGATTCGCTGGCCGCGATCGCGGTGACCAACGAGCCCGCGGGCGGCTCGCCCCAGCCGACGACGACCCCATTCCTGGTTGGGGCTGCCAAGACGGACTGAACAGAGGCCACATTATTGGTGCACCTGTTCGTTATTCTCGCACAGATCCAATCGCGAGATCCCGACGTAGAGAGCCAGGTATCGCCCGATGCCTCGGTCGCACCCGCGACCCTTTCTCACCCGTTGGGAGGCAGCCATGCACTGGCACAACAGCATCAGAACGCGATCGCGCGTGTGGATCGCAATTCTGGCCGTGGTCGTCACGGCAACCGGTCTTCTCGTCAAGCGCAGTCTCGCATCGGACCATCAGGACACGGCCGACGTCGAGCTCAATCCGTCGATGGACATGACGGACGTCTACGCATTCCCCGGCTCGAGCCCCGACCGCATCGCGCTCGTGCTCAACAGCTGGGCGCTCCTCACGCCGGCGGAAGCGGCGCCCGGCGTCACCAGCTTCGATGACAACCTGCTCTACCAGTTCAAGGTCGACAACACCGGCGACGCGAACGAAGACCTGGTGATTCAGGTGACGTTCAGCGGCTCCGGCGCGAACCAGACTGTGGAAGTGCGCGGCCCAATGGCGCCGCCGGTCGTAGGCGCGATGCGCAACACGGTCTCCTCCGCCGCACCTTCGGTCAGCGGCAAGGTCGCCACGGTTCTCGGCAGCGCGAGCGGCATGCAGGTATTCGCCGGCCCGCGACAGGATCCGTTCTACATCGATCTCGAGCAGTTCTTTCGCATCATCCCCGATCGCAAGCCCGTGACAGGGCCGCTCTCGCAGCTCCCCGACACGGCCACCGCGGGCAGCTTCCGCGCGCCCGGCGCCGCAGTCGACATCCTCGGCGGCACGGGCGGACATCCGTTCAACGTGCTGTCGATCGTGATCGAGCTTCCGAAATCGCAGCTGCGAGGCACCGCGAGCGACAAGATCGGCGTTTGGGGCACGATCAGCCGCTGACATGACTTCCACTCCGCGCACACCACAGAGGAAAATCAAAATGCGACACGGCATCATTCGTCGCGGCGCCGTACGCCGGATGCTCGGCCCCGCGCTCGCTACGTGCCTGCTGGCATTCGCCGCCTGCAGCAACGACAACAACGGCTCGACCGGACCAACCACGCGCGAATACAACCAGGTGCAACGCCTGGGCAATCCGCTCGTGAGCGAAGTGTTCCTGGCGAAGAAGGATCACGCATTTCACGGATCGATCGGACCGGCGGCCGACGTCGCCGCGTTCGGTCCCACGCGTGGCGGCCTTTCCGACTTCCTTTGGCCGCGACCCCGTCATCGGCAACACGCTCGCATCGGTGCTGCTGCCGGACATGCTCATCGTGCAGCTCGACAAGGACCCGGGCACGGCTGGTTGGCTGAGCTGGGCGTTGGCCAACGGCTACGGCGGACGCAAGCCAAGCGACGACGTCGTCGACGCCGGACTCACGGCGATCTTCGGCCCGCTCCTCGGCGATCCGACGCACAAGGTGTGCGATAACTTCGCGCTGCCGCTGTGCACCGATAACGTCGCCGACCCGGGACGTCACTCGGACGCGTTCCCGTATCTCCTTCCGCCCGCATGATCTCGCCGAGCGTGCCCCGTCGCGAGCTGCGGCGGGCACGCGAGGCGCGTGGAGATTGACATGTCGAACAGGAATCGCTGGGTCGCTGCACTTTGCATCGCGATCGCGCCGCCGCCGCCGCGATGGTCGTGTTCACTCGGGGAGATTACGAGCCGAGGCCGGTCGCGTCCGAGCAACCGCGCCTCACGCCCGCGCAGATGCTCGATTCGAACATCGCGTTCTACGAAGGCGTCGCGCGACGCGATCCGACTGGCGGCATGGCGCTTGGCACGCTCGCGCTCTTCTACATGCGCCGTGCGCGTGCCACCGGCGACTACCAGGACGTCCTTCGTTCCGAGAGCGCCGCGCGCAGGTCGCTGTACAATCGCGGGGCGCACAACACGAAGGCGCGACAGGCGCTCGCCGCTTCGCTCCTCTCGGAGCATCGTTTCGGCGACGCACTCGGCATCGCGCAGGATCTCAGCGAGCGCGACGCATCGAACGCCGCCTTCCGCGCCTCGGTGGGCGAGATCCAGATGGAGCTCGGCCATTACGACGATGCGCGCGCGAGCTTCGCGAGCGTGGCCGGCAATGCGAGCGACCTGTCGGTGGCGCCGAGGCTTGCGCGCTGGGCGGAGCTTCAGGGGCATCCGGATTCGGCGTATCGCCTGATGAATGCGTCGCTCCTCGCGATCGCAGACAGGGCGGAGGTGCCGGCCGAGCAGAAGGCCTGGTTCTGGCTGCGCATGGGCGACCTGCAGCTTCGTCGCGGGCAAATCGACGAGGCGGCGAGCGATTACGCACGCGGACTCGTCGAGCACGAGGATGATTACCGGCTGCTGTCCGCGATGGCGAAGCTCGAGGGTGCGCGCCACCACTGGAAATCCGCCATCGACTACGGCGAGCGGTCGGTCGCCGTCAGCTTCGACCCCGCGACGCTCGGGATCATCAGCGACTCGATATCTCGCGCTGGGCGACAGCGCGAAGGCCGACGAATACGCGCACGCGATGGAGGTTGCGGTGTCGAAGCAGGCGACGGCGTACCACCGCGCGTGGAGTCTCTTCCTGCTCGATCATCATCGCAGCGTGAACGAGGTGTTGGCGAAGGCACAGGAGGAGCTGCACACGCGGAAGGACATTTACGGCTACGATGTGGTCGCCTGGGCGCTCCACGCTTGCGGCCGCGACGCCGAGGCGCGAGAGATGATGACGCACGCCCTCGCGCTCGGCACGCAGGACGCGATGCTCTTCTACCACGCCTCCATGATCGATCGCGCGCTTGGCCGCATCGACGTGGCCACGGGCGAGCTGGCCCACGCGCGCGCGCTCAATCCGTATCTCGAGGCAGGAGCGGCCGAATGAGCGAGCTCGCGACGTTCATCCAGCTTGGCTTTCGGCACATCGTCGACATTGAGCGCGATGGACCACATCCTGTTCCTGCTGGCGCTCGCGGCCATTTATCGTTTCAAGGACTGGCGCTCGACGCTCTGGGTCGTGACCGCGTTCACGGTGGGTCACTCGATCACGCTCGCGCTAGCGGTCACCGGCGTGCTGACGATCTCGCCGGACCTGGTGGAGTTTCTGATCCCGCTGACGATCATGATCACGGCGGTGGAGAACATTGTCGTGAAGGATCGCGGCGGCGCGCTGTGGAATGGCCGCTATCGGCCGGTTTTCGCGGGCGTGTTCGGGCTCGTTCACGGCGCGGGCTTCGCGAGCTATCTGAAGAGTCTCTTCGTCGATCACGTCGCGCTGCCGCTGTTCGGCTTCAACGTGGGGATCGAGCTTGGACAGGTGGTGGTGCTGATCGCCGCCTTCACTGTTCTCTACGGAATCGATTGCGCAATCGCGTGGCTACGCCTTCCGGCGCGCGCGCCTACGCCGCTGAGGCTGCGGGTGGTGGCGGTGTCATCGCTCGTGGCGGTGGTGGCGGCGCACTGGGCGATCGAGCGTGCGCCATGGTGATGCGCCGCGGAATTCGAGCGCTCGGAGCGATCGCGCTGTCGCTCTCGTGTGCCGCGATCTCACTCGGCGCCACGAGCGAGACGGCGCATCCGCTGCACACGACGCTCGTGCAGCTCACCTACGATGTGCGCGGACGCATGCTCGAAGGAAGCATTCGCGTGTTCGCGGGAGACTTCGCTGCGGCCGTGGCGAAACGCGGCGGCGCTGCAACGCCCAGCGACGATCGGGTATCCGACGCCGCGGCGTTCGCGTATGTGAGCGGCACGTTCCGGCTCAGCGATGCGGCTGGTCACTCCGTGCCGCTCGCGTGGTGCGGCTCGCGTCGCGCGAATGATCTGCTCTGGCTCTGCGTTCGCGCGGCAAATGCCTCGGCGCCGGAGGTGCTCCAGCTCTCCGATCAGATGCTGTGCGAGCTGTTCGACGATCAGATCAACATCGTCCAGTCCGCCGCGGGAGAGAAGCACGCGAGCGTGCTGTTCACAAAGGGCGACCGAGCGAAGAACGTTTTCTGATCGTCAGGCGCGAAAGACGACGCTGTCGGTGAGCAGTGGGTCGTCGACGTGCATCGGGTCGCCCGGCTTCGCTCCCGGAACGAGATACAGGCGCACCGACAGCGGTTTTCGCAGCTTCACGGACTGCGCGGCCACGTCGAGCACGATGTTCGTCAACGTCTCGATGGGCGTATCCCCGGGCACGGGCACGACATCCAGCCCTGTGCCGCAGACGCTGGAAAACAGGAGCAAGTCGCGAAGCCCGTAACGTCCCTCGTTCGCGCGCCTGGCGAGCATCTCGTCTTCGAGCACCGGGAGCATCAGCCCCGCGAAGCCGCACTGCTGTACCGGGATCCTCTTGAGCACGTCCGTCACAACCGCGCACGCGCGAAGCGTTCCCGCGTCGCCGAACGGGACGCCGCTGAGCGCCTCGAGCGCCGCCCCGATGCTCACGGCGCCCATCGGCGCCGGCGACGGGTCGATTCCGCCATAGCGAACCTTCTCTTCGGCCGCGATCGCCGACGCGATCCGCTCGACGGCTTGCAGCTCCGTCGTCATTCGCTCGACCAGCAGTCGGCGCCCGTCCTCGACGTCGGTGGCATCGTCGAACGCGTCGTGCACCAGCCCGGCCGTCTCGAGGCCGATCGCGATCGAGCTCGGTCCATCGTGCCATCCCACCGGGAAGAACGGCGTGCCTGGCGGAATGTTTGACGCGGCCGCGAATCGGAAGCTCCCCTTCCCGTCCGCAACCGCGCCTGCCACTGCATGCATGACCTCCGCGGCAGATCGCGCGGCGCGGGTGTGTACGCCGCCCGCGCCCGACGCCGACACCGTACTGAAGAAGGTGCTCTTCGTCGCTCGCACCAGGCTGGCGGACCACTCGGCGAGATCGTCGTCGGCGCGATCGGCCGTGAGCACCGGGCCGATGCTGCACACCGCGCCCTTCGATGAGACCAGCGCATCGATTTCGGTGATGCTGGCGAGCGCCGCGCGACGAGCCTTCGAGTCGAGCTCCGCGATCACCGGCGGCATCGCGATGCGCGTGGTTTGCACCTCGTATCCCTCTGTCTCGAAGCGCTTCTGTGCGCGCGCGAGCAACTCGAGCGCGCGCGCGACGGCGTCGCGGTCCAGCCCGCGCGCCATCGCGACGCCCGCAGTGATCGTGCGCACGCGAACGCCGCGAGAGGCGGGAGTGTTCGACGAGGTAGTGGTCGGTTGCGTCGTTGCGTCGTTCGGCATGGCGAAGAGTGCGCCACCGTCTGTTCCGACGCCAGATCAGCCGCCCGCGGCGCTCTCCAGATCCCGGAACTTCACGCCACTCCGGAATAACAGGTACGCGCCGGGCAGCGACGCCAGCAGCCACAACGCATAGTGCGCGAACGTCAGCGCCACCGCCGCGTCCTTCTGCACGCCGAGCAGCGCGAACATCACCACCGCGGCGCCCTCGCCGAGCCCGCGTCCCTCCACGTGCATGGCGAGCCTGCGCACGAGCGCCGTGACCGCGATCGCCGCGAAGAACGGCAGCAACGGGACGCGGATGCCGAGGCCGCGACCGATCACGTAGAAGTTCACGATCTGCAGCAGATTCTCCGCGATCGCGAGGCCGAGGTTGATCGCGAGGACGGCCGGCTTTCCGCGATATTCCACCAGCGATGCGGAGATCTTCTTGAGCAGCTGAAACACCTTCGGAGAGATTCGTTCGCGGAGCACACGGCCCGCGACCCGATGCAGCGGCGTCCACCACACGGCGAGAAGTCCGAACAGCGCAACCACCGCCGTCGCCGCAATGATCTCGAGAAAGACCAGGCGCATTTGCGGCTCGACGGCCGCGGCGAGATAGAGCAAACCGCCTCCCGCGAGCACGATCGCGACCGCGGCGGCGATCATCCGCTCGATCGTCATCGAACCGAACAGCAGCGCGAGGGGAATCCCGAGGCGACGGCCGAGGTAGACGCGCAAACCTTCGGATGCGACGACGTTGGGGAAGACCAGGTCGGTGAAGCACGTTTGGAAATAGATGCTGGTCGCGTCACGCAGGCGGAGTGATCCGCCGGCGGCGCGCACGAGCTGACGCCACTTGAAGCCCATGAGGACGCGATCCGCACTCGCGAGCGCGACCGCGATCACCAGCGCCACGGGCGACATCGTGCCGAGCGCCGCCCAGACTCGGGACCAATCCACCCAGCGCCAAATCCCATACACCGCGGCGCCGATGATGACGAGGCGAATCACCGTGTGGACGGTGACGCGAAGCGTGCTCCGTGTTTTCGAGGGGTTGCTGGGCAAGCGCTGCGGGACAAAGGACGGCGCGATGATCGCACGAAGCACCACGATGACTCACAGAGGACGAGCGATCGAACTCGGTCGATACGCCTCGCGCACCTGGGGCGTCTATCAGAAAGATGCCTTATACTAGTCGCCTTGATACCCTGCGCATTGGCCGGACGTTGACGGAACCGCAGTACGAAGCACCAGGAGATCTGTACGGCCTCCCTGGCACCGCCGGCGATCATCCCGGGCGTGTGCTCGTCACGGGCGCTACCGGATTCGCCGGCTCGGCCATGCTGCGGTCACTCGTCGGCAGGGGCTACCGCGTGCGCGCGCTGGTCCGCGACCGCTCGCACGCTCGAGCCCTCGAGCTCGCGGGCGTCGAGGTCGCCGTCGGCAACATGAAGGACTCGGCCTCGCTCAGCCGCGCGCTGCGAGACGTATCCGTGGTCTATCACTTCGCATCGATCTTCAGGCAGATCGGATTGCCGGACGAGGAGTTTCGTTCGGTGAACGTCGAGGGTCCCTCGCGGCTCATCATCGCCGCCGCTGGCGCCGGCGTCGGGCGCGTCGTGCACATCAGTACCGTGGGCGTTCACGGCGACATCGAGCATCGACCCGCCACCGAGTCGTCGCCGTTCAGCCCTGGGGACATTTATCAGCGCACCAAGCTCGAAGGCGAGCAGCAGGCGCTGAGCACCGCCGCCAGACTCGGCGTGCCGCTCACCGTCGTGCGCCCGATGCCGATGTACGGCCCGCGCGATCGCCGGCTGTTGAAGATGTTCAGGGGCGTCGCGCATCGGCGCTTCCCCGATTCTGGGCAAGGGCGACGCGCTGTTCAGCATGGTGCACATTGACGATCTCGTTGAGGGCCTCCGGATCGCGGGCGAGTCGCCGGCAGCGATCGGGCGCACTTACATTGATCGGGAGCGACGAGTTCATGACATTGAACGCGCTCGTCGAATTGATCGCCGAGGAGGCGGGGGTGAAGCCGCTGCGCATGCACTTGCCGGTGTGGCCGTTCTGGCTGGCGGGCGCGGCGTGCGAAGTGGTTTGCGGTCCGCTCAAGATCGAGCCGCCGCTGTATCGCCGCCGGGTGGCGTTCTTTACCAAGAGCCGCGCGTTCGACATTACGCGCGCTCGCACGGAGCTCGGCTACGAGCCGAAGATCTCGCTGCGTGAGGGCGTGCGCTCGACGTTGGCCTGGTACCGCGCGGCCAGCTGGATCTAGCGCTCCCGGCTCACCGGCTGTGCTTGTACATCATTTCCACCAGCTCGTCGTACATTGCGTCCGCCTTGCCATCGCCGTGCTTGATCGCGGCCGTCGCGCAGTGCTTGAGATGATTGCGCATGAGCTCCCGCCCCACCGCGCGCAGCGCCTCGTGCACCGATGAGATCTGCGTCATGACCTCGGCGCAGTAGCGGTCCTCCTCGACCATCTTGTGGAGCCCGCGCACCTGTCCTTCGATGCGGCGCAGGCGACGGAGATTGCGCGCCTTGATGTCCGGCTCGACTCCCACCGCTTTCTTCATTCGTGGTTCTCCAATTACGAGAGCTGCGCGCGTTTGAGTCGCAGGCTGTTGGTCACGACGCTCACGGAGCTGAAGGCCATCGCGGCGCTCGCGAGGACGGGGGTGAGCAGAATGCCGAAGGCTGGATAGAGCGCGCCGGCCGCCACCGGAATTCCGATGACGTTGTAGACGAAGGCCCAGAAGAGATTTTGCCGCATCGTGCGCATCGTGTCGCCGCGACAGCGCGATGGCCTGCGCCACGCGTCGCGAGATCGGCGCGCATGAGGACGACGTCGGCCGCGTCAGCGCGATGGCGGTGCCGCCGCCAATCGCGATGCCGACATCAGCCTGTGCGAGCGCGGGCGCGTCGTTGATGCCGTCGCCAACCATCGCGACCACGGCCCCCTCACGCTGGAGCCGCGCGATTTCGGCGACCTTGCCCTCGGGGAGCATCCTGGCCGCCACACGATCGATGCCGGCATCGCGCGCGATCGACCGCGCCGTACGCGAGTCGTCGCCGGTCAGCATGACGACGTCGAGCCCCATCGCGCGCGAGTCGCGCGACGGCATCGCGAGATGTCGGGCGGATCGGATCGGCAATGGCGAGCAGCCCCGCGAGAGCGCCGTCGACGGCGACGAACACCACCGTCTTCCTTCACCGCGCGATCGTCCGCGCCTGATCCTCCAGCGGCGCGACGCTCACGGACCGTTTGGCCATGAGCCCCGCATTCCCGATCGCGAGCGCGATGCCGCCGGCGACGCCCGCTTATCCCGCTCCCGACAATTGATTCAAACGATTGAATACTTTCTCGCGCGAGACCACGATTCCCCGCGCGCGCCACGATCGCCTCGGCGATCGGATGCTGCGCTGTGCCGATTCGAGCGAGGCGACCAGCCGCAGAAGCTCGTCCGGGTCGCGGCCGGCGCCTGGCGCAATGACAATCTCCGTCACGGCCGGCGCACCCTCGGTGATCGTCCCTGTCTTGTCGAGCAGCACCGTCGTCACGTCGCCCATGCGCTGGAGCGCTTCGCCGCCCTTGATCAGAATGCCCGCCTCGGCGCCGCGCCCGGTGGCGACCATGACCGCCGTCGGCACCGCGAGCCCCATCGCGCACGGGCACGCGATGATCGAGCACCGTCACCGCCGCGGCGAAGGCACGCACGAAGGCGGTGCCCACCGGCGAGCCAGCACCATGGACCGCGAGGAACCACGTCGCGAACGTCGCGATCGACAGCAGAATCACCACTGGCACGAAAACTCCGCTCACGCGATCGGCGAGCGCCTGGATCGGCGCGCGCGAGCTTTGCGCGTCGCGCATCAGGCGCACGATTCGCGCGAGCACGCTGTCCGACCCGAGCGTCGTGGCGCGGTAGTGGAAGGCGCCGGTGCGGTTGATGGTGGCGCCGATCACTCGATCGCCCGCGCCCTTCTGCACGGGCATCGACTCGCCGGTGAGCATCGACTCGTCTACCGCGCTTTCGCCGGTGAGAATCTCGCCATCCACCGGGATGCGCTCGCCCGGGCGCACGAGGATCACGTCACCGGGCACCACCTGGCCGACCGGCACATCGATCTCCGCATCGCCGCGGACCACGCGCGCGTTCGGCGGCTGCAGCTCGACGAGTGCGCGCAACGCCGTGGACGTGCGCCGCTTCGCGCGCGCCTCGAGCACGTTGCCCGTGAGCACGAGCGCGATGATGATGATCACCGGCTCGTAGTACAGATCCGGTGCGACCCCATGGGCTGAGAAGAAGGCCGGCGCGAACGTCGCGACCACCGAGTACAGGAACGCCGCGCCGGTACCGGCTGCGACGAGCGTGTTCATGTCCGAGGAGCGATGCGTGAGCGCCTGCCACGCGCGAACGTAGAAGTGCCGGCCGGCCCATGCCATCACGGCTGCAGTGAGCGCGAGCAGAACGAAGGGCAGCGCGCTCCAATGCATCGCGAGCATCGGGAGCGCCATCGCGACCACGCCGGCGATTCCGCTCGCGATCGCCTTGCGCGTGAGCGACCGCAGCTCCTCTCGCTGCGAACGATCGCGCGCCTCCTGCTCCTCGAGCACCGACAGATCGATTACCGGCAGCTCGGCGCCGTACCCGGTGTCGCGAATCGCCTGCACGAGGCATTCGGGCGTCGCGACCGAGGGATCGAAGCTCACGGACGCCGTCTCCATCATGAGATTCACCGACGCGTCATCCACCCCAGGCTGCTGCGCGAGCGCGCGCTGCACGCGCGCCTGGCAGGCGGCGCACGTCATTCCCGAGACGGGAATGCGAATGCGCTCGCGATGGGCGGGCGCGGGCTCGGCGTGCTCGAGCAGCTCCGTCGTCATGACGGGTTCCGCACGCCCTCCGCGAGCGCGCGCGCCGGATACCCCGCGGCGTCTACCGCGGCCGCGATCGTCGCGGGCGAGGTGACGGCAGAATCGTACGACACAGACGCCGATCCGATCGACACATCAGCCACCTGCACGCCAGGCGTGGCGGCGAGCGTCTGCCGCACGCGCGAAATGCAGTGCCCGCAGCTCATTCCATTTATCACAAGGCGCAACTTCTCCACGACAGTCCTCCGCATCGGCCTCGAACGAGATACCCCCACCCGTATAATGATACATACCCCCAACCCCTATGTCAATTCCCACCCTCCCCCTTCGACGAATTCGATGACTCAGTCATCGATTATCGGGGGGCCCTGTTGACGTCGCATCTGAGGATGCGTACCGTATCCCCTTACACCGTAGCGCTCTACCTCTTCCGGGGAGGAGTCTGTGGCGACTTGGATATTGGGCCTGGCCATTGCCATCGCGGGTAGCGCCGTCATCATTGCGCTTCGTACGCTTCGGCGACGCCCCGCAGCAGCACTCGCATCCGTCGACGTCGCTCGTCACCTCGTGCACGTCGAGCAGATGGACCTCCATGTCATCGACCGCGGCGAGGGACGACCGGTGGTCGTCCTCCAGGGCGACGACGGAGACGCAGCCGACTTCATGGCGCCGCTCCTCGCGCGGGTCTCCTACGACTTCCGCGCGCTCCTCATCGATCGTCCCGGATGCGGCGGGAGCGATCGCGCCCACCACGATGCCTCGCTCGATTCGCAGTGTCGCGTGCTCCGACTCGCCCTCCGCGAGCTCGGCGCCGAGCAGCCGCTGCTCGTCGCGCACTCCTGGAGCGCCGTCGCGGCGCTCGCGCTCGCCCTTCGCTACCCCGGCGACTTCGCCGGCCTCGTACTCGTGAACCCGCTCTGCTACGCCGACGCGTCAATGCGTGCCACCGACCCGCACCTCCGCGTGGTCAGCCGTCTGGGATCACTCGTCGCACCAATGGTCGGTCGCCCCGTGCACGACACCGCGCTGCGGGCCAGGTTCTTCCCGGAGCCCGTGCCGTTCGCCGACGCGCTCGTGCCGCTCCGCGAAGCAGCCCCGGTGCGGCGCTCGAGCGAGCGGCGGCGGCTCGCGCGCAACTCCGCCTCGCTCCGCGCCGCCGCTGGCCTCGTCACGCGCTACGGTGACCTCGAGATGCCCGTCGTCATCGTCGTCGGCGACGGCGATCGCGTCGCCTCACCCTCGCGACACGCCTACCGGCTGCACAACCAGGTACATCACTCGCATCTCGTGGTGCTCCCCCGCGCCGGGCACATGATCCAGCTCACGCGGCCCGACTCGGTTATGGAATCCATCCATCAGGGATGGTCGCTGGCGCACGAGCGCTCGGAGACGGTGCGATAGAGCCTTGCACGTTGGGGAACGAGTTATCTTTCCCCGCATGCAGATAGACATCACGCCGGTCAAGTCCGAGGGGCTCGAGCGCTTGCTCGAAGTCTCGGTGCCGCTCCCCGAAGTGCAGCAGGCGGAGGATCTCGCCGCGAAGCGCTACGCAAGCCAGGTGCGACTCCCGGGCTTTCGTCCCGGCAAGGCGCCCGCCGGCATGGTGCGGAAGAAGTTCGCCGCGGCCATTCGCCAGGAAGCGATCGAGGGGCTCGTCCAGGCCGCGTTCAAGGAAGTCCTCGATCGCGAGAAGCTCGACCTCGCGACGCAGCCGCACATCCACGATCTCAAGGCCGAGGATGGCCAGCCGCTGACCTTTCAGCTGCACCTCGAGATTCGCCCGTCGATCGAGCTTCCGCATACCACCGGATTCAAGGTCACGCGCACATCCAAGCCCGTGAGCGAGGAGCAGCTCCGCGAGCAGGTCGAGACGCTGCGAGATCAGCGCGCCACGTGGGCGCCGGTGACCGAGCGCCCGCTGCCCGGCGACATGGTGACCGTCCAGCTCGCGACGGCCGAAGACGACGGCTCCATGCCCGAGGGCAAGGAGTATCGCCTCGTGCTCGGCGGGGGCCAGGCGATCCCGGGGATCGAGGAGCTCATCATGGAGACGGCGCCCGGCGAGTCGACCGAGCGCCCAGTTAAGTGGCCGGACGACTTCCCGGACGAGGCGCAGCGTGGCAAAACGAAGAAGGTACGCGTCTCTCTTACGGACGTGAAGCGCAAGTCGCTCCCCGATCTCGACGACGCGTTTGCGCGCGAAGTTGGCGACTTCGATTCACTCGATGCGTTGCACAGCAGCGTGCGCGAAGACCTCGCCAAGCATGCCGAGCACGAAGCGGATTCGGAGGTGCGGCAGAAGCTGATCGACGAGCTGTTGGCGGCAAATCCGTTCGACGTGCCGCCGAGCTGGGTAAATCAGCTGGTGCAGGCGTATGGCGAGGCGTATCAGATTCCAGAGACCGAGAAGGAGAAGTTCGGAACCGAGTTTCGTCCCATGGCCGTGCGGCAGGTTCGGCGTGATCTCGTGATCGAGACGATCGCCGCACGCGAAGGACTCGCGGCTACGGAAGCCGACATTGATGAGCGTGTTGCGGACGTGGCGAAGAAGCGCGGTGCGGAGCCCGGTCAGGTCTACGCGTCGTTGCAAAAGGCTGGGCGGCTCAAGGAGCTCGAGCGGAGCATCACCGAGGACAAAGTGTTCGCCTGGCTGAGCGAGAAGAACCTGATAGAGCACGCGTAGCGCCGGAATTTTCCGGACGCTCAAATTTTTCTCTCTGAACGAGAAACGCAGATGTCCATTTATCCCCCGTACGTCATCGAGCGATCCAGCCGCGGCGAGCGCACGTACGACATCTTCTCGCGGCTCCTCATGGACCGCATCATTTTCCTCGGCACGCCGATCAACGATGATGTCGCCAACATCATCATTGCCCAGCTGCTCTTCCTCGATGCGGACAACCCCGAGCGCGACATCTACATCTACATCAACTCTCCGGGCGGCAGCGTCAGCGCGGGGATGGCGATCTACGACACGATGCAGTTCCTGAACGCCCCGATCCGGACGATCTGCATGGGGATGGCGGCGAGCATGGGCGCCTTCCTGCTCGCGGCGGGCGGTCCTGGCAAACGCATGGCGCTACCGCATGCGCGGATCATGATCCACCAGCCGTCCGGCGGGGCCCAGGGCACCGCGGCCGACATCGAGATTCAGGCGCGCGAGATCCTGTACCTGCGCGCGAAGATGAACGAGCTGATGGCGAAACACACGGGGCGGCCGGTGGAACAAATCGAACGGGACATCGACCGCGATCGCTTCATGAGCGCAGAGGAAGCGAAGGAATACGGGATCATCGACGCGGTGATCGCGCAAGAACGCGCACTTGTAACCACGGAGAAGAAGGCCGTCTTGTGAAATGATTCACAAGGCTGTCAAGTCGTTGACCGGCCCGCGGGAGGCGTGTTAACTAATAGCGCCTCCCACGGGCAAATTTCCTGTTCGGCGCCCGAAATCCCCGCTCCTCCTCGCTTTCGCGGATGCCAATGAGTCACGATAAACACCTGCGTTGTTCTTTCTGCGGCAAGTCCAAGGACTCCGTGCGGAAGTTCATCTCGGGCCCCTCCGTTTACATCTGCAACGAGTGCATCTCCCTCTGCAACGAGATCCTCGCGGAGGACGAGGAGAGAGAGGTTGCCGAGGCCATCACCCAGGTCCCCACTCCGCAGGAAATCAAGGATGTGCTGGACCAGTACGTGATCGGACAGGAGCGCGCCAAGAAGGCACTCGCCGTCGCCGTCTACAATCACTACAAGAGAATCAACTGCACCACCGGGCGCGACGACGATGTCGAGCTCGACAAGTCGAACATCCTGCTCATGGGCCCCACCGGCGTCGGCAAGACGCTCCTGGCCCAGACGCTCGCTCGCATCCTCGACGTCCCCTTCACCATCGCGGACGCGACCACGCTCACCGAGGCCGGCTACGTCGGCGAAGACGTCGAGAACATTCTCGTCCGGCTGCTCCAGGCCGGCGAGTTCAACGTCGCCGAGTGCGAGCGCGGAATCGTCTACATCGACGAGATCGACAAGATCGCGCGCAAGAGTGAGAACCCGAGCATCACGCGCGACGTGTCGGGCGAAGGCGTGCAACAGGCGCTCCTCAAGATCCTCGAAGGCACGGTCGCCTCGGTTCCGCCGCAGGGTGGCCGCAAGCACCCGCAGCAGGAATACATCCAGATCAACACGAAGGACATTCTGTTCATCTGCGGCGGCGCCTTCGACGGACTCGAGAAGATCATCGAGGCCCGCACGGGTCGCAGGCAGATCGGCTTCACGAAGGAAGAGCTGGCGAACGGCAAGGCGACGGATCTCGCCAAGAATCCTTTCGCCGACGTCGAGCCGGATGACCTGCTCCGCTACGGACTCATCCCCGAGCTGGTGGGCCGCCTTCCCGTCACGGTCGCCCTCGAGGCGCTCGACGCGGATTCGCTCGTGCGCATCCTCAAGGAGCCCAAGAACGCGCTGACGAAGCAGTACACGAAGCTGTTCGAGCTCGAAGAGGTGAAGATCACCTTCGACGAGGCGGCCCTCCGCGGCGTCGCCCAGCGCGCGCTCAAGCGCGGCACGGGCGCCCGAGGCCTTCGCGCGATTCTCGAGGAGCTCATGACCGACGTCATGTTCGACCTGCCGAGCCGCGACGACATCACCGAGGTGAAGATCACGGAGTCGTGCGTACTGAACGGCACGCCGCCGCTCCTCGAGATCTCGGCGAAGCGTCAGAAGAAGGAAGCCTGAGTCGCAAGTAGCTCTCGTGCGTAAAGCGGGGGCGCCAGTGTGGCGCCCCCGTCTTGCATCGGGGCGCTAGAGTCGCGCC
>CAWHAS010000004.1:0-650643 GCA_963827355.1 uncultured Gemmatimonadaceae bacterium
CGTGGTAGCGTCGAAGACATGCCCCTGTACCCGGGCGATCCGCTTACCCCGGAGTTGGCGCGACGAAGGACGCGAAGCGCCTCCCGATCTCCGAGGCGAAGACGATCACGAAAATCCCCGTGCTCCCGATCTCGTACGGCGATGCGCAGCCGCTGCTCGAGGCGCTGGGCGGCCCTCTCGTGCCCACCGAGTGGCGCGGCGCTCTTCCGATCACGTACCGCTTCGGCGTCGGCCCCGCGAAGGTGCATCTCAGGATCAAGTCGACGTGGACGCTCAAGCCACTCTACGACGTCATCGCGACGATTCCCGGAAGCACCGAGCCGGATCAGTGGGTGGTGCGCGGCAACCATCACGACGCGTGGGTGAACGGCGCCGAGGATCCGATCGCCGGTCTCGTCACCGAGCTCGAGGAAGCGCGCGCGCTCGGCATGCTGCTCAAGCAGGGCTGGCATCCGAAGCGCACGCTGATCTACGCGGCCTGGGATGGCGAGGAACCGGGGCTGCTGGCTCCACCGAGTGGGCCGAGGCGCACGCGGACGAGCTGCGCACGAAGGGCGTCGCGTATCTGAACAGCGACACCAACGACCGCGGCTATCTCAGCATGGAAGGCTCGCACGTACTCGAGAAGTTCATCAACGGCGTCGCGCGCGACATCGACGATCCCGAGACGCATCTCACGGTGTGGAAGCGACTGCAGGCTGCGGTCATCCAGAACGGGACTCCCGACGAACGGAAGGATGCGCGCGATCGCGCCGACCTTCGCATCGGTGCGCTCGGCTCCGGTTCCGATTTCACCCCATTCCTCCAGCACCTCGGGGTCCCATCCCTCAACCTCGGCTATGGCGGAGAGGATAACAGCGGGATCTATCACTCGGTCTACGACGACTTTTACTGGTACACGCACTTCAGCGATACGTCGTTCGTCTACGGCCGCGCGCTCGCGCAGACCGTGGGCACGGCCTCGATGCGCCTCGCCGACGCGGACGTGCTCCCGTACGATTATGCGAATCTCGCCGAGACGGTTCATGGCTACGTGGGCGAGCTCGAGAAGCTGGCGACGGGAGCAGCGGATGCCGCTCGCGAGCGCAACCTCGAGCTCGAGGAGGGGAGCTTCACCGCGACGAACGATCCGCGCGCGCCAACGATCGCTCCACCCGCGCTGCCCGTGCCTCCGCACATTTCGTTCGCCCCGCTCGAGAACGCGGCGGACTCGCTGACCCGCGCAGCCGTGCGATACGGCAAGGCGTACGATAAAGCGCTCGGCGGCGGCGATTCCGCGCGCGTGACATCATCGCTCGCGGCGGTGAATGCGATCCTCGAGCACAGCGAGCACGTGCTCACCGACGCGCGCGGGCTGCCGATGCGCCCGTGGTTCCAGCACCTCCTGTACGCGCCGGGATTCTATACTGGTTATGGAGTGAAGACCGTGCCGGAGGTTCGCGAGGCGATCGAGCAGAAGAAATACGGCGAGGTCGATGAGGCTGTCGCGCGTGTGTCGGCGGTCGTGAACGCGGAGGCCGCGCTCGTGGAGTCCGCCGCCGCCGCGCTGGAAAAGTGACAGTGAGCCGCGAATTTATTTTTTGACGATGAGCGATCCTCCAATCGATCCACGCGATCTTCCGCCGCCAGGCGAGCTGCTCGACGGGGGGCTCGACATGGTCTCGCGCAGCGCCACAGCACCGGAGATTCAGCCAATGCTGCAGGCGACGCTCTCGCCGCTGCGTGTCGCCTTTCAGGGGGAAGCGGGGGCGTTCAGCGAAGAGGCGATCGTCCAGCTCTGGGGCGCGGAGGCTGAGCCGGTGCCGATGCGCACCTTTGCGGACGTGATGGACGCCGCGGAATCCGGATCGGTCGACTACGGGCTGCTCCCGATCGAGAGCACGCTCATGGGCGGCGTCGACAGCGCGTACGATCTTCTCGCGATGCACGAGCGGTTGATGATCGCCGCGGAGACCGTCGTGCAGATCCGCCTGTGCGTGCTCGGCATCCCTGGCGCTACGATCGCCGGGCTCACGCAGCTGCACAGTCATCCGATCATGCTCGCCCAGTGCGCGCACTTTCTCGAGCGATACAAGCACATCACGCCCGTGCCGTCGTGGGACACGGCGGGCGCGGCGCGCGCGGTGATGCAGGCGGGCGACCCAACGCGCGCCGCCGCAGGAAGCCGCCGCGCCGCGGACCGATTCGGCCTCGAGCTGCTCGCGGATCGCATTGAGGATCGCCCCGACACGCAGATGCGCTTTCTCGCTGTGGCGACTGCACCAGCTCCACTCAAGGAGGGAACACCGGTGCGCAGCGCGGCGCTCTGTACCGTGCGCGATGTGGCGGGTGGGCTCATCGCGGCACTCCAGCCCCTCGCCAAGGGCGGCTTCAACGTGTCGCACTTCGTCGCCCGGCCAACGCGCGAGCCGTGGCAGTACATGTACTACATCGAATTCGAGCACGCGGCCGCCGACCCCGAGGCCGCGCGCGCACTTGTCGCGGTCCAGAAGGCGAGCACCACCTACCGGCTGCTCGGCACCTTTCCACGCTGGACGCTCGGCAACGCTCCCCCGGGCGGAGAATCCTTCCTCCCGTGAGCACGGCGCCCGCGACACCGCTCACCGCGCGCCCGGCGTGGCTCGCACTCGTGGCGCACCACGAGGCGATCAGGGACGTGCACCTGCGAGAGCTCTTCGCCGCGGATCCGGACCGGGGCACGCGCATGACGGCGTCTGGCGCGTCGCTCTTTCTCGACTACTCGAAGCACCGCGCGACGCCGGAAACCATCGCGCTCCTCATCGCGCTCGCGCGCGAGTGCGGACTTTCCGATCGCACTCGCGCGATGTTCGCCGGCGAGAAGATCAACGTCACGGAGAATCGCGCGGTGCTGCACACCGCGCTGCGCGCCCCGCGCGACGCGTCGATTCTGGTAGACGGTGTGAACGTCGTACCGCTCGTGCACCAAGTGCTCGACCGCATGCGCGCCTTTTCCACGGCGGTGCGGGATGGCGCATGGGAGGGGTTCACTGGCCGGCAAATCCGCAACATCGTCAACATCGGGATTGGCGGCTCGGATCTCGGCCCCGCGATGGCGTACCGCGCACTCGTGCATTACGCGAAGCGCGATCTCACCGTTCGCTTCGTGTCGAACGTAGACGGTACGGACTTCACCGAGGCGACGCGCGATCTCGATCCGTCCGAAACCTTGTTCATCGTGTCGTCGAAGACCTTCACGACAATCGAGACGATGACGAACGCCGGCGCGGCGCGCGACTGGATCGTGCGGGCGCTGGGCGACGAACGCGCGGTGGAGCGCCACTTCGTCGCCGTGTCGACGAACGAGCCGGCAGTGCGGGCGTTTGGCATCGACCCCGCGAACATGTTCGGATTTTGGGATTGGGTGGGCGGCCGCTATTCGATGGACTCGGCGATCGGCCTCTCGACGATGCTCGCGATCGGCCCCGAGAACTTCGACGCGATGCTCGGCGGGATGCGCGCGATGGACGAGCACTTCAGAGGTACGCCGCTCGAGAAGAACCTTCCCGTCATTCTTGCGCTCCTCGGCATCTGGTACATCGACTTCTTCGGCGCGCAGTCGGCGGCGGTGCTGCCCTACGACCAGTATCTCTCGCGATTTCCCGCGTATCTCCAGCAGCTGATCATGGAGAGCAACGGCAAGTCCGTGACGCTGAGCGGCGAGCGCGTACGCTACGCGACATCGCCGGTGGTCTGGGGCGAGCCCGGAACCAACGGACAGCATTCATTTCATCAGCTGCTCCATCAGGGAACTCCGTTCGTCCCCGTCGACTTCATCGGCTTTTCGCAGGCGCTCAATCCGCTTGGCGCCCAGCACGACCTGTTGATGGCGAATCTGTTCGCCCAGTCCGCGGCGCTCGCATTCGGGAAGACGGCGGCGGAGGTCCGCGCGGAGGGAACGCCGGAGCCTCTTGTGCCGCATCGTGTCTTCGAGGGAAATCGTCCCTCGAGCGTCATCCTCGCGGACCGCCTGACGCCCGCGACGCTCGGCGCGTTGATCGCGCTTTACGAGCATGCGGTGTTCACCCAGGGCGTGATCTGGAACATCGACTCGTTCGACCAGTGGGGCGTGGAGCTCGGGAAGACGCTCGCCACGCGAATCGCGGCCGACCTGACGCCCGGGGCCGATACCACACTCGCGCATGATTCGTCTACTAACGCACTCATCGGCCGCTATCGCGCGACTCGCCGCGGGTGAGAGGCGGGCGAAGCAAAGTGCGAGACTAGGCGCACAACGCCGCTGAGTGGGATGGATCGCCGCGCGGGCTTTGATGCATAAGCCTTTGCGCGAGAACGACTTGACTTTACGAGCGAGGCTGGATCGAAAGTCGCTTTGGATCGAGTACGCGATCGCAGCTCGTCAACACTTCAGCACACCAGTACCTGTCCACCATGGCGCGTTACGCAGATTCGGCGCAGAGGCGTGAGCTCGACGATATCATCATCGTCGATCCCAAGACAATGCGCGAGGATCCAAACCCCAGTTCAGAGCCGTCGGATGCGCGCGAGGAAGCGCCGCCGGTGGTGAACGCGGCCACGCTGCTCGCGACGCCCGGAGGGGATCCGGACGCCGTCGCACTGGCCGTGCAGCTGTTCGGGGCTGCGGCGCCGCTCGCGGTGACGGCCGACGGAATGTCCTTCACGGTTCCCGGCTGGGAGCTCGGCTCGCAGTCCGCGGACTCCATGGACGCCGACGGACTCGCGTGCTGGGTGAGCGTCGGCATTTTGCTACTGGAAAACGGCCGGTACGTCGTTCGCGAGCACCGGGCGACCGAAGGCGCGGACGGCATGATCGAATCCGAATCCACTGGCTCGATCATCGAAAGCGGCGCGGAGGTACGCGCGTTCTGCACCGAGTTCACGCCCGACGCGCTGCGCGGTGCGGCTCGTGGCGCAGCGCTCGATAACGCGATGCGCCGGTGGCCGCCGCTGCGCAGCCCTTCCGGGCGCGCGCGCAAGACGCCACTCGTCATCCCCTTCCTCATCGACTAGCTCGCCGTACCGCTCACACGGTACGCCTTGCGCGTTGGTCGCTGGCCGTTCCCGTTACGCCAATGCATCATCTGCGGTGACGTCGTCGCCCGCAGGTGAAGCGCGGGTCGGCTAGACGGCCAATAGGAGATCGCATTGGCACAAGGCACCAGCCGTATCGAAGCGTACAGCGATGGCGTGTTTGCCATCGCGAGCACGCTGCTGATCCTCGAGATCCGCCTGCCCGAAACGCGCGTCGAGGGTAGCCTGTGGGCTGCGCTCCTGGCACTCTGGCCATCTTACTTCGCGTTTGGGCTCAGCTTCTTCGTCATCCTGGTCACGTGGATCACGCATCACGACCTCTTGCGATTGATCCGTACGACAAGTCACGCATTCCTGCTCGCAAACGGCTGCGCACTCATCTACGTCACGTTCATCCCATTTCCCACCGCGGTGCTCGCGAGCGAATCTCGGAGGTCCGGACACAAGTACGGCGGTTGCCTTCTATTGCGGCACCTTCGTCCTTGGCAGTGGTGCGTTCAACCTGCTGGTCGCGACAATCGCGCGCGGTCATTTGTGTCGTCCCGACGTCGATGCTCACGCCGTGGACCGCGTCCGCCGGGGCTTTCGAATCACCTTTGTGGTCTATCTCGCCGCTACGGCTATCGCGCTCGTGGCACCGTACCTGGCGCTCGCGATCAACGTCGCGGTGCGGTTGCACTTGCTCCGTATCAGGTATCAGCTGGCGCGGTCGGTACCCATGAGACAGGAACAGCTCCATCCCGTAGCGCGAGTGGTTGTCTGGCATGGCCTTTTACGCGCAGGAAAAAAACGGGATGCCGCTTTCGCGACACCCCGCCTCACTGCGAACCCATCTCCAACTGCTACCGATCGATCACGGATTGAGGCGCCGGAGCCGTGACCTTCGCGTCCACGTAGCTCTGTCCACCTCGATCCTGTGCCCGAATCGCCAGCGTATTCTGCCCGGCGACCAGGAACGCTGCCGGAACGGTAAAGGTGAGTGAACCCTTCGTCGCGCAGTTCTCGTGCGTCACGAGCCCGGACGTCGCATTGAAGGCATAATTCCCCGCGTCGTCGCCCGAGAACGTGTAGAGCGGAACATCGTTGAGCGTTGTCAGCGCATGGCCGTTCACCCATACGGCGATGTCGTTGTCGATCGCCGCCTCGACCGTGAGCGGCGACGTCCAGCCGGACGGCAGCGGGAAGGTCTTTATCAACAGCAGGTCGGAGTCGAGGGTAAACGCCGGATTGATTGCGGGATCACTGTTGAGCGGGCACCCCGTTGAGATGGAGCCAAACGGTCCGCTCCCGGTTACGAATCCTGCGGTGGAGAAGCCGGGCGTAAAGAACGTCGGGTCGAACCCGTGCGCTCCATCGAGCAAGAGATACGACGAGCCGTACGGCACGACATCGCCGCCCGTCGCCGTGAAGGCTAATGCCGTTCGCCGGATCGACGGTCACAGCCTGAGGGAAGCCGAGTTGCGGTGGACTGCAGCGAACGTCACCGTCGGATCCGCATACGTGCCCACCGCCTGCACCGAATTCGCGCCGGCGTTGATGACCCAGTTACTCACCGTCGCCACGCCCGACGCATTCGTCGCCACCGTCGCGCTGGACACACCTGCGACCGTGCCGCCGCCTCCCGTGACCGAGAACAGCACGTTCACCTTCGGCACCGCCGTGCCGTTTTTCGTCTTCACGAGCGTCGAGGGCGGGCTTGCGACCGCGGATCCCGCCGGCGCCGTCTGCGACGTGAGCGAGTTGGCCGTCATGTACACCTTCGTGTCGACGCCGCCGAACGGGCTGAAACCTTCGTCGTGCCCGTGATCCCGCCGCCGGTGCCCGCGTAGGCGTTTTGGGAAGAAGCATTTCGCGAGCGCCGAACCGAGCGTCGAAGTCGCACTGCGAAGGTCGCCGTTCGCATCGCGAGGTCGAGCACCGTGCGCCCGCTCGATAGAGCCCGTGTGATTCCGCAAAGTCCGGGGATGAAGGCGCCCGGAGGCAGCACCTCGATGGCCGGCGTCGCTACGTTGTTCACCAGCGTGGTGACATTGTGGGCGAGGAACACCGTCGCGGGAACGACGGCGGCGCTCGGACAGATTCCGACCGAGACGTTCGCGGTGAGCGCCCCTTCGGGCGTCACTTTGACATCGTAAAATGGGCCGTACTGATCGAGCGTCGTGTTGACGGGGCGTCCCGGACAGCGGGAAGATAGTCACGACGACCGCCGGGCGCGTAAACGAGTTCGGCGGTATCTGCACACCGGCGTTGCCGTTCGGGGTCACGACGTTCTGCGACGTGTTGCTCGGGAAAACCACCGTGTTGACGGTTCCCGGATCGCTCGGATCACCCGGAAGCACCAACCCCGTGCTCGGCAGGCCTACCGTGCAATACAGCCCGATCTCGAATGCGAGCAGTTGTTGCCGCGTCGCCAGAGAAAAGCCTCCGATCAGCTTCCCCGCATTGAACCTTTGCAGCGTGAAATCGAGCAGGCGGAATACGAGCGTACGCGCGTCGGCCTGATGACCCGTGTTGATGTAGAGCAGGATCGTCGCGTACGGCGCAGCGGCGGTCACGCGGTCCGCTCCCTTCGCGGATAGAGCGCCACTATCATTTCGCCGTCTGCGATACCGTCGGACATCCAGTCGGGACGATGCTCTCTGAAACGGGTGCGGGCAGCGGCTCCGTGCGGTTGCGGCTGTCGCTCGAGCACGCGGTAATGAGGACTGCGCCAACCACGTACGGCCAGACACCCTCCCGACAATGAGCGCCACATTCTCCGTTCCTCCAAAAGCGAGTATTCCAACTGGTTCGCTTTCACTGATCCTGCGGTAATCTTCTGCTTCACAGCACGTCCTCACGAATCCTATTGCTTTCTCGGTCGACGACGAGACGCTGGGAACCGCGGATCGTCCGCGATGCTCCGCCAGCGCCAGTTGTTGTCGGAATTGAATCCCTCCGCGGCATTCGGATTCGCCGCGAGGAAGACAGAAAGCGACTTGATTGCCGCGCTCTTGTCGCCAATCAGGGTCCAGACGTATGCACGACGTATTCGAGATCGCGCGTGGGATCAATCTCCGCCGGCGCGCGACCGCTGGCGAGTACGTGCTTAGCACTGTCCGTCAGCGCGGCGCGCGCCAGCACCGCCGCCACCGCGATTCGCGTGTTCGCCGTCGCATAACGCCGTGACGATTCCGGAGTGAGCTTCACGATGGAGTCCGCGAGCCTCCATGCGAGGGCGGATCCGGTGTCCATGGCCTTCGTCCCAGCAGATCGAGCCGGCACTCGACGAAGCGCGGGTCGGACGGGAAGCGCTTGTCCCGACGTCGCACCAGTGCACTGCCTCGGTGAACTGCGCGTCATCGAAGCAAGATTGAACAGCCGCCACACGATCACGTCGATGTTGCTGAGATACGCGTCCTGTTCGTACGCGCGTCGCGCCGCGAGCTCGCGCGCCCGTTACGTCATCGGTGCGCATGAGCAGCGAGCTGAGCACGCCCCATGCACCCGCCTGCCCGGGATTGATTTTCACAGCTTGTTCGAGATCCGCCTGCGGCGCCATCGAGCAGTTGTTTCGCCGCCGCGGCGCCTGGTTCGAGACCCAGCAGATAGCGCCAGTAGCGAAGCGTTCCGCGAAGCTCGAGCGCGTCTGCATGGTCCGGGGAGCATCGACAGCGCGCTATCGGCATGCGCGAGCCCGGTGTCGATCCAGTTCGACGCCTTCGTCTGGTCGTCCCCGAAGAAGCGCGAAGCACGATACGCGAGCGTGCCGCGCAGCACGGGCACTGCCGAGCCACGCGGGATCGAGCGCCGCTTGCCTGCGCGAGCAGCGTATCGCCACTCTGCACCTCGCGCAAGACGCCGGCGGTGTCGCTCGCCTTCATGGCTGCCTGCTCTGCCCGCGCAGTGCTGCTCGGCCTGTTGCAGCAAGCGCCCACGCGTCCGCGCTCTTCGTTCCCTCACGCTGCTCGCGCAGCAGCACCTCGTGTCCAAGCCGGCGCCGCAGAAAGTCCGCGACGCGGTCGCAAGCGAGTCGCGCAGAGCCAGCGTGTTGCCGCGCGGCTGCTCGAAGCTCGCGCGCTCGAAGTCCGTGCCCGTGCCATCCTTGAGGCGCACGCTCACGCGCAGCTTGTCCTTGTCCGGCTCGATCGACCCCACGACGAGCGTTCCCGCGCTCAGCGCGCGCGCGATGCTGTCCGGCGCCACGCCTCCATCACGAAAGAGCGCCGCTCCGTTCGCCGACACGACATCGAGCCCCGAGACCGAGGCCAACCGAGCGATGAGCGTCTCCGTGAGTCCGTCGGCGAGATACGAAAGTTCGTGCGTCTTGCTGTCGTCCTCGAAGTACATCACCGCAATGCGCCGCGGATCGAGCCCCGTGCTGCTGCCGGCGCTCCGAATGTGCGCGCCGCGCGTGTAGCGCCACGCACCCCAGCCCACCAGCGCGATCGGAAGCAGCACGGCCGCCGCGCGGATCGCGAACCGCTTGCGTCGCTGCGCCGGCTGCATCGCGCGCATCGTCTCCGTGGCGCTTCGCGCCGCCATCACGCGGCGCGAATACGTCGCACCCGCGGGGCGCTGGAGCGCCTGCGCGAAGGCGCCAGCCGTCTTGAAGCGGTCCGCGGGAATCTTCGCGAGCGCCTGAAGCACGGTGTCCTCGAGCTCGTCCGGCACGTTCTCGCGCACGATCGCGAGCGACGGCACGCGATCCATCGTGTGCCGCGCGATGATCGACGCGGCCGTCGGCCCCACGAAGGGCGGCGTTCCCGCGATCATTTCGTAGAGCACGCATCCCAGCGCGTAGACATCGCTCCTGCCATTGATGTCCTTCTCGCCCATCGCCTGCTCGGGACTCATGTAGGTCGGAGTGCCGAGCGTGATGCCGGTTTGCGTGAGCTTCTCCTCGCCCATCGCGCTGATCGCGTGCGCAATGCCGAAGTCCGCGACGATGGCGTGTCCATCATCGAGGAGAATGTTCTCGGGCTTTATGTCGCGATGAATGATCCCGTTGCGATGCGCGTAGTCGAGCGCGGACGCCACTTCGACCGTGATCTGCACCGCGTCGTCCACCGAGAGCTGCTGCTCACGATCGAGCCGCGCGCGCAACGACTCGCCGGGGATGAACGGCATCACGTAGTACAACAGATGATCCGGCGTCTCTCCAGAATCGTAGAGCGCCAGGATATTCGGATGGCTGATCTTCGTAGCGAGCTGGATTTCGCGACGGAAGCGTTCCGGACCGAGAGCCATCCCCAGATCCGGAAGCAGCACCTTGATGGCAACCTCGCGATCGTGCTTGAGATCCTTCGCCAGGTACACCGTCGCCATACCACCGCGGCCCAACTCGCGCACGATCTCGTACTGCCCTGCCAGGGCAGCCTTCAGCCGATCGAGCCCGTTCGTCGCCAATGCCGTGCCCTGCGGTAAGAGACGCTGAGCAGCGAAGATACGAGTGCGAGTGGGAATGTGCCAGACGGTAAAAGCTTCTTAGGCCTCGGCGGAAACGGTCAGCGGGGAGCGGTCGAATCGGCCGCGGCGGCGCCACGATAGACCGTTCCGCCCTTCATGACGAAGGACGGCCGCTCGAGCACCGTGACGTCGCTGAGCGGGTCGCCCCGTACCGCGATGAGGTCGGCCCACGCGCCCGGTGCGAGCGTTCCGACCTTGTCCGACCATCCGAGCAGGTCGGCAGCGTTCGACGTCGCCATCTGGAGGGTCTGAAGCGGAGTGAGTCCGAGCTCCAGCAGGTACTTGAACTGCTTCGCGTTCGTACCGTGCGGATACACCCCCGCATCCGTCCCGAACGCGAGCTTTACGCCCGCGGCGATCGCCCGCCGCCAGTTCACGTTCTGCGCCTTCCGCAGCAGTCGCTCCTTTTCGATCATCTTGTCCGGCAATCCGAGCTCCTTGCCGTGCTCGAGGATGTAGGCGTCCGTGTAGATGTCCGGCACGAGATAGGTGCCGTGCTCCTTCATCAGGCGCACGCCTTCCTCGTCCACAAGGCCGCCATGCTCGATCGACGCTACGCCGGCCCGCGTCGCCCGCTTGATCGCCTCCGCACCATGCGCGTGCGCCGCAACCTTCCGCCCCCACGTCGTCGCCTCGGCCACGATCGCGTTGAGCTCCTCCTGCGAGTACTGCGGCGCGCCCACCGATTCCTCCTCGGACAGTACGCCGGCGCTCGCGAGCACTTTGATCCAGTCCGCGCCGTACTTGATGTTGGTGCGAACCGCCTTGCGCACCTCGTCGACGCCATCGGCGATGTTGCTGAGCTGCTGGAAATGGATGTACGGCGAGAACCCGTTGAGATCGCCATGCCCGCCCGTCGCACTCAGCGGTAGCGTCGCGACCAGCATTCGCGGCCCCTCGACGACGCCCTCGTTGATCGCGTTTCGCAGCGCGACATCGATCAGCTCGGGGGCGCCAACATCGCGCACCGTCGTGAAGCCGGCCTCGAGCGTGCGCTTCGCGTAAACGTGCGCGCGCACCGCGGCGTCGATCGGGCTGCGACGAAAGAGATCCGTGTAGTAGTCGTGGCTCTCGCCCGACAAATGCGTGTGCACATTGATGAGCCCCGGGAGCACCGTGGCGTCGCCAAGATCGATGACCGACGCCCCGGCCGGGATCGCCCCGCCCGATGTCACCGAGCTGATTTTCTCGCCGTCGACGACGATCACCACGTTGTCGATCCGCTTTCCGGTGCGCGGTTCAATGAGGTGTGCGGCGCGAAGCACGACGTGCCGGGGTGCGGCTGCGGGTGGCGCCGCGGCGCTCGCCTGGGCACGGGCACCGAGGGGAAGCGCAGCGGCCGCGAGGGACGCGGCGACGAGCGAATGGGCGAAGCGGGTACGGGTCATCGTGGGCTCTTTGAGGTGTCGGACTTGGAGCGGAGCGTGGCATTGTCCTTCGCGGCCTTGATCTCGAGTTCGAGCTCGTCGATGCGCGCCTTGAGCGCGGAATCGTACGCATCGCGCGCCGCGGCACCCGCGGCCGTCACGGCCGTCGCCGCGCCGTTGAGCGTCGCGCTCGACGTCTGCTCGATGCCCGTGACGTTTCCGTGGTCGCCGAACGTCAGGGCGATCTTTCCGGATCCGAGCATCTGCGTGCCGAAGGAGATATTGAGAATCGGATCGGCTGCAGAGACGAGCGCAACCAGACGCTCCTCGGCCACCGAGAATGTCGTGTTGCGGGCGTCGATCGCGTCGGGAATGTGTACGCGAACCACGCGGACGATCGGCTCGCGGTAGAAAATCCTCGCGCACGCGCTGTCGGCCCCGGTGCATCCGATCGCCGACGCGCCGCCTCCGCGCGGCGGCTCGAGCGCGCTCGTCGGCTCGGGAAGCGGAGACACCGTGATGAAGAGATTGGCGAGCGTGTAGAGCTCCAGATCGCGTGTGAAGGCCGCGTTCTGTCGGGCGATCGCGGACCAGCCGGCAAGCGGATCGGGTGCGGAGGGCAGCTCGGTGAGATCGAACGTGCGGATGATGTGCCTGGTCGACACGGGCGTCGGCTTCGCGTTCGATGACGCCGCACACGAATGTATCGCGCACCGCGCCGAGCCCGCCGCGAGTGAGAGTCCCGAGCACCCCGGCGACCCCCTTGGCAATCGTCGTGACGATGGCCGCGCGCTGGTCCGTTCCGGCGTAGTTGAGCGACGTGAGCACGCCTGTCTCGCTCACCTTGACGCCCAACGACTGATCAATGGTGGCGGAGGGGCGAACTCCGAGGCGGTAGGCCTGCCGGCGATCGGCGACGGTGGTGACCGTCAGCGTCCAGCTCGTGGAAAGCGAGTCGTGCGGCACGCACACGCCGTGCTCGCGAACGACCTGGTGGAACTGGCTGAGCTTCGCGTCGACCGTCAGCAGGTCGCGCGTCAGAAAGTAGCGCAGCCCCTCATCCGGCGCCCGCGCGATGTCGAACGGACCGCTGGTGTCCAGGGTGCCGGGCCTGGCGCAGGCAGCGAGCGTCGCAATCAGGAAAAAACGGAGAATTCCAGGCGTTCGGGGCATGAATCCTCCGTTAATGGTGCTTTGGTGAAGCGGGCGGCCCGCTGAATCGTCGGACCTATGATAGGGTTGCCGTACGCGCTCGGCTACTCGCGAGGTGCGAGTGGACTGGAGGAGAGGCCGAATGGCAAGACACATGGGATTTCGTGGTACGATGCTCGCCGCCGCGCTGTTCGGTGGCGCGATCGCGGCGCGACGTGCGCCCCTTCCGCCAACGTCCATCCCCGTGCGCGTCATCCTCGTCGCGAACGACGTGCGCGACTCGATGAACATGGTCTTCCTGCACTCGACGGCCGGATGGCGGAAGTACCAGAAGAACGTCAACCCCGCGAACTTTGGCCGCGGCACTCCGATCTGGCGTGAAACCATGCGGTGTCTGCGTGGCCGGATCTCCAACGACACACTGTGGATCACCGCGTGGGAAACACCGCGCGGCGAGCGCGCCTTCGCCGCGGCTGTGACGGGCGAGTGCGACGACAACGACGAGGCAGTCGGGAGTTGGCACACGCATCCGTGGCGCGCGGACAGCGCGCAGAAGCCAATGAAGACTCGCGGACTGTCGGTGGGCGATCTCCGCGCCTTTCACTCGAGCTCGGATCTCGTCGCGCTCGCCCAGTGGGATCGCGATTCGATTGCGGGGGCGGTACCAGCGTTCAATGGCTCGGTTCAGTACCCCATTCCGGTGCTCGTCGAGCTCCGAGCCAACCTCGACAGTTTGCTCGCCGCCCGGGATTCGGCCGAATCTCGCTGAATTCGGGCTCGGAAATGTGACGCCGCCGCGGCCGCAAAAAGGGACTTGCGCGGAGCGCGGAAAAGCGTAACACATTGTCGCACAATGCCATATATCTCGAATTATGGTTTTCTCATGCGCCGAAAAGGCGTGATGATGTGCGTCGGGCGCGTGATAGACTCTGTGATACAACTCACCATACATTGCGGGTCCGAGGTTCCCGTTCGAATCACCCGCATCCGCCGGCATCCGTCCTGCTACGGGCTCCGGCCTCTTCTTTGCCAAAATCCAGCGACCTCAGCGGTTCCGAGAGTGACGACCCTGCATCGCCCCGCCGCGCTAAACGTGCGTCCGGCGGCGCGGGAATTCCGCGCGCGTTGCTGACGTCGCTCGAAGATCACCTCGTCACGCTGCCGGGCGTGACGCTCGCGCGCGTCGAGGTTCGCCCGACGGGTGAGATCGTTGGCATCCACCTCATGGTGTCGGCCGGCGTCGACACGAGCACGCTCATCAACACCGTCGACGAGACGCTGCGCACGACCTTCGACCTCAAGATCTCGCCCGAGCAGATCTTCGTCGCCCACGTGAACGCGCGATCGGGTTCTGCTCCCGCGCACCCCCCCGAGAGCGGGGTTCCGTTCGAGCAGAGTCGTACGGAGAGCGTCCTCACCGCAACCGAGGGCGGTTCGGTGCGTCTCGCGCGCCGTGTGTACTTCGAGGATCTCGAGGTTCGTCGTTCGCGCACGTCGGGGATCACGTGCCGCGTGTCGCTCAGAAAGGGGGCGCTCGTGCTGAGCGGCGAGGTGACCGGCGCGTCTTCGGAGCGGTCGCGCGCCGAGCTTGCGTCGCGGGCAACACTGGCCGCGCTGGGAGCCGCCGATGTCGCGGCGCAGACGGCGGCGATCGAACACGTCCTGATCATCGATTCTCTCGAGCGACGCTACGTGGTAGTGGCGGTTGCCGCGCGCCGCGGGCGCGAGATCGTGCCGCTCACCGGCGTGTGCGAGGTGCGCGAGGATGTCGAGACCGCCGCCGTGCTCGCGACACTGTCGGCGACCAACCGGTGGCTCGCGCAGTACTGATTCCCGGCGCGTGTTCGTCGCGCGAGATCGCCCCGCGAGCAGCCCGGTGAAACCAACGTAGGGCTATCGCGTAGAAAGACGAGCTGTGATCACCTCCGGTTGCGTTTTTCTCACCGAGATCGGATCCATGAAAAAGCTGTCAGTCGCAGTCGCGCCATTGCTGCTCTCCCTTCCGGCCCTCGCGCGCGCGCAGACGGTCCCGCCCATACCGATCGATTCCGCCAGGCACGCGTTCGCCGAGGCGCACGCGCTGTGTTCGGCCGACGGCGGAAAACTCTGGGGCGTGTCGCTGTGCGCGCCGATCATGTTCGTGGATGCGCCGAGCAGGTCGATAGTGGCGAGCGAGGGCAATGCCGAAAGGGGCGCTCGCGGCGAAGGACGGCGCGTTCGTGGGCGTGTTGCCTGCAAACCAGAACGTCGCGAACACCGCCGTCGAATGGTCGGGCGTCAGGTGGACGCAAATGCGTTGGCCGCTTCCCGCCGATGAGCGGCTGCGGGCGACGCTGATCGCGCACGAGCTCTTTCACCGCATCCAGAATCAGCTCGGTTTCCCGAATCACAGCGCGGGCGAGAACGCGCATCTCGACGAGTTGAACGGGCGCTACTACCTGCAGCTCGAATGGCGCGCACTCGCGAGCGCGCTCGAGGCCAGCTCCGATGCGAATCGCAGAAGCGCGGCGCGGGACGCGCTGCTCTTTCGCGCCGAGCGCTATCGCCTGTATCCCAGGGCGGCGGCCGAGGAGCACGGTCTGGAGCAGAACGAGGGGCTCGCCGAGTACACGGGCGTGCGTGTGGGGAACCCAACGGCGGAGCTGCGGTCGAAAATGGCGCTGCAGGATTTGTCGGCGCACGCGGGTGATCCGACGTTCGTACGATCGTTCGCGTACGCCACGGGACCGGCGTACGGGCTGCTGCTCGACCGCTATGCACCGGGATGGCACGCGCGGATCAGGGCCGGCGAGAGCTTCGACGCAATGCTGGGTCGCGCGCTGCACGTGGCGGCGTCGGGGAGTACGGAGAGGGAGGCGGACGAGCGCGCGGCGAGATACGACGGCGCTGCGCTCCACGCTGCGGAGGTGGATCGCGACGCGAAGCGACAGCAGCTACTCGCGCTCGATCGCGCGAAATTCGTGAGCGGCCCCGTACTCACGCTCAAGTTTCGGAACATGAAGGTGCAGCTCGATCCGGGGAATCTCCGGCCGCTCGGCGATGCCGGAACCGTCTATCCCACTCTTCGAGTGTCGGATGAGTGGGGCGTGCTCGAGGGAAAGAACGGCGCGCTGATGAAACCGGACTGGAGCGCGCTGGTGGTCGCGGCACCGTCGTCGACGGCGGGGAGCAGCATCGCCGGCGACGGTTGGACGCTCGAGTTGCAGCCGGGGTGGACGATCATTCCGGATACTCGACCCGGTGATTTTGTGTTGCGTCCGCCTCCGTGAACGGAGCTCACCGTGCGGCGCAGATCGGGCGACTGATTTAGTTTTCGCGCCTCACCGCGACATCGCCGCCGCACTCTCTTCACCTCGCTCATTCATGCGCATCGTCATTGGTTCCGATCACGCGGGCTTCCGTTACAAGGCGCGCATCAAGGACATCCTCGCGCGGTGGGGGCACGAGGTGACGGATTTCGGAACCGACTCCGAGGCTCCCGTCGATTATCCGGTGTTCATCCGGCCCGTAGCGCTCGCGGTCGCGCTGGGCGAATTCGAACGCGGAATCGTGCTTGGCGGATCCGGAAATGGTGAGGCGATCGTGGCGAATCGCGTTCCTGGAATTCGCTGCACGCTGTGCTGGAACGTCGAGTCCGCGCGCTACGCGAGACTGCACAACGATTCGAACGTGCTCTCGATGGGCGAGCGGCTGGTGGCGGCGGCGGACATTGAACCGATACTCAAGGTGTGGCTCGAGACGCCGTTCGAGGGTGGAAGGCACCAGCGGAGAATCGACGAGATCGACGCGTGATGGCGGGGGGCGAATCACCGCTTAGCGGGTGCCGCCTCCAATTGGCGCTTGTATTCCGCCTCGTCGAAATGGCCGAGGGACTCGGAGATGAGTCCATCCATACCAATGGTCCACTCTTCATATCCGCTGATGCGGACGCGATTGCCCGTACCGCCGGGCCCTGAGTTGGTGCCGCTCAGGGTCCAGCGGTAGACGAAGCCCGCTCCTCGAGGCTCAACCGCGTCCATGTGCACGATCATGTCGGGGAACGCTGTCATGAAGCCGGCTGCGGCGGCGGTGATCGCGGCACGCCCGGCGGACGGCGGCGCGGCATTGATGGTGAGCGATCCATTTTCACCAAAGAACGATGCGACTTGCGAGGGATCCTGGCTGCACCATGCTGAGGTGTACCGATTCGCAAAGGCTCTGACGCTGGCGAGATCCATCGTCGCTATGATTGAATGTTTTCCGCCAGACCGACGCCGGAGCGCGCATCGACCAATTCTTCGCTCACTTCCCAGAGCCGCTTCCGCGCGCTCGCGTCGTACGAGCGCGGCGACGAGCGTGTGGCCCTGCACTTCACGT
Organism: uncultured Gemmatimonadaceae bacterium; assembly: GCA_963827355.1. Classification (GTDB taxonomy): domain Bacteria; phylum Gemmatimonadota; class Gemmatimonadetes; order Gemmatimonadales; family Gemmatimonadaceae; genus FEN-1250. The sequence continues at coordinate 17,355 of CAWHAS010000004.1, forward strand.
AATACCCGCCGCTCACTCCTTCCATCTGCGGGGAGCTCGCGAGAAAGACCTGCGTCGCCGCACCCTGCTCCGGTGTCAGCAGGAACGGCGAGATCACGGCGTAGAGCAGCCACGGCAGCTTGCGCAGCAGATCCGTGGCGACCGCGCCCGGGTGCAGGCAGTTCGCCGTGACGCCGGATCCGGCGAGCCGCGCGGCGAGCTCGTAGGTGAACATCACGTTCGCGAGCTTCGTCTTGCCATACACGAGAAAGCCGCGGTACTTCTTTTCACTCTGCAAATCATCGAAGTCGATCGGTCCATGCGCCTCCGCCGCCGACGCCACCGTCACGATGCGCGAGGGTGCACCGGCTCGCAGCAGCGGCATCAGCTCGCGCGTGAGCAGGAACGGCGCGAGATGGTTCACCGCGAACGTCAGCTCGTATCCGTCCGCACTCAGCACGCGAGGCTTGCTCGCGACTCCGGCGTTGTTCACGAGCACGTGCACGGCGCCGTATCGCCGACCGATCTCCGCCGCCGCCGCTCGCACAGCGGCCAGCGACGCGAAGTTGGCGAGCACGACATCCACCTTCGCGTTCGCCACGACCGCCTCGATCTCGTCGACGGTGCGCGCACTCTTCGTCGCATCGCGCGCGACGATCACCACCGTCGCACCCATCCGTGCGAGCGCGAGGGCCGTCTCCTTTCCAAGGCCTGCGGTCGCCCCGGTCACGACGCAGACCTTCCCCTCCATCACCGGCGCGCTCGCGCTCACGAGTGGCGCCTCACGCCGCGCGCCCGGTATGTTGCACGACGCCTCATCATTGTGAGCAGCATGCGCCCAACATCGCCTTCGAACCAGACCCGCACAACCGCGCCGAAGTGACCGCGCTCACCCGCCCGCTCGCGCTCGCGCTCCTTCTGGGCACGCTGCTCCTAGCGGGCGGCGCCGCCATGCATCCGATACTGTCCGGCGACGGCTCCATGGAGCTCGGCATGATCGGCGGAATGTCTATCTGGCGCACGATGCACCTGTGCATGCTCGGCGGCACCGGTCTGATTGTCGTGGGAATCTGGGTGCGATACGTGGGCGCGCCGGCCGACAGCCCGACCAGCAGCGCGGTGATCGCGGCGCTCACGGTCATCACCGTCGGCATCGCGCTCGACTCGCTGAACACGACCTTCATGGCCGGTCCGGCGTGGCGGATGGCCGCCGCGTTCACCGCCGGCGACGCTGCGATCGCAAAGCAGTTCGAGACCATGCACTTCGTGGGCCTCATGTCGGCGCGCTTCGGGAACTATCTCATAGCGCTTGGCGCACTGCTGCTCGGCGCTGCCGAATGGATGACACCGGGGCGCCCGCGCTGGCTGGCGGTGCTGGCGTGGATCGCGGCCGCGGGCGGCCTCGTCGGCGTGATTTTCTTCGACGAGGCGAAACCGGAAATGCTCGGCGCGGTCTCTCTGCTGTGCGGATGGCAGGTAGGCGCGGCGATCGTCGCGCTGAAAAAGTCCGGCACGCCGAACTAGTCCTTCAGAATCTCCTTCGCGGCGTTGTAGCCGCACGCGCCCATCACGCCCCCGCCCGGGTGCGTGGCCGCACCGCAGAGATAGAGGTTCTTGATCGGCGTCTTGTACTGCGCCCACCCCGGTAACGGCCGCATGAACGCGAGGCTGCTCAGCGACATTGTTCCCTGCATGATGTTGCCGCCCGTCAGCCCGAAGCGCGATTCGATGTCTCGCGGCGACAGCACCAGCCGGTTGATCACCGACTGCTTGAAGTTCGGCGCGTACTGATTGAGGATGTCGAAGCACCGGTCGGCAAACTTCTCCTTGGCAGCATCGTAGCTCGCCTGGGTGTCGGCGCCCTTGATGCTGTAGGGGAAGTACTGAATGAACATCGACATGAGATGTTGTCCCGCGGGCGCGACGGTGTTGTCGATTACCGATGGAATCGTGCACTCGAGGATCGGATTCTCGGCCGGCTTCCCGTACTTCGCGTCGTCGTATGCGCGCTCGATGTAGTCCATGTCGGGCGAGATGTGGATCGTGCCGCGATGCTGCGGACCCGCCTCGGCGCCGGGAACCGCGGTGAAGTTCGGGAGCTCGCTGAGCGCGACGTTGATCTTGAAGCTCGCACTGCTGTAGTCGAGTCCCTTCACGCCGGTGACGAAATCCGACGGGAGATCCTTCTCGTCGCAGAGCTTGAGGAAGGTGACGTGCGCATCGGCGCCCGACGCCACTTTTGCCGCGCGAATTTCGGTTCCGTCCTTGAGCACGACGCCGATCGCGCGGCCGTCCTTCACGAGCACCTTCGCGACTTCCGCGTTCGTGCGAATCTCGGCGCCCTTCGTCTTGGCCGCGCCGGCGATCGAGTTGCTGATCCCGCCCATGCCGCCGCGGACGTAGCCCCACACGCCGCGGACTCCGTTGCACTCGCCCATCACGTGGTGGAAGAGTACGTACGCGGTGCCGGGCATCGAGGGCGCCGCCATCGCGCCGATCACCGCGTCCGTCGCGAGCGTCACCTTGAGATTCTCGGACTCGAACCACCGGTCGAGAATCGGGCGCGCGGCGCCGGTGAGAATCTCGATCGCGGCGGCGCCCTCGGGACCCATCTTCTTGAACTTCCACGCCATTCTTGGCCAGGTGGGCGAGGTCCGACGGTCGCATGTTCCACGGACTCGGTGGGGTCTGCATGAGCGTCGGCTCGATGAGGTCTGCGCAGCGCTCGAGCATCGCCTCGTACTTGGGGAGCGCGTCCGCATTCTTTTTTCGAGAACTTGCTCACCTCGCGATGGGTCATCTCCTTGTCGGGGCCCATCAGCAGCGAGCGGCCGTCGGGGAACGGGGAGAACGACGATGGGCTGCGGGGGAGGAGCTCGAAGCCGAACTTGTGGAGCTCGAGCTCCTTGATGATCTCGGGGCGAAGGAGGCTGTTGACGTAGGCTGCGGTCGAGACCTTGTAGCCTGGCCAGATCTCTTCGGTGACGCAGGCGCCTCCGACCATTTCGCGTCGTTCGCAGACGAGGACGCTCTTGCCGGCGCGCGCGAGGTAGGCAGCGCAGACGAGCGCGTTGTGACCAGCGCCGATGAACACGACGTCGTAGCTCTTCGCCATGATTGTATACAATTGAAAAGGACGGGATGGCACTTCGGGAGGCACGGAAAGATCGACGTTCCAGGGGCGTTCCGCCAGCCCCGCGTTCGCTACGTCAGGGCGACTTGTAGACCGTTCCCGATTTCATCACGAACGCCACGTTCGCGAACTTGCCGACGTCCGCGAGCCCGTCGCCCTCGACTGCCACGAGATCCGCCGATTTACCGGGCGCGATCGAGCCCACCACCTTCTGCCAGCCGATCAGCGTTGCGGCGTTGATGGTCGCCGACTGGATGACCTGCATCGGCGTCATCCCACCGTAGCGTATGAGCAGCGGAAATTGCTGCGCATTCTCGCCGTTCGGGTAGACGCCGGCATCGGTGCCGAACGCCATCTTCACGCCGGCGGCGACTGCCTTTCTGAGGCCGATATGTTTGAGCTCTCCGATCGCCGCACTCTTGCGCATGATCTCGTCCGGCCATCCCTGCGCCTTCCCGGTGGTGCGAATGTACTCGCCATTGACGAGATCGGAGACAAGGTACGTGCCGTGCTCCTTCATGAGCCGAATGGACTCGTCATCGAGCAGCGACCCGTGCTCGATCGAGGCCACGCCCGCGCGCACCGCGGAATTGATCCCCTCGGTGCCATGTGCGTGCGCGGCGACGCGCGCGCCGTACTTCGCAGCCTCCGTCACCGCCGCGTGGATCTCCTCCTCGCTGAACTCCTCGACGCCGGGCTTGGTCCCCGATGCGAGAACGGCGCCCGTGGCGATGACCTTGATCAGATCCGCGCCGTGGTTCAGAATCTCGCGCACGCGCTGTCGTACTTCCGATGCGGAGTTGGCAACGCCGAGCCGCATGTCGGGTGGGAGCACGACGTCGGTGGCCTGGCCGGTGACTTCTCCACCGCCAGTGCTCACGGTGATGTAGGCGCCCGCGACGGCCATGCGCGGACCCATCACGAAGCCGTCGTTAATGTAGTCGCGCAGCGCGATGTCCAGATACGCGCGGAAGGTGCCGACATCGCGTACCGTGGTGAATCCCGCCAGGAGCGTGCGGCGCGCGTGCACGACACCATTGAGCGTCTCCTGCGCGGCGGACCGCTCGAGCGGCAGGAGGTTGTCGGCGGTGTTCTCTGCTCCGATCTGATGCGTGTGGCAGTCGATGAGTCCCGGCGTCACCGTGTACTTCGACAGATCGATCACCTTCGCGCCCGCGGGGACATGGCCCGGCGCCGCCTCGATCGAGACGATCGTAGAACCGCGCACGATGATCACTCGGTCGCGCAGCACCGTTCCCGCGTCGACGTCGACGAGCCATCCTGCGCGCACTGCCGTCACGGAGGTGCTGTCCGGCGGCAGGTAGGGAGGCTTCATGAACGGCGGCGTCATGAGCTGTGCCGCGGCCGACCGCGCGGCGATCGTCAGCGCCGCGCCCGCGAACAGCGCTGCTCGGAGAATGAAGGTGCGCATCAGGGAGCCTTGTAGACGGTGCCCGTTTTCATCACGAATGCTACGTGCGTGTAGCGCGAAATGTCCGCGAGTCCATCGCCCTCGACCGCGATGATGTCCGCCGACTTTCCGGCGGCAATCGAGCCGACCTTGTCCTGCCATCCGATGAGCGTCGCCGCATTGATGGTCGCGGCCTGCAGCGCCTGCATCGGCGTCTGCCCCCACTTCACCATGTACGGGAGCTGCCTCGCGTTGAGTCCGTGCGGATACACGCCAGCATCCGTGCCGAAGGCGATCTTGACTCCCGCGGCAACGGCCTTCCTGAATCCCTGACGCTGCGCATCGGTCGTCTCGTCGTTCTTGCGCAGAATCTCCGCCGACCACCCCTGTTCCTTTCCGACAGTGGCGACGTAGTCGCCGTTGTAAATGTCGGCGACGAGATAGGTGCCGTGCTCCTTCATGAGCCGGATCGACTCGTCGGTCATCAGCGATCCGTGCTCGATCGACGTGACGCCCGCCTTCACCGCCGCGTTGATCCCCTCTGCTCCATGCGCGTGGGCCGCGACGCGAGCGCCGTACTTCGCCGCCTCCGTCACCGCGGCGTGCATCTCTTCCTCGCTGAACTCCTGCACGCCGGGTTTCGTCCCCGGTGCGAGGACGGCGCCCGTCGCGATGATCTTGATCAGATCCGCGCCGTGGTTGAGAATCTCGCGCACGCGCTGCCGCACTTCGTCCGCATTGTTCGCGACACCCAGACGCATGTCAGGCGGAAGCCCGACGTCCGTCGCAAGCCCGGTGACCTCGCCACCGCCCGTGCTCACGGTGATATACGCGCCAGCCACCGCCATGCGCGGACCCATCACGTAGCCGTCGTTGATGTAGTCGCGCAGCGCGACATCGAGGTATGCGCGGTACGTCCCCACGTCACGCACCGTGGTGAAGCCGGCCATCAGCGTGCGCCGCGCGTTCTTTACGCCATCGAGCTCCTCCTGCCCCGCGGACCGCTCGAGCGGCGCCGATGCGTCAGCCGACTCATCGCCGCCGATGAGATGCGTGTGACAGTCGATGAGTCCCGGGGTGACGGTGTATTTCGAGAGGTCGATGACCTTCGCGCCTGCAGGCATATGGCCGGGGTACGGTTCGACGGACGCGATGGTGGATCCCCGCACCACGATGACCTGGTCGCGCAGCACCGTTCCCTTGTCGACGTCCACCAGGCGCCCGGCTCGAATCACGGTGACGACCGTGGCAGCGGGCGGAAGGAACGGAGGCGCCATGTACTCCGGCATCTGCGCCGATGCGGAGCGGGCGATCGCGAACAGCGCCGCCGCCACCATGAGCAACTTTCTTTGCATACAATATCGGGAAGGGGGAACGCGAGCCGATGCCCGACCACATGATGGCGCGTTCGCCGCCCGCGCGACAGGGCAACACCCCACAGGCCCGTGTCGCCCTTTCGCGCATCCAGCGTTCACCCCATCTTGCGAAACCACAATCACCCCCCGGATTCGGACATGGCGACCTTCGTCAAAACACGGGACATCCCGATCGCCGGCGCGCACACGCTGCCGCAGGAATTCTTTGTGTCCCCCGAGCTGTTCGCCCGGGAGCACGAGCAGATTTTCGCGCGCCGCTGGGTGTGCATCGGACGCGAGTCGAAGATCGCGAACAAGGGTGATTATTTTTTGCATACAATCGGGATGGACAGCATCATCGTCCTCCGCGACCAGTCCGGCGAGATCCGCGCGCACTACAACACCTGCCGCCACCGCGGCGCCCGGATGTGCGAGGCGGCCTCCGGCTCGTTCTCCGAGACCATCCAGTGCCCCTACCACGCCTGGACGTACGCCTTCGACGGCCGGCTCGTCGGCGCGCAGACGAGCGACTCCATCCCGGGCTTCGACAAGAAGAACTTCCATCTCGTCAGCGTCGCCATCGCCAGCTGGGAGGGATTCCTGTTCATCAATCAGGATCCCAATCCCGAGCCCTTCGTCGAGGCCTTTGCTTCCCTCCTGGGCCGCTTCGAGCGCTTCAACCTCCCGACGCTCACCGTCGCCCGCACGATCGAGTACGACGTGAAGGCGAACTGGAAGCTCGTCTTCCAGAACTACTCGGAGTGCTACCACTGCTCGCCCGTGCACCCGCAGCTCACCAAGATCACTCCCTCCAACAGCGGCGAGAACGATCTCTTCGAGGGCCCGTTCCTCGGCGGCTACATGGTGATGAACGAGCAGCACGAGAGCCTCTCAATGAGCGGCCAAGCGTGCGGCGTTCCCGTGGGCGACCTGGATGAAGCGGACATGCGGCGGGTGTACTACTACTCGATCTTCCCGAACATGCTGCTGAGTCTCCATCCCGACTACGTGATGGCGCACTACATCACGCCCGTCGCGCCGGATCGCTCGCTCATTACGTGCGAGTGGCTCTTCCATCCGGATAGCGTGCGCGACGAGACGTGGAACGTGGAGGACGGTATCGCGTTCTGGGATCTCACAAACCTCCAGGATTGGCACGTCTGCGAGATCAGCCAGGCGGGGATTCAGTCGCGCGGCTATCGCCCGGGTCCCTACTCGAGTCGCGAGAGTCTCTCGGTGATGTTCGACCGCGAAGTCCTCAACGCCCTGGGTCGCGACGGCGAGGGTGGCGGCGACATCGATTGAGCGGCTGGCGGCGTGCCGCTGGGGCTGGCACCACGGTATGAGATACGGACGACAACGGATTTGACGGACACAAACGGAAAAACGCCGATTCGCAGTTTTCGTTAGCGTCCGTTTTTTGTCCGTTCAATCCGCATCTAGTTGTTAGTGCTCGAGTTGCGCGACTCCGTCGCCCTCAGCTCTTCCACGCCGCCGCCATCTCCTTCGCGTACGCCGCGAAGCTCCGCGGCGCGTGCCCGAGCAGCTTCGTTTGGAGCGCGACGTCGGCCGCAGTCGCCTTGAGCCCGCGCTTCTGGAAGAAGGCGTACATGTGCTTGAAGTCGAACAGCATCGACGGCGAGAGCCACGCGCGCTGTTGCGCCTCCCATGCCTCGAGATCGTCGCCCGCGTATTTCACCGGCTTTCCGACCGCACGACTCCATTCGGCCGCCGTGCTCTCTCCGGTCACCACGTCCGGGCCCACGAGATTGTAGGTCTTCCCGCTGTGCCCATCGGTTGTGAGGGCGAGCACCGATACCTCGCCAATGTCCCGAACATCGACGCGCGAGAGTCCGACGCTGCCGAGCGGCTGGGGATAGACCCCGTAGTTCATGATGGCTTCCTTCATCCAGATGTCGTTCTGGTAGAAGTTGTTCGGCCGGACGATCGTGTTCTGCATTCCAGAGGCCCGCACGGCCGCCTCGATGCCGAGTTTCCCGCCGAAGTGCGGCAGGTGCGGCGCCTTGTCCGCGTCGTGTACGGAGAGATAGACGATACGCTTTACCCCGGCATCCTCCGCCCCAATCACGCCGGCCAGCCCTTCGAACGTCTCGGAGGGGCCCACGGGATTGAGGAGAAAGACTGCCTCCATGCCCGAGAACACGCCGAGCGTCGATGGATCCAGGAGATCGCCAATGACGCCGGTGACCCCAGGCGGGAGCTTGCTCGCGTGCTCCGGAGATCGCGTGAGCACGAACACCGACTCGCCGCGCGCTTTCAGCTGGCGAACCACCTCGGAGCCGACGGTGCCGGTTCCGCCAACCACGAGAATCTTCATGGCGCTCCCCCTTCCCGCAGAGTGAGATCTGACATCGCTCTCGCGAATTTACTTCCGACCGCCCAGCACATACAGCCCCACGCCCACGGCAATCATCGCGATCGTGAGACCCACGATCTTGATCACGGCGAGCGGTTTGTTCGGTTCATCCTCCGCCGGAAGCATCGAAAGCCCGATCGAAATCGCCGTGGTCGCGAAGCCGATCAATGCCAGCGCAATGGCAACGGGCGTGCCGCCTGGAACCCGAATGACCTCGGGACCCGCGGGCTCTCGCTGCAGCCTGATCATCGCGGCGAACATCAGCAGATACGGGATGAAGAACGAGATCACGGACATGCTCACGAGCACGTTATACGCGCCCGCCACTGACGTCCCCGCCTGGCCGGCAAAGACGAAAACGGCCGCGATCCCGGCCTGCACGAGCAACGCGATGTGGGGCGTGCCCCACTTCGGATGGACCTTGGCGAACGCCGGCGGAAGCCGTTTATCGATGCCGATCACGAAGGGCAGTCGTCCCGCCGCCGCGAACCAGGCACCGGCTTGTCCGAGCCCGCCGACCGTGATGAGCAGCGCGATCCCCACCGCGATCCACGGGATGCCGAGCTTCGTGGCCACCAGAGTCAGCGCGTTGATGAACCCCTGCATGTTCTGGATCTCTTTCGGTGGAAGCGCCAGCATCATCGCGACGGTCGCGGCAATGTTGATGATCACGACGAGCACGCACGAAATCAGGAGCGCGCGCGGAATATTCCGTCGCGCGTCCTCGATCTCGTCGCCGAGCATGGAGGCGCTCTCGAGGCCGCTCAGCGAGAACGCGATCGTCGACCAGAAGATGATGTCCTTGAGATGAGTGCTGGGGATGAACGAGTGTGCGGTGAACGGCGTCGCCGATCCATAGCGAGCGGCCGCCACAAAGCCCATCACCACGAGCGCGATGCCGGGCAGCCACAGCCCGATCGCGCCGGCATTGTGGAGCCACTTCCCGATGTTCAATCCTACGACGTTGAGCCCCACTGCCACCGCCAGCGCGATCATCGAAAAGATGATGAAGTACGGTTGGCTGCTCTGCAGCGCATCGTAACAATGGCCGAACATGTAGAGCGCGTTCGCCGCCGTGAAATAGAAGAGGCTCGGGAAATACGGAAGGTTCGACGTCCAGTACGCGTAGCCCGAGAGATATCCGGGAAATTCACCGAACGCATGCCGCGTCCACGCGTACAACCCCCCTTCCTCAGGATATCGCGAGGAGAGCTCGAGCACCGTAAACATCATCGGCAGATAGAACACGAGCGCGCAGAGGATCCAGATGACGATGGAGCTCGGGCCCGCTGCCGCTGCTGGCGCGATCCAGCGGAGACTGAATCCCGTGACGAGATAGAAGAGGATGAGGTCGCGAAAGCCCATCGCGCGCTTGAGCGTCACGGGTCGAACCTCTTCCGCTCGCACCTCCTCGAGCGCGATCACTGCATGTAGTTCTTCGGGGGATTCTTCATCTTCAGGATGGGGCGGTCGAGCGCGAACGGCGAGAGATCGATCGTCGACTTCCCCGTCAGCGCCAGCTCGGACAGCAGCCTTCCAATCTGCGACGCAAACTTGAAGGCGTGTCCCGCGCCGATTGCCACCACCACGTTGTCATGCCCCGGCACGCTGTCGATTACGAAGTCGCGGTCCGGCGTCAGCGTGTAGAGACACGTCTTGGTATAAATGATCGGCCCCAGCGCGCCAGGGATGTAGCGCGAAAGAAAGTCTTCTACGCCGCGCAGATTCTCGGGCTCCGGCTCGAAATCGCGCGTGTCCGCCGTCACCGGCTTTCCTCCCGCGTCCTGCGCCGCCTTCGGACCCGCCTCACCGAACGTCGGGAATCCGTAGAAGCACGGGTCGTCCATCCAGATCCACACCGGAAAACGATCGGGCGCGAAATCCTCTGGCCGCTTCGCCGCGAAGTACGTCACCTGCTCCCGTGTAATCTCCAGCGGGAGCTCAATGCCGAGGTAGCCGAGCGCGCGGTTGGACCATGGTCCGGCCGCGATTACGAGCTTCCGGCAGCTGAATGTTCCATCCACGGTCTCGACCGTCACCTCGTCGCCGCGTGTCGTGATGTTCGTGACCGGCGTGTTCTCGATGAGCGTCGCGCCATTCGCGCGCGCCATCTTCTGGTGCGCGGCGTTCGCACGTGCCGCCATCGCAATGCCGGACCGCGCCTGGAAGAGTCCCTCAATGTCGTCGGAGAGCGTGAACTGCGGCCACCGCCTCATGATCTCGCGCGCATCGAGATCCTCGTACTCCACATCGCACGCACGCATCGCGTTGCGGTACGTGTCCAGCGGGATCTTCGTGTCGTGCCGCGCGAAATCGAGCCCGCCGGTGGTCAGCACCACCTGATCGCCGCTCTCGCGCTGCAGCGTATCCCAGGCATCGTAGGCGAGCTTCGCGAGCTCGACGTACGCTGTGTTGTGGTACGACAGGCGGATGATGCGCGAGTGGTCCTGCGACTCGCCGCGCACGTGCCCGATCTCGAACTGCTCGATCCCGAGCACCTCAGCGCCGGCCTGCCGCGAGAGCCAGTACGCAGCTCCGCTTCCGAGTCCGCCGAGTCCGAGAACAATGTACTCGTAGTCTCGCCTCACTTACCGGTGTTTCCGAGGCGCTCACCTACGTACCGGCGAATGTCGAGGCTGAAGCTCTCCATCGGCGCGTAGAAGCCCGATTCGAACACGCGGCTTCGCATCCCACGCTGCACGCCCTCGCAGATCGTCCAGTCCTGCCGATTCACGAGATCCCAGAAATCGACGGCATCCGACGGATCGAACCCGGGCCTCGCGATCTCGCTCGGATGAAAGAGAAAATCGCAGTCGATCGTCGTGTGCTGGGCGCTGCGCGGCCAGATCGTGAAGGCGGCGACATGGTCCGCCGACAGGCTGATCATGAAGTTTGGATAGATGAGCTCACCCTTGTGGCGCACGCGCTCGTCATCGCTCAGTCCGGGGAACGGCGCGCGCACGCTCGTGCCACTGCGCGTGAACGTCCACGCGCCCTCCGCATGCTCGATGCCGCGCTCCCAATCGAGCTCCGATCCGCCGCGCACCTTGAATCCAGGCACGACCTTGCACAACTCGGGATGCACGCCGGCGCAGTGATAGCACTCGTTGTAGTTCTCGAGCATCACCTTCCAGTTGGCCTGCACGTCGTAGGTGATGCGCTTCACGCGGCGGAGATCAGCCAGCGGATAGTTCACGAGTCGCGTCGCCGCTTCGCCGAGCTGCGCGCGCAGGGTGTGGCCGCGAGCGGCCGCCTCGAGCGGCATGAGATTGAGAAAGAAAAAGCCGCCCCACGTATCGATGCCCACGGGATGCAGCGAGAGCTCGTCCCTCCGGATGCCGCTACCCTCATCGAGATACGGTGCCGTGCGCAGCGCGCCGTCGAGCGTGTACGTCCAGGCGTGATAGGGGCACTTGATGCCGCTGCCGAACGAGCCCGCGAGCTCCGGTGCGCATCCGCTGCTGTCCGTTCCCGTGAGCACGAGCTGACAGCCGCAATGCCTGCATACGTTATAGTAGGCGCGCAGCGTTCCCTCTCGCGTGCGTACGACCAGCACGCTCTCGCCGGCGACATCGACGACGAGATAGCTCCCCGCCGTCGCCAGATCCTCCTCACGCCCCGCGTAGAACCACTCGCGCGTGAAGATGCGGTCCTTCTCGCGCGCAAACAGCTCCGGCGAGAGATAGTATTCGCGCGTGAGTGTCCGCTCCATTCCCTGCGGCTGGGCGACATCGGGCTCGGCCATGCAACCTCCAGTGCGACTTATGCGTGGGTAGGGCGAGGCCGGCCGCCCGAGAGGGCCAAGATGCGACCCCGGCACGCGCACCGCAATTAACTCCCTTGACGCCATTCGCCGGGGATGCTAATCTGAAATCACAATCGAAGAGCTCGTGGTAATTTGCCGCCTATTGCAGCCACGTTAAATAAATGCTAAAACGCGAACCTCCCGGTGGCAGTCCCCCCGGGATTTTTTGCATCCGTACCTCTCGAGTCGAATTCATGGCCAGTACCACCGCGGTTCAGCTCCCGATCGCATCGCGAATCGATGGTCTTCGTTCAGAAGGCGCCTTCGAGGTTCTCGCGAGCGCGCGTGCGCTCGAGCGGAAGGGACGGCACATCCTTCACCTCGAGATCGGCGAGCCCGATTTTCCCACGGCGCCGCACATCGTCGAAGCTGGCGTCCGCGCGCTGCAGAGCGGCGAGACCAAGTACGGACCCGCCGGCGGGATTCTCGAGCTGCGCGTCGCCATCGCGCATCATCTCGCGTCGCACGGCATCAGTGCCGCGCCCAATGACATCGTCGTCACGCCAGGATCGAAGCCGATTCTCCTCTACGCCGCGCTCGCTTTACTCGAGAACGGAGATGAGGCGCTCATCCCCGACCCCGCCTACCCGATCTACGACTCCGTCGTCCGCTTCGCGGGCGGGCGACCCATCACCTATCGCCTGGATTCGGCGAACCGATTCGCGCCCGACGTCGATGCCATTGCCGCATCGATCACTCCGCGCACGCGCGTGCTCATTCTCAACACGCCACAGAACCCAACGGGTGGCGTCATCGATGCGGGCCGTATCGCCGCGCTCGCGGAGCTGGCCGAGGCGAACGACCTGATCGTGATCGTCAATGAGATCTATCGTCCGTTCCATTATGGCGCGGCGCCAGTCCCCTCGATTCTCACGATCCCCGGAATGCGCGAGCGAAGCATCCTCGTCGACGGCTTCTCGAAAGCGCACGCGATGACCGGGTGGCGGCTCGGCTACGGTCTCCTTCCTTCGCCTCTCGCTTCGCGGTTCGCGCTGCTCGCGCTCAACGATCACGCATGCGTGCCGGCGTTCGTGCAGCGAGCAGGGATCGCCGCGCTCACGGGAACGCAGGAGCCGCTGCACGCCATGATCAACGAGTTCGCCGCGCGCCGTGCGCTCGTGACCGAACGTCTCGCCGCAATTCCGGGCGTGCGCATCGACGCGCCCGCCGGAGCGTTCTACGCATTCCCCAACGTCTCGGAAGCGACGAACGCCGCGGGGATCACCTCCGCGCAGCTCGCGTCGAGACTGCTGCATGACTTCGGAGTTGCGCTGCTTCCCGGCACGGCGTTCGGCGCGGGCGGTGAGGGCCATCTGCGACTCTCCTTCGCGACGGGGCGCTCCGATCTCGACAAGGCGCTCACGCTCGTTCACGACTGTTTTCGATCGCTCGCGAGTTGATGACATGACAACGCTTCGCACCGCGCCTCGTCAACGAATCGTACTCGCGTCCTGACTTTTCTCCGCACCACGTCTTTTGCTCGAGGGGTCGTATGGCAGTCACTCTCTTTCTTCCCACGGTTCTCGCGCGTCTCGCCGATAGCGGTACCCTGCGCTCCGACGGCAACACGGTGGGAGAGGTCGTCGCGAACATCGCCGGCCGGTATCCGAACCTCGCTCCGCGGCTGCGCGACGCGAAGGGGGACCCGTACGCGTTCGTCACCTTCTATCTGAACGACGAGGATATTCGCTTCACGGGCAGCTTCAAGTCGCCGGTGAAGGACGGCGACGAGCTCACCATCGTGCCCGCCATTGCCGGAGGTTGATCCAATGTCGACCACCGCTACGTCGGCCGCGGAGCTGTCGAACGAGGAGATTCTCCGCTACAGCCGGCACCTCATTCTCCCCGACGTCGGTCTCGAGGGACAGAGGAAGCTGAAGCCGCGCGCGTGCTGCTCGTCGGTGCGGGCGGGCTTGGCTCGCCCGCGGCGCTCTATCTGGCGGCCGCTGGCGTTGGCACTCTCGGGCTCGTGGACTTCGACGTCGTGGACGCCACGAACCTGCAGCGGCAGGTGCTGCACGGCACGAAGGCCGTCGGCAAGCGCAAGCTCGACTCGGCGCGCGATCGCATCGAGGACCTCAATCCGAACGTCGAAGGTCGACGGCGCACGAGACGGCTCTCACATCGCGCAACGCGCTCGAGATCATCGGCACGTACGACATAGTCGTCGACGGCACCGACAACTTCCAGACGCGCTATCTCGTGAACGATGCGTGCGTGCTGCTGGGCAAGCCGAACGTGTACGGGAGCATCTTCGCTTCGAGGGGCAGGCGTCGGTGTTCGCCACCGAAAACGGCCCGTGCTATCGCTGCCTCTTTCCGCGAACCTCCGCCTCCGGGACTCGTGCCGAGCTGCGCCGAGGGCGGCGTGCTGGGCGTGCTGCCGGGGTTCATCGGGACGATCCAGGCGACCGAAGCGCGTCAAGCTCATCCTCGGCATCGGTGAGTCGCTCGCGGGACGGCTGCTGCTCGTCGACGCGCTCGGCATGCGCTTTCGCACGCTCAAACTGCGCAAGGATCCGGAGTGCCCCGCGTGCGGCACGCACGAGATCACTGAGCTGATCGACTACGAGGAGTTCTGTGGCGTGCCGTCAGGCCGCCGCGGATGACGCCGCGGCGAAGAGCGCGGTGCCGGAGATCACGCCGGTGCGAACTCGCGGCGCGCATCGCGCGCGGCGACGACTTCGACTGATCGATGTGCGCGAGCCGCACGAGTGGGACATCGCGCGCATTCCCGGCGCGAGGCTCATTCCGCTCGGCGAGTTCGTCGGTGCGCTGCCGACGCTCGATCGCGACCGCGACATCGTCGTGCAGTGCAGGAGCGGCGTGCCGCAGCGCGAAAGCGGTGCGGCAGCTCCAGGCCGCGGGGTTCACGAGGGTGTGGAATCTCGCCGGCGGGATTTCACGCTGGAGCGACGATGTGGACCCGTCCACTCCGAAGTACTAGAGCCGACATGCACACAGCCGAGCTCGAGCCGCGCGGTGTCGTTTCTCCGTCATCCACCCTGCGCGCGCTGCCGCAGCACTGCAAGGTGTGCGGCGCCGAGTTCGAGGCGGCGCCCGAAGCGATCTGCGGATCGTGCCTCGGCCCACTCGAGCCGATGTACCCGGCGTCCCGCCGCCTGCCGTCTCGTGCGGAGATCGCGGCGCGTGCGCCGTCGATGTGGCGCTATCGCGAGTGGCTGCCGTTCGACGGAACGCCCACGCTGTCGCAGGACACTGGCTTTACCCCGCTCGTCGATGCGCCTCGCCTCGCCGACAGGCTCGGCGTCGCGCGACTCTGGATCAAGAATGATGCGGTGTCGCATCCATCGTTGTCGTTCAAGGATCGCGTCGTGGCGTCGGCGATCAACGCCGCGCACGCGCTCGGCCTCGACACGATCGGTTGCGCGTCGACTGGGAATCTCGCGAACGCGGTGGCCGCGCAAGCCGCGCGCGCGGGACTCCCGGCGTGGATTTTCATCCCAGACAATCTCGAGCAGGCAAAAGTGCTCGGCACCGCGGTATACGGTCCGCACCTCGTACGCGTGCGCGGCCACTACGATGACGTGAACCGGTTGTGCGCGCAGCTGGCGGATCGATTCGGGTGGGGCATCGTGAACGTGAATCTTCGCGGCTACTATGGCGAGGGGTCGAAGACGATGGGATTCGAGATCGCGGAGCAGCTTGGATGGCGCCTTCCCAATGCGGTGGTCGTGCCGATGGCTGGTGGCTCGCTACTGACGAAGCTGCACAAGGCCTTCGGCGAGATTCGCGATGCGGGGCTCGTGAGCAATGAGGCGCCGAGGCTGTATGGCGCGCAAGCCTCGGGATGTTCGCCGATCACGCGGCTCGTGGAGAGCGGTGGAGAGACGATCGTTCCGCAGGTGCCAAACACGATCGCGAAGTCGATCGCGATCGGGAATCCAGCGGACGGCGTATTCGCCGCGCGCGCGATGCGCGGCACGGGTGGCTGGTCGGCGGCGGTGAGCGACGAGCGCATCGTCGCGGCAATCCGCCTGCTCGCGGAGACGACGGGCATCTTCACGGAGACCGCCGGCGGCGCGACGCTCGCAGGCGCGCTCGCGCTCGCGGAGCAGGGGCGCTTCGGGAAGGATGACGAAGTCGTGCTGTGCATTACTGGCAACGGCCTGAAAACACTCGACGCGATCAGCGGTTCGATCGCGGACTCGCCGATCATCGCGCCGCGCGTGCGCGAGGTCGCGGCGCTCGTGGAGGCGGCTGGGGCATCATAGCGCTCGCGTTACAGTGATGGCGTAACGGCCGCCACGGCTTCCGCGGACGTCATCACCGTCTCGACCTCGAAGTCGACGAGATCGCTCCAGTTCGCGAGCCACTCATCGAGCAGCGCTCGGTGATCGCATTCCATCACCTGATAGCAGCGACGTAGATCGTGCGTCACCCAGCTGCTCACGTATCGGAGTCCTTCCGGGGCGAGCCTGCCGCGCTCGCGAAATCTTCGATACACGGGCAGTGCGTCGCCATCGCGAAAGTGCTCGACGATCATGTACAGCATCGGCACGATCTCCTTCGGCTCGGCGCGCCTTGGAGTGTGGGGAGGCGCGCTTCGCTAGTAGTCGAGGTCTTGATGTAGCCGCTCTGCGGGACGGCCTGGTAGCGGCTGGGGTTTGCGTCGATCAGCGCTACCCGCAAGGTCATCCGAGGTCCTTGCGTGTTCTCCAGTACGAGTGTCTACGACTGCGGGTTCGTGGGATCGATCACCGCAATGGTCCCCGAAGCGAACTTCTCGCCTTTCGGCCCCGCGGCGGTCACGTCTCCCATCGTCGCCTTCTGCATTGCCATCCCGCGGGCAGCCCAATCACCCCCGTTCCATCCGGGAATGCGACGCGCTGCAATGGCTGCGCCGGCCCCGACTTCACGGGAGCCGCCGCCTTGGCTGGAGCAGTCGCCTTCGCGGAAGTCGTCGTCTTCGCAGGATCCCCGACTTCGCGGGAGTCGCCGTCGTTGTGGAGGCTGCCGAAGCGCCGGCTGAATGTCTGCGAGGCCGACGAAGCCGCTGGGCCCTTTCCCAGCTCTTGTTTGAGCTTGGCGAACATGGAGTTCACCGTTTGCGGAAACCGGTCGGCATTATCCACCAGCACTGCGCCCTTCGCATTTCCGCTCTTCGGCGCGTAGACCAGCGCGAGACCGGCCATCGGTTTGCCATCCTGTTTCTTTGCTGTCACCGTAAAGAAACCAGCCCAAATCTCGCCACTCGGGTTCTGGACAAGGCGACCAAGCTGCGGGCGGTCTCCGTAAAGGAGGCTCACGCGATGCAGGGTCCTCCCCAGCGCATCCTTGGGTGTGAGCTGTTCCGACATCGCACCTAGATAAATGCGGCCGCCGTCAGGGTTATCGATCGTCCTGACGCTACTGGCTCCGCTGCTGTCGTGCGCCGCCGTTTGAGCAGCGATCGTCCCACTCCAAATCATTCCGAGCAGCAGTGCAGTCGCCGCCCAAGTGATCCTGCCCCGAGTCCCGTGTGCCATTACCGGCCTCCTTGTCGATCGCGCGCGCTGGGATTTCATGAACGGCTTGATTTCAGCCGATTTTTATTGAGGCCGATCGTTGGGTCGCTTGGCGATCACGACCACATTGATACTCCGCGTGCATTCGCCCGGCAAGACGAGGCGTAGCCGGCGCGAGGCTGGGCCGCACATCTTTCCCGAATGTCCACGGCCATCGACGCGACCGGGTTGAGCAAGACGTACAACGTGAAGGTGCGCGACCCCGGAATCAGAGGCGCGCTCGCCGCGCTCGCGCGACCGCGCTATCGACAGGTTCGCGCCGTGGACGATGTCTCGTTCGCCATCGAGCGCGGTGATGCCGTTGCCTTTCTCGGCCCCAACGGCGCAGGAAAGACTACGACGCTCAAGATGCTCACCGGGCTGCTCTTCCCCAGCTCGGGCCGCGCGCAGGTGGCCGGATGTGATCCGTGGACGGGCGGCAACGCGTTCCGCCAGCGCATCGCGTTCGTGCTCGGGAACAAGCAGCAGCTGCTCTGGGATCTCCCGCCCGAGGAGACCTTCCGGCTCAATCGCGCCATCTATGGTGTGTCGGCCGCCGATTACACTACGCGGCGCGCGGAGCTCGTCGACCTGCTCGTGCTCGGTGAACTCATCGACAAACCCGCGCGGCAGCTCTCGCTCGGCGAGCGCATGAAGTGCGAGCTCGCGGCCGCGCTTCTGCATCAGCCCGAGGTGCTCTTCCTCGACGAGCCGACGCTCGGCCTCGACCTCGAGGCGCAGCAGACGATCCGCACCTTCCTCGGCGAGTATCGGCGACGACACGGCGCGACGATTCTGCTGACATCGCACTACATGGCGGATGTAACTGCGCTCGCCTCGCGAGTGCTGATCATCAATCGCGGCAGACTCCTGTACGATGGAGAGCTGTCCGAGCTCGTGGCGCGCATCGCGCCGATCAAGCGCATCGAGCTCGTGCTCTCGGAGTCGGTGTCCCGCGCGCGACTCGAGGAATACGGTACCGTCGCGCACTACGCGCCGCCGCGAGCCACGCTCGAAGTGGCGCGCGAGCTCGCGACCGCCGCCAGCACGCGCCTCCTCAGCGATCTCGCGGTGGCCGACCTCTCGATTCAGGATCCGCCCATCGAGGAGGTGATCCGAATCGCCTTCGGCGAAACGGAGCACGAGTCTCTCGCCGAGCCGGAGCCGGCGGCACGCACCGACGTTCGCCGGGCGCCGCCATGAGCCGCGTCACGACTCGCAGCGCGTTCGCGACATTCCGCGATCAGTACGCGGAGCTGATGCGGTCGGCGTTCCTCATCGACCTTCAGTACCGCGCGTCGATCGCGATCTGGCTCCTCTGGGGCATCACCGAGCCGATTATTTCACTCGGCATATGGTGGTCGATCGCCGCCGCCGGCGCCGTGGATGGTTACACGCGCGAGGATTTCGCGCGCTACTTCTTCGGCGTTGCGCTCGTGAATCAGGCGACGCTCTCGTGGGACGCGTGGAACATCGATCGGTGGATTCGCGAGGGCGAGATGAACTTTCGCCTCACGCGACCGATCGCGCCCATACACGAAGCGATCGCGGACAACATCGCCTACAAGGGGCCAACGGCGGTCATCATCCTCACGGCGTGGATCGGAGCCGCGACATTCTGGCCGGCGGTGCGCATTCCGTTCGACCCGGGGCAATGGGCGCTTGCGATCATCGCGATCGTGCTCGCCGCCGCGATCCGTTTTCTCAACGGCTACGCAACGGGGCTGCTCGCCTTCTGGACGACACGCGCGACCGCGTTGGTCGAGCTCCAGTTCGGGCTATCGCTCTTTCTCTCCGGACGCATCGCGCCGCTGTCGCTGCTCCCGCCGCACGTGGCGCGCGCGGCCGAGTATCTGTGGTTTCCATACGTGCTCTCGTTTCCCGTGGAGATTCTCACCGGCTCGGTCACCACGGGCGGACAATACGCGCGCGGCTTTGCCGGACAGGTGATCTGGTTCGCCATCTGGCTCCTCCTCTATCTCCTCGTGTGGACGCGCGGACGAAGGCGCTACGGCGCGGTGGGCGGATGACCGGCATTCGTCGCGCCATGATCGTGCTGCGCGCGTTCTGGCAGCTCAACTGGCTCGAGGAGCTGCAGTATCGCGGCAACTTCATCGCGAGCCTGCTTGGCACGGTCTTCTGGCTCCTCATGGCGATGCTCACTGTCGCGCTCTATTTCCGTCACACGCCGCAGCTCGGCGGATGGTCGTACTGGGACGTCGTGGTGCTGCTCGGGATCTTCAACGCGCTCGCCGGCGTGGTGGAGACCGTGCTGCGCCCGGGGATCGGTCATCTCCCGACCAATGTTCGCAGCGGCGCGCTCGATCTCGTGCTCGTGCGTCCGGTGGACGCGCAGTTCTACGTCTCCTTCCGGCGACTCGATGTGTGGCGGCTCGCGGATGTCGTGCTCGGACTCGCGCTGTCCGGCTACGCGTTCGCGCAGTCCGGACGCCCCGTCAGCGCGTGGGCGCTCATCGCATTCGCGGTGACCTTTGCCGTCGCCATCGCGGTGGTGTATGCGATCTGGGTGACGCTGATGAGCCTCGCGTTCTGGTTCGTGGCGGTGGAGAACATGTCGGCACTGTTCGACGCCGTGTTCGAGGCGGCGCGCTACCCAGTCTCGGCGTACCCGGGTGCGCTCCGCTTCCTGTTCGTCTATCTCATTCCGATCGCGTGGACCACGACCATCCCCGCGTCGGCGCTCACCGGCCGACTCAATCCATCACTTGCGCTGTGGGCGATGGCAGTCGGCATCGTGGCGCTCGGCGCGAGTCGCCTGCTGTGGCGAGTCGCGCTCAAGCGCTACACGAGTGCGGGCGGGTGATGCGCTACGGCTTGTGGGGCCCGCCCATGCGGCCCCCGTCCATCTTGGTATAGTCGGGCGGCGGCGTGAACATCGCTTCCGGAACCGACGACCGCTCCGCCTTGATCGCCACGAAGGAGAGCTTCCCGTTCGACGTCACCTTCATCACGCCTGCGTCGTTCTTCATCGCTTCGGAGAACGCCGGGCCCGCGAACTTGAAGTATCTCCCCACCATTCCACCCGAGATCTTGTTGATCATCATTCCGGCACCTTGGGCGACGCATGCCTCGCCTTCCTCGGGCGTGCCATCCGACTTCGTGCCCTTGTAGTGCCAGTCCTCGCACCTGATCCCGGCGATCTCCTCGGTCTTCCCCGTGCGCTCCGCAGTGCCAGTGCGCTTCGAAGCTTCCGCCTCTACGTCGCGTTCGCCGAGATTCTCAGGCATGTTCATGTAGACCTTCTGCTCCGGAATGATGATCGTGCGATTGGTGCCGTCGAAGATCATGGCGCCCGCCCTCCCCATTCCTTCGATGCGAATCTTTCCTCCCTTCGTCATCTGCGTGATCGTGTCGGGCTGACCCGAATGGCCCTCGTACGACACGAACTGCATGACGCCCTCGAATCTCTGCGCCGAGAGGGGCGCGGACGCCGCAATGAGAGCACCGGCGGCGGCAAGTACGATCGTGGCTCGTTGCATGTGAGTGCATCCTCGAGTAGGTACGCCCGCTCGGAGTGGGCGGGAGCCAATGGGCACAATGTGCGCGCGTCGCGTCAATCGCGTCAATGCGGCAACCACGAGGCGGCCGCAGGCGCGTAACTTCCAGGGATGATCGACCTTCGAACGCACATTCTGGGGACCCGGCGCCGGCTCGCCACCGGCATCGTCGTGCCCGCCGCGATGCTCGCGTTCGTGGCCTGCGAGCGCGCCACCTCTTCGACGCCCGAAGCGTCGCCGGCCGCCGTCGACACGGCCCCAAGGGCGCAGACCGCCGTGCACTCCGACAGTTCACTTCGCTATCCTTTCGTACCGGACTCGGTGCTGACGCCGGGTGCCGCGCTCGACGTTACCGCCGCCGACATCTGCGTGCCCGGATACTCGAAACGCGTGCGCAACGTTCCCGCGGAGGTCAAGCGCGAGGCCTACGCCAACTACGGCGTGCGCTCACACGAACCAGGCGAGTACGAAATCGACCATCTCATAAGCCTCGAGCTTGGAGGCTCAAACTCGCTGAGGAATCTCTGGCCGCAGTCCTTTCGCACGCATCCGTGGAACGCGTACGTGAAGGACGCTCTCGAGAACGAGCTCCACCGCCGAGTGTGCGCGGGTACGATCGATCTCGCGAAGGCCCAGGCCGCGATCTCGCACGATTGGGTGAGCGCCTATCGCATCTACGTGCACCCTTATCCGCCCTCGCCAAGGGCGCGCCGGAGGAGCGGTAGTCGTCAGAGGCGCCAACGACGGCAGCCATACGTCCAGCCGCAGGCGCCGGTACCATGACCACCTCGCGCATGTCCCGAAATCAGAAGCTCACCCCGATCATCAAGGGACGCACGATCGCGCAGATCGGATGGGACGGGCCAACCGCGCAGCTCCACTTCAATGACGGGTCCGTGCTGCGCATCCACGCCGCATCCGCGCCCTCGAGCACCGCACCCGCGGCAACGCTCGGAAAGGTGCGCGCCGTGCGACAGTCCCTCGACACCATCGCGTTCGATCTCGAGACGCCCGCGACCGTGCAGTTCGCGCTGGCCGAGCCGACGTCGTGCGTGATGCTCCGCGATGCGAAGGGCGCACTCGAATACGCCGACTGACCGCTAGTTGTCGTCGCCGTCCTGACCGCGCGGGCCGAATGTCCGAGCGATCTTGAAGACGAAGTTGCGCGCATTCAGCGGTGTGAGAAAGCGCTCGAGCTGCCCGGTTCCCGCATTCGCATTGAAGGTCCCGAACATCGGATCGTGATTGTTCAGCACATTGCTGACGACGCCCGAGAAATTCCACTTTCGCCACTCATATCCAGCGCGCACGCCCGCGAGGAAGTAGGGATCGAGCTGCTGTTCCTCGTTCCCTTCATCTCCGCGCAGATATTGCGACCCGATCCAGCGCGCATCGAGTCCCACGCGAAATCCCTTCGCCAGTCGCGCCGAGAAACCGCCTTTCACCTGATTCGCCGGCACGAGCGGCATCACCTTGCCCGGCGTCACGTTGTTGGGGCCGAACAGCGGGCTGCTCGCGAAGTCCTCGTCCGAGCGCGTGCTGAAGATCTGCGCATCACTCTGAAACGTCGCGTGCGTATACGCATAGTTCGCGTACCACGAGATCCTGTCGCCCCCGAGCGCGCCCGTGACCGAGAGCTCCGCGCCCGTGCGGCGCGTCTTGTCCAGGTTCGTGAAGAATCCCGACACGAGCGATCCCGGCGACTCAATGAAGAAGATCTCGTCGCGAACATCAGTGCGATACACAGACGCATCGAGCAATACGTTTCCGCGGAGCCACTTTCCGCCAAGCTCGTATGTCGTCGCGCGCACAGGCTTGAGGGGCGGATCGTCGCCCAGCGCGAAGGGCAGCGGACAGGACGCCGTCGGATCTGCGCACGCGAGCTCCACGATCGCCGGCGCGCGAAAGCTCCCGCCCACCGACCCGTAGAGCGATCGGCCACCACCCACATCGACGCTCACACCGCCGCGCGGACTGAAGTGATGGAACGAGTTCGTGGTGTTGTCCTGAACGTCGAGCTGATTTTGAAACGGGATCCTGATGTAGTCGTAGCGCAGCCCAGCTGAGAGCGTCACTCGGCCGGCGACATAGTCGGCGAGCCCATATCCGGCGAGGTCCCAGCTCGGACTCTTCACATCGGTAGTGAGCCCGAGCGCTGGGGCTCCACTGCTGTCGCCCGCGAGTTCGATGTTGCCAACGCCGGCCGCCGCATCGTTCGGTGTGTTGATGATCTGCTCGTGCACCCGGTTCGCCGAGCCATCCACTCCGAAGCGCAGCGCGAGCGAGCGCTTGCCGAGCGAGAGCTGGCGTCGCCAGTCCGCGGTGCCACCGATCGTGTAGTTCGAGGTGAGTGCGTCGACGTTTGGATCTGGCGCCTGATTCACATTGAACCGGTCGGCGTCGAACCGTTTGCCGAACATCGTGAGCGTTCCGCGTCCGCCTCCCACCGGCACGTAGCCGGTGAGATTCAGCTGCTGCATGTTCAGGTCTTCCACGTCGCCAGGCGTGAAGTTGATCTGAGGATCGCCATACAGGCTCTCGGGAATCGAGCCGGCCTCGCTGACCGTCGACTTCGCAGCCAGCAGCTGCATCCCGAACCCACGCTCGGCGCCGAAGTGGCCGACGTTCAGAAATCCGTTGTAGTTCTTCCCGTTCGCTCCGGTGCGCCAGCCATCTTCGCGCTCGTAGCCGCCGCCGAAATAATAGTCCCAGCCTTTCGCGCTCTTTCCCTCCACGGTCCCTTCCAGCTCGGCCTGGCCATAGCTTCCGCCGCTCAGCTCGAGCGATCCGTGCAGAGGACCCTCGCCGCGATCGGTGACGAGATTAATGGCGCCTGCGAGAGAGTTCGGACCGAGCAGCGACGCGGTGCCGCTCAGGAGCTCCACGCGCCGCACGTGATCCATCGGTAGCAGATCGAAATCCACTTCCTGCGCGTCCGCTTCGTTTTGCCGCACGCCATCCAGAAAGACGGTGATTCCTGGCGGAAGGCCAACTGTAGGGCCCGCGTTGAAGCCGCGATAGTCCACGTTGATCTTGTACTGCGAGCCGAGGTCATCGTAAATCGAAACGCCGGCGATTGTGCCCAGCACGTCGGGGAGAATTCGCGGCTCCCACTGGTCGACTGCCGCTCCCGACAGCGTCGTGATGCGCGCTGGAATCCCGGAGCCGATCGTGGGTCCGGCAATGGGTGCGATCGACGCCTGCACCTCGACCGGCGACAGTCTGTACACACTGTCGCGCCTGAGAGCGCCGGCCCGAAGGACGCTGTCGCGCCTCGCGAGGGAGTCACCGCGCGCAATGCTGTCCGACTGTTGCGCCGCCGCGTTGCTCGGCAAGAACGAGGCGACGCCCATCGTCGCCAGTGCGATGATGGTCCAGCTCGAGTGCGAAAAAAGCACGGGTGCGAAAATCCGATTGCGGGGAGGGACCGGAATCAACGCACCGGGTGTGCGTTCGCGGAGCCGTTCGGAATCGTAGAGACGTAACGAACAATGTCGCCGTGAGTGAACGTGCCGCTGTGGTCCACATCCTCGTACACGATGACCACCGTCACTTTTTCGCCGACGGTGCTGAGCGTGAGCAGCCCGTCGTCGTCGCGGTCGCCGCCGTCGTGATCGCTGCAGCAGGCGTCGCGCAGCAGCGACGTCGCCGGGTGCGCCTGCGCCTCGCGTACGAGTGCGAATGCATCCAGTCCAGTCGTCGCCGAAGTCGTACCGCGCACGATCATCACAATGAGTGCGGCGGTCGCCAGCGCGAGCCCGACGGCCGACGTCCAGCGCGCGCGGCCGCGATTCCGCGACTCCGAGCGGCCTTCGCTTCGTACCGCGAGGCGCGCCCAGGCTGACGCGCTGTCCACATGCGGAGTACTCCGGCGCAGCAGCGCGTCCACCAGCGCGGTGGTCTCACGCGTCGCCACGACGCGCGCGTGGCACGCTCGGCACCGCAACAAATGCGACCTCACGACAATCGCGCGCGTCGCCGACAGCTCGCCGTCGAGCAGCGCCTGCAGCACGCCTTCAAATGGATGCGCGCGCATCGTTTCCCCGGTCGTGGGCGCGATCGCCAAGTGCACGGATGAATCGCTGTTGCGCGCGGGCGAGAAGCGGACCCACCGATGTCGGCGAGATGCCGATCGCCGCGGCAATCTCCCGATACGATACGTCGTGCGAGCGCATGACCAGAAGCGCGGCGTCTCGCTCGGGAATCAGCGCGAGCGTTTCCCTCACGAGCGCCGATTCCTCGGCGCTGCACATCGTGGTGTCCGCGTTCGGCGCCGGGTCCGCCGGCTCGGCGACGTCACGGCGTTTCGGGCTGACGATCGCGAGATGGCGCGAGCGACGCAGCTCTCCGCGCTGCGCGTCGCGTGCGAGGTTGCCGGCTACGATGTAGAGCCACGCATCCGGGGCGCGGGGCGGCTTCTCGATGAGTCGGACGAACGCCTCCTGCGCGAGATCTTCGGCGAGGTCGCGATCGCCGAGTCGGGCGTGGAGATACCACACCAGGCTTGCGTAGTGGCGTTCGAAGAGCTGGCGAATGTTCACGCGATCTCGTTCTTCCCCGGCAACAGTGGACAATGCAACGGCGCTACATGTATAAAGACGTCGGCGGCCACGGATCTGAGACAGTGAGTACCGGAACGGGGCGCAAGGAACAGCGGCGGGCGTATGAGACGGATGGGCCAACGGCTTCTGCAATGCGTCGGGCGCCCGGCTCGGCAAGCAAAGTCAACAGTAGACGGGCCATCTGTGCGCCACCTGGAGTTTTGACGTACCTTCTCGGCGTGAAGAATGCGTTGAAAGTCGGTCGCTCGCATCCATTCGACGGTTCACCGCCGCCATTCGACCTGGGTAGCCCCATGCCGCGTTTACCAGCGCGACTCTGCCTTATTGTGTTGATCCCCTTCGCCCTCGCCTGCCAGGGGGCGTCGGATCACAAGGGTGCGGACCCGAATTTAGGAGCGACCGATACGAGCAGCGCGGCCGCTCTTCTGTCTCCGCCCGTCATGGTGGCCAGCAAGCCTGACAGTCAGATCAAGCGCACGGTTACCGAGGTCACCAATGATGTGATCGCGCTCCGCTCCGCGACGCCAGCTGCGGCCATCGAACAGCTCCCCGCGCACGCGCGGCTGGTGAACGGGATGCTCACGAACTTCGAGACGCGCATCCGTGCAATGCACGTGGATGCCGATCCGGCGTGGACTTCGGTGATCGACTCCGTGCGTACAGACCTCGCGCGTCTGCCGACGCTCACGAGCGATTCGCTCGCCGCGTTTTTACCGAAGCATCTGAATCGCGTGATGCGCATCGTCGCGTGCATCCAAATGGTAAAAAGCTAGCGCGAGCGACCGGTCGATTAGTGCGCCGCGAGCACCTCGCTCGCGACGCGAGTCATCGCAGCCAGACTCAACTCGACATCATCGTCCGTCGTCGCCCACGATGACACACTGATGCGCATCGCCACGCGACCGTGCCAGAGGGTTCCTCCGCACCAGCACGTGCCATCGGACTGCACCGCCGCGATCACGCGGCGCGTGGCTTCATCGTCGCCGAAGCTCACGAGCACCTGGTTGAGCACGACGTCGTTCAGGATCTCGAATCCCGCATCGCGCAAGCCATCGGCGAAGCGCGCGGCCTGAAGACAATTTCGCTCGATGAGTTCCGCAATTCCGGAGCGCCCGAGCGAGGACATCGCCGCCCAGATGTCGACGCCGCGCGCGCGGCGCGAGAGCTCGGGCGTGTACTCGGCAGGCTCACGATCCGCGCCCTGCACGAGATACGCGGCGCTCACGGCGGTCGCGCCGTGAAGCGCACTCGCGTCGCGGCAGATTGCGACGCCGCTGTCGTACGGGACGTTGAGCCATTTGTGCGCGTCGAGTGCCCACGAGTCGGCGTGCTCGACACCGGCGACGAGCGGCGCGCGCTTCGGTGCGGCGGCGGCCCAGAGGCCGAAGGCTCCATCAATGTGCACCCAGGCGCCGGCGGCGCGCGCTCGCGCGATGAGCTCCGCCATTGGGTCGACGGCACCGGTATTCACATTTCCGGCCTGAAGGCAGAGGATGGTCCGGTCGTCGAGCGGCGGCAGCAGATCCGCACGCATGCGCCCTTGCTCGTCGGTCGGCACGCGCGTGACGCGCGCACGACCCAGCCCCAACATGGAGAGCGCCTTCAACAGCGTGATGTGGACCTCATCGCCGACGATGACCGTGAGCGGCGGCGCGCCGAACAGTCCCTGCTCTTCGACGTTCCATGCGGCGCGCTTCAGCAGCGCGTGACGGGCAGCGGCAAGGCAGGTGAAGTTCGCCATCGTGGCGCCGGTGACGAAGCCCGCGCCCGACGTAGCGGGCAGGTGCAGCGCATCGAGCAGCCAGCGGAGCGCGACGGTTTCGAGCTTCGCGGTGGTGGGCGAGATGACGACGAGTCCTGCGTTCTGATCCCAGGCGGTGGCGAGCATATTCGCGGCGAGCGCAGTGGGCAGGGTGCCGCCAATGACGAAACCGAAATAGCGGCCGCCGGCGCTGGTGGACGTGCCGGGGGAGCCCGTTTCGTCGAGCTCGCGGAGAATGGCTTGGGCCTCGAGGGGGTGCTCGGGAAGGTCGCGGTCGAAGCGCGCGAGGGCGGAGATGGCGGCTGGGGTGGGGCCGACACTGCGCGAATCGATGGCTTCGAGGTAGTTGGCGGCGCGGGTGGCGGCGTCTTTGAGCAGGGTGCGCGTGGACATTATTCTGGTAATTGGTGTTAGTTTTCAAAACACTAACAGAACTATATGAAGCCAATATAGCGTCACTTAATCCGTTTGCTTCCTATTCGTGCGATATTACGATCGACGTCAGATCGCTCGAACCGCTCTTCGGCCACAGAATCAGCACATCGCTCTTCGAGTCCGCGAAGTAGTACAGCGCTCGCTTGCCGCTCGCCGACACCCGCCGCGCTCCAGTATCTTCTGCGCCGTGGGCCCGATAGAACGAGTCGACGCGCTCGAATGGGTCCGCGGTCACGTAGGTCATCGACGCCTCCAGGCCCGTGCTCTTCTCGACCAACGCCTGCGGTGTGTCTCGTTTCGCGCCCGGATAGATCGGGGGTCCTGGCGCCACGATCAGCAGCAGGACGGAAAGAGCGAATCGGCCGACGGTAGTAATCATGTTCATCTCGAGCTGTGAGAGCCCTGCGCGACAGCTGGTTCCAGGGCGAAGTTTCTCTACAGAACTGGCCGGCCGCGAGCGGGTATCATAGAGTGCAGCAATAGCTCATCTCCCAAACTAAATAAAGCGACAACATGGCATTCTCGAATCCAGCATTTTCTGAAAGCGCAATCGCACGCGCTCGCGCCGAAGGCGGCACGGGCGTGATGACGGTTGCAGGCGCGGCGTGGAAGTCGTTCGCGCTCGTTCTCCTGGCAGCCGCGAGCGCCGGTTACACGTGGTATCAGATTCTCCAGGTTCCCGATCGCGACATTACAGGCGCAATCTTTGGCGGCGCGATCGCGGCGTTGGTCGTGGCGATCGTCACCACCTTCAAGCCCAATCTCGCCCGCATCACCGCGCCGATCTACGCCGTGCTCGAAGGCATCGCGCTCGGCGGGATCTCGTACATCTACGAGGCGCAGTTCAAGGGCATTCCACTCATCGCCGTGGGTCTCACCTTCGGCGTCGCACTCGCGATGCTCGTGCTCTACGCGACGCGCATCATCAAGGTTACCGACCGGCTGCGCAGCGTGATAATCGGAGCGACCCTCGGAATCTTTTTCTTCTATCTGATCACGCTGGTTCTCGGCTTCTTCCACATCCGAGATGCCGGGGGTATTCGGATTCGGATGGGCTGGGCTGCTGTTCAGCTCCGCGGTCGTGATCGTCGCGGCCATGAACCTTCTTCTCAACTTCGACACGATCGAGCGCAACGCAGGCTCGGCCCCGCAGCAATGGAGTGGTACGCCGCATTCGGAATGCTCGTCACTCTCGTGTGGCTCTACCTCGAACTGCTGCGCTGGGCGTCGATCGTCTTCGGCGGACGCCGCCGCTAGCGGCCCGTTCCGCCGGTCACGCCGGCGGAACGTCTTTCTCGACCACTAGTGTGTAGCGGGCGGTGAGGGCCGCGATCGCACCGATCGCGACCCACACCGGCATCAACACCGCTCCCACCACGCCGATGCTCAGCGGAATCTCGAGCAGCGCGTGTCCCTGCTCGTTCTTGATGATGATCCGCCGGACGTTGCCCTCGTGCACGATCTCCTTCACGCGCGACAGCAGGTGCTGCCCGTCGATCTTGTGCTCTTCAGTAGGCATCGTATCCTCCGCAGGGGTGCGCCTCGACCCACTGGAACAAGCTCGCTGGAATCGCGCGTCAAAGTCAATCGCCTGACGCCCCTACGCTTCCCGCCGCGCCCGAGTTTCCGGCGACGACGCCTCGGCGCTCGCCTCGCGCGCAGCTAGGACGCACGAGAGGTCGAGGCTAGATTTGAGCATGCCAAAAAGCATCGCCCCTTCAGCCCCGCGCTGGCTCGCCGTGGGAGCCGCCGCGCTGGCGATGGCCATCTCTGGTGCGGATGCCCAGTCCGGCAGCACGTCGGCGAAAGCGCAAGTGAAGGTGGTCATGCTCGACCTCGCGTTTTACGGCAAGCGTGCGAACGACCTCATGCCGAACGATTCGGCCATGGCAATGGTGGCGACGCGCGTCATGCGTGCCGGACTGACGAACAAGCCCGGGATCACCTTCGTGGATTCCACCACCGTCGCGAGGACGGCGTCCGGGCCGAAGGCGCTGGCGCTCGTGCAGGACGTCCCGTGCAACGTCGTCGTCGCGTGCGCGCGCGAAGTCGGCGAGGAGCTGGGCGCCGACTGGGTCGTGATGGGGAAGATCAGCAAGACGAGTGACCTGATCTGGATTTTCAGCGGTGAGCTCATAAACGTGGCGAGTGGCAAGCTCGTGCTCGACGATTCGTACGAGCTGAAGGGAATCGCGTCGGACATGGTCCCGAAGGGGGCCGAGGTCTTCGCGCGGCGCGTGGCGAAGAAGGTGACGAGTGCCGACAGCGCGGTCGTGCAGTGAGTCGATCACACTCCGCGCAACGCGCGGACTGAGAGCAAGTACATGACGCGAACCGCCGTCGTACTTCTGAGCGGCGGTCTGGATTCCGCGACCGTGCTCGCCATCGCGCGGAGCGAAGGTTTCGCGATCATCGCGCTCAGCTTTCGTTACGGACAGCGTCACGGCATCGAGATCGCCTCCGCTCAGTCGATCGCGCGGAAGGCCGGGGTGCTTCGGCACGTCGTGGTCGACATCGATCTTCGCGTCTTCGGCGCGTCGGCGCTCACGAGCGAGCTCGAGGTGCCGAAGGGCCGATCCGCCGACGAGATGTCGCACGGGATCCCGATCACCTACGTCCCCGCGCGCAACACGATCTTTCTGTCGTACGCGTTGCACTGGCCGAGGTGAGCATGGCGGACAATATCTACATTGGCGTGAATGCGCTCGACTATAGTGGATATCCTGACTGCCGCCCCGATTA
The DNA here is from genome assembly GCA_963827355.1 of uncultured Gemmatimonadaceae bacterium. GTDB lineage: Bacteria > Gemmatimonadota > Gemmatimonadetes > Gemmatimonadales > Gemmatimonadaceae > FEN-1250. Next base: position 47,940 of record CAWHAS010000004.1, read on the forward strand.
CATCGAGGCATTCGAGCAGATGGCCAATCTCGCGACCAAGGCGGGCGTCGAGGGGAGGCATCTCACGATCCACACTCCGCTGATGCACCAGACGAAGGGCGAGATCATCACGCGCGGGATGAAGCTCGGTGTCGACTACGCCGCCACGATGTCGTGCTACGATCCCGATGAGAGCGGCGCGGCGTGCGGGCAGTGCGACTCCTGCCAGCTGCGGCTCAGGGGATTCATGGAGGCAGGCGTGAGCGATCCCGTGCGCTACCGCTCGCACGCAGCGGTCACATGACGTACGCGGTGAAGGAGATTTTCTTCACGCTGCAGGGCGAGGGCGCCAACACCGGGCGGCCGGCCGTGTTCTGTCGGTTTGCGGGGTGCAATCTGTGGACAGGACGCGAAGCCGATCGCGCGGATGCGACGTGCCAATTCTGCGACACGGACTTCGTCGGCGTCGATGGACCTGGCGGTGGCAAATTCGACACGGCCGACGCGCTTGCACGCGCCGTGGCGGAGAAGTGGCCGTCCAATGTTTCGCCGCGCGCGCGAAAGCTCGTCGTCTGCACCGGCGGGGAGCCGTTGCTGCAGATGGACGCGGGCGCCGTGCTCGCGTTGCACGCGCAGGGATTCGAGATCGCGGTCGAAACGAATGGCACGCAGCTTCCGCCGGACGGCATCGACTGGATCTGCGTGAGTCCCAAGGCGGGCGCACCACTCGTGCTGACGCGCGGGAACGAGCTCAAGCTCGTCTACCCGCAGCAGGGCGCAGAACCCGAGCGCTTCGCCGATCTCGACTTCGAACAATTCTTCCTGCAGCCGATGGACGGACCCGATCGCGAGCGCAACACCGAGCTCGCCCTCTCCTACTGTCTGTCCCATCCGCAGTGGCGGTTGAGCATCCAGACGCACAAGCTCCTGGGGATTCCATGATCGACAGCGGCATGGAGGGGACGCGCGGCGGTCTGAACGAGGAACGCATTGCCGAGATGGAGGTGTTCAAGAGCTTCAGCATCGAGGCGGCGCATCAGCTGCCGAACGTGCCGGCGGATCATCAGTGCGCGCGCGTGCACGGGCATTCCTTCGTGATCGAGCTGTGGGTGAGCGGCTTCGTCGGTGGTCGCAGCGGCTGGGTGATCGACTTCGCCGACATCGCGGAGGCGTTTAGCCCGCTGCGCGATCAGCTCGATCATCGCATGCTCAACGATATCGAGGGGCTGTCGAATCCGACGAGCGAGAATCTGGCGATCTGGATCTGGGATCGCGTGTCGGTCGTGCTGCGCGGATTGTCGAGGGTCGTCGTGCGCGAGACGGCCACGTCGGGGTGCGTGTATAGAGGGCCGAGAGGCCGATGAGCTCTTACGTGGAGTGCGTGCGATAATGCCTGCCGCCGAACTGCTCGAGACGTTCCCGAATCCGTACCCAGGGCGCGACTACGAGATTCGTCTCGATTGCAACGAGTTCACGTCAATGTGCCCGTTGGGCGGCATCGAGAGCGATGCGGCGGAGCTCGAGTTGCTGAAGGGCGGCGCGCCGGACTTCGGTGTGATACGAATCGCGTACGTGCCAGACGCGCAGTGCGTGGAGCTCAAGTCGCTCAAGCTCTACCTCTGGAGCTTTCGAAACGACGGAATTTTCTACGAGCGTGCGGTGAACCGGATTCTCGACGATCTTGCCGCGGCGGTGAAGCCGCGCTGGATGGAGGTCGTGGGAGACTTCAACGTGCGTGGCGGAATCAAGAGCGTGATCACCGCTCGGCACGGAGCACGCACGGGCGCCTGATCGCGCGTGCGGGCGCGCGCTAGCTTCCTCGCTCGTACTTCCAGTTGCGCGTCTTCCCCTCCGCGATCCATTCGATCGCCTGCGTCACGCGCTTCGCCTTCGTCTCTTCGCGCTTCGCGTCGGTGATCCACTCGCAGTACTCGCGTCGTTGGCCGCGTGGGAACTTTTCGAACGCGGCCGCGGCCTTCTTGTTCTTCGCGAGTGCGGCCGCGAGCTCCTTCGGCACTTTTGCCTCTGGCTTCGCGCCGGCCTTCGGGCGCTTCGTGGTGACACCGGCGTCGTTGAGCGCCATCGCTGCCTTGATCCAGCTGTTGAACTGCTTCTTGCTCGGCAGCTCCTTCACGGACGTGATGCGGCCGAAGCTTCCGCGCGATTTGTCGCCGTTGGGCGGGATCCCGTCGATGAGCGACGCTTTCCAGAAGATGAGTGCGCAGTGTTGCTTGAAGGCGGCGATGGCGCACATCATCTGCCCCTTGTAGTCGAAAAAGGGCGAGCCCCACTTGATGGTCTCCTGCGCCTCGGGACAGGCCTCGTGCACCATCTCGCGCACGCGAGTGAGAATCGGCTTCGCGAAGTCAGCGGACTTGGCGATGTAGGCGTCGACGCGGGGATCTGTGGCAGGCATGGATTCACTCCGATTACGCGGGGAGTTCGATGCACATGAATGGGTACACGCCGCGAACTACGGGTAAAAAATAATTAGCTCACTTACCGTCGGCGCAATCCATGAACCGGGCGCGGGTGGTAAGAAGTCCCCGAATCCATCGCCGAAGGGAAAATCGACCGTCGCTCCGATACGTACGCGGCAGACGTTCGACGGCACAGGCGAAGCGCCCTCCGCCTGCTCGAAGACCGGTGTCGGCTCGCGACATTTACGTGGACCGTATCGCCCGGATGAACCCCAGTCGCGAGCTTCAGATCGCGTGATCCGTCATCGCGAGATGATCGAAATCACGCGACCTCCCGTCAGATCAGTGCTGACGAAAGCCGCCGAGGTTGGAGTTCCGCAGGGCGCAGCCGCGGTGGCGGAGTCACATCCGGCGAGAACGACGACAATCGCTGCCGTCGACATAACCCCGACACTTACACGCATTGCGAGCTCCCCTGGATGAGCGGCACCCACGCGCTCCGCGAACCGACTCGAGCGCACCAGATGTTAAGAGCCGCGGCGCCAAGCATCAATGGAACAATCCTGTACATGGCCCTGACGCGGGACCGTGCGCATTGCGAGATTCCCAGTCCCCACCAACCATCCTCCGCCCATGACGCGTTTGTCGTTCCTCCTCGCACTCGCCCTCCTCGCTCCAATCTCCGCACGCGCGCAGTCCACGCTCACGCCCGACCAGGCCGAGGCGCGCGCGATCTTTCAGCAGTTGATCGAGATCAAGACGTCGTACAAGGAGGGGAGCACCACGCCGGCCGCTCGCGCGATCGCTCAACGCTTTCTCGACGCCGGATTCCCCGCCGCAGATATCCACGTGCTCGGCCCTGCCGGCGACAAGGATTCGAACGTCGTCGTGCGCATGCAGGGATCGTCGAAGACACTGAAGCCGATTCTCCTCATTGCACATCTCGATGTCGTCGAGGCGCTTCGCTCCGATTGGTCTCTCGATCCGTACAAGCTCACGGAGCGCGACGGCTTCTTCTACGGCCGCGGAACGAGCGACATCAAGGGCGGCGCGACGACGATCGCAGAGGCGCTGTTACGACTCAAGCGCGAGCACATCGTGCCCGAGCGCACGCTCATTCTCGCACTCACCGCCGGCGAGGAAGGAGGCGGCGGGTACGATGGCATTGCCTGGCTGGTCGACAACCATCGCGACCTCATCGACGCGGAGTGGTGCATCAATCCGGATGGTGGCGACCCGCTCATCAAGGATGGCAAGAAGATCGTGCGCGCCGTGCAGGCGAGCGAGAAGCTCTTCCAGTCCTACTACCTCACGGTGACGAACAAGGGCGGGCACAGCTCGATGCCAACGCCGGACAACGCGATTGCGCGCCTTGCGGATGCGATCGGGCGCGTGTCGCGCTACCACTTCCCCGTTCATCTCAACGAGACCACGCGCGCGTACTTCGAACGCTCCGCCGCCCTGTCGAGCGGACAGGCAGCAGCAGACATGCACGCCATTGCAAAGAGCGAGCGCGACTCGGCCGCGGCGGCTCGGCTTTCCGTTTCGCCATTCTACAACGCACAGCTACGCACGACCTGCGTGCCAACGATGCTCGAGGGCGGACATGCGCCGAATGCGCTTCCGCAATCGGCTCGCGCACTCGTGAACTGCCGCATCCTGCCCGGGGAGACACCGGCGGAGGTGCGCGCCGTGCTGGTGCGAGTCGTCGCTGACGACTCCGTCAAGGTGACGCCCATTGATTCCGGAAAGCCCGGCGCGGCATCACCGCTGCTTCCGGCGGTGATGGCTCCAGTGGAGAGAATGACGCAGCGGCTATGGCCGGGTGTTCCCGTGATTCCGCAGATGGAGACGGGCGCAACCGACGGCGCGGTGCTGCGGGCTGCCGGGATTCCAACCTACGGACTCAGCGGCATCCCCATTGATGTCGACGACGTGCGCGCGCACGGGCGCGACGAGCGTATTTTGGTAAAGGCCTTCTACGAGGGCGTCGAGTACATGTATCAGCTCGTCAGGGAGGTCGCGGTAGCGCCTACTAAGTCATGACGAGCGCTGGAATGTCCCGAGCGCAGGGACTCGAACCGTAAGTCGCACTATCGCGCCAAAAAGAACGCCCGACGAGGATTCGTCGGGCGTTCTTTGTTCGTGCCAGACAACAGAATCGGGATTGCCCCGAGCATACTATCGTTATTTGAGCTTGAAGAATGCCGTCAGCTTGGAGCCATTGAGCGCTGTCATGATCACCTGGAAGCAGGTGCCCGGCGACTTTGGCGTCAACCAGTTCTGAATGAATTGCTGGCCGGTGACATCATAACGCAGGGTCGTTCCTCCCGTGGTGACGATCTCGATCTCATCCGTGGCAGAGCTCGTGCAGACGAATGGCGTTGCGCTGAACGATTTCACCGCGGCTACGTCCGTGCGCTCATTAGTGTTCGGCTGCGTCGCCTGGAAAATGTTGAACTTGAGCGGCACGGTCGAGCCACCCTTCACCGTATTGTAGACCAGGCCGCCGGTGCTCATGTCCACCGGCTGGTAGAAGCCGGCAAGGGTCCACGCGAGAATCGTCAACTGGCCCGGCGCAAAAGTGATCGCGTAGTTGGTCGAGGTCAGCCCCTGAGGAGCATTGCTGTAACTGCCTACCTGTATCGTTGCTCCCTGGCTGAAGCTCAACATCCCGGCCAACACAGAGGGGTTCTCCCCGAGCACGAAGCCCGAGTAGCTCACATTGGACGAGGTGAACGGATAGGGCAATCCGTCGAACACCTTTTGCTTGTTGAGCGCGGTCACTGTAAGCGATGCCGGCGTCACCGTGAGCCTGCCCGCGACGAAGCTGATGGTATAGTTGGTCGACGTCAGGCCGCCAGGCGTGATCGAATACGGGCTTCCCGCCACCGTACTCGTCTGAGACGCAGTCGTTAGAAATGCGAGCGTGCCTCCGAGGCTTGCATACGTATCGCCATTCACGAACGCCGCGGGCTTCACGGTGAACGAGGGAAGCGCGCCACCGTAGACCTTCTGCTTATCATCGGCCGCGACTGTGAGCGGCGCGGGCGTCACGGCGAGCTTGCCTGCCGCGAAGGTGATGGTGTAGTTGGTGGACGTCAGCCCCTTCGGCGTGACGGTGTACGGACTCCCCGACACCGAGCTTCCGCTGTTAGCAGGTGTATCGAAGCCGAGCGTGCCGCCAAGACTCGCGTACGTGTCGCCATTTACGAACGACTCGTACTTCACCGTGAGCGTCGGAAGCGGATCTCCGTAGACCTTCTGCTTGTCTTCCGCCGTGATCGTGAGTGGCGCCGGCGTCACGGTGAGATTGCCCGACGCGAACGTGATGGTGTAGTTGGTGGAGGTCAGTCCCTTGGGCGTGATCGCGTATGGGCTTCCCACCACCGGGCTGCCGATCGTGGCAGGCGTATCGAAGAGCAGTGTGCCGCCAAGACTCGCATACGTGTCCCCATTCACGAACGCCGCGGGCTTCACCGTAAACGGCGGCAGCGCAGCACCGTACACCTTCTGCTTGTCGTCGGCCGTGATCGTGAGCGGCGCCGGCGTAACCGTGAGCTTCCCTGGCGCAAAGGTGATGTTGTAATTCGTGGAGGTCAGCCCACTCGGCGTGACGGAGTAGGGGCTTCCCGCCACCGAGCTGGCGGCAGTCGCCGAGCTGGCGAAAGCGAGCGTCCCTCCAAGACTCGAGGAATTGTCGCCATTTACGAACGACGCGTATTGCACACTGAACTCTGGCAGCGGGGCGCCGTAGACTTTCTGCTTGTCGTCCGCCGTAATCGTGAGCGGCGCGGGCGTGATCGTGAGCGTCCCGTTGACGAATGTGATGTCGTAGTTATCCGACGTCGCCCCACTCGCGACGATCGGGTAGCCACCAGCCAGGACAGGACTTGCCATAGTGGCCGTCGTGTTCAACAGCACCGGCGTCGTGAGCGAAGCGTACGTGTCGCCGTTCACGAAGGCCGCGGGCTTCACCGAGAACGGCGGAAGCGCCGCACCGTAGACCTTCACCGCATTTTCAGCCGCGATGGTGAGAGGTGCCTTGTCGATGAGCTGCTGCTGACTCGCGTCGGGTGCCTTGTTGTAGTCGGCGTCACCCGCCTGCGAAGCCGTGATCGTGCAGGTGCCAGCGCCCTTGATGGTGAGCGTGGCTCCAGACACCGTGCAAGGTGCCGCCGTGGCGTACGTGACCGTGAGGTTGGAGCTCGCCGTGGCGCTCAGCGAGAATGGCGCGTCGCCGTATGTCTTCTTCGCGAGTGGAGCAAACGCGATCGTCTGGTCGGCCTTGAGGACCGTGAGCTGAACGGTCGTCGCAGGGACGCTGTTGTAGTTCTTCGAGTCCGTTGGCGCGAAGCTCACCGAGAGTGTGTGGGGTCCGGCATGGAGCACTTCGCCCGCGGCCGGCGTATAGATGAACGTTCCGTCGAGTGACGCTCCACCCACACCCTTGGCCGTCGCATTGAGTTGCGTGCTTCCGAGCATGGTGCCGAACACGATGTCGGCGGGATTCGCCCACGTGATCGTCGGAGTCGCCCTGTCGATCACCAACGTCCCGGTTGCATCCGGAGCGTCGTAATTCGGGTTGGTGAGTGACGCTACGACGGCGTAGCTTCCGGCGTCCGTCGGGGCCGTGGCCGACCCGGCATACGTGATCGACACGACACTCAGCCCGACAGGCGTTGTTGAAACCGTCGCGGCGTGAGCTGAGCCGTTGAACGTCCCATGAAGCGTGGCCGGATCGATGGCCAGCGCGGCCACACCCTTGGCGATCGTGAAGCTCGAGGACACATTGGGTGCGGCGTCGAAGTTTGCGTTGCCAGCTTGCGAGGCGGTGATGGTGCAGACACCGGCTCCGGCGATCGAAACGTCGCCGGCACTGGTGACGCCGCAAGTGGCGGCCGTCGTGCTCGAGAACGTCACCGCGAGGGCGGAGCTCGCAGTTGCGAGACTCGCCACGCTGAAGTTCGGGTCGCCGAACTTCTTGGTGAGGCCTGAAGCATCGAAGGCGATCGTCTGGCTCGCCTTGAGTACCGTGAGCGACACCGTCGTCGCCGGCACGCTGTTGTAGTTCGTCGCGTCTGTCGGTGCAAAGCTCACCGAAAGCGTGTGCGTCCCGGCATCGAGTTTCACTCCTGCGTCGGGTGTGTAGGTGAACGCCCCGATCAAGCGGCGCTCCGCCCACGCCCTTGGCCGTCGCGTTGAGCTGCGTGCCCCCGAGCGCCGTACCGAAGACGATGTTGGCGGGAGTGGCCCATGCGATCGTCGGTGTCGCCTTGTCGATCACCAATGTCCCGGTCGCGTTCCGCGGCGTCGTAGTTGGCGTTGGTGAGCGTTGCGACAACGGCGTAGCTCCCGGCGTCTATCGGTGCAGTCGTCGACCCCGCATACGTGATCGACACGACCGTGAGACCCGCGACAGGAGCCGTCGTAACCGTCACGAGGTGAGCCGAACCGTTGAATATGCCTTGCAGCGAGGCCGGATCGATGGCGAGTGTTGCCGCGCCTTGCCGATCGTAATGATCGACGGAACGTCGGGTGCGGCTTGAAAATTCGTGTTGCCAGCCTGAGAGGCGTGATCGTGCATGCTCCAGCAGCGAGGATCGTGACGTCGCCCGCGCCGGTGACAGAGCATCGCGCCCGGAGCGCTCGAAAACGTCACTGTGAGGGCGGAGCTCGCGGTCGCGAAACTCGCCACGCTGAAGTTCGGATCGCCGAACTTCTTGGCTTCGAGTGAAGTGGTGTTGAAGGTGACGGTCTGGCTGGCCTTGGCGACGGTGAGCGAGTTCGAGCCTGTCGAGCCGCCAAATGCGCCACCTCCGACGAAGCTCGCGCTCACGCCAGTGGCATAGGTGCCGGCATTGATCCCGGCAAGACTCACGTTGCTGATGCTGGCGATGCCCGATGCATTCGTCGTCGCGCTGCCTGCGTCGTGCCGTTCAGCGTGAAGGAAACGCTCTGTCCAGCAATCGGGCCCCCGCTGGTCGTGAGCGTCGCCGACAGGCTGGCGGTTCCTCCGAACGTACCCGTCGCAGCCACGACAGTGAGCGTCGTCGGAGTCTGCTGCACAACCTGACCGCCAGCGAGCGTGCCCGTGCTCGTGATGTAGTTGCCATCCTGATTCGCATAAACAACGGTGATGACGTGCGTCCCGTGGTATTGAGCACCGAAGCCGGGAAGCTCGCAGCGCCGCCCGTGAGTGTTACCGGCGAGCCTGAATTCGTGCCGTCGATTTTTAGCTGCACTGTGCCGGTTGGGGTACCTACACCTGGCGCCTGCGCGACCGCGGTCGCGGAGAACGTGACCGACTCTCCAGGATTCGACGGATTTTTCGATGACGCGACGGTCGTCGCCGTGGTGGCCGGATTGACCATCTGTTGGTTGTGCGGAAGCTGATCCGAGCTGGGCGCGAAGTTCGCGTCGCCGCTGTATGCCGCGGCTACGGGATGCTTCGTGGCGGACAGGGTCGAGATCTTGAGCGTCGCCACACCGTTCGTGAGTACGACGGGAGAGCCACTGGCGATTCCGTCGATCGAGAACTGCACCGTGCCGGTTGGAGTACCGGGACCCGAAGTCGGTGCGACGGTTGCGGTGAAGGTCACCTCCTGCCCAAAGGTGAGGGACTGCCGGAGGTCGTGAGAACTGTCGTCGTCGCGGGCAGAGGACTGATCGTCTCCTTCTGGGTCGCCGATGTGAGAGGGCTTGTGACGTCGTTGTCAGTGACGGTCAACGTCGGGCCGCCTGCGGTGCCGTCCTCGTAGTAGAAGTCCGCCGAATTTGCTGTCGTGGGAATCGCGACGCTCGCGATCGCCGGATCCACACGCCGGATCGCTGAAGAATTGCCCGCCCGGCGCCGTCATCGACGTCGTCGAGAGCGCGATCGTCCTGGCCGAGGCGGGATTTGTCGCGACGCCACTCGCGTTCTGACTCACGATCGAAATCTTCGGCGAGCAGAGTCCCGCTCTGACGGTAAACGCCGCTGTGCTGAATGCCAGCTTGGTTGCCGGCGACGACGTCACCAGCGATGCCGGCGCCGAAGCTGCGTCCGCCGGAATGAGCGGATTCGTCGCGCTCACAGTGAAGCTGTAGTTGCCCGCGGCCAGCGTCGCGAGACTCGTAATCGTCAGCGTCGAGGTCTGAGATGTCTGCGCGGCAGAAGTAAAGGACACGGACGCCGGTGCGAATGCGCCCGTAGCGCCCACCGGTAGCCCGGATGACGCGAGCGTCGCCGAGAAGTTCCCCGTGCTACTTCCGCGGTTCACCGTCACGGTGAACGTCGCCGAGTGGCCGGCGGCCAGCGGCGAGGGCGTTTGCGCTCCGACGGCTACAGATCCGACCCCGCCCGTGACACGGAGCGAATCCGAGTGCATTGCCGTTGTCATTCGAAGCGGTGGTGTTGGTGGCCGTCACCGTCACGTTATACGCTTTCGGCGCAACCGTGGCAGGGATCGTGACAGTGAGCGTGGCGCTCTTGGATGGTCGGTCGCCGAGAACGCGAGCGTGCTCGGGCTCAGCGTTCCCGTAGCTGGGAAACCGGTTGCGGATAGATTCACCGAAAATGGCGTGCCTCCGCTTCCCGTTCCGCAGCCGTTTTTTCGACTCACGGTCACCGGGAAGGTGGCGGTGGCCGCTCCCGCGCCGCTACCACTCGCCGCGATGGGCGTCGGGTTCTGTGGGCCAACGGCCACCGTTCCAACGCACGGACCATCGGTGAACGTCGTGGACGCCGTCCGCCCCGACGATTGACCCGTGGCAGTGAGCGCGATCGACACGTTGAGCGACATGTCGTCCGTCGAGTAATCACGATTGCGGATGTTGCCGCTCGCGTCGGCTATGGTGTTGATCGTGCGATCCAAATGGTTTTGCGGCGTCTCGTGGAAAAAGAGGGAGACCGTCTCACCAGCCTGCCATCCCGTTCCGGAGATCGTCACGGTGTCGAACGGCGGATAGTCCGGCTTGTCCGTGCTCACGGTCGCCGCCGTCGCGGGCGCCGTCGTGACCGTACCTCCGGCCGCTACCGCGCTCGAAGTCACGAGCACGGGTTCGCCGCCAGCGGTGCCGTTCGCGTCAACCGCCCACCCATCGGCGGCGCTGAACCCGAACGATGCAAGATTGCCGTACGTGAGCGGAGTTCCGGCGTTGTCGAGGATCGTTGCACCGGTCCCAGACGTCGTCTGCACACTGCTCTCGACTTGAAGCACAGTGTCCGCACTTACCGAATGCCCTACGAGTGCCGTGACCCATCCATACCGATGCGTCTCATCGTCCGAGAAATCCTGTAGCGCGACCAGTCCGAGCGTGCGCGGAGCTACGCCCCCCGTTCCGGCCCAGCCAGCGAGATTCCGCAGCAATGTTTCCTTGAGCGCGCTGTTGGCGCTCCCCATGTCAGGCGTGCCGGACCACAACACGACTCGTCCCAGCACCGCATTCAATCGCGAGGCGATCGTCGCATCTCGAAGAAGCGCGTACGGGGCGTTCGTGGAGTCGTCCGCAAGCGATGGCACGACGAACGCCGTGTATAGGCTGAGGTCGGCGGTCGCGAGGCTGATCGTCCCCCCATTTCCGTCGTACCCGCGATCGACGCCGCCTGGGAAGGGTCCCCCGGTATGCGGCCAGCGCCGCGACGATGTTGTCGCAGCCAGTGGCGTCTACTGGCGGGCAGTACACGAGAGCCTTCTGCGCACTCGATCCTGTGGGTAGGCACACGAGGCCGAGCACGACGGCGACGAGAGTCGCGACGGATACGGGGAGCTTTTTCATGGGATGCCTGCTAGTTGCAGGCGTCTGTGACTACGCTTCCGAGCGAACGGATCTGCGCGCCCAAATCGGCGTTCGGCTTGCGGTCGTACTGCACCTTCAGCAAGCGAAGCTTGTGATTGTACGTCGCGCAGACCGTTGAGCGCGCCGACGGCAGTGCGGTTTTCGAGAGTGTGGAAGCGGGCGCAGTTGGAAGCTTGCGCGCGTCGCTGCAGGCTCCTAGCGTGAGGAGCGCCGTCGCCAGTGTAAGCAGCACGTACCGTGTCATGAGATGCACCTCCGTCTGTCCGGCTCATCACCGGATCTCGTTGCGGCAGCGTGGCGGCTTATCGGTTGTGAGAATCCAGCGTCGTGCGAAGCGGCCTCGTCACCGTGTTTCGAATTGGGGAGACGACGCTAACGCGCTGAGCTCGTTGCAGCAATCGGAACTTTTTTCCGATCGATGCATTGTCATTTTACAAGTCGTTCTTTTAAGTAACGTTGTGTTACGATTTCTCTGGCACGCCTGTATCATTTCGTTCGATTGCTCGCCGATGTCATTTTCGAAGTCAGGGAAAAGAAAATTGTCCGGTGAGTTCACCACCAAACGTCAATGATTCGTACGACCCACCCAAATGGAGGATCATCATGAGTGACTTTCTCTACCTGTACCGTGGCGGCGATTCGATGGGAACGCCCGAGCAAATGCAGCAGTCGATGCAGAAGTGGGGTGCATGGCTGCAGGACCTCGGCGCCAAGGGACACATCAAGGATCAGGGCAACCCGCTCGAGGCCACCGGCAAGGTCGTGAAGAAAAAGACCGCGATTACCGATGGCCCGTACGCCGAAGCGAAGGACGTCATCGGCGGGTACACCCTCGTTCAGGCGAAGGACATCAGCGAGGCGGCGAAACTCGCCTCCGGATGCCCGATCTTCGACAATGGCGGATTCGTCGAGGTTCGTCCGATCATGCAGATGAGCATGTAGTGGCGGAGCCAGGCGACCATCTCTTCCGGCGCGAAGCGGGACGGATGGTCGCCGCGCTCACGCGACTCTTCGGCGTCCACAACCTCCCGCTCGCCGAGGACGTGGTGCAGGACGCGTTCTGCCGCGCGCTCGAGGTGTGGAAGCTGCGCGGCGTTCCGGAGAATCCGTCCGCATGGCTGATGGCGACCGCGAAGCATCGCGCGCTCGACATCCTTCGGCGCGAGCGCACCGCGCGCACGTTCGCGCCCGAGCTCGGACGCCTCCTCGAGAGCGAATGGACGCTCGCCCCCGTCGTCGCCGAAGCGTTCGGCGACTCGGCGATCCGGGACGACCAGCTGCGCATGATGTTCTCCTGCTGCCATCCCCAGCTTGCCGGAGGTGGCGCAGGTCGCGCTCATGCTGAACATCCTGTGCGGCTTCGGCGTGAACGAGATCGCCGCGGCGTTTCTCACGGGGAACGCCGCGATGGAGAAGCGCATCGCGCGCGGGAAGAAGGTGCTCGCCAGCTCCACCCGGCTGTTCGATCTCTCCGACGATCGCGACGTCGCCCCGCGGCTCTCCGCCGTTCACCGCGCGCTGTACCTGCTGTTCAACGAGGGCTATCACGGCGCGCACGCGGAGGCCGCGGTGCGCGGCGAGCTGTGCGTGCGAGGCGATGCGGCTCGGCGAGCTGCTGCTCGCGCATCCAATCACCGCGACGCCGGCGACGCATGCGCTGATCGCGCTCATGTACCTCCACGCCGCCCGCCTTCCCGCACGCGTGGATGCGCGCGGCGATCTGAGCTCGCTCTACGAGCAGGATCGCACGCGCTGGGACGCGCAGCTCATTGCAAAGGGCGAGCAGCTGCTCGATCATTCCGCCACGGGCACGACGATCACGGAGTACCACATCGAGGCCGGCATCGCGTCGCTGCACGCACGCGCACGCGCGTTGGAGGACACGGACTGGTCGATGATCGTAACCCTGTACGATACGCTGATGACGATCCGCCCCTCGCCCGTCGTCGCGCTCAATCGCGCAATCGCCGTGGCCCAGCGCGACGGTCCCGAGCGCGGGCTCGCCGAGATTGACGCGATCGCGGGCGCCGACCGATTGGACGCGTACCCATTCTACTTCGCCGCGCTCGGCGAGCTCGAGCATCGGCTCGGACACACGGATGCGGCGCGCGAGCACTTCCTGACCGCGCGGGCGCGCGCGCGCAACCCGATGGAGCGCAACTTCTTCGAGCGCCGCGCGCAGGAAGTCGAGTGCTGACCTGCGGCGCGCGCGGCGGCGTGCTCGCCTGACGCCGCTCGCCGAGCATGCGCCGCCGCTCTGGAGGCGGCTGATCACGCGCCTCGATCCGCGCGCGTATCTCACGATTCACATCGTCGTCGGCCTGGTCGTGTGTCTGCTCATGGCGTGGCTGTTCGCGGCGCTGCTCGATTCGGTACGCGAGCACGACGTGCTGGTGCGTCGCGATCAGGCACTCGCCGATTGGTTTCACATCAACGGCACCCCGCTCGGCGATCGCATCAACGTCTTCATCAGCCTGCTCGGGTCGCCGACGGCAATGGCGGTGCTCTTCGCGGCCGCCATGCTCTATCTCTGGCGGGCAAAGCAGCGAACGTTGATGGTCGCGTGGGCGCTCTCTTATGTCGGAGGCACCGTGCTCGATGGCGTGATGAAGGAGGTGATTCGCCGTCCCCGTCCCGAGTTCGCCGCGCGCTTTCTTCACTTCAACAGCTGGAGTTTTCCGTCGGGACACTCAATGGGATCGCTGATCGGCTTCGCAATGCTCGCGTACACGATCATCCAGGTTCGGCACATCAAGAGCATCGGCGCACAAATCGGCATCTGGACGGCGGCGACGGTGATGATCGTGCTGGTCGGCTACAGCCGCATCTACCTCGCGGTTCACTATTTGAGCGACGTCGTTGCGGGCTACACACTCGGTGTGCTGTGGCTGGCCGTGTGCTTCACCGGCCTGCAAATGGTGAGCCGGCGCGCGGAGCTTCGCCGCGCGCCGTCCACCTGACTTCGTTCATGGCTATCCGTTGAGCATCACGTGCGCGGGGTCGAGCTCCCCCGTGTAGTACGACATGAGCGCCTGCTGGAACACGAGCCCGTAGCGCGCGCTCACCACCGCGCTTGCGGCCTGCACCTGCGCCGCCCGCGCCTGCGTGAGCTCGACGAGCGTGCCCGCGCCGGCTTTGTAGCGTTGCTCCGACGTCGTCACGGCCAGGTCGCTCGCGGTCTGCTGCGCCTGCGCCGCGGCGAGCTGTTCACCCGCGGACTGGAAGTTCAGATACGCGCGCTTCACCTCCAAAGCCACCTGCTGCTTCTGCGCGTCGAGCGCCAGCTTCGCATTATCCTCCTGGATCTTTGCCTTCTGCTCGTTCACGCTCGTCTGCCCACGGTCGAAGATTGGAATCGACACTCCAATCGAGATGCTTCCGCCGCGTTGCTGATTGAACTGGTCGAGGATCGAAAGCCCCGTCGCCGACGTATACGCCGTGTTGTAGCCGGCGCTCAGCGACACCGTGGGCCACCAACCCGCGTTGGCGACCTTCACGCCCTGCGCGCTCGCGTCGACGCGCGCGGATTCCGCCGCCAGGTCCGCGCGCTGCGCATACGCGCGCGCCGTCAGGCTATCGAGGTTGTATTGCGTCGCGACGGTGTCGTTCACCGCGGGTGCGATGAAGTTGTACGTCACCTTCGGGTCGAGCCGCAGCGTCTGCACGAGATCGACCTTGCCGAGCTCGAGGTCGTGCTGCGCGTTCACGACCGCGAGACGCGCGGCCGCGGTACTCGCCTGCTGCGAGTACAGGTCCGAGATCGCGCGAGCGCCCGCGCTCACCATCTTCTTGATCTCATCCTCCTGCGCCTCGAGCGAGGCGAGGTTCTGCTGCTGAACCTTGAGCTGCTCCTGCGCCGTGATGATCGCCAGATAGTTCGACGCCACCGTGAACACGGTCGTCTGCTTCGCGCGAGTCAGATCGAGCTCGCCCGCGTCCTGGTTCTTTTGGGCCTCGTGCAGCGTGGCGACATTCTGAAGCCCGTTGAACAGCGTGATGCTCGACGAAATGCCGGCATTGAGCGACTGATTGTTCCTGTTCAGCACATCGCCAGTGGTCTGGTCGAAGTTGCGTCCGTACACCTGCGAGCCACTGGTGCTCAGCTGCAGGTTGGGGAGGAAGCTCAGCTTCGCGCCGCGCACGCTCGCCGCATCACTCGCGACGGCGTTCTGCGCCTGCGCCAGCGTGATGTTCTGCTTGAGCGCGATCTGCACGGCGTCCTCGAAGGTGATCGGCGTGCCGGCGCTCGCGGAATCGGCCGGAGCACCCTCCGCCATGAGCGACCGTCCCGTTCCGAACACCATCATCAGCGCGAGCGTCAGCGCTGCCAGTTTGCCATTGAATACGCGCATGTGAGCATCCATCCATGTTGATTGTGTAACTGCCGTGCATCCCTCACGTACTCCGATCGAGCGTTACTCGTAGCGCAACGCCTGGATCGGGTCGAGCGCCGCCGCCTTACGCGCCGGGTAATAGCCGAAGAACACCCCCACTGCGGCCGAGAATCCCACCGCGACGAACACCGCGATGAGTGGCGTTGCAGTGCTCCAACCCGTCACGTGCCCCAGGATCGCCGCGCCTCCAAAGCCAACGGCGAGTCCGACCACGCCGCCGAGCAGGCTCATGACGACGCTCTCGACGAGAAACTGTGTGAGCACATCCGAGCCGCGCGCGCCTACCGCCATGCGAATGCCGATCTCACGCGTTCGCTCAGTTACCGACACGAGCATGATGTTCATGATCCCGATGCCGCCGACCACGAGCGAGATCGACGCAATCGCCGCGAGCAGTCCGGTCATGACGGATGTCGTGCTCGTCGCGGCCTGCGCGATCGCGGTCTGATCGCGCACGGTGAAGTCATCCGCTCCACCACCAGGCAGGCCGTGCGAGTCGCGCATGATGCCGCGAATCTCCTCCTGCGCCGCCGTCATGTCGTTGGCCGAGCTCGCGCTCGCCAGAATCTGGCCGAGGAAGCTCATCCCACTCAGGCGCGCCTGCGCGGTGGTGTATGGCACGAGCACGATGTCGTCCTGATCCGCGCCGCTCGACGTCTGTCCCTTTGCGGCGAGCACGCCAACTACCGTGAAGGGAACGTGACCGAGCTGGATCTGACTTCCCACGGGATCGCTGTCGGGAAAGAGGTTCTTCACGATGGTCGCACCGAGCAACGCGACCTTGCGCTTGGTGCGCACGTCGTCGTCGGTAAAGACATCGCCGCTCGTCACGCTCCAGTCGCGGATGGTCAGGTAGTCCGTCGACACGCCATCGATCTCCGTGCGCCAGTTCCCCTTCCCCGTGATGATCTGCGTTCGCGTCACGATCACGGGCGACACGGCCGAGAGAAGCGTCGCATCGCTCTTGATCTTGTCCGCATCCGCCACCGTGAGGCGATTGAAGGTCTGCGCCCCCTGGCTCGCTCCGCCCGCCGCCGTGCTACCGGGCGTGACGACGATGAGGTTGGTGCCGAGGTTCCTGATCTGCGCCTCGATCTGCTTCTGCGCGCCATTCCCCACGGCGACCATCACGATCACCGCGCCCACGCCGATCACGATGCCGAGCATCGTGAGCATCGTGCGCATCTTGTTCTTGAGGATGCTCCCCGTTGCCATCGTCAGAAGCGACTTGGTCTTCATGCTGCCTCCCTCGTTTCGCCGGCGGCGATCGCAGCCGCCTCGGCGTCCAGCGTCAGCATATCGTCGGCCGCGCTGCGAGGCGCCGACACGACGTGATCCTTCATGATCCGACCATCACGAACATCGATTACCCGGTGCGCGTACTGCGCGATGTCGGGCTCGTGCGTCACGATGATCACAGTGATCCCCTGCGCGTTGAGCGCCTGGAAGAGCGCCATCACTTCGATTGATGTCTTGCTGTCCAGATTTCCGGTCGGCTCATCGGCGAGCAACAGCGTCGGCTCCGTGACGAGCGCACGAGCGATCGCCACACGTTGCTGTTGTCCGCCCGACAGCTCGCTCGGCTGATGATCCAGCCGATCGCCCAAGCCGACTCGTTTCAGCGCCTCGGCTGCGAGGGCGCGGGTATTCGTCCAGCGACCCGTGCGATCGTAGAGCAGCGGCAGCTCGACATTCTCCACCGCGCTCGTGCGCGGAAGCAGATTGAAACCCTGGAAGACGAAGCCGAGCTTTTTGTTTCTCAGGTCCGCGAGATCGTTGCGGCTCATTCCATCCACGCGAATGCCGTCGAGCGAGTAGCTCCCCGCCGTGGGGACGTCGAGGCATCCGAGGATGTTCATCAGCGTGGACTTCCCCGAGCCGGAGGAGCCCATCACCGCGAGCAGCTCGCCCGCGTTGACGGTGAGGTCCACGCCTCTGAGCGCAAACACCTCGGTCTCCCCCATGCGGTAGATCTTCTTCACGCCGCTGATATCGATCACTGGTCCAGACATGTCAGTCTCCCCGGTTGCGGTTAGAAAGCGCCTGGAGGTCCACCGCCGCGACGCCCCGTGCTCTGTGGCTGCAGGGGATTCGCCGACGCCGCGGGTGCGGCCGTCGTCGTGCCGGTGTTCGCGCCTACTACTATCTGCATCCCTTCCTTGATGCCCGTTCCCGTTACCTGCGTGCGCGAGCCATCACTGAGTCCAGTGCGCACACGAACGGGTTTGAGCGCGTTCGCTGAATCGAGATACCAGAGCGTCGTCATCGTCGCATCCGGCTTGTCGTTCGCCGCGGCTGAATTGGAACCAGCGGACGCATTGCGCACTCTGGGCGACGTACGCGCGCCGGCAGTCGTGCTCGCGCGTGCGGCGATCGCGGGCTTGAAGCGCAGCGCCGCATTCGGCACCGAGAGCGCGTCGTTCGCTGTGCCGACGAGGAACTTGGCCGTGGCCGTCATGCCTGGAAGCAGCTTGCCGTCGGGATTACTCACCGCGACCACCGCCGTGTAGTTCACGACGTTGTTCACCGTGGTCGAGTTGATGCGTACCTGACGCACCGCGCCCGTGAAGGTCTGCCCGGGATACGCCTGCACCGTGAAGGTGACGGGCTGGTCGTTCTTGATCTGTCCGATGTCGCTCTCATCGACGGTCGCGAGGATCTGCATCTGCGAGAGATCCTTCGCGATCACGAAGAGCTGTGGCGCGGACAGGCTCGCCGCGACGGTCTGTCCCACGTCCATGTCGCGCTCGACGACGATGCCGTCGATTGGCGCATAGATCGAGGTGTACGACAGATTCTGCCGCGCCTTGTCGAGAGCGATCTGCGCCGACGTGGCGTTCGCCTTCGCAACCTGATAGTTGAGCTGGGCGGTGTTGAACTCGGGATCGGTCACGATCTTCTGGTCGTGCAGGAGCTTGTTGCGATCGTACTCGAGTTTGGTCTGCGTGAGTTGCGCCTGTGCCCGCGCCACACCGGCCTGCGCATCCTCCACCGCCTGCTGCTGCAGCGTCGGGTCGATGCGCGCGATGAGCTGCCCCTTCTTCACCTTGGAATTGAAGTCGACGAAGATGGCCGAGATCTGGCCGGACACCTGCGTGCCAACCTGCACCGTGGTGACGGCGCCGAGCGTGCCGGTGGCGGCCACGGTCGACTCGAGATTCCCGCGCTGAACGGTGGCCGTGCGATACGCCGGCGTCGCGTCGGCGTGCGCGCGGCGGTAGAGCACGTATCCGCTCGTGACTGCTGCCATCGCCACTATGGCGACCGTGATCAGCTTCTTCTTCATCCTGTCTCCTTGCAGTGCGACGATCGTCGCGGTGAAGCTCGATTGGCCCTGTTCCGACATGTGAATAATACTTTGCCGGATGTGCTAAGTTGCTGGTATGTCACGAGTTGCACGCTCGTGTTCCGAAACGACCTGGGCGCGACACGAGCGGCACCCGAGGTCGTTCGCGGGCCGGGCAAGACAGTCGCGTCAAGCGAGCTCGAGCTTACGCGCAACCGCGTCGTGCAATCCGTGCACGCCGGCGTGCAGCTCGTGACACCCGCCCTCGCGTGAGCGCGCGAAGCACATATCCTTCTGCTCGTGACCACCCCGGGACCTGGCGCGACCAATCACGACACGCGAGACGCGGCGCACCGAACCGGTGTGCCGGGCGAGCATTTTCCGCTCACGAGGCGGGACATATCGTTCATCGTCGGCTTCTGGCTGATCTACGCGCTGCTCACCATCGCGAACCACGCCTTCGATTCGGGACCTCCCGGCAGGCGACCCGATGGGACGCTCACGACCTGGGTGTTCATTGCGCTCGCGGAGGCGGCACTGTGGGCGCTCCTGACACCGGTGATCGTTTCGCTCGCCGGCCGAGCACGCTCCGAACAGATGTCGCGAGGGAGGCACTACCTTCTTCTCATACTTGTGGGCGTTCTGATCGCGCTGGGGATGAGCGTCGTTGGGCACGAGCTGCGAGATCTGTTGCTGCAGCGGGGTCCGCGAGCCGACGGGAGCGACCGTGGGCGCGGCCCGCCGCTCTGGTTCGGGTTTCTCAACGCGCTCGTGCTCTATCTCGGCGTTCTGGCCGCCGGACTCGCGCGCGCATACTCGCTGCGGCTCGGCGCGCGCCGCGAACAGGCGACACAGCTGCAGGCGCAGCTGGCCGAGGCGCGGCTCGAGGCGCTGCGAAGCCAGCTCGATCCGCACTTCCTGTTCAACACTCTGAACGCCGTCTCTTCACTCGTCGAGCGCGACCCCCGCGGGGTGCGCAGAATGATCACGCGATTGAGCGAGCTGCTGCGCTTCAGCATGGAGGACGCGCGCGAACCCGAGATCACGTTGCGACGCGAGCTCGATCTGCTCGATCGCTACCTGGATATCATGCAGGTGCGCTTCCCGGGGCTCAACGTGCTGCGACTGCTCGATGATAGTGCGCTCGATGTCATGGTCCCCAGTATGATTCTGCAACCGCTCGTCGAAAACGCGATCCGGCACGGGGTGGAGAAGATGACCGAAGCGGGGCGAATCGAGATTGAGGCGCTGCTCGAGGGAGAGAGATTGGTGATGCGCGTGACCGACAATGGCCCGGGCGGCGCGGAGTCGTCTCCAGGGCAGAGCGATGGCGTGGGGCTGCGGAATACCCGTGCGAGGCTCGAACAGTTGTACGGTGCGAGCGCCCGATTCTCGCTCGCTCGTGTGAACGAGCTGACGGTCGCTACGGTGAGTCTCCCGGCGACGCGCGATCGCGCCGAGCTGCGAGTGGAGGGAACGGAATCGACGAGCGATGATCGGCGCTGATCGCGAAAAGCCCGCGCCGATATCCGGGCTTCCTCCGATTCGCGTGCTCATTGTCGACGACGAGGCGCTCGGCCGTCTCCGCATCCACGACCTTCTCCGCGGAGAGTACGGTGTCGACGTGGCCGGCGAGGCCGCGGACGGAGAGGCCGCGGTGAAGGCCATTCGCGAGTTGAAGCCCGATCTCGTGTTTCTCGACGTGCAGATGCCGAAGAAGAACGGGCTCGATGTGGTGAAGGAGATCGGACCGGAGAAGATGCCGATGACGATCTTCGTGACGGCCTTCGACCGCTACGCGCTCCAGGCGTTCGACATCGCGGCTGTCGACTACCTCGTGAAGCCGTTCGACGACGAGCGATTCGAGCAGGCGTTCGGGCGCGCCCGGCGGGCGCTGGCGCTCGAGGGACTCGATCTCGCGCGCGGCCAGCTGCTCGCCATGCTGCGCGAGAGCGAGACGGATCCGCGCCAGCGATCCTCCAGGGCAGCGGCGGCGGCTAGCGCGCACTATATCGAGCGCATCGCGGTCGAGATGCACGGACAGGTGAGGCCGATTCCCGTCGCGCAGATCGACTACATCAGCGCCGCCGGACCATACGCGGAGCTGCACGTCGGCGAGCGCCGTTACGTGATCCGCGAGGCGATGCAGACGCTCGAGGAGCGGCTCGATCCCAATCGTTTCATGCGCGTGCACCGCTCCGTGATCGTGCGGCTCGATCTCGTGGAGGCGCTGCATCGGGGCGGCGGCGGAGACTATGAGCTGCAGATGAAAGGCGGGGTACGGCTGCGCGTGAGCCGGTCGCGGCGTGAGGCGCTCGAGCGCTGGCTGGGGCTCACTCCGCGCGACTGAACCCTGGCTGCCGGGTTGCACGTAGGGTTCTCGGTGCTCGCACCTCCCGATCTACGAATGAGATGACACGAGACCTCAACTCGACGCTTCGTCCGCCGCTCGCTACGCGCGCGCTTGCCGCGCTCAGCGCGTTCGCGTTCGCCTTGCATATTCTCGTGAACCGATTTTCGCCGTACGGCTTTCAGCGCGACGAATTTCTCTACATGGCGATGGGTCGGCATCTGCGGCTCTGGCGAATGGACTTTCCGCCGTTCATCGCCATGCTCTCGGAGGCTGAACGCTTCGTGCTCGGCGACTCCATCGTCGCAATACGCTTTGTGCCCGCGCTCGCAGCCGGGCTGCTCGTGTGGATGGCCGGGCTGATCGCGAGAGAGCTCGGCGGCGGCAAGTTCGCGCAAATCCTCGCGGCAGTAACGGTTGCAACCAGCCCACTCTTTCTTCGCACCGGTGACCTCTTTCAGCCGGTGGTGCTGGACCAGCTCTGGTGGACGCTGGCGTTGTACGCCCTCGTGAAACTATGCGCGAGCGCGCCGAGCGATGATACGCTCTCGACCGCCCCACGATGGTGGATCGTGCTCGGCGTCGCATGCGGACTGGGGCTGCTCACCAAGTTCAGTCTGTTGTTCTTCGGCGCGGCGCTGGTAGTCGCGATACTCGTCGCTCCGCAGCGGCGCGTGATTCTCACGCCGTGGCCGTGGCTGGCGGCTGTGATCGCGCTTGTGATCGGCAGCCCCAGCATCGTCGGCCAGGTGGTGCTCGGCTATCCCGTGATCTCACAGATGAAAACGCTGCAAGGCTCACAGCTCGCGCACGTGTCGGCGTGGTCATTCGTCGGTGGCCAGTTCTATCTCGGAGCGGCAGCGCTGCTCGCGCTCGCCGGCGCCTTGTACCTGGTGCTCGCCGAACGGATGCGTCCGTTCCGAGCGGTGGGATGGACGTGCATCGGCGCCTTCATGCTGCTACTCGGGCTGCACGGAAAGTCGTACTACATCGGCCCGATCTATCCGACGCTCTTCGCCTCAGGCGCCATTGCGTTCGAGCGCTGGACTGAGCGCGGAACCATTCGCGTGGCAACGCTCGTGCGCGCGCTCGCAATCGTGGTGCTCGTGGCCTACGGCGCCATTGGCTCTCCGCTCGAACTGCCGATCTTTTCGAAGGAGACGACTGCGGCATTCGCGGCACGATCGAGAATCTCGGGTGCGACACGAACCAACATGGGCGTTGCACTCAAGCTTCCGCAGGATTATGCGGACATGCTCGGATGGCCGGAGCTCGCGGCCGCGGTGGCGCACGCGTACGACTCGCTCCCGGCGGAGAAGCGCGCGCAGGTGGTGCTCGGCGCAGACAACTACGGGGAGGCTGGCGCGCTCGAGTACTACGGGCCCCGCCTCGGACTTCCGCGCGTCGTCAGCTCGGCCGGCAGCTACTGGTTCTTCGGCCCCGGCGAGAAGCCCGGAACCGTGCTGGTCTCGCTCGGCGTGACGGAGGAAGATCTCGAGCAATGGTACACGACGGTCACACCCGCCGGACGCGTGATCAACAGCTGGGGAGTGCCGGAGGAGACCGATGTACCGGTATACGTGGCAGAGAATCCAAAGACGACGTTGCAGGCAGTCTGGCCTTCGCTTGCTGGTCAGAACTGACGGTGTGATCGAGGCGCGCGAGCCAGTGCGAAGGAGTCGAACACCGGCTAATCGGGGGTGCAGCCTCGATCAGTCGCCCTAATTCGCGAGCGCGGTTCCCGCAACTAGTCGCTCGAATCGTGGATTGCCGCGGAGCGGCGCGAAGTTCGGATCGATCCTGAGCCGTTCCGGCGAGAGGTAGTACGGCACCTTGAGCAGGATCTCGAGGTTGTCCAGCGCCTTCTCCTTCTCCCCGAGGGCGAGGCGTAGCTGCCTGGTGCGCGAGGCGTCAGAGAACGGCAAGAGCTCTCCGAACGACGAGGCGCCGCCCTCGGCGACTCGCATATTCCATAGAAGCGAATGCGTTGGTCAGCGAACCGTAAGGAGAGCGACGATGCGGGAACTGTCACACCTCAACGGATGTCTCCGCGGTATCGCGCTGTCGGCACTCCTCGCGCTCCCCGCACCCACTGCCCTGCGAGCCCAGGCCTCGGCGCCGCCCGCGGGAGCGAGCATTCCGGCAGCAATGTCTCACCTATACTCCGGCAATGCGGCGGGGGCCGCGAAGATGCTGGAGGGTATCACCGCCGCCGAGCCCCAGAATGTCAGCGCGTGGCGTCTGCTCGCCCTGTGCTATCGAAAGAGCGGCGATCTCGATCGCGCGCGCGCGGCGTACGGGCGCGCGATGGTTCTGGAGCCCAAATCGGCGACCACGATGTTCAATCTCGCCGGCGTGTACGCGCTCCAGGGACAGACCGACAGCGCCTTCGCGCTGCTCGCCCGCGCGCGATCGTCACACAACTACGACATGACGCAGCTCGAGGTCGACTCCGCGTACATCAGCTTGCGCTCCGATGCTCGCTACAAGCCGCTCCTTCCCACTCCTGCTGATTTCGCGAACCCGTTCGTCGAGAACGTGAAGGTGCTGCTCGAGATCGACGGAGATTCCGCGGGCGACCAGTTCGGCTGGATTGCTCGCGACATTGGGGATGTCGATCACGATGGAGCGCATGACTTCGTGACGTCGGCCCCTACGAAGTACGTGGGTGGCGAGAACGCCGGTCGCGTTTCCGTCTACTCGAGTCGCACGGGGAAGCTGCTCTGGTCTGCCGATGGAAAACCCGGCGAGCAGCTCGGCACCGGAGTGGAGTCGGCGGGCGATGTCAATGGCGACGGCGTGCAGGATGTCATCGCGGGCGCGCCCTACTCGGGGCGCGCGTACGTGTACTCGGGCAAGGATGGCCACACGCTCTTCACGTTGCGCGCCGAGAACGACTCCGATGCATTCGGCCAGCACGTATCCTCGGCCGGCAATGTCGATCACGACGGACATGCGGACTTCATGGTTGGCGCGCCATCGAACAACGTGGGCGGACCCGGCGCTGGTCGCGCCTATCTGTACTCCGGAAAGGATGGTCATCTGCTCTTGACGCTCACGGGCGAGCGCGCCGGAGACGCGTTCGGGAGCACCGTCGGCGGCTACAGCGACGCGAAGCGCACACTACTCATCGTCGGGGCACCCGCCGCGGGGAGCGGCAAGGTGGGGCGAACGTACGTCTACGATGGCCTCTCGCAGAAGCCGCAGTTCATCATCGAATCCGATTCCACGGGCCGAGCGCTCGGCGCGATGTTCGTCTCGGTGATGGGCGACGTGAATGGCGACGGCATTCCGGATGTCTACGCGTCCGATTTCACCAATGGCGCGAAGGGCCCCTCGACTGGGCGCATCTACGTGCACTCGGGCCGCGACGGCAAGCGGCTCCTCACACTCACCGGCGAAGGCGCCGGCGAGGGATTCGGCATCGGTCCCGGCAAAACGGGCGATGTCGATCATGACGGCCACGCGGATCTCGTCGTCGGGTCCTGGCAATACTCCACCGCGGCAACGTCGGGCGGTCGCGTGTACCTGTACTCCGGACGCGACGGTCATCTCATCAAGACCTACACCGATCGCATTCCCGGCGACACCTTCGGCTTCGATGCCGTCGGAATCGGCGACGTGGACGGCAATGGCGATGTGGATTTTCTGCTCACCGCTGCGTGGAGCGGCGTGCACGGCAATCACTCCGGGCGAATCTTTATCGTCTCGAGCGGAGTGAAGTAGACGAAGGTCGGCAGTTAGCGGGCGTATGAGCTACTCGAACTCTGGATGTAATATTCGAGAGTGAACGCGAGACTCGTATCAACCGGTAGCAGCAGAATCGCCGAATGACCGCGTCACCCGTCTGCGACTGGGCGCCGCTCATGCCACACGATGGCCTGCGAATCGTGCCGTTCCGCGCCGAGCACGGTGCAGCGTTTCGCGATCTCAATCTCGCGTGGATCGAGCGGTACTTCGCGGTGGAGGAGCGCGACGCGCGCGACCTCGGCGATCCCGCGACGCACATCCTCGCGCCCGGCGGCTACATCTTCATGGCCGAGCTCAGTGGCAGGCCGGTCGGCACGGTTGCGCTGATGCGCGAAGAGGAAGGTGTGTTCGAGCTCGCGAAGATGACCGTCGACGACTCGACACGCGGGCTCGGTGTGGGCCGCGCGCTCGGCGAGGCCGCGATCGCGCATGCGCGCAGGATCGGCGCGAAGAGGATCGAGCTGCTCACGAATTCCGCGCTCGTGCCGGCCATCACCCTCTATCGCACACTCGGCTTCGTGGACGTTCCAATGGTCCCCTCCGAGTACGTGCGGGCCAACGTGCACATGGTGCTCGAGCTCTAGCAGCCCACATGCGCGGAAGCTACGCGAGATTCTCGATTTGCCGCAGGTGATTGATGTCGTGCCCCGCCATCGTCTCGATGATGGTTCTGAACGTCATCTCGCCGCGCTCGGGGTGTGTGACCGGCTTCGACTCGGCCGCGGGCCCCGCCGCGCGAATGAACAGCACGTTCCATTGGCGAAAGGCGGTGAAGGCATCGAGCGCGTCGCGAGCATCGAGCGAGGAGTACGGATTCGCCCAGTCAGTCTGATCGAACGGCTGAATCACGTGGTGAGCTTCGGCGAAGGTCTGCCGAAGCCGAAAGGCGAACGTGATTTCCGCGTCGGCGAGATGGCACAGGATGTCACGGATGCTCCATTTTCCGGGCGCTGGTGCGCGGGTGAGTCGCGCGCTGTCGCTTGCGCGAATCAGGCGGGCTATCGTGACGGGAGTCGCTTCGATCACCTCGTGCGGGGAAGAATCGCCGAGGAAGGCGGCGTAGGGGTTGAGCTTCGAGGCGGTTGCGGACATTTGGTGTTCCTATGCTGAGTGTTGCAGTGCATCGGGTATAGGTCCCAGGTACTTTCAGTTCACGTCCCACTACATATTCGCATCCCCGTCGGCGCCATCATCGCCACGAAGCGCGCATCCTTCCGCAACGCATTGTAGGTCGGATCACACGCGAGCCCATTCCAGTCCGGCTCGGCCTCGTGCCGCGCCACGCTCCGGCCGATCCACACCAGCGCCGAATCCGTTTGTCCGAACGCGAGCAGCGCGTGGGCCATGTCGAGCGCCGGAACGTCTCCGCCGCTCTGATCGCGGCGCATCTCCGCCATGAGCGACTCCGCATCGCCGCGACGACCCGCGCGCACGTACGCCCAGATCGCTGCGCTCCGAACGCCGAGTCCCTTTCGCGCCACACGGAGTGCGCGATCGGCCACGCGCGCCGCGCTGTCGGCGTGCCCCGCGAGCACCTCGGCCTCGATCAGGTTCACGTACAATCCACTGAACGCCGAGTCGATCGCCAGCCCCTTCGATCGCCGCCGCTGCCGCCTCGCCGTACTTCCGCGCATCGAGCAGCGTGCGGCTCAGCGTCTGGTTGGTGACCGCCGTCAACGGGTCAAGCGCCTGCGCCATCTTCGCGTGACCCACCGCCTCGGCCACGTTTCCCATTCCCAGAAGCAGCTCCGCGTGCCAGAATGTGCACGGTGGGATTCGATGGATCGAGCGACACGCTGCGATCGAGCTCCCGCTCCGCGTCGGCCCAGCGCCACTGATGCAGGCGAACATCGCCGAGCGCGAGATGTGCGTCCGCCAGGGTCGAATCGAGCGCGAGCGCCCGGAGCGCTTGTGCTTCCGCGAGCGGAATCACGGAATCCGCGCGCGCTCCTCCGTAATCCGGGAGTAGGTCGTACGACATCGCGAGCGCGGCGTGCGCGCGCGCGAACGTCGAATCCGCCGCGATCGCCTGCTGGAAGAAACCGATGGCCTTCCAGAGCAATGGTGCGCCTCCCCACCCGAAGTAGTGCCTGCCTTGCAGGAACAGGTCGTACGCGGCGAGATCGCTCGTGCCACGCGGCGCGTGCGCCACTGCGAGTCTCGCCGTCTCCGTGCTGTCCTTTCCCTCGTTCGACAATGCCGGATACAGCGCCGCTGTGATCGCGTGGGTGAGCTCGTCCTGCACCTGAAACACGTCCTTCATCTCGCGCTCGTACGAGTCGCTCCAGACTGCCAGACCCGTGGCGGTGTTCACGAGCTGAGCCGTGACGCGAAGGCGTCCGCCCTCGCGACGAACGCTTCCCTCCAGCACGTCGCCAACGTGAAGCGTCTTTCCTACGCTCTGCGCGCCCACCGATTGGTCTCGAAAGGTGAAGGCGGAGCTGCGCGCCGCGACTTTGAGCCCGGGCACTCGCGCGAGCGCGGTCGTCAGCTCATCGGCCATGCCTTCTGCGAAGTACTCGGTCGCCGTGTCCTTGCCGACGTTCGCGAAGGGGAGCACGGCCACGGAGTGCGGAGCGATCTCGCCATCTGCGATCATCCCGGCCATCGCGCCGACTCCGGCCGCGCCCCTGTTGCGTTTCGCCGCATATCCGACCGCCACGAGCACCAAAACCGCCGCGACCGCCGCGAACGGCCAGGCCGGCATGCGAGACTTGGGCGGCGAAGCGGTGAACGGCAGCATCGTTCCGCTCGTCGTCACCACTCCCTCGAGCGCGTCGACGACTTCTTGCGCGGTCTGCGGACGGTCCGAGGGACGCTTTTGAAGAAGTCTCGAGACGAGCGCGGCCAGCGGTGGCGGAGTCGTGGGGCGACGCACGCTCACTGGCGTCGGCATCTCGGACGCATGCGCGGCGAGCGTCGCCTGCGCGTTGCGGCCTGCGAACGGCGGCGCGCCGGTGAGCATCTCGTAGGCCATCACGCCGAGCGCGTAGAGATCGGCGCGGCCATCCATGGTTGGGTCCGCGGCTGCCTGCTCGGGCGCCATGTAGGCGGGTGTCCCCAGTGCAATGCCAAGCGACGTGCTCGACGCCATCTCCGCCATCGTCGATGCGGACAGTGCCTTCGCAACACCGAAATCGGCAACCAGTGCGTGCTGCCTGGCGAACAGCACGTTCTCCGGCTTGATGTCGCGGTGCACGACACCGTGCTCGTGCGCGTAGGCGAGCGCGCCGGCCACGTCGCGCAGCACGCGCACGATGTCAACGAGCGGCAGCTCGCCCACGCGCGACAACCGCGCGCGGAGTGACTCGCCGTCGATGAAGGGCATGGTATAGTAGGGGAGATCCTCGGTCTCTCCCGCCGTGAGCAGCGGCACGATGTGCGGATGTTGCAGCCGCGCCGACATCGCGATCTCGCGCCGGAATCGCTCCACGGACACCGCATGTGCGAGCTCGGGCGGAAGTACCTTGACGACGACACTTCGGCCGAGGGGCGTCTCGGTGGCGAGGAAGACGCGCGACATGCCGCCGCCGCCAAGCTCGCGCTCAATGGTGTAGTTCGCGCCGAGCGACGCCTGGAGTTGCCTCTTTAGCTGCTCGGATTCCACCACGGCGCTCCGAAAAAGTTCCGCATCGGTGAAGATACGGAACCGGGACCACTAGAGCCAGCCACGTGTATCATCTGTTCACTAGCTGCCATGCTCCGGCAGGGCCGAAGGAGCTCACTCGTACTCTTTGGGACATCGTCAACCAGGCGGAATCGTATGACTAAGCTCCTTGGACTATTCGCGATCGCCCTCACGCTCCCTGCCGCCGCCCTCGCGCAGCGGCGCGGGAACGACGGGCAGAATCAGGACCGCGGTCAGCGCGGTTCAGGGAACGCGCACGTCGAGTCTCGCGGCAATGGTGGCCGCTCTGGCGATCGCCATCAACAGCAGAGCTATGGTTCGCGGCCGGAATATCGCGATCGCTCGGGCTCTGGCTTCGGGCAGCGCAACGAATCGCGCAACAACGCCGGCTCGTATCGAAACGAGCGCAGTCAGCCTCGTATCGAAACGAGCGCAGTCAGCCCTCGTATCGGAACGAGCGCAGTCAGCCTGCGTATCGCAACGAGCGCGCTCAGCCCGCATATCGCAACGAGCGTTCGTACGGCGGCAATTTTCGCTCCGATCGCGACACTCGCTATCGCGTCGACAACGACAGATATCGTGGCGACCGCGGCTATCGTAGCTCTCCGAGCTATCGCGTGGGCTACGGCTTTCGCGGCGGGTTCTCGCACGATTTCATCGGACCGCGTCACGTGTGGCGCCTCGAAGGCGGCGGGCGCGATCGGTTTTTCTTTCGCGGTTTCTACTTTAGCGTCGCCGCGTATGATTACCCGTACGCAAATGGCTGGTACTGGGATCGCGACAACATCATCATCTACGATGATCCCGACAATCCGGGTTGCTACCTGGCCTTCAACACCAGACTCGGCACCTATCTGCACGTGACGTTCGACGGCGGTTATTGAACGCGGCAGGTGTGAATCGATCGACAACGGGATCCGCAGCACGCGGATCCCGTTGTCGCATCAAGACTTCTTTGTCGTGAAAACGAGTACCGTGCGCTGCGGCGTGCATGCTTAGTGCAATTCCGGACAGTAGAGATCCCTGATCCCGTCAATCAAAATCCCATGCAAAACTTCATTCGATCGTTGTGCGTCATCGCGCTCGCTCCCGCAATTGCTGTTGCGCAAGGGGAGAAACCGGCCCACGAGGCGCATCCAGCGGCGCGGCCAGCGCCAGCACACCAGCCGGCCGCTCATCAGCAGCCAAAGCGGCCGGACGTCGGTGGCGGGCACATCCCGAGTCACGGTCCGGCGCCCGTGCACACGGCTCCGCGCACACAGCCCGCGCGCACCACGCCCGAGACTCGACCCACGTATCGCGATCAGCCCACCCATCCCGCAGCGCCGCACGTCCACGTCACCAACAACACATGGGTCGGACATAGCAGCGGGCGGGGCGACGTGCACTACCATCTCGAGCACCCGTGGGAGCATGGCCACTTCACCGGCCCGATTGGTCCGCAGCACGTCTGGAGGCTAGGCGGCGGGGCGCGAGACCGCTTCAACGTCGGCGGCTACTTCTTCACAGTCGCGCCTTACGACTATGACGATGTGAGCGACTGGCTCTGGGACAACGACGACATCGTCATCTACGATGACCCCGACCACATCGGTTGGTACCTCGCCTACAACGTGAGGCTTGGCACCTACGTCCACGTGGAGTTCCTGGGCTACTGACCCTGCGGCAGTTCGCTCGGAGTGGCGCGCCCGACGACAATCGTGATGTTGTCGGTGCCGCCACCATCGAGCGCCTCCTGCAGCAGCAGCTCGCACACCTGCTTTGCCGACGTCATCGTCGCGAGGCACTCGGCGATTCGTTGGTCGCTCACGTGCTTCGTGAGGCCATCGGTGCACAGCAGATGGACGTTCCCCCAATCCGCGCGCAGCCGCGTGATCACCGGCTGCGTCGACTCGCCACCAAGTGAGCTCGAGAGCACGTTCTTGAACTGCGAGCGTTCGGCGATCGCTCGCGTGAAGATGCCCTGGTCCATTAGCTCCTGCGCGATCGTCTGGTCGCGCGTCACCTGCGTGAGCAACCCGTCGCGATAGAGATAGTAGCGAGAGTCGCCCACCTGGAGGAGATAGTACCATGGCCACACGCCTATCCAGAGCGTCAGCGTGGTCGCCATGCGAATGTCATCGCCCTCCGCACTCGCCTGCTCGAGGATAGCCTGATGACAGTGCAGCGCCGCATCCTGGAGCGATCCGGTCATCGATCCATCGGCCGCCGCCGAACGGTCGTAGCAGTCCAGGCTACTCACGACGTATCGGGTCGCCGTCTCGAGAGCGATCGCGCTCGCCACCTCGCCGCTCGTCGCTCCGCCTACGCCGTCCGCGACCATCGCCATGAAGGCGAGCCGCTGATCGTCAAGCGGCAGGCGATCGGTCTCGGAGAGATTGGTATCGACGATCTGCACGCGTCGATGCACGGCCGCCAGCAGATAGTGATCCTCGTTGTTCGCGCGCACCTTCCCGCGATGCGAGACGCCGAAGACATCGATCTCGTCGTCGCGCGGCTTTCGCTCGAGCACGACGTTCCTCGTCGGTGCGCTGCGCAGCTCTGTCATGCTCTCTGGTGGTGGCGGCACGCGAAGGTATATTGACGATTGGGGAGCATCCTCGATGCTTCACCATACGAGCCTCGGGCCGGCGCCGCAACTCGGTCCGTGCCGGCGCACACGCACGCACTTTTGCGTCCACCTTCTTGCGCCCGAGGCACACCGTGATTGGCCGTTGGCCCTCCTTGCTGGCGCTAAGCGCGCTCGCAATACTCACGCCTTCCCTCCTAGCGCAGAGTCCGCCTCAGATTCCTCTCGTTACGGGGCTCACAATTGTCTCCGCCCTGCACTTTCCGGAGGGTGATCGCGAGAACGTAGTGCTGGTGACCGAGGCGTCGAGCGCTGGGGCGCGCTACAGCTGGCGCTACGTGCAACATGGGGGAACCGACGCCACGCATCTTCCCGAGCGAGCCGAGTTGCGGCGATTCGTTCGCGCGAGCGATCTGGCGGGTGCGCCGCGCCTCGATGCCGTATTCCCCAGCAACGCGCCCGAGGAATCCCCGGGCTTCACCGCCTTCTCCATCTCGCGCGCGGCGTATCAGAAGCTGCTGGCTGAAAAGCAGATGCCCTACACCATCACGACGGTCGAGGGCGCAGGTGGGCTCGGGAAGGTGGGGGGCATGTTCGTCTCGCGCATGACCATGCGCGGCACGCTCTCGCTCCCATCCGCTCGGCCGGAGCCCATTTCCGTGCTCGTGAACGGCGTGCGCACTGACCTCCCCGCGCTTCGACTCAAGGGGTCGTTCGCCCTGCAGAATGAGAAGGACTTGATGGACATGTGGGTGCTCGCCGATAGCACACACCCGCTGATCCTTCGCGTGGTCGACGGAACGGATGTGCTGCAGACGATTCGAATCGATCTTCCGACGAAGGATTTGGCCGTCGAGGACGAGTTGAAAAAGTTGTGTCGCGCTGAGCTTCCTGGGATCTACTTCGCGTTCAACAGCGCGGCACTCGACCCCGCGTCGGAGCCCGCGCTCGCCGCGGTGGGCAAGCTGCTCGCGAAACACGCGGACTGGACGTTCGCGATCGAGGGACACACCGACAACATCGGCGGCGACGCCGCAAACCAGATCCTCTCGACGCATCGCGCAGAGTCCGTACGCACCGCGCTCGTCGCTCGCTACCAGGTCGCGCCCTCGCGGCTGAGCTCCGCCGGCTTCGGGGCGACGCGGCCGCGCGAGTCGAACACCACCATCGAAGGGCGCGCGCGCAATCGGCGCGTGGAGCTCGTACGGCCCTGCGCAAAATGAGCGCTCGAATCTGACAACCGGAGATCGGACATGTCCCACGCATTTCGTACCGCCGCCACCGTGTTTGCATTGAGCGTGTTCGTGCTTGGCGTAGCTGCGTGTCACCGCGCGGAGAAGGCGACGGCCGAGGACACCAAGAGCCCGGCGGGGAAACCCGCGGCAATGCCGAAGGTGCAGTACAGTCGCTCGCCTTGCGAATGGATCACGCGCGCAGAAGCGGAGAAGGTGCTCGGTGAGCCGCTGATCAGCGATCCCGAGCGTGTCAGGAGTGCAGAGAACTCGATCCCCCAGGCGGACGGCAATGGCTGCGCCTACGAGATGAAACAGACCTCAGCGCTCGCGAAAAGCAGGGTGGTGATCGAGATCGCGGTCGATGACGCGGGGGCGATCCAGGCGGGATTCTCCGGAGTTCCCGACGTGCAGAAGGTGTTCAAGGGCAAGGAGTCGAAGGGCGATACGCTCGTGAACGGACGCTGGGACTACCTGAGCGATCTTCCAGGCGGGGTGACCGTGGCGCGCGAGGGACGCATCGTCGCCCAGGTCTTCGCGTACGGTGAGGGCGACAAGGGAGTGAAGATGGCCGACGCGATCATGGACAGGATCGCCGACGTTCCGTTTGCGCAGGATTCAAGTGATCTCACGGTGCCGGCGACCGATCCGGATCCCTGCACTCTCATTACGAGACAGGAGGCAGAGGCGGTGCTCGGTCCGCTCACGATGGCGCCCTATCGGTCGCGCGAGTCGTCGGCACTTGCGCACGCGAGCGGCGCGAGCTGCTCGTACTTCAGCGGGAAACATCGCGCGCTCGTGGTCACCCCGACGTACAGCAACGGAGCGACGCAGTACAAGATGATGGCGGGCGTCGGAAACATGGTCTCGAGCGTGCTGGGAGGCGCAAAGGCGCCGGACACACTCGAGGGCAAGTGGGATCAGATCTCGACGAGTCCGACGAACTCATTGGTGTTCCTCAAGGGAGACAAGATGGTGGACATGCAATTCAAGTCGTCGTCCACCGACTACGATGGCGCAGTGAAGCTCGCCCACGCCGCCGCAGGACGGCTATGACTCTCACATCATCGCGGGAAGTAGCATGAAGACATGGATCATTCTGACTGCGGCGATCGCATCGACGCTCGCTGGCGGACCAGCGACGACAGGGCGCGTGACTGTGACCGGTGGCCCGAATGCCGGCACGTACAATCTCAATGCCGACGCGTCGTGCGAGTTCAGCACGGAGAAGGCTCCGGCACCGAAACACTCCTTCTATATCATGCTCGGGGCGCCGAACGCGAAGGGTCGCACGATCAAGGACCCGAAGGTGATGACGGTGATGTATCTGCGCGTGCCCGACGCGGACCGCCACACTCCTGTCTCTCAGTTTTGGACGGCCTTCGTCTTTGGCGACCCTTCGCACGGAACGCAATACGGAGTTGAAACGCGACCAGGCCAAAAGAATCCGGGAGGAAGCGGGAGCGTGACGATCGTGCAGCATGGAGAGGCGGCCACCGTCACCTTCGATGCAAAGACCGTAGCGGGAATCGAGTTCAAGGGAGCGATACAGTGCACGGACGTGCTCCGTGATTGATGGAGTATCGCTACCGTAGCTCCTCGTGCCCGACGCCCTTTGCAATCAAGGATGACATGAGATCGGAATTCCGCCTTCGGGCGATCGGGATGACCGCGGTGTGTGCGACGCTCGTGATGTTTGCGTGCGGCAAGCGCGGATCTTCTGGCGGGGGCGCGAAGGGCTCCGACGGCGCGAAGGCGACCGGCAAGGTATCGGGACTCACGTACGCACCCAGCGTCGCGGTGATGGAGCATGGTGAAGGGCTCGCCGCGCTCAAGGAAATCAGCACGAACGGCGATTTGCTTCTGTTTGCCGGCAACAACAGCACGATTGCGGCGCTGCATCCAGGGTCCGTACTGCTCATCAAGGGACTGCTCGCGAAAAAAGTCCTCGCGGTCGCCGAGGATGACGGCGACATCGGCGTACTCACCGAGCCGGCGTCGATAACCGACGTCGTGCAGGAGGGTCATCTCCAGTACGACTATCCGGTGCGGTTCTCTCCAGGAGGGGTCGTAAACACGGCGCTCAACACTGAAGCCCGGAGTGCCGACGACTGGTTCGCGAGCGACCTCCTCGTGCAGACGGCGCACGCCGCCGCTCCGCCGGATGCCTCCGAAGCGCCGACCGCTGCACTGACGAAGACCTTCGTAGTCAAGGACTGGACGGTCGAGGTCACGGCTACACCGGAGAACGACAAGGTGAACCTGAAGGTAAAGGCGTCGCGGGAGGGGAACGGATTCAAGGCCACAGTCATCGGCGATGGCTATCTGCAGAACTTCGACGCAGGCGGCGATCTCACCGTCGAGCATGGACAGGTCGAGCAGCTGCAGATGATCAACCGCAAGCTCAACGGGACGATGAACTTCACGTGGAGCGTGAAGCTGGATGTCGCCGACCGTCCGTTTCAGAGCGTGAAAATCGACATCCCCGTGATGGTGAACATTCCGTTGGCGCCAATGCTTGGGGGCCTGCCCTTCTTTCTCGTCATCAATGGCGCCGTGCTCATCAAGCCCGGCTTCGGTGCGGCAGAGGAGATCAGCTATGGCGAGTTTCGGATCACCTACGATGGCACCCAACGATTCAAGGTCCACGAGGGCACCGTGGATCCCGAAGGGAACGTCAGCGGCACCATCGAGCTCATGAAGTGGGACAACTACTCGAAGGTTGCGCCCGTGGGCCTCGTCGTCGCATTCGCGGCGCCCAAGATCGAGCTGACCTTCGGCATCAGCAAGGCGCTCAAGACCCTGAGTGATTTCAACAAGCCGGCCGCGAAGGCGGATATGATGTTCGACCAGCTCGGACGCAAAGTGTTCGGCAACGACGCCATGGACAAACTCAAGGATGTCAACGTCGAGAAGGCGCTCAATGTGATCAAGGGAAACGAAGCGTCCGCCTCCTTCGAGCTCATCTCCTCGTCCGGCACCTCGGCCGGTGTGCTCTCGTGGGGACCCTGCCAGCAAACCGACATTTACATCTCGGCCTCCGTCGCCGCCAACGCGAAGCTCATGGGCAAAAGCGCCGGAGAGGCGAAAAAGGAGTTGTGGAAAAAGCACATTCATGCGTCGCACCCGGATGGGATGAACTGCACGTGAGGTAAGCCGCGCCATTCTTGCGCGTCACGTGCTTGTTTCGTCATCATCCTGCATGATGATGACATCCCGATTTGTCCTGCCGCTCGCGGCCGCGCTCGCGCTCGCCCAGCCTCTCTCGGCCCCTGCGCAGGCCCGGGACAGCACTCTCAGCGGCTTTCCAGCGCTGGCCACCGACTTCGTCTTCACGACGCTCGCCTTTTCGCCCGGCGCTGCAACGCAGGCCGGGCTGCACGAGTGGACCAATCCGTACACGGGCCGGCGGGCGCACCTGGATTCCCTGCTGGACAGCTTCTCGCCCAAGGCAATCGAGAAGCAGCGCGCGTATTACATGGGCGTCCAGACCCGTCTCGCCGCACTCGATCGAGCGCACCTCGATCCGCAGACACAGGCCGACTACGACGTCGTCGCCAACGCAGCGGCCTTCGGGCTGTTCGAGCTCACAAAGGAGCGCTTCCATCAGTACAAGCCGCAGATGTACGCCGAGAACCTCGGCAACGCGCTGTTCGCGAACATTTCGCTCGACTATGCGGACACGAACGCGCGGGCGGCCGATCTCACCGCGCGCGTGGCACGCGTGCCCGGATTTCTCGCCGTCGCACGACGGAATCTCCGCGCGACCAACGAGATCTACACCAGGGTGGGGATCGAGGAGACCGACGGGGTCAGCGCGCTCGTGAAGGAAATGGGCGCGGAGTTCACGCGGGGCACACCGTCCGCGGCTCGATACGCGCGCGTCGCGCCTGCCGCAATCGCGGCGCTGGCCGAGTTCGACCGCTTCATCAAGGATACGCTCGCGAAGCGTGGGACGATCGACTGGCGCTCGGGTGTCGGCCTGTTCAACGCGAAATGGAAGTACTCGCTTGCGGTATCTCTCACTCCGGATGAAGCGCTCCGCATCGCGGAAGACAGCATGCGCAACACGCGGGCCGAAATGCTCGTGCTCGCGCGTCCGCTGCACGACAAATGGTTTCCCACCCACACGCACACGGGTGATTCGACTACCGTCCTGAACGCAATCGTGAGTGAGACGCTCGCGCGGATCGGCGCCGAACACGCAAATCGCGACTCGATCCTCGAGCAGGCGGAAAGCGACGTGGCCGCGCTCGAGCGCGTCGTACGCGATCAGCGAACGGTGTCGCTTGACTCCTTCCCCAATCTGAAGGTGATCCCAACACCGGAGTTCATGCGCGGAGTGTACGGGGTGGCCGGCGCTGTATTCGCCCCTCCGCTCAATCCCGACCTTGCGACGTTCTTCTGGGTGACGCCCATTCCGGCGGCGTGGACCAGCGAGCGCGCGGATTCCAAGCTGCGCGAGTACAACACGTACAAGATGCTCGACCTCACGATGCATGAGGGAATTCCAGGACACGTCGTCCAGGGCGCCTACGCGAATCTGTTGACGCCGGAGTGGCGCCGCCTGCTGCGGGGCGTGGGCGCGAACACACCGTATGTCGAGGGCTGGGCAGTGTACGGCGAGCACGTCATGATGTACGATGCGCACGTCGATGGAGGCGATTCCGTGAAGATGAAGCTCACGGATCTCAAGGGAATGCTGCGCATCTACGCGAACGTGATCATCGACATCCGCTTGCACACGCGGAACATGCCCGGCGACTCGGCCGTCGCGTTCATGATGCGCGATGCATTCCAGGAGCGGCCGGAGGCCGAGGCGAAGCTGCAGCGCGCGCAACTCGACTACGTGCAGCTCAACGCGTATTTCGCCGGCGTCGAGGAATGGACGCGTCTACGCCAGGACGTCGAGAAGCGCGAGGGAAGGAATTTCAACCTCTGCCGCTACCACGACACCGTGTTGCTCTACGGCGCGTTGCCGGTGCCGATCATCCGCCGGCTGTATATGGCGGGCGTGGCACCAACCGCGAAGGCGCCAGTATCTCGCTGCGGAGGGTCGAACGCCGCAAACGGGAAATAGTCTGCGGCAGGAAGTCGCGCCCGACATGTAGCTCATGGCTACGGCGCGAGGCGCATGCGGGCGACGGTGGGCTCGTCGCCGGCGGCGCCCTTGCGCATGGCTCCATCGTCCGCGACGCGCTCCCACCCGCTTCTTCGGATGAAGTAGATCCAGTTGCCGACGATCGCAGCATGGTTGAGATCGACCGCATTGGGGCCGCGCACCAGCGTCGTCGCTTGCACGACGCGTCGCATTGGCCCGTCGAGTGCTAGCCGCGCAATGCGGTTTGGTTCGAGGCCGTTCTGCACGACGATCAAGTCGTGCCCCACTCGGTACAGTCCATCGATGCCGGTGAGCGCGAGCGAATCGGAGTGCGTGATCCATGTGACACTCCCGGTCGCGATGTCGACGGCGGCGATGCCAATGGAGTAATCGGGAACGAAGAGTGTCGCGCCATCCGCGGAGAGCGCGGGTGTCTGAGGGGAGGAGAAGACTCCGCGCGGAACGAGGACTCGCAATGAATCCCGTCCGGCGTCGAGCACGTAGACACCCGATCCGAGTCCGTCGGCCACATAGACGGCTCCATTTCGTGCGACGGTGATGTCGCCCAGCGTGTGCGCACCGCTGTCCGGCGCGACGTATCGCCCTCGCGGGTGCCCAGTGCCCAGGTCGAGCGCGAGAAGAGCCGAGCGCCCGGAGTCAGTTGGCGTGAACTGAGCGGCCATCGACACCGCGGCCGACGTCGCCCAGAGCACGCCGCGCGACGGAGTCGACGCCGAGCGCGAACGTCCCCCAGCCGTGGTCGCCGCCGAACCTCACGATCGCCGGCGCATCGACGCCGGAGCGCTTCGCGTAGACGCGTCCGTTGCGCACGGAGCTCACGAGAAAGAGCGTTCGCGCCGCATCGTAGGCGATGTCCTCCGAGATCATGTCCGCGTCCGGAAGGCGGAAGGCGAGTTCGGGCGCGCCCACGTCGGTCGTCGCACTTGCTCGGAGCGCCAACAGCGAAGCGCGTGCGTCCTCGCCTTCAAGCGACGCGTACTGCGCCACCAACCCGGAGTCGAGCCCCGCACCCATCGCCGCGACGGCTCCCATCCATCGCGCCGCGGCAGCCTTGTCGCGCGCGCCAATCGCGAGTGCCGCGAAGCGTGCGGCGATGCGCGGCGTTGCGCCCAGACGGCGATACACCGCGTCGAGCTGGGCACGATACGCGACGGTGTCGTTCGCCGCGCGCGCGGCCTGAAGCGCGCGCTCGTGATCGCGCCACGTCGAATCCGTTTGTGCAGCGCCTCGCGCGCTGCCGGTGGCGACCACGGCGAGGAGCGCAAGGGCGAATCCTCGAATGTGCCGCGAGGCGCGACGGAGCGATCCGGCGTGATACGAATGTCGTGACACCATGTGGCAAGCCCCTCGTGGCGGTGCTAACCGTGGCGATGTCGCCGGAGACGCGAGAACGGTACCTCGGTTCCCTTCACGTCGACAGCCCAAGGTCGGCACGAACGCCATTCTCCGCGATGCGAGCCGGACGACGTTTTACAGAACTCGCACGCGCGACAACCGCTTGCCTCCGGCCCGCTTTCCTCTCGCGATTAGAAAACACTCATGCGTGACGCTTCCGGACGGCCCAGAGTCGCTCTGGAGCCACATGATATCAGAGTCCTTCAGCCCAATCCTGGTCGCGATCTCAGTCGTGATCGCTTCGCTCGCGTCGTATACCGCGCTCGATCTCGCGGGACGCGTGTCCGTCGCGCAGGCGCGCAATCGCCTCACCTGGCTGATCTATGGCTCGACCGCCATGGGTGTCGGGATCTGGAGCATGCACTTCGTCGGCATGCTCGCCTTTCGAGTGTCGATCCCGATCGAGTACGATATCCCGCTGGTGCTCACCTCCGCGCTGATCGCGATCGCCGCCGCCTTTCTGGCGATGTTCACGGTGAGCCGAAGCGAGCTTCCCGCCCTCCGTCTGCTCGCCGCGAGCGTCTTGATGGGCGCGGCGATCTCCGGGATGCACTACACCGGAATGGCGGCGATGCGCGTGCCGGCGACCATCAGCTACGCCCCCGTCCCCTTCGTCATCTCGATCGTGATAGCGGTCACGGCATCGTACGTCGCCCTCTGGATTGCGCATCGCTACCGCTATGACGAGTCGATCGCCAGCCACTGGCGACGCGGCGCGAGCGCCTGCGTCATGGGTCTCGCGCTTGCGGGGATGCACTACACCGGGATGAGCGCCGCGCGCTACACTCCGCCCGCCCTCGTGCTCGATTCATGGTCGTACACGATCGCAACGGGGAGTTGGCTCACGGTCGGCGTTATCGCAGGCCCCGTACTCGTGCTCGTGCTTGCGCTCGTGGGCGCCTCGGTAGACCGGGGCAAGCGGCTCGCACTCGCCGAGTACGGGCGGCTGCGAGAGCTACGCGACGAGATGGAGGAGACCGTTGCGCGTCGCACCGCCGAGTTGCGGAAGGCCTTGCTCGCCGCCGAAACGGCGAATCGCGCCAAGAGCGAGTTTCTGGCGCACATGTCGCACGAGCTTCGCACGCCGCTCAACTCCGTCATCGGATTTGCGGACATCCTGCAGAAGAACAAGACGATGAATCTCAGGCCTCAGGACCTGATGTACATCGAGCGCATCGGAGCCAACGGGCGGCACTTGCTATCACTGATCAACAGTGTGCTCGATCTCGCGAAGGTCGAATCCGGACACATGGAGACCGACCTTACGCCATTCTCGATCGCTGCGCTCATCGAGGACGTGGTGGGGACGCTGGGTGGTGCACGCGACGATCGCCGCGTGCCGCTTCGCGTCGACGTACCCCCGAACCTCGCGCCGATCCTGTCGGATGCGGCGAAGATGCGGCAGGTCCTCCTGAATCTCATTGGCAACGCCGACAAGTTCACGGAGAGAGGAAGCATCACGATTCGCGTGCTCGCCGATGATGACTCGCTGACGCCACGACGCATCGATGTCATCGACACGGGCGTCGGCATTCCTCCCGACAGAATCGACGCCGTCTTTCGCCGGTTCGAGCAGGCGGACACCAGCACGTCGCGAAAGTACGGCGGCACCGGACTCGGCCTGCCCATCACACTCGCGATGTGCGAGCTACTCGGCGCGAGCCTCACCGTCACGAGCGTCGTCGGAGAGGGTTCCGTCTTCTCAGTAGTGCTGCCACCCGACGCCGCGGTGCTGGATCCGACTGCGGAGTACCCGGTGCGCATCGCCAACTCGCTCGACTCGATCGATCGAGAATGTTCCCGCGATGTGCTCGTGGCCGTGCTGAAGCGCCATAGCCGCTCGACGCCGACGCGCGTGCTCATCGTGGAAGACGAGCCCGACGCTCAGGAACTGCTGCTGCACCATCTGCGCAACGAGGAGAATGTCGAGACGAGGGTCGCCGATTCCGGCATCACGGCGCTCCAGGTGCTCGCGACGTTCGCACCGGACCTGATCATGCTCGACGTGAGAATGCCGAAGATGAACGGCATCGTGTTCCTCAAACACATGCGCAGCGATCCGCTCTATGCGCACATCCCGGTGGTCGTGGTCACGGGCGAGGAGCTGACCGTGGCCGAGCGCGACGAGCTGATGGCCGCAACCCTCGGCATCATCGGCAAGGATGACGATCTTGAACATGCCGTGCGCCTCGCGCTCGTCACTGCCGAGGCGCGGCTGCCCGAGGAGACCGTGCTGACCTGAGTCCGCGTCGCGCTGCTCGCCGCCGGAGCTCGGAGAGTTAGCTGGTCACGATCAAATCGGCCATGCGCGCAGCGGCGCCGGGCGCCTGTGCGAAAAAGAGCACGGGCTCGATGAGCTCCAGCTCCATCAACAAGAGCCTTCCCGATCTCGCGACGCCGTCGACGCGCGCGTACAGGATGTCCGCGAGCCCTGTGTCCGTGGCGTCTGCAGCCGCGCGAAGCGCTGCACTCGCATCCTCCACGAGCGCGGGATCGGGATCGCTCCGCTCGATCGTTCCGCCGAAATCGTGCTGCACGCGAAAGTCGCCGGCGGCCGGGCGCTTCTTCACGGCGTGGCTGAATTCGCCCCCGAGAAACACGAGCGACCACTCGCCATCCTCGATCTCCGGCACAAAGGGCTGCACCATCACGCCGCCCGGCGACGACGCGAGCAACGCCTCGAAGCGCGCCTGGTGCGCCCCGGCATCGTCCGGCCCAACGCGCCACGTCTGGTGCGCAGTAGCCGATATCGCCGGCTTGACCACCGTTCCCGCGCCCCACCCCTGCTCCACGATCAGCGCATCGAGATTGGGAATCTCGTCGCCATCCGCCGCGCTGACCCAGATCGTCGGCACGATCGCCACGCCCCGCGCGTCGAGATCCTGCAAGTAGCGTTTGTTCACGCTCCATTGGACGAGCTGGGGCCCGTTCCTCATCGATCCATCGTGCCGCTCCTTCACATCATTTACCCATCCGCGAAACTCTTCGGGGCGATGATGGAAGTTCCAGCACGAGCGCAGGATAATTCTGTGGTACACCGACCAATCCGCCTTCGTATCCCAGGGCCGCGCCTCGACCTCCGCTCCCCGCGCGACCAGCGCGTCGCGCAACAGCCGGTCATCGGTCGTGATGGCCGGTACTCCGGAGTAGGTGATCAGCGCGACACGGCTTGCGGAAAGCGGTAGGGACATTGGACGTCTCGATGGTTGGCAAGGAAGCAGGATCGCCTCGATTGCGATGTACGCCGTGAAATCTGAACCAGGGGAGCGCGCTTCTGAAGTGCGCAACTCAAGCGCACTCGTGCGCTTCTCTGTGCATCTTTCTTCATGCTCTTCGTCGACAATGGTGGCATTACCGACGCGCGCCTCAATCTGGCGCTCGAGGAACACGTCCTCCGCACACGAGTGACGAATGATGACCTGTTGCTCTTCTACATCAATGCGCCCGCGATCATCATCGGACGCAACCAGAACACCATCGAGGAGATCAATTCCGATGTGGTGGACGCGCGCGGCATTCGCGTCGTGCGGCGCATTTCCGGCGGCGGCGCCGTGTACCACGACCTCGGCAACCTGAATTTCAGCTTCATGACGCGCGACGTGAACGCGCGCTTCAATCGCTACGACCTGTTCAACAAGCCCGTGGTCGAGGTACTTCGGGAGCTAGGCGTGCCCGCGGAGATCGGCGGACGGAATGACATTCTCGCGGACGGCCGCAAGATCTCGGGGAACGCGCAGTTCGCGACGGCGGGACGCATGTTCAGCCACGGCACGCTGCTCCTCGACTCGAATCTCGATGACGTCACCGCGGCGCTCAAGCCGAAGCCGGGCAAGGTGGAATCGAAGGGCGTCAAGTCGATTCGCAGCCGTGTCGCCAACATCGCCGAGTTCCTCCGCCAGCCGATCGCGGTGACAGAGCTGCGCGACCGGATACTCGAGCGCATCTTCGGCTCGCGCGACCGCATGCTGATCCCTTCGCTCGCCATCGACGCAGGTGACTGGGTTGCCGTGCACGAGCTGGTGGAGCGGAGGTACGGCAGCTGGAGCTGGAATTTCGGCGAGAACCCGCCGAGCAACGTACAGCGCGTGCAGCGATTCACGGTCGGCGAGATCGACGTGCGACTCAATGTGCAGGGCGGCCGCATTGCCTGCGCGCGATTCTTTGGTGATTTCATGGGGCGTTCCGAGGTGAGCGAGCTCGAGACGCGCCTGGCAGGGCTCGCGTACGATCGCGGAGCTCTCACCGCGGCACTCGCCAATGTCGACCTGCGGCAATACTTCGGCGACGTCGGCCATGATGAAGTGCTCAGTCTGCTCTCGCCCTGACCGCCACGCGTGAAGCCGGTACTGAACCTTTAGATTTCACGAACCATCCGGGAGGAACGATGCCGCAGCCCACTGAGTCGTGCAGCCACATTGTTCAGGTGCGCGACGTCGTCGCGAAGACACCGAACGGTTGCGAGGAGTGTCTCGCGCTCGGCATGCACTGGGTCCACCTGCGCCTGTGCCAGGAATGCGGCCACGTCGGATGCTGCGATCAGTCGCAGGGAAAGCACGCGACCAAGCACTTTCACGGGTCGAAGCATGCGATCATGAAGAGCTACCAGCCCGGCGAGGATTGGAGCTGGTGCTACGTCGATGAGCTATTCTTCGAGCCCGCGGTCGCGCCAGCGAAATGAGCCCCGCCACCCTCGTCTGGCCCGCGCTGCCACTGCGTGAATGGAGCGCGACGCGCGACACGCTCCACATGTGGACGCAGATCGTCGGGAAGACGCGCCTCGCGCTGGCGCCAATGGTGAATCACTGGTGGCAGGTGCCGCTGTATGTCTCCACGCGTGGGCTGACCACCTCGTGGATACCGTATGGCACATCGGGATTCTCGGTCGAGTTCGACTTCATAGATCACGAGCTCGAGATCCAGCCCGATGATGGCCGCACGTTCACGATGAAGCTCGCCCCGCGTTCCGTCGCGGATTTCTACGCGGAGTACATGGCCGGGCTGCGCTCGCTGGGCCTCGATGTGCACATCTGGCCGGTGCCATCCGAAATCGCGAATCCAATCCGGTTCACGGAGGATGAGACGCACGCGTCGTACGACGCCACCGCCGCGCACGATTTCTGGCGCGCCCTTACGCAGGCCTCGCGCGTGCTTGCCGTCTTCCGCGGCCGCTTTATCGGCAAGGCAAGCCCCGTGCATTTCTTCTGGGGAAGCTTCGACCTTGCGTGTACGCGCTTCAACGGCGCGCGCGCGCCGCAACATCCGGGTGGCACTCCCGGACTCCCGGACTGGGCGACGCGCGAGGCGTACTCGCACGCGTGCATCAGCGCGGGATGGTGGCCCGGCGCATTGGACAGCCCCATCGAGGATCCCGTATTCTACGCGTACGCGTACCCAGAGCCCGTCGGCTGCCCCACCGCGATCATTCAACCCGCTGCCGGCTACTACCACGA
Organism: uncultured Gemmatimonadaceae bacterium; assembly: GCA_963827355.1. GTDB lineage: Bacteria > Gemmatimonadota > Gemmatimonadetes > Gemmatimonadales > Gemmatimonadaceae > FEN-1250. The sequence goes on from CAWHAS010000004.1 coordinate 92,296, forward strand.
TGTGATGCACGAGTGGATTCTGCCGTACGACGCCGTGCAAGCCAGCACAGATCCCGATGCGGCCGTGCTCGACTTCTTCCAGAGCACCTACGAGGCCGCCGCAACCCTCGGCGCGTGGGACCGCGCCGCGCTCGAGCGCGACGCGAGCTCGCTGCACCGGTAACGATCGCTCACAGCATGTACGCCATGTTCGCGCCCCCCGTCGGATAGCTGAACATCATTTTTCCGAGCTCCGCCGCCGGGATGTCGAAGCGAATCGCCATCGCGAAGAGGTTGATCACCTCCTCCGACTGCGCGCCAAGCAGATGCGCGCCGACGACACGGTCCGTGCTCTCATCGAAGATGGTCTTGAACATGCCGACGGGCTCGCGTATGCGCTTGTTGGTGAACCATTGCGTCGTATCACCGGTGGCGACGCGAACCTGAATTCCTCTCTTCGCGCGCCGCCTTCTCGGTGAGCCCCACGCATGCGAGCGCGGGCAGCGTGAAGACCACACTCGCGATCCCACGAAAGTCCGGGCGCACTGAATTCCCGTTCAGGAGATTCGTCGCGACCACTTTTCCCTCGTGTCCCGCGACGGGAGTCAGCGGAATCGCGCCCGGAGGGCTCACGACATTGCCGGCTGCGTACACGCGCGGGTTCGAGACGCTCTGCAGGAACTCGTTCACGCGTATCCCGCCGTGGTGCTCGAGCTCCACGCGTCCCTCCGCGGCGCCGAGGCGCGAGCTGTTGGGCACGCGCCCCGCACCATGCACCACGAGATCGGCTTCCACTACCTGCATGCTCGCTGCGTGGCCCACGTGTACCTGAAAGGGTCCCGACGGGGAGTCGCGCTCGATCGCGCTCACCGATTGGCCGAGCCGAAGATCGATGCCAATGTCTCGCGTGTGCTCGAGCAACCGCTCCACCAGCGATTCATCGAACGTCGGCAACGGCGTTCCTCGGCCGAGCACGACGACCTCCGCTCCCGCGTGTCTGGCGAGATGCGCGAACTCGAGCGAGATGTAGCCCGCGCCGATGAATACGATCCGCCGCGGAAGTGCGTCGAGCTCCATGAAGTCGGTGCTCGTGATGACGTGCGCTTCGCCGGGAATGTCCAGCCGTCGCGGTGAGGCGCCGGTTGCGATCACGAAGTGATGCGCCGTGAGCGCGCCTCCTCCGATCTCGATGCGGTTTTCCGCGGTGAATCTCGCCTCGCCATGCAGCGTCTCTATCCCCGCCTGCTGATACGCGGCCTCGCGATTCGCGGGCACGGGCCCGGTGAAGCTTCGCTTGAACCTCATCAGCTCCGGCCAGTCGATGGACGCATCGCCCGCGACTCCGTGGCCGCGCATGCGTCGCTGCCACGACACGACATCGGCGGCGCCGACGAGCACCTTCTTGGGATCGCAGCCGCGATTGCCGCAGGTACCGCCATACGGCTGGTCGTCCACCACGGCCACGCGCCAACCGGCCTCGCGGCACTTGAGCGCGGCCGTGTATCCCGCCGCCCCCGTGCCGAGCACGATCAGATCGAATTCGTCGTTCATGGTCCTCTCGCGCTGGTTAACCGCCTCAATACGAACCCGGAACCAAATGCACTGTTCTTGCCCTAATCACTGCCCCCTCGGGTTTTCCTAAGATCACCCTAATGACCGCTTCTGTCTCCAGGGCTCCAATGACCTCATCGCTGCTCACTGCTCAGTCCGAATCGACGCCCTCCGCGAGCGCGCTGCCGAGCTCGCGTTCGGCGACGCTGGCCGAGCGGTTCGAGGCCGTGCGCGCACAAACCGAGCATCTGTGCGAGCCGCTCGACACCGAGGACTACGTCGTGAGCAGTATGGCCGACGTCAGCCCGACCAAGTGGCATCTCGCACACACGAGCTGGTTCTTCGAGACGTTCATCCTCGCCTTGCATGCGCCAGAATATCGCTCGCCGAATCCGCGGTACGCCTATCTGTTCAATTCCTACTACGTCCAGGCGGGTGAGCGCCATTGTCGCGCGATGCGCGGCCTCGTGACGCGGCCGACCGTGCGCGAGGTGTTCGCATATCGAGCGCACGTGAACGTGGCGATGCGCAAGCTGCTCCGCGAGATCAACGACGACGCTTCGCATCCGGCTTACCCACTGATCGTGCTCGGCCTGAACCACGAGCAGCAGCATCAGGAGTTGCTAGTGACGGACATTAAGCACGTGTTCTGGATGAACCCGCTTCGGCCGGTGTATCGCGAGCGGCCCGAGCTTCCCGCGCGTGCGTTGCCCGAATCCGCGTGGCGATCATTCTCCGGCGGCGTGCATCGCATCGGGCACCAAGGGGACGGGTTTTCGTTCGACAACGAGCTGCCGGCGCACCGCGAGTTTCTCGAGGACTTCAGGCTCGCCTCGCGGCTCGTGACGAACGGTGAATATCTCGACTTCATCGACGACGGCGGCTACAAGCGCTCCGAGCTCTGGCTCTCGCCGGGCCTCGCAATGGTGCAGAGCGGCGGTTGGGAGGCGCCCTTCTATTGGGAGCGCACCGATGACGGCTGGACGGAGTTCACTCTCGCCGGAACGCGCGCGGTCGCACTCGATGAGCCTGTGTGTCACGTGAGCTACTACGAAGCGGATGCGTTCGCGCGGTGGGCAAAGCGTCGCCTGCCGACGGAGGCGGAGTGGGAGGTCGCGGCACGGAACGCGCCCGTGGAGGGAACCTTCGTCGAGAGCGAGCGCTTTCATCCCGCGCCGGCGAGCACGGAAGTAGTCGAATCGGGAGAGCTCACGCAGCTCTACGGCGACGTGTGGCAATGGACGCAGAGTGCGTACGTCGGCTACCCGGGATTCAAGCCGGACACCGGCGCGATCGGCGAATACAACGGAAAGTGGATGGCCGACCAGTGGGTGCTGCGCGGCGCATCGTGCGCGACGCCGAAATCACATGCACGGCTCACGTATCGCAACTTCTTCCCATCGGATGCTCGGTGGCAGTTCATGGGGATTCGCCTTGCCGACCACGCGTGATGAGCGTTCGATGACGATGCCTGCGTCGCGGCAGGGCGGGCCGCGCATCGTCGCGCGCCCCGACGCACGCCCCCTCCGCGAGGAGGTTCTGCGCGGTCTGAACGCACAACCGAAGACGCTTCCGCCAAAGCTGTTCTACGATGCCGCAGGTGCCGCGCTGTTCGAAGAGATTTGCGAGCTCCCCGAGTACTATCTCACGCGGGCCGAGCTGGAGATTCTGCGCGCGCGTGCGGGCGAGATCGCCGCGCTCGCGGGCCCGCGCGTGGCGCTGCTCGAATACGGCAGCGGCGCCGGCGTCAAGATTCGCCTGCTGCTCGATGCCCTCGAGTCGCCCGCGGCATACGTGCCGATCGATATCTCGCGCGAGCAGCTCGCGCGCGTTTCGGGCGAGCTCGCCCGGGAATATCCGGGAGTCGCGGTGCGACCGCTCAACGCGGACTACACCTTGCCCCTCTCGGTCCCGCCGTTGCCCGAAGGCTCACGCAGAGTCGCCTTCTTCCCCGGCTCGACGATCGGAAACTTTCATCCGATGGAGGCCGCCGTATTTCTCGGGCGCGTACGACGCGCGGTAGGCAAGGATGGCGCATTGATCCTGGGAGTGGATCAGCGGAAGTCCGCAGCGACGCTCAACGCCGCCTACGACGACTCGGCCGGCGTCACTGCGGCAGTTCAACCTGAACATGCTCGCGCGTTTGAATCACGATGTCGGCGCGCGTTTCGATCTCGCGAAATTCAGGCACCGCGCATTCTTCAATCCGCGCGCGAGCCGCGTCGAGATGCATCTCGAGAGCACCGAAGACCAGATCGTGAAGGTCGCCGGCGAATACATCGACTTCGAGAAGGGAGAGTCGATCTGGACCGAGAGCTCGTACAAGTACGATCGCGCGCGCCTCGAGGAGCTGATCGAGACGGCGGGCTTTCGCCTGCGGAAGCTCTGGACCAACTCGAAACGGCAGTTCTGGGTGGCCTACCTCGAGGCGGTGTGACGCAGATGGGCCGGCGCGACCGCGCGCTCCACCAGCGCGAGCACACCGTCCACCAGTAGCGCGAGCGCGGCGGCGGGGAGCGCACCGGAGAGAATCATGTTCGTGTCGGCGAGCGCGAGCCCAGCGACGATCGGCTCGCCAAGCCCGCCGGCTCCGATGAATGCGGCGAGCGTGGCCGCGCCGACGGTGATCACCGCCGCCGTTCGAATGCCCGACATGATCACCGGTGCCGCGAGGGGCAGCCGAACACTCAGCAGCCGCTGCCACGGCGTCATCCCGAGCGCCTCCGCGGCCTCGACCGCGGACGGATCAGCATCGCGCACGCCGCTGTACGCGCTGCGCACGATCGGATACAGCGCGTAGATCCAGAGCGCGACGAGCGCCGGCTTGATGCCGATGCCGAAGAGCGGGATCATGAAGGCCAGCAGCGCGATGCTTGGAATCGTCTCGAGGACGCCGAGCGTGCCGATGAGCGGCTCCGCGGCGCGGCGCATGCGCTCGAGCGCGAGGGCGAGTGGAAGGGCCACGAGAATCGCGGCGCCGAGGGCCAGGGCGACGAGGAGGAGATGGCGGAGGACGAGGATGCGAATCGCGCCGCGCTGCTGCCAGAGGTACGAAGTGAGTGGTATCTTAGTACTAAGAGATTCTCCATTCCTGGCAACGACGCTCGTGTCTCGCGCGACCGCTCCAACCCAATGTCGCGGAGCGCATCCGCCGCGACGCGCTTCACGTCTTCGCCGTCGACCTCGATGCGGCGATTGAGCGCCCGCATCCGCGATTCGTCGAGCATCCCGCTCAGCGTCGTCAGCGCCGACACGGCATCGGGACGATCGTGCGCCAGGCGCGAGCCGATGAGTGCCGCCGCCTCGTACGGCGGGAAGAAGTGGCGGTCGTCGACGAGCGTCACGAGATCGTACTTCGAGAGCAGCCCGTCCGTCGTGTAGCCATCGATCACGTCGACCGCGCCGCTCGCGAGCGCCTGATACTTCACCGCGGGCGCGAGAGGACGAACGGCGCGCGGGCGAACGCCATACACGCGCGCGAGCCCCGCGAGCCCGTCGGGTCGTCCGATGAAGTCGGCCGTGAATCCCGCCACGAGATGACCGCTTTCGCGCGCGAGATCGCTCATCGTCCGCAGATGATATTGCGCGGCCGTGTTGCGACGCACGGCGATCGCGTAGCTGTTCTGGAAGCCCAGGGGCGGGAGCCACCGCATGCCGTACCGCGCGGCGAACGCGCGGGCGACGTGCGCGAACACCAGGCGCGCGTCGCTCGCGAGTGAATCGGGGAGCGTGTCGTGCAGCACCGCCAGCAGGCCGGTGCCGGTGTACTCGGGGTAGACGTCGATCGCGCCCGAGCGCAGCGCCTCGATCGCGATCTGGGTCTGCCCGAGCCCGGGCTTGCGCTCGACCGCAATGGCATGGGCCTCGAGCACCTGCGCGAACAGCTCGGCCAGGAGATACGACTCGCCGAACGGCTTCGAGGCGACGATCACCGGCGCGGCGCGCGACGGCCGGCCGGCATCGCGCGCGGGCGAGGGGACGGATTGCGCGGACGCCGCGCGCCACGCAAGCACACTCGCCGACGCGAGCGCGATCGTCATCCGCGAGAGGCGCCGCACGGCGCTCCTCATGCGACCCCGCGCAGCGGCGCCAATGCCGCGAGCGCACGCTCGATGAGCGTCGCCACGTACGGTGTCGCGGGCGCCGAAGTGAGCGCCGCGATCGTGCCGCGCTGCTCCACGCGGCCGGCGCGCATCACCACGAGCTCGTCCGCGAGCCGCGCGGCTTCGGCGAGATCGTGCGTGACCATCAACATCGTGAACGAAAGCTCGTGGCGCAGGGCATCGAACGCCGCCTGCAGGTCCGAGCGCGTGATCGCGTCGAGCGCACCGAACGGCTCGTCCATCAGCACCACGCCGGGACGCGCGGCGAGTGCACGCGCGAGCGCCGCGCGCTGCCGCTGTCCGCCCGAGAGCTCACGCGGAAAGCGGGATCCGAATTTCTCCGCCGGGAGTCCCACCAGCGCGAGCGTTTCCGTCGCGACGTCGGTCGCATTTGGCAGGCCGAGCAGCATCGGCACGAGCGCGACGTTCCGCAAAATGCGCCAGTGCGGCATCAATCCCCCGTCCTGCGGCACGTAGCCGATCGTCCGGCGCAATGCCACGATCGGCATCTCGCGAACGCTTCGCTCGCCAACCGAGATCGTTCCGCCGGTGGGCTCGACGAGCCGATTGAAGCAACGGAGCAGCGTGGTCTTCCCCGATCCGCTCTCGCCAACGAGGGCGACGCTCTTTCCCGCCTCGACATCGAGGCTCACGCCGTCGAGCGCGGTCACCGCGCCGAAGCGCTGCACCACGTCGCGGGCGGCGAGCGAGAGCGGCTCGCGGCGCGGCGGAGACTCCGGGGGATGACGCACTGTTCGTTAAGCTGCGTGGCCACGGGCGGTGCCGCAACGATCCGAGCACGGTAACATGCAGAGTCGAGGAGCCGAACGCGCGATCCTCGCCGCCTTTTCTCTACGGGAATTCAATGGACGCCCCCGGTACTCTCTGGACAATCGGCCATTCGACGCATCCAATCGACGAGCTCCTCGAGATGCTCGCCGCGCACGGCATCACGCGAATCGCCGACGTGCGCCGCTTTCCAGGTTCGCGCACCAATCCGCAGTTCAATCCCAATGCGCTCCGCGACTCGCTCGCCGGGCGAGGCATCGCGTACACACCAATGCTCGAGCTCGGCGGCCGACGCAAGCCGCGTCCCGATTCCCCGCACGTCGCGTGGCGCAACGATTCATTTCGGGGCTACGCCGACTACATGGACACGCCGGAGTTCGCAGCCGCGGCGAGTGATCTCGCGACGCTCGCACACGGCGATCGAGTCGCCGTCATGTGTGCGGAGGCCGTCTGGTGGCGCTGCCACCGCTCGATGATCGCCGACTACTTCAAGGCGGGCGGCTGGAAGGTCCTCCACATCCTCGGCGCCGGCGAGGCGACGGAGCACCCCTTCACGTCGGTGGCGAAGGTGGTCGACGGCAAACTGACGTACTAGCGCATTCTCCCCCCGGCGTCGCCTGCGTGATACCTTCAATCCCTCGCAGCCGTGGCTCGCCTCAGTCCCTCTCCCTCGCGTGCTCCTCGTCGCGCACACGCCCCGATGACCTTTCAGCGCAAGATGCTCTTCGGCTTCTCGCTCATGGTCCTCCCCGCACTGCTCATCGGGATCGAGGCGATCCGCACGAACGTGCTCGAGCGCGACGCACTCAAAATGCTCGGCCAGAACATGGCACGCACGCGCACGTACGCCGAGCTGGAGACGGCAATGTTCAACCAGAGTGAGATTATCTGGCGGTACCTCAGCGGGCTCGATCCGCACGCGCGTGATGAGTTTCGCACCACCGGTCAGGTCATCAAGTACTGGCAACAGCGCTGGCGATCGGAGCTCAGGCCGAACGAGGCGTCGCTCGCCAACAGCACCGAGGAAATTCAGCGCCGCATCGACAACGTCGCGGACAGCGTGTTCAGGCTCTACGATTCGGGGCAACACGAGGCGTCGTACCAACTGGCGCAGCGCGATCTGCGCGACGGACTCCTCCCGGCGCTCACGCAGCTGAATCGCGACATCTACCGGCAGGCGCGCGAGTCGAGCGTGCGCGGCGCGTACTCGCGCCTCGAGGAGATCGTCACCAGCGAGCGCGATGCGCTGATCGCGATTCTCATTTTCGCGGTGGGCGCGGGACTCCTCGCGTCGTGGCTCATCTCGCGCGGCCTCGCGCGCCCGATCAGCCAGCTGCGCGTGGCCATGGCGCGCGTGGGCGCCGGCGAGGTCGAACTCCCGATCGACGTCAGCTCGCCGGACGAGATCGGCGACCTCGCGCGATCGTTCGCACAGATGACCGAGAGCCTCGAACAATCGCGTGCCGGCACCACGCGGCTCAATCTGGAGCTGCAGCGCAAGATCTCGCAGCTCGAGTCGACGCAGGCGCAGCTCGTTCAGTCAGAGAAGCTCGCCTCCATCGGCGAGATGGCCGCTGCGGTGGCGCACGGAATTCGTAACCCGCTCGCGAGCCTCCGCGCCGCGGCGCAGGTCGCGCTGCGTCACCCGGAGTCCGCGTCGTCGCGCGAGCATCTCACCGTCATCATCGAGGAGGTCGACCGGCTCGACCGTCGCGTGAGCCACCTCCTGAGCTTCTCCAAGCCCGCGCCGTTTCATCCACTGCGCGAAAGCGTCGGCCGCCTCGTGGACGAGCTGCTTCCGCCGTTCGCCGAGCTTCTGCGCGAGCGGGGAGTATCGCTCGCGCTCGATCTCGCGACGGACGTCCCCAATGTGCGCGCCGATCCCATGCAGCTCGAGCAGGCGCTCGTCGAAATCGTCTCGAACGCGCTCGACGCGCTGCCGCACGGCGGCACACTCACGATCTCCACCCGCGCCGATCGCTCGCAGGGCGATCACACCATGGTCGTGGCCGAGATCACGGACACGGGCGTGGGAATTCCCGAGCGCGTGCTCGCATCCGTCTTCGAGCCGTTCTTCACCACGCGCAGCGAGGGCACGGGGTTGGGCCTCGCGATCGCCAAGCGATACGTCGAGCAGAACGGCGGCACGATCGAGATCGAGAGCGTGCCCGGAACGGGGACGAAAGTTCGCATTCGCCTTCCGGGGATCGAGGCCAATGCGATGTCCGGTACCGCGGGCATGTCGCCGCCATCACGTTCGACCGCGAAGCGCTCATGAGCGGACCAACAGTGCTCATCGTCGACGACGAGCGCACCCTCGCGCGCTCGATCAAGACGTTTCTCACCGAATGCGGCTACGAGGCCGAAGTCGCTGGCAATGCGGAGAAGGCGCTCGAGCTGCTCGAGAGCTTTCGTCCCGACGTCATCTTCGCCGACGTGCGTCTGCCCGGAATGGGTGGGATCGAGCTTCTGCAGCGCATCCGCGACTTCGATTCATCGATACCCGTCATCATCATGACCGCGTACGGAAGCATCGAGGGCGCCGTCGAGGCGGTGAAGCTCGGGGCCTTCGACTATCTCAAGAAGCCGATCGATCTCGAGGAGCTGAAGCTGTTGGCCGACCGCGCGCGCGAGACGTCACTGCTCAAGCAGGAGCTCTCGTACTATCGCGGCCGCGACGCGAGGACGCATCCGTTCGCTGGCATGATCGGCGAGTCGCCGGTGATTCGTGCGGTCATGCAGCAGGCGCTCCAGATCGCCGCGCTGGATGACACGCCGCCCGTGCTCATCACGGGTGAGACCGGAACGGGCAAGGGACTCATCGCACACACGATCCACGCGTCGGGCCCGCGCGCAACAAAGCCATTCATCGAGGTCAACTGCACCGCGCTCCCGGCGAGCCTGATGGAGGCCGAGCTATTCGGACACGAGCGCGGTGCGTTCACCGATGCGAAACAGTCGAAGATCGGACTCTTCGAGGCGGCCGAGCGCGGCTTCATTTTCCTCGACGAGATCGGCGACACCGAGCTGGCGCTCCAGGGCAAGCTTCTGCGCGCGATCGAGGAGCGGATGGTGCGACGCGTCGGTGGTGTACGCGACCGCAAGATCGACGTGCGCATCCTCGCGGCGACGAATCGCGATCTCGAGCGCGAGGCGCAGGCCGGGACCTTTCGCAAGGATCTTTATTTTCGCCTGGCCGTGATCCTCCTTCGACTCCCGCCACTGCGAGAGCGCGGCGACGACGTGCTGCTGCTCGCGGCTGACTTCGTGCGTCGCTACAGCGCCAAATACGGGAAGGAGGTGAAGCGGATGAGCCCAGCGGCACGCGACGCACTGCTCGCGTACTCGTGGCCCGGAAACGTGCGCGAGCTGAGCCACGTCATGGAGCGCGCCGTGCTGTGGAGTCAGGGCGGCGTGCTCGAGGCCGAGCAGCTCTCGCTGACGAAGCTCGACGACGTGCAATCGCGCGCGGGCGTGTCTTCCGCGGAGGCCAATGCGCTCGCCGAGGCGACGCCCCTCTCGCTCCCCGGCGCGCTTCCGCCGCGCGGGACCGATCTCGCGCAGTGGGAGAAGTCGATGATCGAGCAGGCGCTGCGCGAGGCAAATGGAAATCAGACGCAGGCCGCGCAGCGACTCGGCGTCAGCCGCGACACGCTTCGCTATCGCCTCAAGAAATTCGGGATTCAATAACCGTCATGCACGTCATCCTGCTTGGAACGGCCGCGGGTGGAGGATTCCCGCAGTGGAATTGCTGGTGTCCCACCTGCCGCATAGCCCGCGAGGATCCTGCGCGCGCGCGGCCGCGCACCCAATCGTCGATCGCCTTCAGCGCCGACGGCGAGCGATGGTTCCTCGGCAATGCTTCGCCCGACGTGCGCGAACAGATCGCGTGTCTTCCCCACGCCGCAGTGACTGGGGTGCGTCACGTGCCCGTGGAAGGAATCGTCCTCACGGACGCGGAGCTCGATCACACGCTCGGCATCACGCTGCTGCGCGAGGGGAGACACCTGCAGCTCATCGCGACAGCCGCCATCATGCACACGATCGCCGAGGATTCGCGGGTGCTGCCGGTGACGCAGGCGTTCGCGGCGGTGAAGACGGTGGAGGTCGACCTCGGCGAAGTCGTGCCGCTCGACTATCGCGACGGAAGCGCGAGCGGCCTCACCATCGAGATGAAGGCGGTGCGCGGCGATCCGCCGCGCTTCGCGCGCCGAGAGGAAATCGGCCACACGGTGGGGGTGTTCATTCGAGACACACGAACGGGAAAGTCGTGCGCGTTCGTTCCCGGCTGCGGCGGGCTCGGTCCGAAACTGCTCTCGCGCCTCAATGAAGCCGAGCTTCTCCTATTCGATGGAACGTTCTGGACGAACGACGAGCTCGGTCGACTGGATATCTCGGACCGGCCGGCGCTGTCAATGGGGCACGTGCCGATCTCCGGCGCGGAAGGGAGCCTCGCCTCGCTGTCGCAACTCTCGTGTCGTCACAAGGTGTACACGCACATCAACAACACGAACCCGATGCTCGTCGAGTCGTCGCCGGAGCGCGCGACCGTGGAGGCTGGAGGGATGATCGTGGGCATGGATGGGATGCGCTTCGAGATCTGAGGCGCGCGTTTTGCGCGCTGTCGCGCATTACCCCCACTACGCGGTATGCTTTGACCATGTCTTCGTCCCTCCTTTCCGCGCCAACGATCGCGGCCCCGCCGGCGCCGCCGATCCCGGCGCTCGAGCGGCCACTCGCACCGGACGAGCTGATCGCGGCGCTTCGTGGCTTTCACGGCTCGTACTACGTTGAGCATCCGTTTCATCGGCTGATGCACGGAGGAAAGCTCACCCAGCGGCAAATGCAGGGGTGGGTGGCGAATCGGCTTGCGTACCAGCGCGCGATTCCTCGAAAGGACGGCGCGATCATTTCCAACTGCCCCGTGCCCGAGGTGCGTCGCAAGTGGATTCAGCGGATCGTTGATCACGATGGCCTCAAGGAAGGCGAGGGCGGCATCGAGAAGTGGATTCAGCTCGGCGTGGCGTTCGGTGTTCCACGCGAGGAGATGGACGACGAGCGGCACGTGCTCCCCGGCGTGCGCTTTGCGGCCGAGATGTACGTCACCTTCTGCAAGACGAAGCCGTGGGTGGAGGCGGCGGCATCGTCGCTGACGGAGCTGTTCGCCCCCGACATCATGCGGCGCAGGCTCGAGTCGCTACCGAAACACTATCCGTGGATTCGCGCCGACGCGTACGACTACTTCAACAGTCGACTCACGCAGGCACCGCGCGACAGCAACCATGGGCTCGAGATCGTCACGACGTATTGCACCACCATCGAGACGCAGCAGCGCGTGTTCGAGGCGCTCGCATTCAAGATTGAAATGCTCTGGGTGATGATCGACACGATCCACAACGCGTACCGCGAGGAGTGACGCGCATGGCGTTGTCCGGCACATCGCGTCCCAAGCTCTGGAAGTTTGCGCGCGTGCAATTCGACGAGGCGCGACAGCGGAGCGTGCTCCAGTATCCGGAGGGCGCGGTGCTGCTGAACGACACGGCGGCGGAAATTCTGGCGCTGTGCGATGGCACGCGAACGATCGCCGACATTGCGACGACGCTGGAACAGCGGTACGGATCGAACGTGCTGGACGACGTGCAAACGTACCTGTCGCAGCTCGCGGATCGGGAGCTGGTGAGGGATGAAACGCCGTCATGGGGGGCAGGAGGGTGAGGCATTCGAGCCGTCGAGCTCGCTGCGTCAAATGCCCCAACTGTGGGTCATCTGGCGCGCGATTGGGGGCACTTACGAGGCGGGCACCCAACAATGCACGAGCCGGTAACTCATTGCGATTGTTGACGTTATAGCACGAAGAGAGTTTGATTTCGGCGCGGCATGGTCGGTGCTTTAGTCACGGTAGTCGCGCGCCAGTGAGAAGTCCCATGTTGGGTGAACTTTTTCTCCCGGTGGGTGCGGCCCGCGAGCATACACTTACCGCCAACAGGAGTAGAACATGTCCTGGACCAAGCCGGAATTCGAAGTCGTGGAAGTGACGATGGAAGTCACAGCGTACGTCGCCCGCCGCTAACCAGCGAGCAGCGAAGCACAGGGGGCCCGCTTCGGCGGGTCCCTTCTCTTTTCTACTGACGGTGCGCGATGGATCGTAGACCCACGACCTTGCTCGCGGAGCTCACGCACCGTTGTCCGCTGCACTGCCCGTACTGCTCCAATCCGATCGACCTCGCGCGTTCGCAGGCCGAGCTGTCGACCGATGATTGGAAGCGCGTCTTCACGCAGTCGCGCGAGCTCGGTGCCCTGCAGCTCGGTCTCTCCGGCGGCGAGCCACTCATTCGCCGCGACCTCGAGGAGCTCACCGCGCACGCCCACGCGCTCGGCTTCTACCAGACGCTCGTTACCTCTGCGCTCGGACTCACGCACGAGCGCGCGGTGCGGCTGAAGGACACTGGCCTCGAGCACGTCCAGATCTCGATTCAGGATTCGGACAAGGAGATCGCGGAACGGATCGCGGGCACACGCAGCTGGGACGCGAAGCTGCAAGCTGCCGCGTGGATCAAGGAGCTCGACTTCGCCTTCACCGTGAACGTCGTCCTCCATCGCGCCAATCTCGATCATCTCGCCGAGATCATCGACATGGCCGGCGCGCTCGGCGCCGACCGCATCGAGCTCGCGAACACGCAGTACTACGGCTGGGCGGTGCTGAACCGCGAATCGCTCATGCCCACGCGCGCGCAGATCGAGCGCTCGGAGGCGATCGTCGACCGCGCGGTGCAGAAGTACCGCGGAGCGATGCAGATCATCTACGTGCTCCCCGACTATTACAGCGAGTTTCCGAAGCCGTGTCAGGGCGGCTGGGGGAATTTCTATCTCGTCGTCGCGCCGGATGGACGCACGATGCCATGCCACGCGGCATCGCAGATCACGACGCTTTCATTCGACAACGTACGCGATCGCAGCATGCGCTGGATCTGGGAGGAGTCGAGCGCGTTCCGCGCGTTCCGCGGCGACGAGTGGATGAAGGAGCCGTGCCGCGGTTGTCCACGCAAACACGTGGACTTCGGCGGTTGCCGCTGCCAGGCCTTCGCGCTCACGGGCGATTCCACGCGCACCGATCCCGTGTGCACGCTCACCTCCGATCGCGCGATCATCGACGCGATGCTCGATGGCGAGCCACCGCCGGTGCATTACACCTATCGCGAGATGGGGCGCACGCGAGAATCGGCGGCCGCGCTCGCGGGATCGGGTGTGGCGAGCGCGGCGCGCGAGTAGCGCCGCAGCACTACTCGCGCTCGAGTACCAGGCGCACCTTCTCCGCGAGCTCGTATGGCAAAAACGGCTTCTGGAGAAAGTCGACCTCCGAATTCGCGAGCTTGTGGAGCATCACGTCGTCGTCGTGATACCCGGACATGAACAACACGCGAACGGCCGGCCACCGGTTGCGGATCCGGTCGACCATCACGCGGGCATTTAATCCCGGCATGACGACATCCGTAATGACGAGGTGAATCGGATTCGTCGACGCAATGGCGAACCGAACGCCCTCGTCGCCGTCGCGCGCATCGATCACGCTATACCCATTTTGCTGTAGCACCTTTCGCACGAGGTCGCGGAGTGAAGGCTGATCCTCTACCACGAGGATCGTCTCCGACCCCGCCACGCTGCGGGTCGAGTGCAGCTCCAATGTGACCACGCCGGCGTTCTCGACCTGCGGAAAGAAAATCGTGAATGCGCTTCCGACACCGGGAGTGCTGGAGAGATGCATCTCGCCTCCCGACTGCTTGACGATTCCGTGCACCGTCGACAATCCGAGACCGGTGCCGCTTCCGACTGCCTTCGTGGTAAAGAACGGCTCGAAGATGCGCTCGCGCGTGGCCATGTCCATGCCGGTGCCCGTATCGGTCACCGTCAGACTCTCGCATACCCCCTTCGCATACCCATCAACCCAGTCCGCCGATTTCTCGTGATAAGGAACGGTCCGCGTGCTGATCGTTATGCGGCCTCCATCGGGCATCGCATCACGTGCATTGACCGCGAGATTCACGATCACCTGCTCGATTTGTCCCGGGTCGGCGAGTACGTAACCGCACTCCGCATCCAGCTCCATCACCAGCTCAATGTTGTCGCCAATGAGGCGGCTCAGCATGCTTTCGATCGCGAACGGTACCGCGCGCAGCTCGATGGGACGCGGCAACAACACCTGTCGCCTGCTGAACGCCAGTAGCTGCCTCGTGAGTGCCGCCGCGGAGACCGCCGCTCGTTTGATTTCGCCGATGTCGGCGTACGACGCGGACGAGGGATCGAGCTCGCCGAGCGCGAGGTCACTGTTCCCCTGGATCACCGTCAACAGATTGTTGAAATCGTGCGCGATCCCTCCCGCGAGCTGCCCGATCCCTTCCATTTTTTGCGCCTGCCGCAGCTCCTGCTCCAGCTGCGTGCGCTCGGTGATGTCGCGAACGAGCCCGCTCATATGAGCACTGCCATTCACCTCGTCGCGAAAGATGGAGCCGGAACTCGCGACGAGCCGCACCGAACCATTCTGATGGATGACGCGGAATTCTTCATCGAAATGCGCGATTCGTCCATCCGCGCACGCGTCCCACGCTGCACGAACGCGCGGCAGGTCCGACGGATCGATCGAGTTCCACCAGATCGCCGGATCCTGGTAGAGACGAGCGGCGGGGTGTCCCCAGATGGTCTCGACCGCGGGACTCGCGTACAGTACGCACTCCGGCTCGAGGCCGAAGAACCAGAACACGTCTCTGCTGTGACGCGCAAGCAAGCGGAAGCGCTCCTCGCTCGCGCGCAATTCCGCTTCGGCCTGTCGTCGTTTCTGCTGCTCATCCGCCGCGACGATCGCGCGCTGCACGGCGGTCGGCAACCGCTCGAGGCGCTGTTTTAGCAGATAGTCGGTCGCGCCAAGATGCAGGCACCTCACGGCCGCCTCTTCTCCCAATGATCCGGAGATGATGATCACCGGCACATCGGGCTGCTTGCTCCTTGCCGCGCTCAGCGCCGAGATCCCGTCATAGTCCGGGATATTGTAATCGCAGAGGATGAGATGATAGGAGCCGTTCTCGAGGGCCGCCTCGTAATCGATGCGATTGCTCACGAGCCTGATGTGACTCGTCAGCCCCGCAACCTCGAGCCTGTCCCGAATCAGCTCAGCATCCCTCGGATTGTCCTCGAGGTGAAGCAAGCGCACGTCCCCCGTGACGGCGGCTGCATCGCCTGATGCGACGTCCGGCGGGCGCAGGATGGTCTCGCTGTTCTCGCGGCTCTCGCGATAGTTCATCATTGCCTCTTCGATGCTCGATTCAAGCAGCGGATGCCGGCTGCAGCGTGAAGTAGAAGGTCGCTCCAGCATCCACCGCGCCCTCCGCCCACGTACGACCGCCGTGCCGCTCGATGATCCGCCGGACGGTAGCGAGTCCAATTCCAGTACCTTCGAACTCCTCCGCTCAATGGAGGCGGTGAAACACGCCGAACAGCTTGTGATACTGACGCATGTCGAATCCGGCACCGTTGTCCCGAACGAAGAACACCGAGCGTCCCTTCTCATCGCCGGCAATACCGACCTCGATCACGGAGTGCTCTCGATTCTTCGAATACTTGACCGCATTGTCGACGAGATTCGCCAGTACCTGACGGAGCAACGCTGGATCGCCGACGATCTCCGGCAAGGGTGCGATTTCCCAGGCGATGCGCCTGTCAGGCGTCGCGACCTGCACCCTCTGAACGACATCGCCGAGTAGCCCCGCAAGATCGACACGGACTTCGTTCATGGGCCCGGCGCCCATGCGAGAGAAGGTCAGAAGGCCATCGATCAGCTGCCCCATCTCCACGCTTGCGGCTACGATGGTCTTCAGACAGTGCTGAGCCTCCGTCGAAAGCGTCCCGTTCGTCGCGCGCTCCAGCATGTCGACATATCCCTCGATGTGTCTGAGGGGAGCGCGTAAATCGTGCGACACGGAATATGAGAACGACTCGAGCTCCTTGTTCGCGGCCAGCAGCTGGGACGTCCGCTCCACCACCCGGTTCTCCAGCTCCCGATTGAGCGTTCTGATCTCCTCCTCGGCGCGCTTGCGCTCCATCGCATACCGAATCGCGCGCTTGAGCTGGAAGCTGTTGATGTGGCCCTTTACAAGATAGTCCTGGGCGCCATACGAGACTGCCTCGGACGCGAGTTGCTCATCATCGGCGCCGCTGAAGATCACGATGGGAAGTCCGGGCGCTCGATCGTTGATTCGATGGAACGTGTCCATCCCCTGACTGTCCGGAAGGCCGAGGTCGAGCAGGAGCACTTCGATCGGCTCGCGATCGAGGCTCTCGAGCAATTCGTCCACGCGCAAGGAGAGCGTAAGCCGGTATTTCGTGAACGGTGGCTCGCGAAGCATCTCCTCAATGAGACGTGCATCGCCGGGATTGTCTTCCAGAAGTCCGATTCGCAGCATCGTCGCGCTCACGTCGCTACCTCGGCGGAAGTTTGACGATCGTGAACCAAAAGCTCTCGATTGCCTTCACCACTGTGATGAACTGTTCGATCGCCAGCGGCTTTGTGACGTAACAGTTCGCATGGAGGGAGTATGACTTCAGGACGTCTTCCTCCGCCTTCGAGGTGGTGAGAATGACCACCGGAATCCGCATCAGCTCCTCGTCCTCCTTGATCTCCTTCAGAACTTCGCGACCATCCTTTCGCGGCAGATTGAGGTCGAGCATGATGAGGTCGGGCCGAGGGGCGTGTGCGTACTCGCCCTCGCGATGCAGGAACGCCATCGCCTTCATCCCATCGCTGGCGACGCTCAGGTTGTTGAGCAGCTTGCATTCGCGCAGTCCCTCACGCGCCAGCCGCACGTCGCCCGCATTGTCTTCGACGAGCAGAATCTCCACGGCGCGACCTTCGTGCGGATCTGTCATGCGGCCTCACTAGTCTCGCGTTTGGGGATCGTGAAGTGAAACGTGGAGCCCTCGAGTGGCTTCGACTCGACCCAGATCGTTCCACCGTGACGCTCCACGATGCGCCGGCAGAGCGCGAGTCCGATGCCCGTTCCAGGATACGCCTCTTTGCTGTGCAGCCGTTGAAAGATCACGAAGATCCTCTCGAAATATGCCGGCTCGATGCCGATCCCATTATCGTGCACCGAGAACTGCCAGTGTGCGTCGCTCTCGACCGCGCTCACGTGGACGTGCGGCCGCGCACCATTGCGGAACTTGATCGCGTTGCCGATGAGGTTCTGAAGCAGCTGCCCATCTGCCCCGCATCCGCGACCACCCACGGCAACTCGCCATTCGTCACCAGGGCGCCGGCTTCCTCCATGGTTACGCTGAGATTTACTCGCACGACGCCGAGTGCCTCGGCCATGTCGGTGAGCGTCGGTGGTCTCCCGCGAGTGTTGAGCCGCGAGAAATCGAGCAGATCATTGATTAGCCGCTGCATTCGGTTCGCGCCGTCGACGGCATAGCCAATGAATTCGCGCGCGTCATCATCCAGCTTCTCCGAGTAGCGGCGCTCGAGAAGCTGGGTGTAGCTGGACACCATTCGCAGCGGCTCCTGCAGGTCGTGCGACGCGACGTAGGCAAAGAGCTCCAGCTCCTTGTTGCTGCGTTCGAGCTCGACCAGGAGATGCTTCAGTCGTTGTTCGGCGCGCTTTCGCTCGGTGATGTCCCAGAACACGCCGGTCAATCGCTCGAATTTGCCGTCGGCACCATGATACGCCGTCGCGCGCGCAGACAGGTCGCGAACGGTGCCATCGGACCACACGACGCGAAAGCTGCTCTCGAAGCTGCCACCTTCGGAGCTCAAACCGCGCATCTCCTGTTCCACACGCTGACGATAGTCCTGATGCACGAGTCCGAGGAACACGTCGTACTCGGCATCAAAGGCGCCAGCTGGACAGCCGAACAGCGGACTCGCGAATTCGTCGAGGCTGATGTGGTTGTTGGAAGCATGCCAGATCCATGTCCCCACACCGGACGCCCTCAGCGCGAGATTCAGACGCTCGTGGCTGTCCCGAATGGCCCCGTTCTGCTCCTCGATCTGGACGAGCATGTGATTGAAGGCATCCGTGAGGAGTCCGATTTCATCGTTGCCGACCTTCGTGGCGCGAACGGAGTAGTCTCCACGAATCGCAATCGCCTTTGCGGTTCGCGCCATCGCCAGAATCGGGCGCGAGATCTGTCCCTGCAACATGGCGGAGAGGAGATACGCGACGAGGAGAGACACCAACATCACCAGCACCGCAAGCCCCGCGTATCGCCACAAGCGATCGTAGATCGCCCGGCTGTTCGATTCCAAGTACAGCGTGCCGAGCCTGGTGTTTTCTCCCTGCACGACCGGCATGTACACGATCAGGTTCGACCCGTGGGTCCGGAAGCCATCGACCTCCGGCGACGAGCGAAATTCGCGAGCAGGCTTCGTCCTCGGATATCTCGCGAACAGCCTGCCATCGCCGTCGTAGAGCGCCGCTTCAACGATTCCCGATCGCGCCCTCAAAGTGGCGAGCACCTCCGTCGCATCCGCCTCGTTGTCGAATGCGAGCGAAGCCGTGGTGTTGGATGCGAGCATCTCGCCCAGCGTCGCGAGACCCTGAAATGCCCTGTCCTTGTAGGTCAACAGCTCGTAGGAGAAGAACGCACCGCACGTCAGCAGTACGACCGCCCCGCTGGTGAGCATGATGATCCACTTCAACTTCCGCTTGATGGGCGTGTTTCGAAGTGGCATGCGTCAGTCTCTGCTGGCCACGATCTCTGCGGATCGCAACAGCTTCGAACTGATGGTCAGGCTCAATGCTTTCGCTGCATCCACGTTGATCTTGAGGCGAATCTTTCCGTTCTCCATCGTGAGCTGAATCATTCCTCCCCGGCTGGCGAAACCGTCGGCATCACTCACGGTGAGCGCGTCCATTTCTCTCGCCAATGCGAGCGACTTTTCCAGTTGTCTGTTCTCGGATCGGCTGACAAAGAGCACCTGGCAGCCCTTGATCTCCTCCGCGGTTCGAAAGCGCTGGACCGTGAGCCGTCTGTTGTTCACCTGCTCGCCCCGCACGATGTCATCGAGGTACGGACCGAATGGATCGTTGCCGAGCACGCAGATTGCCAACGGAGCGCTCTCCTCGGAGAAGACGGCGGGCGGCCAGTCCACGAACTGCGCGAAGTTGAACAGAAATACGGCCTTCACCTGATACTCTCTCGATGGTGCGGATGCCTGCGCAGACGCGCTCATTCCGAATACCACAAGAAGCCCGAGCGCAAATACCGGCGCCCGCGCTTTCCACGAGCTGCTCGTTGCTCGCGGGTACGAGGTTAGAAGCGCCACATCACCTTTCCATAGACGCCGCGCTGCATCTCCTCGCGCATGGCTCCCGCGGCTCCGAACTCGGCGTGATGGTCGTGTAATAGATTTTGGCCGACGATCGAGAACCCGAGCTGCCCTGCCGGATTCCAGCCGAGTCGAACGTCCATCTCCGTATAGCTCGGCACCGTTCCGAGAACGCCATTACCTATGTTGTTGTAGAGCTTGTCCACCGACCGGGGATTGACGTCGAGCTCGAGATGGTGCGGAAGATCGAATGAAGACTGCAACGAGAACTGTCGCTCGGGATCCGACGTCTCGTTCAGCGCCTTCTCGAGGTCCGTCGTTCCGGGGATCACGTGCAACCGTTCCTTGAGTACGTCCATTCCCGCGCGCAGACGCCACCAGCTCGTGGCCTGCCAAGTTGCGCTGAGCTCAATGCCGTGCGTTTCGCCGGCCATATTGTTTGCGAAGAACAGCGGGATGATCGTCGCGGGAGTGTAGCTCACGCTGCGAATATCATCGTAGCTGTTGTAGAAGGCCGAGATGGACGCGGAGAATCTCGAGCTGACGTTGACGCGGTATCCAAGCTCGTAGGCGACGAGATTCTCCGATGCGAAGTCGCTGTTTCCTGCAACAATTATCGGCGGCTGCGTCGGCTCGGCGACGTCGCGCTCGACACGTGACGGAGTGCGCACCGCGCGAGAGACCGAATGCCCAGACCATCTGCGTGGGCGCGAAGCTCCACCGGAGGCGAACGGTGGGCTCTACCTCGAAGCCAGTGTAATCATTGTGCTCGACCTTCGTGCCCAGCGTGAGCACGAGCGTTTGCAGCAACGAGATCTCGTCCTGAGCGAAGCCGCCCGCGAGACTGCGATCGAGATGTTCCGGAAAGAAGCCGAGCGTCGGCGAGTTGCCTACAACATCGTGCGTGAAGCGATAGCCGAGCCCCCAGACAATGCGCTGGCGATTGCCAAGGGCAAATCCATGTTGAAAATCGAGATCGTACGTGTCGAGTCTGTCCTTGAGCCTGCCGGATGGAGCGCCCTGAGCGGCAGGCTCGGGCGTCGATAGCTGCGTGTGATCGTAGTAGAGCTGCAGCGTCGCGGCCGACGTCTCCGAGACCGTGCGGGTCCAGCGCGCGGTGACGCTGCCGCCGCCGGAGGTAGACCTGCCGACGCTGACGTTCTGCAGGTTCCCATCCTCGTTCCCGCCATAGGCATCGCCCTTCACCATCAGCGCGTCGCGTCCGGATGGATGCGCATCGAAGCGAAGTCCGCCCTGGCCCATGCGCCACGCATCCGCGGCATCGTCGCCGTTCGTGTAGGCTTCGTTGCCTCGATCGAAGTACTGGCCATATACGCGAAATAAGGTGCCGGCGCCCATCGCGCCGCCGTAGCGCGCGGCGCCGAACCCGTTCGGCGTCGATCCACCGCCCGCCTCGGCATACGCTCCCTGCGTATCCCTCGCGCTTTTCGTGATGATGTTGATGACGCCATTCACGGCGTTCGCTCCCCACACCGAGCCGCCGGGGCCGCTGATGACTTCGATGCGATCGACGTCTTCGAGCAGCACATCCTGGATGTCCCAGAAGGTACCCGAGAAGAGTGGCGAGTACACGCTGCGCCCGTCGATGAGCACGAGCAGCTTGTTCGCGGTGGTGCTGTTGAAACCGCGCGCGGTGATCGCCCATGTGTGCGCACCCACCTTCGCGACCTCGAGATTCGGCGCGAGCCTCAGCGCCTCCGGGATACTCGTCGCACCGGAGCGACGGATCTCGTCATTCGTGATGACCTGAATCGCGGAAGCAGCTTCGGAGAGCTTCTCGGGCTGTTTCGATACCGATGTGACGTTGATCTCCATCAACTGCTCGACGCTCAAACGTTTGAGCTCGAATGGGGGATGGGATCGTGTCCGCTGCTTGCGCCGACGCGCGGCTCGTGCTCAGCAGACAAGAGAGTGCTGCGCACGCTGCGCCGAGGCGCCAAGAGTTTCGTGCGATGATGGATGCCTCGATGCGCGGAGCGCTCTTGTCAATGCGCGCTCCGGTGGAGACGTATTGCGCAACTGCCATCATGATCCTCGAGTTCTTTCGACAAGCCACCACGCACAACCCCGACAATACCATCGTGCGCGTACGTGCGCGGTGCTCATGGAGCAGCACGCACATGAGAATCGTCTAAGCAATAAGCTTCGGACGGTTCATCGTGTGGAGTGCAGACGAGGGGAAGCACGCTGCTGCAACAGCGCGCATCGAGAGATAGTCGTTTGTGAGACTTTGCTAATCGACGAGCGGTCCGCTAGATGTGCTCGCGCTCCGCGTAGTACTCGTCGATGCACAACGTGACGACCTGGTTGAGCATCTCATCCGGTCCCGCGGCGCGCGTGCGGGGATTCTCGCTGTGCAGCGATGACCAACCCTGCTTGATGGCGATCACCAGCTGCTCGACGCGCACGCGGTGCGCGCGGGCGTCGGCGCACAGAGCGCGCAGCGCGCGGCGCACTTCTCCGTCCGCGCGAAAGACGCTTTCATCGTTCGCCTGGGGCTCCTCGCGAACCATGCACACGAGGAGTTCGCCGAGCGCCGCGATAGTGCTCGCGGGGATCGTTCGCGGTGTCAACGGATTCCCCGAACGGTGAGCGTTGTCGGGAGGCTGCCGCGTAGTGGCACAGGTGCGCGTCGGGAGGGAGGATATCGCACGAAGGGCATGCGGCTGAGCAACTCGATCTGCGCTAGAGTATGTGTCGGCTCCCTGTCGTGCAAGCGGACATGAGCCCGCTGAGGGCATCGCGTGCGGCATCGCGTGCGGCATCGCCTGTGGGACGGGCTCAGGCAGCCGCGCTCGGCTTCGCTTTCGCGCTGTTCGCCCCGCAACCCTGTCATTCCGCCGCGAATCAGGCGCGGGGGGCGAGACGTCCTCCTATTCTCCAAACTGACACTTTCCGGAGGAATCCATGCGCAGTTCGTTCGTCGGGGCCCGTCACATTCGCGTCGCAGCCCTGCTCCTTTCAGCAACCGTCTTCGCGTGCGGAGGCAGCGGATCCACCGCAGCCGTCAATGCACCACCTCCCCCGCCGCCGGTTCCAAGTGGGTCCACCACGAACCTGACCATCGCGAACAATTACTACACGCCCTCGACAGACAGCGTTGCCGTAGGTGCGACCGCCACGTGGACGTGGGACACGTGCACCGGCGACGGGTATGGTGGATCGAACTGCGGATCGCACAGCGTACAGTTCGACGACAATAGTTCGAGCTCCGCGATCAAGAGCTCGGGCTCCTTCAGCCGGATGTTCGCGGACGCTGGAACGTTCACGTACCACTGTCTGGTGCACCCCGAGATGAAGGGGACCATCGTCGTGCACTGATGCGGTGGATAGTTACTTCGTGCTTCTCTTCTGTTCCACCTGCGCCGCAGCCTCGTTGAGTCGCTTGAGGAATGCGGGCACGGACTCCGAAGCCTTACGCGCGGGAAGCACGAAGCTGGAATCGTCCGGAGCGAGCGGCTTGCCGCCGGTGACCGGCTCGTCGACCATGAGGTCGCCGCCGGCGCGCTCGACCGCGCGCTCGAAATCCTCCACCGCTTCCTCGAGATCCGCGAGCTCATCGGATGTCTCCTTTCCGGTGAGCTGAACGCCCTGGTGGCGAAGCCGCGACGCGATCTCCTCGCCGATTCGCTTCCGATCATCGTCCGAGCGGTCGGACGATCCCCTCGAAGGGTGGGGAGTCACTTCTTGCCCTTCTTGTCGCCCTCGTCCTCCGGCAGCGTCTCCCACGTCGAGGAGCCCGAGAGATTGCTGTTCTTCGCGGCGTCGCCAACCGATCCCTTCCCTTCCGATGCCTCGCGACGAAGCTCTTCCTGCAGCGCCTTCTCACTGTCGCCGTCGCTCTGCGCATCGGATGCGCCCTTCTTGCCTGCCTCGTTCTTGTTGTCGCTCATGTGCGTGGCTCCGAAATGAAATGATCGTGAACATTTCGCCGCGAGAACGGCGTGGGACGAAAACTGATGCATGGAGCGGGCCCCTGCTCCGCGCGGCGTGACGAGCAGGCGCAGGCAACCTCAATGGCGGGCATGTGTTACGCGCCCCGGGGCCTCGACATTCGTTACGCGCCTTGGCACCTCGGAGCGCAGCCGGTCAGCCCTGAAAGAATAGCGATGCAGAAATGAGGACGCGTAAGCGCAATCCCGGCGTGCACATCAGCAACTAGCCGCACCGACCGCGATGCCGACATGCTAGAAATCTTCCCCGACATTGCCGGCAATTCGGTCGCGTCGTTAATTCACGCAATCAGGCGGTCGCGCGCTCACTCATAATCCACAGAACAATGAAAATGGCGTACGCTACGGAAGTCGTCGGCACGTACTTCCTCGTTCTGACTGTCGGGCTCACGTCACTCTCGCAAACGCCGTTCGCCCCGCTCGCAATCGGCTGCTCGCTGATGATCATGGTGTACATGGGCGGCCACGTATCGGGTGCGCACTACAATCCCGCCGTGACGCTCGCCGTGTGGATGCGCGGCAAGCTGCCCGCGGGCGAAGTGGTGCCCTATTGGATCGCGCAACTCATCGGCGCAGTCCTCGCGGCACTCACTGTTCTCTATCTCACCGGCAAGACGTTCGCTGCCGCGCCGGGAACCAATGTCACAATGGGCCGAGCGCTGGCTGTCGAGGCGATCTTCACCTTCGCGCTCGCGCTCGTGGTGCTCAACTCCGCGACCGCGCGACAGACCGAGAAGAACTCATTTTATGGATTGGCGATTGGCTTCACGATCGTCGTCGCTGCGTTCGCGGGCGGCGGGATCTCCGGCGGCGCGTTCAATCCGGCGGTTGGCCTGGGACCCATGCTGATCGACACGCTCATGGGTCACGGTTCACTCGGCAACGCGTGGCTGTATCTCGTGGGGCCGCTTGCCGGCGGTGCGCTGGCCGCGCTCTTTTTCCGCGCGCAGAATCCCGAGCCGGAGCCGGGCTCCGCGATTCCGGCTGCGCCTCCAGGCGAAGTACGCGTGAAAGAGGGCGAGTTCACGGCTCCCAGGCCTGGAGGACCCGCCTCAGCCCGCTAAAACGGTGCGATTCGCAGTCTTTCGGTCGAAACAACGACTGGGGCGGGTGGAGTCGAACCACCGATCTCCGGATTAACAGTCCGGCGCTTTGCCAGCTCAGCTACGCCCCAAAAGGATGCGCAAGTTAAGATTTTACAGCAACATACGCAACGTTGTATACGTTGTGGAACGCGCTTCAAACACCGTCTTTCATCGGGATCAATGACAACTTCGCTACGTTTTTCCGCGCTGGTGGCCACTGCATTCCTTTCGGTCGTCGCATGCGCCGGTGGCCCGCATTCGGGCGTCACCGCCCCCGAGGGCGCCTACAATGTCGTGATCGGCGGCGGCAGGATCGTCGACGGAACCGGCAATTCGTGGTTCTACGGCGACCTCGGGCTCCGGGGCGACCGGATCGCGATCATCGCTCCGGCAGGAACGCTCGCTGGCGCGCGGGCGAGCAAGCGCATCGATGCGAAGGGAATGGTGGTCGCGCCCGGATTCATCGACATCCAGGGGCAATCGGACGAAGCGCTGCTCACGGGCGACGGCCGCGTCATCAGCAAGGTGACGCAGGGTGTCACCACCGAGATACTAGGCGAGGGCGACACGCCGGCGCCGGTGAACGACAAGATTCTGGCGACGTTCGACTCCGGAGATACCTCGGGCATTCGTGTCGCGAAGCAGTTCATGGGCGATCGCGGCTTCGGCGCGTGGCTCGACGCGATGCAGAAGCACGGCAACTCGATCAACGTTGGCTCGTTCATCGGCGCGGGCACCATTCGCGCGTACGCGAACGGGCAGGCGCAGGGCGCGCCGACGGAGGCGCAGCTCGACACGATGCGTCGCGTGATGCGCAATGCGATGCGCGACGGCGCGTTCGGCGTCGCGAGCGCGCTGATCTATCCGCCGGGCAACTACGCCGGAACGCACGAGCTGAGCGAGATCGCGAAGGCGATGGCGCCGTATCACGGTGTCTACATCTCGCACATCAGGTCGGAGGGCGACAGCCTGCTCGAGGCGCTCGACGAGGCGCTCGCGATCGGACGCGCGGGCGGCGTGCCGGTGGAGATCTACCATCTGAAGGCTGCGGGACATCACGCGTGGGCGAAGGCGGCCGCTATGGTGTCGAAGATCGACTCGGCACGAGCGGCCGGGCAGGATGTGGGCGCGACAATGTATCCGTACACCGCGTCGGGGAATGGACTCGCGGCGTGCGTGCCGCCGTGGGCGGCGGAAAACGGGAAGCTGCTCGACAACCTGAAGAATCCGGAGACGCGCGCGCGGATCATCAGCGAGGCGATGGACAGCACGCCGCACAAACCCGTGTACTGTCAGGAGTCCGGGCCGGGTCCGATCATGGTGGTGGGGCTGTTGTCGACGCCGTCGCTCGCGAAGTACGAGGGATGGCGTCTCGACAAGATTGCGGACGACATGCACAAGTCGTGGGGCGAGGCGATGGCGGACGTCGTGCTGATCTCCGGCGCGCGCGCGGGGAAGCTGACCTTCAGCATGACGGACGAGAATGTGGCGATGCAGCTGAAGCGACCGTGGGTGGTGATTGGAACGGACGCCGAGGGTTTCGATCCGGACAGTGCGAAAGGGCTGACGCATCCGCGCGCGTACGGGAGCTATCCGAGACTGCTCGGCAAGTACGTGCGGGAGGAGCACGTGCTGACGCTCGAGGATGCGGTGCGAAAATTCTCGTCGGCCGTGGCGGAGCGGCTATCGATTCCGGATCGCGGATTGCTGCGCGCGGGGATGTATGCGGACGTGGTGGTCTTCGATCCCAATGCTATCATTGATAAGGCGACGTATGAAAAGCCGCATCAACTGTCTGTGGGCGTGCGGGAAGTATTCGTGAATGGGGTGGAGGTGTTGCGGGACGGGGTGCATACGGGGGCGAAGCCGGGGCGGGCATTGCGGGGAGTTGGGGCCGGGATGCGCTAGCGAACTGTGGCGAACGACACCTGCGAGGACTCGGCGCTCGTAGGTGACGGCAGGTGGATCCCGGATCGTGGAGGGATCTCCGAGTTACATCATCACCGATTCACGGGATTCGTCTCATGACGGATGAAATCGCTCGCGCCATTGCCATACCGGCCGTGTTTTTGATAACGGCCTTCATGATGAAGACTTATTTGAGTCATCAGGAGAAGATGAAAGGGACTCTCGATCACGAAGCTGGGTCGTAGTTCATCGGATGAGCGGCTGGCGCGCGTGGAGCAGGCGGTCGAAGCGATCGCGATCGAGATCGAGCGCGTGAGCGAGGGTCAGCGGTATGTGACGAAGTTGCTGAATGAGCGCGCGCAGCCGATGATCGATGGAGTGGCGGCGCCGGCGCCGGTGCAGGTGCAGGCGCGCCGGGTGGATACGCCGCACTGAGCCTGGGTGACGACGGATGGACAAGCCTCGCATCTTCCTGGGCTCATCGGGAAAGCAGGAGAAGCTGCTCAAGGCATTGACGCGCGGTCTCGAAGACTGCGCGCACGTGGAACCCTGGACCACATCCTTCAATCCTGGCACCACCACGCTGGATCGTCTCCTCGAGCTCACCCACGAAGTCGACTTCGCGGCGTTCGTGTTTGCTCAGGACGACTGGACGACCAACAGCCCGCAGGTATCGCCCGAGCCCGAGTCCGGCCAGGCTTCTCCGCGCGACAATGTCGTCTTCGAAGCCGGCCTTTTCGGCGGAGTCCTCGGAATGCGCCGAACCATCATTCTCCATGCGAAAGGCGCAAAGCTTCCGAGCGATCTCCTCGGCCTCACGTGCATACGGTACGATGACGCAACCACCGCGGTCCGACGTGCGAGTACTGAATCAGAAGCTGCGGAAGGCGATCGAGGACGAGGGGCGCGTTGCTCGTATCGACGGATGTTGGTGGCAGTTTTCCCTGTCGGAGCTCAACGCGCGCGAGCCTTCTGCCGTGAGCCTTCTGAAAATTTCGCGGGACCGCGACGGAATGCTCGAGCTGGCCGGGCGCTCATGGAGCGAGGATGGCAGCCTGTCGGCGAGATACTGGAGCGAAGCGGTGAAGGAGAGGAAGGAGTCTTCGGGGCTCTTCTACTATTGGAAGGGTGAACGGCCGCTGAACCCGAACGCGCCACAGTTGGACGGCACGGGTGAGATCCGGATGGAGTCGGCCGAGCGCGCGTCTGGATATTGGACGACTCATGCGGAAACGCACCCGAGAGTGAATGCGCGGACGGCCGGTGTCTACTGGCGCGCCGATACCGAGGACATGAGCACCCTGGACGGACCCGACGATCAGAAGCGCGTAGAGCTGATCGCGGAGCGGCTGAAGCATTGGAAGGCGATCAAGAACGCCTGAGATGGAAATCGGACAGGTCGAGGCGATTTTCCGGTATCCAGTGAAGTCCATGGGCGGCGAAGGACTCGAGGTCGCCAGGCTGGGCTGGCACGGCATCGATGGAGACAGGCGCCTGGCGTTCCGGCGAATCGATGACCGCAGCGGATTTCCGTGGCTAACAGCAAGCAAGCTTCCCGACCTGCTCCTGTTTGCTCCACACCGACGTGAAGACGGTGCTCCGGGAGATCTTCCCACGCATGTTCGCACGCCGGATGGCGACGAGATGCCGGTGTTCGGAGAAGACTTGGCAACGGAGGTCGGACGTCGGCACGGGGCTCCCGTGCAGATGATGCACTTCAAGCATGGCATCTTCGATGAAGCGAGCATCTCCGTGATCGCCATCGATACTGTGTGCGAGATCGGACGACTCGTGGGACGGAGCCTGGACGTGCGACGTTTTCGCCCGAATGTCGTCGTCCGCCTGCTGCGATCGATTCCGTTCGCGGAGGACGAGTGGTTGGGCGGTGTGCTCTCGTTCGGTGAGGGGGATGACGCTCCCGCGATCAGCGTCACGATGCGCGACGCGCGCTGCTCGATGGTGAACCTCGATCCCGACTCGGCGAGTGCTTCGCCGGAAGTGCTGAAGGCGATCGTTCGTACGAATCAGAATAAGGCGGGCATCTACGGCACGGTCACTCGCGTCGGCAGGCTGGCGGTCGGACAAACCATTCTCTTCTCACGGAGGCCATGATGCGCCGCTATGAACAAGTTTCAGGAGTTTTTTTTGGTCTGCTCGCGACAGTTCAGCTCGCGAGACTCCTATTCCGATGGCCGGTGCAGGTTGCCTCCGTGAGCGTGCCACTCTGGGCCTCGGCGCTCGCCGTTGTCATTGCCGGGGCGTTTGCCACGTGGGCATTCCGGACCGCATGAACATTGCCGCCACACTGAGGCTCGCGGCGCGGAAGGTCCTCTCCCCAGCCAGCTGACCAACGAGTACGTTGGCTCTGCTCGTCGTGGCCCGCATCGCGTGGGCTGACAACGTCAAAGCGGACGACTGAAGTGACTGGCGACAACGAACGCATCATCGACGCGACGTCCACCGGCTTCGTCGAGTTCGGGGAGTGGCGAACCTGGTACCGGATTACCGGTGACCTTGGCTCCGGGATCGCTCCGTTGGTCGTGGCGCACGGCGGACCCGGCGCCACACACGATTATGTGCTCACGATCGCCGACATTTCGCGGTCGGGGCGTCCCGTGATTCACTACGACCAACTCGGAAATGGTCGCTCGACGCACCTTCGGGAGCGCGGCGCCGACTTTTGGACGGTTGGCCTCTTCCTCGCTGAGCTGGACAACCTGCTCGACCAGCTCGGCGTCTCGCGCGCATACCACTTCCTCGGCCAGTCGTGGGGTGGAATGCTTGGCGCCGAACACGGGATCCGCCAGCCACGTGGCCTGAAAAGCCTGACGCTCTCGGATTCTCCGGCATCAATGGCGCTTTGGCTGATCGCGGCTGCCGAACTTCGGGCGCAACTTCCGAATGCCGTGCAGGAGACTCTCACGCGTCACGAAGCCGACGGTACCACCGATTCGCCGGAGTATCTCGCGGCAATGGACGTGTTCTACGACCGGCACGTGTGTCGTGTCGTGCCGAGGCCGCCGGAGCTCGTCCGATCATTTGCAGCCATCGCGGAAGATCCAACGGTGTATCACACAATGAACGGGCCAAGCGAATTCCATGTGATCGGAACGTTGAAGACCTGGAGCGTCGTCAATGCCGTGCACAAGATCACGGCACCGACACTGCTCATCTCCGGCGGTTCAATGAGGCGATGCCAAGCACGATTCAGCCATACGCCGACGCGATCCCGAACGTGCGCTGGAAGATCTTCGAAGAGTCGAGTCACGTTCCGCACATCGAGGAGCGGCCAGCATATATGCAATTGGTCGAATCGTTCCTCAATGAACACGACTGACCGGAATGACCTCAGCCGTCGACCACGAGGCTAATCTCGCCGACTTCGGGTACGGCCAGCAGCTGCGCCGAAGCTTGAGCCTCGTCGATCTCCTCGTTTACGGCCTCGTTTTCATCGTACCCATCGCTCCCTTCGCGATCTTCGGTGTCGTGTTCAACGCCGCTAGAGGGATGGTGCCGCTCACCTACGTGGTCGGGCTGGTGGCAATGATTTTCACTGCGCTGAGTTACAGGGAAATGTCGGGAGCGTTCCCGGTCGCAGGTTCCGTGTACGCGTACGCCGGCCGCGGACTCCATCCGTCGGCAGGATTCCTGGCCGGTTGGGCGATTCTTCTGGACTATCTGCTCGTCCCCACTCTCTGCTACGTCGCTGGTGCGGCAGCAATGCACTCGGTCGTGCCGCAGATCCCTCAAGGCGTCTGGGTGGTTGCGTTCGTGGCCCTGAACACGGCAGTGAACCTGTTCGGTATTGAGACAACGGCGCGGGTGAGCAAGGTTTTCCTGATTGGCGAGCTGATTGTCCTCCTGCTCTTCGTCGTCTTTGGAGTCACTGCAGTGGTGCGCGGAGTCAATGGGGCCCACTGGAGCCTTGCGCCGTTCTACAACCCACGAGTCTTTCACATCGGCTTGATCTTCAGCGCGCTGTCAGTGGCGGTGCTGTCGTTCCTCGGATTCAATGCGATCTCTACGCTTGCAGAGGAGGCAAAAGGCGGTGTGCGCGTGGTCGGCAGGGCGACAATGATCGCGCTCGTGATCGCTGCAACGCTCTTCATTCTTCAGACGTACATCGCGGCGCTGCTCGTGCCCGGTCAGACGGAATTCGCTGGCGAGACGGCGACGAACGAAGCCTTCTACACTATCGCTGGGCTGGTGGGCGGAGGATGGTTCAAGGCACTGATCGCATTGTCGTTCACGCTTTCTGCGGCAATCGCGAACGCGATCGTTGCGCAAGCCGCGACGTCGCGACTGCTCTTCGCGATGGCGCGCGATCGGCAGCTCCCACGATTCCTGGCACACGTGCACCCGACGCGGCAGGTGCCCGAACGAGCCTTACTGCTCGTCTCGGGGGTAAGCCTCATCCTCGGCCTGTTCTTCGTTGGTCAGGTGGGGTTGCTGTCGTCGCTCGTCAATTTCGG
This sequence comes from uncultured Gemmatimonadaceae bacterium, assembly GCA_963827355.1. Lineage (GTDB taxonomy): Bacteria > Gemmatimonadota > Gemmatimonadetes > Gemmatimonadales > Gemmatimonadaceae > FEN-1250. Next base: position 123,472 of record CAWHAS010000004.1, read on the forward strand.
CGCGCTCTTTTCGTTCCTGATGCTGCACGTGGCCGTCGTCGCCTACTTCGTGATACGGAAACGTGCACGCACCTTCGGCCTGCATCTCGTTTCGCCCGTCATTGGTTTTGTGATCATCGCCTACGTGCTGGTCAATGCGGACGTGCACGCGAAGGTCGGTGGTCTCATCTGGCTGGCGATCGGCGTGGGAATTCTGATCGGCCTGCGACTCGCTGGGCGTTCAACGGAGCTCAAACTGGATGGCTGACTCTCGCTCGCGCATCGTAACACCCACGAGTTCGGAGTGTCAATGATTACTCCCGTGCATGCAGCAGACCTCACCACGCCGGCCGGTGTGCGCTCAGCCTGGGTCGCCGCAGTCGCCGCGCGCGATCCTGAGGCTCTCAGGCCGTTGCTCACCGATGATTACGAGGTGTGGGCGAACGCGGCGGCCCCGCTCCGCGGCGTCGATGCAGCCATCGCAGCGATGCGCGACGCGCTGGAGCGATATCACATCGACCAAGGCTTCGAGCCCGTGGAAACCATCATCGCCGGCGACTGGGCGTTCGAGCGCGGGCTCGAGTCGATGACGGTGACGCCTGTCAATGGCGGTCCGTCGCAGACAATGAGTCAGCGCGCATTCCTGATTTTGCGTCGCGGGGCAGACGGTCAGTGGCGGTACGCGCGCGGCATGACGAACGGCCTCCCGCCGGACGCGCCGCCGACATCGGAGTCTCCTTAGTTAAGCGCGTTTCTCCGTGTCAGCCCCTATCGCGATGACGACTTTTCCGCGCGTATGGCCCGCGGCCACGTATCCAACCGCGTCCGAGGTTTCCTCCAGGCTGTAGCTGCGATCGATGACGGTTGTCACCGCGCCGCTCTCGATCAATTCGCGCAGCACGTTCAGGTCCTCGGGATTCGACCTCGCGACAAACGAGACGAGCCTGCCGCTTGTGAACGGCGACAGCAACATCAGCCTGAGACCGCGGGCCGGCGGTCCGCCAGCGAGCACGTACTTTCCGCTGTCGGTCAGCACCGCCGGCACGCCCGCCACGGTTGGCTGCCCACGATGTCGAGGATCACGTCGTAGCGTGTCGCACCGGTAGTGAAGTTCTCGCGTGTGTAGTCGATCACGTGGTCGGCGCCGATCGATCGCACCATGCTCTGCATTCCTGGTGCTGCACACACCGGTGACATCGGCCCCGAATGCTTTGGCGATTTGAACTGCGAAGGTGCCGATTCCTCCCGACGCACCGTTGATCAGAACTTTCTGACCTCGCTGAATGCGGCCGTGATCACGAAGGCCTTGCAGCGCGGTGAGACCGGCCATCGGAACGCCGGCTGCCTGAGCGAACGTCGCGTTGCCCGGCATGATCGCCAGGGCCCGCGCCGGCGTCGACACGTACTCGGCGAAGGCGCCGCGCCTCGACCGGAGACCCTTGTCACGACCGGTTCCGAACACCCGATCGCCTGGCTTGAATTCCGTGACGCTTTGGCCAACTGCCTCGACAATGCCAGAGAGATCGACGCCGAGCGGTTTCGGCGTGGCGAGGCCGAGTGCCGGACGAAGGAGTGCCGGCTTGCCCCGCACCATGTACCAGTCGAACATGTTTACGGAGGCAGCGTGCACGGCGACGAGGACCTCGTTATCGGCCGGCGTCGGTTTCTCGACATCCTCTGGTTTGAGAACGTTTGGCGAACCGAAGTCGCGATAGACAATTGCTCTCATCATGCCACCGTGAGAACGTTGAACGCCCACTACCTTATTCTGTGATTAGCGAAGTGGCCAGGGCTTTCGACGGTGGCTCCGGCGTGGCGCTTTTGTTTGAGCGGCCCACGCCCGAGATTGAGCGATCGCTGCCGCCAGGCAGTTCGAGGCGCACCGTACTTTGTCCACTCTCAAGGAAACCAGCACGTGGCTTTACCATCTGAAGTCATCGACAGCCCTCGCGTCCCCCGGATCGGTCCCTACTCGCAAGCGGTACGCGTCGACAACCTCGTGTACACCGCGGGCCAGCCCGGAATCGACCCGGCAACCGGACAAGTCGCCGGCGATTCGTTCGAGGCTCAGGCGCGCCAGGCGTTCGCGAATCTGCAGGCAGTGCTCGAAGACGGCGGGAGCAGCCTTGCCCGCGTCATCAAGGTCACGTGCTTCGTGGCAGATCCGAATGCCTTTCCCGTGCTCAACACACTATTCGCGGAGTTCTTCCCGGTTGCACCTCCGGTGCGATCAACGCCGCTCGTGCAGTTGCCGCGGGGTCTCCTGTTCTCGATCAATGCCATCGCAGTCGTCGACCACGATTAGGCATCGCGGCCCCGCATGAACATCCAACTCCTGCTCGTCCCCTACGATTCCGCCCGGCGCGGTTCGCGCTGCGGGGCCGGCCCCGAACACCTCCTTCGCGCGGGCCTCGCGGATCATCTCCAGGGTCAGGGGCACGTCGTCACCGCCGTTCATATCATCGAGGATGACGCGGCGCATTCACCCGCAGAAATCCGCACCGCGTTCGAGCTCGCGCGGCGATTGGCAACTGCGGTTCGCTCTGCTCGCGCTGCCGGTGACTTTCCGCTCGTACTCAGCGGTAATTGCAACAGCGCAATGGGTACGCTGAGCGGCCTCACGCCTGAGTCGACGCTCGACGTTCTGGTTCGATGCCCACGGTGATTACAACACACCCGAGACTACCGACACAGGCTTTCTGGATGGAATGGGCCTCGCCATGAGCGCGGGGCTGTGCTGGCATCAGCTGACGGCCACCGTGCCCGGATTTCAGCCCGTCGCGCCCGAAGCAACTTTCTTGATTGGCGCCCGAGACCTCGATGCGGCGGAGGCGAAGCTTCTCGAGGAGTCGGCAGTTACACGCATCGCAGTCGGACAGATTCCAAAAGAGCTACCGAGAATTTTGACAAAGGCGCCGCTGGCTGATACCGTCGGCTATCTCCACCTGGATCTCGACGTGGTGGATCCGTCCGTCGGCCACGCGAATTATCTGCCGGTCCCCAACGGCCTCTCGCTTTCCCAGCTCACGGCCGCTGTGGCCGCGATCCGCGCTCGCGTCCCGCTCGGCGCCGCCGCGCTCACTTCTTACTCTCCCGACGACGACCACGATCAAGGCGTCTGCAGGGCAGCCTTTGCCGCGATCAATGCAATCGTGGCCAACGACACCTGACTCTCGTAACTACCTGACGTGGGCTGCAGTCGCCCGTGATTCATTGGACGAGCCCGTTTCCTCGCGGCGCATTGCTTGCCGCAAATTCTCCTCAGAGTGCGCATCTCGCACTTCGTTACCGCATTGCGAGGAGGTCCCATGCCCAAAGTTGAAACCAGGAGCAAGCGCCCAGCGATCAAGAAAACCAAAAGCAGCGAGAGCACCAAACCGACAAGCCAGGACATGGCGAGCGTGTCCTCCAAAATGCAGAACGACAACGTCTCGCCCGCGAAGAAAATCGAGGAGCTCTACTCCCTCGTCGAAGGGATGGACATCGCGATGATGACGTGTCGCAGCATCAATGGCACGCTCGTCTCTCGGCCAATGTCCACGCAGGAGAAGCGCCCTCGCGTCGACTTCTGGTTCGTCACCAGCACCGAAACGCACAAGGTCAATGACATTCAGGCGCAGCCGGAAGTGAATCTCGCGTACTACAACAACAAGTCGCACGAGTGGGTGTCCGTGAGCGGCACAGCGCGTATCGTGACCGATCGACGACCTGATTCGCACGCTCTACAAGCCGGATTGGCAAGTCTGGTTCGGCGACGAAGGCGACAATCGCAACGGCGGGCCGATGGATCCACGGCTCGCACTCATCGAGGTCGAGGCGCACGAGGCGACGTACCTCAAGTCGAATCAGCCGCGCGCCGTGCAGCTGTTCAAGGTCGCGAAGGCGCTCATCACGGGCAACGCGCCGAAGATCGGCGACATGCGACACGTCGGAAAGAAGGAGTTGGAAGCGCGGCGTTAGTCCGCGCCGCTCGCGTCAGCGGCTCTGCTTCGTGAGCCGCTGCGCGAACAGCCACTTCCACAACTCTTCATCCGCATACGCGGGCTCCCACGCGCCGTGACCGATATCCGGGTACTCGGTGTACTTCACATCGGTGCCGGCATCGTGCATCGCCTGCACGAGTTTGCGCGATTGCACGGTGGGCACGACGTCGTCCTTCGCGCCGTGAAAAATCCAGATCGGCAGCCCCTTCGTATGCGCCGCGACGTACGCGTACGGATCGTCGCCTTTCACCGCCACGTAGAGATTCGCCATGTCCGCCGACGGCGTCAGCCCGCCGGACACCGCGACCGCCGCCGCGAACACTGCCGGATGATCCACGATTTCCTGCCACACTCCATAGCCGCCCATCGATAGTCCGGTCACGTAGAGCCGCTCGCGATCGCCGTGAAACTCCTTCACACTCTTCTCGAGCGCGGCATACGCGGCGTCCGCGACTGCGCCGCGAAACACGCTGTCGTCCGGGCACTGCGGCATCACCACGATCGCGTTGAACCAGTCGCGGTGCCAGCGAATCTGCAATGGCATCCCGACCTGCGTCTGCTTGAGCCCATCGCTCCCGCGCTCCCCGGATCCGTGCATGAACAGAATCACGGGCAGCGACGCGCGTCCATCGTAGCCCGGCGGCACGTAGACCTGATACTTTATCGTCAGCGCGCCGGACTTCACGGTTCGATCGAGGAAACCAGTCTGTCTCTGCGCCGGCAGCGATGCCGCGAGCGCGACCATCACCGTGCACCACGACAGCAGTTGCGCGGCCATCATATCGTATCTCCCTGGGCCAGCTTCGCGCTGATGACGGGATAGGCAATGAGCAGTTGGGCGAGGCCGAGCGCATTGCTGTGTCGCTGCATGCCGTTCGTCGTGAACTGTCCCGTACGACGCTGCAGAATGGAGTGGAGCTCCGGGCGTTGTCGCATCAGTGCCTGCTCCGCTTGCGCCGTCTCCGCATCTGAAATTCGGCCGTCGATCTCGAGCACCGCACCGGCTCCGTTCCTTCGCAGTTGGAGCCGCACTGCCGCCAACGGAGACTGCTCGAGGACTTCGCGGAGCGCTGGATGCCGCACCTGATCGCGCATGGCAACGGTGGCGTGGAGTTTTGTGTCGTCGATCGCCTTCGGCCCCGGGCGAAAGCGCACTATCATGTCCGCGTGATCCCGCTGAGGGCGAACGAATGCGGCGGAGACTCCCTCGCGATGCTCGAGGATATCCTGCACCTGTCCCTCTGAATAGCCGCGCTTCGCGGTGTCGCGAGACACCTTCCAGCGATGACGCAGCGGTTCCGGCGTGTCGAGATACACGCTCACATCATAGTGCTCGCGCAACGCGGGCGAGTAGAGGCCGAGTAGCCCTTCCACGATCAGGAATTCTGCGGGCTTGATCTCTCTTGGCGCATCGAAGTCGCCGGTCGCATGATTGTACGGCGCCTTCCGCACGGCCCGCCCGTTCGCGAGTTGGCCGAGATGCTCGCCGAGCAGGTCGAGATCGTTGCAGTCCGGATGCAGCGCGCTGAGGCGCAGCTCGCGCCGGGCCTTTCGGTTGTGCTTGTGGTAGTCGTCCGTCGTGACGACGGTAACGCGCTCGTCGCCGAGGAGAGCGCCAATGCCGTCCCCGAGTGTCGATTTGCCTGCGGCGCTGTCGCCGACGATGGCGAGCAGGATCGGACGGAGCGACATCGGGAAACTTTGTACGCAACCGAGGCGGCGAGCAAGGCCACCTCTTCATATCACCCTGTCTCGCCGCGGCCGTGGACGCCCGGTTACACCCCGACGTCAACACGCACCTCGAACGTGCGCGGCCTCCCGACAGCGGCGCCGCTGAAGAACGCGCCCTTCAGCAGATATCGCTTGTCGAAGATGTTGTCGATGAAGAGCTGTGGCCTGACGGCCGTGCCGCCCACGATGAGGCTGTAGCCGAGCGCGCCGTTCAGGATGAAGCTCGGATCGACGTGGATGTCGCGGTTGAAGTCGAACAGGCCGGTGCCGATCGCCGACGTAATGTCGGCGCCGTTCGTGAGCCCGGTGCCATAGATGCCCGTGGTGCTCGCGAAGAAGCGATACTTCGAGTAGACCACGGACGCGACCGAGGAGATGCGCTGATCGTGGTCGAGGTCGAACCAGCCGCCCGGAACGTTGGCGATGTCGGTGGGGAAGAAGCCACCGGTGACGGGGCCGCGGCCGTACGCATGATTGACCGCGAGGTTCAGGTACCCAGTGAGCGGACCGCCTGGGCGGACCTCGAGCACGGTCTCGACGCCGCGAATCCGCACCTGGGCGAGATTCACCGACGTCACGATCGCCGTCCCCGCGATCGTGTTGTCATCGATGCCCGGGCTGCTGTTCTTGATGTAGCCCGAGAGCTTCCAGATAATTCCGGCCGGAAAGCGATGGATGTACCCGACCTCGTAGAAGTCATCGCGCTCCGGGAGCGTCGGCGACGATGATGTCGTGTCGCCACCCAGCGAGACCGTGGTGATCGCGCGCAGGTCCTCAATGTTCGTCGGGATGAACTGCCGTCCGTAGTACAGATAGAACGTGTTGGCGAGATCCGGGAAGAAGCTCAGCTTCGCGCGCGGACTCACCTGGTGCTGATTCCCCGCGAACGGCGCGACGTGCGTGTCGTAGCGCACACCCGTGCGCAGCTCGAGCCATTCCACGGGCGTATACGCATCCTGGACGTACACGCCAATGTCGTGTCCCGTGAGTCCCGAGTTCGATCCGGGACCGAGGTTGCCCTCGGCATCGGTCGACACGAAATCCTCGCGACCCGTGGTCGTCGACGCCTGTACGCCGGTCTTCAACTCGATGGCGTGCGTCGCGCGCCACCGGAAGTCGAGCTTCGTTCCGTACGTGTCGAAGTTGCGTTGTTCAGCGATGTTGAACGGGGTCGTCGTATCGGGAAAGAAAAAGAATCCGGGTTCGTCCGTGGCGCCCGGCACATAAGACAGGCTACCGTGCCGGTAGTAAAAGCCCGTGAACAGCTCGGCGCTCGAGACGCTCGCAGAGTCGAGATCGCCGAACCGATGGCGCCATCCGAGATTGGCAAAGCTGTTTACGTCCGTGTGCCGATCGTCCGTGAGCCCTGCGTGGAATCGAACGGGACGAGTAGCCGCGTTCGCGACCAGTTTCCTTCCAGATCGAACACGTCGCGTTCCGATGGCGTGAACTGAACCTTCCCAAAGGTGAAGTAGTCCTGACCACTGTTGTGATAGTTGATCGGCTTCAATGTCGTCGTGTCGAAGACGACCGGCTCCTGTCGCATGCCGGTTTCCTGCCGCGATCCGGAGAGGAAGATTCCCCACTTGCCGACATTATCGCTCAGGTTGATGCCCTGACCGTTCGTGTTGAAGGAGCCCCCGTAGCCATCGAGGTTCATGTGGAACCCGCCGGCAGGGATTCGCGTGTGCACGTCGACGACCGCCGCGTTCTTGTTCCCATACTCGGCATCCCATCCGCCGGTCTGAAACTCGATTCGATCCACGACCGCCGGATCGAAGAGCTCATTTAGACTCCCGGAGATGCCCGAAGGAACGGGAACGCCGTCGACGTAGTACTGGTATTCGGCGTGCTGCCCGCGGATGTGCACCTCGCCAGTGGGTGCGCGCGCCGCGCCGGCGATGCTCTGCTGGAGGATCTGCGACGTCGTGTTCGACGGCGCACCGTGATAGTCGTTCTGCTTGTAGACCTGATTCCCGCTGCGCGTGTCGACGGCGATCGGCGCCTGTGCGGTGATCGTGAGCGCCTCGAGCTGCGTCGCGATGGGCGCAAGCGAGAACGTCAAATTCACCCGGCCATCGGTCGTCACCGTCACCGTGCGCGATTCGGCGCGAAAGCCGATCATCCGAACCTCGATCGCGTACGTGCCCGACGGAACGTTGTGTACAATGAAGTGGCCGAATTGATCGGTCTCGGTATTCGCCACGAGGCGCGTCTCGCGCGAGACGCTCAGTTCCGCGTTGGCGAGCGGCTCGCCGGTGGTGGAATCACGGACGACGCCGGCAATGTCGCCGCCGTCGGGATCGGGCGTGGCGTGCGCGGCGATTGGCGTCGCTGCGCCGAGCGCGATGATGGCGAGTACCAACGTGAGAAACGAGGGGCGGCGACAGACCCGGGTACCACGCATGCGGATGCTCCCTGTCGAGGAGCATCGAAGCTCGCGCAGTGCGGAAGAAGGTCGGAGCGCCGTTCATTGAATTGGCGCCGGCGAGCAACGAGCGGTCGGTTTCGCACGACGAGTGGCGCGGGCACCGCCGATCGCTCAGAGCTTGAGCAGCACCTCACGCAGGTCACGAGCGCGCTGGCGGCTCACCGCGAGCTGCTGCCGGTTCGCAAGAGTGACGAGGTACGTTCCACCAGGCATCGAGCTGACCTTGGCGAGCATGTCGAGATTCACGAGCGCGCCCCGCGAGATGCGGACGAACGTCGCCGGGTCGAGGCGCGCGAGGAGGTCTTTGAGGCGATAGTTGATGCTGTAGTGCCGGCCATCTGCCGTGGTGAGATGGAGCAGCTCACCATCGGCAACCACCGACGCCAGCTGCGCGGTGGGGACGAGCACGATGTCGTCCTTCAATCGCACCGGAATGCGACGCAAGTAGCTCGCGTCGCCGCCCGACGCCTGCGCTGCCGCCAGCCGCACGCGCTCCGCCGCCGCGCCGGGATCCGAACCGTGCGCGAGCCGCGCGTGCACGCGGTCGAGCGTCTGCCGCAGCCGCGCCGGCTCGACAGGCTTGAGCAGGAAGTCGACGGCGTTCGCCTCGAAGGCGCGCACGGCATAGGCATCATGCGCGGTCACGAACGCGAACAGCGGGAGCAGCTTCTTCTTCACCAGGCGCACCACCGAGAGCCCGTCGACCTCGGGCATTTGCAAGTCGAGGAGCGCCAGATCCGGCTTCGCAGACTCGATGAGCGCGATCGCGTCGGCGCCACCCGCCGCCTGGCCGGCGAGCTCGACGTCGCCGCACGCCTCGAGCAGTCGCGCCAGGAATGTGCGCGCCGGACGCTCGTCGTCGGCGATCACCACTCGGAGCCGCTCCGTCACGCGATCTGCTCTCGCGCGTCGGCCCGCGGCTCGGGCCCTCCGCGCATCGCGGACAGCTCGATTCGCACGCACACCTCCGTTCCGCGCTCGGCCGAGCTTCGCATCGTCAACCGCGCGGCGTCGCCATAATAGCGCTCGAGCCGCCGCTCGAGATTCGAGATGCCGATTCCCGCGCCGCGTCGACGCTCGAGCTCGGCCGCGGGGACCGCCGTGCCGCTGTCCGCGACGCTGAGCACGAGCGTTTCGCCCTCGATCGCCGCCTGCACGCGCACACGACCGCCGGCCTGCACCGGCGCGATCCCGTGCTTCACCGCGTTCTCCGCCAGCGGCTGCAGTACGAGCGGCGGCACAGGCAGGCCAGCAAGCGAGGCTGGCAAATCGATGGTGACGATCAGCCGCTCCTCGAATCGCGCGCCCTCAATCGCGAGATAGGTTCGCACGATCTCGATCTCTTCGCCGAGCGTGACGAAACCGCCGTCGGATCGTTTGAGCACCGCACGAAGAAGCCCCGTGAGCTTGTAGAGCGTGTCGAGTGCGCGCGGGGGCGCTTCCTGGATGAGCTGGCCGATCGTGGTGAGCGTGTTGAAGAGAAAATGCGGGTTGAGCTGTGCTCGCAGCGCCGAGAGCTCCGCTTCGGCGGCAAGCTGCACGATCTCGCGCTCGCGCAGATCGCGGCGGTGCCGCTCGTCGTTGACGCGCACCGCGTCAATGCGTCGCGCGGCGAGCAGCGCGAGCGTCTCGAGCAGTGCGAGATCGTCAGACAAGAGCCTGCGACCGGCGGCAAGCCTGCTCACGGTGATCTGATACGACGGCGCGTCCGCGGTGGGGACGATCACGGTCGCCTCTCCCGCGCGCGTCGTGGTCACGAGGCCCGTGGCCGGGCGGTCCGGCACCTCGAAGCTCCGAAACCGGCGACCACGCGACGGCGCGCGCCGACATCGCCGGCGCGATATGCTCACACACCGCTTCGAGGATCGCCGTGGCGCTCGACCGTTCCGCGATCGCTGTCGCCACGTCCGCGCGCACCTTGTCGTAATCCGCGCGACGCAGCACGATCCGATCGACGAATCTGTTGATGGTGCGCGCGAGCGGAGGATACGCCAGCGCGGTGACGACCCACAGCGCGATCAGCGCGCTCACGGCCCAGGATGCGCCGTTCCCCGTCTCGAGATTCGGCAGGACCATGGGCACGCCACGAACGCGTAGAGCAATCCCGCGAGGAGCACGACGGCGAGCAGTGTGAGCACGCGCTTGAGGAAAATATCGGCAAGTGCAAAACGATAGTCCTGGTAGAGAATCACGAGCGCGAGTGGCAGCGACGCGTGGTGCCCCACGAGCTCGATCGGCACGCTCTCGGTACCGCTGGTATGCCGCTGCAGGTGCAGAGCCATCACCGCGAAGGCCGCGAGCGCGACCGCAGTGAGCGTCCACCCGGCACGCGGCCCCTTCGACGCGAGGATGGCGAGCAAAGCGATCACCGCGATATAGCCGGCCGTGAGCATGGTTAGCGCGAGCGACGACGGAATGTCCTCGTGCGCATACGCCGCGCGCAGCTGGAGCAGAGCACCCGCGGCGCTGAGCGCGTACGCCGCACCAATCAATATCCGCGCACTTCGACGCTCCTGCGCCTGGAGCGACGAGTGCACCACCACCGCCGGCAGGAAGCCCAGTGCCGCGAACGCTGCCGCTTCGAACCACGCGTTCGGCGCACCACCAAAGTCGCGCGTACCATAGATGACGAGCGCGCCGGCATTCCACAGCAGGCCGAGCCCCGAGGTCGCGAGTGGAATGCGATCGACCGCGCGTCCGCTCGCCGTGCCGCTCCGTCCCGCGCGCAGCGTCATGACGCCGAGCATCGCGTAGAGGACGATCCCGGCGAGAAAGCCGAGGAGGTGTACGAGCGCGGCTGAGGAGTTCACTGCGCTAACGCAGCTGCCGGCTCAATTCGGATAGAGCGCCGCAATGCGATCGGCAATGTCCCATGGACCTCCGCCGGTGCGATTCGTCAGCACGATCACCGTGAGCTTGCGCTGCGGATACTTGAGGATCGCGTTCGTGAAACCGGTGCTCTCGCCGTGGTGGCGCAGCTGCAGCTCGCCATTCACCGTCGCGACGAACCAGCCGAATCCGTAGCCGCTCTCCTTCCCCGTCGTGAGCATCGTCGGCGACCACGCCTGGTGCATCGCCGCGGCATCGACCAACGTCGCGTGATCGAGCGCCTCGCTCCATTTCACCATGTCCGTGACCGACGTGTAGATGCCGCCGTCGCCGAGCGTGGCGCTGGTGGAGCTCTGGTCCGTTCGGGAGAAGTGGCCGGAGGAATCGCCGGTGTATCCGTACGCGCGGTTGGGCACGGTGGAAGCTCCCTTCACGTAGGCGACGGTCGAGTCCATGTGCAGCGGCGCAAAGATCCTGTCGTGGAGGAACTTCGGAAACGGCATTCCCGATGCGTGCGCCACGATGAGTCCGAGCAGGACGTACGCCGAGTTGCTGTAGTGATATGCGGAGCCGGGCGCGAAGTTCAGCGTGTCCGTGCGGTGCACGAGCTCGAGCACGTCGTTGTCGTTCAGCTGCGTCGTCTGCGAATCGGGAACGAAGTCCTCGTAGTCGACGATCCCCGACGTATGGGTGAGCAGATGGCGAATGCGGATGTCGCGCGCGTACGCCGGAAAGCCGGGGAGCACATCAATGACGCGGTCATCGTAGTGGAGCTTTCCGTCCTTCACGAGCAGCATGATCGACATCGCCGTGAAGGCCTTGGTGAGCGACGCGAGCCGGTAGTCGGTGTGCACGGTGGCCGCCATGTGCGCCTCGAGGTCCGCACTGCCGAAGGCGCGCTCGTACACCACCTGGCCGTCGCGAATCACGACCACGCTCGCTCCCGGCACGTTCGGCGAATTGTAGGGCGCGAGAATCGCGTCGATCGCGGTCGCACTCGCCGCCGTCGAACCGTGAGCCGAGGGCATATCAGTCATATTGTGGTTGACGGCGGCGGCCGCCGCTGCACGCCGCCAGTGCGAGCGCAATGAATCCGGCAAACTGATCGAGGCGTATCGAGCGAGGAATCACGAGTCCGGCGGTTGGAGATTGAGAAGCGGAACGGAGTGCCCGCGTGCGTAGTATGGCGCCCGGGCACCTCGTTCGGTACGCTTGCCCGCCGCCGCCATGGGCTTGGAACCCTTGGGTACAAGGCTGTATTACTATAGATATGGACTCCTCCGCGGGGCAGTGATATGAATGGATTCGGATTGGCGGTCGGACTGGCCGCAGTGGGCGCCGTTGGCCTCACCCTGAGTAGCCGCTCCGCCGCACGCGAGGCGAATGGGGCCTCGCGCCAGCCCGTCGTTCTGACTGACGCGCAGCTGGACACGACCCTGACTCAAGCCACAGCAGCGAAAAAGAATGACTTACACCAAGCCGAGCGATGGCGATCTGAAAAAGAAGCTCACCCCGGAGCAGTACTACGTCACGCAGAAGGCGGGGACGGAATCGCCATTCCACAACGAGTATTGGGACAATCACGAGCCGGGCATCTACGTGGACATCGTCTCCGGCGAGCCCCTGTTCAGCTCCCTCGACAAGTTCGAGTCGGGCACGGGCTGGCCGAGCTTCACGAAGCCGCTCGAGCCGTCGAACATCAAGTCGAAGGACGATCGCAGCATCGGTATGGACCGCACCGAGGTTCGTTCCGCGCATGCCGATTCGCACCTCGGGCACGTGTTCGACGACGGACCTCCGCCTACCGGCCTTCGCTACTGCATGAACTCCGCGTCCCTCAGGTTCATTCCGGCCAGCCAGCTCGATAAGGCGGGGTACGGCCAGTACGACACCCTGTTCTCGAAGACAGCCTCGAAGTCGTCGGCCCAGAAGCCGTGACGGGCCGCCACCATTGGATCGTTCGCGTGACGCATTGGGTCAATGCGATCGCGCTCACGCTGATGGTGGGAAGTGGTCTCCGAATCTTCAACGCCTACCCCGCGTTCGCGCGGAAAGGGGAGGGCTTCTGCTGCTATCCGTTCGAGCACAAAGCGATCCCCGACGTGCTGACGTTCGGCGGATGGCTCGGCGGCGCGCGTCACTGGCACTTCGCGATGATGTGGGTGCTCGTGGTGAACGGGCTCGTCTACCTGTCGTTCATCTATCTGCACGGCGAATGGCGCGATCTCGTGCCGCGCCACGGCGACGCGCGCGATGCACTCGCAATGATCAAGTTCTACCTGTTCGTCACCCCGAAGCACCCGAGACAGGGAAAGCACAACGCGATGCAGAAGGCGACGTACTTCGCGCTGCCGCTGCTCGCCATCGTGCAGGTGCTCACCGGGCTTGCAATCTGGAAACCGGTGCAGCTCGGATGGATCACGGCGCTTTTCGGCGGCTACGTGTGGGCCCGCTACTTTCACTTCATGACGATGGTCGCGCTGGTGGTGCTGTCCTTCGCGCACATCTTCATGGTGTTCGCCGTGGATCCGTATTCGCTTCAATCAATGGTTACGGGCGGATATCGCGAGGACCTCGCTCCAGAGGCACGGAACGCGCGGCCGTTCTATCATCTCCTCCCGCGCTGGCGAAAACGCGTGGCGCAGGGAGACTGACGTGGATCGTCGACGCTTTCTGAGCGCTGGCGGATTCTCGCTCACGGCTGCCTTTCTCGCCGCGTGCAACATCGACCGTTCCCCGCGCGCGCAGCGGCTGCTCGACCTGGCCGAGCACAGAAACGAGGGCGTCGAGCGCTCGCTCTTTCACCACACGTCGATGGATGGCGCGAAGAGCAACGCGAGAATTGCCGGCTCGGCTTTCCCATCGTACTTCATTTCGAACCGCGTGCCGGTATGGGATGAACGGGTGCGCGGGCCCTGGGCGCTCGAGGTGAGCGGGCTGGTGACCAACCCCATCAAGCTTTCCCTCGACGATCTGCGTCGGCTTCCCTTCCGCAGCCAGCGCGTGGACCACTTTTGTGTCGAAGGATGGAACGCGATCGCGGTGTGGCAGGGAGTGCGGCTCAGCGACATCGCGCGCGTGGTGGGTGTGAAGCCGGACGCGGCCTACGTCGACTTTCAGTCGTTCGACAATGACTACCACGAAAGCTGGGACATGGAGAGCGCAATGCACCCGCAAACGCTCATCACCTTCGCCATGGATGGCCACCTGCTCGGCGCGGCGCACGGCGCTCCCGCACGCGTACACTCGCCCGTGAAGCTCGGCTACAAGAACACGAAGTATTTGACGAAGATCGTGTTCCTGCCGCAAAGGAACGGCGGCTACTGGAGCGATCAGGGCTACGAGTGGTACGGCGGAGTCTGAGCGCCAGCCGTCAGCTCGCGCCCGGCAGCCTCGGATAGCGCGTCGCCACGGCCTCGAGATATTTGTCGATCGTTGCGGTGTGCCCCATCACGAATCTCGAAACGAAGCGGAAGATCGGGTTGTAGACCTCGCCGTTCTCCGTGATGCGCAGCGTGGTGGTATTTGCCGACTGACCGGGCGTCAGCTCGTACGTCCAGCTTCCGCCAAAGGGAAGCTTGTCATCCACGATGCGACTGACCATCCGCTTATCCGGCACAATGTCGCCGAGCTCATAGGTAATCGCCTGGCCGTTGTTGGTCTCCCGAAACCGCTGCTTCCCCTCGACGACCGGAAGCACCTCGACCTTCGACACGGACTTCTGCCACGACGGGTAGTCGTCCACATTGCGAATGAGCGCGAACAGCTGCGCCGGCGTCGCTCGGTAGGTAGCCTCGCGCGTTGCCTGGTGCTTCACCGGCAGGTACGATCCAACGAGCAGCACCATGGCGAGTACGACGACCAGCCCGACCACGGCCATTACTAAATAGCGAGACATGGCACCCCCGTTCAGATGGTCGACGGACGTGTGGCGCACGCGGCACGGGACGGACGAATCATCAGGGGATGTAGCGCGCCACGCCCATGCACGTGACCGCGAGCAGAACGAGAACTGCAACGGCCTGGCCCGCGCAATGGAGGCGATTCTGGAGTCGCGCCAGCTCGGCGACCTGTGCGGCGGAAGGCGGCGCACCCAATGCCTGCACCGCCGCGCTGATCGCGGCCATTTTATTGGACACGGGCATGTTGACGGCCACCCCGACCAGCGCGGCCAGGATGGCGAGCGCGCCGCCGAGCGAGAAAGTCCGGCCAGGCCCCGTGTGCATCCACGCTTCACCGAAGGCACGGACGTTCAGCCAAAAGAGCGACAGCCCAGACAAGATCGTGAGCGCCATCAGGGACATGAGGTACACCGGCAGCTTGCGGACGCGTATGAGCTGCTGCATGAGAGATCCGCCAGCGGGCCCGGTCGCGCGTATGGACGGCAGCAGAAACCAGGAGATGAATATCAGCGCGCCCGCCCAGAGGACGCCGGCGACCACGTGAATGAAGCGCGCGAGAAGGAACACGGACATTCCGTTCATGTGAGACCTCGGTTGACGTAGGGATCGTAGGAGCGCTCGCTACACTATGCCACGCCCGGTCGTTCCGCTAGCCGCCGCGCGTTATGCGGGCGTGTCCGCTTTGACCGGTGACGCACGCTTTCCTGGCAGGGGTCTCACAGAGCGAGGTGCGCTGATCCGGGCGCGACCGCAGCCGTCTCTTCGCCGCGAGGATGTGACGTGTATCTCTGGTCGGACTCGAGCGACGGGTTAGCGGGACGACCGCGGAGTGACTGCGGCCGGCGCACCGCGCACGAAGGCAATGTAGTCGGTGGGCGACGGCTCGGCGCCCGCGCCCCGAACCACCAGCGCAACCTGCCCACGGTGATAGCAGCCGTGAAGCACTACCTGGAGGAGCATGTCCTCCACCGTCGACTCGAACGCGAGGCCAGCGCTGTTGGTGTAGGCCACTCGTCGCTGCAGTTGGTCCGAGGTATTCGACGCGACCAGCGCGCGCAGGGCGGCGGCGTTTTCCGCCGCGAGGCTGGCCGCCGCCTCCAGCGAGAGTTGCGGCCAGATCTTCACACGGGGCGTGCGCTCCAGGATGCGCGACAGCCACGTGTGCTCGGTCCCCAGAACGTGCGCGTAGAGGTCGAGGGCGCGCGCGTCAGGATGCGGCATCGCAAGTAGCGAGTCGAGCACGCGCCGGTCGGCCCACTCCAGAATGGTCCAGCAGCTTGCTCAGCTGCCGGTCGGTGGCGGGCGGAGTCTCAGTCTGCATACGGGTAATCGGGATCCGCGAGGCGCGAGGCGCGCGCGGATGCTTCGGGTCCCGCGATCTCGCGCGCGAGCTGCAGGAGCATCGGGCTCAGATGCTCCCCGTATCGTAACAGACTCGCGGCGCGCGCCCGGCGCGCGAGCAGAAAGGCGAGGAAGGGCTGGTCGGCCTTCTGCGCGTTGCACGCGGGGCAGCAGAGCACCAGGTTGTCGCGGCGGTCGTACGCGGTTTGCCCGCGGCGCGGCGTCACGTGATCGAGCGTCATCAGCTCGGCGTCGAATCGCCGCTCGCAATACGCGCACACCGAGCCGTGTCGCGCCAGCAGCCATTCGCGCGTGGCCTGATAGGCATTCCGGCTGGTGGGGAGCGAGGTCGGGCGCGGCGCGCTACTCGTGCGACGGCGGGGACGACGAGGGCGGCGGGGTGTGGTCACCGGGCGTAGCGTGTGGTCATGAGTCACTGGAAAGATAGCCTTCTCCGGTACGCTTGGCACCGGCCGATGCGGCAGGCCCGCGATCTACTTGTCGCGCGCCGAGCCGATCCTGTACTGAAGCAGCGCCACGGCCTTCGCCGGGTCCGGTACTTCGATGATGAGCTGGTCGTAGAACTCGTGATCCAGCTCGAGAACGATCGTGCGCTCCGGGTCGTGCACATCCCAGAACACGTTGTTTCCATTCTGGTGAAAGGTGCCTGCGGTGAGAACGCCCGGGACGTTCGTGCCGAGCAGGCGGAGGCCGTGCCACCATCCGTGCGCCACCGTCGGATCCGCGCGCACACTCTTGATGTTCGCGAGTGGAATCTCGAGCCGGCTGCGCAGACTCCACAGCTTGTCGAACCCCTCCATCTCGAACACCGCCTTCTCACCATCCACCGAGATATCGACCATCTAGCACTCCCTGGCGAAAAGAGAACGAGTCAGGCGGCCGGAACGAGCGAGTGGCGCTCGATCCTGCCATCGATCGCGCGGCCATCGAGCGTGAAATAGAGATGGCTCTCCATGACGGATAGCTGAAACGACATGCGCCGGTCGAGTCGCGCAATTAATTCGGAGAGGAGCGCTCGATCCACCGCGTACAGCTCGATCTCCTCCACGCAATGGATGCGCTCGCCCGCATACTGGCGAAGCAGCTGCAGCGGATCACGGTGCGTGTAGATCGCGACGCGCGGCGCGGCCTTGCTGGCCTTGTGCAGTCGTGCGGCATCGGGCGCTCCGAATTCCACCCACAGCTCGAGCGCGCCCGTGAGATCGCGCACCGCGAGCGGCGGCTCGTCCGGCTCCGCGATCCCTCGCGAGAAGCCGATCCCCTCGGCGTACTCGAGGCAGTACGCGATCACGCGCGTGAGGAGATACTCCTCCGTCTCCGATGGCTGCTGCGCCACGCGCAGCGCGAGCGTCTCGTAGACATTGCGGTCGACGTTCGCGAGCTCGATGTCGAAGTTGTAGATCGTCGCGGTGAGCGCCACTTTCGGTGCCGTTCGCTAGCGTCCGCGCTGCCCCGATTTCTGCGATGTATCGCGCGGCTTCACATGCGTTTGCGGCGCCTTCGATTGACGCGGCGCCCAGATGGGCGCCTTTGGCCCACGACCATCGCCCGGCTTTGGAGCAGCCTTGGGGATCGCGGTGTGTCTCTTCTTCATGATGACCTGCGGTTTGAGAACGAGCCTCGTGCATTAAAGATAGCGGCGGCGGGCCGAGCCACGATCGTGCCGCCGGACGAGGTCGTTACGCGATGGGCTCTGCGAGCGCGACGTCTGCCCTTCCGCTCGTCGCGTCGAGCAGCGCGCTGGCGCATCGCCTCAATGCTCGCCACCGGCACGCGGAGCCGGAACGTCGCCTTCTCGCCGTAGTCTTCGCCGAGGGACGTGGACTCGAAGCGCGGAAGCAGCTGCTGAACAGCCGAGATGCTCTCGTAGCCGACGGCGACGATGATCTCCGCGTAGTCGATTCGCTCGGCGCGAGGCATGGTGGCGAGCGCAAGCTGCACCGTTCCGCCATACGCCTTCACGAGGCCGCCGGTGCCGAGGTTCGTGCCGCCGTAGTAGCGGGTGACGATGGCGGCGACGTCACCGACGCCGCTGTGCTGCAGCACCACGAGCATCGGGCGGCCGGCGGTTCCGTGCGGCTCCCCCGCATCGCTCAATCCGATGCGATCGGTGCTGCCGGGAGCGCCAATGACGTACGCCCAGCAATTGTGCGTCGCGTCCGCGAACTCGGCGTTCACGTCGCGCAGGAATTCCTGCGCCTCCAACGCCGTCGACACGCGCTGCACCGTGCAAATGAACCGGCTGCGATCGATCGTCTGCTCGGCCCTGTGCCGCGCACCCGGCACGGTATAGCGGGCGCCACTGCTCACGTGGCGCGGCGCGCCGCCACTCGCCAAACCCACCAGATCATCGGCAGCTGGAGCGGAAGGCGAAACCAGAGCGCCGCCTTCCAGAGCGTGGACGCGTTGAAGACGTATGCCAGGTGCAGCATCTGGACGTTCGCCGGGAACACCGCGATGAGGAGCGCGATCAGCCCCCACCCAGCCGCGCGTCGCGTGCGCGGCGCGAGCACGCCAAGTCCACCGAGGATCTCGAATGCTCCGCTCAGAGCCACGAGGAGCGGCGCGTTTGGCAGCCACGGCGGAATGATCGCCGCGTACAGCTCGGGCTTCACGAAATGCATGACCCCGGCGAAGGTGAAGAAGCCCGCAAGCAGAACTCGAGGCCACGTGAGGCCGAGTCCGGTTGTCCCTTGCCTCGATGCTCCTTCGGCAGTCGTCATGCTGATCGCGGTCTCGTTCGCAGTGGTCGCCATCGACAACCGGGCCTGCGCGTGCTCAGGGCGCAGCCTTGGGAATGGCAAAGATCCAGACGAGCATCACGATGAGGATGACTATTCCACCGAAGACGATCTTGTGGTGGATCTTTCGTTCGCCGCTGCTCACGGGATTCCTGGGTGACGTGTGCTAGTGCACTTCGCGCAAGTGCGTGACGGCGAACACGCGATCGACGCGATGTTCGCGAATGTATAGTACCACCAGGTAGCGGCGACGCGTCTTCTCGCCCCACCGGCGACGGCGCACGTAGTCGCAGGTGACATACTCGGTTCCGGGCTCGTCGGGTGCGGAGTGGGCTTGCAGCGTGTCACCCTCGTCGGACTGCAGGGTGTCGGATCGCACGCATTCGAAGCCCTGGGTAACGAGCGCACGCTCGGCGCTCGCATCGTTCGTTCCCACCGGAATCGCGCGCTGCACGCGCGCGGCGAGCTCGTACGAGTCCGCGCTCCCGGCCACGAGCGGTGGGTCCGCCGAGCACGCGAGGAGCACGGCGGCGAGCAGAGTTCCCTTGCGCCATCGCCGCGACACGCCGTGCTAGACCTTCTTCCGCCCCGCGGCCACGAGCGCAACACCCGCCACGACGGCCACGAGACCGGCAACAGGCGGAACGAAGCCACGATCCTCCTTCGAGATCTCGAGGCCGCCGACCTTCACCGAATCCTTGTTCTTCGTGTAGCTGATTCCCTGCATCGCGAGCACGACGACGCCCGCGATGATCGAGGATGACGCCGATGATTCCGAGTGGTCGCATGCGAAGCTCCAGTTGGCGTGGTCGTCCACCGGTCGGCCGACCGGCGTCGTGCAAGAAGATGTGGGCTAGCTGGCCGAGAGCGACTTGCCGATTTCGCGGATCTGCGCGGCATGCCGGTCTTCGTGCAGTGCCATCGCCACGATCCAGTGATACATGTTGAGCGGCCCGAACACAGCGTGCGTTTGCACCAGATTTTCTAGCGACACCCCGTTCGCATCGTGCAGCGCCGTCACGACCGCCGCGCGCGACTCCTCGAGCGCCTTGCTGGCCGACTCCGTGTCCAGCAAGCCGGTGGGGCGCACCAGCTCGGGCGCAACGATCTTGGTGTTACGATCGACGACGCCGGACGGATTCGCAAAAGTGGCGACGACCGAGCTGGTCTCGGTATCGGAACCAACGCCACTCTCGCGTGCGCCAGCAACCCGCTTTGTCAGCAGCAACGCGACGCGTTTCTCGATGATCGCCAGGTGTTCGATCACCTCGGCCACCGACCAGCGATCTTCGCCAGGCTTGGTCTCGCGGAGATGTGTAGGTACGGATGCCACGGCCTCTCGAACCTCGCGGCTGTGCAGCGCGAGATAGTCGAGGAGTTCCTGGATTCGTGGATGTATGCTCGACGGCTGCGATGCGATGGATGACATTGTGGCCACCGTCTAGAGATGCAGCGGATCGCGGATCGTTCGCTGACTCACCACGTTACCGGTATTGATCGTGCCCGCAGGCTCGAACAACAGAATCTCGGCCTCACTCGTAGCGACGGGTCGATGCTCCACACCGCGCGGCACGATGAGAATGTCGCCCGGTGTGAGATCGATGGTGCGATCGCGAAACTCCATTCGGAAGCTGCCGCGATGGACGAGAAAGAGCTCGTCCTCTCGCGCATGGTGGTGCCACTCGAAGGAGCCGAGGATCTTCACGAGCTTGACGTGCTGACCATTGAGCTCGCCGACGATCCGCGGATTCCAGTGATCGTTGATCGCCTCGAATTTCCTGGCGAGCACCACCTTCTCGATTGCCATCGTGCCTCCCCGTTCACTCATTATTGTGGTCGGGATAACTCATGCCACTCGCGCGCGGGCCAGGTTCGTGCGTTCATTCCGAAGGGCAGAATGCCCCATTCCACATTCAAACGCTAGAGACCGATCATGGCCAAACAGGACACCTCGCCCGCGCCGGTCACGCGCGACCAGCTCGTCGCAGGACTGCAGCAGGATCTCGCCCGAGAGTACAAGGCGATCATTCAGTACATCATCTTCAGCCAGAAGCTCGACACCGCGCGATTTCAGAACATTGCCGGCGAGCTCGAGAAGCACGCGCACGAGGAGCTGGACCACGCCCTGGCCATCGCGCGCCAGATCGACTACTTCGGCGCGTACCCCGTGCACACGCCCGCGCCCGTCGACGTGTCGGAAGACAACGAGGAGATGCTATGGGCGGATTTGCGCGCCGAGGACGACACGATCAACAACTATCGTCAGCGCATTCGGCAGGCGGAAGAGCTCGGTGAATACGCGCTCGCCGAGGTGCTCCAGGAGTTGATCAAGCAGGAGCAGGACCACCAGATCGATCTCGCCTCCGCGCTCGGAGTCACGCCGAGTCCGAGTCAGCGCAAGAACGAGGGGCCGAAAAAGGGTAAGAAGTAAACGATCGAAAGCGGGCCCAGCGCCACCCGGCGCGCTGGGCCCGGCTGCTGCGCACGATCATCGCGGCGTCACTTCCATCACCCAGACGTCGCTCTGACGATCGTTGATCGTGAAATACATCTTCCCAGCGGCGATGCTCCATTCCGAGCGATACGAAGGCCGCGCAGGGTCATCGAAGCGCACCAGGAGCGTCGGCTTTCCGCCGGCGAGCGGAATCGACCAGAACGATGCGTTCCCCTGCGGATCGTGGCTCTTGAAATAGAGCGTCTTGCTGTCCCGGCTCCAGAGCGGCGACTCCACCCGCGCGCCGGAGTCGTTCGTCGAGTCGAGCACGATTCGCGGCAAGCCCGAATCAGGATTCAGGACCATGAGCGATCCGCCCAGGATGTAGCTCGTGTACGCGATCCACTTTCCGTCGGGAGACCAGCTCGGCCACGAGCCGTAGGAAGATCGCTCCACCTCCTTTCCCCAGTTGCCGTTCGAATCTTCGCGCACCACCCACACGCCATTGGACGGAAACATCGTGAACGTCAGCGCTCTTCCATCCGGAGCCCAGTTCGGCTGGGCCTCCTGCCCGGGCGTCGCCGTGACGGCGCGCACCGGACCGCCATCGAGAGGCAGAACATAGATGTCTCGAGTGCCCGAGCGCCACGAGTGAAATGCGACCCTCTTCCCATCGGGAGATGGCACCGGTGAAAAATCGTCGGCCGGATCCGTCGTGAGCTGCTCGGGCTCACCAACCGGCAATCGCTGCCGAAACACATCGGAGTTTCCGCTCACGTCGGACGAATAGAACATCCACTTGCCATCGAGCGATGGCATCGTGTTCTCAATGACCTGCGCGCCTGTGGTGACGGGCGTCGCATTGGCTTCCGTCGCGCCATTCGGGGGGAATGGCAGCGACCAAATGTTGGAGGCGCCCGTGTAGTCGTCGTACGCGAAGCGCGTGCTGCTCGCCGAGAGCGAGATCGAATGCGGGTTGAGTCCGATGGTGAGACGCTCGGGAGCATCGCCGGCCCGCCCGTCTCGCGAGATGCGCACCGCGTAGATGTCACGCGGGCCCATGCGGCTCGACACGAAGTACAGCCATCGTCCATCGTGCGACCACACCGGGCACTGATTGACGGAGATGACATCCGACACGACCGACTCGGCCCCGTCTCGCACACGTGTGACGACGACGCGACTCGGCGAGAGATTGCCGAAGAGAAATCCCAGTCGCGAGTAGTACGCGTTCCCCGACGCGCACGCGATGAGCTCTCCATTCGGCGACCACTGGCACAGCGACGCCTCCGGAACGTATGCGAGCGGGCGAATCCGGCCGTCCGAGCTCCGGACATAGACGGTGTCGCCCACCGAGTAGGCGAGGCTCGCACCGTCCGGTGACCAGACGGCGGAGATGATCGGACCTTGTGGTGCGCGCTGCATTTCCGGCCGCGCCGGGCCGCCCGACGATGGCGCGCTGAACACACCGCCACCAGACAGGAAGAGAATGCGCGAGCCATCGGCCGACCATGACGGATTCGTCTGCAGCCCGAGCGAGTCGTCGGTGAGCTGCGTTGGGCGCCCACCGGTAACCTGGCGAATGAAGATGCGCATGCTCGCGGTCGTGCCTGCGGCGTACGCGACGTAGCGTCCGTCGGGCGAGATCGCGGGCTCGATCTCCATGCCGCGATCCCACGTCACCTTGATCGACCGGCCGAAGGACGCGATCGGCGATCGTGGTCGCCCGATGCGCGTGCCGGCGATGAAGGCGATGGCGATGAGCGCGGCTGCGCCAGCGATCGAG
This sequence comes from uncultured Gemmatimonadaceae bacterium, assembly GCA_963827355.1. Lineage (GTDB taxonomy): Bacteria > Gemmatimonadota > Gemmatimonadetes > Gemmatimonadales > Gemmatimonadaceae > FEN-1250. The sequence goes on from CAWHAS010000004.1 coordinate 146,650, forward strand.
AGAAGTAATGTCCGCCGCGATGGTGTCGCGCTGTCCCGTCGCCCAGTCGCACGACGCGAGCTCACGATCGTCCGTCATCGCCTTCGCGAACTCCGCCGCACTCTCGAAGCGGTCGGCCGGAAGCTTCTCGAGGGAGGTGAGCACTGCATCCTCGAGTGCCGGACGGGATGCTCCGTCGCTGCGGAATGAGCCGGGGCGGATCCTCCGTCATGATCTTGGCGACGATCGCCTGTGTGCTCGGTCCCGTGAAGGGCGGCTCGCCCACGAGCATCTCGTAGGTGACGGCGCCCAGCGCGTAGATGTCGGCGCGTCCGGTGATGTCGCGCTCCCCGCTGGCCTGCTCGGGTGACATGTACTGCGGCGTCCCGACGCTCATGCCGGTCTGCGTGATTCGCTCGCCGGTTCTGGCGGCGCTGACGGCGAGCGCGATCCCGAAGTCGGCGACGAGCGCGGCGCCATCGTGGAGCAGAATGTTCTCGGGCTTGATGTCGCGATGGATCACGCCATGCCGGTGCGCGTAGTCGAGCGCGGACGCAACTTCGGTTGCGATGCGGGTTGCCATCGCGATCGAGAGCTGTTTCTCGCGCGACAGTCGTGAGCGCAGCGTCTCGCCCTCGACGTACGGCATGACGTAGAAGAGAAATCCGCCGGCCTCGCCGGAATCGAAGAGCGGCAGGATGTGCGGGTGCTGCAGATTCGCCGTCGTACGAATCTCGGCGAGAAATCGCTCGGCGCCGATCGCCGCGGCGAGCTCGGGTTTGAGCACCTTGATCGCGACCGGGCGGTCGTGTCTCAGGTCGTGCGCGAGGTAGACGGTCGCCATCCCGCCAGCGCCAACCTCGCGCTCAATGCGATAGCGATCCGCGAGCGCGGCGACGAGTCGGTCTGGAATTTCGCTCATGTCGAGTCAGAAGATGCGCCGGCACCGATGGAAGCACCAGTCAGTGTGCGCGCTGGAAATCTCTGCGACGCGACGCGTGATGCGCGCAGGCGCTCGCCTCACGCGAGTGGTTGTGCCCTTGCTCCGCCGCGCTGGATGTCGAGTACGCGAAAGATGGCGCCCACGATGAGCAGCAGCACCGTGACCGCGAGTGCGTTCAGGAGCGTTCGCGGATAGCCGATCTTCGTCACGTCGATGAACGGATACGGATACCATCCGGTGAGCGCACCGAGCCCCAGGATGTACACCAGATACGCAAATGGCCACGCGAGATGTCGAAGCAGGCTCGGGATGTCGATGCGCGGCCACGGGCCGAACAGGTACCACCCCGCGACAGTCAGCACCGGCGCGACATAGTGAAAGCCAATGTCGGCAAGCTTCGCGAGCCCCTCGAGATGCACGATCGGGCGCAGCACAATCATGTAGGTGATGAACGTGACGGTCATGCCCACTATCGCCGCGACGCGCAGCACGCGCCACGTACGGCCATCGCGATCGGGACGCGCGATGAGCCCGAGCGCCGTTCCCGCCGCCAACAGATTGCTCTGGATCGTGAAGTAGCTGAAGAATCGCAGTAGGCGCTCGGCCAATCCCGCCGTTCTGCCATCTGGCCGAACGAGTCACGCCATGTCCCTGGATCACGAGCACGAGCTGCGTCACGATGGACGCCGCGATGATAGCGAATGTCAGTGCGTGCCACGCTTTCGCGAACGACGGCCGGTTCGTCATCGCGAAGCCATGTGTTTGGCGACCGCGCGAATGTCGGCGAAGAAATCGCGACGCGCCTGTGCGCGCTCGTCATCCGGCGCGCGGAGCACGGACGAGGGATGCACCGTCGCGATCACGGTGTCGGCCAGCGCCGATTTCACGGGCTTCCCGCGTTGCTGTGTGACGCGGAACTGTTTCCCGAGCAGCGACTGCGCGGCGACGGCGCCCAGTACGACGATGACGCGCGGTTTGATCACCTCGATCTCCTTCTCGAGCCAGGGATGGCACGAGCGAATCTCTGCGTCGTTCGGCTTCTTGTGAATGCGGCGTTTGCTCTTCGCGCCTCGCTCGTACTTGAAGTGCTTGACCGCATTGGTGAGGTATACCGACTTCCGATCGATGCCGGCATTCTCGAGGGCGTCGTCGAGCACCCTTCCGGCCGGTCCGACGAACGGATGGCCCATCTGCTCCTCCTGGTCGCCCGGCTGCTCGCCGACGAACATCACCGACGCGCCTTTCGGCCCCTCACCGAAAACGACGCGGCCGCACGTCCAGAGGTCGCATCCGCGACAGCCGGCCGCAGCATCGCGCAGCCTGGGAAGCGTCGCGCGCGCGGGAATATACGTGGCGGTGGACCCGGCGCCTGCTCGCGGGGACGCCGCGCTCTTGCTCGCTCGCTTCCTGGCTGTTGTCACGCCCGCCTCGCGTCTCTCGTGAAGGCCGACAACGTAGCACTACGCGTACCGGCGGACGCGCAAACCCGCTGAGGTTGTTTGGGCAACCCACCGGGGCTTGATACCTCGACATCCGACAACAAACCTTTTGGCGTTGTCGAGTGTCTAGGTATTACCCCTCTCGCGAGACGATAATGGCCGACCGCGCCGATCTGCTGCAGGGAACGCTCGATCTCCTGATCCTGAAAGCCATCCTCCCCGCCCCGCTGCACGGCTGGGGGATCTCCAAGCGGATCCGCGAGCTCTCCTACGATGTGCTCCAGGTGAATCAGGGATCGCTCTACCCGGCCCTCTACCGCCTCGAGGACCGCGGATTCGTTCGCAGCAGCTGGGGGATCTCGCCCGAAGGACGGCGCGCGAAGTTCTACACACTCTCTCCCGCTGGCAAGAAGCACTTCGCCGAGGAGAAGGCAAACTGGCGGCTGTTCATGAGTGCCGTCGAGCAGATTCTCCATGCCACGTGACGACGCACGCGGTATGAGCGGCTCAGGGTTCGTCGCGCGCTGGCAGCGACGCACGGCGGCGCTCTTCCGCACTCCGGATCTCGAACGAGAGATGGCGGAGGAGATGCGCCTCCACATCGAGCTCGAGGCGCAGGAGATCGAACGCACGCGCGGCCTGTCGGCGAGCGACGCGCTGCATCAGGCGCGCCTCTCCTTCGGCGGTACGGAGCGATTCAAGGAGGAAGGGCGCGACGCACGGGGCACGCGCTGGATCGAGGATCTCGTGAGCGACACGCGTTACGCAATACGTACGCTCAGCCGGGCGCCCGGCTTCGCGGCCGCAGCCGCGCTCACGCTGGCACTCGGCATTGGCGCGACGACAGCGCTGTTCAGCGTGGTGCACGCGGCACTGCTCGAGCCGCTTCCATTCGGAGACCCCTCGCACACCGTGGTAGTGTGGAGCGGCGAGTTCAACAACCAGGGCTCGTGGATGTCGTACGACGAATACGAGTTGCTCACGTACGAGCCGCACGTGTTCGATGCGGTCGGCGTCTACGACGTCAACACCATGAGCATCACGGGGGCGGGCGAGCCCGAGCGCGTGCACGCCGCGCAGATCTCGCAGCCGACGCTGCACGTGCTCGGCGTCGCTCCAATGCTCGGCCGCGACTTCCTTCCCGAGGAGGACGCTCCGGGCAGGAATGACGTCGCGTTGCTCGGCTACTCGTTCTGGCAGCGTCATTTTGCCGGCGATCGATCGGTGGTCGGCAAGCGCATCGAGGTGGCGGGCAAGTCGAACGTCATCATCGGTGTAATGCCGGCGAGTTTCCGCATGCCGCTGGATTACGACGAGAAGGGGGTGACGGAGCTCCTCACACCGCTCGCGGCAACGGATTCCGATCAGGGCGCGATTCCGGGGCCGGCGGTGGCGCCCGGAGGCGGAAGTCATGGCCTGTACTCCGTTGCGCACCTCGCACCAGGTGTGACCGCTGAACAGGCGAATCGCGAGCTGGCCCGGGTCGCCTCGCGGCTGACCGATCAGGGCGTGTACTCGGAACCGATGCACTTCCGGTTGACCGCCGTGCCGCTTCGCAATCAGATCAGCGGATCGCTCAAGCCGGCGCTCCTCGTGCTGCTCGGCGCGGTGGCGCTCGTGCTGGTGATCGCGTGCGCGAACGTCGCCGGATTGCTGTTCGTTCGTGGCGAGCGACGACGCCGCGAGACGGCCTTGCGCGCCGTGCTCGGCGCCGCGCGTCCACGGCTGGCACGGCAATTTCTCACCGAGGGCATCGTGATCGCGCTCGTCGGCGGAACGCTTGGAATGTTCGTATCGTGGCTCGGCGTCGTGGCGACACGCGCGTGGGCGCCGCCATTGCTCGGGCTCGTTGCGAGCGTTTCGCTCAATGGAGGGGTGCTCGCCTTCGCTCTCGCGACGACGATCGGCACGGTGCTCCTGTTCGCCATTGCCCCAGCGCTGGTTGCCACGCGCGTGAACGCGAACGAGGCGCTCAAGGATGGCGGGCGCGGCGCGACGACGGGGCGAGCGCGGCTGCGTGCGCGCCAACTCCTCGTGGTGGGCGAGATCGCGCTCGCGGTCGTGTTGATCGTTGGCGGTGGGCTCATGATCCGCACCGTGCAAAGCATCATGGCGATCGACCCCGGCTTCCGGAGCGAGGGCGTGCTCACGATGGAGCTCTCCGCGCCGACATCGCGCTATCCGAACGGTGTGCGCGTCGCGGGTTTCTACGATGCGCTGCGGCATCGCGTCGAGAGGCTGCCTGGCGTGCGGCACGCTGCGGTGGCGCGCCTCCTTCCGCTCGCCGCGCAGATGGGAAACTGGGGCATGCGCGTCGAGGGGTATACGGCGCCGCCGGGGGAGGACACGCCGGGCGACTGGCAGATCGTGTCACCAGGCTATTTCGAGACGATGGGGCTGCACCTCGTCGCGGGTCGCTGGTTCGATGAGCGCGACCAGACCAGCACTCCGCCCGTGTTCGTCGTCAGCCAGGCGCTAGCGAACAAGTACTTCGACGGCCGCGATCCGATCGGCGGGCGCATCCAGCTCATGAGCGACAGCACGCCGTGGGTAACGGTGATCGGTGTCGTTCGCGACGTCGAGCACAACGCGCTCACTGCGGCGCCGAATCCGATGTTCTACGCCGTGCACTCGCAGTACCAGCAAGTGGGGCGGTTCACGCCGCGCACGATGAGCCTCGCCGTGCGCACGGTGGGCGACCCACTCGCGCTCGCGCGCACGGTGCGCGATCAGGTGCGCGCCCTCGACCCGCAGATGCCAGTGGCTCACGTACGAACGATGGATGACATCGTCGGTGCCTCGATCGCGCGCCAGCGCTTCTCGATGCTTCTCCTCGGCGCGTTCGGTGTGTTGGCGCTGGTGCTCGCCGTGGTCGGCATTATGGAGTGGTCGCGCAGCTCGTCGCCGCGCGCAAGCAGGAGTTCGGCGTGCGCGCGGCCCTGGGCGCGACGCCGAGAGCGCTCGTGCGACTCTCCCTGCGAGATGGAATTCGGCAGACGGTTGCCGGCCTCGTGATCGGCGCGCTCGCCTCGCTGCTTCTCACGCGCCTCATGCAGGGAATGGTGTACGGCGTGACGACGAGCGATCCCGTGACGTTCGTGCTTGCACTGCTGATTACAGGTGCAGTAGCGATTGCAGCGAGCTATCTCCCGGCGAGACGGGCGGGGCGGGTTCACCCGGCGAGCGCGTTGAGCGCGGAGTAGCTCGCGCGCGTGGCCCGCAAGAGAGGTGTCGTCGAGGGCGGTGCACGAATGGACGATTGCATAGGGATTCAGCGCCTCGTCCAGGTGACGCCGAGCGCCAAGGGCAAGCTTCCCTCCATTGATGAACACCTTCTGCGCTCCCAAAGTTAAACCCAAACCGGAATTGCTGGTGACGATCCCCGATACCTCCGCCCAGCATGAATCGCGTACCGGATTCGGAGCCGCTGCCTTCACTGACGCGACCCCACCCGAACCCCGGCGACACGAACGGGACGATCTGGACTCCCGTCAGCGAGCCCATAGCCATTGAGAGTGGGGACGCTTGCAGAGGCCGACCAGGCGGTGCCGTCGCTCGGCTTCGCGAAATCCAATGCGTCCGCTCAATCCGAGCACGAACGTCGCGTTTTCCGCCTGCGACTGAAGTACGCGCCCCTCGAGCGCGCCCGATGCGACCGCGAACCCGCGCAATCGCCTTGGTTGCACGACGCCTGGAGATAACCGGCCGACAGTTCGACGTCGGCTCGCCCCTCGGCGAGCGGCAGGATGACACCACTCAAGAATGTGTCCAGGCTTCCTCCATTGCCCGACACATGTCCCCACTGCGATCTCGACTCCGATGCCGTGCGCGGGATCGGCCAGCATCCATTGCTTCACCCCTTGCGGCACACCCGCCGTCGGCGTCGACACGAGAGCGATGTAGCTGGCCGCACTACCATCCTGTCCGAGAACGCGTGAGGCTGGAGCGCCAATCATTACGGCCGCAAGGCACCACATGAGCGTACGCATATGCATCTCCCGAACGAGGACGCGCCCGTACTGCGAAGTGCAGCCGGCGCACGATCAGGATCGACCTTCCGCGACGCGCGCTCCATACGCGTAACGACGTAGCCGAAGTCGTTGCATGACGTAGCCGAGCGTTCGGAGGACGCGCGGCGGGGGGCGTTCGTCGGAGTTGGTGGCACCTGGCGGCGTACGCCGCTCGCATTCGGCCGTACTACGTCATTTCGCCGCCGATATACGTCGATGCAGCACCGCGCATGCGCCGATGCGCGTATGTGTGCCCCGAGCGCGAACGAGCATTCTGCGACCAGATCGGAAGTCCACTGGTCCCGCGCTCGTGAGGTATCGCCATGCATTGATCGTCGCAGCATTGCAGCTCCCGCCGTTTTCTGTGCGTGGCATTATCGGTTTCGCTCTTCGTCGTACTCATTGCCGCTGGGTGGACAGAGTACTCGACCACTCCGACTGCAGCGGAGTTTGCGCTGGCGATCCACGGCGGAGTCTTACCTGCCCGCGCGCGGCACGGCGAAGGGCCGGCTCCGCGAAGCGACTGGACGCTGAACGGCTCCGCGGGCGGCACTCACTATTCCTCGCTCGACGAGGTGTCGCGCGCGAACGTCGACTCGCTGCGGGTCGCATGGACGTTCCGCACCGGAGACGTGTCGGACGGGGAGGCGACTGACGGCGGTCCAGCCACCGCCTTCGAGTCGACTCCACTCATGCTCGATGGCACGCTGTACATCGCCACGCCATCCGCGCATGTGATCGCGCTCGATCCCGAGCTTGGGACGCCGCGCTGGACGTACGATGCGCACATTGACCGGGTCTCGCTCGCGCACGACGAAGTCACGACGCGCGGCCTCTCCGCGTGGGTGGATTCGTCTCGCTCGAACGAGATGCCGTGCCGCACCCGGATCTTCTTCGCAACCTTTGATGCCAGACTGATCGCGCTCGATGGACGCAACGGCGTGCCGTGCACGGACTTTGGCCTGGGGGGCACAGTCGATCTCCGCGTGGGAATACGCAATGCGGCGCGGCTGGCGCACGAGTATCACGTCACATCTCCCCCCGCCGTGATCGACGGACTCGTGATCGTCGGCTCGTCGATCTTCGACAACCTTCACGCGGAGGCACCGAGCGGCGCCGTGCGAGCGTTCGACGCACGCACCGGAAATGTGCGGTGGTCGTGGGAGCCTTTGCGCGATGAGCCCGAGGACGGCGCAGTCGGGACGAGTCGGTCGCGGACGTTTCGCTCGGGAGCCGCCAATGCGTGGGGACTCTTCGCGGTCGACGCCGAGCGCGATCTCGTCTTCATTCCCACCGGCAGTCCGAGTCCCGATCACTTCGGCGGACTGCGACCGGGTCCGAATGCGAATGCCAACTCGATCGTCGCGTTGCGCGGAGCGAGCGGGCAGCTCGTGTGGAGCTTTCAGCTCGTGCACCACGACCTCTGGGACTATGATGCCGCCGCGCAACCGGTGCTCACAACGGTAGTGCGCGACGGTCGCGAGACGGCCGTGGTCATGCAGGCATCCAAGACCGGCGACATCTTCGTGCTGGATCGCGATACGGGTGTGCCCGTCTTCCCGATCGGCGAGCGCGCGGTTCCGCGAAGCGACGTCGCCGGCGAGGATGCGGCCCCTACCCAGCCGTTCTCCGTCACTCCTGCGGCGGTGGTCCCGCAGGGACTGCGAAGCAGCGAAGCATGGGGGCTCACGACATTCGATCGCGACTGGTGCGCGCGCCGAATTGCCTCCCTGCGCTCGGAAGGGATGTTCACACCCCCGAGTCTTCGAGGAACGATCGAGTTCCCCGGCTTCCTCGGCGGCGTCAATTGGGGTGGTATTGGCGTGGACCGGCCGCGCGGCGTGGCAGTCATGAACACGATCCGCGTGGCGACAGTCGTCACGCTCCTGGCACCAGACTCGATCGCGGTGGATTCGCGGCGCGCAGGCAACGACGCTGCAGTCGCGCGACAGGAGGGCGCGCCCTACGGGAGTCGCCGCGAGCTCCTTCGCTCGCCCATTGGACTACCGTGCAATGCGCCGCCGTGGGGGACGCTGGTGGCGCTCGACCTGGACGATGGGCGTATTCGCTGGGAGATCCCGTTCGGGACAATGAGCGACGTCGCTCACCTTCCCTCACCACGGAGCTGGGGCTCCCCGTCGCTCGGCGGACCTCTCGTCACCGCGGGAGGACTGGTCTTCATTGCCGCGACGATGGATCACCATTTGCGCGCCTTCGACACGGAAAACGGCAAGCAGGTTTGGGAGACACAGCTTCCCGCTTCGGCGCAGGCGTCACCGATGTCGTATCGAGTGCGCCCCGATGGGCGGCAGTTCATTGTCATTGCCGCCGGTGGCCATCACCTGATGCACACGAAGCTCGGTGATTACCTCATTGCGTACGCGCTACCATGATGCGCCTTCCACCACCGGAAGGCCTCCGGCACACCGATCTCCGGCGGGATCGTCGGCGACCACCGCAACTCCTCTCGAGCGCGGGCGGCCGAAAACGGATTGTCGTGGGTCAACATTTCGAGCGTCCCGCTAGCGTGTATGGCGAGATCACGACGACCCGCGATCCGAAGCCCGATCGCCAGGGCATGGAAGAGGTTTCGCGATGTGCGCAGCGACAGGGAGGGCGCGCGAACGCGGCGGCCCAGGCCGACGGAAGCCAGGCGCACGAGATCCCGGACCGTCAGCGGAAAATCGCTGGTGAGATTGTAGATGCGACCATCGGCGTCGTCCGTCAACGCGACACGAATGGCGCCCTCGGCGACGGCGTTCGCGTGCACGACGGGCAGCGTCGTTCGGCCGCCACCGCACAGCGGAAAGAAGCCGCGATTCATCACGACGCCCACGCGCGGAATGAATTGGCGATCTCGCTCGCCGTACATCACCGGGGGCCGCACGATCGCACCCCAAATGCGCCCGGCGCCCTGCGCATGCAATACGATCTGCTCCGCCTCCTGCTTGGAACGACCGTACGCGTCCACGTCGGGCAATCGTGGAAGGACGGCACGCTCATCCACAGGAGCCATTCCTGAACGCGAGTCGCCGTAGACGGCCGTGCTGCTCACATGCACCAACCGCGCGCCGGCGCTCATGCAGGCCTCAACAACATGGGTGGTTCCCTGCACGTTGCCAACGCGAAAGGTCTCCCACTCGGACTCCGGACCGATCGCTGCGGCCGCGTGAAAGACGGCATTCGCAGCCCGCCGCGGCGGAGCGCAGCGAACGTGCATTGGCCAAATCGCCCTGTACGAGATCGCCGCCAAGTTGCTGCAGCCACTCCGCGCTCTCGGGACGGCGCACGAGCGCGCGCACGTTGCTTCCGCTCTCGACGAGTCGCTGCACGAGGTACGAGCCGAGCATTCCAGTGGCTCCGGTCACCAGCGCGCGTCTCATACGGAGAATATGCGATGAAACCCGCCCTCGTGCGCTACGTGCGGCTGGGTGCGATCGCATTCTTGATCGTGGGAATGCTCGCGTACGCGCGACGCATTCCCTGGGCGCCCGCGGCGGCAACGATGCGTCATGCATTGCCGGGACTGCTCCTTCTCGCGTTGTGTTTTCACCTCGTTGCGCTCACTGGCAAGGCCGGCATTCGGTGGACATTTCTCACGCCACTCGGCGGGCCGCGCTTCAGGACTGTCGGCCGCGGCACGCTGGTGGGAGCGACGCTCAACAGCCTCTTCGTCGGAAGCAGTGGCGAGGCAGGGCGGGTACTCCTCATGTCGCGCCTCACCGGCATTCTCGAGCGCGATTGGCGCCGGCGACCGTCGTGTTGGAGCGCGCCGTGGATCTGTGTGGTTTCCTGACGATGCTCGCGGCCGCAGCCTTTCTCTTTCCCGCCGCTCGCGAGCTTGCCCTCGGCGCAGCGGCGGCCCTCGGCGTTGCCATCGTGTTGGCGACGGCCCTGCGAGCTCGGAGTCATCGTGGCGGCCCCCGCGCTCGGAGCTCTGTCGCGTCGAGCTCATTCGTGCGACGCAGTCGAACCTACATCCAACGGGTCTTCCTCTCGACGAGAACCATTGCGACGAGGCGCCGACTGGCAATGGCGCTCGCCCTCACGCTCGTCGACTGGTGCGCGGAATTGGCGTCGTATTCGATCGTGGCTCGAGCGGCGCACTTCCCCATCGGCGTGAGTGGGAGCCTGCTCGCCCTCCTCGCAGTGAACGTCGGGTTCCTCGTTCGCGTCACGCCTGGAAATGTCGGCGTGTTCGAGCTCGTCTACGCCGCCGTCGCGCACTCGGTCGGACTCTCCACGGAGGTCGCGATCGGCGTGGGCTTGATGCTTCACCTGGTGCAAGACGTTCCTACCGCGCTGCTGGGACTCACACTCGGCATGCGCTTCTTCGCGCCGAAGCCTGTGGGGGCCGTTCGTGCGCAGGGAATCCCCGCCAAACCGCAGCCACTCATCGCTATCCCAATTTCAACAGCTCCCCAGACGGAGCAGGCGCGAGGTGCCTTCCTATGATGATACTCCTCCTGGCCCTCGTGCTCGATTCGGCAGCCGTCTCGCAGATCGCGGTCGCGCCGCACGAATCGCTGACGGTTCGCGCCATGCAAGTATCCCGGTCTCTCGCCGACGGCAAGCACACGCCGATAGTGCTGCTGCCGGGGCTACTCGGCGGCACGTTCGCATATCGCAAGGTGACGCCCGACATCGAAGCCGAAGGACATTCGACGTACGTGATCGAGCCGTTGGGTGTGGGGAGCTCGTCGCACCCCGATGACGGCGATTATTCGCTCGACGCCCAGGCCGATCGCGTCGCGGCCGTTCTCGATACCTTCGATGTCACGAACGCCATCATCGGTAGGGTCGAACTTTGGCGCGTCGGTCGCACTACGCGTCGCCTATCGTCATCCGGAGCGGGTGGCAGCGGTGCTGCTACTCGATGGCGGCCCGGTGGACCGCTCCTCCACCGGCGGGGCATTACTATCGCGCTGCGACTTGCACCGCTGCTCAAGTTCTTCGGTGGGCGCGGTATGGCGCGCCACCGAATTGCGGACGCGCTGAAAGAATACTCCGCAGACCCCTCGTGGGTGACGGGCGACGTCATTGAGGCGTACTCGAGGCCAATCGTGAATAACATTGGTGGCGCCGCGCGTGTGCTGTCCGCCATGCGTCGGGCGCCCGTCAATACCCCGCTCGGCGGAGTTGCTCTCGCAGATTCGCCAGCCGGTTCGCCTGCTCATCGGAGCCGCCAACCGTCGCGGCGGTATCGAGAGTGGTGAGACAGAGCTTCTCCGAGCACGACTTCCTGATTTTGCATCCGATAGCGTCGCGAATTCTGGCGTATACGTCCACGAAGAACATCCCGAGGTGGTCGTACGAGCGATTTTGTCGCTTACCGAAAATATTCGACACCCGGTTGCCGTCTCCGCAGCCCTTTCCGATCCCCGCTAACTCACACGCCTTCGATGGGAGGTTCACCATGCTTTCCGACATGACGTCTCGGTACCATGACTCCGGCATTCTGGCCCTGGGATTCAGCGCCGCGGTGGCGATTGATGGCGCGATTCGCCTGTGGGCGGGTGCCGAGGATTATCACACGACTCTCGTTCGCCTGGTGTGTGGGATGCTCGTGGGTCCGTTGATCGTAGTCTGCCTTCTTCTCAGGGCGACGTTGCCTCATTCGGATCGTTCTCGCAATGGGGCTCGTTGCCCTCATTGCCTACGTTCGTTTGGGACTGCCCTGAATGTTTCCGCGTCGTTCATGATTGCTCCGGACTTGCCGCTCACGCTTTCCCCTTCGTAGCTATGACTGCTACGCACTCCTCAGCTCGCGGCAGTCGCCGCGCGAGGCGCTCATGCTCCCCACCGACTCGCAACAGCCCGCGCAGCCGCTCGCTCCCTTTCCGCTCGTCGGGCGCACCGCGGAATTGGGGCTGCTTCGTTCTCTCCTCGATGACGCGGAGCGAGGACACGGACGCACGGCGTTCCTTTCCGGGGAACCCGGGATCGGGAAGACCCGGTTGAGTGAGGAGCTCGCCCGCGAGGCCGTCCGTCGCGGCTGGACGGTTGCGGTTGGACGCGCGTACGCAGTGGAAGCCGGCGTCCCGTACGCGCCCTTCGCGGACGCACTGCTTCCGATCCTTCGCGCGCTTCCGCCTGCGACTCTCTCCACACTCTCTCGTGGAGGCGCCGCCGAGCTGGCGCTCCTCTTCCCAGCGCTTCCTGTCGAGACGCCCAATCGGGCGTCCATCCGTTGTGATCGGAGATCCGGCCGAGCTGAAGACGCGGCTGTTCTGGACCTTTCTGCAGTTTCTCATACGCTACGCCGAGAAGACGCCGCTCCTCATCATTCTGGAGAACCTGCAGTTCACCGATCCGTCGTCGCTCGAGCTGCTTCATTTCATCGCCCGTCAGCTGGGCACCGCGCGAATCGCGATTCTGTGCACGTACAGCTCTGCGGACCGCGAGAACAGTCAGGTGCTTCGCGCTACCGAGCGCTCGCTCGTCGACGGCGGGTTGGCTACCACCCAGCAACTTGCCGGATTGCCGGCAGCGGCCATGACGGAACTGCTGCGCCGCGTGTTTGGCACCACCGAAGAGACCGTGCGCGAGTTCGCGGCAATGCTGTTCGGTTCGACGCGTGGCAATCCACTGTTCTTCGAGCAGACGATCAAGTCTCTCGTAGTCTCCGGCAGGCTGCGTCAGCACGACGGCAGCTGGCACGGTTGGGAGCTCGACGATCTGCACCTTCCCGAATACATCCGCGATCTCTTCCTCGCCCGCCTCCTTCGACTCACGCCTGCCGCGCGCACGGTCGCGGAGCTGTCGGCGGTCATCGGGGTGCGCGTCTCTCACGATCTCCTGCGCGCGGTGTGCGAGCTGCCGACGGACGAGCTACTCACCGCGATTTCGGAGCTGCGTCGCGCCGACATTCTGGTCGAGTCGACGGATGCCGCGGAGATCGTGTACGACTTCACCCATCCACTCCTGCGTGAGACGGTACACGGCGAGCTCGGACAGGCGCGTGCGCGCATGCTGCATGGGCGAGTGGCGCAGTGCATGGAGAAATTCTATGGCGCCACCGCACCCGCCCACGCGAGCGAGCTCGCCTATCATTTCGTTCGATCGGATGCCCGCGAGCTCGATCAGAAGGCGATTGCCTTTCTTCGGGCGGCCGGCGGGCACGCGGCACAGCGGCATGCGTATCGCGAGGCCGCGAGCTACCTCCAGACCGCCTACGAGCTTTCGCAGCGGGTGGAGGGCGACAAGGATCTCCGTGCGGATCTCATCGGTGAGCTTGCACTGGCCAAGCAGCACAGTGGCGATTATCGGAGCGCGCTCGCGCTCTGGGAGCAGGCGCAGCGCGAGGCGAGCGGCGCGCGCGAGCTCCCCAGGCTCGCCGTGATCGAGCGCCGACTCGGGAATCTCTACTACCTCCAGAGCCGTTTCGTCGAAGCGCTTGCTCACTATGACATGGGCATTGCCGCGGCCGAGCGGTCGCACGATGACCTCGCGCTCGCGCGACTACTGACGTCCAAGACCGCGAGCCTCGAAGCGATCGGTGACACGCAAGCGCAAGGCAAGGCGCTGCGCGACGCATTGGCGATCGCCGAGCGTAGACACGACACGAAGCTGCTCGCGCGCGCCCATCGCGCCTCGGCGCTGTTCTACATATGGACCGGCGGACAGACGGAAGCTGCATCGCACGCGGTGCACGCTTTGGAATTTGCGCGCGCCAGTGGAGAGCCGGCGGAGGAATGGTCCGCGCACTGGGCCCTCGCCGTATTGTCCGCGGTCACCGGGGATGTGATCACGACGAAGTACCACTTCGTCGAAGCTCGGCGTATCGCCGACGAGCTTCATTCACCCGTACTCCATCTGCGAGTCGATGAGATCGAGATCGAGTACAAGAGCGCTACGGGCGACTGGAATTCAGCGGTGGAGCAGGCCGCGCGCAGTATCGCGCTCGCCCGAGCGCTCGAGCAGCGACTACTGCTTCCTCGTCTACTGGTATACACGGGCATACTCAGCCTGGGACGCGGGTGCATCGCCGAAGGGAAGGCGCATCTCGACGAAGCATGGGCACTCTCGGGCGCAGCGAATCCGGACGATCGTTCGGGTGACGTGCACACGCTCGTGCGCGCATACGCAGGCATGGCGATGTATCATCTCGCGATCAAGGACTACGATGAGGTGATGCGCTGCGGGCTCATCGGGCTCAAGATCGCCGACCGATCGGGCTATGCCCCATGGACCGTTCAGCGGTTGCTCCCGACCATGATCGAGTCGCTCCTCTGGAAACAGGACTTTGCGGCAGCCGATTTGTATTGCAAGCGCCTGCGGCACGACTCCGAGCGTGTGGGCCATCGGGTCGGTGTGCTGCTCGCCGAAGTCGGAGAGGCCATGGGTGCCATGCTGCGTGGCACGACGCAACCGCTGCTCGATCGGGTGATCGCCGCAGCCGACCAGATCGAATCGATTCCGTTCCCCTTCGACGCCGCCCGCCTCAGACTGGAGATCGCACGTCGTCACGTCGAGATCGGTGATCGCGAAAGCGCAATCCGCGAGCTCAAACACGCTTTCGAAGTTTTCTCGCGGCTCGGCGCCACGAGCGAGATCGAGCGCGCCAAGGCGCAGCTGCGGGAGCTCAATGTGCGCCCGCGGGTGCGCGCCGCGAAGCCAGAGATCGCGGTTCTCTCACCTCGAGAGAAGGAGATCCTCCAGCTCGTCTTACAACACAAGAGCAACAAGGAGATCGCCAAGCTTCTGGGCTGCGCGCATCGGAACGTCGGCAAGCATTTGGAAAACGCCTGCCGAAAGCTGGGCGCACACAATCGTCACGAGGCAGCGGAGATCGCGCGCACCCAGCAAATGCTCTGACGCGAGGTGCCGTACCGCCTCACGAGAGCAGCGGCGGCACGCCCTCCAGATCCGTTCGCTCGAGCCGCGGCACCTCACCGGGCGCCCAACGCGCCACACGATGCGCGACGCGATACGCGAGCGGCCCACCGTCGCTCTCCGTTGCGCGCTCCACCGGCCGCCGGATGCACACGAACTCCGCATCGAGTGCATCATGCGACGCCCGCACCATCGCGTAGCCATGGCCGCCGAGATCCACGAACGAGAGATGCGGCGCGACATCCGGGTTGCTCGCGGCGAGCGCCTTCGCTTCGTCGCCGGTTTCCTGCAGCGTGAGGCACGTCTTCACGCCGTGCCGCAGCGCGGCGTTGATGGTCGAGACTGGCCCCGCCGTCGTATCGTGAAAATAGAGCGCGCGATGCGGATGGTCCTTCGGGATTCGATGCTCCGATGATTCGATGAGTCCCGGTGCCGAGATCGAGCCGGTGATGAACTCCACGCCCACGGGCTCGAATCCTTCCGGCGGTAGGCTCGCGGACACGCGCCCCGCGGTGAAGGCGTGCCTGTCACCGGCGAGCGAAACGAAGCCTGCGACGCAATGCGCGCGCACGCTGTCGAAGATCTCGTTCCGCTCGGCTCGATAGGCGGACCAGTCATCCTCGGTGCACAGTCCATAGCCCGGCGATGGCCAGCGTGGCCCGTTGGTCGCCGGCACGTTCTGCAAGTCCGTTCGCCAATCGAGCGAGCCCACCGAATTCCCCCACAATTTCCAGGGGGAGGTGGCGATGCGCAGGCGCTCGAGAAACCACGCCTTCTGTCGGGCGCCGAGTATCGTGCCGGGCGCCGCGGCCGCATTCGGGTTGGGCAACTGCGCCCCGTCGAACTCGATCGTTGCGGGCGGATGCCCGCCTCGGTAGGCGCGCCCCGCGTCCAACGCACGAAACGCCTCGTCGAGATCGAAGTAGGGAAAGCCCTTCTGCCGGAACGCCTTCATCTCGGTGCGATCGTTCACGGGCTCCGAACGATACGATCGGTTGTCCGTCAGAATGAGATCGACGTTGGCGCCGTAGCGCAGCGTGCGGTAAAGCGTGAGCGCGTGGATCGCCGCCAGGTTGTCCCGGTCCTCGCCGAGTCCATTTGCATCGACTTCGCTCAGCGGCGCGTCGGCAACCTTCGGCGCCTCGAAGTCGTTCAGCGCTCCACCACTACCCTTCGCGACTCGTGCGGGCTGATACTCCCACCACGCCTGCGCCGCCGCGACCTTCCTGGTTTGAGCGGGCACGACACCGCGTCCAAAGTTCTGTTGGCTCTGCCATCCCTTCCACGAAAACTCGTGGTTGTCCCACATGCAGACGAACGGCCATCGCGCGCGCGCATCCTGCAGGTCGGGATCGGCGAGATACGCCCGATACAGCGCACGGTATCCGACCACTGTGGTCGGGACATGAAAGTCCTCGCGCTTCTCGCCGTCGGGATAGCGCACGATGTCGCGAATCCGGCGATCGTAGTATCCGCCGGGGCGATCCTCGGGATACCACATCAGCTCATAGACGAAATCGCCCAGGTGCATCACGAAACCACATCGCTCGGCGGCCGGGCGCTTCTCGTCCTCCCAGATCATCCGCCGATACGCGTTGCACGCGCCGAGTTGATTGTTCTGGCACGAGACGAAGGCGAATCGCACGGGGATAGCATCATCATCGGCCGGCGCCGTGATCGTGCGACCCACGCGACTCGTGTTTCCGTGCTCGTCGATGAAGCGATACCAGTACTCGCGGCGCGGCTTGAGCCCCGCCGCGAGCACGCGGCACGTCCAGTCCGTCTCCGCGCGCACCGTCGCCTTCGCCTCGGCCACGATGTGTGCGAACGTTTCGTCGGTGGCGATTTGCGCGGTGAGATGCCGAGCGGTGTCGTCGCCCACGGGAGGGCGCCGCGTCCATAGGAGCACGCTGTCCGGATGCGGATCGCCGGATGCCACGCCCTCCGGAAAGAGATCGCGGCGCTCGCCTCGCGCGAGACCCGGGATTGCATGGAGCGATGGCTTCCACGCGAGCGACGCGCCGATCGCCGCTGCGAGCTTGAGCGCTTCCCGCCGGTTCATCGGCTTCACGATGAGATTCAGCTCGAGAGCTGGATCGCCGCGCCCGTATGCATCTTCGTCAGCAGCATGATCTGTCCGGTATGCATGGCGAAATGCTCGACCGCATGAAGCACGGCCCACAGCACGGTCACCTCGCCCTTCGAGGTCGGGCGGCGCTCGAGCAAAGCCGACTCGTCGAGCACACTGAGAACTTCATCCACCTCGGCCAGCGTCGCACGCAGGCGCGCCAGCAGCGCCGCCTTGGAGAGCGGCGTGCGCTCGGCGAACTCCGCATCGCGGTCGCGAACGACGCGCCGGTTTCCCGCAACGCCGAGGATCCACTGGCGCGTGCTTCCGTCGAGATGAAGGATCAGGTTTCCGATGCTGTTCGATGCCTCATTGGCGCGCCACCACACGCTCTTCTCGTCCAGCGCATCGAGACAGCGGGCGATCTTGGGGACGTAATCCTCGAGAAGGAAGGCACGTGCGTCGGTGAGAAGCGGAATGGCGATACCGGTCATGGGGGGGATGCGAAGTAGGGGCTGTGTGTTTGACGCTGCTGCGATCGTAGACGATGGGTCGAAAAATACCTCGGCCGAACGCCAATGCACGACTTCGTCATTGCTTGGCGGTCACGGGAACGCTCCACACGAACGCGTCCCAGCTGAAGCGCAGGGCGCCACTGTTCCCGGCGCTCGTAATGTTGATCGCAAAGTTTTCCTGAGGGGCGGGCGCCGTGCTCGACTGCATTGGCAGGCGCACGAGGTCCTGCGCCGGATCGTAGTCGGTTCCCCATTGCCCGTGCTGCCTGTTGACGATGAGTTGCACCGTGCCATCGGCCTTCGGGATCGTCCACAAGCTGTACGCACCGGCCGGGACTGCCGTGCCGCCGATCATGATGTCCTTGTCGAAGATGACGGTGGTCGCCTCGTTCGCGCCGGTGCGCCACACTCGATCGTAGGGAACCACGGCGCCGAGTATCGTGCGGCCGCGTCGCCGCGGACTGCCGTAGGCAACGACGATGGTCTGCCCGCCGATCGTTCCCTTCTCGATGAGATTGGGTGACGCCGCCCCGATTCCCTTGCCCGCATGATCCGCCGACGCGAAAGCTTTCGCCATTCCTCCGACATCCACGAACTCCGTGCGATGCGTCTCCGTCTGTTCCGTCGTGGCGCGCGCGTCCGCGCCCAGGATGTGCCCGTTCGCGTCGACGGTGAGTTGCGTCCACAGGATGCCGAAGTAGTCGACGTCGATCTGCGTCGCCGAGCGCGCGAGGAACCTGCGCTTCGCAAATGCGCCGGTCGCAGATGTCGATGCCCGGAACGGTGAGGGTGTCGTTCGCCGCAGGCCGCGAGCGTTCGAGAAGGAGCTCGTAGAGTCCCATCGAGCTGTACAGTCCGTACGATGCGCCGAATCCCGTCATGAACGTGGGGACCACGCCCTTGGGGGTTGGGTGAGTGACCTTGCGTTTCGTGCCGGCCGAATCGATCGACTCGTGCACCGAGTCGGCATCGAACTCGAGCACCATGTGTCGAGCCGCCATGCCCTTTGCGCCCATCGGATCCGTGTCGAGGGTCGATCGAGCCACGGAGCCATCGGGGCGCAGCTCCAGGTCATAGTGGAGACGAACCGTGGCAGGGATGCGGACGACAATGTCGCCCACGAGTCGGGTGGGCGTGCGAACGACGCTCTCGACGACCACGGTGTCGCGGCCCAGGGTGGTGATGTAGGAGCTCTTCTCATCGAGAGAGCCGGCGGCGGCGAGGTGCAGCGAGACAACGGCTGCGAGCGAAACAACAATGGATTGCATGCGTACCTCTCAATTAGAGACGGTTTCGCGAACGCCCGGTGCGGAACCCGGGTTCATGCGCTAAACTGCCCTTAGGATGGCTTTATCTGTAGGGCCATTAGATGGTGCCCTGACAAGACCATTACCCCCGGTTCAGCCATGACCAGAGCCCGCGTCGCCGATGCTCTCACGCCCCACCTCGCGCTCCAGCGCGAAGGCGGCGAGGCCATGCATCGGCAGCTGTATGCGACCTTTCGCAGCGCGATTCTCGACGGCGGCTTTGCGCCCGGCGCGCGGCTGCCATCCACGCGCGCGCTCGCCGACGATCTCGGCGTCTCGCGCACGACGGTACTGCAGGCATTCGAGCGGCTCGTGAGCGAGGGTTATGCGACTGCGCGCTCGGGCGCGGGCACTCGCGTCGCGACGAGCCTCAATACGAAGGCCCATCGCAGGTCGTCGATTCGCATGGAAGGGCGCGGGGCGCGGGCGCCCGAGCGGCCGCCGCGTCTGTCGCGCGCCGCGCACGCGATGATCGATGAGTTCAACTCTCCGCGGCCGGCGCACCGCATGGCCCCGTTCGCGCTCGGCTATCCCGCGATCGATGAGTTCCCGGTGGCGCTGTGGGCGCGCATCGTGGGGCGGCTGT
The DNA here is from genome assembly GCA_963827355.1 of uncultured Gemmatimonadaceae bacterium. Lineage (GTDB taxonomy): Bacteria > Gemmatimonadota > Gemmatimonadetes > Gemmatimonadales > Gemmatimonadaceae > FEN-1250. The sequence continues at coordinate 166,332 of CAWHAS010000004.1, forward strand.
GGAGAACGCGCGCGAGCGAGCTCCTGAGCTTCACGGATCTCCGCGGCTACCCGCCGCTCCGCGACGCCATCGCGCATTACGTGAGGACCGCGCGCGGTGTTCGCTGCACCGCCGATCAGGTGATCGTCGTCAACGGCGCGCAGCACGGGATCGACGTGCATGACGCGCGTGCTCCTCGATCCGGGCGACACCGCATGGGTGGAGGAGCCCGGATACCGGCCCGTGCGCGCGTCGCTGCGGGCGGCCGGCGCGCAGATCGTGCGCGTGCCTGTGGACGAGCATGGACTCGATGTGCACGAGGGCGAGCGACGCGCGCCGCACGCGCGGGTCGCGTTCGTCACGCCATCGTACCAGGCGCCGCTCGGCGTCGCACTCTCGCTGGAGCGGCGTCTCGCGCTGCTCGACTGGGCCGCGCGCGCCGATGCGTGGGTGCTCGAGGATGACTACAACGGCGAGTACCGATACGACACCGATCCCATTCCCGCCGTGCACGCGCTCGATCGTGCCGGACGCGTGATCTACATCGGCAGCTTCAGCAAGACGGTCGCGCCCGGATTGCGCGTGGGATTTCTGGTGCTGCCGCCGTCGCTCGTCGAAGCGGTGACACGCGCGCGGCTCGCGAGTGACATGCACACGCCGGTGCCGGAGCAGGCGGTGCTCGCGGAGTTTCTCTCGGGCGGCCATTTCGCGCGGCACATCCGCCGTACGCGAGATCTGTACAGGCAGCGGCAGATGGATCTGCTGGAGCTCGCGCCGGAGATGACGAATGGATTACTCGAGGTGAGGCCAGCGCCGGCGGGGATGCGGCTGCTCGGGCTCCTGCCGCGCGGCGTCGACGCGCGCGCGGTGAGCTTGGGCGGCGTCGGAGCGCGGCGTGCTCGTAACCCCGATGTCGCGATCGGCGCCGTCATCGATGATGGACGGCCGCGAAGGTCTGCTGCTCGGCTACGCGGCGTACGGTCGCGAAGCAACAAGCGAGGCGCTGCGGGTGCTCGCGAAGGTGATCGAGGAGAGTCCGGTGGAGCAGTCGCGAGGCGGGCGTGTTGCGGGAATGAGGTAGGCGACCCAGGTCGCTAAGGCTATCGCGACCCTGGTGCCGGGTATGCGCGTGCGGCCCACTGTTGAGGAAGCTCCCGAATCGACCGGTATTTGCCGATGTAGCGATATCCGTATGGAAGCGTCTCGGTCACTCGAATCGTATGAATGAAATGCGACGAGTAGGTGACGCCCACGTCCAACTTCGCGTCGCCCATTGGAATCTCCGAGCCCCAGCGCCCCTCGTACGTTCGGCTCGTCTCCCACTCGTCGAACTCCTCGCGCGGCCTGGAGTCACCTCCGGTAATCGGCATTCTGAGATACTTCATCTCGTTCTTCGCGACGCTGTATCCCGAGCTGAGCTCAGTCATGAATCGATCGAAGCTCTCCGCCTTTGAACACAGGTGGAATTCATCGTCGTCGAGCGCATCCGAGTAGAGCTCGTGGATTCCCGTCACGTTCATGAGCACGATAGGCGGTTTCCCCGCGCTCTCGTCGACGGGCATCCAGATGACGTAGTGCCCGCGCAGATGCGCGTACAGCACTTTGCAGTTGCGAGCATCGATCGAGAATTTCGTCCCTGAGGAGAAGAGTTTGGCGGTCGTCCAGCCACCGCCGCCCAGACCGGCGGCGGTGACCTCGACACCGATCTCGGTGCCCGTTTCGTCCTTGCTCTCGAAGGTTGCCATTGCACCGTCCACGTACGGGCAGTGCAATTCCCCCACGATGATTGGGTCCGCGATATCGAGGCTGCGTCGTCCTTCCCCGGCGTGACGTCCACCGTGTCGTAGTCCTTCAGGAAGAGAAGCATCCGCTCGAGCGCTCCGTCCTTCATGACCGAGCCGTACGACTTCCCGTTGACCCGGAGCGTGTGCGCCGTGGCGCGATCGAAGCCGTAGTACTCTGCCGCGGCGATGTATTCCTGCGCGGTGATGATCTCCGTCCAGTACGGATCACGCAGATCGAATCTCTCGCGCAGAGAGAAGCAGCCGCTGGAACACGTGGAGCGTGTGCAGCTCCGGTGGCTCGAGATCCCAGACCTTGATCCTCTCTTCCTGACCAGTCGGCGTCAGAATCTCCGAGCGATCCAGAATAGGCATCCCCTCAAAGACGGGAGTGGTCATCGCACACCTCCGAATTGAACCAACACCAGCGCCGGCCCTACGATCTTCTCAATTCGAACTCGGCAAAGTGTCGTTGTCAACGGAGGTCGAAGCAGGCGATGTCCGTCCATACGCGGTCCCGCGCGATGGCCGGGAATGTGCTTAGGAGGAGGACACTAACGCTTCTCGGCGTTGCCAGACTGCCGCGTCGATCCACGAGAAAACCGGGGAAGCTACATGAGCAAGATTCTACGCGGTCTCGCCGCCGGATACGGCGCGAAGAAGCTCGGCGGCGGATGCTTCAGCACCGTTCTCATCTTCATCCTGCTGTGGTGGCTGCTCGGGCACTTCGGAGTGTTCCGGTAGCAGGCCCGGCGCAGGGGCGCTCAGCGGAGGCGCAGCGCGAAGTCAGGGCTACCCTCGCACCAGTTTCTTGTACTTGATCCGGTGCGGCTGGTCCGCCTCCGCGCCCTTCCGCTTGTGCAGATCCGCCTCGTACTCCTTGTAGTTCCCCTCGAACCACACCAGCTCACTCTCGCCCTCGAACGCCAGCATGTGCGTCGCCACGCGATCGAGGAACCAGCGATCGTGTGAGATCACCACCGCGCATCCCGCGAAGTCGTTCAGCGCTTCCTCGAGCGCACGCAGCGTGTCGACGTCGAGATCGTTCGTGGGCTCATCGAGCAGGAGCAGATTTCCGCCGCTCTTGAGCAGCTTCGCGAGATGCAACCGGTTGCGCTCGCCGCCCGACAAGTCCTTCACCTTCTTCTGCTGATCAGCCCCGCGAAAGTTGAAGCTCGCCAGATATGCGCGCGTGTTGATCTCCTTCTTTCCTACCGCGATCGTGTCGAGCCCGCCGCTCACTTCCTGATAGACGGTGTTCTCGCCATTCAGCTCGCGCCCCTGGTCCACGTACGCGATCTGCACCGTGTCGCCGATGACCATCGTCCCCGAGTCGGGCTTTTCCTCGCCCGTGATCATCCGGAACATCGTCGTCTTCCCCGCGCCGTTCGGTCCGATCACGCCGACGATTCCGCCGCGCGGCAGCGAGAACGTGAGATTCTCGAACAGCAGCTTGTCGCCGAAGCTCTTTCGCACGTCCTTCGCGATCACGACATCGTTGCCGAGCCGCGGGGGTGGCGGAATGATGATCTCGTTCTGCGAGACTCGCTCGAACGTGTCCGAGGCGACGAGATCCTCGTACTTCTGGATGCGGGCCTTGCTCTTCGCCTGCCGCGCGCGCGGCGCGAGTCGCACCCACTCGAGCTCGCGCTGCAGCGACCGCTGCCGCGCGGACTCGCTCTTCTCTTCCTGCGCGAGGCGCGTCCGCTTCTGCTCGAGCCACGCGCTGTAGTTCCCCTCGTACGGGATCCCGCTCCCGCGATCGAGCTCGAGAATCCACTTCGCGACGTTGTCGAGGAAGTAGCGGTCGTGCGTGATCGCCACGACGGTGCCCGGAAACTCCGCGAGATAGCGCTCGAGCCACGCCACACTCTCCGCATCGAGATGGTTCGTCGGTTCGTCGAGCAGCAGCATGTCCGGCTGGTCGAGCAGCACCTGGCACAGCGCGACACGCCGCTTTTCACCGCCCGACAGCGTGTTCACATCCGCATCCGGCGGCGGAAGCCGGAGCGCATCCATGGCGATGTCGATGCTCCGGTCGAGCTCCCACAGATTCTGCGAGTCGATCTGCTCCTGCACCTTCGACTGTTCCTCGAGCAGCTTCGTCATCGCGTCGTCGCTCATCGGCTCCGCGAACTTCATCGAGATCGCCTCGAACTTCTGCAGCAGCGCGCGCTTCTTCGTCACCGCGAGCTCGACGTTGCCTTTCACGTCCTTCGTGAGATCGAGCAGCGGCTCCTGCGGCAGGTAGCCAATGCGCGTGTTGTTCGCGGCCCACGCCTCGCCCTGAAAATCCTGGTCGACGCCCGCCATGATCCTCAGCAGCGTCGACTTCCCCGCGCCGTTGGTGCCGAGCACGCCGATCTTCGCGCCGGGGTAGAACGACAGATCAGATGCCGCGCAAAATCTCCCGGCTGGGCGGGACGACCTTGCGCAGGTCCTTCATTACATAGATGAACTGGGGAGCCACTAGAGATGCCTCGTAAACGGGTGCTTGGCGCGCTACTGGGCGATTTCTCACGAACGCCCTTGGCGGCTGAATGCCAGCCGTATTCGATCTAAACGTAATGGCCAGGGCGATTTCGGCTGCGCCAATGCGGCTTGGCGAGCATCGACACGGCGCTCAACGCTGAGCGTGTTTGCGGATGCTCGGCTAATGCGCGACCGCAGGCTCAATGCGCGCGTCTCGCAAGACGTGGTGGATGTGCATGTAGTCGCGAATTCGCGCTACCCTTCCAGCCTTCCACCAGATCCGAATCGCCGAGTACGGCTGCCATGTCTTGCCGATTTTACGGCTCGTGATCAGGGCGGGGTCGCCGTCCACCATCGCGACGGATACCATCCACTCCCATGGAGTCGCGGCGTAGGTGCCGGCATAGATGGAGTCGAGGTCCCCCATCCTGCCATTGAAGGCTCCCACGATTTCGACGCGCGCATCATCGCGAACGAGTCGATGAATGCCGTCCCCATCCAGTCGATTGAAGCAGTCGGCGTATGTCTGGAGCATCACAAGCAGCTCCGTATCGATCGGCGCCGACGGCGGAAGTGGCGGGAGCTCGCGAAGCATGGCGCGCGCGCGATGCAACGCGATATTGACGTGCCCGATAGTCGGGCCGATCAACTCCACTATATCCACGATCGAAAACCCGAGCACATCCTTCACCACCACCACGGCACGCTGGTAAGGCCGCAGCACTGACACGCGTGACGCGAGCGGCTCCGCTATCGGTGTCGCGGGCCAGTGCTTCTCGGGCCCAATCGCGCGGTACAGACCCTCGCCAAATACCACCGTGCGCTCCCGGTGGCCAAGGTCGAGGCGAATGAACGTCAAGCATCGCTCGAGCGACATCTGAAAAAGCGATCGTTCAAGAAATTCCGGATACGGCATTGGCGACAGCCTGTACGCCGCCGCCGCCAAGGTCTCCTGAACGAGGTCCTCTCCGTCGAGCACCGAGCCGCACATGCGCGCGCAAAGGCAATGCAGCCTGGGGCGCAACGTCCCCAGAGAATTCAGGAATCGACTGCGTTCCTCGTTCCGCGCGGCATCGTCTGGCGGCTCGCGATCTTCGGACATGGCGCTCCCTTCACAACGAATCTCGCCGCACGCTCCCGCCCTTGCAACGAACCCAGACGCCTTGGCCGCAGCATTCCCCGAGCACATCGTTCTCGCAGCCCATCGCGTATCTACAGACACTCAACGGATCAGGTGTTCTCTTGCGACGCTCGCGTCTCGTTCTTCCAGCTCTCCTCGCAGCCGCGAGCTCCCTCGCCGCGCAGTCCGCCCTTCCGCTCAAGCACGCGCCACAACCCACCACGAGCGCAATCACGACGGGCGATCTCATGACCCGCCTGTACCTCATCGCCGATGACTCAATGAAGGGACGCCAAGCCGGAAGCTCGGAACATCAGAAGGTCACGGCGTATATCGCGTCGGAGCTCAAGAGCATGGGGCTCGAGCCGGCCGGCGACAGCGGCGGGTACTTCCAGTACGTGCCGCTCGTGCGACGTCGCTTCGAGTCGGGCGTGTCTCTCACCGCAGGCTCCACTGCGCTGCGCCCCGATTCCGACTTCGTTCCGTTGGTTGGTCGCGGCACCCCGCGCAGCATCGACGGCGCCCAGGTGATCTACGGCGGCGTGTTCACCGACTCGTCCACCTGGATCACCGCCGAGCAGGCGCATGGAAAGCTCGTCGTCTTCAACCCGAAGCTCTCCTCCGGCGCGCCGCACTTCTACACCATCAGCATCCGCCCCACCAGCCGATTTGCCGGCGCCGCCGGCGTCGCGATTCCGACACTCGATCTCGCGCCCCCGGAGTACCTCGCGCGCGTGCACGCCCCCGGCCTCGCGCTCGCGCAGAGCGCAACCGGTCCCGAGAGCGCCTCGCCACTGCACCTCCTCATCACGCAGTCCGCCGCGCGCACCCTGCTCGGCAAGTCGCTCGATTCGGTCGCGCTCGGCGCCCCCGGACAGGTCATCCACGGATCCGTCAAGCTGGTCGAGGAGCCGCGTCTCACGCGAAACGTCATCGCCGTGCTCCCTGGCTCCGACGCGAAGCTTCGCGGCGAGTACGTCGCCATCGGCGCGCACAGCGATCACATCGGAACACGCGATGTACCGCTCGACCACGACTCGGTGCGCGCCGCGAACGAGCAGGCGTGGGAGATGCGCGGCAAGTCGATCGACAACGCAGCCGCGAGCCCGCAGCAGCGATCGCTCATCCACGTCAACGTCGACTCTCTTCGAAAGAAGCATGCGCCGCGCATGGACTCCGTCTTCAACGGTGCCGACGACGACGGCTCGGGCACCGTCTCGGTGCTGGAGATCGCGCAGAAATTCGCGAGCGAGCGGCCGCGCCCGCGACGCTCGATTCTGTTCGTATGGCACACCGGCGAAGAGCTCGGACTCCTCGGCTCGCGCTGGTTCACCGATCATCCCACGATCTCGCGCGACTCCATCGTCGCCCAGCTCAACATCGACATGATCGGCCGCGGCGACTCCGCCGATATCCTGGGAGGGGGCCCAAACGCCGTCGGCCTGGTCGGCTCTCGCCGTCTCTCGACGGAGCTGGGCGATCTCGCCGAGAGCGTCAATCGGAAGACGCAGCATCCGGCGCTCCACTTCGACTATTCAATGGATGCGCCCGGGCACCCCGAGAACATCTACTGCCGCAGCGATCACTACATGTACGCGCGCTACGGCATACCGATCATCTTCTTCAGCACCGGGCTGCACCAGGACTATCACCAACTCACCGACGAGCCGGAGTACATCGACTACGCGCACATGGCTCGCATCGCGGGCTTCGTGCACGACCTCGCGCTCACGGTCGCCAACCTGGACCATCGCGTCGTCGTCGACAAGCCGAAGCCGGATCCGATGGGCGTCTGCCGGCAGTAAAGCGGCGGTGTCCGCCGCGCTCAGACCCTGGCGACCTCTTGATACCGTGATACGAGTCCCGGCGCCTCCGTCTTCGTCGCGACGCCGGCCGTCGGCGACTCGGCCATGAGTGCCTCCTGCTCGGCAATCCGACGCTTCGTACGGATGACTGCATCGGGATTGAGGCTGATCGAGTCCACTCCCTGCTCGACCAGAAAAGCGGCGAACTCCGGATAGTCGGAAGGAGCCTGCCCGCAGATCCCGACTTTGCATCCCGCGGCATGTGCACCAGTGATGAGCTGCGCGCACAGGCGGCGCACCGCCTCATCTCGCTCATCGAACAGTGGTGCGACCCGCGACGAATCGCGATCGACGCCGAGGACGAGCTGAGTGAGGTCGTTCGAACCGATGGAGAAGCCATCGAAGAGTGGCGCGAAACGATCCACGAGGATCACGTTCGAGGGAATCTCGGCCATCACGTAGATTTCGAGCCCCTGCTCGCCGCGCACGAGCCCTCCCTCGCGCATCACTGCCAGCACCTTCCTTGCCTCATCGGACGTGCGACAGAACGGAATCATCACCTTGAGATTTGTGAGGCCCATCGACTCGCGTACGCGCTTGACCGCCTCGAGTTCGAGCAGGAATCCGTCTTTGTAGTCCGGATGGTAGTAGCGGCTCGCGCCACGCCAACCGAGCATTGGATTGTCCTCGGCCACCTCGAACGAGGCTCCGCCCGTCAGGTGTGCGTATTCATTCGATTTGAAGTCAGAGAAGCGCAGGATAACCGGTTTGGGCCAGAATGCCGCGGTGAGCGTCGCGATCCCCTGCGACAGGGTGTCGACGAAGTACTCGCGCTTGTCGTCGTATCTCGCCGTGAGCGCGTCCACTTCGCGCTGCGTCTCCCGGGGAAGAGAGGCGTAGCGCGTGAGTGCGAGCGGATGCACGCGCACCCAGCTCGCAAAGATGAACTCCATGCGCGCGAGGCCGACGCCGTCGTTCGGCATCATCGCTACCTTGAAGGCCTGCGTTGGATCCCCGACGTTCACGCAGATCTTTGTGCGCGTAGCGGGAAGCGACGCTGGATCCACCTCCTCGGTGCGGAACGCGAGCGCGCCGTCGTAGACGTGCCCCGTCTCGCCGTCCGCGCAGGAGACGGTGACCATGCGACCCATAGGGATCTTCGTCATTGCATCCGCGGCACCGACAATGGCGGGAATCCCAAGCTCGCGCGCGACGATGGCCGCGTGCAATGTTCGTCCACCGCGCGCCGTGATGACGGCGCTCGCCTTCTTGAGAATGGGTTCCCAGTTCGGATCGGTGGACTCGGTGACGAGCACCTCTCCCGACCGGAACTCGCTCATCCGTGTTGCGTCCTTGATGACGCGCGCTGGTCCGCAGGCGATCTTCTCGCCCACGGCGAGGCCTTCCACCAGCACCGGACCCTTCCCCAGAAGCTCATAACTCTGGAACGTGAGCCCATGTCGCGCTGCATGGACGGTCTCGGGACGTGCCTGTACAATGAATAGCGACCCGTCGGGTCCGTCCTTGGCGAACTCAATGTCCATCGGCGTAGGCTCGCCGTGCTTGGCGCTATAGTGATCTTCTATCGCGAGCGCCCAGCGCGCGAGCTGCAGCACCTCGTGATCCGTGAGGCATAGGCGCGCTCGCTCTTCCGCTGGTACGGGACGATTGTCGTGCACGCGTTTCCCGCGGTCGAAGATGAGCCGCAGTTCCTTCGTCCCCAGTCGACGCCAGAGGATCGGCGTGAAGCCTTGGCGTAGCGTGGGCTTGTGAACGTAGAACTCATCGGGACCCACGCGTCCCTGCACAATGTTCTCGCCCAGGCCGTAGATCGCGTCGATCTGCACAACGTCACGAAAGCCGGTCTCAGTGTCGAGCGTGAAGATCACGCCGGAGACGGCGGTGTCCGTGCGCAGCATTCTCTGCACACCGACAGACAGGCTTACCCCATCGTGGGCGAAGCCCATGTCGTTGCGATATCCGATGGCTCGCGGCGTGTAGAGGCTGGCAAAACAGCGCCGCACCCCGTCGAGCACCGCCGTCTCACCCTGTACGTTCAGAAGCGTCTCGTGCGCACCTGCGAAGCTCGCACCCGGCAGGTCCTCGGCCGTGGCTGACGAACGGATTGCGACCTCGAGTGCATCCACCCCGCTGCGGCGCGACAGCTCCCGATACAATGTCAGAATTTCGGCGGCAAGGTCCTGTGGTATTACCCCCTCGAGCATCATCTCACGTACGGCGAGGCTCTTGGCCTCCACGTCGGCGACAGCATTGTCGCGCGTCTCGCCGAGCAGTTCCCGAATGCGCTGATCAAGCGCGTTGGCGCGGAGATAGTGACGGAATCCTTCCGCGGTGATGGCGAAGCCATCCGGTACGGGCACGCCGAGTGGCGCGAGCTCCCGCAGCATCTCGCCGAGTGAGGCATTCTTGCCCCCGACTAGCGGGACGTCGTCGATTCCGATTTCCGCGAACCAGCGAATGTAATTCATGAGTGCTCCCGTCGTCGGACGGTGATGAAAGGATCGAGCAATGCAACGTCCGGCTTCCCGAGGCAAGTGTCGTCTCCGAGAAGGGGTTGCGCACTTCAACTCTCGCGTGTGCATGCACCACGCGTAATCGGGAGTTCGCCGCCATCCGATCAGGGAATGCCCGACACACCGTCACGCTCGCTTGTGCGGGAATCCCGCACCATCACGAGCCCTTCGCCCGACAGACGGACGCGCCATGACGCGCCACCATTGGATCGAGCCCAGGATGTCGAGGATCATTGGGAAGTGTGCAGCATGCATGGATCAGGAGCGACATGAGGAACAATCGCTTCACCAATCGCGCCGCCGCGGGAAAGGCGCTTGCGAGTCTGCTGAAGCGCTACACGAATCGAACGGATGTCGTCGTTCTCAAGGATGAGCGGACGGGACACATCGTGTTCGACGTGCAGCTGCTCGTCCAGCGGCTGAGCGATGCCGCGCGCTGGGTGCGGGCGCATCCGAAGCTCGCGAAGCTTCCGATCGCGTATTTCGGCGCGAGCACCGGGGCCGCTGCCGCGCTCATCGCGGCATCGAACGATCCGGAGATCCGCGCGATAGTCTCGCGTGGAGGCCGGCCGGTCCTTGCGATATCAGCATTGGCGCGCGTTCGCGCACCAACATTGTTTATCGTAGGTGGCCACGACACCCAGGTGCTGGAGCACAACCGGCAGGCAATGGGCGCGATGCGCGGCGAAGTAGAGCTCATGCGTGCACGCGCGAGTTTCGGACACGAGGTCCCGCGAGAGCACACCAGGGCCGCCCGGTGAATGGTCGCCGAACAAACAATGGATCGGCCGTGACTCGCGCCGGGGAAGTCGATACAGCGCGCCGATCGGGCTCATGGATGCTGCGACCGGTGTGACCGCGCCAGCGCCACCTTCCCGCGCTCGCACCGACCCGCGCGCGGACTGGAGCGATACGCCGTTGACGGAGGCCGCGGACGCCAGCACCGACGGGGCGCTGCGCGTTTGCGTATCCAGCTCTTCCGGGCTCACCGACGCCGAGGCGGCGCGCCGGCTCGCGCTGCACGGCTTGAATGAGATCGCCACCGATCAGACTCTGAGTTGGAAGCGACGGCTATTCCGGGCGCTCCGCAACCCGCTCGTGATCCTCCTGTTCGCGCTCGCAGCGGTGTCGCTGGGATCCGGAGACAACCGCTCCGGAGTGGTGATCGCCCTGATGATCACACTCGGCGTCACGCTTCGGTTCATCCAGGAGACTCGCGCCGAGACGTCGGCGGCTGCGCTCCGCGCCATGATTCACGTCACTACGAGCGTGCGGCGCGACGGAGCCCAGAAGGAGATTCCGCTCCGCGAGGTCGTGCCCGGAGATATCGTGATCGTCACAGCGGGGGACATGATCCCGGCCGACGTTCGACTGCTCAGCGCCCGGGATCTGTTCGTAAGCCAGGCGAGTCTCACCGGCGAGTCTCTACCCATTGAAAAGAGCGAGGGTTCGGAGCCGGCCGAACACGCACTTCCGGCACTCGAGCGCCGCAACCTCTGCTTTCTCGGCACGAGCGTGCAGAGCGGCACCGGCACAGCAGTCGTCGTGCGCACCGGCGGCGCCACGCTCTTCGGCAGCATCGCCAGTCGCATGACCGTCGAGTCCCCGCCGATCCGCGTTTGATCGCGGCATCACGCGCTTTACCTGGCTCATGATTCGATTCATCGCAGTGCTCGTCCCACTCGTCTTCATAGTGAACGGGCTCACGAAGCACGACTGGAACGAAGCCTTTTTCTTCTCCCTAGCGGTCGCCGTCGGACTTACACCGGAGATGCTGCCGATGATCGTCTCGGTCAGTCTGTCAAGGGGCGCCGTCGCCATGTCGCGAACGAAGGTGATCGTCAAGCGACTGGATGCGATTCAGGACATCGGCGCGATGGATATCCTGTGCACCGACAAGACCGGCACGCTGACCATGGACACGGTTATCCTGGAGCGGTACTGCGATGTCGGCGGGCAGTGACGACGGCGCGTGCTCCTCGACGCCCGCCTTATCAGCCGCCACTCAGACGGGACTCCGCAACGCACTCGATCTTGCCGTGCTGGCAGCACGAGCCGCGGCATCCACGAGCTCGCGCTCGAGCAGTACCGGAAGGTCGACGAAATTCCCTTCGATTTCTCGCGTCGCATGATGTCCGTCGTGGTCGAGGCGCCGGGAGGACGGCTGCGGCTGCTCGTGAAAGGCGCCCCCGAAGAGATACTGCGCCGGTGCACGAGCTTCGAGATCGAGGGCGCGCCCTTGCCGGTGGAGCCTTGCCTATCGCCGATGTGCTGAAGCGAGCAATACGACGCGTTGAGCGCCCAGGGATTTCGAGTGCTCGCGGTCGCCCATCAAGCGACGTCGAGCCTCAAGCCGGCCTTCACTAGGGACGACGAGCGCGATCTCGTCCTGGCCGGTTACATCGCCTTTCTCGATCCCCCGAAGGAGACGGCGGCACCAGCGATCGCGGCGCTCGAGGCGGCACGGCATCGCGCGTGAAAGTGCTCACCGGCGACAACGAGCTCGTGACTCGCACGATCTGCACGCAGGTCGTGCATCTGCAGCAGACCGGGTATGTGCTGCTCGGCAGCAGACGTCGAGGGGATGAGCGACGTTGGAGCTGGCGGAGCGTCGTCGAGCGCATCGCGATCTTCGCCCGTCTCGCGCCGGAGGACAAGGCAGCGCATCATCCGCGCGCTTCAGTCCCACGGACACGTCGTGGGCTACCTCGGCGACGGGATCAACGACGCGCCCGCGTTGCGCGCGGCCGACGTCGGCATCTCGGCGTGGAGGGCGGCCGTCGACGTCGCCAAGGATGCTGCCGACATCATCCTGCTCGAGAAGAGCCTGCATGGTGTTGCGAGGAGGGCGTGCTCGAGGGACGGAAAGTCTTCTCCAACATCCTCAAGTACATACGAATGGGAGCGAGTTCCAACTTTGGCAACATGCTCAGCGTCCTCGGCGCGAGCGCCCTACTCCCGTTCATCCCGATGGCGCCGATTCAGGTGCTGATGAACAATCTGCTGTACGACTGCTCACAGTTGCCCATCCCGAACGACGCCGTCGATCCCGAGCAGATCGCGCGGCCCCGTCCGTGGGACATTGGCGAGATCGGCCGCTACATCCTCACCATCGGTCCACTCAGCTCCATCTTCGACTACACCACCTACGCCATCATGTGGCTCTTCGTTTTCGCCGCGCGAACGCCGGCACATGCGGCGCTTTTCCAGACCGGCTGGTTCGTGGAGTCGCTGATGACTCAGACGCTCATCATTCACGTGATTCGAACGAAGAAGATCCCGTTCCTCCAGAGTCGACCGAGCTGGCCGCTCATCGCGACGACGGTGACCGTGATGGCCACGGGGTTGTGGCTGCCGGTCTCGCCGTTTGCCGCGGCTCTAGGATTCGTCGCGCTGCCCGGGGCGTACTGGCCGTTGCTCGCGCTCACTCTGTTCTGCTATGTCGCGCTGACACAGGTCGTGAAGATGCTGCTCGTCCGGCGGCACGACCTGTGACGTTCGCGAATCCGTCACGCTCTGTACGACGCTCGCGTTCGGATTCACAAATACACAGCGCCGCACTGCGCGCATCAGATAGTCAGGTGCCAATGGTACGACAGCGTTCACCTGACACTCGCACTGCCAGCTGCGTTTATACTATGGAACGGAACGTGTTGCGAAGGATCGCGTTGCGAACATTTCCATGGAGATCGTATGCCGAAATACGTTATCGAGCGCGGAATTCCCGATGCGGGGAAGTTGTCGGGCGCCGATTTGCAGGGTATCGCCAGCAAGTCGAACGCCGTTCTGCAGCAGATGAATCGCTCCGGCAAGGATGTGCAGTGGGTGGAGAGCTATGTGACACCCGATAAGATCTATTGCGTCTACAACGCGCCCGACGAAGCAGCCGTTCGCGAGCATGCGAAGCTCGGGGGCTTTCCCGCTGACAGCGTCGCTCGCGTGACGCAGGTGATCGATCCGACGACAGCGGAATCGAAGTAGAGTAGCGATCGCACGAGACGGAGATCGGCACCGGCCGCGTCCCCGTGCGTGACCAATCAGTCACGGTCCTAAACCAGCACACGCAGGATGTTTACCAGGATTCTGGTTCCACTCGACACCTCCCGGGTGGCAGAGCAGGCGCTTCCGACGGCGGCGGCGATCGCGAAAGCGGCCACCGCCGAGCTTCGGCTCGTGCTCGTTCACGAACCGAGTCCCCGCGATGGATTTCCCGATGGTCCGTGGAACGCACTCGGCACGACGATGGAGCGCGCCTATCTCGACGGGAAGGCGCGCGAGATCGAACGTCGATTCGGCATCCATCTCGCCACCGAGCATCTCACGGGCTCCCCGGTGGAGAAGATCACCGCGGTAGCCACCGCGCGCGGATCGGACCTCATCGTCATGACGACGCACGGTCGCACGGGGGTGAAACGGGAGTGGCTGGGAAGTGTAGCCGATTCCATCATGCGCTCGCTCGACGTTCCAGTGCTCATGCTGCGACCGGTGCACGGCGAAGTCGCCGTGAGCAGCGACTTGCGAACGTTTCACCACATCATGATTCCGCTCGATGGCTCGCCGCGTTCGGAGTCCGTCATTCGACGCCGCCCTCGCGCTCGGGGGCCCGCACACGAGATACTACCTCGCCCGCATTGTCACGCCCATTCCCGTGGTCCTCAACATTGCCGAGCCCTTTTCGCTCACGCCGGTCGTCATCGATCCGGATGCCACGGGGCTCGCGATGGTGCCAGCGGAGCAATACCTCCTGCGAATTGCGGACCGGTTGCGTGCGAGAGGCTTGACGTCGGTGAACACGGCGGTCGTCGCCTCTGAACTCACCGCACAAACGCTGCTCGACCTCGCACAAGAGCACGGCGTCGACCTCATCGCGATCGCGACTCACGGCCGGGGAGTGTCGCGCCTCGTACTCGGCAGCGTGGCCGACAAGCTCCTGCGCGGCGGCACGAAGGCAATGCTCGTCAGCCGAGGTCCACACGCGTAACTCGTGCACGCAGGAGCGCGGTCGTGCTACGCCGCGCGCCTTCCCGTGTGTGGCCGGCGTGCGCCATCACGACGCTATCGCCAAGTCCTCCGACAAGCTCATCGAGATCGCCGCCGTGGTACGCCTGCTCGCCGTGCTCCGCTCCATCGATGCCCGCGATCTCGTCGGCAAGGGAGATCCGCAGTCCGCCAAGGAGCTTGACTACACTGAGCAGGATCACGGTGCCCACACCCGCGAGCACGATCGTCGACAACACGGCAAGCAGCTGGACGGTGAGCTGGTGCGGGTTCCCCGCGAGCAGCCCGTCGCCGCCGCCCGCATTCACACTCTTCGTCGCGAATACACCGGTGAGCAGCGCACCCGCGATGCCGGCCACCCCGTGACACGCGAACACGTCGAGCGCATCATCGAGCTGCGTGCGCGCCCGCAGCTGCATCGCGAAGAAGCTCGCCGACGCCGCGATCACGCCGATAGCGATCGCCGCCGACGGGGAAACGAAGCCGGCCGCCGGCGTAATCGCCACGAGCCCCACAACCGCGCCCGTCGCCGCCCCAACCGCAGTGCAGTGCCGGTTGCGAAACAGATCGAGCACCATCCACATCGTAAGTGCCGAAGCCGCGGCGGTGTGAGTCGTAACGAATGCATTCGCGGCGACGCCGTTCGCCGCGAGCGCGGACCCCGCGTTGAAGCCAAACCAGCCGAACCAGAGCAGCCCCGCACCCAGCACCGTGAACGGCACGTTGTGCGGCACGAGCGGCGCGCGGCCGAAATCGCGACGCTTGCCGAGCATCATCGCGGCCACTAGCGCCGAGATGCCGGCGCTGATGTGCACGACGGTGCCGCCCGCGAAGTCGAGCGCGCCGAGCGTGTGCAGCCAGCCCCCGTCGCCCCAGACCCAGTGCGCCAGCGGATCGTAGATGAGTGAGCTCCAGAGCAACGCGAACAGCAGATACGCGCTGAATTTCATCCGCTCCACCACCGCGCCCGACACCAGCGCGATCGTGATCGCCGCGAACATCATCTGAAACGCGGCGAACGCGAAATGCGGAATCGTCGCCGCATACGTCGGGTTCGCGATCGCGCCGACTTGCGAGAGACCCGCCCACGCGAATCCGCCAAGCAGCGGAGTCCCGGGTGAAAATGCGAACGAATAGCCAAACACGACCCACTGCACGCTGATCACGCCGAGGGCGGCGATGCTCATCATGAGCGTGTTGAGTGAGCTCTTGCGCCGAACGAGGCCGCCGTAGAAGAACGCGAGCCCCGGGACCATCAGCATCACGAGCGCGGCAGCGATTAGTACCCACGCGGTGTCGCCCGCGGAGATCTCCACGGCGGCGCTCATGCGCCCACCGCAGTGGAATCGGCCTGCTGCGCCTTGCGCTGCACCTCGTCAGCGTTCACCGCCGTCAGCGCGTCGTTGTCGGTTTCGCCCGTTCGGATGCGCACCACGCGCTCGAGCGGCTGCACGAAGATCTTCCCGTCGCCAACCTCACCAGTGCGCGCGGCCTCGACGATGGCGCTGATCGTCGCCTCGACGAATGGCTCCGAGCACGCCATCTCCACCTTCACCTTGTCGCGAAACTCGAGCACCACCGACGAGCCGCGGTATTGCTCGACGATCTCGCGCTCGCCACCGTGTCCGCTCACGCGGCTCAGCGTGATCCCCGTGACGCCCGCGCGGAACAACGCTTCCTTCACCGCCGCGAGTCGTTCGGGACGGATGACGCATGTAATGAGCTTCATGGGTCCCCCCCCGGCATGAACGAAAAGCGCCCCGGGATGTGCCGGGGCGGAGATGTTTTTTCAGTGTACGGATGGCCGGGAATGGAGTCAAGGAAATCGCCCCCGCACGCCGGGTGACCGAGGATCTCACCTAGCCATTCGGCCAAGGGCGGCCCGTAAACCAGTACGTCGCCAGCAAATACGGGATCACGCCAATGCGCGGAGCCGCGAAGACACCCGCACTGCACTCGAGCCTGCAACGCGGGCACAAAATCCTTGCTGGAAAAGTCGGCCGTTATCGAATAGATTCACTGGTACCTTACAAATGATCGTATGTGCAGCAGTGCCCGCGACTGAGCAACACAGCGCGGGCGCTCGACGTTTTGGCGAACCCCCAAGCCCACTTCCAGGAGTAGCGTCATGCCCGCGACCGGACTGAACCCGCGCAAAGCTGCCATCCAGGACATCGCTTCCCGCACCACGGGAAATCCCAACGCGTCCCCGAATGGCAATGGTAGCGGCAACGGTCAGCACCAGACGTCGGAGTACTTCGGCATCAATACCTTTGGCGCTCGCCAGATGCGCGCGCGGTTGCCGAAAGAGGTGTACGCGAAGCTCGTCGGCGCCATCCGCCAGGGGAAAAAGCTCGACGCCGAAATCGCGCCCACCGTCGCCCAGGTCATCAAGGAGTGGGCGATCTCCCGCGGCGTGACGCACTTCACGCACTGGTTCCAGCCGCAAACGGGACTCACCGCCGAGAAGCACGACGCCTTTCTCGCGTTCGACGACAAGCAGCAGCCGATGGAGTCGTTCACCGGCGCGCAGCTCATTCAGAGCGAACCCGACGCATCGAGCTTTCCGTCCGGCGGGCTGCGCGCGACATGGGAGGCGCGCGGCTACACCGCGTGGAATCCCGCGAGCCCCGTGTTCATCGTCGAATCCGGCAATACGCGCACGCTCTGCATCCCCTCCGTGTTCATCGGCTACACGGAGAGGCGCTCGATGAGATGACGCCGCTGCTCCGCAGCTCCGACGCTCTC
Organism: uncultured Gemmatimonadaceae bacterium; assembly: GCA_963827355.1. Taxonomy (GTDB): domain Bacteria; phylum Gemmatimonadota; class Gemmatimonadetes; order Gemmatimonadales; family Gemmatimonadaceae; genus FEN-1250. The sequence continues at coordinate 183,769 of CAWHAS010000004.1, forward strand.
TCCGACAAGGCGATCGAGATGCTCGAGCTGCTCGGCGAGAAGAACGTGCTTCGCGTGTACACGACGCTTGGACCGGAGCAGGAATACTTCCTGATCGACCGTGGGCACTTCGCGCTCCGCCCTGACCTCGTCATGTCGGGCCGCACGCTCATCGGTGCGGCGCCCCCGCGCGGTCAGCAGCTCGAGGATCACTACTTCGGCGGCATCCCTGAACGCGTACAGGCGTGTATCGCCGAGGTCGAGTACGAGCTCTACAAGCTCGGCGTGCCGATCGTCACGCGGCACAACGAGGTCGCGCCGAGCCAGTTCGAAATGGCGCCGATGTTCGAGGAGACGGATCTCAGCGTCGATCACAACCAGCTCGTGATGTCGGTTCTGCGGCGCGTCGCGCTTCGCCACGGATTGCAGGCGCTGCTGCACGAGAAGCCGTTCGCCGACATCAATGGATCCGGCAAGCACTGCAACTGGTCGATGGCGATCACGTCCGACGATTCCGAGCATCGATGGCACCAACCTGCTCAAGCCGGGAAAGACGCCGCACCAGAACGTCCGCTTCCTCGTGTTCCTCGCGGCGGTGCTCAAGGCCGTGCACAAGCACGCCGGCCTTCTCCGCGCCGGCATCGGGACATTCGGGGAACGAGCATCGCCTCGGCGCGCAACGAGGCACCGCCGGCGATCATCTCCGTGTTCATGGGCGACGATGCTGACGCGCGTGATCGAGGACATCGCCGCCGGCAAGACGTCGCCGCAGGACGCGCAGCAGGCGATGATCAAGCTCGGCGTCGCGAAGCTGCCGGAGGTCGAGAAGGACAACACCGACCGCAACCGCACGTCGCCCTTCGCGTTCACCGGCCAAAAGTTCGAGTTCCGCGCCGTCGGCTCGTCGCAGTCCATCGCCTTCCCGGTCATGCTCCTCAACGCGACCGTCGCCGAGGCGCTGGGCGAGCTCAGCGTTGCTCTCAGGGCCGCGCTCAAGCGCACCAAGTCGGTGGATGACGCGGTGCTCGTCGTCGTGCGCGAGGCGTTCAAGGCGACGAGTGCCGTGCGCTTCGAGGGAAACAACTACTCCGAAGGATTGGGTCGTAGAGGCCAAGAAGCGCAAACTGCTCAACTTCCGCCGCACGCCCGAGGCGCTCGCGCAGCTGCTCACGAAGGAGTCGCGCGCGGTGCTGACGAAGCTCGGAATTCTCGAGCAAGCCGGAACTCGAGTCACGCTTTCACGTTCGGCTCGAGCGCTACGTGAAGGACATGCTCATCGAGATTCACACGCTCGAGGAGCTGATCGACACGATGGTGCTTCCGGCGGCCTTCGCTTACCTGGCCATTCTCACGGAGTCGGCAGCGAACGCCAAGGCGGCGGGGATCAAGGTCATTCCGCAGATTGACGCGGCGAATCAGATCGGAACGCTCATCGCGGAGTTGCGGACGCGCGCGCGCGGCGCTCGGAAAGGTGACCGCGAAGGCCGAGGGGATGCACGACGATCTGGAAGCGCAGGCCGAGCCTGCTCACGTCCGACGGTCGCGGATCGGATGGCGGACGTGCGCTAGAGCAGCGATGCGCTCGAGCTCAAGGTGAGCGACGATCTGTGGCCGCTGCCGAAGTACCGCGAGATGCTCTTTCCATTGTAACATCTCCCGGTTGACCGCAGCATGACGGGGGCGGACGCGCACAACGCGTCCGCCCTTTTTTGTCATCCTGCCGAAAGATTCGCCAGATCGGTGAGCGAGCAACAATAGATCTGTAGGCGCTCGCGCGGTACACGGCACCCGCTCATACTTCGGAAAGCTGGATCCGGAGAGCTGTTACAATGCTGGTATTGGCGTTTCTGGGCGGGGTGCTCACGATCCTGAGCCCGTGCATCCTCCCCATCATCCCGCTGGTCTTCGCCCGCACGGGACGCAGTTTTCCGCGCGAGGTGCTGCCGATGCTCTTCGGTCTCGCGCTCGCGTTCACCGCCGCCGCGCTCATCGCGACGGCCACGGCGCACTGGCTGGTGGTCGCAAACGTGATCGGCCGCAACGTCGCGCTCGCGCTCTTCGCGATCGTCGGAGTCACGCTGCTGTCGTCGCGCGCGGCCGAGTGGATCGCGCGCCCCGTCACGCGCGTCGGAGCAGCGCTGCTCGGCGGAACACAGAGTGCCGGCGCTGCGACACCAGCGCGCAACGTCGTCGTCGGACTCGCGCTCGGACTACTGTGGGCGCCCTGCGCCGGCCCCATTCTCGGAGTACTGATCGCCGCATCGGCCGTCGCGGCCGCGCCCCGTGCCGCGCTGCTCTTTCTCACCTTTGCGCTTGGAGCCGCCATGTCGCTCGCCGCTGTCATCTCGCTCGGAACACGGCTGATCGCGCGTATCAAGCGCGCGGGCGCGACCGAGGCCGCCGTGCGGCGCGCGCTCGGTGTCGCCACGATCATCACAGTCGTCGCGATCCTCTTCGGCTTCGATCAGGCGCTCTTCGCGAAGGGAGGGCTCGTGAGGACGGCGAGCGCTGAAGAACGCCTCGTCACGACGCTCACACCGGAGCGCGTTCAGCCTCATCCGCCGGGGATGTCGCTCGACGAATTCGCCGCGGAGGAGGACGCCCTCGCGTCGTCGATACATCTGGACAAGCTCGACGGCGATCTGCCGGGCTTCGACGGCGGAACAGAGTGGATCAATTCGCCGGCGCTGTCGCCCAAGGCGCTGAAGGGAAAGGTGGTGCTCGTCGACTTCTGGGCGTTCATGTGCTACAACTGCCTCAACGCACTCCCGCACGTGAAGGACTCTGTACGCGAAGTACAAGAATCGCGGCTTCGTCGTCATCGGCGTGCACACGCCGGAGCTCGGACCGGAGCGCGTGCCGTCGGGCGTGCACGACGCGGTGAAACGCCTCGGAATCACGTATCCCGTGGTGATCGACAACGACAACAAGATCTGGAACGCGTTTCACAACGAGTACTGGCCCGCGGCGTACTTCGCCGATGCCACCGGGAAGCTTCGCTTCTACAACTTCGGCGAGGGACGGTACGACGAGCAGGACAAGGTCGTGTCGAAGTTGTTGGCGGAGCGAGATGCGGCCGCGGGCATGGCCGAGGAGAACAAGCTCGACGAGCGCCCGTGACACGAGCATGTTCGATTCGCGTCGAGACGGCACGTCGCGCATGGGGCGAGCGCCGCGCTGAGCAGCGGCGCGCGACGAACGCTCGCGCGGCGACTGATCGCCTTTCCTACTGCTGCGACAGCCGCCTGGTACGCTCGCTCGAATGCGTTGAGCTCCAATGCCGCAGCATCGGTCACCGCCCAATAGCTGAGACCACGATCGGTCCAGTGCACGAGCGAGTATCCGTTGTACCACGCGATGGGCGGACCGGCATCGGCCGCCGAGGCGGGCCAGATGAAGAGATTGATCTTGTGCAGTCCGCGTCCGTAGACCAGAGCCGCCGCCGTATGACCGGAAACGACTTCGACCCGGCCGCCGACCAGCGGGAATCCCTGCGCCACGAGCTCTGGCACGAACGGGGCGAACGGCACCTTTCCGGCGAACCACGGTTTCACCGTGTGATGATCGCTGGAGAGCACATCGGTGAGATGCTCGGCCATTAGCGATCTCACGTGCGTGTCGACGAGCGACGCGACGAGCACTTGCTCCGCCTTCGCACTGTCGGATCGGGCGGTGACGTATCGGTTCCCCATCCATCCTGTCGAGGCGGCAACTACCAGCCCTGCGGCGTAGGCAAGTCGTCGCAGGTTGCGAAGGTTGCTCACGCGAGGAATCGCGGGCGTCGACTGCGTCACCTGCGCCGCCTGCGCGCGTGCCCAGGCCTTGAGCGTCTCTGGCGCTTCGTACGTCGGGAGTGCGTCTCTGATGGTCTCACCCATGGAACGTGGCGGCTGTGATGTCATCCGTACTCCTCTTCGAATGTCACGAAGTTGCTGAGCAGTCCGGCGAGTCGGGCCCGCGCCCGCGAGAGGCGCGACATCACCGTGCCGAGCGGAACTTCGGTGATCGTCGCTATCTCGTCGTACGTGCATTGCTGGAGCTCGCGAAGTATCAGCGTTTCGCGCAGCCCATCCGGCAGCGCGGCGATGGCTTCGCGAACACGGCGCTGCAACATCGAACGCCCCGCCTCGGTGTCCGGCTGCGCGGACTGGTCCACGAGCTGAAGCTCCGGAACGTCGTCGAACGCCACCGTGGCGACGCGCTGCTGTCGTCCCCCGTAGCACTCGCGTCGCACGATCGCGAGCAGCCACGCGCGGGCGTCCGCATCACTCCGAAGCGTGTGGATGTAGCGCACGGCGCGAAGGATGGCTTCCTGCGTCGCATCCTCCGCTTCGCTGGCATCGCGCGTCAGGTAGTGCGCAAGCGTGTACGCCGCATTGAGGTGCGGAAGCACTACCCGTTCGAATCGAGTTTCAGCTGACAACGATCTTCCCAGTCATCATCGGATGGAGAGAGCAGAAGTAATCGTATTCTCCAGGCTCCTTCAACACCACGTCGTACGACGCTCGGGTATCGAGCACGGGCAATGCGGCAAACGCGACTTTTGTGCTCTGAATGCAATGCGGCACATCGTCGTCATTTCTCCAGGTGACGCGGTCGCCCTTCGCAATCTCGACCACCTTCGGCGCGAACGCGAAGTTCGCAATCGACACTACGCCTTTCTGTTGTTGCACGGATGCAGCCGCAGCAGGCACGCTCGCGCGCGCGGCCGCCTCACCCGCCGCCATCGCCGCGTCCGGCGAAGCGCCCGACAGGGTGTCGTTGACGATGGCGAGATGCGTGTGCTTCGCGAGATACCTGACCTGCGTGATTCCGAGTACATCCTTTAACTGTCCCGCCGGCACCGCCATCGGCCCCGGTGCTGGCGCCGTGCCCGGGCGCGGCTGCGGAAATGCCGTCGAGAGCGCCGTGTGAAAGGTCACGTTCCCCTCCACCTTTTGCATGGTCTGGTGGATGTGACCGTTCAGCACAGTCACGGAGCCAAACTTCTTGAGATACGAGAGCGCCACCGCGCCATCATCGGTTCCCCATCCCCATGCCGGATACGCGCTCCACAGCGGGACGTGCGCGAACACGACGATCGGCGTGCTCGCGGCGAGGGGCTTCACATCTTTCTCGAGCCACTCGAGCTGATCCCGTCCGAGCGAGCCGAGTCCGCCCGCCTTGAGATTGAACACGTTCACGAGACCGATGAAGTGCACGCCGCTATGGTCGAAGCTGTACCACCCGCCGGCGCCGCCCGCGCGCTGGGCCGCTTTGCCATAGCGATCAAGATACTGCCGGCCGTTGTCAGTACCCACATCGTGCTCGCCCGGAACGAAAAACACATCCTTCGCGCGCGAATCGCGAAGCACCTGGTCCGCCGTGTCGAATTCGGACGCCTTTGCGAGCTGGCTGATGTCGCCCGTGTGCAGAAGAAACGCGGGCGCGACCGGCAGCGCGTTGATCTTCGCGATTGCCGACTGCATCGTCGCCGTGACATCGGCATTCGCGGCCTTGTTGAATCCAATGTGGCTGTCGCTGATCTGCACGAAAAACAGATCGTTCTTTCCGGGTTTCCGTCGCTCCGAGCGGACCGGATTTCGGAACACCGCCACTCATCGTCCAGAGAAGCCCGGTGCCCGCCCACGCCATGCAGTTGAGAAAGCCGCGGCGATCGACATCGCCGGCGAGGAGATCGATTTCGGTCGTTTCGGAATTGTCGGTCATGTTCATCCAGCGGATCGAGGAGATTGATGGGGTCAGCTACTAGACCTCGATCCCCTCGATTTTATTCCCCGAATCTGTTACGGGTCGCTCCGGCCGAGCCTACCAGGGTGAAAAACGAATCGAACGGAGGGTACGGAGGGAACGGAGGGTACTCGCCAAGTTTCCTCGCGACTTCTGTTTGGATCGGTTGCAACAGCCCGTCACTCGCCTTGCGACCTCATCCGGCTCTGTCCGTTTCGCTCCGTTCAATTCGTACCACCACCCTGTTACGACTCGCATTGGGCGGACGTGGCATCGTGAAAAACGAAGCGAACGACTTGAGTCCTTCGTTACGACAGCGCCCCCACGATCGATTTCTCGTAGCACAGGCACTCCTGCTTTCCCTCGTATATCCCGTAGTTCGGGATGCGCACGTAACCGAACTTCTCGTACAGCGCAATGGCCGCATGCTGCAGGGCGCGCGTCTCCAGCCGCACGGCGGCATAGCCACTCTCGCTGGCCATGCGCTCGAGCACCTTCAGCATCGCCTTTGAGTATCCGCGCCCCCAATGCTCGGGATCCACGAACATTCGCTTGATCTCGGCGATCCCCGGGCCTAGCGGACGGAAGGCCCCGCACGCAACCGCCCTACGCTCGACGCGACCAATGAAGAAGCCGCTGCCGGGGACCATCACGTCCTCCGGCTTGAAGTTCCCCGATCCATCGACCGCATGATCGTAGAGCCTGGTTACCTCGACGGTCATTGCCCTGATGAGCGCGGCAGCTTCGGGCTCGCGTGGATCAATGCGCGAGATTTCGAGGCTCGTCGATTTGGAGGGCATCGGCTGGCGGTCGGTGCGGGAAGTGGCGACGACTGAAATATCGCCCTTCGGCGGCGCGGTTCAACTCAAAGTAGATTCCACACGATGACTGTCCCTCCTGCCAGCGTACCGTCCGCGCCTTCGCCCACCACCTGTCCGAGCTGCGGCGAGGCCGCGAGCGGACACTTCTGCGCGAGTTGCGGCTCGCCCCTGGCTGGGGCGCGCTGCGCAGCCTGCGCGACCATCCTTACGCCGGGCGCGAAGTTCTGTCATCAATGCGGGATGGCAGCCGGTACGGCGAGCGGTGCGCGCCCCAATGCAAGCTCGACGACACTCCCCTGGGCGATCGCCGGAATTGCGCTCGTCTGTCTCATCGCGCTCCTCGCGGGCCAGCGCTTTCGTTCGACGCCGCCCGCGAATGCCGCGCAGGCCCAGGAGGGTCCGCAGGGCGGCGACGCCCAGGGTGGCCCCGCAGCCGACACCGACACTCCCGGCGTGCGCGCGCCCGACATCTCGAACCTGTCTCCGCGCGAGCGCGCCGATCGGCTGTTCGATCGCATCATGCGGCTCGACACCGAGGGGAAGAAGGACAGCGTTCAGTTTTTCGCTCCAATGGCGATCTCCGCCTACCAAATGATTCCGAATCCAGACGCCAATGTCCGCTTCGACATGGGCCGGATCGCCGAAGTTGCAGGCGCGCTGCCTGCCGCAAAGAACGAGGCGGACAGCATCCTCGCGAAACAGCCGACGCATCTGCTCGGGCTCGTGCTCGCGATGCAGGTCGCGCGCGCCAGCGGTGACGCCGCCGGCGCGGCCGCGTATCGCGCCAGGCTGCACTCCGCGCAGAAGTCCGAGCTCGCGAAAAAGCTCCCCGAATACGACCGTCACACCGCCGACATTCGAGACGCGCTCGCGAGCAAGTAGCTCCGCGCGCGCGACTCCCTGACCCGACACATGCCGACCAAGACGATTCGCGTCGCCCATAGCCCGGACTCCGACGACGCCTTCATGTTCTACGCGCTCGCCGAGGGAAAGATCGACACGGGCGACCTGCGCTACGTACACGAGCTGCAGGACATCGAGTCGCTGAACCAGCGCGCCCTCAGCGCGCGAGCTCGAGGTGACCGCGGTCTCGATTCACGCCTACGCGTACCTGACCGACCGCTACGCACTTCTGCCTCACGGATCATCAATGGGCGACCGATACGGCCCGCGACTCGTCGCGCGCACGCCGATGTCGCGCGCGGATGTGCGCGGAAAGCGCATCGCCATTCCCGGTCCGCTCACCACCGCCTATCTCGCGATGCGGCTTTACGAGCCGGACTTCGAGGCGGTGATGACGCCGTTCGATCAAATCGAGGATGTCGTCGTGAACGGTGAGGTCGACGCCGGCCTGCTCATCCACGAGGGGCAGCTCACCTTCGGCGACCGCGGCCTTCATCTCATCGCCGACATGGGTGAATGGTGGTTTCAGGAGACCGGCCTTCCCCTTCCCCTCGGCGGCAACGTCGTCCGCAAGGATCTGGGCGCCGATCTCATTCGCACCGTGTCCAGGCATCTTCGCGCGAGCATCGCATACGGTCTCGAGCATCGAGTGAAGGCGCTCGACCATGCGATGCAGTTTTCGCGCGGCCTCGATCGCGGCAAGGCGCGACACCTTCGTCGGCATGTACGTAAATGACTGGACACTCGACTACGGCGATCGGGGACGCGAAGCGGTTCGCGCGTTGCTCGCGCGGGGCGTCGAGAGCGGATTGATCGACAAGCCCGTAAGGATCGAGTTCGTGGAGGATTAGAATCCACCAATTAACGCCAGTTACAGCGCACTAAGGGGTATCGTCCTCATACGCGACCTCGCGCACCACCGGCACGCGTGCGGATGCCACCCAATGTGAATTGAATTGCTCAAGAACATACGGCCCCGCTCTTTGACTCCCGGCGGTGCCAACTTTGCGTTGATGCCGGTCATGGCTGAGACTCTGCTCGTAAGTCCGGAGCGCAGCGCGCGTGAAGCGCGCGCCCTCGCGGAGATCGTGCAGCGAATCAACCAGTCGCTCGAGCTCGACCGCGTGTTCTCGCTCATCGTCCGCCATGCCGCAGAACTTCTCCATGCGCGCGGCGCGCGGTTGGGCCTCGTCGAGGAGGGCGCAATGGTGATCGCCGCGACGCATGGCGATCTTGGCGATCTCGCCGTTACGGCCTCCAATGCATTCGGAAATTTCTCGTCGTCCGGCGAGCTCCCGCTGTGGGAGCGCCGCAGCGACGCACCGGAGGCGGACAACATCGTCGCCGTGCCGTGCGTCGCGAATGGCCTCGTCATCGGCGCCATCAGCGTCTTCGACGTTCCCGAGCGCCGCTTCGATTCACACGACGAAGAGCTGCTCCTCTCCCTCGCCAACCACGCGGCGATCGCAATCGACAACGCGCGCCTCTATCGCCAGTCGGTGCGCGCAATGGAGCACGCGAGCATTCTGGCAGGTTCCGCGCGAAGCCTCGCCATGCACCTCACGCCCGAGGAGATCTACGCCGACATCGAGCGCATCTCCATCACGGCGCTCGACGCGGACGGCCTCACGCTCTACCAGGCATCCATGAGCGGCGTCGTGACCACCGCGGTGTCATCCGGCCCTGGCAGCAACGTCGCCAGCCTCGCTTTGCCGAAGTTCTGGAACGTCACCGGCGGCGCTGTGATGCTCACCGGCGTCCCGAGCTTCCTGCGCGACCTGGACTCGCTCGTCGATGATCCGCTTCGTGCCGTCCTCGTCGAGGCCGGCATTCGCTCTCTCGCCTTCATCCCGCTCGGCGCCGAGGGACGGTTGCAGGGGTTGCTGGTGCTCCGCTACCTGACTCCTCAGTCGTTCGATGACGAGCAGAGCACACTGCTCATCGACTTCGGCGGTCACTGCGCGCTCGCGCTTCGCAACGCGCTCCTGCTCGAGCGAGTGGAGCAGCGTGCCAAGCGCCTCGCCGCAGTCGCAAGGGTGCAGCAGGCGATCGCCGCTGCCGTCTCGCTCGAGGAAGTGTACGCCGAGAGCTATCGCGCGGTCGCATCGATCGTGGATGCGCCGTGCTTCGTACTGATGTGCCACGACGAGCAGAACGATGTGCTCATCCCCGAATACGTCGTGACGAACGGCATCGAAGGAATCCCGGATGGAGCGGGAAGAATGGCGATCGCTCGGGGAGCTCTCCCCGCGAGCAGCATGGTCGTGGCATTGGAAACGGGTGAGCCAAACGTCACCAGCACTGCGGGCGCCGGCGACTCGCTGGCATACGTGCAGCCCGGCATGGCAGTCGTGCTGAGCGCGCCGATCGTCAACGGCGAACGCGTGCTCGGGGTGCTGCAGGCGCAGTCGAACAGCCCCAATGCGTACGACGCGGAGGTCGTCGACATCGTGATGCTCATCGCTCGCCAGGCCGGCACCGCCATCGCGCGCGCGCAGGCGACGGCCGCGGAGCGCGCGGCGAACGAGCGTTCGCGCGCACTCGCCGTGGCTCTCGAGGCGATGGACCAGCCGGTGCTGATTCGCTCGCGCGACGACCTCGTTCTCTACGCCAACGGTGCAGCGCTCCGCGAATACGGCTATTCGCGCGATGAGCTCATCGGACTCTCATCGCACGCCCTCACCGTTCTCCCGACGGTGCGGGCGCACGACCACACGCGCGAGGCGCCGCGCGAGGATTTGGCGGCGTCCGGCTCCTGGTCCGGAGAGCTTCTGCTCCACCGCAAGAACGGCACGGAGTTCCCGGCGTGGTTGAGCATCAACAACATTGTGAACGACGAAGGCGAGATCACCGCCAGCGTGATCACTACGCGCGACATGACCGAGGAGCGCCGCGTCGCCGAGCAGCTCCGCCAATCGGAGAAGCTCGTCGCGCTAGGGGAGCTGGTCGCGGGCGTCGCGCACGAAGTGAACAATCCGCTCACCGGAATCTCCGCGTTCGCGCAGCTGCTCCAGGAAGATCGCCTTACGCCAGACCAGCTCGAGGCGGCGCAGATGATCAAGCGCGAAGCCGACCGCGCCGTCTCCGTCATCCGCGACCTCCTCACCTTCGCGAGAAAGACCGGACCGCGCAGCGTCCCGATCGACATGAACGAGCTCATCGAGCAGACGATGCGCCTGCGCACCTACGGGCTTCGCACGGCGGGGATCGAGCTGCATCAGGAGCTCGATCCGTCGCTCCCCCGCGTGCGCGGCGACGACCGCCAACTCCAGCAGGTGCTGCTCAATCTCGTCGTCAACGCCGAGCACTCGGTTGCGAACTGTCCCAAGCGCATAATCACGCTGCGCACGAGCGCGGCCGGCGGACGCGTGATCGTCGAAGTGTCAGATACTGGTCAAGGCATGTCCGTCGAGGTGCAGAAGCGTATATTCGAGCCATTCTTCACGACGAAGCCGGAAGGCGCTGGCACCGGGCTCGGCCTTAGTGTCAGCTTTGGGATCGTCCAGACGCACGGTGGCATGCTCACCGTGCATAGCGCACCCGGTGCCGGCGCGACCTTCCGCCTCACGTTGCAGATCGACGAGAGCCTCGCATGACGCTGAAGCTGATGTCAAACCAAATTGCCGCGGTCACGCCTGATGCCGTCGAATCGGCCGCGATCGCTCGCATCATCGTCGTCGATGATGAGGCGGCCATCCGCACGGCACTCTCACGCTTCCTCAAGCTTCGCGGCTTTCACGCGGTGCCCGTCGCCTCCGGCGCGGCGGCGCTCGAGGCGATGCGGCATCAGCACTTCGATGCGATGGTGTGCGACGTCCGCATGCCGGGAATGACGGGGCTGGAGCTCATTGTCCCCGCGCTCGCACAGGAGCCCGATCTCGCGATCGTGATGTTGTCGGCCGTGAACGACGCGGTCACCGCGAGCACGGCGCTCGCGCGCGGCGCGACCGCCTATCTGGTGAAGCCCATCGAGCTCACGGACCTCCATCGCGAGGTCGTCGACGCCCTGGCGCGGCGCTCTCGCATCATCGAGCATCGGCGCGCCGAGCAGGCGGCACTCGCGGATGCGGCCCGCAAGCTGGAAATCATGGAGCGCGATCGCGTGTCGCTCGAGCTGCTCACCGTCGATGTCGCGCACTCCGTGATCAGTGCGATGGAGGCCAAGAGCCTCTTCATGAAGGGGCACTCGGAGCGCGTCTCCTCGCTCGCGGTCAGCATCGCCCTGCATCTCGGTCTCGATGAACCGACCGTCGAGGCGGTTCGCGTCGCCGGTCTTCTTCACGATGTGGGCACGGCAGGAGTCAGCGAGATCGTACTCGCGAAGGCGGCAGACCTCAGCCCCGAAGAGATGAACCACGTGCGCGAGCATGTGCGCATTGGGATGCAGATCCTGTCCCCCCTGCGCTACCTGGGCCGGGCGCTCGACTACGTGTGCGACCACCACGAGCACTTTGACGGAGGCGGCTATCCGCGTGGGGTAGCCGGTGAGGCTATCTCGTTGGGGGGACGCATCATAGCTTCCGCGGACGCCTTCGACGCCCTGACGTCCACACGCCCGTACCGCGAGGCCGTTTCTCCCCTGGCGGCGGTGGCGACGATCAACACTCACGCAGGTACCCTGTTCGACCCCGCCGTCGTGCTGGCGCTCGACGCGGTCATCGCGAAGCGAGAGGAAACGCGCATCGCCTGAGCACGCTGTGAATCTTCACTATCCCCAACATGGTAGTGGAGCCGCGCGTATGAAGGCAGCGTTTGTCCTTTCACCCGTGCCCGCTTCGTGAAGAGAGTTTGTTTGATCGCAGGGATTGTGCTGAGCGCCGGATGTGCGGGCACACCATCGGTAGCCGGCGTGGCGGGCACGGCGCCCACACCCAACAAGGAATGGACGCCACCCGCCCCGCCTCGTGACTCGATTCCCGCGAGCCCCGACGTCCTTTCCGAGCGACCTGCTCTCACGAGCGAACACGCTGACGCTGGGGGATGTCGTCGACCTGGCGCTGCGCAACAACCCTGAAACGCAGATCTCGTGGGCGAACGCGCGCGCGGCAGCGGCCGCCTACGGCGGGTCGAAAGGGCTCTACTATCCAACGATCAACGCCGAAATCGGCGTCACGCGCCTGAAATCTTCACCCAGCTTCAGCAACGACAGCGTGATCCGTCCCTCCGCGCAAACCAACTACGGACCCAGCGTGTCCGTTAGCTGGCTGATCGCCGATCTGGGAGGGCGCGCCGGCACGATCGAGTCCGCGCGCCAGGCGCTGATCGCCGCCAACTGGACCCACAACGCGACGCTCCAGAACGTCGTGCTCGAGGTCGAGAGCGCGTATTTCAACTACATGGCGAACAAGGGCTTGGTCGAATCGGAGCGGCTGAGCGTGAAGGAGGCTGAAACGAGTCTTCAATCGACCCAGGAGCGCCAGCGCGTCGGTCTCGCGACGATCGCCGACGTCCTCCAGGCGAAAACGGCGTACTCGCAGGCAACGCTCACCCTCGAGACTACGGAGGGTGATCTGCAGACGACACGCGGCGCACTCGCGGCGGCGATGGGACTTCCGGCGAACTCGCCGTACGACATCGAGGCGGCACCGGCGACGAACGTCGGGCCGGCGACGGACAGCGTCGACGCGCTCATCGCGCGCGCCGTAAGCAGCCGCCCCGATCTCGCGTCCGCCCAAGCGCAGTACCGCCAGGCCGTCGGCACCGTGCGCGCCGCGCGCGGGAATCTTTTCCCCTCGATTCAGGCAACTGGAACAGGTGGCCGCACGTATGTACAGACACTTCCCGGCGGCGCCAACAATTACACGCTGACGCTGGGACTCGCGATTCCTATTTTCTCCGGCTTCTCACGCCAGTACGCGGTGACGCAGGCGCGCGCCGAAGCCAATGCCGCGCTCGGACGTGCGGCATCGGTCAAGCAGCAGGTGATCTTTCAGGTGTTCAGCTCCTATTACGCGCTACAAACGGCGGCCAAGCGGGTAAATACAGCGGATGATCTGCTCGCGAGCGCGCAGTCGTCCGAGGACGCCGCGCTCGGCCGCTACCGCGCCGGCGTCGGCCTGTTCGTCGACCTGCTCACGGCGCAGAGCGCACTCGCCTCCGCGCGAGCACAGCAGGTGCAGGCGCGCTGGGTTTGGCAAACCGCGCTCGCACAACTCGCACACGACACCGGCGTTCTCGATACGAGCGGCGGAACCAACATTCGCGTCACCCCGGACACCACTCGAGAGGCACCGCCGCAATGATCGATCGTCGTTCGCTTCGCACTATTGCAACGGTGGCCGTCGCCACTGCGCTTCTCGCCTGTGGCAAGAAGGCGCCGCCACCCACGCCCGCGGTACCGGTGACCGTCGGCAAGGCGGAATTGCGCACGGTGCCCTACGTGCTGCAGGCCAACGGCACCGTCGAGCCAATGCAGACCGTCGCGATCGAGCCGCAAGTGGGCGGGATCATCACGAAAATTCTGTTCAAGGAAGGGGATGATGTGAAGGCGGGGCAGCCCCTCTTCGAGATCGACACGCGCCCATACCAGGCGACGCTCGACCAGACGGAGGCGGTAGTCGAGCGCGACCGCGCGCAGCTCGCGAGCGCCAACTCGGATGTCGCGCGCTACAGCGCACTCGTCGACAAGAACTACGTCACCTCGCAGCAAATGGAGCAGGTGAAGACGACCGCTGCAATGCTCAAGGCCACGCTCGCGTCGGATGAGGCCGCGGCGCAGCAGGCGCGGCTCAACTATCAGTACGCGACTATCCGGTCGCCCATCTCCGGACGAGCGGGCAGCTTGCAGGTTCGCACCGGGTATCTCGCGAAGATCCCCGCCACGACGCCGCTCGTCACGATCAACCAGATCCATCCGATCCTCGTGCGCTTTGCCGTGCCCGCGGCGAGCCTGCAGCGCATTCGCCAGTACGCCTCCACCACTCTTCCGGTGAGCGCGCACCCGGTCAGCTCGCCCGGCACGTCGAGCGCCGGCTTGCTCTCCTTCGTCGACAACGCCATCGACACGACGACGGGAACGATTCTCCTCAAGGGCACCTTCGAGAACAAGGATGGCGCACTCTGGCCAGGCGAGTTCGTGACCACCTCGCTCGAGCTCTTCCAGCAGCAGAACGCGATCGTGGTTCCGACGCAGGCCGTCGTCGAAGGACAGAGCGGGAACTACGTCTTCGTGATCAACGCGGACAGCACCGCTACTCAGCGTGAGATTACCGTCGACCGTGCAGCGGGCGACGTCACGATCATTTCGCAGGGCGTGAAGCCCGGCGAACAGGTCGTCACGGATGGCCAGCTGCGATTGAATACGGGAACCAAGGTTCAGATCAAGCCGCCCACTGGCGGAGATCAGCAGAGGCCGGGATGAGTATATCAGCGCTGTTCATCAGACGTCCCGTCATGACGACGCTCGTCATGGCGGGCATTCTTCTCTTCGGACTCGTCTCCTACCGCAATCTCGCGGTGAGCGATCTGCCCACCGTCGATTATCCCACCGTCTCGGTGAACGCGTCGCTTCCCGGCGCGAGCCCGGAGACGATGGCGTCGTCGGTCGCGACACCGCTCGAGAAACAATTCTCGACGATCGCCGGCATCGACGCGATGACCTCGCAGAGCGCGCTCGGCTCCACGAGCATCACGCTGCAGTTCGCGCTCGACCGCAACATCGATGCGGCCGCCGCGGACGTGCAGGCCGCGATCTCGCAGACGCTACGCCAGCTCCCGCAGAACATCGTCCCGCCGTCGTACCAGAAGGTCGACCCGTCGGCCGCTCCGATCCTCTACTTCGCGCTGCGTTCGACGACGCTCCCGCTCTCCCAGCTCGACGAATACGCCGAGACGTTCCTGGCGCAGCGCATTTCCATGGTGTCGGGCGTCGCGCAGGTGCAGGTGTACGGCTCCCAGAAGTACGCGGTGCGCATCCAGCTCGACCCGCAGGCCATGGCGACGCGCAAGATCGGCATCGATGAGGTCGCCGACGCGGTGAATACCGGCAACGTCAATCTCCCGACGGGCGTGCTGTGGGGCACCGACAAGGCGTACACGGTGCAGGCGAACGGGCAGCTCTCCAACGCCAAGGATTTCGCTCCGCTCATCGTCGCCTACAAGAACGGCGCGCCCGTTCGCCTGCAGGACATCGGCAACGTCATCGACGGCGTGCAGGACAGCAAGGTCGCGAGCTGGTTCAACGGCCAGCGCGCCATCGTGCTCGCGGTGCAGCGGCAGCCGGGAACGAACACGGTGCAGGTCGCGAAGGACGTGAAGGCGGCGATGTCGCAGATGGAGAGCCAGTTCCCCGGCTCGGTCACCGTGCAGACGCTCTACGACAAGTCGCTCACGATCGAGGCATCCGTCACCGACGTGAAGTTCACGCTGATGCTGACGCTGTTTCTCGTCGTGCTCGTGATCTTCATCTTCCTCCGCAACATCTCCGCGACGATCATCCCGAGCCTCGCGCTGCCGATGTCGCTCGTCGGCACGTTCGCGGTGATGTACATGCTCGACTACAGCCTCGACAATCTCTCGTTGATGGCGCTCACGCTGTCGGTCGGCTTCGTCGTCGACGACGCCATCGTCATGCTCGAGAACATCGTCCGCCACATCGAGAAGGGCGAGCCGGTGTTCGAGTCCGCGCTCGTCGGCTCGCGCGAGATCGGCTTCACGATTCTCTCGATGACGATGTCGCTCGTCGCGGTATTCGTGCCCGTGCTCTTCCTCGGCGGTCTCGTCGGCCGCCTCTTCCACGAGTTCGCGGTAACGATCGGCGCGTCGATCATCGTCTCTGGATTCGTGTCGCTCACGCTCACGCCGATGCTGTGCAGCCGCTTCCTCAGGCCGAAGCACGAGGAGAAGCACAACCGCCTGTTCGTGATCACCGAGCGCGCGTACGAGAAAACGCTGCACTTCTACCAGCGTACCCTCGCCTGGGTCATGGACCACCGCCCGTACGCGCTGGCGTTTTCGGCCCTCATCCTGCTCGGCACCATCGTGCCTGGGCGCGATCGTTCCAAAGGGATTTCTTGCCCAGTGAGGACACGTCACAACTCGGCGCCTCCACGGAAACCGAGCAGGGAACGTCCTTCGAGGCGATGGTCGCGCACCAGAAACAGCTCGCCGCGATCGTGTCGAAGGATCCGAACGTAGTGGGGTTCATGTCGTCGGTTGGTGCAAACGGACGCAATCCGACAATGAATCAGGGGCGCCTCTTCATGCACCTGAAGGATCCGTCCGATCGAAAGCTCGATGCGGACGCTGTGGCGCGGGAGCTCACGCAAAAACTCGCCGTGGTGCCCGGCACGCGTGTCTACATCACGAACCCGCCGCCCATCAACATCGGCGGCCGCTCGAGCCAAGAGTCTCTATCAGTTCACCCTGCAGGCCACCGACATCGCGACGCTGTACCACTACGCCGGCGTCATGGAGCAGAAGCTGCGCGCACTGCCAGGCCTCACGGACGTCACGAGCGACCTGCAGATCAAGAATCCCCAGGTCTCCGTGGACATCAATCGCGATCGCGCCTCATCACTCGGCATCACCGCCAATACCGATCGAGGATGCGCTCTACAACGCGTACGGCGCACGGCAGGTGTCCACGATCTACACGCCCAACAATCAGTACTGGGTGGTCATGGAGCTCGAGCCGCAGTACCAGAAGAATCTGGATGCGCTCGGCCTCCTTTACGTTCACTCGGCAACGGGCGACCTCGTTCCGCTCGGCTCGCTCGCGAAGGTCTCGCCGAGCACCGGGCCGGCGACGGTGAATCACTCGGGGCAGCTGCCTTCGGTCACGCTCTCGTTCAACCTGCAGCCGGGCGTGTCGATTGGAACGGCGGTAAACGATGTGAACCGGATCGCTGCCCTGACCCTTCCGTCGAGCGTCACCACCGCATTCTCGGGTACCGCGCAAGCCTTCCAGGCGGCCCAGCAGGGACTGCTCGTACTGCTCGTGCTCGCGATTCTGATCATCTACATCGTGCTGGGGATTCTCTACGAGAGCTTCATCCATCCCGCTCACCATTCTGACCGGCCTTCCATTCGCCGGTTTCGGTGCGCTTCTCACGCTGTGGATCTTCCACATGGAGCTCAGCGTGTACGCCTTCGTCGGCATCATCATGCTGGTCGGCCTCGTGAAGAAGAACGCGATCATGATGATCGACTTCGCGATCGAGGCGGAGCGCAGCGAGGGGAAATCGGCGCGCGATGCGATCCTCGAGGCTTGCAGCGTACGATTTCGTCCCATCATGATGACGACGATGGCCGCTCTGATGGGCACGCTTCCGATCGCCTTGGGCACGGGTGCGGGTGCCGAGTCGAGGCGCCCGCTGGGCGTGGCGGTGGTGGGAGGGCTCGCGTTTTCCCAGATCATCACGCTTGTACGTAACGCCCGTGTTCTACACCTATCTCGACGCGCTGCAGAAACGCTTCGAGCGGGCCGAGCACCGAATCGAGGATCGGGCGCACGGGACCGTCGGGGGCGCCGCGCCGCTCCCGGCGGGCGGGGACTAAAACGATCGTCGGCAATCCGCGATGGCTCGGCGCTTGACGTTTGTTTCGATCCGTGATATTGGGGTGTTCTACCGGAACAGTCGCTATGATTCCGCGGTTCAAAGGCGCAGATCGCGGGGCATGCGATCTGCAGCCCGTGATTCGCAAATATCCTCTTGAAGCTGCTCTTACGGATCGTGAGCTTCGTGATCAATAACATGAAAGGAGGCAGGCATGCCGCGTGGTGATGAGTTCAACGAGAAGCTCTATCTCTCGGAGCATGAGGACGACGAAGAGGACATAGGCTACGGTGGCGGCGGCGGCGCTTCCTACGACGACGATGATGACGAGGAAGGCAGCGGCTGGGGAATGACGAAGACCACCGGCGAAGAGCTCTGGGACAGCACGGACGACGAAGAGGACGAGGACGGGGAGACGCCTGCCGTCATCATCGAAGAGGAAGAAGAGGACGACGTCGCGCCCCTGACTTCGGCGCGCGCATCACGCGCGGCGAGCAAGGCGGAGCGGCAGGATGCGAAGAGCGCTGCGGCGGCGGCCGGAAACGGCAACGTGTCCTCGTCGTCGGGAGCGAAGGGCGCGTCCAAGCAGGCTGCTGCGCCCGCGAAGAAGGCGGCGCCGGCCGCGAAGAGCGCTCCCGCGCCCAAGAAGGCCGCGGCAAAGAAGGTCGTAGCCAAGAAGGCGCCCGCAAAGAAGGCCGCAGCGAAGAAGAAGGCTCCATCGAAAAGGAGCAGCGCCAGGAAGCCGGCGGCAAAAAAAGCGTCCGCAAAGAAGGCGGTCGCCAGAAAGAGCGCTCCGAAGAAGGGCGGGTCGAAAAAGGGTGCCAAGAAGGCCGCCCGGCGGAAATAGCTTCGTCTGACGGTTCGGCGTCGAAAACGGCGGGGAGCGCGAATGTGCTTCCCGCCGTGTTCGTACGCCCTATATTGATGACCCATGGCCGAATCGCCCGTCCCACTCCTCCGCGCGCACTCGCGGCACGCGCCGTGGAACTCGCGCGGGCTCGCGGCCCACGCCACGGCGCTCGTCGACGCGGCGGGCATGCGCCCGACGAACGGCGCCGCACGCGCCGAGCCAAGTGCTCGCGCGGTTCGGTTCTACGTGTCGACAGGTCTCCTCGACCATCCGGATGGCACCGGCACAGCGGCGACGTACGGCTACCGGCACCTGCTGCAGCTCCTCTTCATCAAGATCCGCCAGCGCGAAGGGCTCACGCTGGAGAAGATCAAGGGAGAGGTGGGCGGCCTCACGGGTGATGCACTCGAGCGCCGCGTCGCATCGTCGCTCGCGCCCGCGCTCGGTGCGCGCGCGGACGGCGTCGTCGCCGACAACGGCGCGCACGACGGCGTGTGGCATCGCGTGCAGGTGGCCGAGGGAATCGAGCTCCACGTGCGAGATGATTCGCCGGCGTCGAGCGAAGAGGCGGTGATGGCGATGCGCGAAGCCGTACGCGCCGCGCTCGGCCGCGCGGATATTCGCTGACGTTCGCGCGTCATCACAACCGGTAGAACACCAACCCATCCGTCGCGCGGCGCCACCCCGCGTCCATGATCGCGTCCGCGTGCGCGCTGGCGCCCGCCGCGTCGCCGTTCACGATCTCGATGCGCGGATCGCGCGCCGGACGCGCGCCAGTGGAGCTGCCCCGGCTCAGATATTCACCGAGTAGCCGCGCGGCCTTGGTGATGTCGGCATCGGAGGCGTCGGGCGCGATCGAGATGCGCCTGCCCCGCGCTTCCGCGTTCATGATCACGAGGCCGCGGCGCGTGAGCAGCAACGCGCCGGCGCCGCGAGGGCGCACGAGCGAGCCCGGCTCGATCGACTCGAGGGGAAGCGTGTACGGATTAGCGGGATCGGCCGCGGACATCACGATGATCGGCGCCTCGGCGTCGAGATCGGGCTGCGCGCGCAGTCGCTCCACCGCCTCCGGAAGCGCGAACTGCGCCCCACCCATTCCTTCGACGAAATAGCCGCGCCGCACCTCGCCCCGGTACTCGAGGCGCTTGAGCTCGCGGTAGATCGCGCGCCATGACACCGGCGGCCGCTCGCGCCGCCACCAGTCGCGCGTGACGATCGCGTAGCGGTCGAGCCACTGTCGCGCGATCTGCTCCGCATGCTCTTCTTCCTCTGGGCGCGTGCCCCAGGTGCCCGGAGTTCGCAGCAGCGACCATCGACCGACCCAAGCGGAACGCGGGCCCGGAAGGTCCGGTCGTCTCCACTTGGGCAGTCTCCGCTGGCTCGGCATGCGCGAGTAGACCGGCCGCCCCGGCGTCGCCTCGAAGCTCTCGGGAAGCCAGCGCGTCGGATCCTGGATCGCCTGCCCGCGCCCCGCGCGCGCACGTCCGGGAATCGAGCGTGTGCGCACGACTTCGCGCAGCGCCTCGACGGTGTCGTTCGTCACGAGCGACGCCGCGGACAGCTCGCGCAGCGCGTCGCGCACCGACAGAGAGGTGAGCCCGGTCGCCGCCTCCACATCGGCGATGAACGACGCGCCGTACTTCTCGAGCGCCGCGCGCACCACGGTCGCGTTTGCCGTAAGCGGCGGCTCGTCTTCCTCGTCGAGCCAGATCGCGCCCTCGCCGCGCGGGAAGAAGCGCACGCTGGTGAGCGCGGGCGCGGCATCGGGATCGGGGCGGCTGCCGCCCGCCCATACGATCGATCCACCGCTCGCGAGCTGCGCGAGCCACGCCGGCTCGTAGCGCTCCATGCGCCCTGGGATAATGTCGCGCTCCCACGCGCCGGGCGCGCGCGGCAGTCCCGTCATCTGCGCGAGGATCGCGCTCACGCCGCTCACGCCATCGAGGTGCTCGCGCGGGTCGAGATGCTGCCACCGCTGCAGGAAGGCGGCAAACGTCGCGAGGTCCACCGCCTGGATCTGCTTGCGCAGCGCGGCGAGCGCACGGTTGCGCGCCAGCTCGACTACACGGCGCGTCGCCCATTCGGGAGCCTCGACATCGCGCCGGAATCGCCCGCGCACGAGCTTCCCGTTCTCCTCCCACTCTCCGATCCGCTTCTCGATCCACGCGTCGGGCCATCCATACCGCTCGCGCACCTCCTGCACCGTCACCGGCCCCGCGAGCGCCAGCCATCGCGCGAGTATCTCGCGGCGCGCGATCCTCGGCTCGAGCACCGCGTTCCGCATCGGGACGGGAATCACATCGTTCGCGTCTCGCTCGACGAGCGACGCTCCCGCGCGCACTCGCGCGATCGTGTCCGGCGCCCGCGCGGCCGCGTACCTGCCGAACGATTCCGTCAACACCACGCGCCACTCGAATTCCGGGATGCCGGCGATGGCGAACGGAATCGCCAGCGCTCGCCCCTCGTCGAGCAGCTCCGCCAGCGGATCGTTCGCACCGAGCCAGCCATCCGCATTCGCCACGCGCGCGCGCAGCTCGTCCACAGTGAGGTCGCCCGCGCGATCGAGCAACACCGCCAGCTCGTCCGCCGTGCGCGCGCGGCGCCCTTCCGCGGTCCCGCGGCGTTCCGCGAGCAGCTGCTCGATCGCCTCGAGCGTTCCCTCGTCCGCGCCCTCCGTGCCCATCACCTCGTCGAGCAATCCGCGATCGATCGAGAGCAGCGCAGCCTGCGCGCTCCGCCCTCGGCGTGTCGTCGCCGTAGAGCCAGTCCATCACGAATCCGAGCTGAAGGCTCGCCGCAAACGGCGACGCGCGCTCCGTCTCCACCGTTCTGATCGCAATGCGGCCGGCGCCGATCGAGTCGAGCAACTCCTTCAGCGCCGCCATGTCGAACGCGTCCTGCAACACCTCGCGGTACGTCTCGACGAGAATCGGAAAGCTCGGGAAGCGACGCACCGCATCGAGCAGATCGAGCGCCTTGAGTCGCTGCAGCCAGAGCGGCATCCGGCGCTTCGGCGATCCGCGCGGCAAGAGCAGCGCGCGAGCCGCGTTCATGCGAAAGCGCGCCCCGAACAGCGACGTGCTTCCCACCTCGTCCATCACGCGCGTCTCCGCCTCCTCCGCGGACAGATGCATCAGCGCGGAAAGCGGTGCCGTCGTCCCGAGATTCGGAAGCCGCAGCATGATGCCGTCGTCGGTGGTCTGCACCTGCACCTCCATCCCCGGCAGCGCCTCGCGCACGCGCTGCGCCAGCGCCATTCCCCACGGCGCATTCACGCGTCCGCCGAACACCGAGTGCAGGATGACCCGCACCGCGCCCATCTCGTCTCGGAATTGTTCGATGACCATCGTACGATCGTCGGGCACCACGCCGGTGGACGCACGCTGCTCCGCAATGTACGAGCGCAGTGATTGCGCGCACGCCGCATCCACTCCATAGCGCGCCTCGAGCCCCGCGTCCACGGATTCGTCATGAATGTCCACCGCGGCCAGCTGGCGCCGCAGCTCACCCACGCGATGACTCAGCGGCACCGACCGCGTCGAGAACTCTCCGTGCCAGAACGGCATCCGCGCCGGTGCGCCCGGCGCGGGCGCCACGATCACGCGGTCGTGCTCGATCGACCGGATGCGCCACGTCGCCGACCCGAGCTGAAACACGTCGCCCACGCGCGACTCGTGCACGAACTCCTCATCGAGCTCTCCGAGTCTCGTGCGGTCCGACAGGTTCACGGTATAAAGGCCGCGATCCGGAATGGTCCCACCAGAGATCACCGCCATCATCCGCGACGCGCGCGTTCCCGCGAGGCGGTCGTTCACGCGGTCCCACGTCATCCTCGGTTCGAGCTCCGCGGCCAGGTCCGACGAGTACTTCCCCGACAGCATCGACAGCACCTCGTCGAATGCCGTACGCGTGAGCCGGTGATATGGATACGCGCGACGCACGAGCGTGAACGCATCCCCCGCGGTCCAGTCGTCGACGCTCACCATCGCGACGATGCTTTGCGCGAGCACATCGAGCGCGTTCTGGATCGCCCGCGTCGGCTCGACGTCGCCCGCCCGCATCGCCTCGACAATGGCTGCGCTCTCCACCAAATCGTCGCGAAAAGTCGGGATCACGACTCCTCGGCTCACCGCGCCGAGATTGTGGCCCGCGCGCCCGATTCGCTGCAGCCCCGCGCTGACTCGCTTCGGACTCTGCAACTGGATCACGAGGTCCACGGAGCCAATGTCGATCCCGAGCTCGAGCGAGCTGGTGGAGATCAGCGCGGGCAGCTCCCCCGCCTTGAGCGCGCGCTCCAGCTCCAGCCTCCGTTCTCGCGCGAGTGAGCCGTGGTACGGCCGTGCGATTTGTTCCTCGGCGAGTACGTTCACACGCGCCGCGATCCGCTCCGCCTGCGCGCGATTGTTCACGAACACGAGCGTCGTCCGCGACTGGCGGATGTACTTGAGCACCATCTCCGCCACCGCGGGCCACACGCTTCCGCCCACCTCGCCGAGATCGGGCACCGGGGAGATCACACTCAGCTCCATCGTTTTCACCAGCCCGCAGTCCACGATGGTCACGGGCCGGAACTCTGCTTCCGCTCCGTCCTCGCCCGCAGCGCGCATCCCACCCAGGAAGTGCGCGACCTCCTCGAGCGGACGCTGCGTGGCCGACAATCCGATGCGCTGCACCGGCGCCTCCACCAACATCTCGAGTCGCTCCAGCGTTAGCGCGAGATGCGCGCCGCGCTTGGTGCCCGCCACCGCATGGATCTCGTCGACAATGACCGCGCGCGCACTGCTGAACATCCCGCGTCCGCGCACACTCGTCAGCAGAATGTTCAGCGACTCGGGCGTCGTGATCAGGATGTGCGGAGCCTTGCGCAACATCCTGGCGCGCGCCGCCGCCGGCGTGTCGCCCGTGCGCACCCCGATTCGGATCTCCGGGAATTCCTTCCCCTTCGCTTCGAAGCGCGCGCGCAGCTCGGCGAGCGGTTGCTCGAGGTTGCGCTGCACGTCGTTGCCGAGCGCCTTGAGCGGCGAGATGTAGAGAATTTGGACGGCGTTCGGAAGCGGAGACTCGAGTCCGCGCACGATGAGCTGGTTCAGCTCCCACATGAACGCCGCGAGCGTTTTTCCTGTCCCCGTTGGAGCGAGGATCAGCGTATGCTCGCCGCTCGCGATCGCCGGCCACCCCAGCCGCTGCGGCTCGCTCGGCGCCCCGAATCGTTCGGCAAACCACGCGCGAACGATCGGATGGAGCGAGGCGAGCGGAGCTGACGAGCGGCGAGGCATGCGTGAAAGTTACGCCGCGCCGGTTCCTACAGCAGCCGCGCTATCGCCAATGATCCAATCTCGCAAATCCGCTGAAAGATCCCGCGCTTCTCGAAGTCCGCGCGGGTGACCTCTTTCGAGTACTTGAGGTCGTTGAGAAAAACGGAGTCGAGCATCGCGCCTGTAGCCGAATCGAGCACGTTGAGATTCGACTCGCTGTTGAACACCATCGACCGGTTGTCGAAGTTCATCGTCCCGACGCTTGACCACATCCCGTCCGCGACGATCGTCTTCGCGTGCATCATCGTCGGCTCGAACTCCCAGATCCTCACGCCACCCTTCAGTAGATCGTCGTACTGCTTCCGGCCGGCCCATCGCGTGATCTTCGAGTCCGATTCAGGGCCTACAGTGAGAATGCGCACGTCCACGCCGCGCTTCGACGACTCTACTAGCAGCTTCTTGAAATCGTAGTTCGGTACGAAGTAGGAGTTGGCAATGAACAGCCAATGCCGCGCGCCGGCAATGCTCAGCGCCAGAAAGCGCTCGGCCGGCGTGCTGCCGATCGTCGGCTGCGCGTCGAACAGCCCCGCCAGTCTCCGCCGGCTCCTCTTTTACCGGCTCCTTCGGAAAATACTTCTCTCCAGTAAGCAAGTTGCCGGTCGCCTCCACCCAGCCTTCCGCAAACGTCGCCTGCAGCTGCGACACAGCGGGTCCGGTAAAGCGCACGTCGGTGTCTCGCCATTGATCTTTCGCGTGTCCGTTGCCAAGCCACTTATCCGCAATGCCGAAGCCGCCGGTGAAGCCAACGCGACCGTCGATCACCAGTGCGCGAATGTGCGAGCGGTTTTGCAGCTTCTGCATCTCGTACCAGTGCACCGGCCGAAAGATCGCGGTGTGCACGCCCGCGGCGCGTAGCGATGTCGAGATATCCCTCTGTGATGTTCTGCGAGCCGAAGGCATCCATGAGCAGCCGCACCGATACGCCGCTGCGCGCCTTCTCGCGAAGAATCGCGGAGAGCGTGTCGGCGATCTTCCCCGGCTGGAAGAAGTACATCTGCAGGTTGATCGTCTGCTTCGCGCCGCGCAGCTCCTTCCAGATCGCTGGGTACGTCTGCTCGCCGTTCAGCAGCACCGTGACGTGATTCCCTTCCGTCAAATGCGTGCCGGTGAAGCTCTCCATCGTGCGCACGAACAGTGAATCGCCCACTCGCGGCGCCGCGCTGCCCACGCCCTCCATGTGCGACAAATGCGAGCCGTGAAGTGTGAACTCCATCCCGATGATGGTGAACACGATCAGCAGCAGTGCACCTGCTGTGAGGGCGATCTTCTCGACAATGCTGCGTTTGTCGCCCGCGCGCCTGGCCCTGTTCACGCGGCTGGCTGTCTTGTTCATGGCCCCAGCACATGCAAGGCTGACGCCGCTCCGAAACCCCATGGCCCGTCTCGGCTTGCTCGCCCTGCCGCGAGTGTCCACCTTTCCGGCACATGGTTCTCGCCTCGCGACGCCGAACGGCTGCGCGGACGATCGCGCTCGACCGCTCGCTCGAAACGCTTCCAATGTTTCGTCTCAGTGATTCCGCCAATGACTCGGCAATCACTTATCTGCCGCCCGCGGGCGGACAATGGCGCGTCCTCCCAAATCCCGGCGATCGCCTTCCCGGCACCTTCGACCAGGATGTCTACGTCGAGCTCTGGCGCCGCTACGAGGAAGCCGCCTCTCCATCGGATGGGACGGTCACCTTCACGCTGCACGCGTTTCTGCGCTCCATCGGACGCCGCGTGGATGGCCGCACGTACGGGCAGCTTCGCTCCGCGCTCGCCCGACTCCAACACACGACCCTCGAATCGCAGCAGGCATACTTCGATGGAAACGCGAACGGCGTCGTCAATGCGCGCTTCAGCATCCTCACGAACGTCGTGATCGAGCGGCGTCGCTTCGCCGATCGCGACCAGCTGGGCCTCTTTTCCGCTTTTCCAGCGTCCGAGCCTGGCGAAGCGTACGTCACGATGTCCCCCATCGCGCGGGCGAACATCACCGCAGGCTACACGGTGCTTCTCTCGGCGGCGCAGTACATGGCGCTGTCCTCACCAGTGGCGCGACGGCTGTACCGCCTCTTCGAAGTCGCGCACGAGGAGGGTTCCACGCGGTGGCGCGTCACCCTGGCCCGCCTGGCCGAACAACTCCCCCTGGCCCAGCGTTATCCATCGCACCTGCAGCGCGTTTTGCAACCAGCGCACGAAATGTTGATCGCGGCCGGCCTCTTGCGCGAAGTTACCGTTCAGCAACAAATGCGTGAGTGGTATGTTGAATACACGCTCGACGACCGGACTCATACGTAGTGCGAGCAGAGTTATTGCGGTGCCAAAGTTCGTACCCCCCTACTCGGAGTGCTCGTCATGGCAACGAAGCTCGAAAAGACCCTGAAGCGTGAGATCGACATCAATGGTGCCGCATACATGGTTGCGATCTCCCCCGAGGGAGTGAAGCTCACCCAGAAAGGCTTCCGCAAGGGTCCGGAGCTCACCTGGAAGCAGATTCTCGTAAGCGGTGGCGGCGCGACACAGGCCGGAAGCGAAGGCGGCGGGGACTAACCCCCACGCCAGTCCGCGCGAGGTGAGAGAGGAACTATCTCCTCGCGCGATCGTATTTCAGGGGAGATCTGTTCTCTCCCATTCCAGGTATTTATGTCTCGAATTCGTACAGCGGCGCTGCTCGGCGTCATCGCGCTGCCAATCGTCATTGGCGGCGCCGCCATCGAGCGGCAATCGACCCGCAATGGCGCTCACGTGTTCGACCAGGTGCTCTCGCTCGTAAGCGACCGCTTCGTCGACACGCTCCAGCAGAGCCAGCTCTTCGAGAAGGCCGCACGCGGACTCGTGCAGCAACTCGACGACCCATATTCCGAGCTCTACACTCCCGCGCAGCTCAAGCGATTCTCCACCATTGCCACCGGCAAATACGGCGGCATCGGGATGCAGATCGAGCAGCAGGAAGGCGCGATCGTCGTGGTGCGCGTGTTCGATCACACGCCGGCCGAGCAGGCGGGTGTCGCCGAAGGCGATCACATCGTCGGCATCGACACGGCATCCACACGCGGCTGGACCTCGCAGCAGGTGTCCGATGTCCTCGTGGGAACGGTCGGGACGAAGGTGAACGTCAAGTTCGCGCGCCCCGGCATCGCTCAGCCGATCGAGCATTCGTTTGTCCGCGCCGAAATCCACGTGCCCGCGGTGCCGTACGCGATCATGCTCGACAACAAGATCGCCTACGTTCCGCTCCAGCAGTTCAGCGAGAACTCGGCGGCCGAGCTTCGCGCCAACGTCAATCGCCTGCTGCACGAGGGCGCCAAGGGAATGGTGCTCGACCTCCGGAGCGATCCGGGAGGCATCCTCGATCAGGGACTCGACATCGCGGATCTCTTCCTGGCGAACGGCCAGACGATCGCGAGCGTCCGCACGCGCACGGGGCCGCCGCAGCTGTTCAGCACGCACAACGGACAGCACGTCGCCGACGTGCCGCTCGTGGTGCTCGTCGACGGCTACTCCGCGTCGGCAAGCGAGATCGTCACCGGCGCACTGCAGGATCACGATCGGGCGCTCGTCGTCGGCACGACGTCGTTCGGAAAGGGACTCGTGCAGACGGTTTTCCCACTCAATGGCGGCTGGGCGATGAAGCTCACCACCGGCAAGTGGTACACACCAAGCGGCCGATCCATCCAGAAGAACCGAAAGCACATTGATCCGGACTCCGCGGTCGGAACCGTGGCGCCCAATGAGACGACGCCCGATTCGCTCGAGCAGGATTCGGTGAAGAAGCATCGTCCGATGTACAAGAGCAATGCGGGCCGCACGATCTACGGCGGCGGCGGCGTCACTCCCGACATCATCGTCCCCGAGGACACGGTGACCACGGCGGAGCAGGATTTCGCCAAGGCCATCGCGCCCAAGTTCCCCGCGCTGCGCGGCATTCTGTACAGCTATTCGTTCGAGCTGAAGGATCACGTCACCAAGGACTTCACGGTGAAGCCCGAGTGGCGCGACGAGCTGTTCAAGCGCCTCGAGACCGCGAAGATCGTGACGGACCGCAAGCAGTACAATGCCGCGACTCCGCTCGTGAACCGCTGGCTCTCGCAGCAAGTCGCGCGGCTCGCCTTCGGCGACTCGACGGCGTTCCGCCGCACGGTCAAGGACGATCCGCAGCTGCGCAAGGCGCTCGAGGTGCTGCGCAAGGGTCAGACGCAGAAGGACCTCTTCTCCATCGCGCGGGCGGACCAAACACCCGGTCATTAGCTTTCCGGGATGCAAAACGCTCGTCAGGTAATCACCGCGGTCACGCTCGTGGCCGCGGTGGCTTGTCACGGCGGAGCCGCCCACCCCGCGCAACCAGCGCCCGCTCCCGCGTCCGCCCCGTCGCCCCGACCGGCCGAGCCGCATCTCGCGAACATTCGCCAGCTCACGCACGGCGGCGAGAACGCAGAGGCGTACTTCAGCGCCGACGGCAAGCGGCTGATCTTCCAGAGCACCCGCGACGACCGGAGCTGCGATCAGGAGTACGTCATGAACGCCGACGGCTCCGCGCTGCGTCGCATTTCCAATGGCACCGGCAAGACGACCTGCGGCTACTTCTTCGCGTACGACACCAAGGTCTTCTACGCCTCCACACGCGCGGCCGACAGCGCCTGCCCGAAAAAGCCCGATCCCTCCAAGGGCTACGTCTGGGGCCTCGACAAGTTCGACATCTACACGGCCAATGCCGACGGCAGCGGCACGCAGCGACTCACGAAAAATGGCGTCTACACCGCCGAGGGCACGCTCTCGCCCGACGGCAAGACGATCGTCTTCACGTCGCTCAAGGATGGCGATCTCGACATCTACTCAATGAACGTCGACGGCTCGAACGTGCGCCGGCTGACGAACGCCCCCGGCTACGACGGCGGCCCCTTCTTTTCGCCCGACGGCAAGCGCATCGTGTACCGCGCGTACCATCCCACGGACTCCACCGAGCTCGCCCAGTACCGCGACCTGCTCCACCAGTCCATCGTGCGGCCCAACAAGATGGAGATCTGGGTGATGAACGCCAATGGGAGCGAGCAGCATCAGATCACCCACCTCGGTGGCGCGAACTTCGCGCCCTTCTTCACACCAGACGGAAAGCGCATCATCTTCTCGTCGAATTACACCAATCCGCACAGCGGCGAGTTCGATCTCTATCTCGTCAACGACGACGGCAGCTCGCTCGAGCAGGTGACGACAGCCGCCGGCTTCGACGGATTTCCGCAGTTCAGCCCCAATGGCAAACAGCTCGTGTGGGCATCGAGCCGCAACGCGACAGGCGAGCATCAGCTCGATTTGTTCATCGCCGACTGGAAGCCGTGACATGCAAGGCCTGACCTCCGACCGGGAGCACCAATGCTTGGCCTAGGCGCAATCATCTTCGTGATCATCGTCGCCCTTTGGACGATCACCAGCACCGTCAAGATCATCGGCCAGGCCGAGGTCATGGTGATCGAGCGATGGGGACGCTTCAATCGCATCGCGCGATCGGGGCTCAACGTGCTGATCCCGTACATGGAAAAGGGCAAGACGATCGACGTCCGCTACTTCGAGGCGGACCCGGGCGGCGTCAAGCGCGTCACCTCCGGCTCAACCTCGCGCATCGACCTTCGCGAACAGGTGCTGAGCTTTCCCAAGCAGCCGGTGATCACCAAGGACAACGTCACGATCGACATCGACGCGGTGCTCTACTACCGCATCGCCGATCCGCAGAAGGCCGCGTACGCAATCCAGAATCTGCCCTTCGCGCTCGAGACGCTCACGCGCACGACGCTCCGCAACATCGTCGGCGACATCGAGCTCGATCAGACGCTGGCGAGCCGCGACATGATCAACAAGCGAATGCGCGACACCATCGAGGAGGCATCGATCGGCTGGGGCGTCGACGTCACGCGTGTCGAGCTTCAGGCGATCGAGCCCCCGCGCGACATCCAGCAGTCGATGGAGCTCCGAATGCGCGCCGAGCGCGAGCGCCGCGCGGCGGTCACGAACGCCGAGGCATCGAAGCGCGCCGCGATCCTCGAGGCCGAGGGCGTGCAGCAGTCGCAGGTGAGCCGGGCCCAGGGTGAATCGGAGGCCGCCGTGCTTCGCGCGAAGGGACTCGCCACCGCCCGCATGGCCATGGCGGAGGCCGAGGCGCAGGCGATCACCCGCATCGCCTCCTCGCTCCCCGAAGGGCAAGCCGCCATGTACCTCCTCGGCATGAAATACCTCGAGGCGCTTCCGCAGCTCACGCAGGGCAAGGGCACCACGATCTTCCTCCCCGCCGAAGCCGCGGGAGTCATGGGCGCGCTTGGCGGCATCAAGGAATTGCTGGTGCGGTCCTCGAGCGACGTCCCGACCGGCTCCCCCGCTCGCGGGCCGGCACCGGCGCCGCCGCCGAGAATCGCTCCGGCGCCGCCGATCACGCCGGCATACGTGCCTCCGCCCCTGCCACCCGACCCGGAAGGAAAGTAGCCCGTGGCCAGAATCACACGTGAACGCGCGGAGCGAATCGCGCGCGCACACGCCTGCGAAAATTGCGGCGAGTACAGCTACAAGAAGCTCACCGTCAAGCCCGCGTCGAAGGAGGAGCGCGAGGGCGTCGAATGTCGCGTGGATCGCCGCGAAGACGTGCGGAGTCTGTGGCGCCGTACACGAGATGGGGATCGACGCCGAAGGAGAGATCGTCTACGGCGGATCCTGACGTTCGCCGCTGAGCCCTACCGAAGCACCGGCAGGAAGGGCGCGAGCGTTCCGTCGTTGGGCGCCGGGGTGATTCCGAGCAGCCGCGCCAGCAGGTCGTAGACGTCGACGTTCGGAAAGTCGTCAATGGTGGTGCCGGGCTTGAAGTCCGGCCCGTGTGCGAGGAAGAGCGCGCGCATGTCGGGGCTCGCGTTGTCGTAACCGTGCTCGCCGAGAAGGTCGAGCGCCTTCCCGTGCCGCCACGCGATCATCCATCCGGGATCGGTCACCGCCACGATGGCTGTGACGCGCGCATTCGCTCCGTAGTGCAGCCGCGCGGGCACATCGCTCTTCTTCCACGCCGTCACGTGCGGCAGCTTCTTCAGCCGCGCGAGCAACGCGTCGTTGTCGTTGTCGCGCGCGCTGATCGACAGATTCGGCGACAGCGTGACGACGTTCACGCTCGCCGAGTCGACGACATCGTCGAGATAGATCACCTTGTCGGGCGAAATCTGCGCCATGCCGTGATCGGCGACGATGATGATGTCGACGCTGTCGTAGAGACTGCGCGAGCGCAGTCCGCTCACGAGCTGGGCGAGCGCGCTGTCCACGCGCAGCACGGCCTCGTGCGTCTCGGGCGAATCGGGACCGTGACGGTGCCCTTGCGTGTCCGGCTCCTCGAAGTAGCCCATCACGAGGCGGGGGCGCGTGGGCGCGGGAAGGTCGAGCCACGCGAGCATCGTGTCCACGCGCGCCCCGAACTGGATTGCGCGATCGTACGAGTGCCAGAGCTCCGGGATGCACACCGGAAACCGCGGCGTCCGATCCCACCCAGAACATCGTCGCGGCGGGCGCGCCCTGCTTCGTCGCCGTCACCCAGATTGGCTCGCCGCCCCACCAATGCGACTCGTGCGCAACGGGCTTCTTGTACTCGAACGCGCTGTCGAACGCCGGATCGAAGAAGCGATTGTTGACGATGCCGGAATGATCGGGATAGAGCCCAGTGGCGAGCGCGTAGAAGTTCGGGAAGGTGATGGTGGGAAAGCTCGGAATCATCCCGTGCGCGGCGACTCCGGTGCGGGCGAGCGCGTGCAGCGCTGGCGCCGAGTCGGTGTCGAGATAGCGGCGCGCGAAGCCATCGAAGCCGAGCACGATCACGGTGCGAGCACGGCCCGC
This sequence comes from uncultured Gemmatimonadaceae bacterium, assembly GCA_963827355.1. Classification (GTDB taxonomy): domain Bacteria; phylum Gemmatimonadota; class Gemmatimonadetes; order Gemmatimonadales; family Gemmatimonadaceae; genus FEN-1250. The sequence continues at coordinate 215,696 of CAWHAS010000004.1, forward strand.
GGGCGACGGGACGACACTCGCGGGTCGAGGCGTCGCGTTTCGGCACCCCGCGGCGGCAATGAACAGGGCCGCGAGGGCAGCGCGTAATTGTCTTGAATTCAAGATACTCTCAGGAGTGCGGGAGAGGGTGACGAGGTGAATTCGCATGGGAAGCGCCGGTAAGCATCAATAAATTTTATACGGATGGAACGGACAACTGCACGGATCACGGCCGTTCGAGTAGCGCGTGATCGCCGCCCACGGAATCTGCTGCGGCCCGGGGGCGATGCCGGTGCCGGCGCTTCTCCCAGGGCCAGTATGGCTTGTGCGCGTAGCGACGTCCGAATACGGCCGTGAGGAGCGAATCGGGGTCCTCCGTTCGGCCGATGGCCGTGAGCCGCGCGCCCAGCACAATGGGGCGAGTAAATTCCTGGTAGCGCGCGAAGCTGTGACAGAAACAGAGCGGCCCCGCGCTCGAAAGGCGGCCGAACCAGAGATCGGGAAAGGCATACGTCATCGCGTAGAAGATCTCGAGCGACTTGTCGCGCGGGAGCGTGGAGGGAGCCGTGCCGCGTGGGAGCGATCCGTGTTTCCCCCACTGCACGTCGACTCCCAGCTCCCCCTTGCCACGCCAGTTAGCATGAAGAATGTCTCCGTGCCAGTACGTCCACAGATCGGTCGGGGCCAGGGTCGCGTCGTATCCCACCCAGAATTCTTCTTCGTCGGGGCCCTGGGAGAACGGCGACCAGCGGGCCGCCAGGTCGTGGCGATAGGTCAGGAAGTAGGCGATGACGCGTCGCGAGGGGTGGAGAACGGCGACCGTTCGCTCCAGCGGGAACGATTCGTCCCGTTGGAGGTATAGAATAGGCGCTAAATCCCTCGCGAGCATCGCCAGTGAGTCGCTCGGCGCGAGGGAGTTGGGGAGAGATGGAGGCAGCGTCGGAAAGTGGGTGCGGGGTCCGCAGGCGGTCAGCGAGACAGCCAGTGCGACCACGAAGCCCAACGTTCCGTGCGTCTGCGACGTTCTTTCCCGTAACGGCAGTGTGTAGCCGTGCGGGAAAGGGCATTCGATCGTCTCCTCAACAGGAGACCCGTTGAGACTTTGGAGGGATTCATGCGAAAGCCACGTCCGGCCACGTACAATCCAGCGCAAGCGCTGCAGCTCATCGCGAACGACCGCACCGGCTCGCCACTCAGCTGTCCTTCGTGCTCCGGGCGAATACTTCGCGATCCGGATCAGGTGCCCCCCATCCCCCGCTCCCACGTCACGCTCCGCTGTTCGAGTTGTGGCCGCATCGCCCGCTACATCGCCGGCGCTGCCTGAGCCCGCCAGCCACGCGCATTTCACGTTCGACGACGATTCTACTCAGCAACTCGCGGGCTTGGCCCAAATTATGAGATATGATCTAGTTACCATCGGAATCATCTGTTTAGATTTCGATACATTCTAGATCTCTCGAGCTTCTCGGAGCACATGTTTCTGCAGCAGGTCGGGCGATCAGTAACAACCGTTCTAGCCCCACAGGGGAGAGGGTAAGGCACCATGGCACGCATCACCGGCACCGTGAAGTGGTTCAACGACGCGAAAGGATTCGGTTTCATCTCCCGTGAGGGCGGCCCCAATGTTTTCGTCCACTTCAGCGCCATCACCGGCAATGGATTCAAGTCCCTCGCCGAAGGCGACCAGGTCGAGTTCGAAATCGTTCAGGGACAGAAGGGTCCTCAGGCCGCCGACGTTCAAAAGGTCTGAGCTCCCAGCACAAGTCAAAAGAGCCCCGGCATTGCTGGGGCTCTTTTTTTTGCCTACACTCGTCGCCTGTTCGCATCCTTGATCGGCACCGGACTTGCCTTTCGTCCACCTTCTGCCGCGTACCCGCTCGACCTACCAGGAGTTCACGATGGCCTCCATCTGGAAGGGGTCGCTCTCGTTCGGCCTCGTCAATATCCCCGTCGAAGTTCGCCCGGCGGTTCAGGGCGATCACATCAGCTTCCGCATGCTCCACGAAGACGACCTCGCGCCGATCAAGTACGAGCGCGTCTCCTCCACCACCGGCGATCCGGTTCCCTGGGGTGAGATCGTCAAAGGCTACGAATACGCCAAAGGCAAGTACGTCACCATCACCGACGAAGACTTCAAGACCGCTGCAGTCGAATCCTCGAAGACCCTCGAGATCGTCGACTTCGTGAAGCAGGAAGAGATCGATCCGCGCCACTTCGAGACGCCATATTTCCTCGTCCCATCCAAAGGCGGAGAGAAAGCGTACGCGCTTCTTCGCGAGGCCATTAGCACCACCGGCACCGTGGGCATCGGCAAGATCATCATGCGACAGAAGCAACATCTCGCCGGCATCAAGGTCGTCGGCAATGCGCTCATCCTCGAGATCATGCGCTTCGCCAATGAGCTCATCGACACCGAGTCGCTGCACCTGCCCGACTCCAGCCTCGTGCGTCCGCAGGAGCTGCGCATGGCCGAGCAGCTGGTCACGAGCCTCGCCGAACCGTTCGATCCAACGAAGTACAACAATGAGTACCGCGCCAACCTCATGCGCCTCATCCACGCGAAGATGAAGGGGAAGAAGGCGGACCTGAAACCGGAGCCCGGGGCCGAACGCGACTCGGAGGTGATAGACCTGATGACGCGACTTCGTGAGAGCCTCGACGGCGGGAAGAAAAAAGGCGTCGTCCGCTCGCAGCCGCACGAAGCGGCCGCACGTGAACGAAAGACGAGCGCGAAAGCGAAGACAGCGAAGCCCGCCAAACGCGCCAAGCGTAAAACAGCGTAAAGGCACGACCCATGGCTGAACGTGCCAAGCCGGCGGTGCGGCGCAAGCTCTCCGAGTACCGCCAGAAACGCGACTTCTCGAAAACCGAGGAGCCGTCCGGGAACGAGGTCCGCGCGAAGGCGAAAAAAGCGCTCGTCTTCGTCATCCAGAAACACGCAGCCACCCAACTGCACTTCGACTTCCGCCTCGAGCTCGATGGCGTGATGAAGAGCTGGGCCGTGCCGAAGGGCCCGAGTCTCGACCCAACGGTGAAGCGGCTCGCAATGCAGGTCGAGGATCATCCCATCGACTACAACACCTTCGAGGGAACGATTCCGAAGGGCGAATACGGCGGCGGAACCGTGATGCTCTGGGATCGCGGTACGTACACATCCGCGCTCGGCGATGAAGATCCGGTCGCCGCCATTCGCCGCGGCTACGCAAAGGGCGATCTCAAGATCATCCTCGAAGGCAAGCGCCTCCATGGCTCGTGGGTGCTCGTGCGCACGCGCCGCGGCTCGGAGGAGAAGCCGCAGTGGCTGCTGATCAAGCATCGCGATGAGTTCGCGAAGGAAGGTGCCGACATCGTCGCCAATGTCATGACTTCCGTAGTGTCGGGACGCACGATGGAGGAGATCGCGGAAAACAAGAAGCGAAAGGTCTGGCACTCCAACCGCTCGTCGAGCGCATCGCCGCCCGCCGAGCCGAAAGCGAAACGCGCCACCGCCACTGCGCGCGCGCGCAATGCTCCTTCCCCTCCAACGACCGCGGCCCGAACCGCATCCGCGAAAGCACTCGGCGCGGGCGCCCTCGATCCCATGCTCGCCACGGTCGGCACGGACATCCCCGAGGGGAGCGACTGGACCTTCGAGCCGAAGTACAATGGCATTCGCGTGCTCGCCTACGCCACTCCGGACTCCGCGCGGCTCGTCACGCGCAACGGGAACGACAAGACCGCGCAGTTTCCCGAAATCGCCGAGTCGGTGCGTAAGGTCGCCGCGCGCGGAAAGCGAGCGCTCGTCCTCGATGGCGAGGTCGTCGCCCTGCACGATGGATCGCCGGCGCGATTTCAGGAGCTGCAGCAGCGCATGCACGTGAAGGATGCGAGCGCCATCGCCGGCTTCGAGACGAGCGCGCCCGCCGCGCTGATGGCATTCGACATCCTGCTGGACGGCGAGGATGTGCTCGTGCACGAGCCGTGGACGAAGCGACGCGCGCGGCTCGAGAAGCGCCTCGCCAAACACACTTCGCCCGAGCTTCGCCTCACCGAAGCCGAGTCCGACGGACGCGCGATGCTCGCGCGCGCGCGCGGCGACGGCTGGGAGGGGATCATCGCCAAACGCACCAGCGCGCCGTATCAACCCGGCGCTCGCTCGCGCGATTGGCTCAAGCTCAAGCTCGAGTTTCGCCAGGAATTCGTCGTTGGCGGATGGACCGAGCCTCGCAACACGCGCCAGCACATCGGCGCCCTCCTGCTCGGCTACTACGACGGCGGGCGACTGCTCTACGCCGGCAACATGGGCGGCGGCTTCGACAATGCGGGACTGGCCGAGATGTACGAGCTGCTCGCGCCCTCCGAGCGAAAGACGTCGCCATTCGATGAGACGCCGCGGCCGCGCGAGCCAGTGCACTGGGTCACGCCGAAGGTCGTCGTCGAGGTGAAGTTCAACGAATGGACGACGGACGGAAAGCTGCGCCAGCCGATCTACGTCGGCACGCGCAATGACAAGGATCCGCGCACCGTGAAGCGCGAGGGAACGAGCGTGCAGAGAACGAAGGCGGCCTCGCGCACGCCCGCACGCGCGAAATCTGCCGCGAAGGGTCCCGCGGAGCCGTCCGTGAAAAAGATCGTGCGCAGGACAGCACGAAAGAGCGTGGGCGCCGCGACGAAGACGAGCAAGGGTGGCGCGGTCGAGCAGCAGCTCGCCGCCATCGAGCAGGACGGCGGCGTCGGCGACGTCGAGATCAAGCGTGGCGTCTCGCTCCACGTGTCGAGCCTCGGCAAGGTCTATTTCCCCGACGACGGTGTCACGAAGGGCGACATCATGCGCTACTATGCGCGCGTCGCCTCCGCGATCCTGCCGGCCATCGCAGACCGCCCGCTCGTACTCAAGCGCACGCCGGAGGGAATCAGGGGCGAGGTGTTCTTCCAGCAGAAGCCGCCCGAGCACGCGCCGCCGGTGGTTCGCACCGAGACCGTCGTCAACGACAATGGGGTGAAGGCCGAGCGGATCGTCGGTGGCGATCTCGCGACGCTGCTCTACACGGTGCAGATCGGCTGCATCTCCGTCGACCCCTGGCATTCGCGCATCGGATCACTCGACGCCATGGACTACACGATTCTCGATCTCGACCCGGGGCCGCGCGCGACGTTCGAGCGAGTGGTCGAGGTCGGGCGCTGGGTGAAGGAGGAGCTCGATTCGCGCGGACTGCGCGCGGCGCTCAAGACCTCCGGCTCGCGCGGTTTGCACATCGTCATCCCGCTGCCTCCCCGCTTGCCGTACGAGGCTGGACTGCTGCTCGCCCAACTGATCGCCACGCGCGTCGCCGAGGGGCACCCGCGCGAGGCGACGGTCCAGCGCTCCGTGAAGGCACGTCCCCCGTCGGCCATTTACGTGGACTATTTGCAGAACGTGAAGGGAAAGAGCGTCGCGAGCGCGTATTGTGTGCGTGCGCGCGCCGGAGCGACTGTCTCCACCCCGCTCCAGTGGAAGGAGCTCAATGATTCGCTGGACCCCCGGGAGCTGACCATCGAGACGGTGCCTGCAAGAATCGTAAAGCTAGGCGACATATGGACTTCCGCGCTCAAGGCCAAAAATTCGGCCGCCGCCGTACGGGCGGCCGCTGACCGATAGAAAAATGAATCGTCCTTTTCTTGGATGGTTCTCACCTGGAGCCGCCGCATTGTCGCGGTCGGAGCGCTCGCGCTCATCGTCACCCCAGTGCTGGAAGCGCAGAAGGCCACGCGCTCCCTGCCCTCGGTGCGCGTCGCGGGGGTCGTAGACGGAAACACCGTCGTCGAGACCGCACGACACTATCTCGGCGTACGCTACGTCCTGGGCGGCACCACGCCCAAGGCGTTTGACTGTTCGGGGTTCATCCGCTACGTCTTTGCGTTGCACGGCCTCACGTTGCCACGCACCGCGCATGAGCAGGCGGCCTACGGCATCGCCCCCAACGAAAGGGAGCTCGAGCCGGGCGACTTGCTCTTTTTCTACGGCGGCCAGGGCGCGCAGCACATTGCCATGTACATTGGTGGCGACTCGATCATTCACGCCTCGAGCGGGGGGCATCGCGTCATGCTCGCCCGGCTCTCAGGTTCCGGAACGCATAGAACGTGGTTCGGTCAGCGTCTGATCGCGGTTCGACGTGTACTACCGGCGATCGGAACCTTTGATTTGCCGGCATCGTTGGCAATTCCCGACCCCTTTGGCAGCAGCTCAGCCGAAGAGATGGCCTTCGCCCCCTCTGCTCCGTTGATATTCTGATGGCTAGCGACGCGAACGAAGCCGACGCCGAGGGCGAACAGAGCAAGATGGACGACCACGTGCTGCTTTATAGCCGCGGGTTGCCCGGCGGCGGCATCGTGACCATCGAGGCCGTGTCGAAGGAGACGCCGGAGGTCATCGCGCGCGTCTCGGTCGAGCGTCGCATTGATCCGCAGCGTCGCGACGGCCACGAACCGCCCGTGATCGCGGAGGCGCAGGCGCCCACGCAGTCCACGGCGTTCAAGGAGCTCTACCAGATCGCCTCGGACAACGTCGCCGTAGCCCGCGGGCTCATTCAGTGGCAGGCACGCCGCCGCGACGATCCCGAGCCGTAGCGCGATCCGCGAGCGAACACGCGGAAACGAGAAGGCTCCCGGCACAACGCCGGGAGCCTTCTCCGTTTGACCCCCTCGTGCACGATCCTCAGGCTCTAGTGCGATGTGGCGATCGACAGTCCCGCACCGCCAATGTCGCGGCGAGTGCGCGCAGCACTTCGTCATCCACCGAATGAAGCGCCCGGGCTCGCACCGTCGCGACCCGCGCTGGACGGTCGGGATACGTCAGTGACTCGAGCCGCACGAGCAGCCGCGCGGATCCGAATCCGGTGACCGTGTCCTCCGACAGCAGACGAGCGACGACTGTGGCTTGCCAGCGAGTGCCGTCATCGAGCGTGACGACGCGAGCTGCCTCCGTGGGCTCGGCCGGCGGGATCTCCGGCGCGCCGGCATCCACTCCGTCGCGCCCCGCGCTGCGAAGAGAATAGGTCCGGCGAATGTTGCGGACAGCGCCCACGGTGGCTCCTGTTGTTCCTTAGGCACATCTTGCAACTATAAAATAACTATTTGCAAGACATGGGCCTCCCATGCGCGGTCAAGATCGGGTCACGGCTATGCGACGATCAATATCCGAATCGCACCCCGCGCCGGCCGCCTCGCCGCTTCTTCGGCGCATATCGAAATAATTGCGCCGGACGGCCGCGCCCTTCGCTCCGCCACTCATCCGTGGGCTCCACGAGCCAGGCCGCGTGCAGCGACCGTCGAAAGCTCGCCTTGTGCAGACGGCGGCCCAGAAGGAGCTCGTAGATCTCCTGCAGCTGCGTGAGGGTGAAGGTTGGAGGCAGCAAATGGAACGCGATCGGCCCATGATCGAGCCGCATCCGAAGCGACGTCAGCACCGCCTCCAGCATTCCCCGCTGCCTTGGTGGCAGTGATGGCAGATCGTCGACCGCAAACCAGGTCGCGTCGCCCTCGAAGCCAGCACTGGTGTCGCCATCCACGAGCGCCAGAAAGGCCACCGAGAGCGTCGATTCCGAGGGGTGGCGGCGTCCATCGCCGAAGGCCCGGATCTGCTCGATCAGTGCCGGTGCCGTGTCGAGCGTCTTCCGCGCGAGCTTGGCCGCCTCGTCGTCGAGCGTCTCGTCCGGGCGCAGCGAGCGCCACGGGAGCTGCCACTTCTCCCTGGACTGCGCCGACCCTCGCACGAGCAACACCGTGAGCCGTCGGCCGCTCGGCGCGAGAATCACGAGGTCCACCGAGGGAGCAACGCGGCGAGCCGTGGAGCGGGAAGAGGAAGCGCGAGCTGGCATTCAGTGATTTAGTCGCTGGTTGCGACTAATGTCAAGGCCCCGGAATCGTGATCGGGAGTTTGCCCGTCATCGGGATCGTGCCGAGCAGCGCGCGCGCAGCGGCGCCCTGCGATACCGGAAATCCGCCCCATGCAACGACGTACGCGCCTACGTCGGGAATCTGCTGCAGGAAATAAGGATTTCCGAACGCAATCACGATCGGATGCTCCTTTCGCCTGCCGAGCTCCTCGATGAAGTCGACGAACGAGCGCGGGACATCGACGGTCGTCACGGTGGAGCTGTGCGCTATGTACGAGCTCACCAGGATGACGTCCGCCGAGTCCGCGATCGCGAACAGGTGGAAGAAGTCCGGCCGGTCGTTATCCGCATCCACGTATTCCGGACGAAGCGCCGGAAAGACCTTCCGCAGCTCCGCATCGAAGGTGAGGCCGGCCCCGAGGTCTGCGCGATGTGCGTACGTCACCGACAGGATACGCGCGCCCTTGTTGAGCCTGGCGAGCGGAAGCTGGTGCGCGCTGTCGCGGACGAGCGTGATCGACCGCTCCGCGGCCGAGCGCGCGATCGCCAAGTCCGCGGAATCTCCGACGATCTCGCGCGCACGATCCAGATCGACGAGGCGCGCCGTGCGCAGCCCGACGCGCGCCTTCGTCGCGAGGATCCGCCGCACGGACGCATCGAGCCGCGCCTCCGTGTAGCGGCCGGCGGTGACACCCGCGACCACCGCGTCGATCGTCTGCGCCACATCCTGCGGCTGCAGCAGCACGTCGGCCCCCGCGGCGACCGCCATTTGCGACGCGTTGACGGCGCCGTACGTGTCGAGTACCGCCCGCATGTCCATCGCGTCCGAGATCACGAGCCCGTTGAAGTGCAGTTCTTCGCGCAGCAACGAAGTCAGTACGTTGTGCGAGAGCGTTCCCGGCGCGCCGCTGGAGTCGAGCGCGGGCATGGAGCCATGGAACGTCATGATCGCGCCGACGCCCGCCTTGATCGCGCTCTTGAACGGCACGAGCTCCACACTGTCGAGGCGGGCCCGCGACACGCGCACGACCGGCAGCGCCAGATGCGAGTTGGTCCCCGTGTCGCCATGCCCGGGAAAGTGTTTTCCCGTGGCGATCATCCCGTGTTCCTGGACGCCGCGAATGAACGCGGCGCCGAGCTGCGCGACCAGCGCCGGCTCCTCGCCGAACGAGCGCGTGCTGATGACGGGGTTGGCGGGATTGTTGTTGACATCGAGGATCGGTGAAAAATCGATCTGAAATCCGATCGCACGCCCCTCGATGGCCGTAATGCGCCCCTGCTCGTACGCCAGCATCGTGTCGCGCGTCGCGCCGATCGCCATCTCGGGCGGGAACAACACCGCGCCGCCGAGATCGATGCCGTTGGGGAGAAAGTACCCGCCGCGCGCGCGATACCCCGCGCCGAATTCGAGATCGCCGCCGACGAGCAGCGGCAAGTCGCTCATGCGCTGCAGCGCATTCAGCTTCGCCGCGATCTCGAGCGGCGAGCCCACCGACATGATGATCCCGCCCACGTGCTGCTGCGTGATCCAGCCGCTGATCTTTCGCCACTGCGGCGCATTGGCACTCACGTAGTCGCCGAAAATCTGCGGCCATACCATTTGGGCTGCCTTGTCGCGCAGCGTCATGTGCGCGAGCTCGCAGGAGACCCACGCGGAGTCGCCCTTCGAGTCGCACTGCGATGACCGTGGCTGGCCGGCTCGCACCGGTGCCGGGGACGCCGGACCGCGGTTGACGGCGGAGCTACACGCCGCGAGCAACACGACGGCGGACAGCAGCGCGCGCGGGAAGTGAAGCGACGGCGCCCGCCCCCCGGTTCTCACCAGTTGATCGTGCCCTGCTTGCTCGTGTCCACCTGCTCGTCTTCCTTCCCCGTCTTGAACAGGAACGTATCCATGCTCTTCGTCAGGAACTGGCGCGCCTGCGGATCCATCAGATTCAGCCCATAGTGGTTGATGAGCATCGTCTGCTGCTTGAGCCACAACTTCCAGCATTCGGCGCAAATTTCTTCCTTGGCCCGGGCGCCAAGGGGGCCGGGGAGCGGTGGACGCTCGAGTCCCTCGCGCGTGTTCCCGCAGCGAGTGCACGTCACTTCAGCCATCAGTCAGTCCCGAAAGCGAGGGGCGCGCGCTCAGGCGCGCGCGTAGCGGATCTTGGCCAGTCGCACCGCGGCCAGTATCCGGATGTACATCCATCCGATATCGAACTCGTACCACTTCGCCTGGAACTTCGCGGAGTGCGGATCGGCGTGATGGTTGTTGTGCAGCTCTTCACCGCCGAGCCAGATCGCGATCGGCGAGATGTTCCGGCTCTCATCCTTCACATCGTAGTTGCGATAGCCAACCGCGTGTCCGACGCCGTTAATGATCCCCGCGGCCCAGAACGGAATCCAGAGCATCTGCACGCCCCACACGAGCGGTCCGATGTAGAAGCCGAAGAGATACACATCGATCGCGAGCATGACGAGAATGCCGAGCCAGTTGAGCCGCGCGAGGATGTAGCGCTCGAGCCAGTCGTTCGGCGTCCCTTTTCCGTACTTCTCGAGGATGCCCGGCTGCCGAACCGCCTGACGGTAGTAGAACGCACCCTTGAGGATGATCTCGCGCAGCCCCTCCATCACCGGAGAGTGCGGATCTCCCTCGCGGTCGGCGAACGCGTGGTGCTTCCGGTGGCACGCCACCCACTCCTGCGTCACGATCGACGTCGACAGCCAGAGCCACACCCGCATCGGTATCTCGGCCAGCTTGCTGAACGTCACCCCGCGATGCGTCTGCGCGCGATGCAGAAAGAGCGTCACGCAGACATTGGTGACGTGGCCTGCGATGACCACGAAGAGCACCGGCTTCCACCAGTGCGTCGCCCACATTGCAAATCCTGGCATTGCGTCCTGACCTAAAGAAGAAATGCGACTCGGCCCCGCCAGCAATCTAGCGCGCGCGAGGAAATTGAGCCACGTCCCCGGAGCGTCCGAGGCGACCTATGGTTGTGGAGACAATGAAGTTACGAGACCGCCCGTACTCACCAATCCCGGTTTGTCTCCGGGCGGCGCGCTCCCCCATGTATCGTTTGACGAATTGAAATCGGGAACGGTACCATCGGGCCAAAGCCGCGCTCCTGCGAGCGGGGAGCGCACCGGAATCGTGGCCACGTACTGGTCGCCGAGATACCAGATCGCCACCGGTAGATGCACGTCCTGCGTGGTGCCGTCCGCGAGCTTGAGTCTCAGCTCCACCGGGAACGGAATCGACGTGTGCTTCCGCAGCTGGATGACCGCGATGTTGTGACCGTCGCGCGAGATCGTCCCGGCACTGTCAATGCCAATGTCCAGCACGTCGGTGGTGTAGAAGAATCCGCGCCAGAACCAGGCGAGATCCTCCCCCGTGGCGCTCTCGATCGACCGGAAGAAATCGCCTGGCGTCGGATGCTTGAACGCCCAGTTCGCGGTGTAGGCCTGGAAGGCCTGGTCGAACACCGCGCGCCCCACCACGTGATTCCGAAGCGCGAGCAGCACCGCAGCCGGCTTCCGGTAGGCGATCGCTCCGAGCCCGCCCGGCGGGATGCGATCCGGTGGCGCCATGAGCGGGCGCTGCTCCCCCGACAAGACGCTCTCCCGCCAGTTGTCCATGTACAGCGGCCACTGGTAGTTCCGCGGAAAGCGCTGCTCGTTCGAAAATGTGTTGATGTAGGTGTTGAGACCCTCGTCCATCCACGCGTAACGCCGCTCGTCCGAACCCACGATCATCGGAAACCATTCGTGCCCGTGCTCGTGATCGAGCGTGCCGAACACCCCGTTCGGATCGGTCTCCTGCGTCGCGTAGTTCACGAACACGATCATCGGATATTCCATTCCGCCCACAGGACCGGCCACCAATGTCGCCTGCGGATACGGGAACGGAAAGACGAACTGCGAATAGGTCCTGATCGTCCACTGCGTCTCCTCGGCCGCGTGCGTCCACTCCGCGCCCGACTTCGGCCACTCGTAGTACGCCTGCGTGACAATGCCCTTCCAGCTCGTGGCATCCCAGCGGAAGTCCGGCGCGCCGGCCCACGCGACATCGCGCACGTGCTGCGCGCGGAAGCGCCACGTTTTCGTGCCGGACGTCGCGACAGGCTTCGCCTCCGCCTCGGTGATGACTCGGATGACGGTGTCGCTGTGCGCGGCGGCCGCGAGACGCGAGCGCTGCGCCGCGGACAGCACGTCCTGCGGATTCTGTAGCACCCCGCTGCCCGCAACGACGTACCCGGCGGGAACGGTGACGGAAAAGTCAATGTCGCCGTACTCGAGGTAGAACTCGCCCTGCCCCAGATACTGGTCGGTGTTCCACCCGCGTACGTCGTCGTAAACATCCACCCGCGGATACCATTGCGCGATCTCGTACAGCGGGCCATCTCGCGCCATTCGGTCGGAACCATGCTCCGGCACAGCGAAGCTGTAGTCCATCGCGATCGTCACCTTGCCGCCGTGCGGCGCGAGCGGCTCCGTGAGATCGACTCGCATCTGCGTCTCGTGCACCCGCAATGTCGCGCGCTTGCCGTTCGTGACGAGATTCTGAATGTCGTAGCCGCCCTCGAATCCCCGGTCGCCGAACCGCGTGTCCTCCGGGAACAGCGCGCCGCCCGCGCTACCGTTCTTGTACAAATTCTGGTCGAGCTGCATCCAGACGTAGCGCAGTGTGTCCGGCGAATTGTTCGTGTACGCCAGCGACATGTGCGCGCGAATCGTGTGGCGCCCCGTGTCGAGCGTCGCGACAATGTCGTAGTCCGCGCGCTGTTGCCAGTAATCGGGACCGGGACGGCCGTCGGCCGTCCGAACGCGGCTCGCGTCGGGCCAGTCCATGCGATCGAGCCGGCTGAACGGATCGGGGCGCGTCGTAATCCGTGGTGCGCTCTCGCTCTGCGGCGCGCGGGCGACCGTTACCGGCAGCGAGTCCACCCGCACCGGCTTGACCACCGGCGACGTCGATTGAGCGGGATGCGACACGGGGGAGCACGCAACGACGCTCGCGATCGCGAACAGTACAAGCACGCGCACGGGATACCTGGCCCAGGCTGAGGATAAAACTCCAATAGTGCATAATTTAGCGAGGCGCACGTCTCCAATGGCGGCCCGAGCCATTAGCGCATCATGCCACTTGCTCGCGCACTCGCTGTTCCGTAGCGTGACTGCGTGACCACCACCTCCCCCTCCCCCCGCTCGCGCATCGCGATGCTCGCGGGACGTGCCACCGCCGCCGGCACCGCGCGCTACGGTGCGCGCGTCGCCGCGAAACTCGCATCCGATTTCCTTCGCCCGCTCTCCCGCAACGGCATTCTCGTCTCCTCCATCGGCCTCGGCAGCTACCTCGGGGAGTGCGACGAGGCGGACGACATCCGCTACGCCGACACGGCCCACCACGCGATCGCCACCGGCATCAACTTTCTCGACACCGCAATCAACTATCGTTGCCAGAGGTCCGAGCGTGCCTTCGCCAAGGCGCTCTCGCGGGCGGTTCGCATGGAAACCGCGTCGCGCGACGAGATCGTCATGTGCACCAAGGGCGGCTACATCCCCCTCGACGGCACGCAGCCATCGTCGCGCGAGGAGTATCACGAGTACGTGAAGCGCGAGTACCTCGACCGCGGCATCGTAAAGGCGGAAGAGATCGTCGCCGGCGGGCACTGCCTGGCCCCGGCCTTTCTCGCCGATCAAATCGCGCGCAGCCGCGTCAACCTCGGCGTCGAGACCATCGATCTCTACTACCTGCACAATCCCGAGCAGCAACTCAATGCGATCAATGAGGCCGAGCTTCAGCTGCGCCTGCGGAGCGCGTTCGAGCTGCTCGAGGAGCGGTGTGCCGCAGGCGACATCGGTGGGTACGGATGCGCGACGTGGAACGGCCTCCGCACGCCGCCGGGTGAGCGCGGCCATCTGAGCCTGGCCATGCTCGTGAAGACCGCTCGCGAAGTCGCGGGCGCCGATCATCACTTTCAGGCCGTTCAGCTGCCGGTCAACCTCGCGCTCAGCGAAGCGGTGCGCGCACCCACGCAGCGCATCGACGACCGTCCCCTCACCGTGCTCGAGGCCGCGTCCGAGCTCGGTGTCGCGGTGGTCGCGAGCGCCACGCTGCTGCAGGCGAAGCTCGCGAGCAAGCTGCCGCAGCAAATGCGCGAAGCGCTACCCGGGTTCTCCAGCGACGCGCAACGCGCGATTGCGTTCGTCCGCGGGCTTCCCGTCATCGCGAGCGCGCTCGTCGGAATGCGGAGCGCCGGTCACATTCGCGAAAACCTGGGCGCCGCGCGCGCCGCGCACTCACCGCCGGTCGCGTAGCGTTCGAGCGTCGGTGCTCTGCGCGCCCGCGATCCCCGCGTCCGCTCCAGCGACCAGCGTCAGAATCGATACCTCCGCCCGCGCGCCCACGCGGAAGGGGATCCCCCAGTAATTCGTTCCGGGACTGACGTACAGCAGCGAGTCGCCGCGTCGATACGCGCCCATCGCGAGATCGAGGAAGGGATTGGCCAGACTCCATCCGGCACGGTTGAGCGAGAACTGCCCCCAGTGCGTGTGACCGCTCAGCGTGAGAGGCACGCCGGCCGCAGCGAGCGGCGGCCACAGCGCCGGATTGTGCGCGAGAACGATCGTGAACAGTCCCCTCGGCACACCAGCGAGCGTCGCCTCGAGATCCGGCGCCGGCACACTCGGCGTGGCGCGATGCCCGGCAGCCGGATCGCCCGTTCCCGCGATCGCGAGCCGCGTTCCACGATGCTCAATGACGCGGCTCTCGTTCACCAGAGTGGTGTGCGCGAGCGCGCGCAGCCGCGGAAGCACTTCCTCCCACCCCGCGTACACCTCGTGATTCCCTGCGATAATGTAAACGCCGAGCGGGGCCGTGAGGCCACCTAGCGCCGCGGCGTAGATGCTGACGTCCGGCGCGTAGTCGTCGATCAGATCACCCGCAACGGCAATGAGATCCGGGTTCGCGGCGCGAACCGCGGCAGCCACGCGCGCGAGGTGCCGGCGGGAGCTCTGTGGCCCGATGTGCGTATCGCAGATCTGCGCGATGCGCATTCCCTCCAGAGCTGAGGGAAGCGACGGGAGCGTCACCGTGAGTGGGGTGATGACGAGCGTCCGGGAGCCCGCATAGCCACTGAGCGCGAGGATCGAGTACACGGTCGCTACGACGCCGACAGCGCTGCGCCCGGCCCATCCAGCCGCGCCGAACGGTGCACCGCAAATCGCGGCGATCCCGCCACCGAGTGCGCAGAGAATGAGGAGGAGCTGCGCATACCACATCGGGCGAAAGACGAACAAACGGATCGCCTTACCCGGATAGTGACCGCGCCCTCGGCTCCGGAAGAACACGCCGAGGGGGAGGACGGTGAGCAGGAACACAGCAGCGCCAACCGCCTTCCACCCACCCGCCACGGGCGCGAGCAACGCCCCGACGACCACCCAGCTCCCGACGAAGATCGTCAGAACGACGGTGATCGCCTTCCGCTGTGCACGCGCGAGCGAAGCGCGTGCGCCGGAGGATCGCTCAGCGCTCACGCGAGTCTTCCGGCGCCCGCCGTGTTACTTCGAGACCTTCAGCGGGGTGACGTCGAGGTGCAGATTGTGGTTCACGCGGATGCCAGCGATGCCATCCGTCGGGAACTTCGACTTCGGAACGGCCGTCACCAGGTTGCCATCCATGGTGAAGTGAACGGTGTCGGGCGCAACGTGCACCAGGATCTTGTAGGTCGCCTTTCCGCTGGCGTCCTCCTTCGGGATCTTGGGGCTTGCCGTCCAGTCCACCACCGTCGTCGTGTTGTCGCCGTCCCGAGTCTTAATGAGGTATTCGCCCGTGCCGCGCACGACGAAATAGCTGTACTTCTGCTTCGCGGGATCGGTCAGATTCGAGCCGCCAAGGAAGACCCCAAAGGCCTCGGGATGTTTGGGCTTCTCGAGTTGGTCAATGGTGGTCGAAATCTGGTACTCGCCCTTGGCGCTGTCCTTGGCGGCGAAGGTGATGTGGGCGGGACCCGTCTGGATCTCCCAGCGCCCCCCGTTCGACGTGTACTTGGCGTCCGTGATCTTGGAGTCCGCGTGATCGGTGACCCCCGTGTAGCCCGCCGGAACTCCCGTCCCGGCGATCGACTTGTCGGCATCCGCCTTCATGCCACCCATCTTCATCCCGGTATCCGCCGCGACCGCAGCAGGCGCGGCCGCCGCCGCTGCGGTGTCGGCGGGTGCGGCATCCGTCTTCCCCTTCGCACACGCGGCCACGAGGATGAGCGCGCTCGAAAACCAGAATTTGTTCACCGTTTCCTCCCTCGAAGTGTGATGACAGTCGTTTAGAATATACGCCGCCGCGACTGGAACGACTTGTCCGACGTCTGGCGTGCCGACCCGCTTCAGCACATACTCACTGTGTAGCCCTGGTCGCGTGCGTCGCTGCGCATGCTTTGCGACCGGAAATTGCTGTGAAAGCTGCCTCGTGCAGCGGTCAACTATTCATCACGCGGAGCGCAACGTATGGCGACCAAGAAGAAAAAGGCTCGCAAGTCGAGTTCCCGGAAGAAGGGTGCGTCGAAAAAGAAGAGCGCAACCAAGAAGCGCAGCGCGAAAAAGGGCAGCGCTCGTCGTCGTGGCGGGCCGCGCACGAAGAGCTCGATCCGGAAGGCATCACGCAAGGTCGCAAGGAAGGCGACGCGCAAGGTGAAGAAGACGGTGAAGCGCGCGAAGAAGGCCGTCGCGCGGAAGCGTCCCGCAAAGCGCAAACAGTCCGCGGTCGCTCGCGTGAAACGCGTCGCGACCGAAGTCGGCGCGCAGGCAATGGACGCCGGCAAGAGCGCGGTGGAAGAAGTGAAGAGCATGGGCGAGCGCGTCTTCGACTTCACGTCTGAAACCATCGACAAGATCACCTGACCCGCGGCTTTGCACACGGTACCGCAATCGGGGACAGCGCTATGCTGTCCCCTTTTCGTTGGGGGAGGCTTCGCCGGATAGCCACTCGATCACCAGCGACGCCACGCGATCCCGGCAGAAGTCCACGGTGAGCACGTGTCCACATCCGCTCAGCATTTCGAGTCGCTTCGTGGGCGCGCCGATCGACTCGAATGCGCGCGCCGCGACCTCGGGCGTAATCCGGTTGTCCTCGCGCGACTGCACGTACAGCGTGGGCGCGGTCACCCGCGGAAGGGCCGCACGCGCGGCATCGGCCGCGCGAATGAGCTCGCGCACCAGCTGCGGAGTTGTCGCGCCGTACGCGAGCGCCTCTTCTCGCGCGACCGGATCGTGAATCGACTGCGCGGCATCGCCACCGACGTACGGCATCACGACACCGATCGCCGGCGCGGCACGCGTGAGCACTCGCAGCCATGGCGGCGTATCGAGATACGGCGCGAGCAGCACGAGCGCGCAGAGCTCGGGATCATCCGCCGCGATCGTGACCGCGAGTGCGCCGCCGAGCGAGAGGCCGACGAGCGCGACGCGCCAATGCCGCACGCGCATCGATGCGTGCGCGCGGCGCGCCTCCATCAGCCATTCGTCCGCGTTCGACTCTGCGAACTCCTGGAGCGTTCGCCCATGCCCGGGAAGGAGTGGCGCGACGACATCGTATCCGCGATCGCGCAGCGCGCGCGCGAGGGATGCCACCGTCTGCGGCGTGTCGCCGAATCCGTGCAGCAGCACCACGCCAGTCGACGCGCCCGGCGCCGTGAGCGCGAGCGGCTCCGCTCCGCGGATGATGCCAAGCGCGCCCGTCGGGAAACGTGACGCCACACGCCGCTCGTGGCGCGTGCGGGAATAGATCCCCCAAACCCACAGCACGATCACGAGCAGCACCACCGCTGCGAGCGCGGGCACCGTGAGCGTCATCGTGATGAGGGACATCATCGACGCGCGCGCAGCATGAAAAAAGAAACGGGGGTGGAAGCCGTAAGGCCACCATCCCCCGTTCTCGCATCCCCCCCACGAGGACGCAATGCACACCACACGAGGTCGATACCGGCTCGCGTCTCCAACGCTCCACCGGCGCGTCTCATCGCTCGGTGCAATACTTTGCAACTCCCGCGCCGCTGCGCACCATGCCCGTCATGGAGCCGTCACGTGACGACGTGATAACCCTTCACGCGCTGCGCACTGGCGAACGCCACCGCCGCGACGCCGGTGAGCTGCCACGCATGCGCCATCGCCGCGCCCACGGCCTCCGCCTTCTCCACCCGCGACATCGCCAGAATCGACGAGCCCGCACCGCTCAGCGTGGCTCCGATCGCTCCCGCCTCGACCGCCGCTGCCGCGACGGCATCGTAGCCGCGCACGAGGCGCCGGCAATGCGGCATGTGCAGCACATCGTCGAGCGCCGCCGCGAGCATCGCCTCGTCCGCGGTCGCCAGCCCGCGCACCAGCGCCGCACCCTTCGCCGCGGCCTGCACCGCTGTCACGTGCGGCACGACGTTCGGTAGCGCCGCGCGCGCGCGCTTCGTCTCGAGCACGAACTCCGGTACTGCGAACACGAACGCCAACAATGGATGCACGTCGAGCGGTGATACGATCACCTTCCCCGCATGGGTGAGTGCGAGCGTCGCGCCACCGAACACCGACGGGCACACGTTATCCGGATGCCCCTCGAGCGCCGTCCCTACCTCGGCAATGCCGAACTTGTCCAGTCCGAGCTTCAGCATCTCGTTTGCGAGCGCCGCCCCGGCAACGAACGCGGCCGCCGACGAGCCCAATCCCCGCCCGACCGCAATTTCCGACCGCGCGTGGAAGCGCAGCCGCTCCGGCATCGCGACCTTCTTTGCGTTCGCCGCTGCGCGGAAGGCAATGTAGATCGCGTCCTGCGAGTCGCGCGTGTTGAGAGACGAGAGCGTCCCTTCGCGTTCGAATTCCGGTTCCGCCGAACCGCCGGCGCCCTGTCGCACCGACACCGTGAGCCAGCGATCCACCGCCACTCCCACGCAATCAAAGCCTCCACCCAGATTCGCGGCGGAGGCGGGAACGCGTACAGTGGCAATGATATCGGAGTCGGTCACCCGTGAAGGCTAACGTCGCATCAACGCTCCGTGAAGCGCGAGACGGGCACGCCGCCGCGCTCACGCATCCTGCTGCACGCTCGTCAATGTACCAGCAGTATCATCGAGCGCCCCGAGCAATGCGCGCGTCGCGGGCGCGAGTCGCGCCACGAGCCTGTCGAGATCGGAGATGAACAATCCGCCGCCTTCGCGTCGCACGAGTCCCTCCGCGCAGAGCCGGCCGAGCACGAGGGAGATCGACTCGCGTGTCGCGCCGACCAATTCACCGAGCAAGCGGCGCGGCACCGGCGGTGCCTCCGTTCCCGCGCGCATGTCGTGGGTCTGTGCGAGCCGCACGAGCGACGCGATCAGGCGCTGCTCGACCGTGAGCATCGCGTGCTGGCCGAACTTCACCAGTAGCGCCGTTCGCTCGGCCATGATCTGGCGCAGCAGAACCAGCGCGGTCGCGGGCTGCTCGCGGAGCATCGCACTGAAACGCGCGGAGCTGAGATGCAGCGTCTCGCTCTCCTCCTCCGCTCGAGCCTGGCTCGCGTAAACAGCCGATCCCTCGAGTCCCTCGCCTCCGAACGTCTCACCGCCGGTGGCCACCCAGGGGACGAAGCTCCGACCCGCGCCCACCTGATTGCGCAAAACCACCTGTCCGCGGAGCACCAAAAAGAATGCCGTCGGCGGAGGCTCCCTGCTCGTAGACGGTGAATCCAGAGGGCCAAGTGGTTCGAGCCCCGTATGCGGCAATTTGATCCCGTTGCTCGCGGGGCACCCGTGTGATTTCTTTCATGAGAACGGTTGACACCACCCTGAGGCATCGGGTTTGCCGGTCCTTACCACGCTGGCAACCATGCCGCATGTCGTAGCGCTTTCAAGCAATGTACGGGCCGTAAGGTGAGCGGGCACAGCGGTTTCCCCATTCCTTCGATCGTCACAGAATGTCCAGCGCTTCGCGAGCACTGCCGGACAATGGGACGCCCTTCATCATCCTCGGGGCCGACGCCGTGCTGGCGGCATTGCCAGCCTCGCCGGTCCAGCTCGCGCACGCCTGCCAGGCTCTCGGCTTCCACCTCGCGGCGCCCGCGACCTGGGGAGATGAGCTGATCGCTGAAGCATGTCTCGATCGGCTCACCGATTACGAGTTTCCATCCGCGGTGATGTAGCAGCTGCCCTCTCGTGACCGAGCGGCTGACCCGAGAAAGCACCACACTCGAGCCGTTCATGTTGACCTTCGACTCACCGCCGGTCGCTACCGCGCGGTATCTCCGCGCCGCCTTCGGCTCTCAGGCGCTGCACATCACCTACGCCGGCTCGTGTCCCGGCGCCAATCACGACTCGATCGACGCGCGCCTACGTCCGTCCGATTTGCTCAATGCGTTCGTCGAGAGCGGCATCGTCCTCAGCGCACAGCCGAACTGCTTCGACGCGCTCGTGCCTCTCGACCGCCGCCGATTCTATTCGCTCCCCGGAGGCGTTCCTACGCGCGACCACGTCGAGCGCGTCGCCAATCGTGCATCCATCGAGCTCGGCGGCAATGAGGTCGTGTTGGAGCTCACGCAGCATCTCATCGAGGAGACTCCTGCACTCCTCGATATCGCCCTGCCGCTCGGCTGCGTCTGCGCCGGTGTCGGCGAGCACGCGCACCGAGGAAATCCGCGGGCGGTCCTGTTGACCATCGAGCCCCCGCGCGCGCGGCGGCCGGTGCTCGATCAATCGCTGCAGGTGGACGTGACGCAGACGCTCGAGGAGCTCTGTGAGGTTCGCCCGGTCGCTCCGGAGGAGCCGGCTCCGCTCGAGGTCCATCTCGCGGCCGATATGGCGCCGGTGCTGGCGGACGTGGAGGAGATCGACGTCCGGCGACGTCGGCGAGGTCGCCGAGGAAGGCGCGGCGGCGCCGGCCTTGCGGCGACGCCCGCGCGTCGGTCGCGCGCGCGCATCGATTCCTCGCCACGCGAATGCGAGCGGCGAGATGGTACCGCGCGCGTCGCTCGCGGCGTTGCGGCGAGCACTCGCGCGCAGCGCGCGGCGCGAGGCGCGCCTCCATGCGACGAGGGAGCGCGGCCGGCGCGAGCGAGCGGTGGAGATGTACGAGGAGCTCGAGCACGACGGCGCACGCACATTGTCTTCGCACGCCATCGCTTCCGGCGCCGACCTTCCGCGCCCCGTTCCGCCGCCGCCAATGCGCCACCGCCTTCGCACCATGCAGGGACTGTAGCGACGCCTCAGAGGTTGAGCGCCTCGCGCGCGCCGGTGATCACGAACTGGGTCGCCACCGCCGCGAGGAGTAGTCCCATGATGCGCGTCATTACTCGAATGCCCGTCTGGCCCAGCACACTCACGAGCCGATCGCCCGCTCGCAGCGTCAGCCAGCAGATGATCGCGGTGAGCCACACCGATCCATAAACCGCAACGTTCCCGGCGACCGTGTGCGACTGGCCCGCGAGCACCATCACCGTCGAGATGGCGCCCGGCCCCGCGAGCATCGGCATCGCAAGCGGCGTCACCGCGACGTCCTCCTTCTCTCGTCCCTCGACGATCTCCTCCGTGCTCTCCTGCGTCGAGCGCTCGCCGCGCAGCATGTCCATGGCGACGAGCCAGAGAATGAAGCCACCCGCGATGCGGAATGCAGGCAGCGTGATTCCGAAGATCTTGAAGATCCCCGTTCCGGCAATGCCGAACACGGTCATCAGCACACCGGCCGCAATGCTCGCGCGCAGTGCGGTCCGGCGACGGCGTTCCACGCTTTGACCCTGGGTGATCACGAGATACGTCGGTATCACTGCGACGGGGTCGACGATGAAGAGCAGCGATGTGAAGGTGACGAGCGCAAACTGCAGGTAGTCGGTCATCGATCGTCGTACTCGCGCAGCGCGGCAGAGAGCGCATCGCGCAGTCGCGTCTCGCGGTCCGGACCCTCGGGTACTCCCGCGGCTGCTCCGGCGAATTGCACGATCATCTCCTGCTCGACGAAGCGCGGCGACGGGTCCACGCCGAGCTCCTCGATGGATCGCTTCGCGAGGCGGCGAAGCATCGTGCGGGTCGCCGGCTCGAGCGCGGCGAGCCCCGCCGGATCGCGCGGCGGAGCCTCGTGCGGGTTGCGCGCGCGCTGCGGCGCGTCGCGCACCGCAGTGAGCTTCGCGAACGTGACCACGAACGAGCCGGGTGTATGCTCGATCACCTCGTGCAACACACCGCGCCTGCGCAGCGACGCGAGCAGCCGCGCGATCGCCGTGCGCACCACCGAGACGCCATCCGGACTCTTGTTCCCGCGTCCCGTGATGATGAGCGCCTCCTTCGCGCGGGCCATCTGGCGCTCGCGCAGCCAGTTCTCCGCACGGGCCACCGCGTGCTCGCGCGACGGATGATGCGTGCGCAGGTTCAGCGTCCGGTCGGCGCCGAAGCGGATCTCATCGAACGCCTGGTGAAGCGCCGGGCGCGGTATCTTGGGCATGCACAAAACTACAGTCGCGTTGAGCCCGCGGCAGTAGTTCGCGCGTGCAAGCGAACGACAACCGGCCGCCTTCCGTGAAGAAGACGGCCGGTGTTCGAACCGTGTAGCGCTGGAGAAGCGCGTTAGAAGGTGATGCCCACGCTGATCGGGATCATCTGGAACTTGGGACTGTCTTCGGTCGTGTTGGTGAATGCGCTGCCGCTGAACACGTAGTGGTAGCGCGCCTCGACGAACGGTGCGAACGCCCCCGCCTTGAACTTCAGGCCCAGCTCCACCGTTCAATCCGAATTTCGTCGTCGAGTTGCTCGAGAAGTCGAAATCGTGATTGTCGTCCGTGATCTTGAAGTTGTACACGCCGACGCCGCCAATGAGATAGAACTGCGCGGGGCTGCTCGTCGCGAAATTGAACACAGCATCGGCGGTCGCGTCGAGCACTCGGAAGCGCGGACTGTCGCTGACATTCTTGAAGTGGAACTGATTCCACAGACCATCAACGCGCAGTCCGACCGGCGAGTTGACGAATCCGAAATTCAACAGCGCGCCAGCGTTCCAACCAACGTTCAGGTTGTCGTTGAAGGTGCCCGTTGGAAAGCTCGCGCCACCCATGACGCCGAACTGAATCGGAGTATGCGTGACCGTCTGCGCGGACGCCCGAGTGCTGGAGAGAACTGCGAACCCCAGTACGGCTGCGCCTGTAAGAATACGCTTCATAAATTCCTCACATTCCTATGCGAAAGACATGTACGCGACTACGAAACCCGCGTCGCATGTGTTACAAAGGCAAAAACGAAGCCGCGTCTTCCCGTTCTGTGAGAGTCTTCACTGGTCGCGCCCGCTATCGAAGTCGAACACACGTGTGCGCGCAATCCTTGTGTACTGAAGATGACGCAGGTGGATGCGGCTGTTCCGCACATGATTTCATCAACAGAGAAGAGAGCGCGCGGTCGCAGACCGCATGCGACTGCAGTGCGGGCAGGCCGTAACCGTGTGGAAGCGAAACGAACGGATCAACGAACGGAACGGACGACTGTCGTGGACTACTTTCGCGAGTGTCGCTCGCGTGGTCGTAGCAGCCGGCTGCGGCGCCTCGAATGCGCGGCATTGTCCGCTCATCCGTTTATTTCGTATCACAAATGTTATACCTGGAGAGTGCAAACATAAAGCGCATGCACGAAGCCCACGATGACAAAGCTGCCCGCAGTCGCGGACAGCTCGTAATGATGATTCAACATCGCCATCGCCAATTGCATCATCCGCAACTCATGTTGCGTCAGTGAACACGATGCGTTTCGTGTGTGCTGCCAGGTGTGCGAGCAAATGGCTAGAACGTGATGCCGACGCTGACCGGGACGAACTGCAGCGACTTCGCGTTGGGGTCATCGACGCCGACGGCGGTTCCATTGAATCACGTTGTGGTAGCGCGCCTCGATGAACGTCGCGAATCCCGTCAGCTGAAACTTGAATCCGATGCCGCCGTTGAAGCCGAACTTCGTTCCGTCCGCATGGATGTCGCTGTTCGGGTCACTGAAGCGCTCGTTGTACACGCCGACTCCGCCGATGAGGTAGAACTTCGTCGGCAGCGCGGCGCCGAATGTGTAGACGACGTTCGCCGTCCCATCGATGATCCGGAGATTCGCGGGCACGTCGACATTGTCCTTGGCATTCATCTGCTGCCATTGCCCATCGACGCGAAAGCTCACCGGTACCAACGGCACGCCGACCGTGACGAGCGCGCCAGCATTCCATCCGGTCTTCTGAAAATCCTTCAGATCGCTCAGCGGAAATGTCGCGCCTCCCATGATCCCGAAGCGCACCGGACTGCTGACGATCGCCTGCGCGGAGACGGCCGAAGCCGTCGCGGAAAGAACAAGCCCCAGAATGGCGGCACTGATGGCCGAACGCTTCATAACGAACCCTCCAAGCAGTTCATGAGTCCCGGCAGTCGAGCGTCCTGAAATGATCGGCAGGCGCCCGAACGACAGGTCCGGCACGTGCCGGTCATCCCTTGCTTTGCAAGAACTACGCATGGCAAACCGCTACGATCGGAGAATAGTTCTCCACGGCCACCAGTTATCAGACGAATGGGGGAGCAGAACGTTTGCGCGGAGTGCGTCTTTTTAATTGGTGAGTCCGGTCACTACGCGTGCGAACTGTCCTAGGCCGCGTACTCCAGCGTGTCAGCCCGCAACATTCGCGCGACGCACAGCTCGTTGCAGCCGAACCGTCGCGGACACGACGCGCAGTCGCGCCGAATCTTTTCGGGATAGCGCGCCCGCTCCGTCACCGCGTAACCAATGGACTCGAAAAATCCGACGGTCAGCGTGAGCGCGAACAGCTCGTCGATACCACGCATGCGCGCGAGCGCCTCGAGCTCTGCCACCACTCGCCTCCCGATTCCGCCTCCGTGCGCATCGCGCGCCACCGCGAGCGACGCAACCTCCGCCAGCGAGGGCGAGTATTCCTTGAGTGCCCCGCACGCACGCACGCGGCCGCGCGCGTCGACCGCTACCACGAAATCGTCGAGCGCGAGCGCCACGCGCTCGGCGCCGATGGGGAGCATCACGCTCTCCGATGCATAATCATTCACGAGCGCGACGATCGCGCCGATATCGGCGGACTGCGCGATGCGCAGCGTGATGTGCTCCCTCACGAGAGCGCTCCCTCGAGATGCTCGAGGCCACGCGCGAGCTCCTCACGCGTGGCGATGAGCGGCGGCAACAGCCGCACCGTATAGTCGCCCGCGGTGAGGAGCAGGAGCCCCGCCTCGCGCGCGTTCGCCACGATCTCGCCCGCCGGCCGCGTCACGTCGATCCCCCAGAGATACCCCGCGCCACGTACCGCGCGAATCTCCGAGCGCCGCTGCGCGAGCGCGCGCAGCGATTCGCCGAGCCACGCGCCGTTCTCGCGCACCCGCGCGAGGAGCGCCGGGTCCGACAACCGGTCGAATACGTGCTTCGCCACCGCCGCGACGAATGGTCCGCCGCCGAACGTCGTCCCGTGATCGCCCACTTGCACGGTCGCCGCAATCTCCCGCGACACGAGGACCGCACCCATTGGAAGCCCGCCGGCGAGCGGCTTCGCGAGCGTCACGACATCCGGCACCACATTGGCGCGCTCGTACGCGAACAGCCACCCCGTGCGACCGAGCCCGCACTGCACCTCGTCGAAGATCAGCGCGACGTTCCGCTGGCGCGTCAGCTCCCGCAGTCCGCTCAGGAACGCCGGCTCGAGTACGCGCACGCCGCCCTCACCCTGCACCGGCTCGACGATCACCGCCGCAACTGTTCGCCGATCCAATAAGCGCGAGAGCTCACCCAGGTCCCGCTCGGCAATCGAGATGCCGCTCGCGAGCGGGCGAAACGGCGCGCGATAGTGCGGACGGTCCGTCGCCGCGAGCGTGGCGAACAGGCGCCCGTGAAATCCGCCGCGCAGCGCCACGATCTCGTGCTTGTCGCCGCCGCCTTCGTCGCGCGCCCACCGGCGCACGAACTTGAACGCGCCCTCGTTCGCCTCCGCGCCGGAGTTGCAGAAAAACACGCTCGACGCAAACGACCGCGCCACCAACGCCTCGGCGAGTGCCCGGGCCGGCGCGGTGTGAAAGAGATTCGACGTGTGCAACACACCGCTCTCGAGCGCACCGCGTACCGCGGCGCCGATTCCCGCGTCCGCGTATCCCAGCGCGTTGACACCGATGCCACTCGTGAAGTCGAGATAGTTGCGACCGTCGGCATCGAACAGCCGTACTCCCTCCCCTCGCACGACCTCGATGGGAAATCGCGGATACACGGGAAGCAGCGCTACATCCGTCCGCACCGCCGATGGCGTGTCCGCCATGACCACGGGAAGCGCTGTCATGCGGGCTGCGGCGCTGCGAGGAGCGTCGTGCCCAGCGTCGGGTCGAGCAGCGCGTCGAGTCCTCCGATGCGCACCGACGGCACTCCCTGCTGGAGCGCGTCGAGCGCCGCGCGAAGTTTGGTCGCCATCCCCTCCGTCGCGATGCCGTCCTCGATCGCCTGCGCCGCTTCGTCGCTCGACAGCGTCGCCGCCGCGATGCCGTCCACGACGACCCCAGCCACGTCGGAGACGAGCAGCAGCTCGTCCGCACCCATCGCGTGCGCGATCGCCGCCGCCGCATTGTCGGCATTCACGTTGAGCGCGCCGCCGCTCGCGCTCTCGACATCGCGCGCGAGCGGCGAGATCACGGGCAGGTACCAGGCCGCGAGCAACGTGCGGAGAATCCCCACGTTCACCTCCACCGGCACGCCCACTCGCCCAAACCGCTCCGCATCCAGCACGCGCGCTCCGATGAGTGATCCATCCTCACCCGAAAGTCCGACCGCCGCGATTCCCTCAGTACTGAGATAACTGACCAGTTGTTTGTTCGCCGCACCCGAGAGCGCCATTCTCAGTACTTCAATATCGTCATGCGTCGTCAACCGACGACCGGCCACGAAACGAGGCTCACGCCCGAGCTGCGTCTGCAGCGACGAGATGATCTCACCGCCTCCGTGCACCACGCAGAAGCGCCCAGGCGCTTCCATCCACAGTTGCGCAAGCAGCGGTGCGAGCCGGGTATCGCGCTGCACCCGTCCCCCGA
Source organism: uncultured Gemmatimonadaceae bacterium (assembly GCA_963827355.1). Classification (GTDB taxonomy): domain Bacteria; phylum Gemmatimonadota; class Gemmatimonadetes; order Gemmatimonadales; family Gemmatimonadaceae; genus FEN-1250. Next base: position 242,555 of record CAWHAS010000004.1, read on the forward strand.
CCTTGATCACGCGCGTCATCCGGGGCGTGATCATGCCGGCAACCCCATCGTCTCATCGAGCCCGAGCAGCAGATTGGCGTTCTGCAGCGCCTGCCCCGCAGCCCCCTTCACGAGATTGTCGATCGCCGCGACCACGATCAGCGTCGGCACGCGCACGCCCTCGGCCACGGTCGCCGTCAGCCGCACGACGTTCCGGTGCACCACATCCCTGAGCGAGGGAATCTCCGCGCCTACCTCGATGAACGGTTCGCCCGCGTAGTGCTCCCGCCACGGCGACAGCGCATCCGCGAGCGGCTCCGCCAGCGGCACGGTGATCGTCGCCAGAATGCCGCGCGCGACCGGAAGCAGGTGCGGCGTGAAGATCAGATCTGCCTCGCAGCCGAGCGATGCGAGCACCGCCCGCATCTCCGCCAGATGGCGATGCCCGTTTCCAATCGAGTACGGCCGGAAGTCATCCGCCACCTCGGCGAACATCAGCTCGCGGCGCGGCGTCATCCCCGCGCCGGTCACGCCGCTCGCCGCATTGACGGTGATCGTCGCCCCCGGCGCGATGAGCCCCCGCACGACCAGAGGAAGCAGCGCCAGCAGCGTCACCGTTGGATAGCAGCCGGGATTCGCGACGATCTCGGCCTTTCGCACCGCGTCCCGCGCGTGCTCGGTCAGCCCGTACGGCGCGCCGATCATTCCCCGCGCATTCATGGTCGGTCCTTGGCCTGGCCTGAGGTCGGCCGAGAGATCGACCACCTTGGCGCCGGCATCGTGCGCCGCCGCCACCCACGCGGCCGACGCGCCGTGCGGCAGCGCGCTGAACACGAGCTGCGCCTCGCCCAGGCGCGCATCCTCCGCGGCGACGAACCTCACCTCTTCGCCGCCGAAGCGAGCGCGCGCGCCCTGGCGGTCGTTCGCCGTCGCGAACGCCAGCCGCGCGGCCGGATGCCGGGCGACGAGCTCGCACAGCTCCCGCCCCGCATATCCACTCGCGCCGAGGACTCCAATCGCAACTTTATGCACGACGAATGCATAAAATTGCGCGACCCCGCTGTCAATGGCGGACACTCGCCCCCGGGGCGCGCGATCGCTATTCTCTGCCCATGGCAAACAAGCGAGAGCGGCAGGCGACCATTCGCTCGATCATCGATTCGCGCCCGATCGAGGGACAGGAGGAGCTCCGCAAGCAGCTCCGGCAACGCGGCTGGGACGTCACGCAGTCCACGCTGTCGCGCGATCTTCGCGAGATGCGCGTCTCGCGCATCCCCGGCCCTGGCGGAGGCTCGCGCTACTCGATCACCCCGGATGACGGCGATGCGCGCCCGCCGCTCCAGGCGCTTCTTCCTCCACTCTATACCGCGATCGATGGCGTGGGCGAGCTGATCGTCCTCCATACGCTTCCCGGCGGGGCACAGCCCATTGGCGTCGCGCTCGATGCGGAGGAATGGCCGGAGGTGATGGGCACGATCGCGGGCGACGACACGGTTCTCATCGTCTGCCGCTCGAGTGCCGCCATGGAGAAGGTCATCAAACGCCTCAAGTCGGTGGCCGGCCCCGCGCCCACCTGATCCACTCTCGCCGACCCGCTTGACACCGGGGTCTCCGATCCGCTAGATATGCAGTGGTAGCGCATATTTATTCCTGATCGCGGAGACGGCATGATTCGTAAAATCGCGCTCGCCTATTCGGGGGGCCTCGACACTTCCATCATCGTCCCCTGGCTTCGCGAGCGCTACGACGCCGACATCATCTGCGTCGCCGCGGAGATCGGCCAGGGCGATGAGCTCGAGGGCATTCGCGCGAAGGCGATTGCCTCCGGCGCCACCGAATGCTTCATCGAGGACCTGCGCGAAGAGTTCGTCACCGACTACATCTGGCCGACCCTCCGCGCGGGCGCGATCTACGGTCGCAAGTACCTGCTCGGCACCTCGATGGCTCGCCCGCTCATCGCCAAACGACAGGTCGACGTCGCCCGCGCGGTGGGTGCGGACGCGCTCGCGCACGGCTGCACCGGCAAGGGCAACGACCAGGTGCGTTTCGAGCTCACCTACGCCGCCTTCGCTCCCGAGCTGCCCGTCATCGCCCCGTGGCGCGAGTGGGACATCCGGAGCCGCGAGGACGCGCTCGCCTACGCCGCCGCGCACCACGTTCCCGTCTCCGCTACAACGACCAAGATCTTCTCGCGCGATCGCAATCTCTGGCACATCTCGCACGAGGGCGGTATCCTCGAAAACCCGAACGCCGTGCCGCCGGCAGATCTCTTTCTCCTCACCGCCGATCCCGCGAGCGCACCGAATACTCCCGAAGACGTGACCATCGGCTTCCACGCGGGAACGCCGGTTTCGGTGAACGGGCACAGGCTCGCTCCCGTCGCCCTCGTCGAGAAGCTCAACAGGTTGGGCGGCAAGCATGGTGTCGGCCGCATCGATCTCGTGGAGGATCGCCTCATTGGCATGAAGTCGCGCGGCATTTACGAGACCCCGGGCGGCACCCTCCTCCAGCTCGCGCACTCCGAGCTCGAGCAACTCGTGCTCGATCGGCGCACTCTCTCCGCAAAGGATCTCATCGCTCCCCGCTACGCCGACCTCGTGTACGAGGGGCGCTGGTGGACCACCGAGCGCGAGTCGTACGACGCCTTCGTCAACGTCACGCAGCAGCGAGTCACGGGCACGATCACCCTGCGCCTCTACAAGGGCACGGTCACCATCGCGGGGCGCTCGAGCGCCGAGGCGCTGTACGATGAGCGCTTCGTCACCTTCGGCGAAGATGACGTTTATCAGCAGAGCGACGCGGCCGGCTTCATTCGCCTGTACGGTCTGTCGCAGCGCGTTCGCGCGCTCAAGGATCTCGAGCGCGAGCCACCGGCAGCCGACGCGGACGTCGCGGACGCCGCCGATGCCCCGAACGACATGGCGCTCGTATGACCGCGCTCAAGCTCGTGGGCGCCGCCGCGCACAAGCTCTGGGGTGGACGCTTCGCCGGCGAAAGCGCGCCGGAGCTCGACGCCCTCAATCGCTCCATCGGCGTCGACTTTCGCCTCTGGCCCTTCGACGTGCGCGTGTCCAAGGCGTGGGCGATCGCTCTCTGGAGCGCAGGCGTCGTCACCGTCGAGGAAAGTCTCGCGCTCGAGCACGGGCTCGATGGCGTAGCCGCTCGCCTCCGCGCCGGCGCGCAGCCTTCGGCCTCGGATGAAGACGTCCACACGCTCATCGACCGGCTCCTGCACGAGGAAGTCGGCGAGGTAGCCTCCAAGCTGCACACGGGTCGCAGCCGCAACGATCAGGTTGCGACCGCGACGCGCCTCTGGTCCATGGATGCGTGCGGTGTCCTCGACGGCGCGGTGCGCGAGCTCCAGCACGTGATGCTCGCTCACGCCGAATCGCTCTCGGCCGCGGGCGTGCTCATGCCCGCGTACACGCACCTGCAGCGCGCGCAGCCGGTGTCCGCAGCGCACTGGATGCTCTCGCACTTCTGGCCCCTCGACCGCGATCGCGCGCGACTCGCCGCCTCCGGACGCGCCGCCGCGGTTCTCCCCCTCGGCTCCGGTGCCGTTGCCGGCTGCGCATTCCCCATCTCGCGCGTGCTCCTGCAGGGAAGCCTCGGCTTCGCAGAGCTGTCCCCGAACAGCATAGATGCCGTGAGCGATCGAGACTTCGTTGCCGAGCTGCTGTTCACGCTCTCGATGCTCGCGATCCATCTCTCGCGACTCGCCGAAGATCTCATCATCTACGGCACGAGCGAGTTCGGCTTCCTGCAGTTCGGCGATTCGTTCACCACCGGCTCGAGCATGATGCCGCAGAAGCGAAATCCGGATGCACTCGAGCTGGCGCGCGGCTCCGGCGCCCGAATCCTCGGCGATCTCACCGCGCTGCTCGCGACGCTGAAGGGTTTGCCGAGTGGCTACAACAAGGATCTGCAGGACGACAAGCGAGCGCTCTTCGGCGCCGTCGATACCATGCTCCTCGTGCTTCCGGGAGTCGCCGGCGCGCTCGCGGAGATTACTTTCCGCGCGGACAGGATGAAGGCAGCGCTCGCGAGCAGCATGATGGCGACAGATCTCGCGGACTATCTGGTCGCGAAGGGCACGACGTTTCGCGAGGCGCACGCTGCCGTGGGATCGCTCGTTCGTCAGAGCGAGGAGTCCGGGATCGAGCTCCACGCGATGCCGTACAAGAGCTTCAAGTCCGCGCACGCGAGCTTTGGCCCGGATGTGTTCGACGCGCTATCGGCGGTGGCGTCGGTTGAGCGGCGCGAAACGGAGGGAGGCACGGGGCCACTCGCGGTGCAGGCGCAGATGAAGAGCGCCCAGGCGTCGCTCTCGTGAGCAAATGCAACTGAACGAAAATGGGGCGCCACTCTCGCGAGTGACGCCCCATTCGTGGTAGTGAAGCGAAGAATTTAGCGCTTCGTCACGTTCTCGGCGGCGGGGCCTTTCTGGCCCTCGACGATTTCGAACTCCACGGCATCGCCTTCAGCCAACGTCTTGAACCCGTTGCCCTGAATCGCGCTGTAGTGCACGAAGCAATCCTTCTGTCCGTTGTCCGGGGTAATGAAGCCAAAACCCTTGGCATCATTGAACCACTTCACTTTGCCAGTGACACGCATTTCCAACTCCTGATATGATTTTGTACAGGGGGCGGAAGCGCTGACCCTGACAAATGTTGCCGTGACGCGCGCCTGAGTGCCATCGCGTCAGCCCCAACCACTCTCGAACAATAAAAAAAGACCCGAGGCAAGTATTCCGCCCGGGTCTGCATGTTCGCGAACGGGTGGTGCCGAGAAAAAGATATGGTCCCCAGGTGCGCACCGCAATAGCAACTTCATGCACACCAGTTGAGGCCGCTTTGAGGGCCTTAACTCGGTGTCACAAGCGCATTTCCGATTATTGCGAAGCCGGCCGCACCGACGTCACGAAGTATTCGGTGTCGCCGAAGCAGTGCAAAGGCACGCCGCGATGCTGGTCGTAGCTGATGTCCACGCGTTGCCCCATCGACTTCAAAATCACCTGGGCAATCGAATCATTTCGGACCGAGAAGTTGAATATCTCCGGAACGGTCCCCGGAAGATTCGCCATCGCGATCTGCCCTTCCCAGGTCTTGCACAGCCATCCCTTCTTCGAAAATTTCTGAACGAATCCTGCGCGGTCGCCACTCGAGTAGGTGACGTGCAGCGAACCCCACGTGTACGCGGCAAATCCCAGCGCCGCAACGAGCACCGTCGAGAACAACCACAGTACGATCTTCCCTCGCCATCCCATCCGCTTCTTTGCCGGCTCCTGAAGGGATGCGACATCGGCGGTGTTGTACGCGCGGGGCGGCTGATCGAGATCGTCCTGCATGAGCACTCCATCCTCGGGGTTGTACGCGGCCGTCAACGCATAGTTTACAGCGTTACGGACGGATTGCCAGCGCTCGCCTGCCACCACGCCCCGCTCGACTTATCTTTACAGCATGCCCTTCGCGCCCCGTCGTCGCACTGTCACCACGACCATCGGTGATGTAGCCGTCGGAAGCGCGCATCCGATCGTCGTGCAGTCGATGACGAACACGGATACCGCGGATATCACGCTCACCGTTACGCAAACAGCCGCGCTCGCTGCCGCTGGATCACAGCTCGTGCGCGTGACCGTGAACAACGAGGCCGCTGCCGCGGCCGTCGCCGAAATCGTGCGTCGCCTGTCCGACATCGGCGTCGACGTCCCCATCATCGGCGACTTTCACTACAACGGGCATTTGCTCCTCGCAAAATATCCCGACTGCGCGCGTGCGCTCGCGAAGTATCGGATCAACCCCGGCAACGTTGGCGGCAAGCGCCGCGACGACCACTTCCGCACGATCGTTTCGATCGCGGTCGCGAATGGCAAACCCGTGCGCATCGGCGTCAACTGGGGCTCGCTCGACCAGGATCTGCTCACTACGATGATGGATGAGAATGGGCGCCACGCCGAACCGCTCGACGCGCATGACGTCTACATCGAGGCGATGCTCGAGAGCGCGCTCCGTTCCGCGCTCCTGGCCGAAGAGGTCGGACTCGGCCACGATCGCATCATCATTCTCGGCGAAGGTCTCACTGGTGCAGGATCTCGTCGAGGTGTATCGGCGCCTCGCCGCGCGCTGCGATTACCCGCTCCATCTCGGACTCACCGAGGCGGGGCTCGGAACGAAGGGCGTCGTCGCGAGCGCGGCCGGCCTGTCTATTCTCCTGTCCGAGGGAATCGGCGACACGATTCGCGTGTCTCTGACGCCGAAGCCGGAGGGCGATCGCACAGAAGAGGTCCAGGTCGCGCAGCAGGTCCTGCAATCGCTTGGGCTGCGTTCCTTCACGCCACAAGTCACCGCGTGTCCGGGCTGTGGGCGAACCACCTCGACCTTCTTCCAGCAAATGGCGGAAAACATTCAGGTGTATCTGCGCGATCAGATGCCCGTGTGGCGCTCCCGGCATCCCGGAGTCGAGGAGATGCGCGTCGCGGTCATGGGGTGCATCGTGAACGGCCCCGGCGAATCGAAGCACGCGAACATCGGCATTTCGCTGCCGGGGACGTTCGAGGAACCGAAGGCTCCGGTTTACGTCGACGGGAAGCTCATGCTGACGCTCAAGGGCGACAGCATCGTCCCCGAATTCCTCGCGATACTCGAGGAGTACGTCGCGCGAACCTATCCCGAGCGCGTCTCGTCGCCGGCGTAGTGCTCGAGCGAACGCACCACGTCGTGTAGCTCGTCCATGATCGGATAGCGAAATCCAACCTCCTCGAGCCTGTCGTGGAGGCGGCGGTACCACCCGATCGTCGCCTCACGCCCGGAGGTGAAGCGCGACCACACCGCTTCGGGGAAATCCGTGCGCCGGAGGTCGGCGAGCAGCGTGCCGCCCGATTGGAGATGATCCGCCGCGGCGATCCATCGGGCGCGATCGTCCGCCATCGCGAGCCGGTCGAGCAGATCATCCTTTCGCTCGAGATGCGAGAGCTCGATCCCCTCGTCGTCGTAGCGCCGCTCGATGACCGCGAGCACCGTCATCAGCACGGGCTTGCCGAATTTATCACCCACGCGGCGGTCGAGCATTTCCGCGGTGTATCCATCCCGGACGAAGTCTTCGACCACGTCGTGCAGTATTCCGGCGACGAGTGTGGGATCGTCCTGTCCATATCGCGCCAGGATCACGGCGAGATTCGGCGCCGCCGTGAGATACGGATAGCGCGTTCCCTTGCGCACCTGCTGATCGTGATGCTTTGCTGCGAACGCGAAGGCGTGGTTGATCGGATCGGAATAGCCGGCCATAGGGGCGCAAAGTTACCGCTCGCTGCGACAGCCGGAAAGAACGCCTAGAGCTGAATGGCGCGTACGAAAATCAGATCAAGAACGAGGAGGGCGGATGCTTGCGCGACGATGCCGATTCCCGATCCCACGACGCCGAGTCGCTTGATGTGGCTCCAGCCACCGATGGCGAGCGTGAGGCCGAGGAGGATTGCACCAGCCTCGAGTCCGACGGCGATCCAGAGCTCGCGGGCCAGCTCGACTGCGCCCTCGTAATCGCGAAGCGGGACGTCACCGCGGGCGTACGCGCCCCACGCAAGCTCGGCGGCTCCCCACAGGGCACACTGTATGGCGAAGTGAGAGAGAAGCGGGGCCTTGATGCGGCGCACGGAGAGCACGAGTAGTAGTAGAACACCGATGAGTACGCTTGCGGCGCCCCACTCGATGAGGAGCAGGAGGTGTCGTGTTTCGAAGGTCTGGAGGGTGTCAGCCCACATGATTTCTCAGGAAGCGCTCAGACGGAACGGGACGTCGGTGCAGAGGAACGGATCGAGATTTATGCGCCACTATCTCTAACTTGGCCCGATACTGTCGCGCCAATGTAGGCAGTCGGCCCTTCTCGGCTCTCAGGCCACCACGATGAGCTGTGCCTCGATCAGCTCGTCCAAGATTCGCCTTACCTCCGCACCGGCCGTCATCTCGTCCACCTCGTACTCGCCCACCAGCGTCGCCACGATCAACTCCTCGTCAGCCGCCTGCTGCACCAGCTCCCAAATGCGCGTTCCCGTTTCGTTGAGCGAGAAGTAGCGCTTCGTTTGCAGATTCAGCAACACCGCGCCATCCGACAGTGTCGCCACGAGCGCCTCCGGGATCGCTCGGTACCGCACTACCACCTCCCGCCCGGCCGCGAGTCTGCCAGCATTCGCGACCACTGCACGATCATCTCACCGAAGGCGGTCGATTTCATTATCTCCTTCAGGACACGCATTGCGATACCGGGACACCGTCACAGCACATTAACTCTCACCTCGCCGAGCTGCTGAGTTTGACCCGCCGTACCTTCGTCGAACAGACGAACGTCAACCCATCAGCTCCAGTCGCTTCACCGCCTCCGGCACCGCCGCCATCGAAGTCGGATTCTCTCGATCCCACAGCACCAGCCCCCGCATTGTCGCCCCACTCGACTCGATCTCGGCCAACAGCGCCGTGAACGACGCATGCGTACTGCGCCCGCGACGCAGGCAGACCACCACCTGGCCAGCCGCACGCGCCGCCACCCCGGTCGTTCCCTGCTCCGGAGTCGACGCGCTCAACACCAGCGTCTCATACCGCCTGCTCAATCGCTCCATTCTCATTCCCGAATTCGTCCGCCACCGCCTGCATCGTTCCTGCCAACACCCCACTCGGCAACACATCAATCGATCGCCCGCGACTGACCAGCACACTCCTAATCGCGCCAGCCCAACCCAATCGCTGCGCGAGCACATCCGCGACTCCGGGAGTTGCCGGTACTCCCATCATCTTCGCGAGCGGCTGCACGCGGAAGTCCGTGTCGATCAGCAGCGTCGGCCGGCCGGATCTCGCCGCGACTGCGGCCAGATTCGCTGCAACGCTGACAGTAACGAACGGGTGATCGCCCGCGATCGCGAGCAGCCTGAGATCGAAGGTCGCATCCGCGAGTTGCCCGTAGAGCAGCCGGTACGTTTCGGAGGACTGCTCGATCGATGGCGGTACCTCGCGGTCCGAGCTGCGCCGCCGGCGTTCGAACACCTCACTTCGCTCCCCAACCGTCACCAGCACGCGCGCTCCGCCCACCAACTCGGCCTCCGCTGCATCGGCGATTCGGGGCCAGCGCATCTCCATTGCCAGCGCGAGCGCCAGCGCGGTCACGATCGCCACAACGGCCGCCGCGAGCACGACCGTCGATGCCCCGACGCCGAACATCCCCGGGGCGCTGTCCGCATCGCGCGCACGCGCAATGCTGTCGGCGTTCCGTGCGCGAGCGAGCATTAGCGCACTCGCAGCGTGTGCGCGCTCCGCAGAATCCCGGGACGCTGCGAGCGGCACCGTATCGATCGTCACTCCTGTCGATGGGGGTGGAGTCAGCGAATCAATGGCGCTACGCAATTCCGCGCGACGCTTGCGCGCCAACGCCTCGATCGCGTGGCCAATCGCTCCCACATGCGCCGTCAACGCGACGAAAACCGGATCCACGCCTTCCGAAGCCCCAAAATCGGATCGCGCCTTGTCGAGATCGTTGAGCGAGTCAAGCAGTTGAGTGATGTGCGGCGTGCCGCTCATTGGGGCGGATGTGCCAAGAGCACGGAACGACGCGACGAGCGGCGCGTCCTCGGAACGCACGAGCAGTCGAGTGAGCTCAGCGACGGCCGCGGCGAGCGAATCCCGCCTGGCGTGCGCCGCGGGAGTGAGCGTATCGCTCTCCGTCGCGTTCGCGCGCCGGCGCGCACGGGCGTCCGCCAGCGCACCCTCCGCAACGCGCAGGCGTTCCGCGGCACTTCGCTCGGCCGATTCCATCGCGGCGGTGTCGCTACGTGCGGTCGAGCGTGCGCTTTGCCCCGCTCCATCACGCGTCGCCACGCGAGCAAGGGCGAGAAACGCAATCAGCGTGATGACAAACGCGATGCCGCAGGCCTTCGCGAGAAACGCTGGCTGGCCATAGACATTGCTCGCACGGCGTCGCATCCACGCCGCCGTGTCCTCGGCTGTCGACACTCGTCTACCGCGGGTGATGATAAAGGGGGCGAAGATGCCTCGGCATCCTCGCCCCTAATTTATTCGTGCCGGACCGAGTCGGCCGAGCCCCTCCCAGCGACTACTGTACCGTGATCGTGCCCTTCATGCCGAGCGCGAGATGCGGGGTGCAATGGAAGTCATACGTACCGGCCGGGATCTTCGCGAACGAAATGACATACGTCTCATTCGGCTGAAGAAGCATGGGTCCTTCGAGGGGCCCCATCGAATGGTCGCCCGGCATGTTCGCCGTGAGCTGCGGCTGCACGGCCGGCGGAACCTTGGCGGGATCGAAACCGACGCTGTGCGGGCCACCGGTCACGTTCGTGAACTTGATCGCATCGCCAGCCTTCACCGTGATCGTCGCCGGATCGAACCGGTATCCCTTCTCGTCGCCGAGCATCTTCACATCGATCGTCTTGCCGGTGGCCGGTGCGGCTGCGGCGGAACCCGCAGCAGGCGCAGCGCCCGCGGCAGCCGGAGCGGCCTTCGAACTGGTATCCGTCGTCGCCGCAGGCGCCGAAGTGGTAGTCGTCGTTGTCGACGAGACAGCCGTCGAATCCGTCTTGGTAGCACTCTTATCGCCACCGGCGCACGCGCCGAGGACAAATACGCTCGCGAGGAGCGCCCGTCCGATAAACTGCATTCTTATAGCCTCCAGTACCGTGCCTGTTTGCTTTCCGAGCTCCGCAATCCGCGGAGACTGGGAATCTATCTCGTTCCCCGGGCAAAGTGCAATCTGTGGGCCTCTCAGCCGGATTGACGCGCATTCGCGTGCACCGCTCGAGATCATCCTCCGCATCATTTCATCATCCTTGCGGTGCGGGGTGCGGCGCAATCCCGTGTTCTCCTCGAGTGATGCGAGAGACGAGAAGTTCGCGTCGAGAAAGCAGCGCGTGCCGGCATCGTGCGCCTCTACACTCGGTCCTCCCGCGGACTGTGGCGCGATGCAGTCTCTCGAGTGGGCAGTGGCTCGGACTCAACTCCCATCGAGAGACAAATACCCGAGCGAGCTCTTCCATTAGAATAGAAGGGAAGCGCAAGCGGATTCTCGGCTGCGAACCGGGCGCCCTTGGGCATGACACCGCCCGACTGCCCGTCGCATACTGTCTGAACGGATCCGTGTCTCGCCCCAATGCCGCGTTCCTGCGGGAGGCCGCTCGATGATCGTGATCCCCGCGGTGGACCTGCGTGACGGCACATGCGTGCAGCTGCGGGAGGATTCGTACGCGCGAGAGCCAGCGCGTCTCGACAATACGCTCGAGGTGGCACGTGGATGGACGCGCGCGGGTTTTCGGCGCTTGCACGTCGTCGATCTCGACGCTGCCTCTGGCCGCGGCGAGAATGCGGCGATCGTGCGCGACATTCTCGGCGAAATTCCCGCGAGCGTGCAGATCGCCGGCGGCGTGCGCAGCGGCGACTCCATCGAGCGACTGCTCGAGGAGGGAGCGGAGTGGGTGGTGCTCGGAGCACGCGCGCTCGAGGAGCCGGAGTGGCTCGCAGGCACGGCATCATCGTTCCCAGGTCAGCTCATCGTTGCCGCGAATGTTCGTGAGCGGCACATCGTGACGCGCGCCTCGGCGCGTTCGCTCTCGCGCACCATGCTCGATGTCATCGAAAAATTGAACGATATCCCGCTTGGCGGAGTGCTCGTCACGGCGATCCATCGCGAGGGACAGCTCGCAGGCACGGATCTCTTTCTCATGGAGGATGTAGCCGAGCTCTCCGCGCACCCAGTAATCGCTTCCGGCGGCATTTCGAGCGTCGCAGGTCTACGCGAGCTTTCCGATCGCGGCGTATCTGCTGCCATCGTGGGAGGGCCCTGTATAGCGGGGCGCTCGACGCGCGCGCCGTGGCGGAAGAATTCGCCTCATGAATTTTGGAGCGAGCCCGATGACCGTGATCGTCCGCAACGTGATCAACGCGAAGCGAGAGGGCAGTGGATGGCGAGCGAACTCCGAGTGGCTCGTCAGGGCCGTCGCGTGAGCGAGTCGACGGACACACTCCTGGCAGCCGTCGAACAGGTCGCTCGGCTCGCCGGCGACATCGCCCTCGGCTTCTTCCAGTCGCGGCTGGTGGTGGAGTCAAAAGCCGATGGGACGCCTGTGACCATTGCGGACAGAAGCGCCGAGCAGGGCGCGCGCGACTGGATCGAGCAACGCTTCCCGCTCGATGGAATTCTGGGCGAAGAGTTGGGGTTGACGCGTCCGAAAGCCCCTCGGCGGTGGGTACTAGACCCAATTGACGGTACGAAAACTTACATACGCGGTGTTCCTCTGTGGGGAACCCTCGTTGGGGTGTGCGAAGGTGAGCACGTGCTCGCCGGTGCGGCGTACTTTCCGGCTGTCGGCGAAATGCTCGCGGCGGCACCCTCGGCAGGCTGCTGGTGGAATGGGGCGAGATGCCAGGTATCCTCCCGTACAACAGTGGCCGAGGCTACGGTGTTGACCACCGACGAACGATTTCGGAATGACCCCGAGCACCTGGAGGGATGGCGCCGGATCGCCAACCGCGCTCTGGTCAGCCGGAGTTGGGGTGACTGCTACGGCTATCTTCTAGTCTCCACAGGAAGGGCGGAGGTGATGGTCGATGGCATTATGGCTTCGTGGGACGCCGCTGCTCTCCTGCCCATCGTAGAAGAGGCTGGCGGAGTATTCACCGACTGGAAGGGAACGCGCACCGCGTTCGGAGGAAGCGCAGTGGCGACGAATCGGGGCGTCGCCGCCGAGTCACGCTTGCTGCTCGACACCGGCACGACGAGGGACGTAGATGCTTGATTTGTCAGGGTTGGAGTACGACAAGAACGGCGGCCTCATTACCGTCGTGACCCAGGATGCCGCAAGCGGAATGGTGCTGATGGTCGCGCACGCTGATCGCGCGGCCGTCGAGCGGACACTGGCGTCGGGCGAGATGCACTACTTCTCTCGGACGCGCGGACCGTGGCACAAGGGCTCGACCAGCGGCAACACGCAGCGCGTCGTGTCGCTCGCCGCCGATTGCGACGGCGACGTTCTTCTCGCGCGTGTGGTTGCGAACGGCCCCGCGTGCCACACCGGATCCGTTTCCTGCTTCGTCGGTCCCGATTCGATGGGTGATGCCCTTTCCGCACTCGACGCCACGATTGCCGGACGCGCGAAGGGCGCCGAAGTGGACAACAAGCATACGCCGGATGCGCCGACGTCGAAGACGGGTGCCGCCAAGGAGCAGAGCTACACCGTCCAACTGCTGGAAGACCGCAATCTCCGCCTCAAGAAGCTCGGGGAAGAGGCGGCCGAGCTCATCGCCGCGTGCGCGGATGGCGATCTGCCGCGCGCAACCGAAGAGGTGGCCGACCTGCTGTATCACGCACTGGTGGCACTGCGCGCTGCCGGCGGATCGCTCTCCGATGTACAGCGCGTGCTCGCGAAGCGAGCGACGCCCGCGATGGCGAAGCGCGAGGAAGGAGGGAAGGGCGATCCCAAAACGCCGAAGCGGCGCTAGGCGGTGCCGACACCCGCACTCGCATCACTCGCGAACAAGCTCGAGTCGCTGCATCCGCGAACCGATGTTCGCCTTGCTCCGTACACGACGTTCAAGATCGGTGGGCCGGCGGACCTCTACTGTGAGCCGTCATCGGCTGACGAGCTCGCGCTGGCCGTTCTCGCAGCGCGCGAGCTCGAGGTGCCGTATTTCGTCCTCGGTCTCGGCGCCAACATCCTCGTAGGCGATCGTGGCTTTCGCGGCCTCGTCATTCGCAATGTGGCTCACCACGAGCGGTGGGGCGACGACGGCAAGGTATGGGTGGAGAGCGGCGCCGTCATTCGCGACCTGATTTCGGAATCGGCGCATTGCGGCTGGTCCGGGCTCGAGCACTTCGTCGGCATTCCGAGCACGGTCGGGGGCGCGATCTGGCAGAATCTGCATTTTCTCTCGCCCGCACCGGAGCGCGAGCGAACGGTGTTCATTTCGGAGGTGTTCGAATCCTGCGAAATCCTTAGTGCTGAGGGAATTCGCAAAACCGTCGGCGCTGACTACGTCAACTTCGGATACGACGATACTGTTTTTCACCACCGCGCTGACATCGTACTCGCGGTGACCTTCGCGCTCGCACCTGGCGATCCGAACATCATGTACCGCGTGATGCAGGAAAATCTCAGCTGGCGCGGCGCGCGACATCCGTGGCTCGAATTGAACCCGAGCGCCGGATCGATCTTCAAGAAACTCGAAGGTGTGGGCGCCGGTCGGTTGATCGACCAGCTCGGCATGAAGGGGTTCCGCATTGGAGATGCGCAGATCTCCCACATCCATGCGAACATTGTCGTCAATCTCGGCCATGCGACCGCGCGCGAAGTGCGCGAGCTGATCGCTACGGCGCAGAAGCGAGTGGAGGACAAGCTCGGGCATCGCCTGGTGCCCGAGATCAGCTTCATTGGCGAGTTCTAGGCGACTACTCCGTCGCGATCGCGCGCTCCCACGCAGCGAACGCCCGTTCGAGCTTCTCCTTCTCCTGCTCGAGCTCTGCGCCGAGCGACGCGGCCTTCTTCGCTCCACTTCCCCTGTTGTATAGCTCCGGATCCGCGAAGCATCGTCCGTCAGCTCCGCAACCCGCGCCTCGCGACGCGCGACCTCGGATTCCGCCGTCGCGATCTCATTCCGCGTGCGACGGCGCGGCGCGGTGTCCTTCTTCCCGATCCCTTCGCTCCCGCGCGCGTCTTCTGCTTCTCGCGCACGCGCCGTGATTCCTGCTCCTCTGACGCCGCCACGCTTGCGGCATGCTCGCGCTCCGCGCTCACCGTCTCCCATTCCGCGAAGCTGCCGTCGAAGTCGGTGATGTGCCTGTCGTGCAGAATCCACACACGATTCGCGAGCGCACGAAGCAGCGCGCGATCGTGGCTCACGAGAAACACCGTCCCGTCGTAGCGCTCCACCGCATCCTCGAGCGCCTCGATCGACTCCACGTCGAGGTGGTTCGTAGGCTCGTCGAGCAGAAGAAGATTCGCGCGCGACAGCATGATCATTGCGAGCGCCACGCGCGCCCGCTCACCGCCGGAGAGCGTGGTCGCCGACCTCTGTACCGCATCGCCACTGAAGCCGAATCGGCCAAGGTGTCCCTGAATCGCACCACGTCCCCACATTGGTCGCAGATCGTTGATCACATTGTAGAGCGACTGATTCGCCGGCACCTGCGTGAGATCCTGACGGTAGTGCGCCGGCGTGATCGATCCGCCAAGACGGATCTCGCCGCCCTCCGTCGAGCGCTCGCCTACCAGCGCGCGAAGCAGCGTCGATTTCCCCGCACCATTGGGACCAATGAAGCCGATGACGTCGCCGCGCTGCACGATCGCGTTGAAGTTCTCGACGAGCACGCGGTCGCCCACCGCGAGCCTCAGCCTTTCGGCGACCGCAACCTGATCGCCGCCGCGCTCACCCGCTTCGAGCCGTAGCGCCATCGAATCTTCCTCGCCGGGCGGCGGCGTAAGGCGCGGTAAGCGAGCAAGAATTTTCCGGCGTCCCTTTGCCTGCTTGCTGTTCTGGCCGGCGAGATGGCGCCGGATGTAATCCTCCTGTTTGTCAATCGTTTTCTTCTGCTGCACGAACGCACGCTGCTGCTCGAGCTGTCGATGCGCCCGCTGCTCGATGAACGCCGTGTAGCCGCCCACGTACGCCGTACCCGTGTGCGCCTCGACGTGCAGGATGTGATCGCAGACGTTTTCGAGAAACGCGCGATCGTGACTGATCAGAACCACCGTCTCGTCGGTTCCCTTCAGGTACTCCTCGAGCCATCGCGTCGTCTCGAGGTCCAGATGGTTCGTCGGCTCGTCCAGCAGGAGCACGTCCGCCGGCGCAACGAGTTGGCGCGCGAGGCCGACTCGCCCACGCTCGCCCCCGCTCAGCCGCTCGAGTGGTCTCGTGCGGGCATCCACCGGATCGAAGCCGAGACCGTGAAGCACCGCGTCCACACGCGGCGCGATGGTGTATCCGCCCTCTCGCTCGAAGCGCTCGAGGTCGTGCGAATAGCGCTCGAGCACCTGCTCGCTCACTGACTCGCCGAGCTCACCCATTGTCGTGGCCTGGTCGGCGAGCGACTGCTCCAGCGCCAGCAGCTCCGCGAACTGTCCGGCCGCGGCTTCCCACACCGTTTTCGCATCTCCGAAGTCACGATGCTGTTCGAGCAGCGCAACGCGCAGCCCCGGCTGTCGCGCGATTACGCCACGGGTCGGCTGCATGTCGCCCGTGATCAGCCTGAAGAGTGTCGTTTTCCCCGTGCCGTTCCGGCCAATGATCCCCCATCGTTCGCGCGCGGCGATTGTGAACGTCACGTCAGAGAACAACTTCGTCGCGCCGAATTCCACGGCCACGTTGGACAGCGAGAGCTGGGTCATGCCGTACTCACCCAGCCGCTCCACTCCGTTTCCGCGAGACCGACGCTCAAGCGATTCTGTTGCCGCACGAGAGGCATCCTGAGCATCAACGGCTCCTCCGCGAGCAGTTCGAGCCATCGGTCGTCGGACATCCGTGCGTTCCGCAGGCCGCGGTCGAGATATCGCTTCGAGTTGTCGTCGATGAGCGCCGACACGCCAAACTTTTGAGCGAACCGGCGCAACTCACCGAGCGATGCAGCACGCTCGGCGAGATCGACGAAATGCGTCTTTACGCGTCGTTCGGCGAAGAAGCGCAGCGCCTTGCGCGTATCCGGATTCTTCTTGGTACCGAAAATCTGAACGTCCATGCTGAAATAAACGCCGACGACGCCGCATTCCCAAGCGTTTCGCGCGATCGCCCTGTACCTTGAATAATGCTCCCTCGTGTCTATCGCCCCGCATGGTGGATTCCCGGAGCGCACTTGCGCACGCTCTGGGGAAAATTCATGCGCCCTCGCGTGCCCTTACCGACACGTACCGAGCGCTGGGCCACGGAGGACGACGACTTCCTCGATCTGCACCGCCTCGACGCTCCTCCCGGTGCTCCGCGACTGCTGATTCTGCACGGGCTCGAGGGAACGGTCCGCTCGCACTACGCGGGCGGACTGATTCAGGAAGCCCAGCGACGCGGCTGGGCCGCTGATCTGCTCATCTTTCGTTCCTGCGGCGACGAGCCGAATAACGCGCTTCGATTCTATCACTCGGGCGAAACATCGGATGTCGATGCCGTGATACGGCGCCTCATCGCCGAGGACCCTGATCGGCCACTGCTCCTTGCGGGTGTTTCGCTGGGCGGAAACGTCCTGCTCAAGTGGCTCGGCGAACAGGGAGCGCACGGGCCGGCACAGCTGCGCGGCGCGGCTGCGGTATCGGTGCCGTTCGACCTCGCTCGCGGATCACGCTTTCTCGACCGTGGCTTCTCCCGTTTCTATCAGGCGCACTTTCTTCGAACATTGCGCAGAAAGGCTATCGGAAAGAGCGAGCGATTCCCGCGCGCGATACGTCCCGATGTCGTACGCCGCGCGCGCACGCTCTACGAGTTCGACGATCTCGTCACCGCGCCCGTGCACGGTTTTCGCGACGCCAATGACTACTACACACAATCGAGCTCTCTGCACTTCCTCGCGCACGTGCGCACTCCGACGCTCCTACTCAGCGCGCGCGACGATCCATTTCTTCCGAGCGCGGTGCTCGAGGAGGTGCGTGTACTCGCTCAGCAGAATCCGTCGCTTCACCTCGAGTTCGTCGACCGGGGTGGACACGTCGGATTCATCACCGGAACCGTTCCATGGCGTCCGTTCTACTACGCCGAATGGCGGGTCGCGGAGTTTCTATCCGGTGCTCTCACGGACGCCCATGTCGGCGGCGACCCGCCTTACCGCGCCAGCGGCGGATGATGGGCGTAGCCGTGAATCGCGACGATAAAAACGGCCGGTCGCGCGTACTCGACCGGCCGTTCGTCGTTCGTGAGTGCTGCCGAGAGTCGTCAGCTACAAGTGGCGCTCACCATTGTCATCGCCGTCACGTTCATGGCGCCGCCCGCCATGCTCGCTCCGCCCATCTTGGTGGTGTCCTTTCCCATCTTTGACATGCTCGTGTCTTTCATGCCCGCCATGTCGCCCTTCATCACGTCACCGGTGAGCGTGACCGTGTGACCAACGTGGCCAGCGAGCGAGATTTTGTCGCTCATGACGTCCCACGACTTGCCGTCCTTTCCGACGAGCTTGAAGGTGTTCGGCTTGTCACCTTTCTGCAGGCAGCCCGTTGCAGTTTCGGGAGAGATCGCTCGCGGCCTCATGGCGGCCGACGCGCTCAGAGCCCCGGCGAGCAGGAAAGCCGCGGCGAGAGAGACGGCGATACGATAGGTTCGATACATCGTCAACCTCGAAGAAGAAGTGGAGACATGAGGCACGGTACGCCTCGATTCGTGATGCGCGCGTGCACTGGAGCAACTCTGCATCCGGTACGCAGGAAACGAACGGTCAGATTCATTTCTGATGCATATCGGAGGCCTCACTCCCGCATTCGCGTATGCCTATTCGCACCCTCGTTCTCGCATCTATTCTCGCGGGCGGGTACGGGCATCGCACCTTGCTGACCGACAGCGCGCCACCGGTTCAATGGAGTCGATTCGGCCATTGCGCCCGATAGTGTTGCCTGGCGGTTGCCCAAGCTTTCAGGAGCCCCCTTCCATCTGCCGATAACCGACTGTTGCGCGCGAGTGGAGGGCGAACGCACTATAAGTAAGTGGTATGCTTCACCGCCGAGCTCGTACCTGCCTCCGGGACTGAACAAGCTGATGACCTTGTTGTTCGCGTTGTTTCTTCTTGCCGGCCTGATCGTTGGCGTCGTCGCCATGCTTGGCGGCATCGACCGCAAACAGCGGCATGGCGCCTGGGTGAAATACCTGAATCTGCCCACGGCCGGCGCCGCGGCTGCGCTGTTCGGCATCGTCGGATATCCCCTCGCGAAGTACTCGTCGCTCGGAACTGCTGCTATGCTCGCCATTGCGGGCGCCTCGGCTTTGGCCGCCGCCGTCGGGGTGGTGGCGCTCATCGCGGGATGGGCGGTACCAAGCGCGGCCTTGCACGTCGATGATCCACGGTACGCCTTGCAGGGGCATCCGGCGCGAGTTTCGCAGTCCATCTCCGCTGGCCATGCCGGCGAAATCTTCTTCGAGCACGATGGCGCGCGTCAGAGCATTCCAGCGGTCGGCCTCGATAGCGCCACGATCGTCGCGGGTACCGAAGTCGTCATCGAGCGTATCGAAGACGGTATTGCATATGTCGAGCTTTGGAGCAATATCGAAAGAGAGCTGGAGAAGCTCAGCTGAGCCTCACAGCCGCCGGCGCGCGGCTGAGACGTGAGTCACGCGCCGTAGAGTTGCGAGGTGCCGTATGTCCGAAGGCGTGCTTTTCCTGATCATTTTCAGCGTCATCTTCATCGCGCGAATCGTCTTCGCCACAATGTTCTTCCACGCCGTACTCCCGAACAGTGATCGCTGTCCGGAGTGCGATACGCCCACGCTGCGCGTGAAATCCCGCGGGTGGAATCTGCTGATGCCCTGGTTTCGCACGAGTTGGTGCTACGACTGCGGGTGGCGGGGTCTTCTCCGGCACGGTCATCTCACTGAGTCAACCGCCGTGCTCCCGAAACGAGAACGAACCTCCCGCCCCTAGCGACGTTCAGGCGCCCCGCGCGAAGATCGTGAGCCACAACGGCCAGTTGCCGCTCAGCTCTGCGAAATCTTCGAAATAGACCAGTCCCAACGCCTCGAGCTCACCGGTCAGCGCACCCAGCGCTTCCTCCTCGTACAGCGGACCAATGGCGATCAACTCGCCCTCCACGCGAAACTCGTCGGGTGTGAGGTTGTAGCGCGCATCGAAATGCGCGCGCGCGAGACCGGCGCGCTCGAACGCGCTCTTTCGAACCAGCATCGTCGGCGCATCGGGATGGATTTCGAGTGGCATCCGACAAGTGTGCGCACAGATTCCGTCGTTGTCCATTCATCGTATCTTTGACGAATGTCCTCGCTCCCGTTCGAGCTCCAACTCGACGTCATCGTCGTCGGTGCCGGCCATGCCGGAACCGAAGCGGCCGTGGCTGCCGCGCGGCTGGGCGCGCGCGTCGGACTCGTCACCAGCGCCCTTGAAACGATCGGCCAGATGTCGTGCAATCCGGCGATCGGCGGCGTGGCCAAGGGCACGGTCGCGCGCGAGGTCGATGCACTGGGCGGGATCATGTCGCGCGCGACCGATCTCGCCACACTGCAGTTCCGCATGCTCAATCGCGGCAAGGGACCAGCAGTGTGGGCGCCTCGCGCGCAGTGCGACCGGGGGATCTACCGTCGTGCCGTCCGCTCGCTCATCGAGCAGCATCCCACGCTGTACACGATTCAGGGAACGGTTGCTCGACTCCTGATCGATGATGCGAGTGGCCGCGTGACGGGAATCGAGACAATCGAGGGTCGCCGGTTCGGTGCGGCCGCAGTGGTGATCACCGCCGGCACTTTTCTTCGCGGCCGGTTGCACATCGGCACTGACACCAGAATCGCCGGAGGACGCGCGGGGGATCCGCCCGCGATTCAGCTCGCGGAGCAGCTCGATACGTTGGGACTCGTGTCAGCTCGTTTCAAGACGGGTACGCCACCCCGTATCGATGGCCGCTCGGTGGACTATTCGAGGCTCGATCGCCAGGAGAGTGAGATCGATCAGTTCGACTACTCCTGGTCGCACTTCTGGGACGGTCCTCGGGCATCGGAAGGTGCAACCCGGCATCCGCCGCAGCTTCCGTGCTGGATCACGTTCGCGGGCGAGAGCACGAAGCGAATCGTCAGCGAGAACATTGGCAAATCGGCAATGTATGGCGGAGCGATCGCGTCGCGTGGGCCGCGATATTGTCCGAGCGTCGAAGACAAGATCGTGCGATTTCCCGACGTCGAGCGTCATCAGCTCTTTCTCGAGCCTGAGGGACACGACACGAGCGAGCTGTACGTGAACGGCCTCTCGACGTCGCTGCCGGCGGACGTGCAGCTCGCAATGCTGCATTCGGTTCCCGGGCTGGAGCATGTGCGCATGACACGCGCCGGGTACGCGATCGAGTACGACTATTTCCCGCCCACTCAGCTCGATGCCTCGCTCCAGGTGAAAGCGCTCGGCGGGCTGTTTTTCGCGGGGCAGATCAACGGGACGACAGGCTACGAGGAGGCAGCCGCGCAGGGAGTCGTTGCGGGGATCAATGCCGCCCGCGCGGTTCGCGGAAGCGCACCTGTGATTTTCGGCAGGGAGACGTTCATATATCGGAGTGCTCGTGGACGATCTCGTGACGCGTGGCGTCGACGAGCCTTATCGACTGTTTACCTCGCGGTCGGAGTTCCGACTGACGGTACGGCAGGACAATGCGCTGGGGCGCCTGGCGCCAATCGGCAATCGAGCTCGGGATGCTCACGGAACGGGAGCAGCGCATCGTCGCGCGTCGTTTCGACATGGAAGCGGAGGCGAGCAGGCTCGCGGAAGCCACGAGTGTGCGACCTGACGAGGTGGCGTCGCTGCTCGAGCGCGCCGGGAGTACGCCACTACCGCACGCGATGCGCGTCGCCGAGATCGCGAAGCGGCAGAATGTGTCGCTTGCTGCGCTGTTCGATGCGACGGGCGTGGGCGAGGGCCTCGAGCGCGAGGCGCTGATTACGACGGAGCTGGAGCTCAAGTACGCCGGCTACTTTACCAGGGAGCGCGTCCAGGCGGAGAAGATGAAGCGCATGGGTGATTTTCCGCTGCCGGCTGCTCTAGCCTATGAGGAACTACGGTCGCTCTCGACGGAGGCGCGACAGAAGCTCGGCGCGCTTCGGCCGCGGACGCTGGCCCAGGCCTCGCGGGTTCCCGGTGTGAGTCCGAACGATCTGCAAAATCTGGTGCTGGAGATCGAGCGACGTCGTCTGGCGGCGGACGCAGCGACCTAGAGAATTATTCGCAATCCGAGACTTATTGCTGACATTAGTCGGCCAAATTAGTCGCGAAACAATAATAATAAAGCCGGGCTTCCGCAATGTCCCGTTGCGGCCCGAGTTCGCTTTCTTCCGGAGGCTCCCATGTACCGCCCACTCTTCGTCAGCCTGCTCGCCACAGCCTCACTCGCCGCACAGCAGCCGGCCGGCACCATGGCGGTGCCAATGCGGCCGTCGCCGGTGATCAGCACGAGTGCAACCGGGGAAGCGCGGTACGTACCTGATCGCGCGACGATCTCAGTAGGCGTGCAGACTCGTGCGCTGACCGCCGCCAGGGCGAGCGCGGACAACGCGGTTAAACAGCGTGCGGTGATCGATGCGATTCACGCTCAGGGGATTGCGGCCGATCAGATCTCGACGGTGAACTACAATCTGAATGCGGAACAGGTTTACAACCCGCAGGCGGGTGATAAGGCGCCGAAGGTGACAGGCTACGTGGCGACGAATACGGTGCGGGTAGAGGTGAAGAAGGTCGAACAGGTGGGGGCGCTCATCAATGCGGCGATCGCGAAGGGCGCAAACGACGTGAGCTCGCTCGATTTCCACTCATCGGCGCCGGACTCGTTGAGGCGGGTCGCCTTGGCGGACGCGTACAAGCAGGCGGCGGCGGATGCGACGGTTCTGGCGCGCGCGGCCGGCGGGCAATTGGGAGAATTGATCGAAGTAACGACGGGAGAGCCAGCCGATGGAGTGCAGCCGAGGATAATGGGGTTGGCGAAGATGGCGACGTCGACGCCGATCAACGTTGGCGAGCAAACAGTGAATGTCTCTGTTATGGCGCGATGGAGATTCGTTACTGATGTGAAATAGTTGCAGGTTATTAGTGGAGTAACTGGATTTTGCCGTACGAATGGCATGTCCGTGACGGAGGCGGAGGAAGTTATCCACAATTAGACGGTTACTATCTTCGCTTCCATTGTTTCACGTGAAACAGACAATAGCCCCACTGGATTGACAGGTCTATATTCCTCCTTTCCCAAGACCCCGAGTAGTGCGTGGCCCGAGTTATCGCAATCGCAAATCAGAAAGGTGGGGTCGGAAAAACCACGACGGCAGTCAACCTCGCCGCAAGTCTCGCCGTGGCCGAGCAGCACACGCTTCTGATCGACGGCGACCCGCAGGGCAACGCCACGAGCGGCATCGGCCTCCAAGGCGAAACACTCCTCGCCACGGTCTACGACGCACTCATCGGTCAGCGCTCCCTCGACGAAATCATTCTCCGCGCAATCCAGTTCGCGCACCTGGATGTCGCCCCCGCCACACCCGATCTCGCCGGCGCCGAAATCGAGCTGATCGATCGCCCCAATCGCGAACTGGCGATGCGCGAAGCCCTCGCCCCTGTCCGCGATCGCTACGATTACATCCTCATCGATTGCCCCCCATCGCTCGGCCTTCTCACCATCAACATGCTCGCTGCCGCCGATCTGGTGCTCATCCCCGTACAATGCGAGTACTACGCGCTCGAGGGACTTTCCCAGCTCCTCAATACAGTTAACCGCGTCCAGCAGAGCGTAAATCCAGATCTGACCCTCGACGGCGTTCTTCTCACCATGTACGACGCGCGCTTGAACCTCTCCCGTCAGGTCGTCGCGGATGCGCGCGAATACTTTGGGCCCAAGGTCTTCGAGACGATCGTCCCTCGTAACGTTCGTCTGGCCGAAGCCCCAAGCTTTGGGAAACCGATTGTGCTCTACGACATTGCTTCGGTTGGCGCTCAATCCTATTTAGCCGTAGCTCGGGAGCTCGTCCAACGGCATTCGTCTCAGAGCGCGCCGGCTTCGGTGTCCTCGGTCCAACCACCCGTGGCGCTGTGACCAAACGTTCGTCACTCCCTCCCTCCACGCGCCGACATGTCCACCGATAAACCGCGACGCCTTGGACGCGGCCTCGATGCCCTCCTCGCAACGAGACAGCCAGCGGCGCCGGTCGCCGCGGAGCGAGAATCCGGAGAGAGCCCATTCACCCTCCCGATCAGCGAGATTCGACCGAACCCCTTTCAGCCACGCAAGGAATTTCCCGTAGACGAGCTGGCGGAACTCGAGGCAAGCCTCAGGAGCAACGGACTCCTGCAAGCCGTTACGGTTCGTCGAGCGATGGACGGGACCGGCTACGAGTTGATTGCCGGCGAGCGTCGCCTTCGCGCTGCGACCAGGATCGGCTGGACTCGAATCCCGGCCGTCGTCAGGGACATTGATGACCGCGCACTGCTTACCCTGGCACTCGTCGAGAACCTTCAGCGCACCGACCTCAATCCGATCGAGGAAGGGGAGGGCTACCAGCGGCTGATCGCGGACTTCGAGCTGACCCAATTGGAAGTCGCCGAGATCGTGGGCAAGGATCGGTCGACAGTTGCTAACATGTTGCGGCTGTTGAACTTACCTTCTGCAATTCGCACAATGGTGCGCGACGGCCAGCTGTCGGTTGGTCATGGCCGGGCCCTTCTGGCCATCTCGAACGAGCGAGAGATGCTCGAGCTTGCGCGCGAGACGATCGCCAAGGGTTTGACCGTGCGCGACGTGGAACAGCGCGCACGTGGATCCGCGACGCCCGCGAGCTCCCGTAGATCCAAGCGAAAGGCTGGCGAAAGAGCTTCGGGACTGAATGCAGAGCTGAAGCGTCTACAGGACGAGCTTCGCCGTCATCTCCAAACTGACGTGACCATCACCGTCGGCGATCACGAGCGCGGCAAAATTGAAATTGCATTCTATTCGAGCGATGACCTCGAGCGCGTGCTCGACCTCGTGCTTGCATCACGTGAGCGGATTTGATGGCAGAGGATAAAGAAAAAACAGGGGATCGCGGGTACGGGAACATTTACACGCCGCACGCGGGCGCGATGATCATTCACGTGCAACGCGAGAGCGGGTTGGCAAATCGCACGCTCATTTTCACGCAGCGTCAGGTTCGCCTCTTCCGCATCGGCGCGATCGTGCTTGGCACCATCATCGCGTTCGGAACCGTGAGCTGGTTCTTTCTCGCTGCGCGAGCCGCGCAGGTTCCCTTCCTCACGCAACGGGTCGCGCGCTTGCAGCACGACGTCGCGCGCGTCGATACGCTGCAGCGGTCACTGAACGAGCTCGCGTCGCGCTTCCAACAGGTGCAGCACATGATGGGAGGCTCCGCGATGACACCCGTCGGTGATTCATCGATGAAACCCAAGCCCGTCGCGGTCGCTGCCATTGCTCCCGTGGACACGGGCGCGCGCCCGGACGCATGGCCCCTTCCCATGGCGGGCACGTTACTCCCATCCACTTCACGTGCGCTCGAGATTGCCGTTCCCGCCGGTACCGAAATTCGTGCCGCCGGCGCGGGCTCGGTCGTCGAAGTGGCGGACGATTCGACACTCGGCAAGTTGATTCGATTGGCGCACAGCTCCGGCTTCGAAACCATCTACGCCGGCGCGAGCGAAGTGCGCGTCGCCAAGGGAGATCACGTCGCCGCGGGCGCCGTGATTGCGCTCTCGGGCAGCGCGCCAGGCATCCCCGAACCGCATTTGCATTTCGAGATGCGACGTCACGGCGTCGCGATCGACGCTTCATCAGTCATCAAAAAGGGACCGGCTCATGGCGATCTTCAATAAGGAATCCAAGGGGATGGACGACAACAAGAATCCTTCCGCCAACAGCAACGCACTCTCGATCATCGCCGCCGGCACCAAGATCGTCGGCGACATTGACACGGATGGTGTCGTGAAGATCGAAGGACGCGTTGAAGGCGGAATTCGCGCCGCTCGTCAGGTGCTCGTCGGCCGCCAGGGCGAAGTGCTCGGCGACATCAACACGCGAGAGGCCGTGATCGGCGGTCGCGTGCAGGGCACGGTCAACGCGTCGGACCGCGTGGAAGTGCAGGGGACATCCGTGATCATCGGCGACATTAACACACGAGCGCTTGCCGTAATCGAAGGTGGCCGAATCAACGGCAGCGTTCGAATCGCCGACGCGAAGGAACCCGGTGCCGACGATCAGATCCACCCGTCGCCCGTCGCCGTGCTCAGATAATCACGCGTGAGCCAATCGTGCACGACCTCGAAGTGGGCCGGATGGCGTATGCCTTCCGGCCCACTTCTGCACAAGCCAGTAATATGTTGATTTATAATGCGTTAGCTACGATATTCACATCCGGCTGTGGGCGTTATCCACAGGTATCCACAGGCAAGAATTCGGTCTCGGTGCGTACTTCATGACGAAATTGGCGCACATTGCGAACGAGCTCGACTCGCTGCTGCATACCGCCGAAATTCCGGACTACCCACAGGCAATCAACGGCGTGCAGGTCGAGACCCAGAGCGACATCGTCAAGGTTGCTGCTGCGGTCGACCTGCGGGAGCGCACGATCAGAAGCGCACTCGACGCCGGCGCTAACCTGCTGATCGTGCACCACGGGCTGTTCTGGGGCGGCCTGCAGCCTCTACGCGGACCGTACTATCGTCGCGTTCACGCAATGCTCACATCCGGCATGGGTCTCTACTCCTCCCACCTGCCTCTCGACGCGCATCCGGATGTCGGCAACAACGTACTGCTCGCCCGAGAGCTCGGTCTCACGCCAACGGCTGGATTCGCGCGCTATCAGACTATCGATACCGGTGTGCGTGGCGATGCCGACGTTGCAACAAGCGAGCTGATTGCACGAGCAGACAAGATGGCGCGACGATGGGGAGGAGCCGTCCGAACTTCGCCGTCGGATCCGTCTCGCGTGACGAAGCGCTGGGCGATTTGCACCGGCGCGGGGGCGTCGGCCGATACGTTGCAGGAAGCGCTCGAGCATGGCATCGACACGCTCATCGTCGGCGAAGGTCCGCACTGGACCGCCGTCGATGCCGACGAAATGGGGATCGTCATCATCTACGCCGGACACTACGCCACCGAAACTTTTGGTGTGCGCGCGCTCGCGGACCATGTGGCCCGTGTCTTCGATCTTCCAACGGTGTTCATCGACGTTCCCACCGGGCTGTGAGTCAATCACCGCATCGTAGCGAGCGCTAGTCCCGGTTCGATGACCTTCGCCGTCGGCCTAGCAGCTACTCGTCGTGCTCGCGGCGCTTGCGCGTGTCATCGTGTGGACGCCGATCGCGCTTCGATCTACGCACATCGAAGCACCGGTGGCGGGGTTGGCGCCCGAGTTGGAGGGATACACGATCGCGGTGTTGAGCGATCTGCACTACGGCGGCACGTACGCCCCGGGGCGCCTCGTCGCACGCGCAGTCCAGCTCGCGAACGATGCCACTCCCGACCTCATCGTCATGCTAGGCGATTACGCGCTGTCGCACACGCTATTTCGCACGATCTCCCGATGGTTGTACGTATGGGCACTTCCGCGGATGACGGAAGCGCTGCGCGCCTTGAGAGCCCGCGACGGCGTCATTGCGATTCTCGGAAATCACGACTACGACTACGAGCCGGCGAGAGTTATCGCGTGGCTGCAGTCCACGGGGGCACGCGTACTCGTGAACGACTGCTTCGTCGTCGCGAGAGGCAATGCACGACTGGGAATTGGCGGTGTGGATGATTGGACGCACGGGCGGATCGATCCGGACGGTGGATGCAAGTCGCTCGCGCCAGAAATTCCGCGTGTCGTGTTGTCGCACAATCCCGATGGAGTGCTCAGCCTTGCACCCGGTTCGCGCGTCGATCTCGTGCTCGCGGGTCACACTCACGGCGGACAGATCGTGCTGCCGTATTTCGGAGCGTTGGCTCGACATTGCACCGTGTGCGATGCATCGTCCGCGAGCGGATGGGTTTCGCGATCGCCAGTTCCGCTTTACGTCACGACGGGCGTGGGTGTCGTGTTGCCACCGCGCATTAACTGTCCACCGGAGGTGCTCGTCGTACGCCTCGTGCGCGGCTGAACAGCGGGTCGATCAACAGCCCGTGTGGGCGCTCGTCCAGCGCAGCCGCCACTTCCCATTGGAGCGTCGCTCGAGCAGCGCGTAGGCATTCGACTCGTAGCCCTCTCGCGCGAGTACGAGGTCAATGTGCGGCAAGGAGCCGATCGAGACCGCGGCGAGAACATCGGAGCTCTCGAGCGTTTCATCGGAGCCGGCAGTCACCTCACGATAGGCGAGGCGATACGGCGCGGTAGATCCGGCGGCACGCTCACCAACGACGAGCGTGTGCTCCTCGAGCGGATTGGCCTCCTGGTTGAGCGTTCGCACGACGTCGGCAACGACGGTCTCGACGCCAGCTACGGGCGTAAAGCGATACGCAGTGCGAACGGAGAAGGGAATGCCGCGAAAGGTGCGCGCGGTGTCGTCGGGCACTGTCGAGACGAGTCGCGTGATGTCCGCAGCGAGTCGCGCCGAATCTGCGTGAGACATTGACTCGACGGTGTCGAGTGGCAGCGCCTTCGCACGTCCATTCAGAAAAGCGACGGTCCAACCCGTTGTTGGATCGCCGTTCCCGAGCGTTCGAACCTTCGCTGCCGGCCACTCGATGCACTGATCAGCATTCCATTCGCCGCCTGTCATCGGGCCGAGACGTGCAGCCTCTGCACCACCCGTGTGTTGAAAGAGCTCAACCGCTGTGTTTCGGGCGAGCGCTGAATCGAAGTGAACGGCGTCTGCTGGCGTGCTGTCGGTGATCGTGGGGAAGACGACGTAGGCCTCGGATGTCGAGTTGCCGCGCACGAACATCACAGGGCCCACGCTGGTATCCCACGTCGATAGGCTCGCAGCGGGCGGCGAAGTTACGGGCAGCGTTGGAGGTGGTGATGGTTGCTGCGCGACGGTGTCCGGTCGCTTCGTTGGCGTCTTGCGCTCACATGCACTTAGCGAGGCGAGCATGAGGACGCTTGTGAAAATTCCGCGAGCGGACATGAGGATCAATCTTCCGCGAGGTGAGGCATGCGTCAACGTGCGCGTTGGTTTAGCGGGATGGAAGCAGATCGCCGACCAGATCCCAATGCCAGGCGTCCTGGCGCATGCCTGTACGTGGATCCTTGAGAGGCTTGTACTGGAGGCGAGCGGCGGGGATGCCAACGGAGCGGCCAAATTGAAGCAGGCGCTCTCGATCGGTGGAGACCAGGTGAGCCATTGGGCGACCTTTCCACGCGTGACGGTGCAGCCAAAGTCCGCCGTCCATCGCAAAGATCATCCCCTCTCGCCTGCGCGCGAACTCCCGGTAAGGACGGTCGTCGATCGGGCTATCTCGATTGATCGATGCGCTGGTCACGCGCGAGGAACCATTGGTGGATCAGTCGCAGGTGATTCGTCCCTCGAGCGTCGAGGGTGCAAGTGCCGCGGCGGTACCGAAATATACCGTGCACTTCTCGGCGCCGAGCGAAGAGTGCGTCGCTGAGGCCGACCATCCGCCCGCAGTAGCCTCGGGAACCGTGATCGTCACACCCGCCGACGTAATGAAGTTGAGCTGCCCGAGATTGCTGTTGTACGTGTTATTCGAGTAGTAATACCCTTCCTCCGCCGTCACGAGGTTGTGAAGGTCGCTACGCATTGCGGCGAGGAATGCTTGGCCCTTCGTCGAGGCGAACTTGGGTATCGCAATCGAGGCAAGGATGCCGATGATCACGACGACGATGAGCAACTCGATGAGGGTAAAGCCCGATTTTCGTGTGTTGGTCATGTATAGCTCCACCGTGAGGTTGCAGCAGTATGCGGTAGGGTACAAGGCAATCGGAGTGCCCCGTCGAGTCCGCATATGCAACTCATTGTGAAGCAATGACTTATGTCTTAATGATTCATCCTATTCGGCAGATTTGACCGGTTGATTTGCCAGTGTTCCGGCAATCTGCAAGGAGCCAGACGGCGCTTCTACTTGCTACATCCGATGAAATTCTTGACCGTGGCGGGAGGGACTGGGGCGGCGGCCCCGTAGTAAATCGCGCAGTGGGAGGTGTCACTGTCGTGAGTGGCCGAGGCGGACCAGCCGGTGCTGTCGGCCTGCACGAACGTGATCCAGACGCCCGGGGTGGTGTTGAATCGGAGAGCGTTGAAATCCGAGGTGTACGCGTCCACTGAGCTCCAGTACCCCTCCTCCGTAGCGGCCAGATTTCGGAGGTCGGAGATCATTGTCGTGATGTAGAACTGGTGCTTGAACGCGTGCAGCCGCGGGATGGACAACCCGACGAGGATGCCGATGATGACGAGCACCACGAAGAGCTCGATCAAGGTGAACCCGGGACGACGACGGGAAGGCATTCGTGCGGAGCGTATCCAAGGAAGAGTGAGCACGCGAAGGCGCCACGTCCGTGCTACGCGGGGCGCGAGCTCCGGACGATTCAGAGGCCTGTAACTATTTGACGATTGGGCGTTTCCAAGGTCTCGCCAGACGCGATCCGAATGGCTTGGACTGTCACTTGGTTTCTAGCCAATTGCTACCAATTCCGAGATCGACGACGAGCGGAACCGACAGTTCAGCAGCCTCCTGCATCTCCGCGTTGCACCAGGCTCGAGATGTAGTCTACTTCCTGCGGTGGCGCCTCGAACACCAGCTCGTCGTGAACCTGGAGCAACATCCGGGACTCGACCTGCTCACGCACGAAGAGCGAGTGAATGCGGATCATGGCGATCTTGATGAGATCAGCGGCAGAGCCCTGAATCGGAGAATTCGTTGCGGTGCGCTCTCCAAAAGCGCGCACGTTGAAGTTGCGGTCGCGCAATTCCGGGATGTATCTACGTCGCCCGAAAATCGTTTGCACGTATCCATGCTCGCGCGCGAAGGCAACCATCGAGTCAAGGTACGCCCGAATCCCCTGAAATCGCTCGAAGTACTCGTCAATGAAACGGCGTGCGTCTGCATGCTCGATACGGAGCTGCCTCGACAGCGCATTCGCACCCTGACCGTAGATCGTCGCGAAGTTGATTGTCTTGGCGCGTCCGCGCATTTCCGACGTCACTTCCTCGAGGGGAACGCTGAAAATGATCGAGGCAGTCTGCCGGTGGATGTCCCCACCGGCGCGGAACGCGCTCAGGAAGACTGGATCCGCTGAGAGATGGGCGAGAAGGCGGAGCTCGATCTGCGAGTAGTCGGCGGCGATCAGCGACCATCCTTCACGCGGAACGAAACCACGCCGAATGTCTCGACCCAGCTCTCGGCGAATCGGAATGTTTTGCAGATTCGGATCGCTCGACGACAAACGTCCCGTCGTCGCGACAGTCTGGTTGAACGAAGTGTGAATACGCTGGGTGTGCGGATGAACGAGCGCCGGCAAGGCATCGAGATACGTGTTCTCGAGCTTCGACAGCTCCCGATATTCCATGAGCTGTTCCGGGAGTACGTGGCCTAGTTCCGCGAGCTCCTGCAGCACAGTCGCATCAGTGGATGGCCCAGTTGCGGTACGCTTGAGCATTGGGAGCTGCAACCGCTCGAAAAGAATCTGGCGCAATTGGAGATTGGAGTTGATGTTGAACTCCGTTCCCGCTGACACATATATCTCCTGCTCCACTCGCTGCCGCTCGCGGGCGAATCGTTCCTTGAGCGATGCGAACCACTCGCGATTGATCGCGATGCCCGCCCATTCCATGTCCGCAAGTACATTGATCAACGGGATTTCAATGTCGTTGAACAGTGGCAGCAACGCGTAGGTCTCGAGCTGGGGCTCGAACACAGCTCGAAGCTGGAATGCCATGTCAGCATCCTCGCACGAGTAGTCACGGGCTGCTTCCACCGGACATTCGTCGAACGGCACGGAGTCCTTTCCCTTGCCGCAGAGATCCTCGTAGGAGGTCATGGTGTGCTCGAGGAATTCCATCGCCAGCACATCCAGACCGTGCGATCTGCGACCGGGATCGAGCACGTAACTGGCGATCATCGTGTCGAATTCCAGACCGCGAAGCGTGATTCCCGCGCGCCGGAGCGCGAGCAAGTCGTACTTTGCGTTTTGCGCCGTCTTTCGCACCGTCGGATCCTCGAGCATCGCACGTAGCGGTGCAATTTCATCCGACATGAGTGGCGGGAGGTTCTGCACCGTGTAGGTGTTCTCCGAAAGCATTCGCGCAGCAATGCTGGTCCCTTCCTTCGTACCTGGACGCTTTCTTCCGCGCGGTTTTTTTCGTCGGCGGCGGAGGATCATCGCCACCAAGCGTGAGGCCTCGATCCTCGGGCGCATCCGTGGGAGACCGGTCACCGGAGACGTCGACGAGGAAGTCACCCTGAGCCTGGCGCCGGTCACGATGCCGAAACGGCAGGTAATACGCTTCGCCGGGTGCAACGGCAATGGAAAGCGATACGAGCGTTGAGCGTAACGGATCGGCAATCTGGGGGCTCCCCAGCTCGATGACAGTTTCAGTACCTAGCGCGACGTAGGGCACCGACCGAACGCGCAGCATGAGCGCTTCGAGGGCCGGGATAGTGTTTACAATGACGTAGCTGGTGTCACGCGCCACGGTCGGGGCAACGACGGCGTGATCCTTCGCGAGTCCGTGAAATTCGAGCTCCACGAAGAGATCTCGCAGGCGCGCATGATCGGGCTCCGCGAGCGCGAGGGATTCGAGTTCGAGCGGCATTTCGAGATCCTCACGGATCGTGACGAGGCTTTTCGAGAGTCTCGCATCCGACTCGTGCATGAGAAGCGCCTCGCGCGGACGCTTCTTGGTGATCTCGCCTACGTGCTCGAGGATGTTTTCGATCGTGCCATACGTGGCAACGAGCTCGATGGCAGTCTTGTCACCAATGCCTTTGACCCCCGGAATATTATCGGAGGAGTCGCCGACCATTGCGAGATAATCGGTGACATGGTGCGGGGGCACGCCCAGTCGCTCGCTGGCGTTCTCCATGCCGACCCACTGCTCTTCCACGCTCGCGGGTCCGCCGCGCCCGGGATTGAGGAGCCAGACACCGGGGCGGACGAGTTGATAGAAGTCTTTATCGCCGGAGACAATGACGACATTGACGCCAGCGTCGACTCCCTGTCGCGCCAGCGTCCCAATAACGTCGTCTGCCTCGTAGCCTTCGAGTGCCAGTACGCGGACATTGAACGCGGCAAGCAGCTCCTCGATCCGTTCCATGCCGCGATCGAAATCCGCCTGCAATTCTTCGCCGAGTTTTTCGCGCGTTGCCTTGTAGGCCGGATATTGTTCGTGCCGAAAGGACAATCCGGAATCATGTACCCACGCGACATAATCCGGGCGATGGGTGTCGATGAGGCGCTGAAGAAAATTGACCACTCCCCACGCAGCTGATGTGTTCTCGCCGCGGCTCGTGGTAAGCGGGCGCGAGATCAGCGCGAAGAACGCGCGATAAATCAGCGCGTAGCCATCGACGAGAAAAAGTCGAGGCAATGTTGGAAGGCGGGGCTGCATGAACGAAAGCTCACCCCGCATTCCATTGAATGCCAGTCCGCCAACTACTCCGCCAATACTGCTTACACGCGCTGTACGTTCGTTGCGTGAAGTCCCTTGGCGCCTGTCTGAATCTCGAACTCGACCTCTTGTCCTTCTGCGAGCGTCTTGAATCCGTCCATCGTAATCGAAGAGAAATGCACGAAGACATCCTCGCCACCTTCTTGTTCAATGAAGCCGAAACCTTTGGCATCATTGAACCACTTCACCTTTCCCTTGGCCATCGCCGGTCTCCTGCTCGGGGTCGTTCCCCTCTCATCGCAGAGGGGCAAGCCGGAGACGGCTTGCGGCGCCTATATAGAAGCGAAGTGATTTTTTGTCAAGCTGAGACCCCAGACCTCATTGCGTTTGTAAGCGACGCACGACCTTGTCGAAGTCGGCCTGACTCGACTGCGTGAGGCGGAGATGGCCAACACTGCCTTGATTGACAAATGTCAGTCGCAAATTGTACTGAGTGTACACCCAGATCTCCGCGCGTGAGCGAGCGGTTGAGCTTTGTCCAAATTGTTGTCCGGCTTGATCGGGCTCACCGAGGGTGACATATACCTTCCCCCGATCCGTAAGCCATCCCGCAATGGCTGCTTCGCGATAGCGTGTGTTCGCCGTTGCGATACGCTTGAAATAGTCTCGAAGCGCTTCGTTTTCCAGCGTCGACGGGTTTGGGTCCGTCTGTTTCCAGAAAGCTGCCCAGACGGCCGCACGTTGCTCCGGCGGAGTGTCGCGAAGCGTTTGCAGACGTTGGGGCGAAACGAAATACCGCAAATAGCTCAGGAGTTCATCGAAACTGGTGATGCCGAACTCATCGCCAAAACTCAGGAAGAGTGGAGCCTGTACGCTATCAGCGGAGCCGGCAAGCGAAACCACAACCGTTACCGGCCCGACGCCAATACTCGAGACAGGGAAGTCGAGAAGCGCGGAGGACAGATCACCCTGACGAACGAGATTGACCGTGTCGCGAAGAATGACGACGTGCGCATCGTTCAATACATGCACACCGACACGAGCTGCTGCAGGCAAGCCATATCCCTCCACGTACAGACCGGCTAGTGTGTCGCGCCCGAGGACGATTGTCGATCGTGGGTTTGCGATGAGTGCCGGAATCGTGTCCATTCGGCCCCTGGGTTTTACCTGATAGACGCTGATTGGCGTCGATAGCGTATTGGGTCCCAGGCGAGGAACAGTCACGGTCATTTGCTGCGTGCCCGCGTTACTCCCACCGTCATCACGCACAGTGATCGAGAACGAATACGTTCCCGGTGGAAGCGAGAGGAATTGTTGGAAAATCACGCTTTCGTCCTCCCGTTGTGTCTCGTGGAAGGAGGCAACGCGAATCTGCTTGTGAGTGTCTACATGCCGCACTGTCGTAGTTCCCTGCGTGACATCGAGCGCTACCGTGTACGCGGCTCGTTGTCCTCCCCCGTCACCGTTGAAAGTCAGCGAGTGATTCGAGAACGAAAGCGCGACGAGCGTCAGTGTGCTGTCGGCCGAGCTGCCGCCGAGGTAGCGAAGCTGACCGACGAAGGGAAACGAGCCACTTTGAGCAATCATCCCGAGCTGGCGATAGAAGCCGCTGGGGTCCGGTGCTCCACCATTCGCATTTGGCGAGGGTGGCCCGTGACCCTCCCCCCGCGCACGTCCACCGCTGTGCGTTCGAGGCGAGCAACCCGCCGCCGCCAACCCCAAAAGCCCCAGCACCCAGATATGTCGACGAAGGTGTGCCACCATAAGTCCTCTTGCTCTCATCAATGGATTGTATCGACGGTATCCGCCGTCGGGTATCGGACCACTCGCTTGCTCCCTTCGAGTGGTGCGATTAGCTTCGGCCCGTGAGCCGCGAAAATCTTACCGGTACGACACTCGCCGGATATCTGCTGCACGATATGGTTGGTGAAGGTGGAACGGCAGTGGTCTACCGCGCCGAACACCCGATCCATGGCATCGCTGCCGTCAAGGTCCTGAAGGAAAAGCTGCGAACGGACAAGACGGCAGTTGCGCGATTTCTTCGAGAAGCAACGTATGGGACGCGTGTCACCCATCCCAACGTCGTACGAACGATCGAAATCGGTGAAGCCGGACCCGGAGTTCACTTTCTCGCCATCGAATGGGCACTCGGTGAGCTTCTCGAAAAATACGCAAAGCAGCATGTCCCGCTTCCACCCGAAGAGGTTGGCGACATTATTGGGCAGATTGCAGATGCCGTATACGCCGTACACTCCGCCGGAATCATCCATCGGGATTTGAAGCCGGACAACATCATGTACGATCCGATCTCGAAAAAGGCGAAGTTGCTGGACTTTGGAATTGCTGCACAATCCGATCAGGCTCCCGAAGAACGACTTACCCGTGCTGGCTTTTTTGTCGGCACTCTCATGTACGTCGCTCCGGAAGCACTATCCGGTCAGCTCGTTACGTCAGCCGCCGATCAATACAGCCTGGCAACGATTGCGTACTACCTGCTTTCCGGATGTCTCCCTTATGTCGGAAAGTCGCAACGCGAAATGTTCTCCCAACTTCTCTCGCAGCCTCCGATTCCTCTCAACAGTGCACGGAAAGGATCTACGGTTTCTCCATCTGTTGAGGCAGTGGTTATGAAAGCACTTTCGCGCAATCCTTCGGATCGCTATCCCGACGTCGTGTCCTTCGCGACCGCTCTGCGATCATGTATTCAGGCGCCCGCTCCTGAGGCACCTCGAGGATCGTTATTCTCGCGAATGAAGTCCCTCATAAAGCGTGGCGACCAAGGCTGATTACGAGCTGGTCGGGTAGTTCTTCTCGATCGTTTCACTCCTTGGCCTTCCACCCCTCTCGGCGCTCAATACCCCGGATTCCTTTGGTTGTCCCGTAATGGGAAGCCAGACGGTAAAGGTCGAGCCTTTGCCAGTCTCACTTACCACGGTGATCTCGCCACCGAGGAGACGCGCGAGACGGCGAGAAATCGGAAGACCAAGTCCTGTTCCGCGCTGCATTCGAGTCTGTCCGCGGTCCGGCGTTTATCTGTTCAAACTCCTCAAAAATGCGCGCATGATCATTACGGGCGATTCCTACGCCTGTGTCCGCTACCTCGAGCGCGATCCACGTACCTGCGTGAGGAGCTGTGGGAGCCAACGTACTTACTCCCTCCCCGTTTGTTTCGTTTGCAACGTCGATCACCCGTGCACGCACTGCGATTCCGCCAGTTGATGTGAATTTCAGCGCATTGCCTAGCAGATTCAGAGTGATCTGCCGCAAGTGCATGGGGTCAGTGCGAACTCGAGGAAGTGATGCGCTCACAGAGATCGATAATGTGAGGCTACGCTCTGTAAGAAGAGCCTCGATCTCGCTCGTCAAATCGAGCACGAATGCCTTCAGCTCGATTACCTCCCACTGCACCTCGAGTCGCCCAGCTGCCATCTTCGCAAGGTCTAAAATCTGGTCAACTAGTTGGCGAAGATGATTTGCCGATGATGCAATTCGCTCAGACAGGTCCGGTTTGACGATTATTGAGTTCACCGTATACCCCATCCCGCAGTAACTCCACAAAGCCAACAATGGCATTAAGTGGAGTTCGAAGTTCATGAGATACATTCGCGAGAAATTCACTCTTCACGCGATTGGCGCGTAGGAGCTCGGTTGATAGCCTCTCGAGCTCCGCGCTACGGTCTGCCAGTCTTAATCCTTGCCGGCGTTCATGGAGAAGGCCGATCAGCAGTGTCCCTAGCGTTGCGAGCCCTACGCCCCATAGGAGGAAGCGAACGGTCTGATCACCACTTTGCTGAACGGCAATGAGGCGCCAGGAACCTCCTCCGGGGATGCGAATATTCGTGAATGCTGAGTCGTCCGGAAATAAACGACGTGTAACTGGCGGGAGAGCGCCACGAACAGTGTCCAGCCCTGCGATAATGGTAACCTGACCGCGTAGCTGCGGCTCTTGCTGCTCTACAAAATCGAGAATGCTTGCACCGGTAAGTGTTCCGCCTGCGAAACCGATGAACCGTTCTCCGACAAACAGAGGTTGAATCAGAAGAATTCCACGCTCACCAGTACCAAAACGCCCAATTGATGAGATCTGCGTTCTTCGCGAAGTTCTAGCGAGCTGGATTGCATCGTGGAATGGCTGTGTGCTGACAGTATCGACTCGGGTACCGGCAGGGAGCGTCAGCCCTCCGTTTCCAAGCAGATCTTGGAAGCGAATATGTGCAACCGAATCTGTAATCCAAACACGTCGAAAGGCCGGTGCATATTGCACCAGCGATTGCAGAAGAGACACAAATTGTTCTTGGGTAACCTCACGACTGGGATCGAGGTATAGCCCACGAACTGATTGAAGGGCTTGCGCATGTACGGCGAGAAAACCTTCGATATGCGCTGCAGACTCGACAGCTTGAATCTGTACCCTCGATCGGTTGGCATCGGCAAGCGCGCGGTCAATGGCAAAGATGCCACCCAAGGCGAAAAGCAGAGATACTGCCAACGCAATCGATGAGGGACGTAGTCTTCCCATTACGATCGTCCGATTGATGCAAATAGTTGATAGTAATTCCACATCAAGTCAGTCTGCATTTCTCTTAACTCACGCTTGAATGACGGAACACCTACAGCTCGTTCATCTCCTCGCATCTCGATCCGCACGACGTGGACAATTCGTACTGGCATCTGGTAAGGAATCCACACTGTACATTGATGCGCGATTAACGACAATGAGCCCCGAGGGGCTCATTTTAATCGGATCATTGGGATTACGAGCAATTCGGGATAAATGGGAAGTAGAGTCGGTCGGCGGTCTTACCTTGGGAGCGGATCCGATTTCATTTGCCATTAGCTACACAAGTGGACTTACCAAGCATCCAATACGTGCCTTCACAGTTCGAAAGGAGGCAAAGACCCATGGGACCGGCAAGTTGATAGAAGGCCCATTTCAAGCAGGAGATCACGTCGTGATCATTGAAGATGTAATTACAACGGGAGGATCCGCCCTCAAAGCAATAACTGCAGTTCAGACAGCAGGTGGTATGATTTCCGGTGTACTTGCCCTTGTTGATCGTGAAGAGGGAGGACGTGAAGTCCTCGAAGGAAGTGGCATTCCAGTACTTGCTCTCGTCCAAGCACGGGAGTTATTGCCATTCATTACTTCCTAGTTTGGCAACTTCAGTAGTCGATCTTCCTCCAAGCCATCGAAGGTTCTCTGTCAGAGGACTAAATGATCGCAACGTTGGAGCAAACGGTAAGATCAGCTCCTCACGAAATCGATGAAGCATCCCTTCCCCATCGTACCGCTGGCGGAATTGCAATGCTGTAATGGAGAGTAAAGTTCTTACGTGCCGTCCGAAGCTTTGCGGTGATGAGTATTCGAGAATGATTCGCAACATTTGCGACCGATAGTCCAGGATTTTCGAATACTCTCGCTGCGTGTGTGAGGCGGGCCATCGCGAGATAGCGCTTAGGTGCCGGAAGATGCGCGCGGAAAAAACGACTCATCAAGGTACTTGGAACTACTTTCAATTCGGATGAAAGCATTCGGATCGTACTCGTACGAAGTCCGGGTTGGAATATGGTTTCAAAGAACTTCCAACAATCATCGGGAGCACCTGCCAAATCGAGGGAGAGCTGTGCCAAGGCAATTTTCTCGATATCTCTAGTCCGATCCTGCATCAATACCTCTCGTAATTCCCGCCAGCCTCCCGGCTGACGTACATCAACCAGCGCTCGAATCCCCGATTGCCCCAGCGACAGTACTGCACGTGGAGCTCCAGCCTCAAACTGTGTAAGCAGAGCCACCGCTGGTATTCTGGGGAATTCACGGATAATTCGCCCAAACCTTGATGCTTCATCATATCCACCACATCGCGTAACAGACACGACCACTGCATGAACGCGTTGCGCTCGGAGGTCACCGATGACATCATTGATCGAATCGCGATGTACTGTTCGATAGAACCCTTCACCAGCTGCGTCAACCCGTGGCCGTTCGGCAGGAAGAAGCATCGTTGCAACGGAAGTAAGCAAACGCATCGAGGCAGCAGACGGTATTCCGGAGGATTGCATTGCGATACCGAGGCGTGAGTAAGCCTGACAAACAAACCAGGTCTTACACCCTACCATGGAGCGTCAGCGTACCGTCAGTACACATATGTGCTATACTTCGGTTACGTGAACCAGAGATAATCGGGCGATCGCGACAGCTGATAATGCTATCGAGGAAAGTCCGGGCTCCATAGGGCAAATCGCCAGGTAACACCTGGGCGTCGCTACTCGTTCATGAGCAAGCGGTGACGGACAGTGCCACAGAAAATAAACCGCCGCTATTTCTAGCCGGCAAGGGTGAAAAGGTGAGGTAAGAGCTCACCGCGCAGGTAGTAATACTTGCGGCATGGTAAACCCTGGTTGGAGCAAGGCCAAATAGGCGGCGAGGGATGGCCCATCTCGATAAAGACGCCGCGGGTAGGCCGCTAGAGCGTATGAGCGATCATGCGCCGAGAGAAATGATCGTCCGAACAAAACATTGTTCGACAGAACCCGGCTTATAGATTATCTCCATCACGTCTCTTGATCTCCGATAATTCCCACAATTATCGGAGATCAACTACATCTATACACATCGAGCCCCCACGCTATC
Organism: uncultured Gemmatimonadaceae bacterium; assembly: GCA_963827355.1. GTDB lineage: Bacteria > Gemmatimonadota > Gemmatimonadetes > Gemmatimonadales > Gemmatimonadaceae > FEN-1250. Next base: position 282,330 of record CAWHAS010000004.1, read on the forward strand.
TGTTTTTACAGTATGGAAATGGAAAATGATTCTATGGTCTCAACATGCGAAATTCAATAACAGTGCTGTTGTTCTTCCTCATTTTTAGCATCATGCTTCACTCTCGGTTGCAGCACAACTGTTCCACCATCTCAACCAGTTGATCAGCAACAAGTCATTCATCAAGTAGCCAGGTTGCCATCAGAGCCAAGTTGGTCACCTCGAGAAATAGCTATAAGTAGACAATATCTCATTCGAGACAGTACGATTATTTCAACGGCCGCAGATACAGTTCAAACTCGAGTAACCCAAACTAATACAACATATTCAATTCAGATCAGTCCATTTGGCGATTCACTCCGACTCGCGGCGAAGCAAGACTCCGTAATGACCATTGCTCAATTCCCCTTCTCTAAGGCCACATCAAATCTCAGCAAAGTGGAGCTCTTTCACGGATTTTTATCATTAACAGGACAAATATTCTTTCTTGCACAGGATTCAATTCCCTCCTGTTCAGAAGGAATTACACCTGCTGGTATCCGAATTTATGACTTGGTAATCAGCTACCCAACAAAAATGTTGGGGGTCGGAGACGAATGGTCTGATACAGTCTCAACGACAGTCTGTCGAGGCAAAAGTTTGCTTACCCAACAGACAATTCATACCTACAGAATTCTCAGTTTTACAACGTGGAGGCAGCAACCGGCCGTAGCAATAAAGCGCATCGTTAGTTCCATCCTTAGTACCAACCCAAGACAAATTCAAACTCATTTTGATGCTAATGGCTCTGGAACAAGCTCAGGCAGTATTTACACGGATCGTGCAACAGGTATTCTTCTCCAAAGTGATACAGAGTCAGAATTAACACTGACAATCTCTACCAGTCGAGGAGTATTTCCATTCAACGAATTCGTAAAGACGCATATAGAAATTCAATAAATTTCTCTAGTCAACTCAGTCAACTAAACGTAAAGGCATCAACAAACAGAGATATTTAGAGGAATCATTCCACCCTACAGGTTCAACTGTTGCTGCTCGTTCAGGTGCTTTGAAAGTCAGTTTTACCTCATCTGTTGGAAGGTTCCGAAGAATTTCCAGTAAATAGCTTCCATTAAATCCAATGTCTAGGGAATCACCTTCATAATTAATCGGCAATTCATCCTGGGCTTCACCCAAATCAGGCGTTTGGACACTGAATTTCAGCATCCCGGAGTTAAAAGACAGTCGAATTCAATGCGTTTGATCAGAAGCAATAACGGACATTCGTTTAAGAGCTTGAATCAACGCATTTCGATCTGCGAGGGCGATTCGATCATTATCTTTAGGAATGACCTGTTCATAATTCGGATAGGGACCTTCTATCAGCCGTGTATAAACAGCCGTAAAAGGCGAGCGAAATCCTAAGTGATTATCTCCCCGTGCTACTTCAAGTTCTTCTTCAGCTGGAAACAATCTTCGAATCTGCTCAAGAGCTTTTGGAGGAATAATAAAATCACTTGTCGGAATACCAGAACCAGATAACGGTATTTCCATCTTGGCTAACCAATGTCCATTAGTGGCAGCCATTCGCATTTGGTCCGCTCGCAACTCCCAGAGAACTCCATTTAAAATTGGCCGACTTTCTTCAGTGGAAGAGGCAAAAGCAGTATGGCTAATCAGTTTCTGAAGATCTCCAGATCGAATTCGCCAACTCTCATTAAATCGAATCAATGGAAAACTCGGGAATTCATCCTTCGGTAGACCAAGAAGTTTAAACTTCGACCGGCTACATTCGAGAGTCACCTTCTGCTCACCACTAGCACTGACCTTCACTGGCGCAGACGGCAATTCACGAACAATTTCTACAAGCTTCTTTGCCGGGATAGTTATGGCGCCTTGAACATCCACATCAGCCATAAGCTCAGTACTCACAGCCATATCCAGGTCTGTACCAGACAGTCGGATCCCACGATCTGTTGTTTCAACTAGAAGATTCGCGAGTACCGGTAAAGTCGTTTTTGCCGGAACGCTCGCAGCTACAGCACCTAGACCTTCCTGTAGTTTCTCACGAGCGATCGTGAAACGCATTCCAGCTCCTTAGTTCATGGGATTATGCCGAATGAGATACTACTGCTTTTAAATATTTAAAGAAGGTAGTAGTAGCAGTAGGTACCGGTAACATGTGGAGAGAAGCTTAAACTCAATTGGATAGGTAGTTAAGAGTCTCTCTAATATGTGCATAGAATATTATATTCAATAGCTTTCCACAGTGAACTATCGAGGCAGTAGTCGAAGATTCTCCCGAAGTAGTGTAAAACGTCTTTTGTACTCAGGATCTTTCTGAAGCTCAAGAACTTTCTCGAGACTATGAATTACAGTCGAGTGATCACGTCCTCCAAATGCAGCTCCGATTTCGACAAGCTGTAGACCTAGTAACTCTCTAATGAGATACATGGCAGTTTGTCGTGGAATCGTTAAATGTTTTGTACGACTTTTTGAGCATAATCCTTCTGTCGTTACTCCCCACTCTTGTGCAACTAAAGCTTGAATAGTTGTTACAGTTAAATGTGTTGTTGGATCTATTACTTCATCTATCCTGGTTTCAGTTTATCACGTAAGGCTTCACGAGCTAGAGTAATCGTAACTGGTTGATGCTTGAGCGAATGCATATGCGAGGAGACGAATAATCGAACCTTCGAGCTCTCTTACGCTTGACCAAACATGATGAGCAATGAATTGGATTACCTCATCAGGAATCGTCAGCTCGAGGTGATCTAAATGTGCTTTATTTTGAAGAATAGCAATTCGATGTTCGAGATCAGGTGGCTCAATGTCAGCGACCATTCCCCATTGGAATCGACTGACTAGTCTATTTTCTAACCCTGGTATTTCTGCGGGTGGACGATCACTTGTTAATACAATTTGACGGCCGGCTTCATAAAGGGAGTTAAAGGTGTGGAAAAACTCTTCCTGTGTTGCCTCTGTTCTTTTGAGAAAGTGAACATCATCCACCAGTAGTAAATCGACTTCTCGATAACGCCGTCTGAATGCAGCAGTAGTTCGAGTTTGAATAGCATTTACAAGCTCATTAGTAAATTGCTCAGTTGCTACGAAGCAAAGCCTCAGTTCAGGTGATTTATTGAGAATTTCATGAGCAATTGCTTGCATTAGATGTGTTTTGCCTAATCCAGTCTGACCGTAGAGGAATAGGGGATTATAGACCTTTCCGGGAGCATGCAGCAGCAGCTTGAGCGGCAGCTGCTGCAAGTTCATTAGATTTACCGATTACAAAGTTTTCAAAAGTGTAGCGCGCACTTAGTTGAATACTGGATATCGGATTTGCTTTCGTAGAGCTCTTACTTTCTGGAAGTGGAGCTACGAAGAGATCCATTTGAGGCCGACCGCGTCGCTCTTCGTCTACTTTAAAAATGATCGTTATAGGATGTCCAAGCACTACTGGCGCATAACTGGCTAGTAACTGTGCGTGTTTTGACTCATTCCATTCAGCTGTAAAGCGATCTGGAGTGCCGATAATAATGGTATCACCCTCAATTGTCAGAGCGATTGTTGGCTCCAACCAGGTCTTAAATGTTTGAATTGGTAACTCAGCACGTGCCCGCTCGAGTAAACGCGTCCAAATTTCTGCCGCAGAGAGAGCCATTTTTGATGTGGAAAAGTCGGAGGGGCGCGAAACTAGATTGGCCGAATAGCTATGTCAACGAGAATGCTTGTAAAGTGTGCGAATACCAATAGGTAATAATGCGACTTCGTTGACGTATCCTGCTGCGGCGATTACCTTTAGCGCTCTGTATTTCGTGTGTATTCTTCGTATCGATTGTTGGAGTATTCATGGGCAAGCCTACCTATCGACCCCGTAATAAGCGCCGAATTCGGACACATGGCTTTCGTGAGCGGATGGCTACTCGGTGGGGTCGGGACGTGCTTAATCGCCGCCGGAAGAAAGGGCGCAAGCAACTGACTGTTCAACTTCCCTCGAAGTATGCAGGTGCCTGACGGAGTCTTCTATAGATAACCACTTTCCGCGGAGTCATCGTCTCACGCGGGGAGTAGAACTACGCCGAGTTTTACGTGAAGGGAAGCGAATTCGGAGTGAGCATCTCGAGCTCCGAATTATCGCTTCCCTTCTGCATCACCCACGCGTAGGCTTCGTCGTTCCCAAGCATGGTCGCTCCATAGTGGAACGAAACCAGCTGAAGCGACGACTTCGGGAGATAATCCGCTTAAACGTTCTAGGGCGGATCCCACCTGTGGACATAGTCGTTCGCGCTCGTCCCGAAGCCTATTCAGCTTCGTTCGCTTCTTTGGAGCAAGAGCTGAGATCTGGCAAGGATCAGACTGAACGGCTTTTTGGGGCATCCTGATGCGATGGATCTTGATCTTCCTGGTACGGGGGTATCAGATCATTGTGTCTCCCTTACTTCCTGTATCCTGTCGTTTTTTCCCGAGCTGCTCTGCTTATGCAATTGAAGCGCTCGAAAAACACGGTGCAGTAAGAGGGACGGGACTTACCATTCATCGAGTTGCTCGATGCCAACCATTCTGCATGGGTGGATACGACCCTGTGCCGTAATCCTTACGTAATTCATGGAAAAGCGCCTTCTCATTGCATTGGCTCTGGCGGCGATTGTTATAATCGTTTCCCAGAAAATATTTCCATCTGCTCCGACTCCCCTGAAATCCGGAGCGGATAGTTCAACGAATGTGGTTGTAAGTGATTCTGTGCGTAACCTACACTCGTCAGATTCCACAGCAGTAAATGGCTCGACACATAATTGCGGGCCAGTCAACTAGATCCAGGACAATAGATAGTGTTGAGGCTAAGACCGAAACACTCACTGTTGTCACGCCCAAAGTAACGTATCATTTCACACCGTTTGGTGCTGCCCCATTGGATGTGGTGCTCAATGACTATCATGTGATGCCAAAGGCAAGTAACCAAAAAGTGAATCTGGGCCGACCACATATCCCTTTACTGACCTATGCTCTGCTGAAGGGAAGAGACACATTGCAACTCAGCAGAACTAAATTCGCCATTGATTCGACAGCTGTATCTGGAAAGCCAGCTATTGCATTTAGCGGTGATGTACAAAATACGCATGTAAGTATTGCGTACGTGTTTACTACTGATGGCTATCTGGCAAATGTTCATGGAACTATCAAAGGTGCCGACTCAACAGCTGTGCTTCTCATCAAGATGAGTCGAGGACTTCCTTTCGTCGAGGCCGATTCTGCTGATGACTTGCATAGTCTTGCATATGTAGCGAAACCTCTGCATGAAGATGCGCATAGCATCCCGTTCGGCAAACTTGATTCTCTTGCTCCAAGTGTCGAGCGTGATTCACTCGCCTGGGTGGCGAGTAAGAACAAGTATTTCCTTTTGGCGCTTATTCCAACTCGTCCGGGAAAACCTTTTGGTGCTGCAATATTCACCAGAGGACTGCACGAACCCAAAGCCGTCAGCTCTGCAGATGCGTTGATTCTTCAGCCACTTACGCAATCTGGAGAATTCGCATTTGACATGTATAGTGGTCCGCAAGAATGGCGTCGTCTTCACCAAATGGGGAACAATCTCGAGCATGTAAATCCATATGGCTCATTCCTTCGGCCTGTAGTGCAGCCATTTGCGACTATCGTCATGCAAGTCGTGCTATGGATTCACGATCGGCTGAAGATCAATTATGGATGGGTACTGATCATCTTTGGCATCACAATTCGGATTCTACTTTGGCCGCTGAATCAAGGAGCAATGCGTAATAGCCTTAAGCTGCAACGCATTCAACCACAGCTTCAGGAAATTCAGAAGAAATACAAGTCGAACCCGGAAAAGCTGCAAAGCGAAATGAGCAAGCTATACCGGGATCATGGGATGAGTCCCTTTACGCCGCTTGCCGGCTGTTTGCCGATGCTCATTCCGATGCCAGTGCTCTTTGCGCTGTATTTCGTGTTTCAGAATACCATTGAGTTTCGTGGAGTGTCATTTCTGTGGCTGCCTGACCTCTCGCAGCGTGATCCATTTTTCATCCTGCCTGCGCTTATGGGTATCTCGATGTATGTGCTGTCCTGGATCAGCTTGCGCTCTGGCCCACCAAACCCGCAAGCGAAGACTATGGCGTACATCTTTCCTGTGATGATGGTGGTGTTCTTCTGGCGCCTAGCAGCTGGACTGAATCTGTACTACGCTGTGCAAAATCTCGCGACCCTTCCACAGCAGTGGCTCATCGCTCGCGAACGAGCAAAACTCGCCGTCACGCCTGCGAGCGGATAGCGTTTAGCTCGTGACTTCAGCGATGAACCCGAAGCAGCAAAATCGACTGAGCGTTACTTATGTTGGTCATGCAACGTTATTGCTTCAATTTCGCGGCGTTTGCATTCTTACAGATCCAAATTTCGATAATAGGCTCGGCTACTTCTTACCGCGGGTGACACCTCCTGGTATGAAGTTGGCCGAGCTTCCTCGTATCGATGCAATTCTGTTAACCCATGCGCACGCGGATCATCTGTCATTTCGCTCCTTGCGTGCATTGTCCATCGATATACCTATACTAGCACCGCCAGCGATTGCGGACTGGCTGCAGCGATTGGGAATCTCATCTGCCCGCCCGATTCACTCAGGTCAAACGGTCGATATTGGTGCGGTTACCATTACAGCAGGTAGTGCGCGGCACACAGGTGCGCGCTACGTCATAGATCGCTGGCGTGGCGAGGCACATATGTATCTCATGGATGATGGAATATCCTCAGTGCTTTTCAGCGGAGATACAGCAGTTACGCCAGCTGTGGAACAATTAGCCAGTCAAGTTGCGCCTCGTCAATTGGATGTGGCGCTTCTTCCCATTGGATTTGCGCCGTGGTGGAAACGATACTTTTTCCGGCGGGGACATCTCACTCCGGCAGATGCATTGGCGACATTTAGCCAGACGAGTGCCAGATTCTTCGTCCCATTTCACTGGGGAACATTCCAACACGTCACGTCAGGAGCCTACGATGCAATCAACGTATTACGGGCTTTGCTTCCGACTCATGAGCGGAGATCGGCCGTAAGAATTCTTGCACCCGGCGAGACGTTGCATCTCACCGATTCTGATTGATGAAGCACGGAGCACTCATGCTTCCGGGGATTTCGGACACAATCGTTGCGCAGGCAACCGTAGGTGCGAGAAGCGCGCTCGCGGTCATACGGCTTTCCGGTCCGGACGCACATCGAATTGGGGCCGCCGTGCTCTCTCCCTGGCAGGCAAGACCTCGGACTGCATATCTCGCTACTTTGCGTGATCCGAAAAGCTCACGGGAAATTGATCGTGGAATCGTAACGGTCTATGCCGGTCCCGCATCGTATACCGGTGAAGATATGATCGAGCTCTCGCTGCATGGGGGTGAAATCGGGCCGGCTCTCGCGATCAATGCGTTGCTTGCGTCCGGGGCACGATCCGCGCTTCCCGGGGAATTCACACGGCGGGCACTGCTGAATGGAAAGCTCGACCTGCTACAGGCGGAAGCGATTGCCGATCTCGTGGATGCGCGTTCTCGCGCGATGCACGATGTCGCTTTGGGCCAACTTGCTGGCCATCTATCCGCTCGACTCGACCGTTTACGCGAGGAAATCATCGAGGTCGAAGCATTACTTGCCTACGACGTCGATTTTCCCGAGGAGGATAATGGCCCGATCGCGGCCAGCCGCATCGAACACGCTGCGCGCGACATACTCGCGTCGATCGATGCTCTCCTCGCAACCGCTGGCACGGGAGAAATGATTCGTGGTGGTGCCGCAGTTGTCATCGCCGGTGCGCCGAATGCGGGGAAGTCTTCACTATTCAACGCGTTTGTCGGCACACAACGCGCGATCGTGACGGACATTCCCGGGACAACTCGCGATGCGCTCGAGGCGATGATCGATGTCAGAGGAATGGCCTGTCCGGCTCGTCGATACCGCAGGGCTTCGCTCGAGTAATGACATGGTCGAACGGCTCGGGATCGAAGTTGCGGAGCAGCAGGTAAACGGTGCTGCGGTCGTTCTCGTATGTGGCGAGAACGGCGAGTCGCTTTCGATGGCAATCACCAGTGTGAGGCATCTCACTACCGCGCCAGTGATCGCGGTTGGCACCAAGAGCGATGCTAGGAGGATTCCGCCAGCTGCCGTCTCCGCATTGCTCGCGCTACACGGCGCGACGCCGAGTATTGACTACGTAGCGGTCAGCGCAAAAACTGGCGACGGGCTCGCGGCACTCGTGCAAAAAATCGCCGAGATTCTAGACAGAGATCGAACACCACTTTCCGAAAACAACTCTGTACTCACCCGAGAGCGTCATCGAATGGCGCTCGAAAGCGCTCGTTCGGAAATCGCCGAGTTCCTGGAGATTTGGAATGGAAGGCACGGCCTCCCGGCAACAGTAGCGGCGGTACACCTCCAGAGTGCGCGAGGTCAGCTGGAAGAACTTGTGGGGGTGCTCGACGTAGAGGACGTGCTCGATCGCGTGTTCAGCTCGTTCTGCGTCGGTAAGTAGGAGTTACGCCGATGCCGCAGTAAGGCTGGAAATCGCAGAGATCTCCTCCGCGCTCGCGCGAACCGTCCACGCCATCCCACGCTCCGCAACGGCGCGCTCAACCATTCGACTTCCGAGATAGTAACCAGCTCTTTCGGGTAGCACGTGCTGATCAATAGTTCGCGACTCGTCGCTTAATCCGCCAGAGAGATAGCGCAGCCGCAACCCCAGCCCCGCTCGTTCGAGATCCGGTGCGACGGAACGCGCCAGCACTCCCTCCAGCTCCCGAATACGAGCGTATTGCCGGCGCGAGTAGCCATAATATTCCCACTCGGCGTGACCGGGGCTGACCAGGCGGGCGACCTCCACCGCGATCCCCTCGTTGATCACAAGCTCACGCAGCGTGGCGCGACGACCGGTGTCCCAGTAGCTGTAGTAGCCGTCGGACTCAGTGATGAGTTCGCGCAACGCGCTGCGGCTTGAAGGCGACGTATAGCGAACTGCATGCGCGATCTCGTGCGCAAGCCAAAGCGAGATTAAAGCAGGATCGAGTCCGAGCCCCTGTGTATCAGGGTTTGCCACACCTGTGAAGTGCTCGAGGCACACGAAAGCCATTCCGCGCCCGTCGGCAACGAGCTCACCTGCGTTTGCGGCACCGACACCGACCATGATCACTACGTCGATATCCGAATCGAGCTCGAGCAGAGTACCGCAACGGTATTCGGTCTCTCGCGCCAGCGAAACTACATCTGTTCGTTCCAACATGGCGCGTAGGTCATGCCGATCAGCCCGCACGACAGCCCGAACGACGTCGTCAAAGTGCGAGGTGTCGGGGTCGAGAACGTAGTTTCGCCAGTAAGGCTCGAGAATGCGGAGGTGGGAAGAGTAGTAGCGCCGGTACGCGGCGACTGGGTCTGAGCTGTCGAGCAGTGCAAAAAAATCAGGTATCAGATTTATGAGCATTCAGACCGGGTGCGCGTGAGAATGGCGCAAAGTCCGTCCGGCGGACGGGGCAAGATAGTCTCGGCCTTAGATCACAACAAGGGTGATTCGATGGTCTGGCACGCTATTTCCTTCTGTCATCGACATGAACGTGCCGGAGCCAAGCATGACTACGTTGAAACACATTGAACTGACATGCCCGATCTGTCATCACTGCTTCGATTCGCAAGCAGTGCTGTCGACGAATTCGTTCGGTGGAAAGAGAACAGACTTTCATGAACGCGCTGCAGGAGCGCAGCCACTTCCCTATCTAATACATCTGTGCTCCCGGTGTGGCTACGCCGGCAGTGAAAGAGATTTCGGTGAGGAAGCGGATGTTAGCCCGATGCTCAAGGAGCACGTGTGGGACGAGCTCGCGCCCAGGCTGAGCGAAGGCACACTGACGGGCTCCGAGAAGTACGAGTTCGCGGCGAAGGTGGCGTTGTGGCAGGGTGCCGAGCCGCGTCGCGTCGCCGATCTCATGCTCCGTGCCGCGTGGTGCTGCGTCGATGAGGGAGACACGGAGGCCGAGCGATACTTCCGTCGCCAGTCCGCCTGGATGTTCGAGCGCGCGCTCGAAGCGTACGATGGCGTGGAGCGAGATGAGCGCGCCGTTCTCACCTATCTCGTGGGTGAACTGTGGCGCCGCATCGGGGAGACGAAGATCGCGGCACAGTGGTTCAATCGCGTATCGGACGAAGTGCTAGACGTCCATGCACAGGAGTGGCTGATTGCGGCCGCGGACCAGCAGCGCGATTGTCCTCGCGAGTGGTTCGGCTAGCCTAGTCAGGCATCGGGACGCGTACCGAAGATCCGGTCGCCCGCGTCGCCGAGCCCTGGCAAGATGTATCCCTGAGCGTTGAGCTCGCGATCGAGTGCAGCCGCGTAAATGTGCACATCGGGATGTGCGGCAAGCATGCGCTGCACTCCAGCCGGCGCTGCGACCAGACAGAGAAATCGAATGCGCGTCGCCCCGGCGCGTTTGAGTGACGTAACCGCGGCCACCGCACTCCCGCCAGTTGCTAGCATTGGATCGAGCACGAAGAACTGGCGCTCGGCCGCATCTCCCGGAACGCGGAAGTAGTAATCGACGGGTTCCAGCGTTTGGTGATCGCGGTAAAGCCCGATATGGCCTACGCGCGCGGAAGGGACGAGTCGCAGCACGCCATCGACCATGCCAAGTCCGGCGCGAAGGATCGGGACGAGCGTCAGCTTCTTCCCGCTCACGCGTTGAGCCGTCATTCGCTCGAGCGGCGTGTCCACGGAGACCGGCTCGAGTGACAGATCGCTGGTGGCCTCGTACGCCATCAACATTGCGATCTCCTCGACGAGCTCCTTGAAAATCTTGGTCGGTGTTGCGCGATCTCGGAGAATCGACAGCTTATGCTGCACCAGGGGATGCCCAGTCACCGACAGGTTGGCAAGCGGAGGGGTGGTCAGCATGCGGCTGAAGGTACTAACTTCGCAATCATGAAAGAATACCAGGCAGTCGTGCTGAAGCTCTCCCGCCGAGCGCACGATGATGAGGATGCGCTGACGGACCTGCTGAACGAGCGGAGTCGCGGGGGATGGGAACCCGCGCTTCTGTCGCAGGATGGTGCGCGAATGACGGTAGTATTTCAGCGCGCACTACCGGCGTCTCGCAAAGAGAAGTGACGGAGCGCGCCATGACCGCTCCGCGCCCGCGCGCCGACGCGGCAGAGCGAATCCTGCGCGCGGCGATTCGCAGCATCGTGACATCGGGCGCCGCAGCGTTGACGATGCACGAGGTGTCCGAGGAAGCGGGGGTCAGCAAGGGGCTCATTCATTATCACTTCCATGATAAGGAGACGCTTCTCGCTCGAATGGTGGAGTGGATGACCCGGCATCTCGTGGCTCGGGAGCGCGCGGCGCTTGCGGAATCGGTTCCGCGCCACGCCATCGACGACCTGTGGAACTGGCTGGAATCAGAGCTGGAGCGAGGGCAAATCCGCGTGCTCCTCGAGCTCGCGGAATGGCGCGGCCCGCTCGTGCAGAATGCGATCCGGGAATCTGCAATTGCAAGACGTGATGCCGCATCGGTGTCGATCGAACACCTGTTCTCCCTGCTCGGGCTCCGTCCACGAATCCCGGCTCCGCTGTTGGCCGAGGTCGTGGTCGCGTTCATCGACGGACTTGCGATCGCCATCGGAATCGATCGGGAGAAAAATGCGCGCGCAGCCTTCGACGTGTTCTGGCTCTCGCTCTTGAGTCTCACTGAGTAGCGAGTCACGATTTCGCGCACCGACGTGAGCGAGCCCCGCTCGCTTTTTGCGCGGCTTTTCCTCGCCGTTCTCGTGACCGTGCTGGCGATCTGGATGTCGTTCGTGGTTGCCATCGTGGATTCCGGGAGGCGAGAGGAGGCGCAGCGCGCAGACGCCATCGTCGTACTCGGCGCGGCCCAGTATGAAGGACGTCCGTCTCCCGTTCTGAAGGCGAGGCTCGATCACGCTGCGGCGCTCTGGGCGCGCGGCCTGGCGCCGCGGATGATCGTGACCGGGGGTCGCGGAGTCGGCGACACGACGAGCGAGGCAGCCGTGGGGAAGCGCTATCTCGTACAGCACGGGGTGCCGGCGGACTCCATTGCCTTAGATATAGAGGGGCTGACGACGAGCCAATCAATGCTCGCGGTTCGGCGGATCGTGGGACGTAAGGCGTACCCAGCAGTAATCCTGGTGAGTGATCCGTTCCATATGCTGCGACTCGCGATCCTCGCTCGACGACTACATATGATTCCGCTGCTCTCCCCTACTCAAACGAGTCCCATCTCAACGCGGCCGTGGCAACAGCTACGATATGTACTAGCGGAGTCGATAAAGGCGCCCTACGCGCTCGTCGTCGGGGCGCAGTAGAGCAACTCAACCTTCCAAAAGCGCTCGTCATAAGGGTCTTTCTATTGGCTTCGGCACGGGGTCCCTCTTGCGCTAAAGCCAATGATACTGTCACATTGGAGCCGCGAACTGTCACATTACGTTAACGTGTAATACGAACGGGCCCGGGATGGAGAAACGAGCCCAGTCACCAGAATGGCGTTCTCACCGCGGGTAGCTACCATGCCTCATGACGTAGCTGTTCCCGAAGACGCGACCGATTTCCGATCTTCGGTCGGCGAGAATCGAAAGAAGCTGCTGGTCGCACACGAGCTGCGCCACCATGCGCCCGCTTGTGACGCTGGACGTCATAGCCATCCTCCTCGCGGCATTCCCTTCCACGCTCCGCCCGCACCTCGCTTCCTGTCCGCAGGGAAATGACTCGTGTGCGCCGGCAACTCGGCGACCATTCTCAGATCGCGTAGCTGCTTCAAGCTGGATCGTTGCAGGACGGGAGAAATTCCCCCCACGTGTCTTCCGGAGGTCTTTGAATGCGTATGACTCGTACTGTGGCTCTCGTCGTCGGTGGGCTGGCGCTCGCGACCTCGCTGAGCGCACAGGAGCAGGTGGAGACAAATACGAAGAAAGCTGCGATGCGTGAGCCGACGTTCACGAACGTCACTGACGACATGCTCAAGAACGCACGCGCGGACGGAAAGAACTGGGCGATCTACGGTCACGACTACACGAACCAGCGCTACTCGCCGCTTGCGCAGATCACCTCAGCGAATGTCGGCTCGCTCCGGATGTCCTGGATGTTTCAGACCGGCATCTCGCGCCTGGGATCCTTCGAGAACAGTCCGACGGTCGTCGACGGCGTGATGTACGTGACGACGCCGTACAACACGGCCATCGCGGTGAATGCACGCACGGGCCAGCAGATCTGGCGGTACGAGCACAAGCCGAGCATCACCGCACCGATCTACTGCTGCGGCCCAAATAACCGTGGCGTCGCCATTTCGGGTAACACGGTGTACATGGGCACGCTCAATGCGCGACTCGTGGCGCTCGACTCGAAGACTGGCGCTGTGAAATGGGATGTGGAAGTAGCGGACCCCGAGGCGGGTTACAGCTTGACGATCACGCCGCTCATCGTCGACAACGAAGTGATCGTCGGAAGCTCCGGCGCCGAATATGGAATTCGCGGCTTCGTGCGCGCGTTCAACAAGGACGACGGCAAGCCAATGTGGACGTTCTACACGTTGCCGGACAAGGGATGGGAGGGAAATTTCGCCGAGAAGACGGGTGAGGGCGAAGACCTCAAGCGCAATATCACCGCGGAGAAGGCGGCGATGGCGCAGTACGGCGACGCGTGGAAGCGCGGCGGCGGCTCGGTATGGATGACGCCCGCCTACGACGCGGTCTCACACAACATCTTCTTCTCGGTCGGCAATCCATCGCCCGATCTCGATGGCACCGTGCGGCCGGGTGACAACCTGTACACGGAATCGATCGTCGCGATCAATGCGCGTACGGGCGAGTACAAGTGGCACTACCAGGAGGTTCCACATGATGTGTGGGACTTCGATGCCACGAGCCCACCGGTCATCGTCAAGCTGAAGAACGGCAAGACGGCGGTGGCAGAGGCCGGCAAGACGGCGTTCGTCTACGTGCTCGATGCGGAAACCGGCAAGCTGATTCGGAAGTCGGAGGAGTTCAACAAGCATGAGAACTACTTCGTGCAGCCAACGGCCAATGGCGTGCGCATGCTGCCTGGCGCGAACGGCGGCTCGGAGTGGTCACCCCCGGCGGTCAATCCGACGCTCGGCTACATGTACGTGCTCGGCCTCGAGCAGCCGATGAACTACATCACCCACTCCGCTCCGCTGGAGAAGGGGAAGCTGTGGCTCGGCTCGGCGTTCAAGGCTGTTCCGGGCGAGAAGCAGTGGGGCACGTTCACGGCGATCGACCTGAATACGGGAAAGCGCGCGTGGCAGGTCAAGACCGATCAACCGATGATTGGTGGTGCGCTGGCGACGGCGGGGAATCTCGTCTTCACGGGCGAGGGGAACGGCCACTTCAACGCCTACGATGCGCGCACCGGCAAGACGCTGTGGACGTTCCAGGGCGGCGCCGGATGCAATGCACCACCGGTGAGCTACTCCGTCGATGGCAAGCAGTACATCGCCGTTGCGTGCGGCGGCAACTATCAGTTGGGATATCCGCTCGGCAATGCGGTGATGGTGTTTGCGCTTCCCGGCGGTGCGCCGGCAACAAAGAAGGGGAAATAGTCGCAATACGCCGGACGAGCTGTTGGCTCGTCCGGCATGTCTTGCGTGGAGGATATGGTGGGTAGTCACGGACGACTGTGGGCGTTAGGAACATTGGGGCTCGGGCTTTTGTTGGGGAGTGGAGCGGCGCGAGCGACGCCGGATCAGAGTCCAGCGCAGCTCGCGGGACGTGATTGGCAGGGGTTCGGTCCAAAGGAGAAGGACGCGTACGTCGCGGGCTTCATCGCAGGCGCGGCGACGGCGCGCGGCAGCACGGCGGAAGCAAGTGTGGATACGACGCCGAGCAAGACGATCGATGCGATGCGTGCAGCAAAGCTCCTCCCATTTCCGTATTCAGTATCCGTTTACGCTTCTCAGATCGACGATTACTACTGGTGGGAAAACCATTTGAACGTTCCAATCGTCAATGTCATGGCCAGAACCAATGCTCAGCTACGGTCACACTGATACGCGCTGTACGCTGAGCACTCCCGTTCACGCGGAGGTGGCATCAGAAACTCGGATGACGAAAGCACGTATGATGGTGTTGTCCCGATCTCTTCGAGATCAAAGGATTCGTTGGCGCACGAGTTCTTTCGCGGTCCTTGTCTCTCGTTTTTCACTAGCATTGGAGAAGCAAGCATGAAAAGAATTGCAATCGTCACATGTGCTCTTGCGATGGCGGCGGGGACTGCCAATGCGCAGGGGCTCACCATGCAGATGAGCAATGGCTGGGCGTTTTCATTTTCCGGGAACGTGAATGCGTTCCTCGTCTACACGGATCCGAAATGCAGCGATGGGGCTGCGAGCTGCAACTTCGCCGGCTCGCTGGTTCCTACGGGTGATGAGGCGAAGGCCTCGCGTATTCGTACTGGTCTTCTGCCCGCGTTTGCAACGTTTGAAGCAAAGGGCAAGGAGGCTGGCGTCGATCTCGGCGTGCACTTTGGATTTGCTCCGCAGATCAACAACGCCCAGGGCGTGCACGATCAGTTCGGCGCGCAGATCGACATGCGTCAGGTGTACCTGACGGCTGGAGGCACCTGGGGACAGATCCTGGCCGGTCGTGAAATCGGACTGTATCAGCGCAACAACATTCTGAACGACATGACGCTCTTCGGTGTCGGCCCGAGCGGCAGCGGTGGTGCTGGTACCGGCGGAGGAACCACGCTGGGTCGCATCGGATTCGGGTACGTATATCCGAACTTCGTTGCGCAGATGACGTACAGCAGTCCGTCGACCAGCCCGGCGCAGATCTCGATCGGTTTGTTCGATCCGAGCGCGATCGGTCCGTACAATGTCACGAAGATTCCGCGTGTCGAAACCGAGCTGACGTGGACCGGCCACTTCGGCGCGACCACGGCCGAAGCTCCCAAAGGCGCTGACAAGGTGATGGTGTTCGTCAGCGGCGAGTGGCAGCACGTGCAGACCGTGACGGGCGCAATCGTCGACGGGGAACAGACCTCGAAAGATTCGTACGGCGGCGCCGGTGGCATTCGTGCCGACTTCAGCGGCCTTTCGCTCGTCGGCTCCGGCTTCTACGGCAAGGGCATCGGTTCGGTTCTGATGTTCGATTCGGGCAACGAAGTCAATGGCGCTGGTGAGTTCCGTACCTCGTACGGCTTCATCGGCCAGGCCGAGTTCCAGCCGGTTGGCTCGCAGTGGAAGTTCGGGGCGAGCTATGGCGAGAACGATCTGAAGCAGTCGACGGACGACGATAATGAGTTCGACGTCGACGGCGCACCGTTCCTCAGCAAGAATTCGGCAATCGTCGGCTCGATCACGTATCTGTGGACGAAGTCGCTCCGCTGGGTCGCCGAATACACGTACACGAAGGCGAAGTCGCATGATGGTGTCGAGGCGACGGCAAATCAGGGCGCCATCGGCATGATGCTGTTCTTCTAGGCTTCACCGCTCCACTGCTTCACACGCGGGCGGTCTCCCTTCGGGGAGGCCGCCCGTTGTGCATCGCGCGAGTGTAATGTCTCCTCGCGAAAACGAGCTCGACGCGAGCAGCAATCATCCGTACAAAAGCGTGGGACGTCGCCCTGTCCGAGCTCGAGTAGCGGACAGGACAGAGCTGTGCTCTGGGCAGCCGGAGGCGATCGCGGCGCTCCGCAGAAGAGCGTACCCGGCGTGAGCTGACGGTGGCAGAGATGCCTATCTAGCGCTTCCCACTATAGAGAGTACCTTCTTCCGCGCGCGTGCGAAGCGACCACGGCTGGAAGGGCGGGGCTCCAGGTACTCTGTGCGTCCTCTCACCCCCTCTGGCGCCGGGCGTTTGGGTGTCGCATCTCTCTGTCTGTGGCCAGCTTGACACGCGCCACAATGGGGTGCAGTTTCTTTCCCCTGCCCGTATGGGTTGGGTGCACCCTGTTTCAATGCTTGCCGTTTCCTCTACGGTTGAGGGGGCCGGATGTCATATGGGTGTTAGTGAACGAAGTCCCCCGCGCACGAAATCTTCCAGCAGGAATCCGCTCGCGCTGCAGAGTCGTACATGAGTATCCCCGTAGTACCGCTCCATCCTCACTCTTCATTTCTCAAGAGGCAGCATTTATGAATCGTGTCACACGTTTCACTTCTTGGGCAGTCATCGCCGGTCTCGCCGTGGGCGCCGCAAGCGCTAACGCGCAGGATCTGCAGACAATGTCCAAGAATGCAAACCAGTGGGTCATGACCGGGCGGACTTACGATCTCCAGCGCTACAGCCCACTCGATCAGATCTCGACTTCGACCGTCAAGGGTCTGCATGTGGCGTGGACGATGTCCACGGGCACGCTGCGCGGACACGAGGGCAATCCGCTCGTCGTCGGCAGCACGATGTATCTCCACAGCTCGTTTCCGAACAAGGTGTACGCGCTCGATCTCACGAAGCCAGGTGCACCGCAGATCTGGCAGTTCACGCCGGAGCAGTCGACCGACGCGATCGCGATCGCTTGTTGCGACGTCGTGAATCGTGGTCTTGCGTTCGATCCGAAGACGAACCGTCTCGTGATCGAGCTCCTCGCCGGTGACGTCCTCGCACTCAATGCGAAGACGGGCAAGCAGGCGTGGAGAAGCAAGAGCGCCGACTTCAAGAAGGGCGAGACAATGACCAACGCCCCGCTGGTAGTCGACGACCTCGTTCTGACGGGAATCTCGGGCGGTGAGTTCGGCGTGCGTGGCCGCATCACCGCGTTCAACATGGCCAATGGAAAGGAAGTCTGGCGCACGTACAGCACGGGCCCGGACAAGGATGTCGGCATCACGGAAAACACGCTCAAGTCCCCGTATCCGTCGGCGCAGGGGAAGGATCTCGGCGTCTCGACGTGGCAGGGTGATGAGTGGCAGCGTGGCGGTGGCACGACGTGGGGCTGGTACTCCTACGATCCCGCGCTGAACCTGTTCTACCATGGCAGTGGAAACCCGGGCACGTGGAACCCCGATCAGCGTCCTGGCGACAACAAGTGGTCGATGTCGCTGTGGGCACAGAACCCGAAGACGGGTGAAGTGAGGTGGGTCTATCAGAATGACGCCGCACGATGCATGGGACTATGATGGCGTCAACGAGAACGTGCTGTTCGACAAGGGCAGCCAGAAGCTGCTCGCCCATTTCGATCGTAACGGCTTCGGCTATACGCTCGATCGCACCACGGGCAAACTGGTCACTGCGAAGCCGTACGGCCCGACAAACTGGGCCAAGAGCATCGACATGACCACCGGTCGTCCGGTGGAAGATCCCACCAAGCGCACGACCGCCAAGGGCAACACCGAGGGAATCTGCCCGGCCGCCATTGGCTTCAAGGATCAACAGCCGTCGGCGTACTCGCCGCAGACTGGTCTCTTCTACGTCCCGACCAACAACATCTGCATGGACTACGAAGGCGTCGAGGTGAAGTATGCCGCGGGCCAGCCGTACGTCGGTGCAATCGTGCGGATGTTCCCGGGCCCCGGTGGAAACCGCGGTGCCTTCATCGCCTGGGATCCGATGGCGGGCGCGATCAAGTGGAGCATCAAGGAAAACCTCGCTGCGTACGGCGGTGCAATGACCACCGGTGGCGGCCTGGTCTTCTACGGCACGATGGAAGGATGGCTGAAGGCGGTCAATGCGAAGACGGGCACGGTGCTCTGGCAGTTCAAGACGCCGTCCGGAATCATCGGCAACCCGATGACCTACATGGGTCCTGATGGCAAGCAGTACGTAGCGATCCTCTCCGGTATCGGAGGCTGGGCCGGAATCGGCGTAGCCGCTGGCATCGGCGCTGAAGATCCGACCGCCGGACTCGGCGCGCTCGGCGCCTTCGGCGACGCGGGCAGCTACACGAACCAGGGTGGTGTGCTCACCGTGTTCGCGCTCGACGGACCAGGCAAGAAGTAAGTTTCATTGGCTGGACGGTTGGACAAAAAACCCGGTGTCGAAGCTTGCTTCGGCACCGGGTTTGTTCATACCCTCAAGGAACCCGAATCAGCAGTCATCGTATGAAGGACATGCAGACGAAAATCGAGGAACTCATAAGGGGTGTGGCCCTGGCGCTCGCGCTGCTCGTCGCACTCGGCGCGCGGGCGGCGGCGCAGGGAACCGGCGAGCAGATGATCCTTCTGAGCCCGGACAGCATGTGGAAGCAGAAACACAATCTCCGCGTCTGCGCGGATCCGCAGAACATGCCGTTCTCGAACAGGAAGCGTGAAGGGTTCGATAATAAGATCGCGGATGTGATCGCCCGCGAGCTCGGGGACAGCGTGTCGTACGCGTGGTGGCCGAGCAGGCGCGGCTATCTGCGTAACACACTGAGCGCGGGAACCTGTGATCTCGTCATCGGCGTGCCGGTCGGATTCGATCCCGTTGCAACCTCGAAGCCGTACTACCGCTCCACGTATTACATAGTGAGCCGTGCGGACAAAAAGCTCGGCATCACATCGCTCGATGATGCGCGACTGAAGAAGCTGCGAGTGGGCGTCAATCTGCTGGACGGAGACTACACGAACACACCTCCGGCGCATGCGCTGAGCGCCCACGGCATTACGGGCACAGGCGTGGTTGGTTTTCCTGGATTTTATGATGAGGAACATCAGCCCGGCGAGATCGTCGATTCGCTCGCCAAGGGCTACATCAATGTTGCCCTCGTGTGGGGGCCCATCGCGGGTTGGTTCGCGAAGAAGTCCGGAGTTCCAATGTCAATGACGGCCCTTCCGGATTCCGATAGTGCAGACCTGCCGTTCGCGTATTCTGTGGCTATCGGCACGCGGCGCTCCGACCGCGAGCTCAGAACACTGATCGACGATATTCTCGTTCGAAAGAAGCCCGAGATCGACAAGATTCTAATGGAATACAACGTGCCTACAGTAGGCACCCCGCGCTGAGCGACCATCCGTCACGGCACTGCACAGGAGCGAACCAGCATGTCAATGAAGCGTTGTTTCAAGCTCTCGTTTTCCCCTTCGGTTTCGTCGCTCGGCCGCGTCATCCTGGTCGGAAGCGTTCTCAGCTTTGCAGCGGCCTGTGCGCGCAAAGATGCGGCGAAAACCGACAGTACGGTCGCGTCGAGTGACTCCGCAACGACAGCCGTTGCTGCCACCAACACGGCGGCGCCGGCGTCAGCCGTGGAGAGTGTCTCGACCGGTGAGACGGCGATCTCCGCCCAATCAAAGGCGAGTCCGTCAGTCGCTGCGAAGCCAGCGGCCGCACCCGCGGCGGCGCATCGCGCCGTACATCACACGGACAGCGCGGCAAAGGCTGCTCCCGCCGCCGCACCAGCCGCTGCGCCCGCAGCCAACGCGGATACGGGGCAGAAGGCCGCCGGCGCCGATACGGGGCAGAAGGCTGCCGCTGGCGGCGGTGTGGATCACCTGCTCGTCTCCCCGCAGGAGTACGAGGGATGGAAGATGTTTTCGGTGTACTGCTACCGCTGCCACGGAGTCGACGCGATGGGCGGTGGAATTGCGCCAAACCTTCGTCACTCGGTGAGCTCCGAAGGGAGCGTCACGCACGACGTGTTCATCACGACGGTGACGAACGGTCGCCTCGACAAGGGAATGCCGACGTGGAAGGCGCTGCTGTCTCCCGAGCAGATGGAAGATCTCTGGTTGTACATCAACGCCCGCAGCTCGAACCGGTTGTATCCTGGTCGGCCGCACATGGCCTCGGGTGCGAATCCGTAGTTGAATTCAACTGCGAAGTACAAAGAGGGCGGCCCGTGATACGCTGGTCGCCCTCTTTCGCTGTATTCGCATCGAACGCCCGCTACGTGAGTAGCTGAACGAATCTCGAGGCCGGATACTTCTCGCGCAGCCATCCATCGATGCCGCACCGTCTTCCTGCGCGCGCGAAAAGAAAAGTCAGCATCATCACGAAGAGCATCACGTGAAATCCCTGCTGTCCGGAGCTCTGCTGCTGCACCGCCATTCCATAGAACATCACCTGCAGCAGACCGAACGCCGCGCCGAGTGGGGTGAATAAGCCAAGGAGCAAGGAGAGACCGACGCCGACTTCTCCGAGAGCGGTGAGCGTCGCAAAAAAATGCGAGTTGGAAACGACTGTATCGAGCAGGAAGCTCTTGTACCATGGAAATGGGTTGTCCGCCGCGTACTTGGCGATGAGCTTCGGCATCACTCCCAGCCAGCGGCCGCTGGCGGCCGGAACTGGAAAGAAGCCGCCGACGAGGACTATGGTGATCTTCGTCAGGATGCTCTTGGCGAACCAGACGCCCACGACAATGCGCTGTACTGCGATCCATCGCTGCGGTGCGCGCATCGCGCTCAAATCGGTCATCGTAACCTCGAGGGGTGAATTCGCCGCGGAGATTGAGCGACGTGGAACACTCAAGCGCGCGCGGTGGAGGGATCGAGCACGCTCACACGTGCCCCGGTTCCCGCGAACTCGTTGACATACACCGCACCGCGTCCGTTGAGCAGCAGGCGGGCGATGGAGGCGAGTTTCGTGGCAGCCTCGTCACCTTCGACGATGCCGTAGACGGTGGGGCCCCAGGAGCTCTGCCCCACGCCGGCAGCACCCCACTCGTGCATCTTGCTGATCAGCTCGGTACTGGCGCCGGCGGCAAAAGGGCCACCCTGTGCGGGGGCAAACCAAGCGCCGTTGATCTGCTGGATAGCGGTAAGCGCGCTACCGAATGCCGGCAGATCCCCGTCTACGAGCGCGGGCAGAAGCGACATCACCAGCAGGTGTGCCACGTGCTCTACTTCGCGCAGCGACGGCGTAGGAAGCTCGCGAAAGGCCTGCGCCTCGGACTCTCCGCTCGCACCCTCGCTGCCGCTCGGGATCGCGACCACGCAGCGCCACGACGTCGGGATGGCGAGCCGCGCGAGCAGTGGCGCGATGCGATGGCCGTGTTCATGCCGGCCTCCCTCAACCACAAACCCCCCGCCATCGAAGAGCCAGGTGCCGATTGCCGAGCGCCGCGCGCGCCCCACAGCTGCCGCGAGCGCGTCCGCACCGGTGGGAAGCTCGTAGAGCTCGGCGATTCCGCGCGCGACAGCCAGTGCGAGCTGTGTTCCGGAGCCCAGTCCGGCGTGGCCCGGGATGGCGCGACGAATGCGAATGCGCACGGCGTCGCGCAGCCCCTGGAATGCGAGATACCGTCGCGCAAATTCGGCGGCGCGGTCCGCCTCCGGCCCCTCGCTTTCGATCGACTCGGCGCGCTCGACTTCGAGTTGCAGCGACGGGTTGAAAACGCCGGCGCCGATCCCGCCGAAGCGGCGGCCGAGCGATCCGCGGAGATCGAGCATGCCGAAATGGAGCCGCGCAGGCGCTTCGATGCGAACGATGCTCTCAGACACCGGAGCCTTGCGTAGTCGCTCTCTCGGTGAGCTTGTTCTCAATGTGATCGGTGAGCAACGCCATCGCCTCATGCTCACGCGGTCCCGCCGTCTTGTCGACGATGATCTGCAGGCGTGCAACGTCCGCGCGAATCTCCACGGCCGAGATTAGATGAGTGCGTGTGGCAACAATCGCGGTCTCGAGCACGGCATTGCGCGCGCGGTTGAAGCCGATGAACTCGCGACGCGCGCCGTGGTGCACGACGGCGGTGTCGATGCGCGAACGTGGCGGAGTGGCATCAATGTGGCGGACTTCGAGCTCGCGCCACGAGCACGCTGCCTCGAGCACCACGCCGCGCACGCGGGCGGCCGGAAATGCCGGATACTGCGGGCTCGAAATTGCCGCGCGCGCGAAGAGCATGACGTCATCGGTGAGATTCACCACGGCAGCGCCGGTATCGCGCAGGTTGCGAAAGGTGGTGGTCTCGAGGAACGGCTTGACGACGATCCTGTCGTCGCCCCACTCCACGCCCATCGGCGCGAAGTTCACGACGCCGGACTCGTCCATGGTCGTAATGATCGCTTCGACGATCACGCGCGGCACTCCTCGCGCACGAGTGCGGCATACGCGTCGATGAAGCGCTGCGTGATCGGGCCACAACGACCGCCTCCAATGGCGTTCGTCGTGATGCGGACGAGCGGCGCGATCTCACGGATGGAGCTCGTCAGGAAGATCTCACTTGCCGCCACGAGCTCCGGCTCCGCGAGCTCACGCTCCGTCGCATCGATGCCGAGTGCAGGTGCGAGCTCGAGCACCGCCGCGCGCGTGATGCCGGGGAGCACGCCGCAGCTCAGCGGTGGTGTGACGAGCGTGCCATCGATGAATGCGAACAGATTACTCGCAGTCGCCTCGGATACATGTCCCGCGGTGTCGAGAAAGATCGCGTCATCGGCGCCGGCCGCCTTCGCTTGCGCGAGTGCGAGGACGGACTCCGTGTACGCTATCGTCTTGACTCCGGCCGTGAGCGCGTACTCGTTGCGGCGTGCACCCGCCATGGCGGCGACGATTGGACGCGGCGACTCGGCTGGTGTGAGGGGCACGATACCAAGCGCAATCGTGGGTGTGGGGTGCGGAGGTGGGGCGAGTCCCGGCGGAGCGGGTCCGCGCGTTACGGTCAGGCGAACGCTCGCATGATGGTAGCCCGAGGCGTATGACGCGCGGGCGGAGGCGGCGACGTGGTCGCGGAGCGTTGGCGGAATCGGGATGTCGATCAGTCGCGCGCCATGGCAGAGCCGGTCGAGGTGCGCGTCGAGGCGGAAGATCACACCGTTGCTCGCGCGCATCGTCTCGAACAGACCATCGGCGAGCGTGAATCCGCGATCGCGTGGTGAGAGCAGCGCTTCGCTAGTGGAGCGCTCGACGCCGTTTAGCCAGATCTTCACCGTACGAGCTCCACCGGCGGTACGGTCGACTCGGACGACATTGGTGGTGCGAAGGCGAGATCGGCGCGGTCGGGAAGCGGAGACTCGTGCGCACGGTCGCCGTGCAGGAAGCGATCGATCAGCCAGTAGCCGTGCTCGGTGAGCGCGGACTCCGGGTGGAACTGCACGCCGACGACGGGATTCGTGCGGTGCTCGACCGCCATGATCTCGCCGTCCTCCGACGTCGCGGTGATGCGGAGCGATGATGGCAGCGAGTCGGGCGCAATGACGAGCGAGTGGTAGCGCGTCGCGGTGAAGGGTGACGGCACGCCCGCGAACAGATCGGCACCATCGTGATGGATTCGCGACGTCTTGCCGTGCATCGGCTTTCGCGCACGGACGATCTCGGCGCCGTAGGCCGTGCCGATGGCCTGGTGGCCGAGGCAGACGCCGAGGATCGGGATGCGCGCACCGAACTCGCGGATTGCGTCGACCGAGATACCGGCCTCGGCGGGCGTGCACGGCCCGGGCGAGACGATGATGTGGGTGGGCGCGAGCGCGCGAATCTCATCGAGCGAGATCGCGTCGTTCCGCACGACGACCGGATGCTCGCCCAGCTCGCGCACGTATCGCGAGAGGTTGTAGACGAACGAGTCGTAGTTGTCGAGAAGGAGAATCACGCTGCCACGCCCGCGTCCAGGATCGAGTTCCGACCAGAGCCGCTCAGGCGCCGAGCGCCCGGATGAGCGCGCGAGCCTTGTCGAAGGTCTCGCGATATTCCTGCTCGGGATCGGAATCTGCGACGATGCCACCGCCTGCGGAAAAGTATACCCGCCCATGGACCGCCTGATAGGTGCGGATGGCGATGCTGGTGTCCATGACGCCGGTAAGCGAGAGGTAGCCGATCGCGCCGCAATAGACGCCGCGCCGCGACGGCTCGAGCTCGGCAATGATCTCCATCGCGCGCACTTTCGGCGCGCCGGTGATCGAGCCGCCGGGGAAGGTCGCGCAGAGGAGGTCGATGGCATCGCGACCGGGCTCGAGAGTGCCGATGACCGTCGAAACGAGGTGGTGGACGGTGGCGTAGCGCTCGAGCGCGAACAGCTCGGGAACGCGGACGCTGCCGGGGAGCGAGACGCGGGAGAGGTCGTTCCGCATCAGATCGACGATCATCAGGTTCTCGGCGCGATCCTTGTCGCTCTCCTGAAGGGCGCGACCGAGGGCGGCATCGTGCTCGGGATAGACGCCGCGGGGGCGGGTGCCCTTGATGGGCCGCGCCTCGATCTGGTGCGCGCCGTCGAGGCGAAGAAATCGCTCGGGGGACGCGCTGGCACGGTGACGGCGCCGAAATCGAGAAACGCGGCGAATGGCGCGGGGTTGATGCCGCGGAGACGTCGGTAGAGGGCGAACGGCGACTCAGTGAGCGGCGCTTCGAAACGCTGGGAGAGGTTCGCCTGGAAGATGTCGCCGGCGACGATGTACTCGCGCACGCGGGTGACGGCGTCGAGGTAGCCGCGATGTGTGAACGATGAGCGCAGATCGAGTCCGGCGGGGAGCTCCGCGTCGGACACGGGATAGGCGGGCGCAGGTGGGAACTGCGCGTGCAATCGATTGCGAACCGGTAAATATCTCAGCGCTAAGAGAATTCGACGACAGTCGACGCAAAATCTCTCTGAGCCGACTCTCGCAGCGCTGCGACTTCTCCTCGCCAGTTGCCGGGAGCCCGGTCGAGATCACCCACGCGCGGTGCTCGAGATGATCCCACGCGATGACCCAGTCGTAGATCGGGAAGACGACGTCGGGAATCGCGAGGTCATCCCAGCGCGGCGAGGGGAGGCGCTCGAGCACCGCGCCCCAGTCGTACGCGAGGTAACCCGCCGCGCCACCCTGAAACGGCGGCAGATCGGGGATTGGATCCGACTGGTGAGGCGCGAGGAGCGCGCGCACGCCCGCGAGCGCATGCGTCGCGAGCGGCGTTTCGGCGCCGGTGCGCGTATCGAGCACCGATGCGCGCGCGCCTTTGCCATGCACGACGATCGCCGGATCCGCGGTGAGAAAGGAGTATCGCCCCAGCCGCTCTGGATCGCGCGCGCTGTCGAGGAAGAGGCGATACGGCAGCCCCCTGAAGCGCGCACAAGTTTCGAGAGGGTCCGGAACGGGGATCAGCTCCTCGACGAGGGGCGCGCTCATTCGTTCGGGGGGTCGCCCTCGTGCGCCTTCCGTCGCTTCGTTCGCTGCGTGAGCCTCACGTGCTCCGACTTCACGTCGTCCGGCGGCGTGAGATAGCCCCACGACAGCGAGCCCTCCTGCCGGTACGTCTTGCCGAGGGTGATCGCGAGCTTCGCCTTCGCGAGCTCCTTGCCGAGGTAGAAGGCGTGCGTGGCCTCGTCGACGCCGAGCTGGGCGAAGATTTTCTGGATATCGGTGCCGCGGACGAACAGATCGCGGTTCAGCACCGTGATGGTGTCGCGATCGGCGAAGATGCGGAAGTTGGGATCGGTGATGCGGCTCTGCAGCTCTCGCAGCTCATCCTCGCTGTACGCGAGAATCTTGGGATCCTTGATCGTGACGAGCCGGTCGTCGACGCGCTTCGGCACCACTTTCTTCGTCACCGCGTAGTGCATGAGACGGCGCGCGATATCGATCTCGCGCACGGCAGCCGCGCGCCCACGGGATCACCTCGGTGGTGAGCACCGCGCGAATGCCGAGCTCCTGGCAGATGGCGATGAGCACCGCGTTCACGCCGGTCGAATCGGCAGCGGTGAGCTCCGTGATGTTGCCGATCCCCATCATCATCTCCGCGGCGGGATAGCGCCGCCGCGCTTCCGCGTAGCGCTCGAGCGACGCCATGAAGCCGAATCCGATCGGCTCGAGCATCGGGTCGATGAGGTAGGGGACACCGAGCTTCGCGAGCGCCTCGAGCGTGGGCGCGAGCGTTTCCAGGGGAGAGCCAAGATCGGGAAGCGCAACGACGCGGGCGCCGCGCCCCGCGAGATCGCCGGCGACGCCGATGTTCCATCCGTTGACGCTCAGCACGAGTCTCGCGCCGGCGTCGACCGCGGTGCGAATCTCCTCGGGGACGAAGCTGTCGATGCTCACGCGGATGCCCGCCGCGACGAGCTCGCGCACGACATCGCCCAGCGCCGGGAAGGCGAGGCCTGGCGTGCAGCCGATGTCGACGTAGTCGGCGCCCGAGTCGCGGAAGCGAAGGGCCTCGCGCATGATCGCATCGCGTGACAGGCGAGGCGCGTTGTTGATCTCGGCGATGATCTCGATGTCCCACGCGCCGTAGTCCTCGCGTGCGGCGGCCTGGCCGAAGAACTCGGGGATCTCGCGCAGATCCTTCGGGCCCTTGTCGACTCGCACGGCGAACCGATCTGCGATCGACTCGGTCCGCCCTCGCAGAGTCCGGGGATCAGCACGAGATCGGTGCCTGCGGGTACGGCGAGATGCTTGCGCGATCCACTCGGTGGTCATGAGCGCCGCGACGGTAATCTGGAGCATCGCCACGTCGGTCTCGAACGGCGCTTTCATCGACGCCAGCATGCTGCGAAGCGCCGGCTCGGCGAGCTTTCCGGTGACGAAGAGAACGCGCGATGGAGCTGCGACTGCGGTCACTTACCTGGGATCGCCGCCCCGAACGAACTTGTTCGGCGTTCCTTCGAGCCCGATGGTGCGCCCACTCTCGGGGCGCCAGAGGACCGCGTCCTCGATCTTGCGCGCGAGCTCGAAGTCCTTGTCCGTGATGCCACCGGCGCTGTGCGTCTGCAACTTCACGCCCACCTTGCCCACGTCACGGTGAGATCGGGATGGTGGAACGCCGCCTCGGCAACGAAGCCGATGGCGTTGACGAGCATGAGCGTCGTCGGCCAGCCGTCCGTCTTGTACTGCCGGCGGATCCACTTGTCCTCGTAGTACCATCCCGGGAGCGCGCGCAGCTGCTCGGCGATCTGCTCCTCCGTATAGGTCGGATCCTTTCTGACCATCATGTTCGATTCCTCACGAAAAAGTGCCTCACATGACCACGCCGCCGCCGATCATCAGCATCTGACCGGTAAGAAAGGCGGAATCCGGCGAGGCGAGAAAAAGTGCGGCGCGCGCAACATCCTCGGGCGTGCCCCAGCGGCCAAGCGGCGTGGACTCGACGACGCGACGATGGTATTCGGCATCCATCGTGGTCGCGGCGAATTCGGTTTCGATCCACCCGGGCGCGAGGATGTTGACGCGCACTCTCGGTGCGACCGACCGGGCGAGCGATCGGCTGAAGCTGAGAATTCCGCCTTTCACCGCGGAAAACATTTGCGGATTGGTCCCCTCCATGCCGAACAACACGTGGTCCCAGCTCATGTTAATGAGCACGCCGCCCGTGGGTTGTTCCTGCATGATTCGCGCGGCTTCCCACGACGCGAGGATCGTGCCGCGCAAATCCACGTTGAGCAGCTGATCGAGCTTCTCGAGGCGCGTCTGCTTCGCATCGTCGCCGGTGAGGATGTCTGCGCCGGCGCTGTTGACCCAGACATCGACGTGGTCGAACTGATCCATCAAATCGCGCGCGAGTGCAGAAATCGACGCGGGCTGAGCAAGCTCGAGCTGAAAGATCGCGGACTGGCGACCTGCACGCTCGATTTCCCTGCTGACGTCGTTGGCATTGCGGAGGCTCGTGCGGTAGGTGATGGCGACGTCGGCGCCGGCGTGCGCAAGGGCGAGAGCAATTGCGCGTCCGATTCCAGTGGATGCACCGGTCACGAGCGCGACTTTGCCGGCGAGAGGAGACACTGCGTCGGACAACTGGTGGCGCTCCCGAAAATGATGCTAGCTTACCGGCGGCCGTGCACTAATAAGCGCGAGATGCATGGACGGAACAAGGGGGAGTGCATGCGTCTGCTGGTGAGCGTTCGAAGTGCGGAAGAGACGCGGGCCGCATTGGCGGGTGGAGCGGATATCATTGACGCGAAGGAGCCGACGCTCGGCGCACTCGGTGCGGTAGAGGCTGGCGTGCTGCGTGAGATAATCGAGGCGGTGGGGGGAGCGCGTCCGGTGAGCGCGGCGCTGGGCGACGCGGGTAATGCGGCGCTATTGGCGGAGCGGGCCCGCGCGGCGGCCGATGCCGGTGCGATGTTCGTGAAGGTGGGATTCGCCGACGTGCGCGCAATGGAAACGGTGCGCGAGCGTCTGGCTCGGGTGACGGAGGGAGCGATGCTTCCCTCGTCGCCCTCTGCCGTGGTCGCGGTGGCGTACGCCGATTGGGACGAAGTGGGCGGCGCGGCTCCCTCGACGGTGCTTGCGGCGGCGGCAGCGGAGGGGGCGATGGGCGTGCTGGTCGACACCGTGCGGAAGGATGGCGCCGGCCTGTTTCGGTGCCTGGGTCGTGCGGCGTTAGCCTCGCTCGTGCGCGAGGCGCGTGCGCGCTCGCTGCTCGTGGCCCTGGCGGGGCGAATCACGGTGGAGGATCTGGCGTTCGCGTACGAGGCCGACGCGGACATCGCTGGAGTGCGTGGTGCGGCGTGCGATCACGGTCGAGAGGGGCGAGTGCGTGAGAGCCTGGTGCGCAAGCTCGTGGCTGCGCGGGATCTGCTGCGCGCGCATCACGGTGACTCGTCCGCGACTGCGCGGGATCTCACCCGGGAAACCAGTTTCCGGTGAGCAGTGCCGGGGTGAGGATCGAGTACTTCAACGAAGGTGCGCGCGCACGATCGAAGTAGCGGTCTACGACGGCGAGGGCATCGTGCGCATCGGGCTTGATGAGAATGAGCTGCGGCGCGCCGATCTCGGATGCGATCCACGCCGCTATGCTGTCGCTGGTGACGTCCCACGAATGCGGCAGGGGATCGGATTCTCGAAGCCAGCGGTAGGGTGCGAGCACCGGAATCCTGCCGCGCGTTTGCGCGCGCGCAATGTCATCCCTCCCGTGAACGAGCTCCGCATTGCGGATTCTCGAGGCGAGGATGATCGCGAACTGCTCCATGCCGAGGATGGCCATCCAGTGCGCATCGTCGCTCGAGAGGGTGTGCCGCTGGTCGACGGCGCGGACGGCATCGGCGAAGGGACCGCCGCCGGGGACTATGACCAGCGCACGCGCGGGTGCGATGCTCTCGAGCGCGGAGAGCGTGCACGACAGGGCGTCGTGATCGTGGAGCAGCGAGCCGCCCACCTTTACGACGGCGTCGGTCACGGCTTGGCGCGGAGCCAGTGCTCGAGCAGGCGCGCGGCCGCGAATGCGGTCTCGGCGCCAAGAGCGCGCGGCGTATCGGCGGACATCAGGTCATCGCTCGCAATGTGGAGTCCGGCGCGTCGCGCGGCCGCGCGCGCGAGGAACGCCCCGTGCCCCGCGATGACGGCGGTCTCGAGGTTCGGGTGACGTTTGCGCACGCGCGTGATCGAGGCGGCGATGCGCGCGATCATTGCGTCCGCGACGAAGGCCGCGATGCGATCGATGTCGGAGTCATCGAGGAGCTCGCGGTCGCCGCAGACGACGCGCGCGATGCGCTCGCCGGCGAAGTCGCGTGTTGTTGGACGGGAGTCCGGCGTCGGCGCGGTGTAGCCCTCGGGCGAAAGATCGCCGCGCCACACGTGGATGTCGCCGGAGAGCGCGAAAGACTCGGCCGACACTCCGGCGAGCCCATCTCGAAAGGGCACGTAATGCACGATGGCCTCGACCGGTGTGCGAACAGCGCCGACGTAGAGGAGCTCGCCAGAGAGGAGGCGATCGGGATCCGTGCGTCCGATCGAGACGACGCGCTTCGACGTGATCGGAATGATGTCCGTGGTCGTGGTGCCGACGTCGATGAGAATGGCATCGCTCACGAGGGATGCGACGAGTGCGGCGGAAGCGGCCCAGTTCGAATGCGGCGACGAGGAGGGGTGTCGTTCGGGCGTCGCGAAGCTCGAGGAAGCGGCCGTCGACCGTGTATGCGTACATGGCGGAGTTGGGGAAGGCTCGCTCGACCGCGTCGAGGACGTACGAGACGCCGTCGCGCTTGGTGCGAAAGATCTGCGACAACTCGGCCGTCATGGTGATGGCGTGCGACTCGGAGCCGTCGGCGCCGAGTGCGGCGGCAATGGCCTGGAGGCGCGAGGTGAGAGTCAATGGCGCGCGCTGGAGCTCGAACGGCTCGTTGCGCGCGGCGATCGCCACCTCGTCCGCGACGCGCGCGGCCTTGGTATTTACGCCGCCAATGTCCCAGCCGATTACGGTCATGTGCGGGAGTGCCTTCCACGATTCGGGCGATGCGCATAATACCCGTCATTGATCTCCGTGCGGGAGAGGCGGTGCACGGAATGGGGGGCAATCGCGCGCGCTACGAGCCGGTGACATCGGCGATCACGCCGACGCTCGGCGACGCGTTGGCGCTGGCGCACGCGTATGCCGCGGTGCTGCGGACGAGCGAGATGTACGTCGCGGATCTCAATGCGATAGGTGGCGGGCCCGTGCAGTACGCCATGCACCAGCGGCTCTCTCGCATCTCTCGAAGCTGGATCAATGCTGGAGTGCGGACGGAGGACAATGCGTGCTCGTTGATCAATGCCGGCGCGGATCGCGTGATCGTGGGGCTGGAGACGATGTCCGGCTTCGAGAGTCTTCAAGGGATCGTACGGCGACTCGGGGCCGATCGCGTGGTGTTCAGTCTCGATCTGCGGGACGGTGTGCCGATTGCGCTCAGCGGACGCGCTTCGCAATGACACCGCGCGAGCTGGCCCGCCGGGCGGTGGACGCCGGTGTCGCAACCGTGATCGTACTCGACCTATCGCGTGTGGGTAGATCGGGTGGCGTCGACGACGCGATGATGCGGGAGATGCGTGCGGCGCTGCCGGGAGTGGATCTCATCGCGGGCGGCGGCGTGCGCCACGGCGAAGACCTCGAGCGGCTCGCCGCCGCCGGGGCGAATGGAGCCCTGGTGGCGACGGCCGTGCATCGCGGAGTAATCGGGCGCGACTGGGCGTGACGTTCTACTGGTGCGTCGTATCGGCGCGCTGCTGCATGCGGGACATGCCGGGCATCGAGGACATCGACCCGCTGTCGCTTCGACTGTTGTCCATCGGCATCGATTTCATGTCCATCTTATCGTGAGTCGAACGTGCATCGTGAGACTTCGATGGGCGCGATGCACTCATCTCGCTGTACGTCGGGAGCGTTTCGATATCGCGCTTGATGTCCGCGTTTGCCAGATCGAGCACGGGCCACTCCGACATGTCGTTCGGGCTGAACACGCCGTTAATGTGTCCCATTCCGCCCGCGGGAATATTCTTGCCGGTTGGATTGTCGTATTCGGCGACGACGCGATAGCGATGATGCGCCTCGATCGGCAGCGCCTCTTCGTGGAACCCCCAAATGAAGCGTCCGACTTTCGAGATCTCGCCGTTCTGATCGCGATCGGACTTGAGACGCACGAGCACCTTGCCGGTGACCGCATCCTCGAAGCGTACGGCGACGCCGAAGTCGTGGAGATGTCCGCCAATGCCAATGAGGCGGCCACTGAGCGGGAATTCGAACTCGTAGGCCTGCGTCGACTTGCCGGGCGGAACATCGAAGGTCGTGACGCCGCCAATGTGGTTATTGACGTCGACGTACATCGGAAGCACGGGATTCTGAAGGCGGGACTTCGGAATCCATGCGAGCGTCATCTTGAGGTACGCGTTGTGGATGTCGTGTCCCGAATCGTTGTGCCACATCGCGTACACGCCGAGGTGCTGTCCCTTCGCGAGGGGCACGCCGACGCCGGCAGGAAGAAGCACGGGATCGGTTTCCTTTCCCCAGCCGAACAGGCGCTCGACCATTTGGTAGACGATCTGGCGGCGATCGAAGTTGACGGCGATCAGATGGTGAATGACGGACTTCGGGAGCGGCTTCCCGTCCTCTGTCTGCATCGAAAGGTTGAAGCCGCGCAATCCGCCATCGACGGGCCAATCGAAGCGGAGCACCTGCGGTGATCCCATGTGCATCTCCGCCATGTCGGGCGGCATATTGGGCAGATCGTACGGGCCAGCGGTGATGACCACTTCGCCACGCGCCGAGTCCACGACTATCGAAATCTGCGGCTCGACAGCTGGCTTCCGTGACGAGATCGCCGGAGTCAGGAGGGTCGTTGCGAGCAGAAGAGAAACGAACATTTGATCCCTCGAGAGGTCGTGTTGAAGGTTCTAGGTGAGTCGTTCGCGATAGAACGCGGACTGGCCGAAGTTTTCCTCGACCTCGATCTCGATGACCGCGAGCTTTGCAAACTGCTTGGCATTCAATGCAGCACGTGCTTTTCCAGCGAGGTACTGCGCGAGCATTTCGACGGTCGTGTTCGGAATCGGGAGCAGCGCACAGTCGGAATGCGGAAACACGTATCGTGGCTTGCCATCGTACGCGACCAGCACGCGATCTTCTTCGGTTGTCACCTGCAGTTTCGGATTCTGGAGCGGCAACAGCACCTTGTGATCGATCTCATCGCAGAGGCGCTTCATCATGTGCTTCACGAACGAAAAATCGACGACGTACCAGCTTTCCTCATCGATATCGCCCTCGAGCGTCACGCCGACTCTGTAGTTGTGGCCATGCAGTGATTCGCACCTGTGCCCAGCGAACGTAATGAAATGGGCGGCCGCGAACACGAGATAATCCTTCGTGACTGATACTCGAAACGCATTATCCTTGCTCACCGTTCCAAACCTCCGTTCCATCCACCGTTTAGCAGCACAACGAAAATAGCAGCGGCTGTTATGTCTGCTGTTGTACCTGGGTTTCTCGAATTACGAGCATCTCTCAGTTCCTGATCGAACTGTGCGACGACGCGTCGGCCCGAATTTGTACGCATGCCACCTGCTGCACGCACTTCAATCGCACGGTTCCTCACCAGATCGGCAGCATGCGGGCCCAGCTTGCGCACGATGAGTGTGTCCCGGGAGTTCGCGAGGAGAGCTAAATAGCACTCCACAATCGCATCCGTCCAGTCGAGCCCTGCCGCTCGTGCCTTCGCGAGGGCCGGTGCGCCTTCGGTGAATGTGCGCTCGAAGCCGGTGACGTACTCGCGCGCAATGTCATCGCGATCGGAAGCGAGGGACATCGCGTCGGCAAGCGTGACGGTGGGCGACGCGGCGACATCTTCCGCGGCGGCCTCGCCGAGTCCGCCGGGACGCGCAAGGCGGATGATGCTATAGACGGCCGCGGCATCGGAAACAGTCGTCGCCTCGATGACGGCTCGCACGCGATCTCGCAGGGCCTTGGGCGATGACGCGTGCGCCGCGCGAGCGAGTGGAGCGAGCAGGAGGACGATACCCAGATTGGTGTTGGCGCTGGTCCAGCGCCGCGTGTCCACCACTGCACGGCGGATGGTTTCGCCAATGGGCTGCGTGCCGGCATCGAGAAAGGCGGGAGCGATGGCGGCGGCGCTGGCGACAAAGTCCTCGTACCGCATGTCGTGGAATCCAATACCGGGAGAAACGTTTCCGGGTTTCGGGGCGCTGGCCTCGAGCAGACAGGCAAGCTGCGCGGCCGCAGCGATGTCCTGACTCGCGATCATTCCGATCTGCGCGCCGTGTCGCGCCCATGGTGCGTGAGAGTCACATGGTCGATCAGTGCGCCGGCGACGTCGAAGGACGTTGCCTCTTGAAGTCCGCGCCATCCGGGAATTCCGTTTACCTCGAGTACGTACACAGTTCCGTTCTGCGCCGGGAGCAGGTCGACGCCGGCGTAAATCGCGCCGACCGCGCGCGCAGCACGAAGCGCCATCTCGCTCAACTCTGCGGAGAGCGACAGAGGGCTCGCCTCTCCGCCGCGAGAGATGTTCGTTCGCCAGCCGGGCGAACGTCGCTCGATCGCTGCGACGACTCGGTCGCCCACGACGAACGCGCGGATGTCTCGCCCCTCGTGCGGAATGGCGCGCTGAAGATAGTAAACTCCTCGAATGGCTTCCAGCGCGCGAAATACGCGCCAGGCGGTCTCGTCATCGCTCACGCGGACCATGCCGAGCCCCATCGAGCCGAACAGCGGCTTGACGATGACGTCGCCCATGACGCGGAAGGCTGCTGCCGCATCTTCGGCGCGCTCACACACAATGGTCTGAGGCGTTGCGAGTCCAGCGCGCTCGAGCAACGCGGACGTGTAGAATTTGTCCACCGTACGCTCGATCGCGCGCGGCGGGTTCACGACCGCGACGCCGGCGTCCTCGACCCAGTGAAGCGCGTCGATGCGGTATATGATCTGCTCGAGCGAGCCGTTGGGGATGATGCGCGGGAGGACGGCGTCGCACGCGAAGAGATCCGCGGCATCCGCGCCGAGCCTTGGCGCGTCATGGGCGTGCGTCGCCGAGTCGCGCGACCAGCGATTCGTAGGGGAGCAAAAGTGGCTGGTGGCCGCGCTCGCGAATCGCGCGCTGCAGCTCGTCTGTGTGCCAGCCACTTCGCGTGCTCAGTACGGCGATCTTCATGGTGCGAGAAAAGCGGAGTGCGACCATACGCCTGGGGGGCGTATGGTCATCGATCGCTCTAGCGAGTCTCCTGCCCGGTCAGCACGATTTGTCCACCCGTCGAGAACTTCGGAATGTCGCCGGCGACTTCCTTGAAGCCTGGAGTCGACGTTCCCGCCTTGAGCGCGGCCTCGCTGGGGAACCAGAGCTGCGCCATGCGATAGTGCGCCGGCTTCGACCCGTCCGCGTTCTTCGAGAACTTGATCAGCACCGCCTTCGAGAATCCGATCTCTTTCGCCTTCGCTCCGACGAGCGGAAGGTGCGAGGTGGCATAGTACTTCTCGAATGCCGCGGTGTCTTTCGGCCAATTGTAGAGTACGACCACTGCCCACACCGGCGCATCGGGCACCGGCGCCGCAGCGGCGGGTGCCATGGTGGCGGTCGTGTCGTGCATCGCGCCCATCGAGGAATCGGCGGCGGGGGTGGCGGCGGGCTTGGAACACGCGAGCGCGAGCAGGGCCGCGGCAAGCGGGGCGAAGGAACGCATATCATTTCTCCATTGAGGGTCGTATGCCCTGAGCTGCCAGGGCGTGAGAACATAGCACACTGCGGAGTCCGGGGGCACCAGCGGCGCTCATTCGTTCAGAAGCGAGCGCCTCAACACCTCGGGGTTGAGCAACCCGCCATGAAAGGTCTCTCCCGTCGTCGCACTCGTGAGCCAGACCTCGGCGGGACTGAAGAGGAGCTTGTCGATCTTGTAGAAGTCCCCGTCGTAGCGCTTGAACGTCTCGTAGAACGGCGTGCCGTAGTCGTTCAATGAAGACGCGGGCAACTTTGCGGCAAGGTCGGTGAGCTCCTCGTCCGTCGCGTCGATCACGAACGATGTTTCGCCGCCGTAGAGAATGCAGTCGTTCGTGCGACCAATGGCGCGGAGGTCGTTCTTGGCGAGCGTCGCGAGCGGAGCCGTGCCGATGCCGCTGACGACCCGCCGCACGTCGAAGCCGAGCACTTCCATCTTGTGCAACGCGGTCTCGATGATGCGGGCGACGACCTGCACCCCGCCCGCGAGACTCGCGGTGGGCGCGATTGCGAACGTGATCTGCGATGGTGAGAGCGACGACTTCTGCGCGACGAGTGCGACGACTTCGTCGGTGGGAATCGTGCGTCCCTCGAGCACGAGCACGCCACGTGTCGCGGTTTCGGCGTAGCCCAGCTTTTCGAAGAGCTCCTTCTCGACTCGTGCATGGGCGCGCAGCGGACCCGATGCCATCGCGAAATACTTGCCGACCGTGAGTGCCCACCCCGCGTACTGCGACGCCATGCAGGAGACCGCCGGGTGATCCGTCCACACCTCGACTCCCGGGATCGGCTGGCCGCCGATCTCCAGCTGTGCGTAGCGGATGTGTCCGAGCCCGCCCATGCAGAGCTCCGCGAGGCCGATGCCGGCGCCGTATCCGCCAGGCACATCGATCCCCGCATCGATGACGCGCGCGCCCGACGGAAGCGTCTGCACGGCGACTCGAAGCTCGTCCGCGCGCGCGGCGAGATCGTCCGCGATCTTCCATGCGCGCTCGTTGAGTCCCATCTCCTTCAGCGTGTCGCTTGCCATTCCAGAATTTCTCCTTTGCCGATCTCGGCGAGATCGCCGCTGTATCGCTTGAAGAGGCCGTGCACGTGCGCATCGTCCAGAGCGAGGGCGAAGCGCGCGCGGAGGGAGAGGAGCATCAATGAGAGGTGCGGCGGGCGATACGTGCATGCGTACGCGTACGCCGGCGACACGCGTACGGTGCCGAGCGCGACGATGGTGCCGCGCTTGTTGCCGGCGCCCACGCTGTCGCCGATCGCACCGGAGACGATGATGTTGCCGGCGATCATTCCGATGCCCGTGCCGACATCGCTCGACGCGCAGTAGAGAATGCCGCGGCGCATTCTCGCGCCGGCCTCGCGCCCCACAGCCGCCGCGCACGATGATCTCGCCACCGGTCATCCCCTTCGACGCGCCCTGGAGCGCGCCGCCCGCGCGGTCGCCGGCGTTCCCCGCGACGACGATCGATCCGCCGGCCATCGCGGTGCCCGCGTCATCGCCCGCATTTCCGCTCGTCCTGATCGCGCCGCCGCGCATGCGTGCGCCGAGCGAGTGGCCGATCGAGCCGGAGATCTCGAGCGTACCGGCGCTCATCAGCGTGCCGACGCCATGCAGCTGCGCGAGATCGCCCTCGAGCATCACGTTCGATGAGCGCTCGCCGGCCACGGTGAAGACGTCGCCGAGCGCGACGGCATTGCGCCCATCCCAGAGCCGAAGCGCGGAGATCTCGTGCGCATCGAGGGCCGCGAGGCGATCGGGAGCGATCGCGTCCGCATCGAGGGGACGCGCGAGCGGCGCGCGAAGCGTGAGCGTGATTCGGTCGCTCATTTGGGCGCGTCCACCTTCGGCGCATCCTCGACGTCGCCGCTCATGATCTTGCGCAGATGGAAGTGGAAGGGGCCAAGCTTGCCGCCGTAATTGCCGGCGGTGATCGAATGCACGCCGGCCCGGCACGCGGCATCGATGCCGACCTGCATTGCCTTTGCGATCGATCTGAAGTCGAGACCGTCGAGAACGATCTCGAGCACGGAGTTCACGCCGCTCTGGCAGCTCGGTTTTCGTGATCGCGCGCAACGTCGGCGCAAAGGCGTCGTTCGTGGACGCGATCATCGTCTTGTAGCGCTTCGCGCCAACCTTGCTGCCACTGCGTACGATCCCGCCGGGGAATGGCAGGATCACGCCGGGCATCCCCGCCATCGCGTCGACCGCCGCCTCCGCTGCATCGAGCGCCGCATCGGCACTCTCGGCGAGAATGAGGAAGTTGCCGCCGCCGACGCCCTTTGCCTTGCCGAAGGTCTCCTGGATGAGGAACTCGCCCTCCATGACCGGCAGCCGCCAGTAACGCTGGCCGTCGATCATCTTGCTGCCCTGAAAGCCGTCGCCGAAGGTGCGCAGCGGCTTACCGATCGCGATGCGGTCAGGAAAATCCGGCAGCCCGTCGAAGCATGCGGTGGTGGGACAGGTGAGAACCGTCTGCCCAATGCGCTCGATGACCCGCTTCGGAAGGGAATCCGAATCCATGGTGAACAGCAACACGCTGATCCCGGGTCGTCCGTCCGGGGTCTCACCAGGCGCCATCTCCCGCTCGATTGCCGCCTCGCATTTGCAGGCGATCACGGAGGTAGCGAATCCGGTGAGCTTGTTCGCGGACTCGCGTGCCCATTTCTGATTCTTCGCAGTGATGATGATGCGCACGCCGCGCATCCCGAACGCCTCGGCGAAGGTATCGTCGATCTGCACGCCGCGGATGTCCATCAGCCGCCTCCCGTCGCTGCGGGCGCATCGCGCAGCCCGGTGACCGGATAATTCGCGAGCTGGATCGCCGAATACGTCTCGAAATATTTCCCGAGATCTCGCAACAACGAGTTGTCGAAGCCGGGCTGCACGTAAATGCGCTTGCCAGCGGGCGCGCGGCGCAGCTGCCCTTCCTCGACGACGAGCGTTCCCGCCTTGAACACGTAGCGCGGTGTCGAGAACATCTTCGCGAAGTCGGCATCGCGGCTGTAGATCGTGATGTCCGCATCTGCGCCGACGCCGAGGTGCCCCTTCTGCTTCAGGCCGAGCTGGCGCGCGGGTCCCGCGCGTGTGATGATCGCGATCTCGTTGAGCGTGTACTCACGCGCGATGCCATCGGCGAGAGCGCTGCCGGCGAGCATCTTCTGGTTCACGCCTTTCAGTTTCTCGTCCCGGTACGCGCGGTCCATCAGCAGCCGAATCAGATCCGGATAGCTCATGAACGATCCGCCGTTCGGATGATCGGTGGACAGCACCATGCGCCACGGATCCGTGGAGAGGAGAAACAGCTCCAGTCCGACGACCCATTGCAGCGACGAGACCGCGGCCTTGTCCTTGTAGGTGTAAGGAACGATGCCGCATCCGGTCTCGAGCTCGATGTCGGCGTTGATCCACTTTCGGCCCGTGCTCGAGTGGAGCAGGTACTCGACTGCGCCATCGGCGGTGAGCGTCGTTGCATCGCCGAACATCACCTGGCCGACGTCGCCGGTGACCTCCGGATGCGAGTTCACGTACTCGGCCACCTGACGCGCGGCGGAGCTCCACGATTTTCCGCGCTCGCCACCGTAGCTGTGGAACTGCAGATGCGTGAAGTGCGCGCGCCGCCCTTCGAGGGCACGCATGCTGTCGAGCGTCATCGACACGTTGCCGGCGACGCCGAGGTTGTTGCAGTGGATGTGCACCGGGTGCGGCAGCCGAAGCGCGATCGCCGCATCGGCGAGCACCTCGAGGATCCTGCGCGGGGTGACGCTCGATGCGCCGACGGGGTCGTCGAGCGTCTTCACCTCGCGGACATTTCGCTTCCACAGCTCGACGCCGCCCGGATTCACGACCTTGATCGCGTACGCGCTGGTGGATTTCAGAATCCACGCGGCGTAATCCTTCGCGCGACCGATCTCCTTCGCGGCGATCTGACGATGGAGATAGTCATCGTTGCCCAGCAGTGCGAAGAAGCCGCCGTCGATGATGGGCGTGTCGTCGAATTCAGCGTGAGTCTGCCGCGCGGCGACCGGGGCGACGGCCGCGTCGAACACGGTCGTGTAGCCGAGCCCCGCGTATCGATATCCGGTGGTGAAAGTACTGGGCACGGTGCCGCCGGTACCCGATCGCGGGATCGTGCCATCTTCGAGCGTGGGCGCGACGACGGGATCGAGCGTGTGTTCCTCGGGAAGCAGGCGCCGTCCATTCGAGACGCTCGAGGCTGCCACGTGCGCGTGGATATCAATGCCGCCTGCCATGATGACCATGCCGTTCGCCTCGAGCACGGGCGCGTCAGCGGGCAGCGAGGCGACGATCCGGCCACCGTCAATGCAGATGTCGCGCACGTCGCCATCAATGCCGTTGGCGGGGTCGTGGATCGCACCGCCCGTGATGCGAAGCCGTGTCATGCGCCGGCCTCCTGCGCGACGATCGCGGCGCCGAGTGCCTTGAGGAGCGATGCGGTATCGCGCGGCGTCGGGAGGAGCGCGCGGAGTGGGAGCGGAAGGTCGTCGGTGCGGAACGCGATGCCCGATTCGTGGATGCCCGCGATGCCTGTGTCGATGCGAATGCTCGCGTCGATGGCGCTCTCGCTCGCGCGCGGGCCGATCACCATGGTTCGTACGTGCCGCAGCGCATCGGTCACCGCGGTGGGGAGTGCGGTGGCCGCGCCGACGATGAGCGCCGCGTCGGTGGCGCCGCGCGCGAGTCGTGGCAGCGCGGCGTTTTCGGGCTGGTATCGCGGAGCGCCGCGTGAAAAGTCGACGGCCATTGGGAATCCGGTCTGCCAGGTGAGCGCCATGTCGGCGCCGTTGCGATTGCCGCCGCCCCGAAGCGTGCAGAGCGATCCGCGCGTGGTCGCGTTCAGCGCCTGCGCGATCGCAATGAGCGAGTCCGCCCGCATCGTCGGCGCAGCCATCTGTTCCGGTGGCAGCTCGGCGTCGGTCACGATCACCGCGTAGCGCGCGCGTGTAATGCGCGTGGCAAGCTCGGTCACCCGCGCGACGATGGATGGGTCGCCCACCGTGCGGCCCGCAAGCGACGCGCGCAGCGATTCCAGGAAGAGCGCTTCTTCCTCGGCGGGCATTTGGATGCGCACGTCGGCATCGTCCGGACCACGCTGAGCACCGACATCGACGGCGATGACCGTGCGATCCCTGCGTCCATTCGGGAGATGCACGCCCACGGGATTCGGGGCGTAGCGACTCTGGAAGCGCGGGTAGGTCTGTGTTGGATCGACGGCCCAAAAGACGACCACGTCGGCGCGATTGCGGATTTCGCCGAGTGTCGCGCTCGCGCGTCCGCGCCTTTGCGCCGCGAGAACGCCCTCGGCGGCCGTGGATGAAGTCACTCCATCCACGAATGCGTGGAGCTGATCCGCGACGGCAATGGCGGCGCGCTGTGCCTCGGTAGTGAGATCGGGAGCGAGAAAGACGAGCGGCGCGCGAGCGGAGCGCAGCACGGTGGCGATCTCGCCCACCACG
This sequence comes from uncultured Gemmatimonadaceae bacterium, assembly GCA_963827355.1. Lineage (GTDB taxonomy): Bacteria > Gemmatimonadota > Gemmatimonadetes > Gemmatimonadales > Gemmatimonadaceae > FEN-1250. The sequence continues at coordinate 323,486 of CAWHAS010000004.1, forward strand.
TCCTCGATGGCCGACGTTCGGGCGCCAACGACGGCGCCCGGAAGTGAGCCATCGCCGAACCAACGGAGCCCAAGCGCACACGCATTGCGCGCCTCGGTGATGCGACCACCGTCGATGACGACCGTGATGTCATCGCACGCGCACCCGCAGCCGAGACAGGTGGCGTTCTCCTCGATCCGTGAGGCTCTGCTCATGCGCTCCTGCGACGCATTCGTCCCTCGACCTCCGCAAATCGTATCCGCGCGCGCCGCACGAGAGCGGCATAGCAGAGAGCGCTGGTGCGCCCACTCGCGAAGATAGTGCAAATCGGGCTGCCCTGCGCAACGTGCTCGCCGGGCGCGGGGATGTCGCGCACATCGTCATCCTCGAGCCAGCGAGTGGAGTCGCCGAGCACGAGCGGTTGGCGCGCGTAGAGCACGGCCTTCCCGTGCGCGAAATTGGGCGCGCTCCCCGCGGGCAGCGGCGCATCGACGAGGGATCCCAGGCAGCCGGCGGCGTGCGCGCGCCAGATCGAGAAGCCAGTGGCGCGCTCGACGAGCTCCATCGATGCGGTGGGGCGCGGATTTACTTCGATTGCGTACGGAATCTCACCGCGGGCGATGAAGTCGATGCCGCATGCGCCGCGCAGGCCGAACTGGCGCGTGATCAGCGTTGCGAGCTCGATGGCGTTCGCGAACAGCTTCGAGGAGTTCGGCTCGAGGATGCTGCCGCAGTAGGCGAAGCCGGTCGAACCAAATGCGGCGTCGCCCGAGAGCTGACGCGTGAGCGCGAGCGGCACGAGTGCCTCGCCATCGGCGGCGAAGATGATCGATCCTGCGGCGCCGCGGATGCGCTCCTGCACGATCAATGCGCGCGGCACCGCCATGCCGCTCGTCCAGCGCACGATTCCATGACCGCCGCCGGAGCGTCGCGGCTTGAGCAGCCAGCGACTGGCGCTCCCCGCGAGCGGTGCCGACGCGCGCACCGCGGGCGTGTACAGGCCGAGCTTCGGAAGCGTACGCATGAGCGCGAACGGATCGCGAGCGCGACGCAATACCGCTGGCGAGTTCCCGAGAAGGGTGCGGCCCTTGGAGAGAATTTCCACGGCCTCGGGCGAATTCTCGAAGCTCGAGACGTAGGACACCGCTTTCACATCGATGCTGCGGCTGGAGCGCGCAACCGCGAGCTGATCGAACCTTCCGGCGCCATTGCGTCGTATCGCGATGACGCGGGCAACGCGACGCAGATCGAGGTCGCCGTAGGCATCGAGCGCCGTCACTCGCACGCCAGCGCGCGCGGCTGACTCCGCGAGTGCGCGCACCGAAACGCCGGCGAGGAGCACGTGGTTGTCCGAATCCGTTTTCACAACCCGAGCCGGCGCAGCGCGGACTCAGCGGTGATGATCTTCAAATGGTCGAGCACCGTGCCGCTCGCTTCGCGAATGCCCATGACATCCGTGAGAACCGCATGCCGGCCGCCCGCGAGCCCATCGGCAATGAGGGCGGCGCCCTGTGCGGCTTCCTTCGCCACCGAGGCGTAGCCGTGCAGCCGCCGCACGGGCGCGATCGTACTCAGACGCAGATGCAGCTCTCGCACGACGCTCGGCGCGCGCGCGACGCGGCCGGAGAGCAGAATCTCATGAGGCGCCGGCACCGACACGGACAACGCTGCGACCGCCTTCACCGCGCTCTCAATGAATGCGTGCCAGGCGAGGCTGTCATCGCGTGTCTCGCCGGCCGATATCGCCTCGAGCGAGACATTGGAGCGCCCGACGATGCTCTCGACACCGCCGCTGAAGAGGAGCTCCTTCGTGATCGAGCCGGCGAGGAACGCGACCTCGCCATCGAGCGCACCCGCGGCGCGCATGCCGAGCGGACCTGCGCTCCCGCCGGCCCCGTCGACAATGCGGCCGTCCTGCACCGCGACTGCCGCGCTGAACGCGCCGCCCAGCTCGAGCAGAACGAACGAGACGTTGTTGAGCGCGCAGCCGCGGCGCGTCGCCTGCTCGCGGATGCCGAGGGCCGCGGCGCAGAGCTTGTCCGCGGTACCGAGATCGACGCGGTTGATCTTCCGGTGCGCGGGAACGGATGCGAGATGAATCACGCCCGGCGTAAAGACCACCGGAAGCTCGGCCGCGACCATCGCCGTAGCGAGCGCGCGCAGCCCCCCGATTCCTCCCTGCTCTCCCGGGGCCGCGAGATACGCGAGTCGCAGTGCGCGATCGTCCGCAGCGGCGACGGTGATGAGGGGAGTCCGTAGCCCGACGGGCCGGCGATGAGATCCGCGTTGAGGGCGCCCAGCATCGCCGCGAACGCCGACGGATCCGCGAGCGCCTCGGCCGTGGGTATCGAACGGTCGAGCACGAGCGCGCCGTCGTCCAACGCGCACACATTAATGCTGATGGTGCCTGGATCGATGCCGACTGCGAGCACGCTCGGGCTCCGGTGCGATCGCTACTTCATCAGGTCTTTCGCGACGTCCTCGATCGTTTCGGCATCGAGCACCAGGTCGTTGCGCTCGAACAGGGCAGATGCACTCCTTGTGCATCTTCATCTTGAGGCCGCCAACACCCAGCGCGCCGAAAGTGTTCACGCCCTCGCGCTCCACGCCGTCGTCGTTGACCTCGATGCCCTCGATGCCGAGCGGCGGCACGGCGTTGAGGTCGGCGGCGACCGGGACTCCCGGCCCACGCGTCGCGCGGCACGAGCACACACCGGCCGGTCCGGCATTGAGCAGCAGCGTCGCACCGGCCACGCCGCCGCCGCCTGCGACGGCTCGCGCATGGGGACCTCGACGGAGCCGCCGAAGCGCTTGGATCTCCGCGAGCGCGCTGGCCGTCCTCGGGCTTGCGCGACGTGAGGACGACCTCGGCGCCCGCCTTGGCGAGCAAACCGGCCGCGCGCGTGCCGACGGGACCCGTGCCGGCCGTGATCACGATCTTGCGCCCCTTCCGCTGCCGCCCAGCGCCTGCTGATCTTCACCACCGCTGCCACGGCCGTGGTGTTGGATCCATTCGAGTCGAGCATCATCGACACGCGCAACGGGCCGAAGAACGACTTGCGAACCGCCGCGAGGATCTGCTCGCCCGCAGCCATGTCCGTGCCGCCGATGAAGATCGCGGTGTTCTGCAGGTCCTTCGGGCCGCGCGTGAAAATGCAGCCGTAGCACCAGATCGCGGACATCTGCCTCGGTGACGCCGCCGTAGCTCATGATCGCGTCCGCCCCGGCGTCGTACGCAACGACGCGATCGAAGACGCTGGGGTGACGGGAGCTGTCGAGCTGCAGGAGGAGTTTCCGCATGATGGCGTCGGAATGAGGATGGACGAGAGGCGGACGCGAAAGCTAACGTGGCAAAAACGCATCGAGGGCGCGAGATATCCTCGCCCCTCGATGTGCAGACCCCGCCGCAACCTGCGTGGCGCAGAGTGCCGCGTGCATCACGTTCTTGTCGCGCCACCGGCTGAACGGATGCTTGGCCGTTTTCGCGGACGCGATGACCTTGTCGACGTTCGGCTCGCCGGCAGCGCCCGCTGCGATCGACTCCTTCGTCGCCTGGTAGTTGTAGTCGAAAATCTTCTTGTCGTCCGCTGGCATCCCAGTGGATGAACACGCCGACCATGATGCACGAGGTCGTCGACCTTGTCCTTCGGGATGACGCCGCTCTCGACCGAGTCGACGACGGCGCGGGCGACCGCCGCCTGCGCGGGCCCGAACATCTGAACGGCCTGCTTCGCGCCCTTGATCGTGACCTTGTTGAACAGGATCGTGTCGGGCTTGGCCGGAAGGTTGGGTGCGACGACGGCGAGAAGCGTCGTGAATCCATCCTTGTTGTTCGTCAGCGCGTTGACGAACGCCGGCGCCCGCGGGTCCCGACTTCGACCCGATGATCAGATCGACATGCGCGACTTCATTGCCGTCGCCGACCAACGATTCGCCCAAGAAAAAATCAGCTGCCATGATCACTACCTCCGTACCGGTGAGAAAGGGTTGCTACGCACGCGATCGCGTGAAGACTCGTTAGTTGCATTTAGAGTCGAAAGGCCGTACGGCCGCGTGCGCCAGCTTCGTACGCGTGCGTCCGGGCGGGCCGTGAACATGGGCAGACCGGGGGTAATGTGTCAAGACAAGGCGCATCAAGATCAGACGGCGACGGGTTCCAAGCGATGCTGATCCAGTGCAAGTTTCCGCAATGCGAGTACCAATCGTCTCGTTTCGGCTGGCAAATGGCCTCTCGGTAACCCTCTCCGAGGACCACACGGCGCCAATCGTCGCGGTCAATCTGTGGTACCATGTCGGCTCCGCCAACGAACGTCCGGGGCGCACCGGCTTTGCCCATTTGTTCGAGCACATGCTCTTTCAAGGCTCCGCGCATGTCGGGTGCCAACGAGCATTTCGAGATCGTGCAGCGCGCCGGCGGCATGCTGAACGGCTCTACCTGGCTCGACCGTACGAACTATTTCGAGACGGTGCCCTCGAACCAGCTGGCGATCGCGCTCTGGCTCGAGGCCGACCGCATGGGGCAGCTCCTGCCGGCGATGACGCAGCAGAAATTGGACACGCAGCGTGATGTCGTGAAGAACGAACGCCGATGGAGCGTCGACAATCAGCCCTACGGCACGTGGTGGGAGAGGCTCCCGGCGCTCGCATTCCCAGCGACCACCCATTCCATCACTCGCTCATCGGATCGATGGAGGATCTCGACCGACGCCAGCCTCGAGGACATCGCGCAGTTTTTCACGACGTATTACACGCCGGACAACGCGGTACTCTCGATTGCCGGAGACTTCGATCCAGGCGAGGCGCGTGCGCTGGTGGAGCAATTTTTCGGGCCCATTCCGCGCGGCGCGGGGAAGCCTCCCCTTCCACCAATGGATTTGCCCGCGCATTTCGGTTCGTGGGAGCGGTTGGTTGTGCCGGATGCCGTGATGCTTCCTCGCCTCTTTCTCGGTTTCCGTGCCCCTGTGTTCGGCGACGACGCGCACGACGCCGCGACAGTGCTCGCCGCCATCCTCGGCACGGGCAAAGGGAGCCGGTTTCAGCGCGCGCTCCTGCGCGACCGGGAGATCGCCTCCGAGGCGTCGGCCTTCACCTTCGATCTCGCGAAGGCGTCCGACCTGCTCATCGCGGACGTGACCGCGCGGCCGGGGATCACAGCCGAGGTGCTGGAAGCCGAGGTCGTTCGCGAGATAGACCGGGTGCGTACGGACGGCGTGACCGACGACGAGGTGCAGCGCGCTGTGGCACTCCTCGAGACCGCGCTCGTGAGCTCCCTGCAGTCCGCCGGCGATCGCGCGGACAAGCTTTCGATGTTCGCGACGTACTTCAGCGATCCGGGACTCGTGAACGAGCAGACGGAGCGCTATCAGCGCGTCACGGCCGCGCAGGTGAACGCGCTCGCGCGCGAGATGCTCGGCGAGGACAATCGAGTGAGCCTCGTCTACGTGCCCGCGGATTCACTCGCGGATACTCCCGCCCACGTGGAAGCCGGTGAGCCCGTAGGGGCGTCGCGTTGACCGCTGCCACGACGGTCTCGACGCGACCGCAGGCGGGACCGCCTCGTGATTATCGCTTTCCATATTTCGAGCGAGTGACGCTCGACAACGGGCTTGGCGTCATTGTCGCGCCCGTGCACAAGCTGCCGATCGTCTCGACCGCGCTCGTTACCGATGCGGGCGCGGCGGCCGATCCGGTGGATGCGTACGGCGCTGCGCAGCTCACAGCGCGCATGCTGCTCGAGGGAACGCGCAAGCGCAACGGTGACGCGGTGAGCGAGCAGTTCGAGCGGTGGGGCGCCGCCGTTGGCGCGTCCGCCGACTGGGACGCGGCAGTGCTATCGATGACGGTGCTCGCGCCGCATTTGGACGACGCGATGGCGCTGTTCGCCGAGGTGCTGCTCGAGCCGGCGTTTCCCGAGCGGGAGCTGTCGCGACTCAAGGCCGAGCGGCTCGCCGATCTGCTGCAGCTTCGCACCGAGCCACGCGGGCTCGCAGATGAAATGTTCACCCGCTTCGTGTACGACCGATCGTCGCGCTACGCGCATCCCGAGTCGGGCGATGTGGCGTCGGTGAAGGCGCTCGACCGCCCAACCGTCGAGCGCTTCTATCAGGCGCGGTATCGTCCGAACGGATCGACGCTCGTCATCGCCGGAGACATCAGCGTCGCCGATGGCGTGACGCTGGCGCAGCGACTGCTCGGCGAGTGGAGTGGCGGGGCGGCGCCCGCGACGACCGTGAGCGATGCTCCCGCGAGAACGACGCGCGCCGTGCACATCGTGCGCAAGGAAGACGCTCCCCAATCGGAGATTCGCGTGGGGCACGTTGGGTTGCCGAGGAGCCATCCCGACTATTTCCCTGCGCTGATCGTGAACGCGCTGCTGGGCGGGCTCTTCTCCTCGCGCATCAATCTCAATCTGCGCGAGGTGCACGCATACACGTACGGCGCGCATTCGTCGTTCGACTGGCGCAAGGCTGCCGGCCCATTCGTCGTGTCAACGGCGGTGAAGAGCGACGTGACGGCAGATGCGGCGAAGGAAATTCTGCTCGAGATCTCACGCATTCGCGCGGATGCAGTGAGCGAGGACGAGCTCACGCTCGCGACGAGCTATCTCGATGGAGTCTTTCCCATTCGCTACGAGACCACCGACTCGATTGCGCGCGCCCTCGCTGCGCTCACGATCTACGGTTTGCCAAACGACTACTTCGACAGCTATCGCGCGAACATCCGGCGTGTGTCAGCGATGGATGTGCTGCACGCCGCGGACAAGTATCTGCATCCCGATCAGCTGCAGCTCGTGGTGGTGGGCGATTCGCCGGTGATCGCCGCGCCGCTGACCGCGCTCGATGCGGGGCCCGTGAGCGTGTACGATGCGGAAGGGCGGCCGGAGCGGTGACGCCGTCGGAGAAACCCGGAAAGCTCAGCAGCCGGCGCGAGTACACGGGACGCGTGATGAACCTGGACATCGACCAGGTGCGCTTTCCGAACGGGACGATTGGAGAGCTCGAGATCATCCGGCACTCGGGCGCGAGTGCCGTGATACCATTCCTGGGCGATCCCGGAAGCGACGATCCGGCGATCCTCCTCATTCGACAGTACCGCTATGCGACGGACGGGTTCATCTACGAGATCCCTGCCGGGCGTCTCGAGGCGGGCGAGCCGCCGGAGGAATGTGCGGTTCGGGAGCTGCGAGAGGAGACCGGGTGCACCGCCGAGAGGATCGAGCACCTGTACACTTTCTATACGACGCCCGGCTTCACGGACGAGAAGATTCACCTCTTCGTGGCGACCGGACTCGTACGGGGCAACAGTGAACTCGAGGCGGATGAGTTCGTAGAACTGGTGCCGACGCAGATGTCGGCGGCGCTGAAAATGATCAAGGACGGCGCGATAAACGATTCGAAGACGGCGCTGAGCATCCTCTACGTCGCGGGCTACTTTCTAGGCCGCTGAGCTCGTCTGCTCTGATTAAGAGTGTCCCCGGAATCTGCATTTTGGTCGTCCCCCAAAGTAGACAGATCCATCCGGCGATGATATGATTCGGAACGTCGCCTGCTGTGCAAATTCTTGGCTGTGAGTGACTTAGCCAGATTTTCGCGGACGTGGAACAACGGGGCACAACCTCTGCCTTTCATGGGGCCCGTAGGAAGCAGCAGCTCTCGCAGCCAACTGCTTTCAGATCGGTCTGGCGTATTCATTTGTACTGGGGGAAACCCAAGATGGCCAACGTGGCGGTGGAAGCGAGGGCGGTCGTGCCGGGGTCGGTTCGTGCCCAGCTGCAGACGCTCGAGGATGCCGAGCTGGTTGCTTCGTTCCTCGCCGGTGAGGAGCGCGCGTTCCAGGAGATCGTGGAGCGCTATCAGACGCGGCTGCTCAACTTCATCTATCGCACGATCGGTGACCGGGAGCGCGGCGAGGATCTCGTGCAAGAGGTCTTTATTCGGGTGTACCGGCACATGGCTCGCTTCGACCGCTCGAAGAAGTTCTCGACGTGGATCTACACGATCGCGTCGAATCTCGCCAAGAACGAGCTTCGCAACCGGTCGCGCAATCCGCTGGTCTTCTTCCAGACGATCCGCAAGAACTGGCAGGACGACGACCGTCCGCTGCAGTTCGAAGACACGAACTCGCGCCCCGACGACCTCTATCGCCGTCGCCATCTGCGCTCACTCGTCGAGGCGTCCGTTGCCCGGCTTCCCGAGCATCATCGGCAGGTGTTCATCCTGCGCGAGCTCGAGGGGAAGTCATACGAGGAGATCGCCGAGATCACGAACTGCAACCTGGGGACGGTGAAGTCGCGGCTCAATCGCGCCAGGAACGCGTTCGCCCAGATTATCGAGCCGGGGCTGCGTTAGACGCCTGACTTGCTGGCGGAGGCGTGATCCCGCGCACATCATTCGGAACCCGACCCAGTCCGGCGGGTAGACTGGTTGGACTCACCGAAGTGATGTAGCCAGAATGGATTGCCTCGAATTTCGTAATCAGTATCTCGCCTTCGCAGACCAGACGCTTCCGCCAGAGGCGCAGTCTGCCGCGGACATGCATCTGGCATCGTGCCGCATGTGTGCGCGGCACGATCTGGCCATGCGACGTGGGCTATTGGTTCTGCGAAATCTCCCGTCGGTCGAGCCGTCATCCGACTTCTATGTTCGGCTGACGACGACGCTGCATCGGATGGAGCGCGAGGACGCGCACGCGTCGCGCTACAGGGGCCCCGGGCTGCGCTCCTTCGCCGCCGCGGCAGCCGGCGTTGTCGGGATCGGATTTCTTGCGGCAGTGATCTTCAACTGGACCGCGCAGGCGCGCAATCTTGCGCTCGCTCCGGTGGTCGCCCGCGCTCCCGCCGTGGCTCCCTATCCGGTGACCAACTCCAGCTTCGTCGCGAGTGCCAGCGCGGGGCTGCCCATCTGGCCCGCCGCGATGCTCGTCGATCAGGCGCCGGTACGCTTCGCCAGCGAGCAGCTGCTCGGTCGCTAGATCAGTGCTGGGCCGGTAGCCCCCGGCTGGGCCCACGCATCGCCTGCATGAGCTGTGGCAGGTGCCCCGATATGTATTCGATGTTCGCCATGACCACCGGCGGCACCTTCATCGCGTTCAGCTTCCCCGTCTGCTTGAGTTGATAGCCGTGGATCGCTTGCTGAAGCGCGATCGTCGTCAGCATGTAGGTGTGCCCGTCCATGTGCGCCTGCTTGAGCGCATTCCCGAGCTTTGGCTCCGCCTCGAGGCGCGAACCCATCTCTCCGATACCGCTCGGCGGACCTTGGGCCTTCAATCGCTTTACGACATCCGGATCTGTCGCGGTAATCGAATCCAGACTCTGCTTCGCGACCGCCCAGCGCTGGACCACCTCCGGCGACAGCGCGAAGTTGTCGACCTCGCGGAGCGCGGTATCGTGCGTTGCGGGCAGCGGCTGCAATCCCAAGCCGGCCGCTCCCTCGGCCGTTTGCGGGCCCCTGGGCGTCGTGCCGGGCTTGTCGCCATAGCACGCGAGAGCCGATCCGATGCTCAAGAGCACGCAGAACGTGGCGAGGCGGCGCGAAGCGAAAGACTGCAGCGACATGGCGAGAGGGATCAGGGATGGACGAGCGGGGCGAGGCGAGAAATAGCATACGCTACGTGTGCTGGCAACCGAGCGACGGCGCCAATCGCCGCCGCGCCGCGACGCACCACTAAAGGTATATTCACGTTATGCCTGTGCTCCTCGATCGCGCCTTCGACAAGTCGCTCAAGCGCGGCGAGATCGAGCGCGTCTACTACTTTCACGGCGACGATGATTTCCTGAAGGAGCGGGCGGTGCGCAGGCTCGTCGATGCCGCCGTCGATGCGTCGACGCGCGACTTCAATCTCGACATTCGCGCCGCCGCCGAGCTCGATGCCGAAACGCTCGGTAGCCTTCTGGGCACACCGCCGATGATGGCCGCGCGTCGGGCAATCGTGGTGCGCGATGTCGCGGCGCTGCGCAAGGACGCGCGCGCGGAGCTCGATCGCTATCTCGTCTCTCCGGCTGGCGATGTCGTGCTCGCGCTGGTCGCTGCCGCGGGTGAGAAGGCGAAGGTGGATAAGGCATTCGAAAGCCGTGCCGCGACGCTCGAGTTCAAGCCGCTGAGCGGCGATCGCGTGCCGAAGTGGATCGCGCATCACGTGGAGAGTGAGTTGGGCGCGACGATCAGCCCGGAGGCGGCGGAGTTGTTGCAACAGGCCGTGGGCAACGAGCTGGCGGAGCTCGCCGCGGAGCTGGAAAAGCTCGTGAGCTATGCCGGAGGCGGAGCGATCGACGAGGCCGCAGTGGCCGATGTCGTCGGCGTGCGCCGCGGCGAGACGCTCGGCGACTTCCTCGACCGCGTTGCCGCGCGCGACGCGGCAGGCGCGCTCGCGCTGCTGCCGCACATCCTGGCGCAGCCGAAGACGAGCGCCGTTTCGCTCGTGATGGCACTCACCACGCAGACGTTGGCGATCGGATGGGGGATCACGCGCAACGGGCGCGCCGACTACTTCGAGCTGCTGAAGTCGGGAAAGGCCTTCCCCATGCGCCCATGGGCCGAGGCCGCGCGCGCGTGGAGCGCGGCGGAGCGGCACTGGACGGACGAGTCAATCGACGGCGCGCTCGACGCGCTCCTTGCCGCCGATATCGCACTCAAGGAGACTCGCATCTCATCGGATACGCAGCTGCTCTCCACGCTCGTGCTCACGCTCTGCGGCACACGGCGCTCGATCGACGCCGCGCGCCTCCTTCTTGCCGCCGTACCGGCGTGACGCGTTCCCTTCGCACACCGCTCATGACTCGATATCTCGCATCACTGACCGCGCTTTTGATCGGTGCCTCACCTCTCGCCGCGCAGGCGACTCCCCCGCTGGCGCCCGCAGCCGATTCCGCACCGAGCGACACGCTCTTTCTCCGTGCGCAGCGCATGGCCGCGGAGGGGCAGGGCGACGCCGCGCGGGCGCTCGTGCAGCACGAGATGGACACGTCGTCCGCCGGCTCGCCGCACTACGTCGACGCGCTCTATTGGCGCGCAGTGGTCGCGGCGACGGCGGCGGACGCAGAGAGGGATTTGCGGCGGATCATCATCGAGTTCCCGCTGTCGCCGCGCAACGAGGATGCGCTGCTTCGGCTGGCGCAGCTCGAGATGACGCGCGGCGAAAACGACCAGGCGCTCACACACCTGCAACGGCTCGTGATCGATCACCCCACGAGCCCCTCGCGCGCACGCGCGTCGTTCTGGATGGCTCGGGTGTACTTCGACAAGAACCAGACGCCGGCGGCGTGCAGGAGCCTCGCCGATGCAGCGCACAATACGGCGCCCAGCCAGGTGGAGCAGCACAACCAGATCGGCTTCTGGATGCAGCGGTGCCACGGGATGGACACCGCCGCGGTTGCATCGGCCACGGTCGCATCGGTGCCAGCGGACAGCACGCTCGTCCGCACCGACTGCCGCGGACGCGGCGCCGCCACCACGCGAAACGACGCCCGCACCGCTGCCGCCCCCCGCGCCCGCGACGAGCTCGAATCGCGCGCCCACCACCTCGAGCCAGTCGTCCGCGGCATCGCGCGCGCCGGCCGGCGTCGTGAAGTACACCGTGCAGGTGGGTGCCTACCCCACGCGCGCGGCCGCGGACGCGATGCGCAAGAGTCTCGCTGCGCGGGGCTACACCGCGCGTGTCGTCACCACGACGAAACTGTTCCGCGTGCGGGTGGGCTTCTACGACACGCGGGCCAAGGCCGATGCCATCGCGCAGCAGATGAAGGCGAAGCAGATCACCGTGTATGTCACGGAGGCCGAGCCGAGGTGAGTCGCGAGACGCCGCTGATGGAGCACTGGCGCGAGATGAAGTCGCGCAATCCCGGCGCGATCCTGCTCTACCGGCTCGGCGAGTTCTACGAGACGTTCTATGAGGACGCCGAGATCGCATCGCGCGTGCTCGGGCTCACGCTCACATCGCGCAACAATGGCGGTGCGGCGGATGTGCCGCTCGCGGGCGTGCCCGCGAAGGCGATGAGCGGGTACCTTCGGCAGCTGGTGTCGCAGGGGTACCGCGTCGCGATCTGCGAGCAGATGGAGGACGCGAAGAACGCGAAGGGCGTCGTTCGCCGCGAGGTCGTCGAGACGATCACTCCGGGCGCCTTCTTCGCGGACGATCTGCTCGACCATGCGCGAAACAACTTTCTCTGCGCGCTCGTCGTGTCCGGAGCGCAGGCGGGAATCGCGGCCGCCGATCTCTCTACCGGCGAGCTTCGGCTCATCATGTGCGACGCCGCGGACCTCGAGCCGGTTCTCGCGCGCCTCGCGCCGAGCGAGATGGTGATGGTGCGCGGCGAGAGCGCCCCGTCGCCGCGCGGACCAACGGGTGAGGGCCCGCTGATCACGGAGCGTGAGCGGTGGGAGTTCGATCCCGCGCTCGCGGGCGATGCGCTGCGCCAGCAGTTCGGCGTCGCGTCGCTCGAGGCGTTCGGCATCGGCGCGGCCGATGCGACGGCGGTGGGCGCGGCCGGCGCACTGCTGCGCTACCTGCACGAGCTGCAGCCGCAGGGGATTCCGCACCTCGCGCGACCGGTGGTGGAGCGCGCGGGGAGCGCGATGCCGCTCGATGAGATGACGCGGCGCAATCTCGAGCTCATCGAATCGCTGCGTGGCGGCGATCGCGGCGGCACGCTCATCGATGTACTCGATCGCACCGCGACGCCAATGGGCGCGCGGCTGCTTCGCTCGTGGATTTTGACTCCGCTCACGGAGCGCGGGCCCATCAATGCGCGGCTCGATGCGGTGGGCGCGCTGCTCGACGATGCGCTCGCGCGGGAGACGCTGCGCACGGCGCTCGATGGCGTGCGCGATGTCGAGCGCCTCGCGAGCAAGGCCGCCGCCGGCCGGGCCACTCCGCGCGAGCTCGGCGCGCTCGGCGCATTCGCTCGCGCGGCTCCCGGCCGTGTGCACGGCGGCGCGGCGAGTGGGCGAGGCAGGCATCGTGAGGGAGCTGCTCGCGAAGTGGGACGACTGCGCGGAACTGAGCGGGGAGCTCGCGCGCGGGCTCGTCGACAGGCCGCCCGCGGCAATCGGCGAGGAAGAGGCGATCCGCGCGGGCTTCGACGCGGAGCTCGACGAGATGCGCGCGCTGCAGCGCGGCGGCCGCGACGCGATCGCGCGCATCCAGACCGCGGAGCGCGCGCGCACCGGGATAACGTCGCTCAAGGTTGGCTACAACAAAGTGTTCGGCTACTTCATCGAGATCACGAACGCCAACAAGGCGCTCGTTCCGGCGGACTATCAGCGCCGGCAGACCCTTGCCGGCGCTGAGCGTTACGTGACCCCGGAGCTCAAGGAGTACGAGGAGAAAGTCCTCACCGCCGGCGAGCGCATCGAGCTTCGCGAGCGCGCGCTCTTCGAGTCGCTGCGCGCGCTCGCCGGCGCGGCGATCGGCCGGCTGCAGTGCGTGGCATCGATCCTCGCGCAGCTCGACGTCCTTGCGGCGCTGGCGGAAGTTGCGGCGCGAGAGGGGTACGCGCGTCCCGACATCAGCGACGAGTTCGCGCTCGACATCGTCGGCGGGCGGCATCCGGTGGTCGAGCGCATGATGCCGCGCGACAAGTTCATCCCGAACGACGTGTCGCTCACGTCCGATGCCCGGATGATCATTCTCACCGGTCCGAACATGGCGGGGAAGTCGACCATCCTGCGGCAGATCGGCCTGATCGTCCTCATGGCGCAGATCGGGAGCTTCGTTCCCGCCTCGCGCGCGCGAATCGGCATCGTCGATCGCGTGTTCACGCGCGTCGGCGCGAGCGACAATCTCGTGCGCGGGCAGTCGACCTTCATGGTCGAGATGTCAGAAACCAGCGCGATCCTGCACACGGCCACGCGACGCAGCCTCGTGCTGCTCGATGAGATTGGACGCGGCACGTCGACGTACGACGGCGTCTCGATTGCGTGGGCGGTGAGCGAGCATCTGCACGATGCCATCGGCTGCAAAACCGTTTTCGCGACGCACTATCACGAGCTCACGCAGCTCGCGGAGGAGCGGGCCGCGGTGCGCAACTACACAGTGGCGGTGCGCGAGGTGGGAGATGAGGTGCTCTTCCTCCACACACTCATCGCCGGCGGCGCCGACCGGTCGTATGGCATCGAGGTCGGCCGTCTCGCGGGGCTGCCGCCGTCGGTCGTGAGTCGCGCGCGCGTGATGCTGAAGCTGCTCGAGGCGGAGCACCACGTGGTGCAGCCGACGGCGGGCGCGACGGGCGACGTGACGGGAGCGGTCGAACAGCTCGCACTGTTCGCGACTCTGCCGCATCCGGTGGTCGGAAAGCTGCGCGGAGTGGATCTCGACAATCTCACTCCGCTCAAGGCGCTGCAGCTGCTCGCGGAGCTGCAGCGGGACGCCAACGGCTGAGTCCCGGGCTCAGTCCATCGCGAACTCGCGCGCGAACGCGACGACGAACGAGAAGGTCTTCGCCTTGCTCCGCGTCTCCATCGCGTCGGAGATGCGTTCGAGCCGCTTCGGAATGCCGAGGATTTTCTCCTGCGCCTGGCGGCCCGTCGCGTCGAGTCCCTCGAGTGCCTCGATCGCCCACTGCTTGATCTGCTCTTCGACGATCCGCAGATAGTCGCGCGGGCCATAGATCCCCGCGCGCCGAATGACGTCCGCCATCTCGCGGAAGTTCGGCATCGTCACGCCGGGCATGTCGATCGAGGGCATGACTGCGGCGGCTGACACGAGCGCGCGGTTCGGATCGCGCTCCAGCACTTCCTTGAATATCTGCCGGTAGAACACATAGTGCCGGGCTTCTTCCTTGGCGACGTTCGCGAGCACCACGCCGATCGTCGGCTCGTACTCGCCCGCGAGCTTGCCCGTGTTCGCGTGGCTCACCTGCGTCGCGCGCTCCTGCAGCGTGGTGTAGACGAAGACGCGGTACGGATCCTTGTCCCACGCCGGCTCGAAGCCCGCGCGGAGATACTCGAACTGCATGCGCTCGAGCTCCGGATTGTCGAGGAGCTGGCTATCGCGGGTGTAGTCGTGAAGCACCGCGCCGTGCCGGTCTTCTTCGGCCGTCCAGAGGTTGGTCCACTTGGACCAGAAGCTCGTGCTGCCGAGGTAGACGGCGAGGAGCCGGTGAAAGTGCGGGAGCCCCTCTTCGGTGAGGAGGTTGAGGGCGAGGGCGACGCGCAGAGGTGTGCTGATGCCGCGTGTGCGCTCACGGAGGTCGGCTATGTGCTGCCCGGGATCGGTCTCCGGGGGCGGCGCGAGCAGCTCGCTCGGAAACCAGAGGATTCGCTTCGCCTCGTGCACGACCATCAATTCCCGAACATCGTCTTCGAGATCGGCGAGTACCTCGACCTTCGCCAGCATCTCCATTTCTGACACGGTCATGAGACAGCCATGGAATGAGCATCGAGGATGAGCGCGCGATCGCGCGGTGGTCTGCAACCTCGAAGGTTCGAATCAGCGATGATCGTCATCGAGCAAATGTACGAGAAATGCCGAGCCAGGCAGGCGCGGGAGGGGAACTGGGCCCGCCTGTGAGCAGGTAACGCAGGAAACCAGCCAAAAGTACACATTCATACTATGTGGCGGACGCTGGCCCGCAACACCGAATTCGGCTGTATCGTGCGCACTTCTCGCTCAATGCGCCGCTGTGGGCGAGCGCTATCGCGCCATCATGTATGCGAGTACATCGCTGCGCGTGACGATCCCGCCCACGCCGCCGTTTGCGCGCACGAGCAGCGCGGGATTCGACTTCGAGAGCAGCTTCACCACGCTCTCGACCGTCTGCGCGCCATCGATGACCGGGAAGGGCGCCTCCATCACCTCGCTCACCGGCGCGTCGAGCAGCTTTCCGTTCTCGAGCGCCTTCGCGGACAGCACGCTCTCGGACACGGATCCCACGCAGCTCTCGCCATCGATCACCGGCAGCTGCGACACGTCGTGGAGCGACATGAGTCCGAGTGCCTGGCGCACGCTCGCGGCAGGGGCGACGCTCACGACCCTCGGCGTTCCCCCGACTTACCCTGCAGCAGCTGGCCGATCGGCATGCGGTCGGAATCGAGCAGCTGGTTCTCGCGCATCCACTCATCGCTGTAAAGCTTCGAGAGATATCGCTCGCCCGTGTCGCAGAGGAAGGTCACGACGTACGCATTTGGATCGTTCACTTCGCGCGCCACCTGCATTGCGACGTGTGCGATGAGCCCACTCGATCCGCCAACGAACAGCCCTTCCTCGCGCGTGAGGCGCCGCGCCATCGCGAACGATTCGCGATCCGTGACCGTGCGATAGTCATCGATCACGGACATGTCGATCGTACCCGGAATCTTGTCCTGACCCACGCCCTCGATTTTGTACGGCACGCCTTCCGGCTTTCGCTCTCCCCTGCTCCGCCAGTATTCAGCGAGGATCGATCCCACCGGATCGCCGGAGATGACTCTGATCGCGGGATTTTTTTCCTTGAGGTACTTGCCGACGCCGCTGATCGTGCCGCCAGTGCCGGCCGCAGCGACGAAGTGCGTGATCCGTCCCTCGGTCTGCTCCCACAGCTCCGGCCCCGTCGTCGCGTAGTGCGCCTCGGGATTCGCGAGATTGTAGAACTGGTTCGCGAGAATCGCGTTCGGCGTCTCCTTCGCGATCCGTGCCGCCATCATCACGTAGTTGTCGGGATGGTCCGGAGGCACCGCCGTCGGTGTGATGATCACTTCGGCGCCGAAGGCCTTGAGCAATCGCACCTTCTCCTGCGACATCTTGTCCGGCATCGTGAAGATGCACCGGTAGCCCTTGAGCGCCGCCGCGATCGCGAGCCCAACGCCCGTGTTTCCGCTCGTTCCCTCTACGATCGTCCCGCCCGGCTTCAGCTCCCCCGATCGCTCCGCACGCTCAATGATCGGAAGCCCGATGCGATCCTTGACGCTCCCGCCGGGATTGAAGAACTCCGCCTTCGCGTACACTGGCGTGACGACACCGCGCGTGATGCGGTTCAGGCGAATGAGTGGCGTCCAGCCGATGGTGTCGAGCACGCTGTCGTACGGCCGGGCGTTACGCGGGAGATTGGTCATGGTGCGGGCCTGGCGCTGGGTGACCGAAGGATGGTGTCGCCAGCGAGCGGCTTTGCGTTGGGGTGACGGAAGAACACGGGGAGTTTGAGCGACACGCCAACCGGCCGTCCCTTCGTCTTTGCCGGTTCGAATCGAAGCTCGCGCGAGCCCGCGACGGCGGATGAATCGAGACCCGCGTAGCCCGACGACTCGACGACGTTGGTCGATTCGGGCCAGACGATTCCGGTGCTGTCGATGTGGATGTGCAGCGTCACGTTCCCCTGCACCATCTTCGCGTACAGCGCCGGCGGGTATCGAAAGGGCAGCTCGCGATTCAGCATGACGGGCATGACGTCCGGCTTGGCGCCATCGCTCTGGACGGCATCGATCGCCTTGGCTGCCTGGTCACGATCGATGCAGGCTGAGGCCGCCAGCAGCAGGGCGCACGAAAGGAGCTTACGTGTCGATTGCATGATCAGGAATGTACTCGGCGTCTACGGGCTCGCGGGAGACTACACGCGCAATGCGGTTTCGGTACATTGTGCACATGAATGTCACGGTTCTGCTGGGAGGAACTTCGTCGGAACGCGACGTGTCGCTCGCATCGGGGCTACGGATTGCGCAGGCGCTCCGCGATGCCGGACACGTGGTGACGTGTGTCGATCCCGCGCGAGGAGACATGGCGCGAAGCGAGGAGGATGCGCTGCGTGCGGCCGGCGTCGTGAAACGCGAGCCTCCGACGCGGGAAGCACTGCGGGTGATGGCGGAAACGTCACTCGTCACGACGCTTGGCTCGATGCCATCCGTGAAGAATGCGGACGTCGTCTTCATCGCGCTCCACGGCGGCGATGGCGAGGATGGCACCGTTCAGGCGATCCTCGATCTCGCGCGCGTGCCCTACACCGGGAGCGGTCATCTCGCGAGCGCGCTAGCCATGGACAAGGACCTCTCGAAGCGCCTCTTCCGCGCGGCCGGCGTGCTGACCGCGGATTGGATCATGACGGGCCCCGGCTCCGCGCTGAGCGCGAGCGAAGTCGAACGGACGCTCGGCTTTCCCGTCGTGGTGAAGCCGTCCAAGGAGGGATCGACCGTCGGTCTCTCCGTGGTGAAGGAGGCCGGGCAGCTGGAGGGGGCGGTGGCCGAGGCGGCACTGTATGATGACGAGGTGATGATCGAGCAATTCGTGCCGGGCCGGGAGCTCACCGTTGGCGTACTGGGCGATCACGCGATGCCAGTGGGGGAGATCATCCCCAAGCACGAGATCTACGACTACGAGTGCAAGTACACGCCGGGGATGGCGGTGGAGGAGTTTCCAGCGAAGCTGCCTCTAGCGCTCGCGGCGGAGGCTCAGCGGCTCGCCATTCTGGCCTTTCAGGCACTCAAGCTTGACGGGTGTGCGAGAATAGACTTCCGTATGACATCGGGAGGGGAGCTGTTTTGCCTGGAGGCGAACACCCTTCCCGGAATGACCGCAACCAGTCTGATTCCACAGGCGGCGGCGGCAGAGGGGATCGATTTCAGCACGTTTTGCGATCGCATTGTGATGCTCGCGAAGCCGACACGAGGCGGGGGACAGTAATGGCACGAACAACACTTCCGACTGCGCCCATCGCTGGGTTGTCGCCGGGCGTCCAATCGCAGGGCATCTGGGCGGGGCGACGACAGCTCTTCGTGCGCTTCGCCGGCGAGGCGGAAACCGCGGTGCTGTATTCGAGCGAGATGCTGGCGAAGCAGCTCGAGCGCGCGACATCGCAGGCGCACGTGCACTCGATTCTGCTGAGCGGGCGCGATCCGTTGTCGTGCGCGCCATTCATCGCGGCGGTGTTCGGAAACTGGACGGCGCCACTTCCCGTCATTCTCGAGAGCGATGGGCAGCGACCCGAGGCCCTGGAGGATGTGGTGCGTGTGGTGTCGATGGTGCACATGTTGTGGGAATTCCCGGACGCGCCATCGGGCGCGGAACGAACCGTTGCATCGCTGGCCGTCGTGGCCGCCGCGGGAACCGGCCATGCGCTCACCCTGGCGCCTCGCGACGGCACGAGTGACGGTCAGATCCTGCGACTCGTCGAGCAGGCACACGCCGCCGCACCGGGTACGAAAATTGTGATACATCCTGCGCCTTCTGGGGAGAAGTCTCCCCTCGACCGGCGATATGCCACCCTGCTCGAGGCGGCGTCGACGATTCATCGCGATGTCGTGCTGTCGCTGCGGATTCCTGGGCCGGTCGGGACGCGCTAGGAACCCGGTGTTTGCCATCCGTGTCTAATACACCATGAACAGCTCCGCCACAGACGAGTACGACGTCCCCCGGCTGACGCCGGCGGTGCAGTGGATCATTGCGATCAACGTCGCGGTGTTCTTCCTGCAGCTCACGGTCGTGCGTCCGGCGGACATGGTTGCGGCGCTGGCGTTCAAGAGCCCGGGCGATCTCACGCAGCGTCCGTGGACGATCGCGACCTACATGTTCGTGCACGCGGGCTTTCTGCATCTCGCGTTCAACATGTGGACGCTCTGGCTGTTCGGTCCGCGTCTGGAGCAGGCGTGGGGACAGCGAAGCTTCAGCTTCTATTATCTCCTCTGCGGGCTCGGCGGGTGGCTCGCGGATCTGCTCATCGTGCACAACGGATCTCCGCTGCTCGGCGCGTCCGCCGCGATCTTCGGCGTGATGCTCGCGTACGCGATGCGTTGGCCCGACGATGAGGTGCGCGTCTTTCCATTCGTGTTCATCGCGATGAAGGTGCGCTGGTTCGTGGTGCTGCTGGCCGCGTGGAATCTCATACTCGGCGTCATGGCGCTCCACGCAACCGACGGCACGGCGTACATGGCGCATCTCGGTGGTTTCGCGATTGGCTGGCTGTATCTGCGTGCGGCGTCGGTGCCGAGTCTCGATCGTCTGCGGCAGAGGATGTCACAGATTCCGGACGTGCCGGATGAGCCGCCGCGCGCGATTCCGCGTACGCATACGCGGTCGCGCGAGCGCACGACGGAGATCGACGAGATCGTGGCGCGGAGCAACGCGATGGCGGCCAAGCGACAGAGCTCGGTGCTCTCGCTGCCGGGGAAGGTGGGCAAGCAGAAGAGTGAGCTGCTGAATCTGGTGCTCGATAAAATCTCCGAGCGTGGCATCGATAGTCTCTCGGGAGATGAGCGACGCCTGCTCGAGGAAATGTCGAAGCAGCTGCGCAGCGACTGATCGCAGGCGTAGTCATCGCGCAAAGAAAAGGGGACGGCCAGTGCATGGCCGTCCCCTTTCGTACATAGAAAAAGCCCCCCGGGACAGGCCCGAGGGGCAAAGCCGCCACGCCGTTCCCGCGGCGGCAACGGTCAACCCAGAGAGGGCTGACTCTTCACTGAAAGTACAGCCGGGTACACGGCCTGCGTCCAGAGTCTTTGATTCCTCGGTCAATAACGGAGTCAGAATGGGACTTAACGCACATTAGAATGATCTAACTTGCTATTAGCGGTCGCGACAACAACCTTGTGGCGCCTCACCGCTCGGCTCGCCTGGAACATCAATCTCTCCGGTCCGGAGTAGACTTGCGCCTCCCCACGGCTCTGCTGACCCTCGCCGCACTGATCGCCCCAGCCCTCCCCGCGCAAAAGACCCAGAAGACCGTACCCACTCCCACTCGTCCCCGCCTCGATGCTGGCGCCGACACCAACGACGCGCGCTCGTATTACCGATACGGAGTGCAGATGGTGAGCGACAAGCCGGAGGAATCCGTCCGCGCGTTCTTTTGGGCGACGCAGCTCGATCCGTCATCAGCGGAAGCGATGTATGCGCTTCGCACTTCGTCGCTGCTCGCGATGACGAGCAATGAGCTGTTCAGCTATTTCGACTGGAGCCGAAAGAAGCGCCCGCCGGAGTACCTCGCGCTCGACTCGCTGCTCTATCGCGCGTACACCGTGGATCCATTCGTCTATCGATCGATGGACCTTCCGCTCATCCGCGCAATCATCGAAGCGGATGTGATCAACCAGTATCCATCGGTGGATCGGGCGGAGCTGAACGTCCATGTGCTCGACGAAATGCGGGAGATGCGGAAGACCGGGTGGATGTCGTATGCCCAGGGGCGATTTCCCGATGCACTCGACGCCTATGCGAAGCAGCTGAGCGACAAGAGCCGCAACAAGAAGGATCACGAGGAGAACGACAGCGAGCTGCACGCCGATCGAGCGCGCGTGTTCTATCAGATGGGGAATATGGACAGCGCGCGCGCGGAGCTCACCTCCGCGATCACCGCCATGCGTGCACGGGACACGAAGAGTGTGGTCATCCTCTACGAGTCGAAAGCGATGTACGAACAATCGCTCGGCATGATCGACGAGCGGGCGAGCAAGCCGGATGACGCGCGCGAGGACTACGGGCAGGCGCTAACGGAGGATCTCTCGTACTACGCGGCGCACTCACTACTGTCGCGGCTGCAGCTGAAACAGGGTGACACCACGGCGGCGCTATCGGAGATGGATCTCGCGGTGCAGCTGCAGCCCAACGATCCTGCGTTGCGCTACAGCTACGCCGTTCTCCTCGTGCAGGCGCGTCGGCGCGACACGGAGGCGGTGCAGCAGTTGATGAAAGCCATTGCGTTGGATGCGTACTACGCGCCGCCCCGCCTCCTGCTCGCGCGCATCTCGGACGTCGAGGAGTACACCGAGGAAGCGGTGAAGGGCTACCAGGACTACGTGTCGCTCACGCCGAAATCCGACCCGCAGCTGCCGGCGGTGCGAACGCGGCTCGCCGCGCTGACGTCGGCGGTCGCGTCGACGACGGCGAAGCCATGAGTGACACGGGCAAACGACATTGCGTCTCCATGCACGCGATGCGACTCGCGCGAGCGATGGCGGCAGGAGCGCTTCTCGTTGCGGTCGCGGCGACGACCGTGCGCGCGCAGCGCGCCGCCGATACCGGAGATCGAGCGCCGGCGCCCGGAGCGGTGGATTCCGCACCGCTTCCCGCACGTCCCAATCGCGGGCTGGGTGCCGATACGAATAGCGCGCAGGGCTACTTCGAGTACGGAATGCAGATCGCGTACAGGAACCCCGAGGAGGCAATCCGCGCCTTCTACTGGGCCCATCGTATCGACCCGTCGTCCGGCGATGCGCTCTATGCGCTTCATGCGGCAACTGTGCTCGCGTTGACGGAGAAGGACCTTCAGTCGTACCTGAATCTCGCACGAAAAAAGGAGCGTCTGCCGAAGTACGTCGTGCTCGATTCGCTGGAGTACCGTGCGTACGCGATGAATCCATTCGTCTTTGGCACATTCGACCCGGAGCTGCTTCGTCGCACCATCGAGACCTCAATCTGGTATGAGCACCCGCACGCGACGCCACAGCAGGTCGGATTCGGTGTTTTTGCCGCGATGGGTGGCGAGGCGAACTTCGCGTGGCTGCAATTCTCCGCGAATCACCTGCCGGAAGCGCTGGCTACGTACGCGAAGGTGCTCGCCGACACCACGACACCACGGGGAGCAAAGGCAAAGGATTCCCTCGCGATCAGGAAATTTCGACAGGCTCGGGCGATTCAGATGCATGCGCAGCGAGGCAAGATTTTCTATCTCATGGACAACATGGACAGCGCCGCCATGGAGATGAATGCCGCTCTCAGTGGAATGCGCGAGCACGATGACAAGGAAAAGACTTTCTTCTATCACTCGAAGGCGATGTACCAAGAATCGCTCGGCATGATTTACCAGCGTGCGAACAAGATGGATCTTGCGCGCGAGGCGTACGGACACGCGCTCGAGGAGGATCTCTCGTATTATGCGGCGCACACGCATCTCGCGCAGCTCGATCTCGCCAGGCACGATACCGCGGGGGCGCTCGCGGAGATGGATCTCGCGGTGCAGTTGAATCCCAATGATCCGGTCGTACGATACAGCTACGCCGAGATACTCGTCCACGCTAAACGCGACGGCGATGCGGCCGCGCAGCTCCGAAAGGCCATCGCGCTCGATCCGTACTACGGCGCGCCTCACCTGCTGCTCGCACTCATCGCGGACGTCGAGCAGTACACCGACGACGCGATCAGCGAATATACGGCCTACGTTGCAGTGGCGTCGAAGAAGGAAGAGCAACTGCTCGTCGCGAAAGCACGGCTGAGAGAGCTTACTGCTAGCGTCGCCTCCAACCCGATAAAACAATGAGCGCGCTGTTCCGATCGATTGCCTTCTGCACGACCCTTGGAGCCGTCATTGCGACGCCGTCGCACGCGCAGCAGAAGCTTTCCTCCGACACGATCGTGATGCGCAAGCGCACGACGTACGAGGACCTGCAGATGTTCTCGCAGGTGCTCAATCAGATCCGCGTGAACCATCCGGACTCCGTGGATAGCCACGAGCTGCTCATGGCCGCGATCGAGGGAATGGTGCACGCGGCCGATCCGCACTCCTTCGTCGTTCCAGCCGTGCGGCTCTCCCCGGCGCGCGAGCAGGCGGTCAAGGACGGGAAGCTGTTTCCAATTCCCGTCGAATTCGAGTATCACAGCGGCGCGCCGGTGGTGTTGGCCGTCGCCCCCGGCACGGCGGCGGCACGTCAGGACATTCTCGCCGGCGATCAGCTCATTGCGGTGGATGGCAAGGCCGTCACCGCGGGAAGCGCCGAGGAGCTGAGCATCATGCTCTCGGGCGACAAGGGGTCGAGCGCGACGTTGTCGCTCGAACGCCTTCGCAGCGACGGCACGCTCGCGCGGCTCGACCGCAGCGTCAAGCGCGAGAAAGCCAACGAGGCCACGGCCGTGCCGGCGGCGTTCATTCTGGACGAGGCGGCGGGCACAGGCTACGTGCGCATCACGAACTTCATGAACGAGAAAGTCGCCGACGACCTGCACGACGCGCTCGGAAAGCTCGAAGGAAAAAGGATGACGCGACTCATTCTCGATCTGCGCGACAACGGCGGCGGGAGCGTAGCGGAAGCTGCGCACGTCGCCGGCGAGTTTCTGCCGAAGGGCGCGATCGTGTACACGTCGGAGGGGCGCAAGGTAGCGGACACCGATACGGGCCGCGTCTCGCGTTCCTTCTGGAAGAGCGAGCGACGCTATCCAATCGTGCTCCTCGTGAACTCCGGCACGGCGAGCGCCTCCGAGCTCGTCGCCGGCGCGCTTCAGGATCACGATCGCGCGTGGATCGTGGGACACACGACGTTCGGCAAGTCGCTGCTTGATGCGCGGATTTCCAATGGCCGACGGCTCGATGATCGAGCTGGTGGTTGGACACGTGCGCACACCCTGCGGACGCGTCATCCAGCGCCAGTATCACGGCATCTCGCTGCACGACTACTATCGGCTCGCGGGGGCCGATCGCGATACGGCCAGCCGTCCGTCGTGCAAGACGGATGGCGGACGCACCGTCTACGGCGGCGGAGGCATCGTTCCGGACCTGCGCCTGAGCGACGCGCCGAGCGCACCACTCTGGCTGGCGCGCGCGGCGGAGGATGATCTGCTACTCAAGTGGACTGGCGCATGGGTGACGGCGAACGGCGCGTCGCTCGCGTCGCTCGACGCACTCGCCGCCAGCCCCGCGCTGCCGGCGGCCGCCGTCTCGGACTTCCGCGCGTACGCGCTCAAGGACGGCATCACCATTCCCGCAGACCCCGAGAGCGACGCGATGCTCCAGCGCGTACTCGTGCGCGCCGTCGCCGCGACCAGGTGGGGCGACGAGGGCTACTACCGCCTCGCCGCCATCACGAGCGGCGAGGTGGCTACAGCGCGCGGCGCGTTCGACAAGGCGCAGTCGATCCTCGCCACGCGCTGAGCTTCGCCTCCTAGTCTACGTGCACCTGCTGGATCATCCCGTGCGCGAAGTGCGGCTTTCCGTCCTTCGGGTCCGGGAGAAAACAGATCAACGCGTACTCGCCCGGCGTGAATTCGAACGTGACGTAGGCCGTGCTCCCCTTGGGGATGGCAGGCACGCCGCCCAACGGCACGCCCGGAGGATCACCTTTCATCTTCATGGCGTAATCGGCGAGGTCGACCGCCTTCTTGCCCGGCGCGAGTCGTGCGAACTCGACCTCGTGCGATTGCGAGGCGCCGTTCTCGATGCGAATCGTGTGCTTGCCAGCCGTGATCGGCTTCGACAGCGTGAACGTGTAGTCGTTGAGCGTCATCACGATGTCGGCCGCGGGCGCAGCCGCATCCGCACCGGTTGACGCGATCACCGTCAGCGGCCGCACCATGCCCTTGGCAAAGTGTGGCACGCCGTCAGCCGAAGGGACGAAACAGAGGAGCGCGTAGTTTCCTGGCTCGAGCGTCTGCGTCGTCGTGGCCATGCCACCGCCGGGATGCGGTGCATTCACACCGCCGTGATCGACCGCCCACGACGGCATTGGTGCTCCAGGCGTCTTCATCGCCTGCGCGATGTCCGCCATTGTCTTGCCTTCGTTCAGCTTGATGAAGGCGACGTGGTGAATCTCAGAGCCGTTGTCCACCAAATGGACCGTCATCATTCCCGCGGGAACCTCGTCGGGCGCGTCGAACTTGTAGTCGGTTGCGACGATCGTCATTTGATGCGGTACGACGGCGGCGACAGCTTTGGCAGAGTCGGGTGCGGCTGCACTCTTGGACGCATCCTTGGGGCCGCATGCCGCGAGAAGGACGACGAGCGGCAGCAGCGAGAGCGATCGCGAATGGAATGACAACATCGGCTACCTCGGTTGAAGACTGACAAGGTTGGAGACTGGCTAATTTGGCGCGCCAGAGCCCGCTCGTCCAGCAACGCTGCGCGCATACGTGCCCAGCACCCGCAGCGACTCTGTTGCTTCGCCAAGCTCCCCGATCGCCGCCGCGAGCGACGGATCACCCGCCGCATGATCGAGCTCGAGAAAGAAGCGATAGTGCCACGGCTCGTCTGCAGGACGCGACTCGAGCTTGCTCATGTTGATCCGATGGCGCGCGAGCGGCTCGAGCACGCGCAGCAACGCGCCGGGCACATTCGGCGTCGTGAGCAGAAGCGCGGTGCGCGCACGCGATCCCGCCTCGGGGACGTGTGGCGCGCGCGCGATCATCAGAAATCGCGTCTGGTTGTCCGATCGGTCTTCGATGTCGGCCGCGAGAATCTCCAGATCGTAGCGCGCCGCCGCGTGCCGGCCGGCAATCGCAGCCGCGCGCGCGTCGCCCCGCGCCGCGATTTCGCGCGCGGCACCCGCCGTGTCGTACGCCGCGCGCACCGCGATCGACGCGTGCCCGCGCAACCAGCGCGTGCACTGTGCGAGTGCCACCGGATGACTCTCTACCGTCGCGATCGCATCGAGCGATGCGCCACGGATGCCCAGCACGCAGTGGTGAATCTCCACCACCGTCTCGGCCACCACGTGCAGTGACTCGCACGCGGTGAGCGCATCGTAGCTACCGACCACCGATCCCGCGAGCGTGTTCTCGATCGGAAGCATCCCCGCGTCCGCATTGCCGCTCTCGACCATCTGCGCGACGTCGATGAAGTCGCGGCACGGGATGGCGGTGGCTCGCGGATCGAGATTTCGTATCGCCTCCTCGCTGAAGGCGCCGAGCTCTCCCTGAAAGGCGATGCGTGGTGAGAGGCTCACGCGCGTTCGTGCGACGGCACCGGCATCGTGCGCCCCGCGGCCTCCGCGAAGGCGCCGACGCGCGTCATCACGTCGATGAATGCTGCGAAATCGAGCGACTGGTCGCCGTCGGAACGCGCATCCTCCGGGTGCGGATGCACTTCGATGATCAGCCCGTCCGCGCCCGCGGCGATCGCCGCGAAGGCCAGCGGCGCGACGAGCGCGGCGCGTCCGCCGGCGTGGCTCGGATCGACGATCACGGGCAGATGCGTCTCTTCCTTCAGCACCGGAATGGCGGCGACGTCGAGCGTGTTCCGCGTCGCGGTCTCGAAGGTGCGAATCCCCCGCTCGCACAGCACCACGTCCAGATTCCCGCTCGCCATCACATACTCGGCCGCCATCAACAGCTCCTTGATCGTGGCGGAGAGGCCGCGCTTGAGGAGGACGGGCTTCCTGGTGCGACCGACTTCGGCGAGGAGCGCAAAGTTCTGCATGTTGCGCGCGCCGATTTGCAGCATGTCGGCGTAGCGGCACACCGTGTCGACCTGCCGGGTGTCCATGACCTCGGTGACGATCGGAAGGCCCGTTTCAGCGCGAGTGGCGGCGAGGAGCTCGAGCGCTGCCTCGCCCATCCCCTGAAACGCGTAGGGCGATGTGCGCGGTTTGTACGCGCCGCCGCGGAGCATCGTCGCACCGGCATCCCTCACGGCGATCGCAGTTTCCAGCAGCATCTCGCTGCCCTCGACGGAGCACGGTCCCGCGATCACCTGGATCGCGCGGCCGCCGAACGCGACATTCGGGTGCGATGCGGACCGCGGTCGGCTCATCGGGATGACCGAACTCGCGCGACGCGAGCTTGTACGGTCGAAGGATCGGCGTGACGCTTTCGACACCGGCGAGTGCGAGCAGCGGAATCTCAGAGAGCGCGGCGTCGTCGCCGACGCACCCGATCACCACGCGATGCGAGCCGCGCGTAATGTGTGTCTTGAGCCCGAGCGATTCGACTCGCTGTCGAATGTTCGCAAGCTCGGGTTCGGTGACGTTCGACTTCGTGACGATGATCATGTGGAGGGCCTCGAAAACAAGAAGGCCCCCGGATTTCTCCGGGAGCCGCAGTAACGCACCGTCTGGTCGCTGACGACCGCTGGGTACGAGCTACTGGCTCCCGGGAGGATATCCCCAGAAGCTGGTAAAGTACGCGAGGTAGCTCGTGACGTGCGTGTTCATGTGCGCAATGTGCGATGGCTCAACGAGCGGCGCAAGAGTTTGGGGGCCGCAACCACGATCATTGTGTGGGCGGAGCGAGGTTTCCGCACGCGATGACGGTACCCATGTTCGTGGGTGATGCGCGCACCTCGAGCGAATAGGTGCCAGTGGTCGGAAACGGAACCGAGAGGAGTGCGCCGCCCTGCGCCGTCCCGTCCTTGTCGATTCGGAGATTCGGGTAGGCCGAGAGATCGCCGAAGACGGGGTTGTCGGTGCCGCAATGTCCGACGCGAACCGTCCACGGATGCACACCACCGGCCGTCGCGTTCGAAATGTGAATCACGGCCTTGCTCGAGCCGGATGGATCGCGCGCGATGTACCCGGTGCCGTGAATCTGCACGGCTCCCGTGAGACTCGACGGCGTTGCGAGTGTCGCGTTCCAGCGCTCGCCGACGGGGATGTCCTGCACCTTGATCTCGTTCGACGTCTTGTGAAAGGGATTGCAGGCAGCGGTTGCGACAAGTGCCGCGACCGCTGCAGTAGAGAACACGATGTGACGATGCATTGAAGAAGCCTCGGTGGGATTTGATTTTGAGAAAGGGGTAATGCAGAAGGCGTGCTTCGCGCGCGCGCCTATGTCTAACGAACCCCTCCCTTCTGTCGCTAGTCCGCGATCGACGCGGGCTCGGCGAGCGATCCGAGCGCTGCGGCGAGCGCGTCGCGATTCAGCGTCCAGTAGGACGTCTGGCCCTCCTTCCGCTTCGTGACGAGCCCCGCTTCGACGAGAACGCTCGAATGATGGCAGAGCAGCGCGAGGCTTACCCCGACATTGTCGGCGATCTCCGTTCCGGTGATCTCCTCCGTCTGAGATCGCAACAGTTCGATGATGCGGACTCGGGTGGGATCACCGATGGCCTTGAACACGAGAGCTCGGTCCTCAACTGAGGGCACCGTATCGGCGTTTAATCGATTGGACATAGAAGAAGCTTGCGCCCTGCCACCGGCGGTATCAAGTAGTTGTATAGTTATAATAGTACTTGAATAGCCGGTTATCCACCCCAGGTTTTGTCTTGCAGGCTCGCACGCCGGAGGGTACGCAAGTGGCGATGGTGGGACCGCTCGATATCGCGCACTACATCAAGGCCACACTCGTCCGCGGCTATGCCGCCGGCGTCGAAGTGCTGGCCGACGTTTCCGACGGAACGCGGCTGATCCTCAACCAGTCGGACGATGTGGTGGAGGGGCTCAAGGTGCACGTCATTGGCAGCGCCGACAGCAAGGACGAGTAGCGGGCCCGACGGGGCTGCCCGTGACCGGCGATCGTCCGGACACTCCCGGCAGCGCACGCAGGCCCCCGCCAACCGGTCAAGCCGTTTAGTAACGTTCCGCTCCTAAAACGACTCCGCACAACGCGCGATCCGAGCCGGGCGCCCCGCATTCTCGGGCGTCGCCGTGTTCGCTCGCGCGTGCGGCGCGTGCATGGCCGCGCCATTGATTTCAACTTTGTTATTAATAAAAGACCATTTAGTTATAAATAAACAAATCATTGTGCGTCCGCGCCT
Source organism: uncultured Gemmatimonadaceae bacterium (assembly GCA_963827355.1). Classification (GTDB taxonomy): domain Bacteria; phylum Gemmatimonadota; class Gemmatimonadetes; order Gemmatimonadales; family Gemmatimonadaceae; genus FEN-1250. The sequence continues at coordinate 352,749 of CAWHAS010000004.1, forward strand.
TGAGCGTGCGCGACCTACGTCGGTATCCTCGCAGCGGTTGCCGGTCCCCGCATCACGAAACGGAGTCTCCTCGTTATCGAAGGCGAGTTGATACAATGACGCTCCAACGGTGTCGTTCGCCGCGTCCACTGGAGGCACAATGAGGTCGACGACGCACATGCACGGCACGAGATGGCTGAGGGTCGGCGCGCTCATCGCCGCCGCCACTGCGATCTCGGTATCACCAGCATTCGCGATGGTCCTCCGCGGCGGTGATTCGACGGTCGTCGTGGATCGATCCATGGGCGAAGGCCAGAGCGTGAAGGAGGCCTATCGAGCGTACGTTGCGTCGATCGAGAGTGGCTCGCGCGCGACCGCCGCGAACTACGCGGTGAAGCGCGTCAAACTGATCCCCGCGTTCGCACGCAAGTACGGGTTGCGGTGCTCGGCGTGTCACACGGTCTGGCCCGAGTTGAACAGCTTCGGGCAGCAGTTCCGCGACAATGGATACCAGTTGCGAAACGAGAAGGACTCGCCGATCGCGCAGAATAACGCCTATATCCCGCTCACGATTCGCGTGACACCACAATTCCACGTCGAGCGCGCCACCAAACAGCTCGTCGATGCGGTGCCCGGTGACGGTGAAAGTGGACAGGTGGAGCGAAACCTCACCTCCCACGGCTTCGATCTTTCGGGAATCGATATCTGGACCGCCGGCACCTTGTGGAAGAACGTGTCCTTCGTCGTACTCCTCTCCGGCGACAACCTCGGCTCGTTCGGCTTCGAAGCGATGCATGTCCGCTTCGACAACCTTGGGGACAGCCCCTGGCTGAACCTCAAGGTCGGCAAATTCGAGCTCGACAATCTGATCTCCGAGAAGCGCTTTCTCTTTCTCTCGGACAACGGCGGCTCGTATCAGTCCTACCACTTCTCCGCGCCGGGAAGCTCCGTTGATTTCGGCGTCGGCGACAATCAGATCGGGGCCGAGCTTTCGGGGCATTCGCTGAACAGTTACACGCGCTACAGCGCCGCGTTGCTGACCTCGAGCGACGGGGACCCGAGCTCGGCGAACTTCAGCAGCTACGACGCCAACTTCAACATCAGCCAGGCCTTCAATGGCGGGAAGATGGGAGTCGAGCGACTGGGGCTGTACGCCTATGTCGGTGAGCGGCCGACCAGCTACGAGACCTCCGGTGGCGAGCCGATTCCCGGCACGGGTTCCAATCGCAAGATGTTCTATAGAGCCGGGGTTTCGGGTGACTTTTTCCTCCACAGACTCGAGTTTTTGCCGTTCTACCTGCACGGCAACGACAATGCGTATCTCGCATCCAGCACGCCGAGCAATCAGCCGCTGCTCGACGGGGCGCGAGATGCCTCGTGGAATGGCGGGTTTCTCGAGACCCACTATTACATCAATCAGCAGCTAGTCCTCTTGCAACGTGTCGAGGCAATTCGCATGTCGCAGCAGGCGTTCTCGGACATGCCGAGTACGCTGGGTAACGTCAATGCATACTCGTTCGGCACGCGCTGGTATCCATTCATGTTCAGCCGGGCTGGTCTCGCGGTGCACGGCGAGTACTCACTCGTGAAGACCGTCAGCCCGGGGCAACTCCCGTCGGAAGGGTCCACCGTGAACATCTGGACGAGCAGTCTGCTCTTCGCGTTCGACTTTGATTTCTGATCCTATCAGGAGGCGTGTCATGAGTCGAGCTGCCCGCCAGACCGCTGCAATCGCCGTCCTTGGAGCCGTCGCGATCCTGCTCGCGGCCGCGGATGGTTCCGCCCAGAGCGTGCACGGACTGCCGAGGGAAGGCCGCGGAAGCGACATCAAACCAAACACGCGTGTCGGACGCCCCGCGGTCGGAAAGGAGGAGTACACAGCGTTACTGCATCGGCTGCCACGGCGATCGCGGCGATGGCCAGGGCGAGAAGCGCCAGTGGATCGACCCGAAGCCGCGCGACTTCACCGGCGACGTTCAAGTGCCGATCGACGCCGAGCGGCACGCTTCCGACCGACCAGGACCTCTTCAACACGATTCGTCGTGGCATTCGTCACCACAAACATGCCGTCGTGGCGTCCCGCTGCCCGAGCAGAGGCTGCCGACCTTCTGTCGTACATCAAGACGTTTTCGCCGAGATGGAAAACCGAGAAGCCCGGCAAGCCCGTCCAGATTCCGGCCGAGACGCCCGTGACCACGGAAAGCATTCTCGCGGGCGCGCAATGTTTCAGAAGATCGAGTGCTGGAAGTGCCATGGGCACGCGGGCCATGGCGACGGGCCGTCGGCTGCCACGCTCACCGACAGCAAGGACCAGCCGATCCGTCCGTACAATTTCTCCACCGGCGACGCGGTTCAAGTGCGGCACGACGAACGCGGACCTGTACCGCGTATTCATGACCGGACTCGATGGCACGCCGATGCCCTCCTTCGCCGACAATCTCAAGCCGATCAGGCATGGGACCTCGTGCACTTCCTGCGCACACTGCAGCCGATGCGACACGCCGGAAGTCGACGCTGTGGAAGACAGTAGGCTCGCCAGAGCATCCCACCGAACTCAAGCCGATCGGGCCCGGATGGCGGCACGCGATCGATGGTTAAATCTCTCTCATCGAAGGCGGTATTCCAATGGCATGCAAACTGCTGTCCGCGTCTCGCCGGTGTGGGCGGCGCGTGTGCCGTCGCGCCATGGCCGCCGCGGCACCGACGCCCCGGCGGCCGGCGGCACGATAGCCGGAAAGGTCACGTACACGGGCACGCCGCCGAAGATGAAGCCGATCGACATGGCGAAGGAGCCCACCGTGCCGCGCAAGCAACACTCCACGCCGGTGATGACGGAGAACGTCGTCACGGCGCCGGCAATACGCTCGGCGACGTGGTCGTGTACATCTCCGCCGGCGACGCGCGCGCCGCGCCCCCGGCAGCGCCGGCGAAGTACGACCAGCAAGGCTGCCAATACTTCCCGCATGTCGCTAGCGATGAAGCCGGGCAGAAGCTCGAGATCGTGAACGACGATCAGACGTCACACAACATCCATCCGATGGCGAAGATGAACCCGGAATGGAATAAGTCTCAGCCGCCTGGCTCGCCGCCGATTGAGACAAAGTACGAAAAGCCGGAGTTCATCCCCGTGAAGTGCAACATCCATCCCTGGATGCATGGCTACTTCGCCGTGCTGAACACGTCGCACTAGGCGGTGACCGGGACCGACGGCACCTTCAGTCTCAGAGGGACTGCCCCCGGGCAAGTACACCGTCACGGCGTGGCAGGAGCAATTCGGCACGCAGACGACAGGAGGTCACGATCGCCGGCAGGCGAGACCGCAAAACGTCGACTTCGTACTTCAAGGCTCGCCGAATACTGAGCGGGCCGAGGCCGAGGCGCGCGTTGCCGGCCACAGCCAGCATCCCACGTTCGTCGCGTTCCTCGCCGGCGATCCCAAGACTCGGAGCGAATCGACCGATGGGAAAATTCTTCGCGGCGCCGTGACAGTCATCACGCTGGTTTCGAGCGGCGTCTTCGTCCCGCATACGTGGTGGTTCCCGCCCAACATTTCACCGGGCTCGGCGCTCGGGATCGACACCAATTGAAGGAGACGATGATCTGCACGGGCGTGCTCTTCGTCGCGGCGCAGTTGGCGCTCGCAGCGTTCGCTGGTGGTTCAATCGACGCGGCGACGGACGAGCGAGATACGTTTTTTCCCCGGTGGCGCGAAGCCGATGGTGGTCGTGGCGATCGGTCATCGTCGGGCATCGAGGTGCTCGACGCTCACGTTCGTCGGATCCAAGGTCTGGGCGACCATCTTATCTTGCGCCGGCCGAGGCCGGCGCGCTGCAGGTCGATGTGCAGGCCGGGCAGTTCGCTTTCTATTTTCGATATCCCGGGCCCGGACGGGAAGTTCGGCGTGCCCCATCCCGAAAAGATCGACGAGGGAAACGGAAATTACTTCGGGCTCGATCCGCAGCAACGATACCGCGGCGCGCGACGACATCGTGTCCGCGATCTCTGTTGTGCCGGTGGACCGGGCGATCGCGCTGACTATGCATTCGAAGGACGTCGGCCATTCGTTCTTCGTTCCCGAACTGCGCATGCAACAGGATTTCGTGCCCGGGCTCGTCATCCCGTTGCATTTCACCGCGACGCAGGTCGGCAAAACACGAGATCGTGTGCACGCAGCTCTGCGGCCTCGGGCACTACAACATGAGGGCGTATCTGGAAGTGATGAGCGAAGGAGAGTACGAGAAGTGGCTGCGGACAGGCGGGCAGTGCTCAGTCGATCGCTCGACTGCCGCATCGGCAACGCGCAACTCGCTGTCTACGAATCCTCATGCCCATGGACACTGTGTCGGCGTCACTGACCGAACACCAGCCTGCCGCTCCGCATCAACACGTCGCGCCCGAGGGATTCATCCGGAAGTACGTGTTCAGTCTCGATCACAAGGTGATCGGAAAGCAGTACCACGGCTGGCGCTGCATCGCTGTGCTCACCGGCATGGTGCTGTCGTGGATCATGCGATACCACCTCGCGTACCCGGATAATCCGTTCCGTTCTCAGGTTGTCGCGCTGGCGTTCGCCGCCGGCGGCGTCATGACGCCCGAGTACTATCTGCAGCTGATGACCATGCACGGAACGATCATGGTGTTCTTCGTGTTAACCACTGCGCCGTTCGCCGGGTTCGGCAACTTCATTCTTGCCGCTGCAGATCGGCGCGGAGGACATGGCGTTTCCGCGATTCAACATGATGTCGTTCTGGGTCGACGTTCGTCGCCTTCGTGGTGCTGGTGGCGGCGTTTTTCGTTCCTGACGGCCCGCCGCTATCGGGTTGGACCGCGTACGCGCCGCTGAGCGCGGTGGGCAAGGCGCGCAGGACCGGGGCAGGGGCTTGGCCAGACGCTGTGGGTGATCTCCATCGCGATCTTCTGCATCGGGCAGCTGCTCGGCGCACTGAATTTCATCGCGACGACGCTCGATCTGCGCACGAAGGGAATGACGCTGGCGCGCCTGCCGTACTGTCACGTGGGCATGGTTCATCACGTCGATGATCGGGCTCATCGCGTTCTCGGTGCTGCTTCCCGCGTGCGTGCTGCTGCATTCTGGATCGCGTCGCCGGCACGAGCTTCTTCATTCCCGCGGGGCTCGTGGTCAGCGACGCGCTGCAGCCGCACTCGGGCGGCTCGCCGCTCCTCTGGCAGCATCTCTTCTGGTTCTTCGGGCATCCCGAGGTCTACATCGCGATCTGCCGGGCTTCGGGATCATCTCGACGATCCTCCCCGTATTCGCGCGCAAGCCGCTTCTCGGTCCAAAGGTGCTCATCGGCTGTCTGCGTCGCGATCGCCGGTTTCTGAGCTACATGGTGTGGGGGCATCACATGTTTCTGAGCGGCATGAATCCCTTCTCGGCGACACATCTTCTCGGTGCCGACGCTGATCATCACCATCCCTGCGACGATCATCACGCTGCTCTGGATCGGCACGATATACGGCTCGAGGATGCGCTTCGACCGCGGGCGCTGTTCTGCCTCGGATTCATCTCGGTCTTCATCAGCGGCGGCATCAGCGGATTCTTCCTCGCGCAGCCGTCAATCGACACGTATCCTGCACGCGACCTATTTCGTGGTGGCGCACTTTCACTTCGTGATGGGCGTGGCGGCGATGTTCGGCATTTTCGCCGGCACGTACTTCTGGTTTCCCAAGATGTTCGGCCGCATGATGAACGAGACGCTCGGCAGGTGGCATTTCGCGCTCACCTTCCTCGGCGTCTACGCGATCTTCATGCCGATGCACTAGCTCGGGCTCGCGGGCAACGTCCGACGATACTCAGCGTTTCCGGATGACTACATGGCGAGCTGATCGCTCGTGCTACACCGATTCATCACGATCGCGGCGTTCTTTACTCGGCGCCGCGCAGCTGCTCTTTCTTCGTGAATCTGATCTGGAGCCGGTTGCGCGGGCCGGTCGCGCTCGGAGAATCCATGGGAGGCGACGTCGCTCGAGTGGAGCACGACGTCGCCGCCGCCATTCGACAATTTCGGCGGTAAGCATCCCGTGGTGTCGCACGGGCCGAACGAATACGCCGTCGCGGGCCCGCGTGGTGACTACATCATGCAGACCGATCCGCCCACAGCCGCGCCGGCGGTGGCGTAGTGATGCAGAGGAGCATCGCGCCCTCAGCGGCGACACGCACCGGTGTGTGGGTCGGCATCGGCGCCATCACCATGTCGTTCGCCGCGTACACGAGCGCGATGGTGGTCAGGCAGGGGTCGATCCCCGAATGGGCGCACTTCAAGCTGCCGCCGCTGCTGTATTGGAATACGCTCGTGCTGCTGGTGAGCAGCGGAACCCTCGAGCTCGCGCGTCGCCGCATTGGCGGCCCGTTCGACCGGCTCGGACGCGCGGACGCGCTGGCGGATCATGAGCTGCGCGAGCGGTTGTTCTGGCTCCGGGTGACGCTCGCGCTGGGAGTGGTCTTTCTCGCGGGGCAGTACCTCGCATGGCACAACCTCGCGCTTCAGGGCGTGCTGCTCGCCACGAGTCCCAGCAGCTCGTTCTTCTACGTGCTGACTGCGGTGCACGCGATTCACCTGCTCGGAGGGCTCGGCGCGCTCGTCTACGCGCTTCGCTGCTTCCGCGCGGACGATGGACCGCGTCCCGTGGACGTGTTGAGCGCGGTCGCGTTGTACTGGCATTTCATGGCCGTACTGTGGGTGTATCTCCTCGTCGTTCTCTCGCTGTGGGTATGACGCACCTGGTGGAGGGGGATGTGAGCGACTCAGCAATGATTGCGAGCGTGCCGCACGGATCGGCAATGGAGCCGTCGCCGTTTCTGATCCCGAGCAGGAAGCTGACGATGTGGTTGTTCATCGTGGCGGACGCCGCGACGTTCGGCGGCCTCCTCTTCGGCTACGGCTTTCTCCGCGTTCGGGAGCCCGAACTGGCCGAAGCCATTCAGCTTTTCGCCGAACATCATCACGGGCCTGTTCATGACGCGTGATCCTGCTGACGAGCAGTCTCACCATGCTCGGAGGCGTCGCAGCCGCGCAGGAGGGCCGGCGTGCCGCGACGATGAAGTGGCTTGGTGCGACGGCGCTGCTGGGAGTGCTGTTCGCGGTGCTGCACCTGCGCGAATGGTCCGCGATGATCAGCGAGGGGTGGAGCCTCACCGCGAACCCTATGGGCGGCACCGTGCTGTTCGGCGCGCTCTTCTTCTCGATTACCGGGCTGCATCTCCTTCACGTCATCAGCGGCGTCGTCGCGATCATCGTCATTGCCATCGGCTTTCAGACCAATCGACTGACAGCAGGCCACGTCGAGACGACAGGACTCTATTGGCACTTCGTGGATCTGGTCTGGATGTTCGTCTTCCCGCTGCTGTATCTCCTGAACGTTCACTAGAACCCCGCGAGCGGCCGACATGACGACGACGAACGCGAGCTCCGGACCGGGCATGAAGGTCTACGTGACGGTCTGGCTCGGAATGCTGGTGATCGTGGCGGTCGAGGCTGCTCTCGCCGCCGCGCACGTGTCGGGAGGAACGCTATTCGCGTCGCTGATCGTGCTGTCCTTTCTCGAGGCGGCCATCGCACTGCGATATTTCATGCACCTGAAATACGAAGTCCCGCTCCTCTTCTGGACACTGATTCCGGGACTGTTGCTGGCGTTCCTGATGATGAATCAGTTCTGGGCCGATTCGGCGCGCATGAACACCTTCCGATTCCCGTAGAGGGGCGCGATGCAACCCATGGCCCACATGGTCGGTCCAATGCTGACAGCAATGATCGTCCTCGCCGCCCCGGCCGCCGTGATTTTCCTGGGCCTCATGATCATGAGCTGGCGCAAACGCCGAGGAGACGGCTCGATCTAAACCGCGAGGTCGGGGAGCGCGAAGACGAATTCGCTGCCGTCTGCGGACGAATGTGCGAGAACGAGCGTGCCGCCATGAGCCTCGGCCACCCAGCGCGCGATCGCCAGCCCGAGGCCGGCGCCGACTCCGTGGGAGTCGTCGAGGATTCGAGGCGGCGAGCCGATGTCGCGCTCACGCGAGCTGTCGCCGCGATAGAATCGATCGAAAATGTGCGCGGCGACATCGGGAGAAATTCCGGGCCCGCTGTCGCGAACGATCACGCGATGATACCCGCGATCCTTGCACAGCGCGATTTCAACCGCGCCACCTTCAACGCCGTACTTGAGAGCGTTGTCGAGCAGATTGAGAATGAGCCGGCGAATCAAATCTTCATCCCCTCGCATGCTGGCTTCGTACGTCGCGTTCGACGTCACCGTCATTCCGCGTCGAGTCGCCAGCGATCGCGCGGTGCGGACGCAATCGGCGATCACCTCGTCGAGATAGAAGGAGTGAATCTGCAGGGGCTGCTGCCCGGTATCCGCCCGCGCCAGCAGAAAGAGGTCGTGCACGATTCGTGAAAGGCGGCGCGATTCCGCGCGCACCACGGACAGAGCCTCGCGATACTCGTCGGCAGGACGGTCGGCCATGGCGAGCGCGATGTCCGCTTCGCCGCGGACGATCGAGATCGGCGTCCGCAGCTCGTGCGACGCATCCGCCATGAAGCGACGCTGATGCTCGAAGGCGTTCTCGATTCGCGACAACAGTCCGTTGATCACCGTGGCAAGCTGGCCGTACTCGTCGCGCGCGTTGGGGACCGGCAGGCGTTCGTGCAGCGTGCTCGTGCCCATGCGCGACGCGTGCTCCGTCATCGCGATCACCGGGCTGAGGCTGCGGCGAGTGAGCAGATATCCACCGAGAGCGACAAGGAGGAGGGCCGTCGGGAAGGACGACCAGCAGCACCGTACGTACCGATTCGAGCATTGTCTCCTGATTGTAGAGCGGGCGGGCCACGACGATGACGTACGAATTGCCATCGAATTCCACCGGAAGCAGGCACGCTCGCACCCCACCTCTCCGATCCGGCACGGTGACGAACTTTGGACTGGTGAGATGTGTGTGGGCGATGATTCGACCCAGCTCCGTGGGATCGAACGGCTGGAGAACCTCATCGCCCGTCGTCTGCGATTCTCCCGGTGCGGTGACGATCGAGATCACCTGGCCGCTCAAATCCATGACGCCAATGTCGAGGTCTCGAAAGTCGAATTCGTTGAGGGCCGCCGTCGCAGCCGCAAAGTCGTTGGGAGACTGGTAATGCTGCGCGACGTATTCGATCCTGAAGGCTGCCGCGGTTTCTTCCAGGTATTGATCGAATCCCCGCCCGGTCATCTCGGCGATGAACGTGTACGCCGCGACGATCAGCGCCAGGAGCAGAACAGCAACGATCGCGGTGTGCCAGAGAGCAAGGCGAACGCGAACCGATTCGATCACGCGGGCAAATTGCGCTTCGGCTCCGCAAGCATGTAGCCCGCGCCCCGTCGCGTATGAATGAGTGGCGCATCGCCGACAGAATCGATCTTTCGTCGCAGCCGGTTGATGTAGACCTCGATGGCGTTCGAGTACGGGTCGTGGTTGTCGTCCCAGACGTGCGCGCAGATTTCCGAGCGGCTCACGATGTGTCCTTCGTTGCGGGCGAGGAATGCGAGCAACGCGAATTCCTTCGTTGTCAACGGAATCGTGCGGCCGGCGCGTTCCACCGAGTGACTCGCCATGTTCACGCGCAGGCTTCCGATCCGTACTTCGGCGGCGAGCAGGTCGGTCGTGCGCCGGCGAAGAAGCGCGCGCAGTCGCGCCAGCAGCTCCGCGAACTCGAACGGCTTCGTGAGGTAGTCGTCGCCGCCCGCATCGAGCCCCGTGATCTTGTCGGCAACGGTGTCGCGCGCCGTGAGCATCAGCACCGGCGTTCTCGTTCCGTGACTGCGCAACTCGCGGCACACCGCGAAGCCATCGCGGCGCGGCATCATCACATCGAGGATGATGATGTCGTATTCGTTGACCAACGCGTGGTGAATGGCGTTCTCACCATCGGACACAATGTCGACCGCGTAGGCTTCCTGGCGGAGTCCCTTCATCAGGGTTCTGCCGAGCTGCGCGTCGTCTTCTGCCAGGAGGAGTCGCATTTATCGCCTTGTCGGAGGGCGGACACCATACGATGCAGCTCGTACCTTAATGGGGCATTAAAAGCCGCCGAACGACGCTCTCGCTCGACTCCTGGAACGAACGAACCGGGGAGCTTTCAGAATGAGCTCGCTCGGGCACCGAGCGCCACCTCAGGCCAAATTCATTCTTCGAAGCATCGCCTGGAATCGCGGGTGCGGCCGGAGTGGCGCGAGCAGGAACGACCCCTTGATCCCGTACGCTGCACCCGCGTGCTCGGCCACGGCGCTTTCGAGCAAATCGAGGGCCCGCTCGTATTCGCCGAGCCCCGCGTGGACGAACACCAAATGGTACGGCGAGACGTAGGAGGTCTTCGCCGTCTCCTCGATCTGGCGCAGGACTTCGCGGGCCTGGCTCGTGCGCCCCGCCAGCCCGTACGCCTGCCCCAGCTGCGCGCGCCACTGCGTCGTGTTGGGCGACAGCGACACCGCGCGTTCGAGCGATTCGATGCCCGCCTCGATCTTCCCTTGCTTGAACAGTGCCCATCCGAGCGTCGCGTGCGCGCGATCGAGATCGGCCTCGAACGCCAACGCCTGCTCGGCGCCCAGCTCCGCTTCCTTGAAGCGGCCGGCGCGAAGGCACGTGGTCGCCACTCCAAGACGATGCGCGAGCGGATCCAGCTCCTGCGCGCGCTGCAGCAGCCTGATCGCCTCGTCGTAACGCTCGAAGCGCCGAGCAGAGGCGACCGTAGAGATCGTAGTTGTCAGCGGCGCCCGGGCTCAGCTCGAGCGCGCGCTTGAAGCCCAGCTCCGACTGCGCCCAGTCGAAGTCGCACATTTGGAGATACGCGGCCGTGCTGTGCGCCTGGCCGAGGTGCGGGTCGAGCGTGAGGGCCTTCGCGGCCGCCTCGCGCGCATGCGGATACGTGACTTCGGGACTGAGCGCACCGATCTCTCCAAGCTCCATGTACGCCATGGCAATGCTCGCGTACGCGAGCGCGTAGTTCGGATCGATGGCAACGGCTCGCTCGTAGTACCCGATGGCCTGCTGCATCGCCGGCACGGTGTATTTGACGAACCAGTGTCTGCCCTGCAGGTAGAGCTTGTACGCCTCGACATCGCTCGTCGGCTCCTTCTGGATGCGCGTCCGCTCCTCGAGTGAGAGCTCGGCCTTCAGCGCATCGGCAATGTGCAGCGCGACATCGGTCTGGATCTCGAAGATATCGGTGAGCCGGCGGTCGTACGTCTCCGACCACAAATGCTGATCCGTGTCGGCGTCGACGAGCTGCGCCACAATGCGCACGCGGTCGCCGCTGCGTCGCACGCTTCCCTCGACGAGCGTCGTTGCGCCGAGCTTCGCACCGATCACCTTGAGACTCTCGGTCGACCGCTTGAACGGCATCACCGACGTACGCGAGATCACCTTGAGCGCACGCATCTTCGACAGGTGCGCGATGACGTCCTCAGTGATCCCGTCTGCGAAGTATTCGTTCTCGGGTTCCGCGCTGAAGTTGACGAACGGGAGCACGGCGACCGTCGGAGATTGCGCGCGCGCCGGCGCCGTCAACGCGTCCGCAAACTCGCGCGTCGATGCGAAACGGTCCGCGGGCTGCCTCGCGAGGGCCTTCATGAGCGCCTGTTCGACGGACGCGGGCACCGTCGCCCGGAATCGCCTGATCGCTGGCACCGGATCGAACATCCGCTTGATGACCAGGGTCTGCGCGTTCGGCGCCATGTACGGCGGCTCGCCCACGAGCATCTCGTACAACACGCAGGCGAGGCTGTAGACGTCGCTGCGCGCATCCAGCTCCGTGTCGCTGAACGACTGCTCGGGACTCATGTACGCCGGGAGTTCCCATCACGATTCCGCGTTCGGTAATCCGCTTGCCGGTCGAATCGGTCACGAGTGCGATCCCGAAGTCCGCGATCATCGCCTCGCCCTCGTGGAGCATGATGTTCTCGGGCTTCACATCTCGATGGATCACGTTCCGTTCGTGCGCGTAGTCCAGCGCCGCGGCAACCTGGCGCGTGATCGCGATCGACTGATCGACCGAGAGCTGCTTCTCGCGCTCCATCTTCTTGCGCAGCGATTCGCCCGTGATGTAAGGCATCACGTAAAACAGAAAACCATCCGCGTTCCCGGAATCGTAGAGGGGCAGGATGTGCGGATGATTCAGCCTCGCGGCGATCTCGACCTCGCGCAGGAAGCGATCCGCGCCGAGCATCAATGCCAGCTCGGCGCGAAACACCTTGACCGCTACCTGGCGGTGGTGCTTCACATCGTCCGCCAGATATACGGTCGCCATGCCTCCGCTGCCGAGCTCTCGCATGAGGCGATAGCGGTTGGCGAGTGCGATCTCGAGACGCGGGAAGCTGTCTGGCACTTGAAGCTGCTCCTGCGAGTGACGGCGATCAAACACTCAACCACCGCGTGTTCCTGAAATCTACCCAGCCAAGGCCATCCATCGCTTGCGCTCGCCTGCACATCGCCGCGACGGTCGGTGAGACATTCGAGATCGTCCGCGCGTTTCTAGGTGGACCGCACGCGCATGGCAATGACGCCAGTGCCGTGTAGCCGGTCGGATTCTTCAATCGGGATCGATGGATCACATGTTGTTGGCCGTCACCACCGTAGTGCCCTTCGAGCCGCTGACATGGGCCGGGAGAGTCGCCCGCGCGTACTCGGTGCAGCGGCTGCCCAGCGCGATCGGTGGCCGCTCCTCGCGGCGCGCACTAAAATGGAGCATGACGTCCCAGCGCGACTCGATCTCAGACGAGCTCGAATCTCTCGTGTCGCGCTTCGCGCGATTCGCGGGGCGCATTGCACACGATCGAGGACTGCCGCACGAGGACATCGACGAGCTGCTGCAGGACCTTCGTGTGCGCTTCTGGCGCGCGCAAAAGGAAGGACACCTCGATCTCTCCGCCAACTACGTTCGGCGCGCCGCCATCTCGGCCGCGCTCGACATTATCAGGCGAAGGCGCGTCGATCGCAACGTGTCGCTGGACGACAGCGAAGGTGGTGCGCCTCCCCTCGCAGCTGCCACCGCGGGGCCCGCGGAGCTTCTGGATCAGAGCGAGCTTGCCCAGCGCGTCACGTCGGCCGTGAGCGGCCTCGCCCCTGCGCGGCGCGCCGCCGTTCGGATGTACCTCGACGGGTATCGCCGCGAGGAAATCGCCGAGCTCATGAAATGGTCGGACGCAAAGACACGCAACTTGCTCTATCGCGGCTTGGCCGATCTGCGGGCGGTACTGCTCGCACAAGGGATCGGAACTCCGGAGAACGTGCAATGAACGACGACGAGCTGCGACGCGCATATCAACGTTCGGCCGCAACGGCGCCCGGTCCGCATCCCGAGCCGGACGAGCTCGCGGAGCTCGTGAGTGGCGCGATGCCGGAGCCGCAACGATTCGCGATGCTCGAGCACGTGCTTCGCTGCGCGACCTGCGGCCCCGAGCTCGATCTGATTCGCGCAGCCAACGCAGGCGCGCGTGCGGCCGAGCACCGGATGCCGAATGTCGCGCTGGATGGCGTTCGCCGCTGCTGCGCTCATTCTCGTCGGAGTCGGCGCGCTCACGCTCCGCGGTCACCGGGGCGCGGTGCCGGCGGACGTGATGCGCGGCAATCATGCGGCGGTGGCCGTGATCGAGCCCGCGACCGGAACCACGGTAACCGCACCGGTGCAACTCGCATGGCACGCAACAACGGGAGCGCAGAGCTATCGCGTCGAGCTGCTCACCGAGCGCGGCAATGTGATCGCGGCCTGGAGTACGCCCGACACGGCGCTGGTGATTCCCGACTCCGTTCGTCTTCGCGCGAACGAGTCCTACGATATGTGGGTGCGCGCCATGCTCACGGATCGCACCGAGGTCAGCTCGCCGCTGGTGCGCTTCAGCGTGAAGTAGCCGGAGCCTCCACGCGAACGAAGCCGTCTCCCGTGAGCACGAACGCCGCCCATTCACGCGCCGGCGCCCCGCGGTGGATCGCATCGAGCTGCGCGAGCCGCAGCGCGTTCGTTGCGCTGACTCCGCTCGCGAGAAATCCGTAGAAACGCGCGACGAACTCGGCGCTTCCACGATCGCTCACTGGCCACAGGGTGGCGACCACGGAGTGCGCTCCCGCCTGTAGCAATGGGCCGGTGAGTCCGAGAATCCCTTCGCCGCCCACGATCAATCCGAGCGCCGTGCTGCATCCCGAGAGCATGACGAGATCGGCACTGAGTCGCAGCGCTCCGAGGTCGCTGCCCGTCACGAAGCCATCGTCGCCTCCGCCAGCCGCGAGCGCAATCGCCGAACGTCCCGGTGCGCGCTCGTCGACCTCGGCGTGCGTTGCGAAATGAATGAGACGGAACTGATCGAGCTGGATTCGTTTGAGACTGGCTTCGGACGCGTCCGCGCCCAGGAGCGCCTGCGAGCGTGGCCAGTGGCGCACCGCCTCGCGCACCTCGGTCGCAGATGCCGAAAGCCGCGTCAGCCCACCGTTTGCCGCGAAGGCGGCGAAGTGGGCGCGCGTCTCGGGCGGATCGCGCGCGTCATCGAGGGGGAAACGCGGGTCGCCAAATGCGAGCATCCGCGCTGGACCCGGGGGCGGACGAGCGCCCCACAGCGACAGCGCCACTGCGGACGACGGCACGACCTGCACCGCGAATCGCTCGACCAGGCGGTGCCCATCGACGATGAGCGCGCCGAAGGGCACACGGTGGAGCGCGTCTTCCGGCACGAGCACGAGGTCGGTAGTCCCAACCGGAAGCCGTCTCACAACTCTGCCGAGAATTGCGTTTCCGAGCCTTGCCGCCGCCGCGCTGTCCGAGCGGTCGCTCTGAACGATGGCCAGGAATCGGGCAATGTCGTCCCGCATGCTGTCGAGCGGCGCGAGCGGTACCGCGAAGCTGCCTCCCCGCGTGACGACGATCGCGGTGGTGGGCTGACCGCCGCGACCGGCGACGAGCTCGATCAACGCGGCCTTCGCGGGAAGTGCGCGCGCCATCGCTTCGAGCGTTACTCGCGAGGCGTCGAGCGCGAACGCTGCTTTGGGCGCGCCTCGCGTTGCTCTCGCACCGCGAGCTCGCAACAGCCCATCGCCAAGCATCCGCGCGCGTCGACGCTCTGCAAGCTCGAACGCGGCGCCGACGTGTCCGGATGCCGCGACGGCCGCGAGCACCGATGCCGACCCGAGCTCGGGTCCGCCGAATCGATCCGATACCTGAAAGGCAAGAACGCGCAGCGTGCTGTCGCTCAATCCGTTGCGCCACGAGTCCAGCTCGTCCGTGGAGGTCGTGAGCCATCGCTCCGCGCTCGCGGTGTCGCGCTGTGCGAGGCGCGCCGCCGCGAGTCGCCCCTGCGCGAGGTAGCGCGTGACATGCTCCCCGGTGTCCGCTTGGGCGAGCGCTAACCGGAGCAGCTTTTCGGCAACCGCCGGCTGGTTGCTCCAGAGCGCGACGACGCCGTGCTC
This sequence comes from uncultured Gemmatimonadaceae bacterium, assembly GCA_963827355.1. Lineage (GTDB taxonomy): Bacteria > Gemmatimonadota > Gemmatimonadetes > Gemmatimonadales > Gemmatimonadaceae > FEN-1250. The sequence goes on from CAWHAS010000004.1 coordinate 368,170, forward strand.
GTACGGTAGTGCCGCCGCGGCGGGGGTGCGGCCGGCGCGACGCAGCGCGATCCCCGCGCTGTCGAGCAGGGCCGACGCGCCGTTCCAGTCGCGTCGCCGCGCGGCGATCGCGGCGAGTTGAATGGTCGTCTGCGCCTGCGAGTGGCGCGTCGTTCGCGCGCGCGGCGCGGTCGCGCAGTTCCTTGTAGAGCGTCGCAGCGCGGTCGATATCCCCGATGAAGATGCGAGCTCCGCCACGAATCCGAGTGCCTCGCTCGTTCCCCACGCATCCCCGAGCTGACGCATGAGCGCGAGGGCGCGCGTCATGTGCGCTTCGGCGGAGATCGGATCATCGAGCGCGATCGACACCTCCGCGAGATTGAGCGCGGACCATGCAAGCGGCGAGATGCTCCCCGCCGCCTCGCCCTCGACGATCGCTTCACCCAGCAATCGCTGTGCGGAATCAAGCTGTTGACGCTCGAACGCCGCGTAGCCGCGCCACTGGAGTATCGTCGCGAGCTCGCGCCGGTCGCCGAGTGCGCGCGCAAGCGTGGCGGCGGTGTCGAGGAGACGATCGGCGGCATACAGCCGGCCCAGTCGCTCGTAGCCGCTCGCCGCGACGTGCAGGCAGTTGGCGACGACGCGTCGCGCGCCGGCCTGCCGCGCGAGCCGCGCGCCGGCTTTCGCTTCGGTGACGGCTTCTTCGCGCGCCGTGCGCACGAGCACCGATGCGCGGCCGCACCGGATCCGAGCGCGGAGCTCGAGATCTCCGGCGGGGAGCACGCGCGTGGCCGAATCGAAGGTGGCGAGGGCCACCTCGGGCAATGCATTGCGAAGCCGGAGGATGCCCAGATTCACGAGCGCGAGCACCTGGGCACTGCTATCGCGCGACGCGCGCGCGATGTCAAGCGCCAATGCGCTCGCGGAGCCTGCATCGGCCTCCCGCGCTCGGATGAAGTACATCTCCCGCTTCACCGAGGGCGGAGAAGGCACGAAAGCGTCCGCCGGCGGATGCGGGTAACGCGCGCAGGAGCTCGTAGTCGCGGCTCGCATCCGAGTAGCTGTAGGTGAGACGCTCGAGCGTTGCCTGGGCGAATAGAGCGGAGGCGTTCGCGGGGCGCTGCTCGAGCATGCGAATGCCACCGCGTCGCGAGCAGCGGCGCCTGGCGAGACTCCGCGGCGCGCTCGGCTTCGCGCACGATCGAACGAGGGTCCGGCGTGCGCGGCTCGGGCGCTCGTGAGGTGGTCGCCAGGGCGAGCAGCAACGGCAAGGCCGAGCCCATGGCACGAGCTCCAACGTGCTGAGCATTGCGCCGGAGCGCAAATGCGCGTACGCTGGCGGGTGAGAATCCTGGGCGATTGGGTCGTTACTTCTGGACGCGGACTCAGATCTGTGGCTCCGCCGCGCCGTTCGCAGCCGGCATCACGCTCGCACGCCACTCAAGCTGAGGAGCAGTCCAATGAAGAGCCATTCTCGTGTCATGGTGCTCGCGCTCGCAATGGTCGGACAGCTCACGATGGTTTCGGCTCGAGCGCAGAAGGCGGACAGCCTCACCAAGGTCAAATCGGAGGGAGCCATCGCCGCAACGCCCGGTGCCGCGACGCCAGCCGCCGCGGCGCCGGCTGATACCTCGGAGCACAAGCATCACGGAATGTTCGGGAAGCTCAAGAGCGTCGCCCAGAACAAGACCGTACAGAACGTGGCAAAGGCTGCCGCGTGCCAGGCGCTCCCGGGCGGACAGTACATGGTCGCGGCGGCCGAGGCCGCGAAGGACAAGAAGTCGATCACGTCTGGCGTGACGAACTCGCAGTCGTGTATCCCGGGAATGGGCGGAATGTCAGGGGTCGGCGGGAAGGGGCTCGCGGGTGCCGGCGTCGCAGGGGCGGCCGGCGCGGCCGGCGGCTTGGGCGGCATGACGGCTGCGCAGATCGCGGCGGCGGGAAGTGTGCGCGGGACGCCCAACGGGAGTACGATCGCAGCGAGCGCGCAGGGACTCGCGGGAATGCAGGCTGCGATGGCGCAGATGAAGTCCACGTCGATGGCCACGGGCGGGGCGGCCGGTCGAAGCGACCACCGAGGCCTCCGGCGAGCAGAATGAAGCTGTCGGGCGCGGTGCCCGATGAGATCAAGAAGGGAAAGCTCGTGATCAAGAAGATCGATTGGGTTCACGGCTCTTCGAGCGTCTCGGCGCCGTCGACGCAGGGATTTTCGGATTTGATGTTGAGCGCGGCACAGGCGATCAAGGCGACGGGAGCCAAGTACCGCGTCGACGTCTACATGGACAAGAAGTATTCGGAGCCGGAGATCGCGACGCTCGGCGCGCAGCGCACCACGGTAATCGTGTCCTCTCTGCAGGCCGGCGGACAACTCGGCGAAGCGGTGCTGCCGGGGAAAATCGGTAAGGACAAGGAGCAGCGTGTCGAGATCGTGAAGGTGAAGTAGACGACGCGACGCTAGTTCGCGGTGGCACGCCTGTCGCGATCGTACAACGCCGGCGCGAGCATCGCGAGCATGAACGCCGCGAGCAGCGCGAACGCGATCGGGTATCCCGTGTGTGACGACACGATGCCGAACACCACGGCGCCGAGTCCGAGTCCGGCGTCGTAGCCGACGTTCCATACCGCGCTGACGGCGTCGTAGCCCGACGGCGAGACACGATCGAACATCATCGTGAGCGTCGCGTTCTGCGTGATGCCGAAGCCGATGCCGAAGAGCACCATTCCGAGCATGATCGCTGGCGTGCTGGCGATGAAGATCAGCGCGACCATGCCGGCCGTCGCCGCGAGCAGCCCCGGGATGAGCAGCGCGGTGGATCCATGGCGATCGCCGAGGTGTCCGGCCCACCAGCGCGTAAGCGTCGATGAGGCGGCCTGCACGAGCAGCGCCGCCGCGATGATGTTGCCCAATGCGTGAATCGCGGCGAGCGGCAGGAAGGTGACGATGACGCCGGCGGCCATCGCCGTCGAGGAGAATACGATGGCGGGGCGCGCGAGTGCCGGCGTGAGAAGTCCGGCGAGCACGCCCACGGGAAGCTCGTCTGCCGGTGCTTGCAGTCCGGGCAGCCCCGGCACGGCGAGCAACCCCAGGAGGGCGGCGGCGGCCGCGATCACGAACACAGTTGGATATCCCGCGTGCGCGGCGAGCCACACGCCGGCCGGGAGTCCGAAGACGGCCGGAATGTTCACGATGAAGCCGTAGAGCCCGAGCCCTTCGCCGCGCCGCTCCGCCGGAACGATCGAGGCCACCAGCGACCCACCCACGACAACGATGATCGCCAGCCCGGCCCCGCGCACAAGGGAGATGCCGAGGATCGCGGGCATCGCGTGCGCGAATGGAAGAGCCAGCGCGGGCGCGCCCAGGAGTGTGAGGCCGGCGGCGAGGGTGACCCGATATCCGAAGCGGGCGACGATGCGCGGGGTCGCGAGCTCGAGGGCGACGGTCGAGAGCATGAGCGCGCCGGTCGCGAGTCCGGCGCCGACACCGGAAGCGCCGACGGAGGTGGCGTACTGCGGAACGACCGAGAGGAGCAGGTAGAAGCAGATCATCGCGCCGAAGCTGGCCGAGCAGATCAGCAGCATCGGGCGAGTCAGGAGCGTGGGGCGGGCGGAATCCGTGGTTGACATGGGCCGAAGGTATCGCCAAAGTGGTAAGGAGTACAGAGCCACTTGAAGAGCATTTCTAATGACCAGTCAGTCGCTCGAATTACTTATTGCCATCTCTCGCGGTGCCGAGCAAAAGCTCGGACCGCAGATCGAGCGACAGATCCGGGCGGCGGTTCGGGCTGGGACGTTGCGCCCGGGCGCGCCCATTCCCTCCACGCGCGACCTGGCGGCGCAGCTTCGCGTGTCGCGACCGATCGTGGTCGACGCGTACGCCCAACTCGCCGCCGAAGGGTACCTCACACTTCGGCAGGGCGCTCGTCCCCGCGTCTCCGCATCGGCGCCGCATGCCGCGGCGCGCACTTCGATCGGTGCTCGCGGCGAGCCGCGAGCTCGATACGACTTTCTCCCCGCGGTGCCGGATCTCTCGGCGTTTCCGCGCGCGGCGTGGCTCGCAGCAACGCGCGACGCGCTCGCGAAGATGCCCGACGCGGAGCTCGGCTACCGCGACCCGCACGGGTGCGCAGTGCTGCGGAGGGCGCTGGCCGAGTATCTGGGGCGCGTGCGGGGAGTGGTGTGCGAGGCGGAGCAGGTCGTCATCACGAGCGGGTTCGCGCAGGGGCGCGCGTTGGTGTGCCGAGCACTCGTGGCCGGGGGAGCGAAGCGCTTGGCCGTGGAGGATCCCGGCTACAACGAGTGGGAGTCGATCGTCGCGGCGGGGCTCAAGCTCGCGCCGATCGCGCTCGATGACGACGGAATGCGCGTTGACGCGCTCGAGCGCGCGAATGTGGACGCGGTGCTCGTCACGCCTGCGCATCAATTTCCCACCGGCATCGTGATGAGCGGTGAGCGACGGACTGCGCTGCTCGCGTGGCTGCGTGCGCGCGCGGCGATCGCGATCGAAGACGATTACGACGCCGAGTTTCGTTATGACCGCGCGCCGGTGGGTGCGCTGCAGTCGCTCGAGCCGGAGCGCGTGATTTACTGCGGCACGGCGAGCAAGACGTTGGTGCCGGCGCTGCGGATTGGATGGCTGGTGGTGCCGCATCATCTGGTGGATGCGGTGCATGCGCAGCAACTGCTGGCGGACTACGGAGTGTCGCGAATCGAGCAGCACGCGCTCGCGGGAATGTTCGCGAGTGGCGAGAATGGACAGGCATCTGCGGCGAATGCGAATTCGCTATCGAGCGCGGCGAGATGCGTTGATGGACGCGCTCGCGGACGAGATGCCGGAGGCGGAGGTGCGGGGGATTGCCGCGGGGCTGCACGCGACGGTGGTGTTGAGCGGCGACGACGATGAGCGCGCGATTCTCGAGGAGTCGCGGCGTCGGGGAATCGCGCTCGAGGTTCTGGGGCAGCACCGCATCGTGCCGCGCGAGGGAAGGGCGACGCTGCTGCTCGGCTACGCGCGAATGCCGGAGGCGACCATGCGCGCTGCGGTGCACGAGCTGCGTGACGCGATTCGATCGGCGCGGAGTACGGCTGCGAGCAGAATTGGGTAAGTGTGTGTCGCGCGCTCGCTCAGATCTTTCCGCTCAGCACGAGCCCAGAGACGACGATCGATCCGATCAGCGCTACGCCGAGCGCGACGAGTGCGAGGACGTGAAGTACGAGCGACGCGCCGTACTGTCGCGCGATGATGATCGCGCACGCGCTGTAGTCGGCTGACGGATTGAGGCCGTCAATGCGAAGCAGGTAATCGCCGGGCGCTGGGATCGTGAAGGTGTAGAGCTCGATGCGAGAGCGCGACATCAATGTCACTTCGGTGCGGAACGCGATGGGTGCGAGCGGAATGCGTGTCGCGCCGTCTGCGCTCGACAATGCGTAGTGCAGCTTGGTGGGAAGGAAGGCGCCGAGCGATCCTTCGAGGTTCAAGGCAAGGTTTCCCGTGGTGTCGAAGTGCACGGGTTGTTCGGCGCGAATGGGCAGCGATGTCACGACGGATCCGCGCACGGTGCGGAGCAGGCTGACGGCGGTCCACGAGAGCAGCGCGAGCGCGGCGATCGCGACGGGGACGGTGAGAAATAGTATGGAGCGGCTCACGAGCGGGGTTTCTTGGCGTGAGGTACTGGCGCACTGGGCTAGTTGATCGCTGCAATGAGAGAGAACCTCGAAGTGCGATTCCATCGTGGATAGTAGCAGAGGCAGGGACTTCTGGCGACTTGAGGAAGCCCAATCGGGACACTAGCTTACGCACTCTTCTGGCCAGGTAGCTCAGTTGGTAGAGCAGCGGACTGAAAATCCGCGTGTCGGGGGTTCAATTCCCTCCCTGGCCACTTTCGTCGTGATGCGCAGGGTCAGAGTGTTCAGCAACGTGTCGTTCGCACCGGTCTCGCCTTCCGAAGAAGCGGTGGCCGCATGTTGATCGGCCGAACCACAGCTCCATTGGTGGCGGCAATGATCGCCTGCGCCGGAACGGCAGCGGCCCAGCAGTCATCAGCACCGCCAGACTCCGTCTCGCGAGCGGAAATACGAACCGCCCTTCGCGCGTTCTATTACAATCGCGTCCACGGCAATTCGAACGCGCTGCTCGTCGACATGCTCGGCTCGAAGGTGGACGCGAACCGGACCGCTCCCTTCGAGGCGATAGTGGCGTCGGATACGACGCCGATGGATCCGCACGTCTCCTGCATGGCGGACGCTCCGATCGACCGCGCAATCATCGTGCTGAAGGGCAAATGGGCGCACGTCTCGGTGCCGCGTTGTGGAACGACCGAGTCCACGGCAGATCTGTTTCGCATGATCCGCCTGGAGGAGCGATGGCGGTTCGTTGATTTTCGAGTCCTCGAGTACATCGCGCTGAATCGCGGCAGGATCTCGTTCATATCAGGATCCAGGGGTGTGGCGTCACTACGGAGTCGGCTTCATCCCGACGCGCTGCCCGTCGCAATTGCCGATTGCAGATGCTCGCGCAACATCGGTACCGTCTGCTTCGCCCACTGTTTCAGATCGGGATCAGGCCCAGTCTGCACATAGTTCGAATACTGCCTGCGCATTCCAATGATCGACATATACCTCGTGCATGTAGACGCAATCGAATTTCGCGGCACGCCACGGCGAGGCCGGACAGGCAGGCGTGATGGGGCGGTGCTGTCGCGGGCGTGACGCTCACCCCTCCTGGTGCCGTCTTCGATCGTCACGATTCACTCCTCTGGGTCATATAGAAACCGAGCGTTTCAGTCCGTTCCGCGGTGACGGAGGGCACCCCCAGCTCGCCGCGCGATTCCAGACGCGCGAGCAGTAGGTGATAGTAGAGCATCCCCTGCTGCGGCCGAAGCGCTTCCACGATGGCCGCAACGTCAAGTGATGGCCGGCCGCCGACGAGCGCGAGGTTTCGCGCGACGCTGGTGTCGCGCAGCGGAAACACGTCGAGCCGTCCGAGCCCGCGAAGCAGGATCACGGCCGCCGTCCATGGACCGATTCCCTTGATGCGCTGCAGTGTCGCCGAGGCATCCACGCTCGATTGCTCCTCGAGCATCGCCTCATCGAGCGCACCCGAAGCGAGTGCCTCGCCGGCGCGCCGGAGCGTCGCGAGCTTGCGGGCGCTGAAGCCAATCGTGCGCAATACGGTCGCCTTCGCGCCCAGCACCTGCTCGATGCTCGGGAAGGCGTACAGCCTCACGCCCGTCGCGCTCGACGGGATGCCCGGACGCGACGATCAAGCGGCGGGCGATCACACTCGCCGCCTGCAGGCTCACGTGCTGGAACGCGATCGTGTTGACGAATGCTTCCCAGAGCGTAGGATAGCGAGGCGGCTTCACACCGTACATGCAACGAGCCAGCTGCCTGAGCCACTTCAGCCGCGCCGCAGCGAGGTCGAAATACGCCAGGTCGCGATCCACGCCGAGCATGCGCTGCACAAGCGCGAGCGCCCACCCGTGATCGCTTGCACTTCCATCGATTGTTACCCGCAGTGCATCGGCGCGCAGCTGGACCACGTCCACGACCATGGGGCCGCTCGCGCCTGCGAGCACCCGCATGTAGTGTCCGTCGGGCGTGAGCACGTCCACGACGTTGGTCGATAGTCGCCGCAGCGCGCTCACCGTGAGATCGAGCCGATACGGCGCGACGACATGCAGCTCGTGGACGGACCGGGTACGCGCCGAGGCGGAGTCTATCGGTGGGTGAGCATGGCCCCGCGATTGCGTCATGGCACCACCAGCCTATGACAAACGAGAAAGTCATGACGATGCGACGATTCCAACGCGGCGATCACGTGAGCTGGAACTCGGAAGCTGGCCGCGTCTCGGGACGAATCATCCGAGTGGTCGACCTCCGAGATCCAGTTCAAGGGGTACACGGTTCACGCCAGCACGGACGATCCACAATATGAAATCAAGAGCGACACGACCGATCACTTGCAATGCACAAAGGATCGGCACTCACGAAACTTTCCGACTGACCGCGCCTGCGTCAGCACGACCCTGCCGCGAACATCGGCAGCCAGAGTGCGAAGGTCGAGCCCTGCCCGACCTCGCTCGCGACGGAGATGTGTCCACCAAGCCCCTCGGCGAGCAGCCTGCTGATCGCCAGCCCGAGTCCGGCGCCCGCGCTGTCGCTGGAGCGGAGCCGGCTGAATTCCTCGAAGATGTAGTCCTGCTTGCTCGCGGGGACGCCGATGCCGGTGTCGCTTACCTCCAACACGGCCCACCCGCGCCTCGCGTCGAGAGCGCCCGTCGACTGGTATCGCGCACGCAGCGTGACCGATCCGTGCTCCGTGTACTTGATCGCGTTGGACACCAGATTGGCGGCGATCTGGCGCACTCGGGACTCATTGGTCTTGGCGATCGGCTCTACCTCTTCGAGCTCTATCGAGAGCAACAGGCCATGCGTTTGCGCTGCGGCGTGATACTCCTCGAATAGCGCCCGCACGACTACGGCGAGGTTCACCGGCTCCAGTGTCAGCGCGAGGCGCCCCGTCTCCGCGCGCGACAACTCGTGCAGATCGTCGATCAGCCAGAGTGCCCGATGGATGTTCCGGCGTATGCGGTCGACGCTCACCTGCTGAGGAGTGGACAGCTCGCCGTAAATCCCGAGGCTCAACAATTCCGCGAACCCGTCGGCGGCACCGATCGGATTCTTCACGTCGTGGCTGAAGCCACGCATTAATCGTGAACGGCTGTGGGTCATCTGCTCCAGAGTGCGCCGCCGATCGTGCGCCTCCTCGAGAAGCCGAGCCTTCTCGTAGGCGAGCACGGCGAGATGCCCGAAGATCCGGGCGCGCTCCACGTCGTCGGCATGAAAGGGAGTGCGCGCGGAACCCACGATGAACAGCGCACCGATCGGTGATCCCTCGATCTCCCATCGGTACGACGATCGTGAATGCTCCCGCCTCGAGCATCGTGTCGTTCGTCGGCCCGCCTCCAATCGTCTCATTCGCGAGAAGCATTGGCTCACCGCGTGTCGTCACCCATTCTGTACAGGAGCCGACGAACGGGAGCGCACTGCCCACCGCCGGCACGCCGCTTCCGGCTGCCGCAACCACGACCACGTTCCGTGACAGGTCGGGGCCGCTCTCGACGTACCGCAGGAAGGCACCGCATCCAGCGACCGCTTCGAGCGCCGTGGACGCGATCAGCTTCGTCACATCATCGACGGTATATGCGCCAGCGAGCGCCGCCGCCGCCTCTCGTAGCGCGGATTCCTCCGACACCCGACGGCGAAGTGTCTCGGTGAGCCCTCGCTCCCTTCCTGCCAGAACTCCCACGCCACCGACGGCCACGAGAGCCGCGAACACCAGGGCCGCGTTCGACACGATGCTCAAGCGCTCGAGCGAGCGCATTTGGCTGTCGCGAGCGGCAGCTTCGGCGACCAACTCCGACGACAGGCTAGCGATCTCGCGCATGGACGCCTCGACCGACGCGTCGGCGGCTTCACCCGCAGCTGTGAGTCCGGCACGCGACTCACGACTCCTGATCGAGGTCTCGTTGAGCCCGTGCCATTCGCCGATCTGAGCCCGGATGGCGTGTACGTGATCTACTCCCTGCGAGTTGAAATGAGCGGCCAGACGCTCAAGGGCCACGAGCCGTCGCTCATCTTCGTCCGCCATTGCCCGATATCTTGAGAGCAATGCCGGGTTGCCGGTAAGCGCGTAGCTCTGCAGCGAGGATAGCTCCATCGCTACATCGGTCTGCAATTGCTCGACGAGAAGCCGGGATGGCGCGAACACCTGGGTAGTCTCGCGGAGAAGCTTCGTGATGAGCCAGGTCTGGCGCGCCGGAATTGCCAGCGAGCCAAGCAGCGCCACCACGACGAGCGGCAGTGGAAGCGCACCCCAGATGGAACGGGTGTGGGTGTTGCGCGCCGTTCCAGCACGATCGATGGCGCTCACCGCACTCACTCCGCGCTTCTCACTTGCGCATCGTGCGATGTTTCCCGATCCTCGGCGAGCTTGTCGACGCCGGTCGGCTGGTACCCCGACTCGTGCGCGATCGTGTCCACTGCCAACGCCGAATGAGAATAGGCGCCGCCGGCGCGCATCTCTGCGGCGACCCAGATGCTTCCATGATCTCCTCTCCCGTCCCGCTCTGCCGGAGAGCGGTGTGGGTATGGCTTCTCTGCTCGGTGAGCGCCGGTATCGCCTTCGGGCAGAGCGGTTCGTCCGGCGTTGTTGCTGCAATCACGCGAGCGGCGGAACTACCGGCCATGTCGGAGCTTTTCACTTTTTTCTCCTTTGCTACCGCATGAGCAGCGGGACTATGCATTGGGACGCGGACGATCACCGGGTCATTCTGCCTTACCCGGCCAGATATACTCGGCCTTCGGCGACGATCCGTGCGATACTCGGGAAGCCATTACGGGCGAGTTGCGGTACCTCGCGCCAATCCTTCGTTCCCGGCTTGCCCACCCAATAATCGAACGGCTCGGTACCCGGCCCGCTCGGCCTTCCCACGATGATCCGACCGACCATTCCTGCGGCCTCGTGCGGCATGCAGTAGTAGTCGTAGACCCCGGGTAGAGTGATCGTTACCTCGAACTGATTTCCTGGATTCACGAGGTAGCCTGAATCCCAGGGCGCGGCCCCTGCTGGGATGCGCAGGGAGTGATGGTCGTTCTTCGGGTGATACGCAGTGGTGGTGTGCACGTTTTCCCTAACCACCCAACGGATTGTCGTTCCGGGCGCGACGAGAGTTCCAACGGGATCGAACCAGACCTTGCTCCCCGCCAGATCGCTCCGCATCGCGATCTCCTCCACCTTCGGGCTCCCGCCTGCCGTACGCCACCACGATGGCAGCGCGAGAGCGGGGAGCACCGCCCCCATCGTCCGTATGAAGTCTCGTCGCGTCGTCATTGCCGAAACGATTTCAGCGAGACGGCGGCGTGGCCGCCATCGTCGGTGCCTTTGCGGTGTCGCTGACCCGCAGCCGAATCCACATGCCTGCAGTCGCGTGCCCAGGCACGCCGCACACGATGAAGTAATCGCCAGCCGGAGCAGCGGTGAACCGCATGGTGTCCTTCCCGAGCGGCGGCAGCCCTTCACTCGGCCGGACCGTAACGGCGCGAGACATTGCCGCGCCAGTCGGCGTGGCTTGTATGGGAAGCGTGGCGGCAACCACGATTGCACTGTGCGGCAACATGCCGTCGTTGTTGACGAAATCCATCTCGACGGTCCATCCGGTGGGGATTGTCAACGTCAGTCCGCCATCGGTATAGCCGTTGAAGTTCAGCGCGCCATTCAAGCCGGTGAGCCCAGCAATCAACTGGAACCGTAGCGTCTTCGCAGTGGCGTTCACCGACAGCCAGTGGGGATCCACTGGCTGTTGTTGTCCCTTCACCAGAGCGGGCACGATCATGGCTACGGCCACCACGATCGCGACGAGGCGTTTCATCGTCCCATCCACGGCTTCGGCAGTCCGAAGACCATGACCGCGTCGCCGAGTGGGTACCCGAGCTGGAAGTTTCCGCCGCATGCTACTGCGATGAACTGCTCTCCGCCCAGCTCGAAACTCATGGGTGCAGAGTTGCATCCGGCGCCAGCGTGGAACTGCCACAGCAACTTCCCTGTTCTCACGTCGAACGCGTTGAAGTTGCCATTGCCTTCACCCGTGAAGACAAGCCCGCCAGCGGTTGCGAGCGATCCACCCATCATCGGTTGATCAATTTTGTTCTGCCAGGCGATCTTTCCAGTCTTTAGATCGATAGCCGAGAAGAGTCCGTATTGCGGTTCTCCGGGAGCAGCCACGAACGCCGAGCCGAGCCAAAGCCGCCCCTTCTCCCATGGAGCCGGGTGTGTCTTGTAATTCATTGGCTGGTTCAACCCTGCGACGAAAGCGTAGGCGAGCTTCGGATCCACCGAGATTGGGGACCACTCGGAGCCACCGTTGGCACCGGGTAGCATTCGTGTCCCTTCTGGCGTCGGGAGTGCGAACATGTTCTCCTGCGGCACGAAGTTCTGGCTCTTGCGAACGAGCTTGCCCGTGGCAGCGTCCACCACGTAAAGCCAGCCTGTCTTGCCGGCATGAAGTACGACCTTCTTCCCATCCACCATCGCCACCACCGATGGAGACGTTGCATCCAGATCCCAGACATCATGCGGAATGGTCTGGTAATACCACTTCGTCTTTCCCGACGTCGCATCGATCGCGACCATAGCGTCCGTGAAAAGATTATCGCCGGGGCGCACGCTGCCATCGAGATCTGGAGAGGGATTCCCCACCGTAACGAAGATCGTGTTCGACGCCTTGTCGTATGCGGGAGTCGTCCAGACGCCGCCGCCGCCGCGCTGCCATGCATCGGGATACTTGGCGCTGTCGGCCTTCTCCTTCGCGATGTCGCGATGCAAATCGGCGTTCTCGGCCTTGGTCGCCCACGTACCCCACCACCCGTTAGTTGCCACCGGATCCTCACCCGGCGCCGGGATCGAGAACCATCGCCACACCTGCTTCCCGGTGGTGATGTTGTACGCCGTCAGGTGACCTCGAATTCCGTACTCACCTCCTGATACGCCGACGAGAACGTTCTGACCTACCACGAGTGGCGCCATCGTGATGCTGTAGCTGAGCGATGGATCCGCGACTTGCACGTCCCATTTCGCATTGCCAGTCTGCGCATCGAACGCGAGCAAATGGGCGTCGAGCGTCCCGACGAATACCGTGCCGCCTGCAATGGCGACGCCGCGGTTCACCGGTCCGCAGCACACGATGACGGAACCGACCTTCGGCTCCTGTCTCCACAGCTGCTTCTTCGTCCGAAGGTCGTACGCCATCACTGCTTCACTGTTCGGCGTCGTCACGTACATCTTGCCGTCGACCACGATCGGTGTATTCTCGAACGAGCCAAGCCTGCTCGTCCCCGTCTGGAACACCATGCGCGGCACGAGGTGCTTCACGTTGCTGGCATTGATCTGCGTTAGCGTGGACCATCGCTGATTCCAGTCGCTTCCGCCGTATGTGCTCCAATTGGCCTGCGCGTGCGCCGGCAAGGCGAATACGGCCGCCGCGGCAAATCCCATGCATAGCTGTTTCATTTACATTCCTCTTGGAAATAGGATCGGGCGCGGTCTACTTCAGCGCGGCCGCATCTGCCCGGCGAGATGTACCACAGGATGATGTGATAGTGAGGTTCCGGCACACCGGGGTGGCCAGCGTTGTACACGACGTCGACGTGATCCACGTACTCGCCGTGTCCCGCCTTCAGGCCGGCGAATGACTTCTGCGCGTTCATATCCTTCAGTGGGATCATGTAGATCGAACTCACCAGCTTTCCGTGATGGTCGTAGGCGAGAAACGGCCCGGCGGGCAGGCTGGCGGGATCTACGTAGAGCGTCCCGAGCCCGGGCAGGAAGCTGGGGAGTGGAACAAGAGTGCTGACCTCCTTGTAGGCGCTACCCGGTGGCGACTTTTGCTGTGCCGCCGCGGTGTCGGGCGATGCGAAGAGCAATGCGGCGCCGATCACACCGAGAAAGGCACTGAGAGTCAGACGTTGCATAGCGGTCTCCTTTTGGATCTCGAGTTTCTTCGATTGTGTCACGCCACGAGTGCACGAGTCTGGCGTAATGTAGAGGGCGGCTCCGCCCTGTCTCCATTCGGCGCGGCGGCGTGTCGAAGATCGTTCAGGCGCCGCATCGCAAAGATTCCGCATCTGGTTGTGAAGAGATCATGAAAGGGAGATGAAGCTTTGATCACTGACGGTAGAGCACACGCGCCTCGACGAAATCCTCGGTATGTCTGAATCACCCGTCCCCGAGCGCCCGTCGATGCAGGAACGCTTGACACGGCTCGAGATCGCCACAGCGGCGCTCATCAGCGACGCATCACTCGATGCGGTTCTTCAACGCGTCGTGCAGGTGGCGGCAGAGGTCATCGGCGCGCGATATGCCGCAATCGGCGTGATCGCATTGAGCGGACGAGTCTTGTCGAGCTTCACCACTTTTGGCATCGACCAGACGACTCAGGGCTGCGTCGGAGATCCGCCGAGCGGTCTCGGAATCCTCGGTCTCGTGATTCGCGACGCCATGCCGATCCGGCTTGCGGATCTGTCCACACATCCCGATTCCTGCGGGTTTCCCTCGCATCACCCACCAATGCACTCGTTCCTCGGAGTGCCTATCGTCGGAGGGCGTGGCGTGTTGGGAAACCTGTACCTCACGGAGAAAACAGGTGCACCGGAGTTCACTGACGAGGATGAGGACCTCGCGATTCTGCTCGCCGCCAAGACCGCCGCAGCGATCGAGAACGCGCGTCATCACGAGGAGAGTGCTCGACTGCTCGAGGAGGTACAGCAGCTCCAGCGCTCACGAGAGCGGTTCTTCGCAATGGTGAACCATGAGCTCAGAAACGCGCTCGCAGCGGTCTACGGCTGGTCGGAGATGTTGGTGCGGAAGCGGGATCCGGCCACGGTTCCGCGCGCAGCCCTGGAAGTCCTCGACTCGGCCCAACACGCGATCCACCTCATTGACGACCTGTTAGATCTGAGCCGACTGGACGAGGACCGCCTGCGGCCCGTCATTCGAGCGGTCGAGCCCTCATCCATGGCCAAGCGCGCAATACATCGTGCGACGCCCGCCGCGAACCTGAAGGGAATCACCGTGCAGTTGGTCTCCAGCCCCGAGCTACCGAATTGCGCAACTGATGCGAATCGGGTCGAACAGATTCTGGTCAATCTGCTCGGCAACGCCGTCAAGTACGCACCTGAGCAGAGCGTCGTCCGGGTGTCCATCACGGCACGGGAAAATCGAGTGGCGTACCGCGTTGAAGACGAAGGGCCCGGCGTGGCGCCGGGCGACGTGGAGCGGATCTTCGACATTTACGTCACCAAGGCCGACGAGGAATCCCGAGGGATCGGGCTGGGTCTTCCCCTCTCGCGGCGGCTCGCGCGTTTGCTCGGCGGCGAGCTCAATGCAGTATCCACGTCTGGAATGGGTGGCTGTTTCATACTCGAGGTGCTCGCCAGCGAATCCTGAAGAGATCTTCAGCTCGGCTTTCGATCAAGTTCATGCACGTTCCCGATATTGGCTCTCATGAAGATCCTCGTTGTCGAAGACGACTCCAAGGTGGCCGGATTCATCGACCACGGTTTGAAGGAAGAGGGGTACATCGTCGACGTGGCCTCTGATGGCGAGGAGGCCACCATGCTGGCACACGCCAATGATTACGACATCATCCTGCTCGACTTACTGCTGCCGAAGAAGAATGGATTCCAGGTCGCCAACGAGCTCAGACGGGAAGGTCGTAACACTCCTATCCTCATGCTCACTTCCCGGGACGCCATCGAGGACGTGGTCCGCGGATTAGACGCGGGCGCCGACGATTATCTCACCAAGCCGTTCAAGTTCGACGAGCTCCTTGCCCGCATCCGCGCGCTCCATCGTCGGGGTGGCGCCGAGCGGCTGGAGATACTCCGCTGCGGTCTGATCTCACTCGATCGTTTGCATCACGTGGTGAGTGTCCGCGATCGGCAGCTGGATCTCACGGTCAAGGAGTTCCAGCTGCTCGAGTATTTCATGCTTCACTCAGAGGAGGTAGTGCGCCGCACCACACTTCTGGAGAAAGTGTGGGACATGCATTTCGATCCCGAGAGCAACGTGGTGGATGTCCACGTCGGCAACCTTCGTCGGAAGTTGACGCGGGCGGCGGGCGAGGCGCTGCTGGGTACAGTGCGCGGAGTGGGTTTCCGCCTCAGCCGAGGGGACGCGAGCTAGTCAGCGCGACCGCTGGCTTCGGATGCCAACCGGCGCGGGGGCCCGCCAATGCGCATGCCCATCCACGGCGGCGGGTCGCTCGCCGGAAAACTGTCCATCGACGCGTCACAGACGTCATCCCAGCCTTCCTCGTCGCGCCCGTGCTGCGGGGTGCGAGGCTTCACCGGCAGTTCGTGCATGAAAATCTCGTGGAATACCATGACCTTCGCACAAAGGTCCACCAGCGCATTGTGAAGAAACGATGAAGGGAGAAGGAAGGTTCGCGCGCTACGGACTCGCTAAACCGTCGGCGCGCGTCGCGGCTGCCGAGGCGCGCCAGCGGGCCGCGTCGTCGGCTCCGTGCGCGAGACCCTGCGGAAGCCACTTCGCGAATAGCGTGCGCTCGATGAGCGCGAGCACCTCGCGAGCGCGCACGCTCGTCGCGACCGCAACGCGCCCACCGATCACCGACCCCTCCTCCATTATGGTGGCCTCGATCTCGACCCTGCGTATAAGGACATTCTCATCGAACGACCACTCCAAAGCGAAGGACCCCCATTTTCTATTTCGCCGTGCGGGTCAGTGCTTTGCCAGAATGGAATACGACATTTGGTTCGCCCGGATGGTGGTCATGTTCTTTGATGGAGTACATCGTGTTGGCGGCCGTCGTGCCGCGCTTGTGGACGCCAGTGACGGTGCCGTGACCAATAGCGCTACGATAGTGCCAGGATACCGCGGTGCCAGCGGGAATCGTCTTGAACAATGGTGCTTTCTTGCTAGCCATAACGGCCTCCTCATGTTTGATAAATCAAGTCCCGGTGATGCGTGTGCGCTGGTGTGACAAGGGTGTCGTGGCCCAAAAGTCTCTAAGTACAGCAATCGGGGGGAAAATCTCCCGGGAACTCCTATGCCTAGCTCAAGCTGACTTCGCGCGCAACCCATCGAACAGAGTCATCCCTGCCAGTCGCGCGTGTCGCTCGGCTTCGCCGATCGAGACCCCAAGGAAGCTCACGCGCTGATCAATGAAGAGGGTTGTGAGCCCGTGCACCAGCGACCACGCCGCGAGAGCCTGATCGCGCACGGAACCCGAGCGGACCTGCCCCGAATGCCTGGCCGCGCTCCAGCACGCCCGTTAGAACCGCGAAAGTCGCGTCGCTAGCCGTTTGGAGGGTGGGGTAGTGCGCCTTCTCGGCCAACTCCGCCCCGAACATCAGGCGGTAGTGCGCCGGCTGCTCAACTCCGAACCGGACGTAGGCGGCGGCAATGCCGGCAACAGCTTGGCGCGCCGAGCGCCGCTCCCCGCGGGCAGTGTCGTCCAGTGTCTGCCTGAGCGATTCGAAGCCGAGCGCCGCCACCTCGGCGAGCAGCGCTGTTTTGTCCTCGAAATGGTTGTACGGGGCCGCATGGCTCACGCCCGCGCGGCGCGCAACCTCGCGGAGCGTGAAGTTCCACGCGCCTTCCTCGGTAACCATGACGAGCGCCGCGTCGATCAAGGCGCGCCGGAGGTCACCGTGATGGTAGGGAGCGGCGGGCCGCGCGCGTGCGGCTGACGAGGCTTTGGGCTTGGGCATGCGGCTCTCTCGCGTGGAGATGTTGACGATGGATATTGACACCGGAAACATTCCGTCCTATGTTGACGTTGTCAATATTAGCCGACTCGCCCACCAGTGCAACCCGCGCTAGGGCAACTCTACCGCCGGCACAACCGAGGGAGGCACCTATGTTTCGCACCGCTCGCTCCTACACGCGCCGGCTGCTTCTCGTGACCGGCCTTGCCCTGGTCGGCTTGGCCGCGTCGGCCGCGACTACCCACACGCCGAGCTCGAGCCCCGAGGCGACGCTCGTAAACCAGATTCCTTCCGCCACGAATCGCATGATCGCCGCCAGCAAGCAGTCTCCGACCGCGGCGGACGGCGATCGGGCGAAGAGCGCGTACTTCGCCGAGTTCACAGGCGTCGGCGCCGAGGGGCGCGACATGGTTTGGCGCGGCGCCATCGCGGGTGCCGTGGTCGGCGAGCTGACCGTCCGGCTCGCGCATGAGGGCCGGGACGTCGACACTGCGAAGCCGATGTGGCCGGTCGAAGGCATCATTTTCGTCTCGCGTGAGGACCCGCGGCGCGCGTTCGCCGCCGAGGTGTCGGGAACGATCGACTGGCGGACGAATCGCGTGAAGCTCGCGGGCGAGGTCTCGGTCGGGTGTCTGCGCGGCGCGCATGTCGAGCTGACGGCGGACCTCGTCGACTACAATCTCTCAGGCGAGTTGCGCTTCGCGCCGACTACGCTCGCCTTCGCGCGGTAATCGCCCAGTGCACTCGATAAACGCGCTGAGCACGTCTCGGCCGCAACCATAGAAGAGGGACCGCAAATGCTATACAATTTTCTTGTAGAGAAATCGATCCGACAGAGCTTCGACTACGTAAACGACCATCGCTGGGAGCAGGCGGTGAAGGCAGTCGCGTCGCGTGTCCATCACCGCGTTTCCGGCACCCACGCGCTTGGTGGTGAGCGCCACGACAAAGAAGCCCTGCGCCGCTGGTTTGAGCGCCTCGGCCGCGTCCTGCCGACTCTCCATCTCACAGTCAACCGCATTTGGGTGAAGGGCTGGCCGTGGCACACCACTGTGTTTGCCGAGTGGGACGGCACTGCAACGCTGCTCAACGGCGACGCATCGTACATCAACCGCGGTCTCCACGTGTTCACCCTGCGGTGGGGCAGAGTCTATGCACTCGAGGAATTTCAAGATTCACAGGCAGCGGCCCGTGCTCTTGCCGCCCAAGCGGGAGCTGGCATCGAGGAGGCCGTCGCCGAACAACTTGTAAGCTAGTGAGCCAACAAGACGGCTCGTACTGTCGCCATCCGGCGGGGTGAGAAGGTTCTCGCTCTCGATATTCTCAGATGATCTTGCAAGGAATCAGAGCATCCTCGTCAAATGAGTAGACGGCGCACATTCTATGATAGCCATCTGCGATGATGACTTTTTGATTGTCTGCGGACCGTACGAGCAGGAGCGGAGACAACGATCGACCCGCGAGGACTTTCTCTCGGTCGTGCTGCACATGCGAATTGCTGACGCCCAACAACGACAAAGCCTGACGCTCGGAAAATATCCTTCGCCATGAACTTCGTGACGGGCGCCTTTCGCAGATGATCGACATACTTTGCCGCGGTCTGCTCGTCACAGAGCAGACAGAGGAATGAGCGCGCGGCCGTATAGTCATGATCTTCCACGTCAGACAACCACTTGATCTCAGTCTCGTTTGCCATGGCTCTTTCCCACGCTCAGATAGTACACCGGCACGCCAGCCAGTGAGACCACGAATATCGCGACGGTTGGCCAACGGCCTCCCGGATCGGCGAGCGCGTTCACGAGCACGTACAGCGCCGCGAGTATGAACAGTGCGGGCACGACCGGATATCCGGGAACACGATAGGGTGGATCGTAGCCGGCTGTCTTCCGCAACGGAAAGACAGACGCCACCGCCAGCGCGTAGAACGGAACGATGGCGATCACGAACGTGTCGGCGAGCTGCTCGAATGTGCGAAGGAGCACGAACGCCACGCCGAGCGCCGCGCACAGCGCGATCGCGACATACGGCGTCTTGAACTTCGGATGCACCGCCGCAATCGGCCGAAAGAATAGTCCATCGTCTGCCATCGCGAAGAAAATGCGCGGCGCGGTGAGCAGCGATCCGTTCAGCGTGCCGAATGTCGCGAGAACGACGGCAACGCCAATGAGAATCACGCCCCAGTTACCGACGAGCTGCTGCGCGACGTCGGCGGCAATGAGCTTCGACCCGCGCATCTGCTGGACAGGCACGACGGAGAGGTACGCGAGATTGACCGCGACATAGACCAGAATGACGGCGAGCGTTCCGCCGATCAGAGCTCGTGGGATATTGCGCCGCGGATCTTTCACCTCACCCGCGACGAAGCTCAGGTCGGCCCATCCATCATACGCCCACAGCACGGAAACGAGCGCAAGGCCAAAGGCGCCAACGGTGAAGCTTCCGGGCGGTATCATCGGTGTGAGATGTCCACCGCCGGTGAGCAACGGTCCCACGATGGCGGCAAGCGCGATGATGAAGACGAGGACGCCGTACTTGGCCACGGTCGTGAGCTCGAGCACGAGTGCACTCCACTTCACGCCGATCACGTTGACGATCGCCAGCGCCACGATCGCGACGGCCGCGAGATAGTGCACCCGAGCATCCCACGGTGCGATGGCCGGATTGTGGCCAGCCATCCGTACCGCGTATTCGGCGAATGTCGTGGCCACCGCGCCCAGCGCAGCGGCGCGAATGATGACGAGCTCGGTCCAACCAAACAGGAACGCCGGCAACTTTCCCCAGCCGTCGCGGATGAAGACATACAACCCTCCCGTGCTCGGCAGCGCACCGGCTACTTCAGCGAGCGTCAAGGCACCGCACAAGGCGAGCGCACCACCGACGGTCCAGACGGCGATCAACGCGAGCGGGCCCGGAAGCCGATCGGCGATGGACGCGGGTGATCGAAAAATTCCGGATCCGATCGTGGATCCGATCAGAGTGGCAACCGCGCCTGCCAGGCCGAGGCGGCGCGGCAGCGAATTTCGTTGTTCCATTCACTCACTCACAGAAAGTGCGCCACGCTACGCGAACAGTCCCACCTGGCCCCCGGTGTGCCAGAACAGGATCGTCTCATCGTCCCGGAATTGTCCATCTCGAACGCGCGCGATCAGCGCAGCGAGCGCCTTCGCGGTGTACGTATGGTCGACGAAGAGTGCCTCGTTGCGCGCGGCCAATCGCTGCGCTTCGCGCGATGCCTCGCTCGGAATTCCGTAGCCGTCGCCCACCTGCTGGTCGTCGACCTCTATCGAATGGACCGATGCGAGAGCGTCGCCGTCGACTCCGAGAGCGTCGCCAACGCCTCGAACGATATCGCGCACCTTGAGCGCGATATCCGCCGCCGGGTCATCTGCGCTGACGCCAATGACGCGAGTGGAGAGTCCGTACAATGCGCAGGCAGCGACGAGCCCGGCCTGTGTTCCTCCGGACGAGGTGGCATGAACGATCATCTGCGGCGGCGCGGTCTGTAGAAGGAGCTCGCCCACGGCGCGAACGAATCCGAGAGCGCCGAGCGGAGTCGACGCTCCAAGGGGGATCGCGAAGGGTTTCTGTCCGGCGCGTTGGAGTCGCGCCACCGCCGCGGCCAGTGCCGGTGCGCGCTCTTCGCGCGAGCTGATGTACTCCACGTCGGCACCGAGTAGCTGATCCAGGAGCGCATTCGCGGTCGCCCGCTCCGGAGCCACGCCGTTAGCGATGATCAGGCATCGCATGCCGAGCTTTGCCGCCACCGCGGCGGTTGCGCGCGCGTGATTGGACTGGATGCCACCAACCGTCACTAGCACATCGGCCGACGCATCCAGGGCCGCTGCTGCCACCAGCTGTAGCTTCCGTATCTTGTTGCCCCCGAAGCCAAAGGGGATGGCGTCGTCGCGCTTCACGAGCAGCCGTGGACCACCGCCGAGCGCACTGCGCAGGCGCGACATGTCCTCGACGGGCGTGGCGGCGCGCGCGAGCTGAATTGCGGGAACGGCTTCGAGCGCTCGCAACGCATTCCGGTATTGGGCCGGGATCTCGGGCGGGTCGCTCTTCGGGAGCGATTGCGTCGTCCACGATTGGCTCACGGCATCATTTCCGGTGGATGCAATTGCAGGCGAACGTACGCGATGCCCCCGCCTCTGG
The DNA here is from genome assembly GCA_963827355.1 of uncultured Gemmatimonadaceae bacterium. GTDB lineage: Bacteria > Gemmatimonadota > Gemmatimonadetes > Gemmatimonadales > Gemmatimonadaceae > FEN-1250. Next base: position 389,590 of record CAWHAS010000004.1, read on the forward strand.
CCAGGGCGCGGCGCACGCGCATATGATGATGCACGGCGCTATCGGGATCTTGCCAATATGAGGTCATGCGAGTGGAGGAGGAGGAACGTGCGTGATCCGTAAGTGGTGGGGCTCGCAAGGCGGCGCACTTCGGCGAGAATCATCCGCCAGAGGCCACGCGCGCATGACGCTGCTCCTGTGCCTGGCCGGAGTCTCTGGCGCCGCGCGCGCGCAGCAGCTGCCATTGGCGTCGAGCCTCCAGGAAGCGCAAACGTGCTCGCAGGGCACGGACAGCACCACGAACGTGGCGCTCAATTGTGCTGCGCTCGTTCCCGTACCAGATCTCGCGAGCGCAACAGGCGTGGTCGCACTCCTCCCGGTGCGGACGCCGTTCGGCGTCGCGACGACGATCGACGGGCGTCCGCGCTATCATCTCGTCGGCACGTTCGCGGGGCTGCCCGATCCACACGCGCTGGGGAACTACACGGGCTACGTCGCGTGGGCGTACACGCTGGCGCTCGATAGCGCGGTCAAACTCGGAGTGATTCACAACGGTCGCGTCGATCTCGGAGAGCTCGACTACATGCAATTCCGAATTCTCGTAAGCGCCGAACGCGCGCCATCCTCGGCATCGGTACGCGGAGGTCGACTCGTGCTCCGCGGCACATCGCCAAGCGCACGACTCATGACGCATCGCGATCTCCTGCAGCCCTCGGCGCCCGGCGCTCTTCAGAGCGGCACCGCCGCGATGGCGATGACTCGAGAGCGGGATACAGCGCAACGTGTGCAGGAGCGTGAAGCGGGGCTGCACTGGTCGATGCCGACCATGTCGCCAATGTCGCCAAGCTCGCCACAAATGCCAATGATGCCCGGGATGAGCGGTCTCACTCCCCCGGTCACGCCATTCCTTCCCGCCGCGTCGGGCGCACGCGTGCCGGTGGCCCGCGCCCGCGAGCTCGTGCGGCTCGCGAACGGAGATACGCTCACGCTGACCGCGGGTAAGGTGAGGCGCACCATCAACGGCAACATGCTCACAATGTATGGGTTCAATGAGCAGTATCCCGGGCCGTTGCTCGAGGTACAACAGGGCGCCACCATCGTCGTGCAGTACCACAATGCGTTGGATGAACCGAGCTCCGTGCACTGGCACGGGGTGCGCCTGGATAACCGATTCAATGGCACCGTCGGAGTCACGCAGCAGGCCGTTCCGCCCGGCGGCAGCTTCGCGTACACCGTGCACTTTCCCGATGCCGGGATCTACTGGTATCACCCGCACGTGCGCGAGGACATTCAACAGGACCTCGGTCTGTACGGCAACATCCTCGTCCGGCCGGCGAGCGCGCATTACTATGGCGATCCGGTGAATCGCGAGGAGGTCCTGGCGCTCGGCGACATCTCCATCAACGAGGCCGGATTGGTTCCGTACGGTGCGGAAGCGCCGACACACGCGCTCATGGGCCGGTTCGGCAACGTATTTCTCATCAATGGAGAGACGCGCTACACGCTCAATGTCAATCGCGACGACGTCGTGCGATTCCTTCTGACCAACGCGTCGAGTGCCCGCATGTACAACCTCTCGTTCGTCGATGCACGGATGAAGGTAATCGCGGGCGATCTGGGCAAGCTCGAGCGCGAGGAGTGGGTGCAGAGCGTCCCCATTGCTCCGGCGGAGCGCTACGTCGTCGACGTGAAGTTCGGCCATGACGGTCGGCACGCGCTCGTGAATCGCGTGCAGGCGCTCGCGCACATCGCGGGCACCTACTCGGCCGAGATCGACACACTGGGAATGGTGCGTGCGACGGCGCGCAGTAACATCCAGCATGCGGGTCGAGAGTTCGAGAGACTCCACGCCAACAAGGATGTCGAGCGCGATTTGGCGCCATTTCGCAAGTACTTCGCAAAGCCGGTGGACCATTCGCTGGTGCTGACGTTTGCAGCGCGCGACCTTCCGAATGCCGTCTCGAACATGCTGCTGGGAATCAACGCCGCCGTCGAGTGGAACGACGGAATGCCGATGATGAATTGGCTGGTCACCGGGCGACAGGTGCGATGGATTCTGCGCGACCCCGCGACGGGAAGGGAAAACATGGACATCGACTGGCATTTCACGCAGGGCGACGTCGTGAAGCTCCGGATATTCAACGATCCCGCTTCGAGTCACGCGATGCAGCATCCAATCCATCTGCACGGCCAGCGTTTTCTCGTGCTCAGTCGCGACGGCGTGTCGAGCACGAATCTGGGCTGGAAGGACACGGCGGTCATACCAGCGGGCGAGACGGTCGATCTCCTTGTCGACATGTCGAACCCCGGCCAATGGATGCTGCACTGTCACGTCGCCGAGCATCTGAGCGCGGGGATGATGACAATGTTCACCGTGAGCCCGCGCAATCAGCAGACACCGGCAAAGTTGTGACACGCGAACACTTCATCGCGCAGTCGGCGACAACTTCGGATCAGGAGAATCAGTCGTGATGTGGAGAATGATGCTCCTCAGCCCCGATCACCATGGTAGCGGCGCTGATCGCCGCGACCGCATCTCCGGTCGGCGCCCAGACTCGCGCGTTGAATCCCGAAGTGCGCGCAATACGTCAAGGTTGACGCCCCCGTCGTCGCCATCACGCACGCCAGGCTCGTGGATGGAACGGGCACACCGGCAATGGACGATCAGACGATCGTCATCCGCGGAGACAAGATCGCGGCGGTCGGCAGCGCCTCGCGCGTGGCAGTTCCCGCGGGAGCTCTGGTGATCGATGCGAGCGGGAAGACCGTGATTCCCGGAATCATCGGCCTGCACGATCACATGTACTACGGCGGCATGAAATACATGGGAGCGAGCTATCCGCGGCTCTTTCTTTCCGCAGGCGTGACGACGATCCGCACAACGGGGAGCGTCGATGCGTATCAGGAGCTCAATCTCAAGCGCAAGACCGATTCGATGGCGATCGCCGGGGCCGACCATCGTTCCCACGGGTCCGTATCTGCAGGGACCGGGGCCGGGACCTGCGCGCGATGCATCCACTCTCCGGCCCGGACGACGCTCGTCGCATGGTGAAGTACTGGGCCGACGAGGGAGTGACGTGGTTCAAGGCATATACGCAGGTCACGCGCGCGGAACTCGGCGCCGCGATTCAGGAGGCGCACAAGGACGGCATCAAGGTGACGGCGCATCTGTGCTCCGTCGGCTTTCGCGAAGCGGTCGACCTGGGCATCGACCAGCTGGAGCACGGTCTTCTCACGGACACCGAGTTTTATCCCGACAAGCAACCCGACGTGTGTCCGACGTGGCGGACTCGGTGATGTTCGGCAATCTCGACATCGAAAGCCCCGACGTGCAGAAGACGATTCATTCGATGGTCCAGCATCACGTCGGCATGACGTCGACACTGGACGTGTTCGAGCTCGGGGCCTCGAGCCGGGTGCCGGCCGATCCGCGGGTGCTGGAGGCGCTGTACCCGGCGGCATCCGATCAGGTAGCGGCGTACTATGCGAGTGGCAAGACGGCGAGCGATTCGATCGCGCGGCTCAAGCTTCACAAGGCGATGCAGTTCGAACGCGATTTCGTGAAGGCGGGCGGGCTGCTGGGCGCCGGCTCCGATCCGTGCTGTGTGAGCGCGATCGCTGGCTACGGCGATCAGCGCAACTACGAGCTCCTGATCGAAGCGGGATTTCTGCCGGAACAGGCCATCCAGATCATGACCTCGAACGGCGCCAAAATACTCGGCTTCGAAAAGCACGTCGGGACGGTCAAGGCCGGCATGGATGCGGATCTCGTCGTGCTCAACGGCGATCCGGTTCGGAAGCCGGCCGACATTCGCAACGTCGAGACGGTCTTCCGGCACGGAGTCGGGTTCGATCCGGCGAAGTTGCGGGAATCCGTGAAGGGATTGGTGGGGCTACGATGATGACAGGGCGCGATGATCGACCGATATTCGCGTCCGTCGGAGCTGTCGGTCATCGCATGTGCATGGAATGAGGCACTCTGAGCCGGAGCGAGTGACGCCGCGACTGCTCGCGGAGCTACGGCGCATCACGCCCGTATGCTCCTGATTATTTGCCACGCGAGATCTACTTGATCGACACGTTCGCGCGTCGGCATCCAACGCTACCGCAGGTCGCATGCTTCGATACGGCATTTCACCGCACCATGCCGCGCGTGGCGACGCTGCTGGCGATCCCGCGACGGTACTGGAGTAAGGGGAGTCGTGCGTTACGGATTCCACGGGCTTGTCTTATGGCTATCTCATGGAAGAACTTGCACGACTCGACCCTGCTGCTGCGCGCGGGCGAGTGATCCTCGCTCACCTCGGCAATGGTGCGAGCCTGGCCGCGATACGGCACAGCAAGAGCATGGACACGACCATGGGGTTCACGCCGACCTCGGGACTGGTGATGAGCACCCGAACAGGAGACATCGACCCTGGCGTCGCGTATTACCTCGCACGCACCGAGCGCATGACCGCAAAGCAATTTCAGCAGATGGTGAACCACGAATCCGGGCTGCTTGGAGTGTCCGGGACAAGTTCCGACTTGCGGGATCTGCTGGCGCGCGAGACACGCGATCCGCCGTGCGGCGGACGCGTGGCGCTGTTCTGCTATCAGGCGAGGAAGTGGATCGGCTCGTTCGCAGCTGCCCTCGGCGGAGCTGGACACACTCGTCTTCGCTGGCAGGCGTCGGCGAAAATGCGGCGGTTATCCGAGCGCGGATCTGCGAAGGGTTGAGCTTCCTCGGCATTGAGCTCAATCGTGCGGCGCAACGCGAAGAACGCGGGGCTCATCTCGACACCCGCCGCGTGAGTCACAGTGCGGGTTATCCGCACTGATGAAGAGCTGATGATCGCGAGGTCCGTCTCCCGCAACCTCCAACTCGGTAAGTAAGGCCGCTTATCCGCCATGATGTTCAATCGTCAGCTCGTGCAGCCGGCCCTCTGCACGCATGGCCCTGCGGCGCCTCATTCGAATAGCCTGTTGCCGCTCGTGACGAATGGCCTGCCCTCACCACCCTTAGACATGACTTCCACGACACTGCTCGCCGGAATTGATTCGCTGGATGGATGCCTACTGGCGCGCCGCCAATTATCTGTCGGTGGGGCAGATCTATCTCTTACGACAATCCGCTGCTGAGAGCGGCCGCTGACGCTCGGCGGATATCAAGCAGATGCGTGCTCGGACATTGGGGCACGACGCCGGGGCAGAACTTCGTCTACGCTCATCTGAATCGGGTGATCAAGAAGTACGATCTGGACATGATCTACGTCTCCGGTCCCGGTCATGGCGGCCCGGCCGTCGGTCGAGCAACACGTACCTCGAAGGCACCTACAGCGAGATCTATCCGAACATCAGCCAGGATGAAGCCGGCCTGCGGAAGCTGTTCACCCAGTTTTCCTTTCCCGGCTCGGCATTCCCGAGCCACGCCTCGCCGGAATGCCCCGGCTCGATTCACGAAGGCGGCGAGCTCGGCTACTCGCTGAGCCATTCATTTGGCGCGGTGTTCGATAATCCCGACCTGATCGTGGCCTGCGTGGTCGGCGACGGGGAGGCGGAGACGGGGCCGCTGGCCACGGCCTGGCATTCCAACAAGTTTCTCGATCCGGCCACCGATGGCGCGGTGCTGCCGATCCTGCATCTGAACGGCTACAAGATCGCCAACCCGACGATTCTCGCCCGCATCACCCGTGAGGAGTTGGAGCAGTTGCTGCGCGGCTATGGCTGGACGCCGTACTTCGTGGAGGGCGACGAGCCGGTACTGATGCACGAGGCGATGGCGGCGACACTCGACACGGTCGATCGAGGAGATCAAGAGGATTCAGCAGGACGCGCGAGCCGACGGGCAACACCGACGCGTCCGCGCTGGCCGATGATCGTTCTCAATTCGCCCAAGGGATGGACCGGGCCGAAGATAGTCGACGGCGTGCAGATCGAAGGCACGTTTCGCTCGCACCAGGTGCCGATCACGGACCCGGCCACGAAGCCGGAGCACCTGAAGCAGCTGGAGGAATGGCTGAGGAGCTACCGGCCCGAGGAGCTTTTCGACGCGCAGGGCCGTTGAAGCCGGAACTGGCGGAACTTGCGCCGAAAGGCGACGCGACGCATGGGTGCGAATCCGCACGCCAACGGCGGCATGCTGCTGCGCGATCTGCGGATGCCGGATTTCCGCGACTACGCGGTGGATGTACCCGCGCCCGGCGTGCGTGGCATCGGCGACACGCATGTGCTCGGGCGATTCCTACGCGATGTCATGAAGCTCAACGCGCGAGCAGCGCAATTTCCGCGTCTTCGGCCCGGACGAGACCATCTCCAACGGTCTGGAAGCCGTCTTTGAAGTGACCGACCGTCAATGGGACGCCGCCACCTCGCCGAACGACGAATTTCTCGCGCCGACGGGCCGCGTGATGGAAATGCTGAGCGAACACCAATGCGAAGGCTGGCTCGAGGGCTATCTGCTCACCGGACGCCACGGCCTCTTCAACTGCTACGAGGCATTCATCCACATCGTCGATTCGATGTTCAATCAGCACGCCAAGTGGCTGAAGGTCACGTCGCGGCTTGCCGTGGCGCCGGCAAGATCGCGTCGCTGAACTACCTGCTGTCGTCGCACGTCTGGCGGCAGGACCACAACGGCTTCACCCACCAGGATCCCGGGCTTCATGGATGACGTGGTGAACAAGAAGGCCGAAGTGGTGCGCGTGTACCTGCCGCCGGATGCCAACTGTCTGCTGTCGGTGATGGACCACTGCCTGCGCAGCCGGCACTACGTCAATGTCGTGATCGCGGGAAAGCATCCGGCGCCGCAGTGGCTGACGATGGACGAGGCAGTCAAGCACTGCACGCGAGGGAATCGGCATCTGGCAGTGGGCGAGCAACGATCAGGGCGTCGAGCCGGACGTAGTGATGGCCTGCTGCGGCGATGTCCCGACGCTCGAAACGCTGGCGGCGGTGACGATCATGCGCGAGCATCTGCCCGAGCTGAAGATCCGCGTGGTCAACGTCGTCGACCTGATGAAGCTGCAGCCGCAGAGCGAGCACCCGCACGGCCTGAGCGAAATGGATTTCGACGAACTCTTCACGACTGACAAGCCGGTGATCTTTGCCTTCCACGGTTATCCCTGGTTGGTGCATCGGCTCACCTATCGGCGCACCAACCATCCCAACATCCATGTGCGCGGCTACAAGGAAGAGGGCACGATCACCACGCCCTTCGCCCTTGTCAGTAGGACATTTCGTATCCGAGTCGCACTGCCCTGCCGGGCTGCGGAATGAAGTCCTTGACCACCGACAGGTTGTCGCGGTACACCTGGTCGAAGAGGTTGTCGCACGACAAACGAATGTCGTGCACGAGGCCCCCGCCCGCGAACCGCACTCCGACGCCCACGTTCGTAATCGCATAGCCGGGAGTCGGCGTGTCGCCGTCGCCGAGGCGCGACTGCCGCGCGGCCATGCGCTCCTCGATCAAGCCCATGAAGCGCTGCTTCTGATACGTCGCGCGCAGCAGCCCGCGAAGGGGCGGAATGAACGGCAGCGGCTGGTCCAATCGCGTGTCCTGCGCATTCACGTAGTCCGCCTGCGCTCGCAGCGCGAGCGTCTGCAGCGGCTGCACGGTGACGCCCGTCTCGAATCCGAACAGGCGCGCGTTCGTCGGCGCGAACTGCCGTACCGGGAAATCCTGAATGGTGTCGCCGCGAAGGAAGCCGTAGATGTAGTCGTGGATGTAGTTCACGAACGGAGACACCTCGAACGCCACCTGCGCGTACGTGCCGCGAAGTGAAGCGTCCACACCGTAGCCGGTCTCGGGCTTGAGCGTCGCGGTACCTACCGAGTACGTGCCGCTTGCGGCATCGAGCCCGTTGGCGAAGAGCTCCTGCACAGTCGGCGCGCGGAACGATCGCGCGGCGCTGAACGATCCGGTGATGTGCGCGTCGAAGTTGTGGACCGCGCCGAGCGATGCGGTTACGGCATTCGAGAGACGCGACTCGTTCAGCGTTTGAAATACGGAATCCGTCGATCCCCCGTACGGGTGCGTCTGGATCTTGTTGTAGTCGAAGCGCAAGCCTGCCTGCAGCCGCGTGCTCGGCGTAACGGCGAACTCCTCGTAGCCGTACCCGGCCAGTCCCGTGGTCGTCGAATTCGGTCCGAGGGGTTGATCGCCCGCGATGTTGAGCGTCTCGATGTTGGCCCACAATCCGAGCGTCCCGTGCAGTCGTCCCCACGGCTGCTGGAGAAATTGCACGACGGCATTCGTCGTCTGTTTGCGGAAGTGATTCGCCTGCGGATCGGAGACGCCGGTCTCGTCCTGCGCCGTTGGAAATTCGGATTGCGTGTAGTAGTTGTACGCGGCCGTGACCCGCAGTTGATCGAGTACCTTGCTCCCCACGTTGAACAGGCTGCGGAGCTCGAGGGTGTTGCGCCCCTGCTCGATGCGCGAGGTGGTGGGCGGGATCGTTTCGAAATCCGGATTCGGCGGATCGCCGGTAATGCCGTAGTTCGTGGAGAAGTGTTTGCCGCCGATGCCGATCGAGCCGAACGACGACTGATACGTGTAGCCGGCGCCCGCTTCCCAGTTGTGATCGAACGACTGCGGCGCGCGATCGAGAGCGAACTCCGCTCCCGCGCCGGGATCGACATAGGTGCGGCTCGGAATGCGAATGTCGCTTCCGTGCACACCGCCGGCCGAAACCTTTAACGCCTGATGGTCGTTGCCGAATACGCTGTTGAAGTAGCCGGAGACCTGGTCGGCCCCCGTGCTTCCCTCTGCGACTGCCGTTCCGGACACTCTGCGATCCGAAAGTTCCGGCACGATGTCGGTGATCACGTTCACGATTCCGCCGATCGTGCTCGGGCCGTAGAGAATCGTCGCGGGGCCCCGCACGACTTCCACTCGCGCGATCGACAGCGCGTCGATCGGCGTCGCGTGGGCGGGATCGAACGTCGCGAGGTCGCCCATGCGAAGCCCGTTCTCGAGCACCAGCACCTCGTTGTCACCGAGCCCGCGCAGAATCGGACGATCGGGCGCAGAACCGAGTCCGCGCACCGCGACGCCCGGCAGGTCCGACATCTTTTCGGCGAAGGTCGTACCGGGACTCTGGAGAAGCTCCGACCGCGACTTGGTCGCCGTCGACTGGTACTGCTGCGACACGAGTCCCGCGTCCGGCGCCGCCGAAACCACGACATCCTCGAGACGCATGGGCGATTCCCGCAGCGTGATCGAGACCGTCGCCACGTCGCCGGTGACGTGCACCGTGTCCGTCACCGGCGCGAATCCCTGCGCAGCCGCGAAGATGCGATACGTGCCCTTCGGCACATTGGTGAATGTGAATCGCCCGCCAGAACCGGTCCGCACAAGTCGCTGGAGCTCCAGCAGGCGCACCGTCACGTCTGGAATTGCGCCGGATGACGACCGCACGGCTCCCGTAATCGTTTGCGCCTGAACCGTACCGGCGCCTGCGATCAGCAACGAGGCCACGCATGTGCGAATGAAGTTGAGACTCCGCGTCGAGCTCATGAAAGGCTCCGAACTGATCCGTTGGATTCTCTGGTATCGTCGTCGGGAATATAGCTCACCGTGAGATGCCCGGCACGCGTCCAGTCGCCGGCCGCCCGACGGCTAGACGGCGGGCGCTCGCTCTCCTTCGAGAGGCTCGCAGCAACGACCCACTCGCCGGCGCTGGCCGCCCATGAAGTGGCGATCTCCGACCACAAATTCTGGTTCGAAGCGTTCGACTTGGTATGGCCGAAGGTCACGCACTTGGTGCTATCGCGCAGCAACGCTGCTCGCGCAAACTGTGCTCCCAGGATTTGTCGATCCCTTTCACAATCTCGGAAATTAGCGCATGCGTCACGTCGGGATCGGCCGCGTTCTGCTCGCAGTCGGATTGATGGGACTCGGTATTCTTGCCCTCGTCTACGGCGACTTTGCGCTCCCATGGCAGCCGGTTCCGTCATGGGTTCCGTGGCGCGGCGTTCTGGCGAACCTCTCCGGTTTATTGGAACTCGCGTTGGGAGTTGGCCTGCTGTGGGGCCCGGCGGTTGCGCTCGCGTCGAGAGTCTTGTTCGTATACCTCGCGATCTGGCTCGTCGTGCTCAAAGTGCCGCACATCGTGATGGCGCCCACGGTCGAGTTGAACTGGAACGGAGCTGCTGAAATCGCCGTTGTGTTCGCCGGAGCGTGGGTACTCGTTGCAAGGCTGGGCGATGGATGGGGCGGTAAAAAACTGTCGGGCAGCACCGGTGACAGGGGCGTGTGCAACGCACGATTGCTGTTCGCGATTGCGCTGCCCGCCATCGGCCTTTCACACTTTGTCTACCATGCTCCGACCGCGGCAATGGTTCCGGCGTGGCTTCCGGCGCGCGGCGCGCTGGCATACCTGACCGGCGCCGGCCACATCGCGGCGGGATTCGGCGTGGCATTCGCGATCTATCCGCGCCTGGCTGCGACGCTGGAAGCGGCGATGATCAGTGTATTCACATTGCTGGTCTGGGTGCCCGGCGTTGTAGCGGACCCAACGAGCCGACTGCAGTGGACAGCGCTGATCATTTCATGGACGATTGGCGCGGGAGCGTGGGTCGTCGCAGACTCGTATTCGGCCGCTCCCTGGCTTTCCACTCGGCGCGACGCGTCGTCTGCGTCGAAGTCGTAACATGCCGCGTTTTCTCTCCACCATGATTGTGTCGCTCGCGCTCGGCGCCGCTACGACGCACGCGGCTGTTTCCATCAATCTTGGCGAATCGGTCATCGCGCTCAACGGACCGTGGAAGTTTCATACAGGCGATGATCCACTCTGGGCAGCAGCGGACTTCAACGATTCGACATGGGAAGCAATCGATCTAACGCCCGCGCCGGGATCCCATGACGGCGATGTCGGCCTCAGGAACTATGTACCAGGCTGGGGCGCGCGCGGCCATCGCGGCTACGCCGGATTTGCTTGGTACCGGATGTCAGTTCGCGTCAATGACACCGGCGACAGCGCGATTTATCTGGTCGGGCCCGCCGCAGTCGACAATGGTTACCAGCTGTTTTTCAACGGCCATCTCGTGGGCGGCATCGGTGACTTTACCCGCAATCCACCGTCGATCGTCAGCATTCAGCCTCGGCGTTTCGCGTTGCCGAGAGCGTGGTGGACGCCAGATGACGGGAAGTTGAGCGGGGTCATCGCGTTTCGCGTAGCGTCGCTCAAAGGGGCGACTGCAGCCGACGGCGGTGGCATCCATATCGCGCCGCTAATTGGTACGGGAACAGGCGCCGACGATTACTATCGGCTGGAGTGGCTGCAGACAGTCGAAGGCTATGCGGTTGATGCCGTGGAGCCGTTCCTCTTTCTGGCTCTCGCGATTATGGCCCTCTGCCTGGTGCCCTTCGATCGCAAGGAACGGTTCTACCCTTGGCTTGCCGCAACGCTCGTTCTACTTGCCCTCGCGCGAGCAAACCAACCCATATTCTTTCTGTGGCAGTTCGAAACGCTTCGAGAATTCGTGCTTTGGCGACTGACCATAGTGGACGCTTTCACATTCGCCGCTTGGACAATGGCGTGGAGCGCATGCTTCGGACTCCAGGATGTGCGATGGATCAAGATCTCCACCGCGATTCTAACGGCGGCCTACCTGGCCACGCGTGCACTCAGCACGCCTCTGCTCTTGCCGTCGCTGTCTTTGGGGATCATGCATACCTCCGCCGAAGTCTTCCAGCTCGTACGCTATGCGTTTGGTCTGCTTTCGGCTTACATCATTTTTCGTGGAATTTCGCGCCGCGGTCGAGCAGACTGGCTCGCTCTGTCCGCAATGCTGCTAGGCGGGATTGGCGTCTTCGCATCCGAGTTGAGCAGGCTCGGTGTGCCGGGCATATGGTTCCCCTATGGCGTAGGTGTTTCGCGCACGGAATACGCCTATGTCGCGTTTGACGTCGCTCTTTTTGCCTACCTTCTGCACAGCCTCTGGCGGTTTTCTCCGTCACCGCCGGCGCAGGCGCTCACGGAATGAACCACGTTACCGTAGCCGTGGCGAGCGGGTGAGAACCGCGCTCTGGGCGCCTGATGGCGGGCGCACCTTTCGGTGGTTTTTCAACGGAGAAGGACACAAAGTATTCTGAACGACCCTCGCCGTCCGTCTCGATTGAGACATAATGGTGCTGTTGAGTGTGCCATGGTCGCAGGGGAACGCCCGCGGCACGGGACGTGTGAGCAAGCCGGAGCGCCAGAGTGCGCAGCGCGTCGCCATTCTTTTTTCAGGGAGCGCAATATGAGGGGATTCAACCTGTCGTCGCGTAGCTGGGTCGTTCGTCCTGCGTCCGCACTCGCACTCGCCGCAGTGGTCTCGACGCTCGCCGCATGCGGCTCCGACAAGAAACCGTCACAGGTCCCACGGACGTGGTGGGCACGTACTCGCTCGCGACCATCGACGGCAGTTCGCTGCCGTACACGGTTCCCAACAACCCGGATCACACGATCGTCATCCAGTCAGGCACGGTGATGCTCAACTCCGATAACTCGTACACCATCGGTGGCACGGGTACGTCGGACGGCGGAGACCCGCAGCGGTGATCGCGGATGCCGGAACGTACGCCTTCTCCGGATCCACGGTGACTTTCACGAGCACCGCGCACCCGGGGTTGATCTACACCGCCACGGCGACCACCACCACGCTCACGGAGACGGTGCCGGGTGGATTTGCGGGGTCGACGAACACGTCGTTCACGTTGGTCCTCAACAAGGTGAGTTGACGACTCAGCCGTGGCTCTCCTCGGCTGAAATCCGAAGCTCGATCGCAAAACCCGATTGCCGTGTGGCGGTCGGGTTTTGCGCATCCGCCGTTCCGCCGGCCGCTAGGTAACGGTCGAGGGATTCTCGTTCGTGAAGCTCGCGGCAACGACCCACGCGCCCGCGCTCACCGCCCACGAGATCGTGAACTCTGACCACACGGGATGCGATGTGGGCGCCGCGAGAATCGCCGGAATCCAGACCAATCCTGTGAATGCGGTCAGCATCGCCGCCTCCATCGTCGCCGCGAGCTGCGGAAGAACCCCGAGCAGCACGCCGAGTCCGGCCGCGATCTGCGCGGCGCCGGTGAAGTAGGCCCAGCCGGTGTGATAGGGAAGCCAGCCGGGGACGAGCGGCGCGGTCATGTTCAGGTAGACGAAGTGCGCGAGCCCGAGCGGAATCAGCGCGAATCCGAATACCAGTTGCGCGATGCGAAGCTGGCGCTTGTCCGGGGCGAACAGCACCCATCCTCCCGCGAAGACCACCAGGATCTCCGACATTGCCTGCCACGCCACTTCGACAAGCGGATGTTTGACGACCACCGGGAGTTTCAGCAGAAGCACCAGGAGCGCCAGGTATGGAAGGAGCACGCGCACCGAGAGCGATTTCGGTGCGCGTCGATAGCAAGCCGATGCCGCACACCAACATGAGCGCCGCCGATGCGTACTCGAGCGCTTGGCGACCGGGGACTGAAGCGGGGACGAACTGCCATATTTCCATCGAAGTCGCCGTTGATGAGGCCGAAAATGCCAAGGCCGATCATGCCCGTGGCGAACGCGATTCGAGCAGCCCGTTTGTATTTCATGCGTCGTGGCGCCGGGTGGAGGTTGGAGGCGGCCGCTCGTCCAGGGATTACGGCTGAATACAGCTCCACGTTGGATAAGTCGAGCCCCAGCCGTTGGGAACGGAAGCCACGCTACTTTTGGGTACATGACTCCACGCCCGTACATCCTCGCAGAGACCAATTGGAAGACTGTCGCTGTCACCGACTACCAGGTCGCGATTCTACCGTGGGGTGCAACCGAGGCGCACAACTATCATCTGCCGTACTCTACCGATGTCATGGAGTGCGACTCGGTAGCCGAAGCCTCCGCGCAGATCGCGTGGGAGAGCGGGGCGCGAGTGGTGGTGCTTCCAACGGTTCCATTCGGCGTCAACACGGGACAGCTCGACATCAAGTTGTGCCTGAACATGAATCCGAGCACGCAGGCCGCGTTGCTGAGTGATCTCGCGAGCGCGCTGGAGGGCCAGGGAATTCTCAAGCTCGTCATCCTGAACGGCCACGGTGGCAATGACTTTCGTCAGATGATCCGCGAGCTGCAGCCGCGCACACGGGTGTTCCTCTGCACGCTCAATTGGTGGACGTGTGTGGACCCCAAACCGTATTTCGATGAGCCGGGCGATCACGCCGGAGAGCTCGAGACGAGCGTCATGCAGCACATCGCACCCGAGCTGCTACTGCCGTTGTCGGAAGCTGGCGACGGAAGCCAGAAGCGCCCATCGATCGCGGGCCTCCGAGAAGGCTGGGTCTGGGCCCCACGCCCCTGGTCGCGCGTTTCGGTGGACACCGGTTCAGGCAACCCAGTGGCCGCATCATCCGACAAGGGAGCTCGATTCCTCGAGGCCGTCGCCGCACGCATCGGTTCTTTCCTCATCGAGCTCGCGGCAACCGATCCGGCAACGATCTACGACGGAGACTAGCGACATGGAGAACGAAGCGCCCCACCCGCCGGCATCGAGCCCTGCTCCCGAAGCGCATACCGATTTCGCCGGAGCCATGAGCTATGGCGACTACCTTCATCTCGACAAACTGCTCGGGGCGCAGCAGCCACGCTCCGACTGTCACGACGAGCTGCTCTTCATCATCATCCACCAGGCGACCGAGCTGTGGATGAAGCTGACTCTCCACGAGCTCGCGGCCGCACGACGGCTCATCATCGCCGATGATCTCCAGCCGGCGTTCAAGCACCTGGCGCGAGTGAGCCGAATTCAGTCGCAGCTCATCCAGTCGTGGGACGTGCTGTCCACCATGACCCCGAGCGACTATTCGCACTTCCGTGGTGCCTTGGGCCAATCCTCCGGATTTCAGTCGGCGCAGTATCGGCTGATCGAGTTTGCGCTCGGCAACAAGCAGGCGGCGACGATAGCGCCGCACCGGCATCGCGCCGATATCCGCGCGCAGCTCGAGCGCGCGCTCGAGGAGCCCAGCCTCTATGATGAGTCCATCCGCCTGCTCGCTCGGCGCGGATTCGCGATCGATGCCGCAGTGCTGGAGCGCGATGTGCGCGAGCCATACCACGCAGATCCCTCGGTCCTTGCAGCATGGGCAGGCGTGTACCAGGATCCGAAGCGCTACTGGGATCTGTATCAGCTGGCGGAGGAACTCATCGACCTCGAGGACTGGTTCCAGCAATGGCGCTTCCGCCATGTGACCACGGTGCAGCGCATCATCGGACGCAAACGCGGAACTGGTGGAACCGCAGGAGTCGGCTACCTGAGGCAAGTCCTCGACGTCACGTTCTTCCCGGAGCTTTGGGACGTGCGCACCGAACTGTAAATGGAAGTCATGAGCGACCCACTGACGCGCGCTGATCTCGAGGCGCTCGATCGCGCCGATCCCCTTCGCAATTTTCGCGATCGCTTCTCACTCCCGGCGGGCGTCATCTATCTCGATGGCAATTCTCTGGGAGCGATGCCCGCGTCGACGCCGGCGCGCGTGTGTGAACTGGTGGAAGTCGAATGGGGCCGCGATCTCATTCGCAGCTGGAACACCAACGGGTGGTTCGAGTGCCGGCAGCGGATCGGCGCAAAGATCGGTCGCCTGATCGGCGCGCGGGATGGCGAAACGATCGTCGCGGACTCGACGTCGATCAACGTGTTCAAGACGCTGGCGGCAGCGCTCGAGCTGCGTCCGGAACGGAAGGTCATCGTCTCCGAGGCGGACAATTTTCCGACTGACCTCTACGTTGCCGAGGGATTGACACGCTACCTCGGCCGCGGGCACACGCTGCGGCTCGCGGAGCCGAGTGCGATGGAAGGCGCGATCACGGACGACGTTGCGGTCGTCATGCTGACGCACGTCAACTACCGCACTGGCCGCATGCACGATATGCAGCGCATCACCGAGCGAGCGCACGGAGCGGGCGCGCTCATGTTGTGGGACCTCGCCCACTCGGCCGGTGCGATGCCCGTGGATTTGACGGGCGCGGATGTCGACCTCGCGGTGGGATGCGGATACAAGTATCTCAACGGCGGGCCGGGAGCTCCCGCGTTTCTCTATGTCGCTCACCGGCATCAGCCGCACATCAGGCCGATTCTGAGCGGATGGTTCGGGCACGAGTCGCCGTTCACCTTCGAGCAATCGTTCCGCCCCGCCGAGGGAATCGATCGCTTCACTGTTGGGGCGCCTCCATTGATCAGTCTTGCGGCGCTCGAGGTGGGTGTCGACCTGATGCTCGAGGCGTCGCTGGACGGGCTCCGCGCGAAGTCGGTGCAGCAGGGCGTGATATTCGAGCGGCTCGTCGCGCAGGAACTCGGACAGGGCGCCTTCGAGCTCGTGTCGCCGCGTGAGCCTTCAATGCGCGGGAGTCAACTCAGCTACGCGCATCCGAATGGGTGGCCGGTCATGCGGGCGCTGATTGACCGGGGGGTGATCGGCGATTTTCGCATGCCGAACATCATGCGATTCGGATTTACGCCGCTTTATCTCGGATACGTCGAGCTGTGGGATGCGATTGCGACGCTCAAGGCCATTCTGGCGGAGCGCGCATGGGACCGGCCCGAGTACCACGCCCGCACCAAGGTGACTTGATGTATCGCGCGCAACGCTGACTACATCGACATGAGCTTTCTCTTCCGCGATGGCTCTTTCCCCAGCCATTCCGGATGCGCGGCCGTTGCATTGAAGATCGACGACGTCTTGAATGGCTCGAATTCGCCTCGCGACGCCGATTGTTTGGTCTTCGCCAGGAGCGCGGCGATTTCATCGCCGCCCATCGGCCGGAACGTCTGTGCCGCTTCGATGGCCTGATCGAGGATCGCCATACTGTCGCAGCCAGTGATGACGACAGAGGTCGGCAGATTCAATGCGTAGTGCAGACACTCCATGGGCGTCACGGTTTTCGAGCGCAGGATGATTCCGTTCGCCATGCTCTTCATGCCGAGCACCGCGATGCCTTGCTTCACGAGCTCCGGGACGACGAGCTTTTCGAAGCTGCGAAAGTGCGCATCCATGACATTGAGGGGCAGTTGCGCCGCGTCGAAGGTAAAGCTTCGATCACGTGCAACCTCGAGCGTGGTGAGATGCACGTGTGGGTCCTTGTGCCCGGTGAAGCCAATGTACCGGAGCTTGCCCGCCTGTCGCGCATTGAGCAGCACCTGGTGAGCGCCTTCCTCGTCGAAGATCCGGTCGGGATCCTCGAAGCGGAGAACTTCGTGATGCTGAACCAGGTCGATGTGATCGGTCTGCAGGCGCTGCAGCGATTCGTCCAGCTGTCGCGCGGCCTCGCTCCGAGAGCGGCCGTCGATCTTCGTCATCAGGAATACCTTGTCCCGGTATCCGTCGCGTAGCGCCTTGCCCATTCGGATCTCGCTTCGGCCCTCGTTGTAGTCCCACGAGTTGTCCATGAACGTGATGCCACGGTCGATCGCGCTGCGCACGATGCGAATGCCCAGGGGATCATCGACGTGCTTGAGGCCGATATGCCAACCGCCGAGTCCGATCGAGGAGACCTTCTCGTGCGTACGACCGAATTCGCGTTGGGGAATTTCGGCGGAATTCGAAGGCTGCGAAGTGGACATATGAATCATTCCTCTGGAGTAATCGCCGTGCGGTAGCAGCTGCGTCCGTTCGCCCGAACGTGTTCAGCGCCAGGGTGTGTCGCAAGAGCTGCACCTCGAACGCGTCCACTCGGGGGCCGAATCTTTTCGTGCGGAAATTAAGTAGAGCGCGAGTCGAAAATTCCGGGACGGCGGCGGACACGTCACGCGACGACTACGGCGCTACTCAGGCGCAACGCGAATCGTGACCTGCTGAATGGCGTTGTTTCCGTATCCGAGTCGATTCCACGCGGGCGAGTCGGGCTGAACGGCTCCGGATGAATCCCGCGCGCGACTGCGGAGGACGTGGCGTCCCGGAGTTACTAGTGGGACCGTCACCTCCCAGCGCGACCATGCGTGCGGCGATTCGGGCGGCAGCACATTCGTAGCGTACCATTGACCGTCGCCCGAGGTCGATACCTCGACCTCCGAGATTTTCCCATCGCCAGACCAGGCCCATCCCCAAACCGTGACGTCGCCGGGCAGCATCACGCTCCCGTCGCTCGGCGCCACGATCAGCGACTTCACGCGCATGCGCGTCACCGGGCGTGTGCCAGTCTCGGTCGTCGTAGACGTAGCGTTGCTGTTGAAAATATCCGGCATACTCGTCCGTGAGCACCGTGATTCGCGCGACCCACTTCACGCTCGCCATGCCATACCAGCCCGGCACCAGCAGCCGCACCGGGCCGCCGTGCAGCAGCGGAAGGGGCTCGCCATTCATCGTCAGCGCGAGCAATGTGTCCGGAGACAGGGCGACGTCCATGGGAATCGCGCGCGCGAACGCCAGAGATTCGGTGGTGTCCGCGGGGGCGCCGTAATCCGCACCAACCGCGAGTACCGCCGCCGCATTCTCGTTCGGTTCGAGTGAGTCGAGCACGTGGTGCAACGGCACGCCCGTCCAACGGGTCGTGCTGATCGCGCCCCCGTTCCACGGTTCGCCGCCGGGCAGGGGCCTGATGCCCGTCCGGTCGTTTCCAGCACACTCCATCGTGGCGATCACCGTGCGTTGCGGCAGCCGCGCGAGATCCCGCATGCTCGAGAAGCCTGGGGCTCGTATGGCGCCATTGCCAACGATGCGATGGGTCGAGTAGTCGAGGCGCGGCACCTCGAAATTGCTTCGAACGTACGTGTGCGCTGTCGGTGTTACCGGCGAGGCGAGAGCCGCCTCGGGCGACTCCGCATTCAGCGGGGAGTACCGCACGACTGAGCGGGTTGCCGCATCAGACGGCCGCTCACCCTCAATGTCTGCCGGGCTGGTCAACTTGTCACCGACCTGCCCCGTACGTTGTTTCACGGATCGTGGCACATGTGAGTGAAGGAGACGCGACGACGGTGATCGATTTCCCTCGAATCGTGTCGCGCGCGGGGTCCAGGATGTGAGAGGTCGAACACTACTTTAATGGTACGTACAAATCAACGAGTCGCGCCAACGGCTAATCTTGGTGAAGATCGATAACCGGCGAGGAACGATCGCATGACGCTCCCACATTCGTACGGCGATTCGGCGGAATCGTTGCGCATGTCCGAACGCCCGTTCAACGAAATCCTCACACCAGCGGCGCTGGAGTTTGTGGCCTCGCTGGCCCGGCGCTTCAGCTCCAGGATCACGACGCTGCTGGAGGAGCGCGCGGCACGGCAGCGCGCGTGGAACGCCGGTGAACCGCTCGGTTTTCGACCCGACACCGTCGTGATCAGGGAGGGAAAGTGGCGCGTGGGCGACATTCCCGCCGACCTTACACGGCGAGTTGTCGAGATCACCGGGCCTGTGGATCGAAAGATGATCATCAACGCGCTCAACTCCGGTGCCGACGTCTTCATGGCGGATTTTGAGGATGCGACGTCACCCACCTGGCATAACGTGGTGCACGGTCAAATGAACATTCGCGACGCGGTGCGCCGCACCATCGCCTACGATGATGACGCGAGCGGAAAGAAGTACGTGTTGAACGACAAAATTGCGACGCTCATCGTCCGGCCCCGTGGGCTGCATCTTCCGGAATCGCATCTCACCGTTGATGGAATCATCGTTCCGGGGTGCCTGTTCGACGCAGGACTCTTCCTGTTCCACAATGCGCACGCACTGATCGAGCGCGGCAGCGGACCCTATCTCTACATTCCCAAGCTTCAGTCGGCGGAAGAGGCCGGGCTTTGGAACGACGTGCTCACGGCGGCAGAATCAGCGCTTGGAATAGAACGGGGGACGATCAAGGTCACCGTGCTGATCGAGACGCTTCCCGCTGCGTTCCAGATGCATGAAATCCTCCATGCATTGCGCGAACACGTGGTGGGTCTCAACTGCGGTCGCTGGGACTACATCTTCAGCTTCATCAAGACCCGGCGCGACGATCCGACCGCGGTGCTGCCGGATCGGTCACAGGTCGGCATGACGCAGCCGTGCATGCGGGCATATACGCAACTCCTCATTCGTACCTGCCACGGGCGTGGCGCCTTCGCGATGGGAGGGATGGCCGCGCAGATACCGGTGAAGGACGATCCGGCAGCCAACGCAACCGCGCGAGATCGGCTAATGGCAGACAAGGCGCGCGAAGCGTCGGACGGCCATGACGGAACCTGGGTAGCACATCCGGCGAGCGTGCCGATCGCGCGCGAAGTCTTCGCCGCACACATGACCGGCGACAACCAGCTGCAACGACTTCGAGAGGACGTTGAAGTCGACGCTGCAGATCTGCTGCGGACTCCAACCGGCAGCGTTACGGAGGAAGGCCTTCGCCTCAACATCCGCGTGGGGATTCAATACATTGAATCGTGGCTGCGGGGTCGCGGAGCGGTTCCACTCTACAACCTGATGGAAGATGCGGCCACCGCCGAGATTTCTCGCGCACAGGTGTGGCAGTGGATCCATCACGCCGTGCGACTCGACAACGCGCTCGTCGTTACGACCGATCTCGTAGAAGAGCTCACCGGGAGCGAGATGGCTCGCATCGCTTCCGAACTTGGTGCGTCGGGCATGCGGGATCGACGCTTTGATGACGCCAAGGCCGTATTTCTCCGGGCAGCCACCGCGGAACCCTTCGAGGAATTCCTGACGCTCGGCGCGTACGCGCTGCTCGTGCACGATGAGCCTTCTCTCTCGATGAACGCGCCACCGGCGCCGGGCGATAGCTAGGCTCGCCCGGCGATCGCCATGGTAAGTCCGAGAATGATCAAAAGCACGGCTATCACGCGCCTGAACAGCTGTTGCGGGAGCCGGCCAAGCACACGCGCACCGAGCGCTGTTCCGACGACGACCGCCACCGTCGCCGTGAGCACCAACGGCCAAATGCCAGTGATGTCGCGCCATTCCGTCGCGAGGTACACGGGCATTCGCGCGCCATCGACGAAGAGTCCGATGGCAGTGGACGTGGCAACGAACGCCTCCTTCGGAACATCGAAACCGAGGAGCGCCGCCGTTCGAATGCCGCCCTGATTGCCGACCAATCCGCCAAGCAAACCCGAGAGTCCACCAGCTGCCCACGCCGCGCGACGACCCCACCGCACGCGGCGCATCCAACCCGTGAGCTCGGAGATGCCAGCAAGGGTGACCACGACGCCAAACACGAGCGCGAGAGCTCGGCTCGACACCCAGACGTGAGCAAGCGCGCCCACGAGACTGCCGGCGCCACTCGCGATGCCGAATCCGAGGAGAATGCGTCTGTCGACGTGCTGCCGAAGCAACCAGAAGCGTTGTAGCGTGCCAACTACATGAGGAATGGAGATCGCCGCCACTGCGAGCTTGGTCCCCGTCTCGAGCGCGAGCGTCGGCGTGAGGAGGCTGCCGATGCCGAAGCCGGTGACCGCCGCGATGCCGGCCGACACGAGGCCGACGACTGCTACGAGAATTCCGAAGAGCACGTCAGTGCGCTCCGATCGCTCGTTCCGGACAGGCCATCATGCACTGAGGCTACGTTGCCCGCCTCTCGATTCGCAAGTCCGCGGCAGACGACTGCATCGAGGCAGCAGGCGGGAACAAAACCGGCACGCCAGCGCGACACCGCGCGTTGACACGCCTCGATGGGAGGCGCACTTTCTCGTTGCTCGAGGGCCACCAATAATCCATGCGGCGGAGCGACAAATGACTCACATGAGCGCGCTGTGGCTGCCCATCTTGCTGTCGTCGGTGATCGTGTTCTTCGCGAGCTCGATCATCCACATGGCCCTGCCGTGGCACAAGAACGACTTTCCCAAGATGGCCAACGAGGACCAGGTAATGGACGCACTCCGTCCACTGGCGATCGCGCCGGGCGATTACATGGTGCCGCGGCCCTCGAGCATGGCGGACATGAAGACCGCGGAATTCAAGGCAAAGATCGATCGCGGGCCAGTGATGGTCGTGACCGTGATGCCGAATGGAATCACGTCCATGACGCGCAATCTCGGGATGTGGTTCGTCTACCTCATCGTCGTCGGGATTTTCACGGCCTACGTGACGGCGCACGCGTTGCCTCCGGGCGCCCCCTATCTTGCGGTGTTCCGTTTTGCCGGGACGATGTCCTTCGTCGCGTACGCGCTGGCACTCTGGCAGCTGTCCATCTGGTACCGACGGTCGTGGAGCATCACGATCAAGTCGACCATCGATGGTCTGATCTACGGCTTGCTCACCGCGGGCACATTCGCGGCGCTCTGGCCGCACTAACGCGGGCTTCGACTCACCAGCTCAAACCGCGAGATGCCTCAGCTCCCGCGCGCGCGCCCGGCTCACGGGCAGGCGCGTGTCGTCCATCATCTCCGCCACCAGCTCTCCTCGCACACCGCGCCGGAATTTTCGCAGGAAGTCAAGATTGATGATGTGTGCGCGATGGATGCGCAGGAAGCACTTCGGGTCGAGGCGCGCCTCGAGACGCGCGAGGGGCAGATGCACCAGGTGCGTCGAAGTTTTGGTGTGCGCCACGACGTAATCCCCGTCGGCCGCGAACCACGTCACGCCGTCGACAGCCACGGGAACGAGCGCACCGCCGGATCGCACGAATAGCCGGCTGATGGGTCCGTGGCCCAGCGCCGCTCCAACTCGCTCGAGCGTCGAGTGCGCCGCTGGCTCGCCGAGCGCCGAGCGCACGCGCTCCATCGCCGCCGCGAGACGCGCGGGCCCGAACGGCTTTAGGAGATAGTCCACCGCGCCCAGCTCGAACGCATCGACGGCGTGCTCGACGTACGCAGTCGTGAACACGACGTACGGTTGATGCGTCACCTGCTGCAATACCTCCGTGCCGAGCATCCCCGGCATCTGGACATCGAGCAGCACGAGCTCGGGACGCAGGGCATCAATCGCGCGTACCGCGGCGGGACCATCCGCAGCCTCGCCGACCACCGTCAGCCACTCGATCGATCGCAGCATCGCGCGCAGCCCCGCGCGCGCGACGGGCTCGTCATCCACGATGAGCGTCGTGACGTTCACCTCACTCCCCTTCGGTGCGCGGCAGAAGGAGCGTGGCCGAGAATCCGCCCGCGCTGCCGGACTCGAGCACCAGGCTCGAACTGTCACCATAAAGCGCCGCGAGCCGATCGCGCAGCCTCGCGATCCCGGTGCCGCTGCCCACCTCTCCGCCGTTCGAGCGCGGCTGCATTCCGTTTCCCGTGTCCTCGACGTGAAGCATCAGTGTCGTCACTGACCTGCTGACGGTCACGGTGATGTCCGTCGGAGCCACGCGCGGCGCCGCCCCGTGCCGCACCGCGTTCTCGACGAGCGTCTGCAGTGCGAAAGACGGAACGCGATCGTACTGCAGCTCGGGGTCGAGCTCCGCGTGCACGCGCAGACGATCGCCGAATCGGATGCGCTCGAGATCGAGGTAGCGCGACATGAAGGCCCACTCCTCGCGCAGCGAGATCAGATCCCCGCGATCCTCGAGCGTGGTGCGCAGAAGCGCGGCCAGCTGCTCCGCCGCTTCCGCCGCGCGCGCAGGATCGGTTGGGATGAGCTGCACGACGGTATGGAGCGCATTGAACAGAAAATGTGGGTGCAGCTGCGCCCGCAGTGCGGCCAGCTGCATGCGCACGCTCGCCGCCTCGGCCCGCGCTGCACGCTCGGTGCCTGCGATCGCGTACGAGATCCCCGCGACCATCACGTACAGCCATACGCCCATCACGAGAAACGGAATGAGGCCGGGGCCTAGGACGATGCACGAGCTGCCGGCGAAGCACGCTCTCCACCACGCTCGTCGACAGGATCCACGCCGCGGCATACGCCGGCGCCGCGACGAGAATGCAGGAGAGCGAAGCGCAGTCGAAACGGCCGCGGCCACGGCACTCGCTTGAGCAGGCGGTGCACGAGCACGCCCAGCAGCGCCGCGGGCAGGAGCGAGCGCGCGCCGAGCGCGGCCGCGCGCCCAAGCGAGACTGGCTGATGCTGGCTGACAATGAGCGCGGTGTACAGCGCCCACACGGGCACCCATCCGATCACCAGCTGCAGCCACATCCAGCCCCGTGGCCATGCGGGCGAGCCAATGCGATCCGTGCGCAGCGGCTCGGTCACGGCGACATCACTGCGATGCGCTGCCACCCGTGCGTTTCGCGTCGATCACGAGATGCGCTTCGTCCCACGTCGCGCCCTTGTCGTACGAGACGTCCTGCTGAAAATGGAAAGCCGCTGGAGTAATGTCGGTGATGCGCGTGCGCGTGCGGTAGGGCTTGCCGTCCGGATCGAGGCCATCGCTCGTCGAGACCATCTCTCCTCCCTGCCACTCAGCCGCAGATATCGTGGCGCGCTTCCGGAAGACATCCACGGCGCTCACCACCCACCGCTTCGCCTTCGCGTCATACATGCGTACAAAATGAGTATACGCAACCGGATTCCCGGATTCGTCCGCGATCCGAAGCTCGTCCTCGACTCCCCAACCATCCAGCGCCCGCGCCCCCTTCCAGCTTCCGCGCAGCTTGGGCGAGCCGTGAATCATCCCGACCAGCCCCGACACCTTTGGCTTGACCGTCAATTCCCATTGGCCCACGAGAAAGTCGTACTGCGTTGCCTCTCGCGGAGCCTTCGTGTCACCCATCGACTCGTCCCCGCCCGCGTGCTGCGCGCGCGCCGCGAAAGGCAAGAGCGCCATCGCGGCCACCAACGATAATGCACGAGCTCTCATGTCTCCTCCCCGAGGTTGATTGCCGGACAGCACTCGGCAATGTCCGGTGATGACAACCTGCTCGGTGTTGCAGCGGAGAGGAGAGGCATTTCGCTCAACGGCATGATGAGCCAGTCGAATGGCGCCTCTTCGGCCTGCGCGACACGTATGATCCTGTGCACGCCACGCACACCACACACTCGCCGCCATCATGACCGACATCATGAATCAGTCCGACCTGCTCATCACCATGCGCGCGGTAAGCAAACGATACGCGACGCCCTCAGGTAATTTCACCGCTCTCGACGACGTGAATCTCGACATTCTCACGGGCGAGCTCGTGGCGATCGTGGGCCAATCCGGGAGCGGCAAGTCGACGCTGCTCAATCTCATGTCGGGCATTGATCGGCCGAGCAGCGGCGAGGTGATCATCGGAGGGATTCCGGTGCATGCGATTCCGGAGCGCGACATGGCGCGCTGGCGCGGTCGATCGGTTGGCATCGTCTTCCAGTTCTTCCAGCTGTTGCCAACGCTGACGGTGATCGAGAACGTGATGCTCCCAATGGATCTGTGCGCACGATGGGCTTCACGCGAGCGCCAGCCGCGCGCGCAGGCGCTGCTGGAGCAGCTCGGCGTCGGGGATCAGGCGAAGAAGCTCCCCTTCACGCTCTCGGGCGGGCAGCAGCAGCGTGTTGCCATTGCCCGCGCGCTCGCGAACGCGCCGAGCGTACTCCTGGCCGATGAGCCCACCGGGAATCTCGATTCCCGAAATGCGGCCGTCATCCTCGACCTCTTCGCCGGACTGGCGCGCGATGGACAAACCATCGTCGTGGCGAGCCACGATTCCTCCCTGCATCGCATCTGTACGCGCACCATCGAGATTTCGGATGGACGCATCGCCGAGGAGTCGCTCGTACATGCTTAGCCCTCGGTGGAGAAAGGTGCTGCGCGATGCGTGGCTGCATCGCGCGCGCACGGTGACCGTGGTGCTCGCCATCGTCGTTGGTCTCGCCGGCGCGGGCACCGTGCTCGACTCGTGGGCACTGCTGCGCAAGGTCACACGCGAGGAGTATCTCGCCACGAGTCCTGCGTCGGCCACGTTGCGCGTGGACTCGGTGGATGAGGCCCTGCTGCGCGCGGTGCGCTCGCTTCCGGCGGTGCGCGACGCGCAGGCCCGGCGCACCGTCGCGGCCGGAGCGCAGCTCGATGGTGGATGGGCGGCGGCGCTGCTGTACGCGTCGGAGAAGCCGAGCACGCAGCGCATCGGCACACTGGTGCACGAGGAAGGGCAGTGGCCGCCCGCGGACGGCGCCTTCGTCATGGAGCATTCCTCGCTCGGATTTGCGCACGCAGCGGTTGGCGACTCGATCGTCGTTCGCGTCGGCAACGGCGTTCCCGTCACGCTGCCGGTGACTGGCGTCGTGCGCGACGCGGAGCTGGCGCCGGGGTGGATGGATCACGTCGTCTACGGCTTTGTCACGCCGGCGACTCTCGTGCGCCTCGGCGTGCCATCGACACTCGACGAGCTCCAGATCCTGACTCGCGATCGCACGCTCGACCGCGCCGGCATTCGCACCGTCGCACGCCAGGTGCGCGATCTCACCGAGCGAATGGGACACCGCGTGATTGCCGTGGACGTGCCGGTTCCCGGGCGACACATGCACGCGGCGCAGATGGATTCGTTGCTCATGACGATGGGTGCGTTCGGCCTGCTCGCGCTCTTCATGAGCGGCTTTCTGGTGGTCAACCTCGTCACCGCGACGCTCGCGGGGCAGCTGCGAGAGATCGGGGTGATGAAGGCGGTCGGAGCACGACCCGCCCAGCTCGCGGCGATGTATCTGGTGTTCGCGCTCGGCCTCGGCGTGCTCGCGTCCGCGATCGCCATCCCGCTCGCGGCGTATATGGGGCGCGCCTACGCGCGATTCGCCGCGACGATGCTCAACTTCGATATCACCGGTTACAGCATACCGCTCTACGCGATACTCCTGCAGGTGGCGGCCGGCCTGTTGCTTCCCGTGCTTGCAGCGGCCGTGCCCGTGATGCGTGGAAGCAGAGTTCCCGTCGCGGATGCGTTGCGCGATACCGGAATCCGGAATGATGCGAGTGCGTCGTGGATCGATCGCATCCACGGGCTTCGGCGGCCACTGCTGCTCTCGCTGCGCAACGCGTTCCGGCGGCGCTGGCGGATGGCGCTCACCCTGGTGACGCTCGCGTCCGGCGGCGCGGCCTTTCTGGGTGCGCTCGATCTGCGCGCGGCAATCCGCGCGTCGGTGCAAACGCTCTACGAGGACCGCCTTCGCTTCGACATGGCCGTTCGACTCTCGAATCCGCATGCAGCGGACAGCGTTCTGGCGACCGTAACACGCGTCGCCGGCGTATCGCAGGCCGAGGCATTCGCGGGGGCGCGGGTGACACTCGCCGATGCGGACGAGCTGGAGGCATCGATTCCGGTGACCGCGATTCCGTCCGACTCGCGGCTCCTCACGCTTCCGGTGATCCAGGGACGCGCGCTCGGCGACAGTGCGGCGCCCGAGATCGTCGTCACCACGCAGCTGCTCGATGAGCATCCATCACTCGTCCAGGGCGGCCAGGTGGAGTTGATGATCGGAGGGCGGCGGTCGCAATGGACAGTCGTTGGCATCGTCGAGTCCGCGGGGCCAGGGGCGGCCGCATTCGCGACGCGCGCATCGCTCGCCCGCGTGACGGGTGATGCGCGAGTGAGCTCCGTCGTCGTGCGCACGACAAGTCGCGACGGCGCGCGACAGGGGGAGGTATTGCAGCGCGTGCGCGACAGCCTCGAGAGCGACGGGATGGCCGTTGAATCGAGCCAACTCATGCAGGCCAGCCGCCGCGCGATCGAGGATCATCTGCTGATGGTAGGCGACTTTCTGCTCGCAATGGCGCAGCTGACGATTCTCGTTGGAGCGCTCGCGCTTGCGTCGACGATGAGCCTTGCGGTGCAGGAGCGCACGAGGGAGATCGGAGTGCTGCGTGCGATCGGTGGGACGCCGCGCTCGATCATGACGATGGTGCAGGCTGAGGGGCTCGTCATCGTGTGCCTGAGTTGGGCGATCGCGGTTCCCCTGTCGCTGCCGATCAGCGTGCTGCTCGGGCAGCGCCTTCGGCCGCATCCTGTTGCCGGTGCCGACATCGTTCGTTCCGCAAGGAGGAGCGGTGGCGATATGGCTCGCGCTCGCCGTGGTGGTATCGGTGCTGGCATGCGCGTGGCCAGCAGTTCGCGCCACACGCACCCCGATCGTCGCGGCGCTCGCGTACGAGTAGAGGGCTCGCCGCGTCCGTGCTCGCGGGTAGATTCACGGGTGGAGGGACCATGCGTTACTACCCGTGGCGACAAATCCCGATCGTCGACTCGTGCCAATGACAACGCTCGAGCTCCAGTCGACGATCACGTGTCCGCACTGTGGCCACCGTGAAAAGATGAACATGCCGACCAACGCGTGTCTCTTCTTTCACGAGTGCCCAGGATGTCACCAAACGCTGCGTCCCAGAGGCGGCGATTGCTGCGTCTTCTGCTCGTATGGGGACGTGCGCTGCCCGCCGAGCCAGCAGGGGCTTGATGGGTGCTGCGTCGAGAGCGATGCGCCATGAGCGCAATGTGAGACCAACGTGAAATCCGTGGCTCGAGATTCCGGGCGATTGGCCGGAAGCGCAGGGGTAATTGCAGCAACCCTTGCCGCGCTCTGCTGTGCGGGTGCGCCGATCATCGTCAGCATTCTGGCGGCGACGGGTTTGAGCTTTCTTCGACGCGACGCGATCCTGCTGCCGGCGATCGCGATCGCGCTCGCGGTCGCGTTGTGGGGATTCTGGCGCGGGCACTTGGCGCATCATTCGTGGGGTCCGCTCGCTCTCGGACTCATGGGATCGCTCGCGCTGGTTGCCGGCGTCGTACCACTACACGGACTCATAGCAAAGTTTTTCATCGGCGTCGGCGCTCTGGCATTGCTGGGCTCTGCCATATGGAACGCACGCCTTCCTCACGGATCCGCCGTTCCCGAGTCGTCCGCGATCCAATAGCGTACCCGATCGCGAGCACAGGATAGCGTAAGCGCAATCCGACGAGCGACGAACTCAGCGGACGGCGAGTTGAGCCGTCGTCCCCCTAAGCCCAACGGAACCGAGAGAGCGTGTAACTCGCGACACCGTGACCACGGCGCTAGCACGATATCTGATCATCAGGGATAATTGTCTTACGTTCTCCCGGTCGGATCTCCGCCCGCTCGTTGCAACCGCGAATCCCACTCCGGAAGCGCTCACAAGAGGACTACATGCAGCTAGGGATGATCGGGCTCGGGCGCATGGGCGCCAACATGGTGCGACGCCTCATGCGGGCGGGGCACGCCTGCGTGGTGCACGACACTGTAGCCGCCGCGGTTCAAAAACTTGCCACGGAGGGCGCGACCGGCGCGATCGAGCTGGATGACTTCGTAGCGAAGCTCACCACTCCCCGCACGATATGGTTGATGGTGCCGGCGGGGGTGGTGGATACCACGCTCGATGCGCTCCTTCCCAAACTGGCTGCCGGCGATGTCGTGGTGGACGGAGGAAACTCCTATTACCGCGATGACATCGTGCGTGCCAATCGCCTCGCCGAGCGCGGAATTCGATATCTGGACATCGGCACGAGCGGCGGCATTCTCGGTCTCGAGCGTGGATACTGCCTCATGATCGGCGGAGAGGCCAATGCAGTGCGGCGCCTCGATCCGATCTTCGCCACACTTGCCCCAGCCGCGGGAACCACGACGCGAACTCCCGGGCGCGAAGGACGCAGTGGGACAGCGGAGCTCGGCTATCTGCACTGCGGCCCTCATGGCGCGGGCCACTTCGTGAAAATGGTTCACAACGGCATCGAATACGGAATGATGGCGGCGTACGCGGAAGGGATGAACATTCTCAAGCACGCGAACGTGGGGGAGGCCACGCAGGTCGCGGATGCCGAGACCACGCCGCTCCGCGATCCCTCGGCGTACCGGTATGACTTCGATCTTCCCGATATCGCGGAGGTGTGGCGTCGCGGCAGCGTGGTCGCATCATGGCTGCTCGATCTCACCGCTGCTGCACTCGCGGCGAATCCGGAGCTCGATCACTTCGCGGGCCGTGTGTCGGACTCGGGGGAGGGCCGCTGGACGCTCGAGGCGGCGATCAATGAAGGCGTGCCGGCGAACGTCCTTTCCGCCGCACTGTTCTCGCGATTCACCTCGCGTGGCGAAGCGGACTTTCAGAACCGCCTCCTCTCCGCGATGCGCGCCGAGTTTGGGGGCCACGCGGAGAAGGCCGCCAAGTGACGTCGGGAGAAGCACCACCGCGATCGTCCGTCTACATCCTGCCCGATGCCGCCGCGCTCGCGGCTGCGGCGGCCGAACGAGTCGTCGCGGCCGCGGAGCAGGCGATCGACGCCGGCCGGGATTTCGTAGTCGCACTCTCGGGCGGATCGACGCCGCGGGCCACATACGAGTTGGTCGCGCGCGAGCCGTTCGCATCTCGGGTGGACTGGTCGCGCGTGCAGGTTGTGTGGGGCGACGAGAGGTGCGTGCCGCCGAGCGACGCGGAGAGCAACTATCGAATGGCGCGCGAGTCGCTGCTCGATCACGTGCCGATTCCGGCCGCGAACGTCCACCGCATCCATTGCGAAGATGATCCCGTCGGCGCAGCCGCATCCTACGAGACGACTCTGCGCACGATGTTTCGCACTTCGAAGGGTGCACCCTCCACCGCTCCCGGTCAAAACATCGATCTCGCTCTGCTCGGACTCGGCGACAACGGACATACGGCTTCGATCTTTCCGCAAAGCGCGGTTGTCGATGAGCAGTCGCGCTGGGTCATGGCGGATTACGTGGCCGCGGTCTCAATGTGGCGAGTCACGTTGACATCCCCGATCCTGAATGCCGCGGCCGAGCTTCTGTTCCTGGTGTCGGGTGGCGCGAAGGCGAACGTGCTCAAACGCGTACTCGAAGGACCCCGCAATCCGAGGGAGCTGCCCGCGCAGCTGATCGTGCCGACGCGCGGGCGCATCCAATGGTTGGTGGATCGGGCGGCGGCGGTGGAGCTCGAGACGGCGTCATGAAAGTCAGCCCCCTGGCGGGACATCCGCCGCCCGCCGCAATGCTGCTCGATGTCTCGAAGCTGATCACCGCCTACTACTCCGAGATCCCGGATTCCTCGGTGCCGGCCCAGCGAGTGTTCTTCGGCACTTCGGGACATCGCGGCTCGGCGTTCGAGAACAGCTTCAACGAATGGCACGTACTGGCGATCACCGAGTCCATCTGCCGCTATCGTCGACGGCAAGTGATCGACGGCCCTCTTTTCGTCGGGATCGACACGCACGCGCTGTCCGCGCCGGCGTGCGCGTCCGCGCTCGAGGTGTTGGCGGCGCACGGCGTCGATGTCATGCTCGCGGAGCATGACGACTACACGCCGACACCCGCGGTATCGCACGCCATTCTGTGCTACAACCGCGGGCGCGCCACCGGGCTCGCCGATGGCATCGTCATCACGCCGTCGCACAATCCTCCCGCCGATGGGGGAATCAAGTACAACCCACCCAATGGCGGCCCCGCGGATACGTCCGCGACGAGCTGGATACAGGCGCAGGCAAATGAGATCATGGAGGGAGCTCTCGCCGGCGTAAAACGACTTCCGTATCAGCAAGCGCTGCGCGCAGCCACTACGCATCGGCACGACTACCTCAACAATTATGTTCGCGACCTCGGCAACGTGGTCGACATGGACGCGATACGCAGTGCGGGCGCTCACATGGGCGTGGATCCTCTCGGCGGAGCCGGCGTTCACTACTGGCCTGCGATCGCCGACCTCTATCATCTCGATCTGACGGTCGTCAGCGACGTCGTCGATCAGACGTTCCGATTCATGTCGGTGGATTGGGATGGCCAGATCCGCATGGATCCGTCGTCTCCTTACGCGATGCAGCGTTTGATCGATCTCAAGGATCGCTTCGACATCGCGTTTGCTTGCGACACGGACCACGATCGTCACGGGATCGTGTGTCGTAGCGCGGGATTGTTGCCGCCGAATCACTTTCTGTCAGTAGCGATTAACCATCTTTGTCAGAACCGACCGCAGTGGTCGCCGGATGCCGGCGTGGGAAAGACCGTCGTCAGCAGCGCGATGATCGATCGTGTGACCGCGAAGCTTCACAGGCGACTGAATGAGGTTCCCGTCGGCTTCAAGTGGTTCGTCGACGGACTTGTCGACGGCACGATCGGCTTCTGTGGCGAAGAAAGCGCGGGTGCAACGTTCCTGCGTCGCGATGGAACGACGTGGACGACGGATAAGGATGGTATCGTGCCGGCGCTGCTCGCGGCCGAGATAACCGCGTGCGCGAATCGTGATCCCGGTGAAATTTACGACTCGCTGACTCTCGAATTCGGCACGCCGGCGTACGACCGGGTAGAGGCACACGCAACGTTGGAGCAGAAGAAGATTCTCGCAGCGCTCGCGCCCGCGCAGGTGAAGTGCGATGATCTCGCGGGCGAGAAAATACAGAGCATCATCACCGAGGCTCCGGGAAATCACGCGCCAATCGGTGGCGTGAAGGTATCGACCGAGACCGGGTGGTTCGCGGCGCGCCCGTCAGGCACCGAGGACATCTACAAGATTTACGCGGAGAGCTTCCGGGGGGTGGATCAGCTGAACAGGATCCTCGCGGAAGCGCAGGGGATCGTCGATGCGGCGCTGGCGTCGGGGGCTCCGGACGCGACGCGCTCACTATGATGTCGCCCAATCACTAGAGGCAGCTCGAGATGGACAAAGTGAACGGTACGGCTCCGTCTGATGCGTTGGTGCTCTTCGGCGTGACGGGTGACCTCGCCTACAAGCAGATCTTTCCCGCGCTCTACGCGATGGTCAAGCGCGGTGTCCTTACCGTGCCCGTCATCGGCGTGGCGGGCTCGCCCATGAGCATCGCGGCGCTGCGGAAACGGGTCACGCAGAGCATCCGGCACTCGGGCGCCGTCGTGAGTCCTCGCCCGCTGAGGGTTCTGCTTTCCCTGCTGCAGTATGTATCGGGCGACTACAACGATCCCGAGACATTCCAGGCGCTCAAGCGCGCGCTCGGGAAGGCGCATCGTCCCGCGCACTACCTCGCCATTCCCCCGGCGCTTTTTGAAACGGTAATTCTGGGTCTCGGTAGTGCGGGGCTGACGAAAAATGCCCGCGTCATCGTGGAGAAGCCATTCGGGCGTGATCTCGCCTCGGCGCGCGAGCTCAATGCGGTGGCACGCACGGTATTTCCCGAGGACTCCATCTTCCGGATCGATCACTATCTGGGGAAGGAGGCGATCATGAATATCCTTTACTTTCGTTTTGCGAACTCCTTTCTCGAGCCCATCTGGAATCGCAATTTCGTGTCGAGCGTTCAGGTCACGCTGGCCGAAGAGTTCGGCGTGAACGGTCGCGGTTCGTATTATGAAAGTGCGGGTTGCCTTCGCGACGTGATTCAGAACCATCTCTTTCAGATCGTCGCTCTTCTGGCGATGGAGCCGCCGGCGTACCGAGGGCTATGGAGCGGTGCAAACGGAGAAGGCGAAGGTGCTCCAGGCCATGCGTCCACTCACGCAGCGCGACGTGGTGCGTGGCCAATACAGCGGGTATCGAAGAGAGCCGAACGTTGCGCGCGACTCCGACGTCGAGACCTTCTGCGCCGTCAAACTGCACATCGATTCCTGGCGCTGGAACGGCGTGCACTGGTACCTGCGCTCCGGGAAATATCTTCCCGTGACCGCCGCCGAAGTGTTGGTGGAGTTAAAGCCGCCGCCGGCGAAGCTGTTCGCGGATTCTGCTCCATTAACGGGACCGGCCAACTACTTGCGTTTTCATCTTTCACCGCACGCCGCGGTTGCGCTCGCTGCACGCGTTAAACGTCCCGGTAAGGAATTCATTGGCGACCAGGAGGAGCTGTACATGTGCGAAGAGCTGCTCGGTGCCGAGGCGCCCTATGAGCGACTGCTCAGTGATGCGATGATCGGCGATGGAGCGCTCTTCACCCGCGAGGATGCGGTGGAGGCGGCCTGGATCGCGATCGATCCGGTGCTGAAGCATCATCACAAGGCTCTCCCGTACAGGCGCGCCACATGGGGTCCCAAGGAGGCCGTCGGAGCTGCTCCGGACTGGGGTTGGCACAACCCCACGGCAGCTGGAACGAGTGAATGAGCAGGACTCACGACCTCGTATTTCTGCTCGACTGTGACAACACGCTGCTCGACAACGATCGCGTGCAGGTCGATCTGCGCGATCACCTCGAGCGCGAGTTCGGCGTCCGGAGCCGCGACCAATACTGGGAGATCCTCGAGGAATTGCGCAGCGAGCTGGGCTACGTCGACTACCTCGGCGCGCTGCAGCGCTATCGTCTGGAGGATCTGTGCGACACACGGCTCCTGACGATGTCTTCCTTTCTCGTGGACTACCCGTTCGCCAACAGACTGTATCCGCACACGCTGGATGTCATCCGCCATCTGCGCTCGATGGGATTGACCGTCATCCTGTCCGATGGCGACGTGGTGTTCCAGCCGCGCAAGATCATGCGGTCGGGACTCTGGGAGGCAGTGGAGGGCCGGGTCCTGATTTATATTCACAAGGAGGAGATGCTCGAATGCGGTCGCCGATGCGTATCCGGCGCTGCACTACGTCATGATCAATGACAAGCTGCGTGTTCTGGCGACAATGAAGGCGATCTGGGGCGACCGTCTGACGACGGTGTTCCCGCGCCAGGGACACTACGCGAACGACGCCGGAATCCTCGCCGCGTATCCGGCGGCTGATCTTACCGTCGAGCGAATTGGCGATCTTCGCGAGTGCGATCTTTCCACCTTCGCAGCCGCAATGACCGAGAGGGAGCTGCAAGAGGAGTAGTCATGAAGGCGACACAGCAATTACACGATCTCGGTCAGAGTCTTTGGCTCGACAACATCACCCGTGGCGTGCTGCGGGATGGGACGCTGAAGCGCTACATCGACGAACTGTCGGTGACTGGGCTGACATCCAACCCCACGATATTTCTTCACGCCATCGAGAAGGGCGACCTCTACGATGATGCGATCCGGCGGCATGATGGCGCTGGGTCGATCCGGCGAGCCGCTTTTCTTCCAGCTCGCGATCGAAGATCTGACGGAGGCGGCCGATCTCTTCCGCCCCGCCCACGACGCCAGCGGAGGCGTAGACGGTTGGGTGTCGCTGGAAGTGTCGCCGCTCCTGGCCAGCGACACCGCCAGCACGATTCGCGCGGCCGTGGAGCTGCACCAGCTGGTGCGACGTCCGAATGTCTTCATCAAGATTCCCGGTACGCCCGAGGGCGTTCCCGCGATCGAGGAATCGATCTTCCGCGGCGTGCCGATCAACGTGACGCTGCTCTTCTCGGCGGCGCAATACATCGCGGCGGCCGAAGCGTACATGCGCGGGATCGAACGACGAATTGCGGCGGGGCTCGACCCGCGAGTGCGCTCCGTTGCCTCGCTCTTCGTCAGCCGGTGGGATGTCGCGGTACAGAACTCGGCGCCGCCCACACTGCGCAATCGACTCGGCATCGCGATCTCAGGACGGACGTACCGCGAATACCGTCGCCTGCTCGCATCGCCGCGGTGGCGCGCACTCGCCGCCGGCGGCGCATATACACAACGCCTTCTGTGGGCGAGCACGGGAACGAAAGACCCGGGCGCCCCCGACACGATGTACATCGAGGCGCTCGCCGCTCCCGATACGATCAACACGATGCCTGACAAGACACTCGTCGCCTTCGCGGATCACGGCACGGTGAAGAGCGTGATGCCGGAGGACGGTGGGGATGCCGAGCTCGTGCTCGCGGAGTTCGCGCGCGCCGGCATCAATGACGCGGCGCTCGCCGCGCAGCTCCAGAGCGAGGGCACGACGTCGTTCGACAAGTCGTGGAACGAGCTCCTCGAACTTCTCGACGCGAAGGGCAAGACTCTGCTGAAGCGCGATCGCGCGACGACGCGTGTGCAATGACGGGTATTCGGGGCACTGACGCATTGAGGGAGTCGCACACGAATGACGGCGCCGCGCGGAACCATCGATGAAGTCTGCATCAACACCATCCGTACGCTCAGCATCGACGCGGTCGAGAAGGCAAACTCGGGGCATCCGGGCATGCCAATGGGGGCCGCCCCGATGGCGTACGTTCTGTGGACGCGCCACCTGCGGTACGATCCTGCAGATCCGGGGTGGAGCAATCGCGATCGATTCGTGCTTTCTGCCGGACACGGAAGCGCGCTTCTGTACAGCCTCCTCTTCCTGACCGGGTTCGCACTCACCGTCGACGACCTCAAACACTTCCGGCAGTGGGGAAGCAAGACTCCGGGTCATCCGGAACGGGGGGTGACTCCAGGCGTCGAGGTCACCACCGGACCACTCGGTCAGGGCTTCGGCAACGCGGTGGGGATGGCAATGGCCGAGCGATGGCTTGCCGCGACGTTCAATCGACCCGGGCACGAGATCGTCGACCATCGCACGTACGTCATCGCCAGCGATGGAGACCTGATGGAAGGCGTCGCGTCGGAAGCGGCGTCTCTCGCCGGCGATCTGCATCTCGGCAGACTGATCGTGCTCTACGACGCGAATCAGATCACGCTCTCGGCCACGACCAACGTCACCTTCGTGGAGGATGTGGGCGCGCGTTTCGCCGCCTATGGTTGGCAGGTGCAGGAGATTGACGGAATGGACGTCGCCGCCGTGGATGCGGCGCTCACGGCGGCCCGGGCAGACGAATGCGCGCCCGTCGCTCATCGTGGCGCGAACGCACATCGGCTTCGGGAGCCCAAACAAGGTACGATACCTTCCAGGCGCACGGCGAGCCGCTCGGGAAAGACGAGGTGCGGCTGACGAAGCGCGCGTACGGCTGGCCGGAGGACGCGCAGTTTCTCGTGCCGGAAGAGGCACAGCGCGAGTTCGCGAAGATGTCGGTGCGCGGTACGCAGCTGCGCGCGGACTGGCAGCGGATGATGGACAGCTACCGCGCCGCGAACCGCGATCTCGCGCGCGATCTCGATCGCGCCATGGCGGGCGAGCTCCCGCCGCACTGGGACGCGAAGCTTCCGTCGTTCACGCCCGCGGATGGCGACATGGCGACGCGCGACGCCGGCGGGAAGGCGATCGCGGTGCTCGCCGAATCGATTCCGAATCTCGTGGGCGGATCGGCGGATCTCGATCCGTCCACCCGCACCATGATGAAGGACAAGGGAGATTTCGAGAGCGGCGAATGCGCCCCTCGACGGACAGACTCCCCCAACCCAGGGGCTGGCGGGCGGCGCGCGCGGGATACGCGGGGCGCAACATCCATTTCGGCATTCGTGAGCACGCGATGGCCGCGATTCTCACCGGCATGGCGCATCACGGCGGAGTGGTCCCGTATGGGGCGACCTTCCTGACGTTCTCGGACTACATGCGGCCCAGCATCCGCCTCGCGGCGCTGAGCGAGGCGCACGTGATCTACGTCTGGACCCACGACAGCATCGCGCTCGGCGAGGATGGTCCCACGCATCAGCCGGTGGAGCAGATCGCCAGTTTGCGAGCCATGCCGAACATGATGGTGATCCGTCCCGCCGATGCGAATGAAACCATCGAGGCGTGGCGCATCGCCGTGCGGCACAGAGGCGGGCCCGTCGGCCTCGTGCTCACGCGACAGAAGCTTCCGGTGCTCGATCGCGCGACGCTTGCTCCCGCCTCCGGTACTGCGCGCGGCGCCTACGTACTGGCGGACGCGAATCCGGAGCTGCCTCCCGAGCTCATTCTGATCGCGACCGGCTCCGAGGTGTCACTCGCGCTGGCCGCGCACCAGCAGCTCACGAGCAATGGCGTGCGCTGTCGTGTGGTGTCGATGCCGTCGTGGGAGCTGTTCGAGGCGCAGCCAAAGGCGTACCGCAACTCCGTTCTTCCACCGGCAGTCGCCGCGCGCGTGAGCGTCGAGGCTGCGTCTCCGTTCGGATGGGAGCGGTATGTCGGACTCACGGGCGCCATCATCAGCGTGGACAAGTTCGGCGCGTCGGCACCGGGTCCGGAGGTGATGAAGCGATATGGCTTCACAGTGGAACACGTAGTAGCAACGGCTCGCAGCGTGCTCGCCGACCATCGGCACGCGGCGCCATGAACTCATTGATGGCGGCAACGCGACTTCTGAATGGTGTCGAGCTCACTCCCGGGCAAATGGCCGAGTTACGGGCCATCAGCTCGCTCTACTACAGTCGGCTCGCCGCGAGTGAGCTCGCGAGAGAGGCAAGCGGATCGAGCCCATCGGGCGCGGCGCTCCACGATCTCGTTCTCGATCGGGTGCGCGACATGCTTCGGGGCGATCAACTGACAATCTTCGAGCGTAATCTCGCAGCGTTGGAATCGGATGAGGCACGCAATGCGGCCGGCTCCGTGCGTCACACCTAGGTGAGCGAGCCCGCGCCCGGCCTGGTGCGCGAACTGTTTGGTGTAGGCCGGCTCGCGCAACACGCGCGCGAGCTCGCCCGCCGTCAGCAGCTCATGGTCGCGAGCGCCCGTCGTGTGCGCCGCCGGCGCGATCACGGGTTGCTCCTGTCGAGACTCGCGGAGACGGAGCGCGTCCTCTACGAGGTTCGAGCCCTGCTGCTCAATGCGAGCGCGCGCGGCATCGACCTCGCGCCGGCGGGTGCATGGCTCCTCGACTCGTTCTTCGTCGTCATCGAGCATGCGCGCGAGGTTCGGGCGAGCATGCCCGAAGGCTACTACCACGAGCTGCCGAAGCTCGAGTCCGGACCGTACCAGGGATATCCTCGAGTCTATGGCATCGCGCTCGAGCTGATCGCGCACACGGAAAGCCAGCTCGACCTGCAGAACATGGAGCTCATGATACGCGAGTATCAGAGCATCGAGCCACTTTCGCTCGGAGAGCTGTGGGCGTGGCCAGTCATGCTCCGCGTGGGATTGCTCGAGAGCGTGCGACGCATGGCGCTTCGCACCAGGCGCAACGTGATGGACGCCGAGCGAGCCGATGCACAGGTTCGCCGCTTTCGGGCAACCTCGGGCGGGGATGCGGAGCTGAGGCGCGAGCTCGCGGACTTCGTCGAAAATCCACCGGAGATGACGGCGGCGTTCCTCACGCGATTCTTCCAGCAGATTCGCGTCGCGCGCGCGGATTTCAGCGCGTCGCTCTGGCTCGAGCAATGGATCGCCGAGGACGCGATGAGCGTAGAGGCCGCGCGTCCAGAAATCCACACGACGGCAGTCACTGACGCAGCTCGTGATGGCGAACAGCATCACGAGCCTTCGCACGGTGGCGGCCTTCTCGTGGCCGGAGTTCGTCGAGTCGATGAGCGTGACGGACGAGGTGCTTCGCGAAGATCCGGCAGGGATCTACTCCGCAATGACGTTCGAAGCGCGCGATCTCTACCGCCACGTGATCGAGGTGCTGGCGAAGCGCTCCAGTCACTCGGAGGCATCGGTCGCGCGCACGGCCATAGACATGGCACGGCAGGCCGACCCTTCGGCCGAGGCGGACGCTCCGGGCACGAGCGCTCCCGACCCGAGCGGTGATGGCGAGCGTCGTTCGCACGTCGGCTATTATCTCATCGATCGAGGGCGGCCGGCTCTCGAGCGCACCGTTGGCTACACGCCTACGCTCGCGCAGCGCTTCGAGCAGCTGTGGCGCGAGCATCCCGGACCGCTGTACTTCAGCTCGATCGCGTTGGCGACGCTCGCCGCGCTGGCAGCCGTGATCGCGCCGCTGCCGGCAGCGGCCTCAGTGAGCATGGGTGTGCTCGCCCTCATCCTCGCCTGCGTGCCGGCAAGCGAGATCGGGATCGCGGTCGTCAATCAGCTCATCACCAGCTTCGTGGCCCCCGATCGACTGCCACGCATGGACTACGCGAAGAGCGGCGTACCGGAGGCGAATCGGACGCTCGTAGTCGTTCCTCTGCTTCTCGACTCGCCCGCGGCAGCGCGCGATGCGCTCGATCATCTCGAAACACAGTTTCTCGCCAATCGAGACGCCGAGATCCGCTTCGCATTGCTCGGCGATTTCACCGACGCGGCTTCCGAGTCGCTTCCGACCGACGCCGCGATCGTCGAGGCGTTGGAGGAGGGCGTTCGCGCGCTGAATCGCGAATATGCCGACACCATCCCGTTCTACGTGTTCCAGCGACCGCGGCGAAGAAACGAGCGCCAGGGCGTGTGGATGGGCTGGGAGCGAAAACGCGGCAAGCTCGAGCAGCTCAACGCGTTTTTGCGTGGAGAGGCTCGTGACGCGTTCTCGGTAGTCGAGGGAGACATCGAGTGGCTGTCCGGAGTTCGGTACGTGATCACACTCGACTCGGACTCACTCCTGCCTCGTGGCGTGGCGGCCGCGCTGATCGGAACGATCGCGCATCCGCTCCACCGCGCGGTGTTCGTCGGTGACGGCACGCGCGTCGTCCGCGGGTATGGCATCCTGCAGCCACGCGTGGGCGTGACGCTGGAGAGCGCGAATCAATCTCGCTTCGCATCGCATCTTCGCGGGACATCCCGGCGTCGACCCGTACACCACCGCCGTCTCCGACGTGTACCAGGATCTCTTCGGCGAGGGCACCTACATCGGCAAGGGAATCTATGATGTGGCTGCGTTCGTTCGGGCGACGCGGGGCTTTCCCGAGAATGCGCTCCTGAGCCACGATCTGTTCGAGGGCGCACACGCGCGCGCCGGGCTCGTGACCGACATCGAGATCTTCGATGAGTACCCGTCGCTGTATCTGACGGCGCTGCAGCGGCAGCAACAATGGACTCGCGGCGACTGGCAGCTCCTCCCCTTTATTTTCGCTCGCGGTGCACGAGGCGGTGCGCTCTCGGCACTCTCGCGCTGGAAGATGCTCGACAACTTGCGGCGGAGTCTCGTGCCGGTCGCGATGCTCGCATGGCTCGTGGCGGGATGGACGATGCTCCCGGGATCGCCCACGAAATGGACCCTGGTCGCGCTCGGCGCGTACGCCATGCGGTGGCTGCTCGGGCCAGCGTGGGCAACGATGACGCCTCCGCGCAGGCAGTCGTGGCGACCGTACTACGCCGCGCTGCAACGGGATCTGGAGTTGGCGACCGAGCAGGCGGCGCTCGCCATCGTGTTCCTCCCGCTCGAAGCACTGGTAGCGGTCGATGGAATCGTGCGAGCGCTCGTGCGAACGTTCGTCACACACCGCCGAATGCTCGAGTGGACCACTTCCTCTCAGGTCGAGCGCCGTGCGGCGAAACAGGCACCGTCCGTGTGGCGGGAGATGTTGCCCGCGGCCGCGCTGGGAGTGGCACTCGCAGCATGGGGCACGATCGAGTCGCACGCCGTTCATCGTGCTTCCGCTCGCGTTCTGCTGGCTTGATGGCGCCATTCATCGCGCGCAGCCTCGGCTCGCCGATCACGCGCGCCGATCTCGCCCTCACTCCGGCACAACGCGCCACGATGCTGCGCTACGGCGAGCGGCACTGGCAGTTCTTCGCCCGGTTCGTGAACGAAAGCACCCGATGGCTGGCACCGGACAACTATCAGGAGACTCCGGCTCCCGTCATCGCCGATCGCACGTCTCCCACGAATCTCGGCCTTCAGCTTCTCGCGACGATCTCCGCTTTCGATCTCGGGTTCATCCAGCGTGGCGAGATGATCGATCGTCTCGAGCGCGCGCTCGCGACCATGGCGTCCATGCGCCGGCTGCGTGGCCATTTCTACAATTGGTATCGTCTACCGGACCTGGGCGTGCTCGAGCCACCCTACGTGTCCACCGTGGATTCGGGGAATCTCGCCGGACATCTCATCGCGACCGCCGCGGCGTGCAGGGAAATCGCCGAGCGAGCGCGCGACTCGCACGGGGAGGCGCCGGGCGACGCGGAGCGCCTCGAGAATATCGCGGCTCGCGCGCGCGAGGTGGCGCTCGACATGGACTTCACGCTGCTGTTCGACGAAAAGCGAAAGCTGTTCGCGATCGGATTCGACGAACGCGCCAATCGGCTCGACCCATCGTCGTACGATCTTCTGGCGTCGGAGGCGCGGCTGGCGAGCTTCATCGCCATCGCGAAAGGCGACGCGCCCACGGAGCACTGGTTCCGTCTCGGGCGGTCTCTCACGTCGCAGGCCGGCGGAACCGCGCTCGTGTCGTGGAGCGGCAGCATGTTCGAATACATGATGCCCGTTCTGGTGATGCCATCGCAGCCGTACTCGCTGCTCGACCAGACACATCGCGCCGCCGTGCACCGGCACGTCGCCTACGGACACGCGCGGGGTGTACCGTGGGGAATTTCGGAATCGGCGTACAACCTGCGCGACCGACACGACACGTATCAGTACCGTGCGTTCGGCGTGCCCGACCTGGCGCTCAAGCGCGGGCTCGCGAACGACCTCGTCGTCGCGCCCTACGCGACGGTGCTCGCGCTCGCGGTCGATCCGCGCGAGGCGCTCTCCAATCTCTCCACCCTCGAGCGTGCCGGAGCGTTGGGTGACTTCGGCTTTCACGATTCGATCGACTATACGCGACCCGACGTGAATGCGACGCAGTCGATCGTGCGCACGTCAATGGCGCATCACGTCGGCATGAGCCTCGTCGCGCTCGACAATGCACTGCACGTTGCGGACGGCAGCGGCGTCTGGCAACGCCGCTTCATGGCAGATCCAATGTGCCGCGCCGCGCGGCTCCTGCTCGATGAGCGCGTGCCGCGTCGTTACTCCGCGCAGACGCCGCAGCCCGATGTTCCGGAGACGACAGCGGCGCTCTCGACGTCCAGGGACTCGGTCGTTCGCGAGCTCGACACCGCCGCGACAGCCGAGCCGCGCGTTGGCTTGCTCGGCGACCTTCCGTACTCCGTTCTCGTCACCAATGCCGGCGCCGGCTACAGTCGCTCCAACGGCATGGCGGTCACGCGCTGGCGTGCCGACGCGACGCGCGACGACACCGGTCAATGGATTTACGTGAAGGATCTATTCACCGAGCGCGTCTGGTCGGCCGCACACCAGCCGACGGGCGCGACGCCCGACAAGTACCGCGTCACCTTCGCCAACGACCGCATCGTGTTTCAGCGCCGGGACGGCGACATCGAGACGCGAACGGACATCATCGTCGTGCCGCGCGATCGGGCCGAGGTGCGGGTGGTCGCCGTCACCAATCGTTCGCGCACTGCGCGAGAGGTCGAGCTCACGAGCTACGGCGAGGTGGTGCTGGCCGATCCCGATGCCGACCGCGCCCATCCCGCCTTCCAGAATCTGTTCGTGGAGACGGAGTTCTCGCCCGACGGCATCATTCTCGCCAGCCGCCGACCACGTTCCGCTGGCGAAGGCCGGCCGTGGTGCGCGCACGTCGTTGCGCCCGGATCCGACGCGGTAGGCAGGATCTCGTACGACACCGATCGTGCGCGCTTCGTGGGACGCGGCCGCAGCGTTCGCGCGCCGCGCGCGCTCGATAGTGGCGCGACACTCTCCGGCGCCACAGGGGCCGTGCTGGATCCGATCTTCGCGCTCCGCGTGCGACTCAGTCTGGCGGCCGGTCGCACCGCGAGCGTGGCATTCACGACGCTCGTCGCGGACAGCCGCGAGGAAGTGCGCGAAGTCGCCGACCGCTATCGCGATTTGCGGGCGGTCGATCGTGCACTCTCGCTCTCCTGGAGTACGACGCAGGTCGAGCTTCGAGATCTGGACGTGCCCCCCGAGGATGCCGCGTTGTATCAGGTCCTCGCCGGCGCGCTCATCTACCCGAACGAGGAGCTGCGTGCGTCGGCGACGCTGCGTGCGGAGAATCGTCGCGGACAGCGCGCGCTCTGGGCGCACGGCATTTCGGGCGACTGGCCACTCGTGCTCGCGACGATCGGTGACGCGTCGGGGCTGCCGAGCGTGCGACAACTGCTCACGGCCCACAAATACTGGCGCATGAAAGGCGTCACGGCGGATCTCGTCATTGTCAACACGAAAGATCCATCGTACGTGCAGGATCTGAACGATCAGATCGTCTCGATCATGCGCTCCTCGAGCGAGGGCGGATTTATCGACCGGCCCGGCGGCGTGTTCGCTCGACGCACGGATACCATGACGCCGGAGGACGTGGCGCTGCTTCAGGCAACTGCTCGCGTCACGATCGTCTGCGATGGCGTCGGACTCGGCGGCATCATCAATGGCATCTCGCTCGAGGCTGCGCACCCGCCAGTCGAGGAATGGAGCCCCGCGGAGCGGGTGCGCCGCGAGCCCCGCGTCGAAGCGCGCTCCTTACTGCCAACGGCGTCCGATGCGCGGGCGAGCGTGCCGGCGAACACGCCATCGACGGCGCGAGTGCGCGCGGGAGCCGGCACTCGCCACGATGCGACGTCCGAGTATGCGAATGGCCTCGGCCGCCTGACGGAGCAGGGCGATTACGAAGTTCGCATCGCCGGCGATCTCGTTCCTCCGGCACCGTGGTCCAACGTCATCGCAAATCCGAATGCCGGCTTTTGCGTGACCGAGCGCGGCGGCGGTTTCGCGTGGGCGGAGAACAGCTACTTCTACCGGCTCACGCCATGGCACAACGATCCGGTGAGTGATCCCTGCGGCGAGGTGCTCTATCTCCGTGACGCCGACACCGGTCGCGTGTGGACCCCGACGCCGGCTCCGGCGCCTGCGATCGATTCCCAGGCCGCGAGCGACGACGCAACATTGCCGTACATCGTGCGGCACGCGCCGGGTCGTACCACCTTCAGCCACGAGCGGAACGGCATCGTCAGCGAGTTGGTGCTCGGCATGCCGCAGTCGGATCCGGTGAAGATCACCCGCCTCAGGCTCACGAATTCCGGCACGTCCACGCGCCGGCTCACGCTCACGAGCTACGTCGAGCTGACGCTCGGCGCACAGCGCGAGCACACGCGCCACCAGCTGCACACGTGGCGGGACGAGCAGACCAGCGCGGTATTCGCCGAGAACTTCTTCGCCGATGACTTCGCATCACGCGTCGCGTTCTCGTGGATCAGTGAGCCGGTCACGACGTTCACAGCGAATCGCGACGAGTTCATCGGGCGAAATGGCGACCTCGTGTCCCCTGCGTCAATCGCCGCCGTGTCGCTCTCCGGCTCGACGGGCGCCGGCTACGACCCATGCGCTGCGCTGCGAGCGGCTCTGACGCTCGAGCCAGGAGAGACACGCGAGGTCGTCGTGCTGCTGGGAGCCGCCGAGAGCCAGGACGAGGCGCGCGCGATCATCGCGCGCCACTCCACGCCCGCCGCCGCGAGC
The DNA here is from genome assembly GCA_963827355.1 of uncultured Gemmatimonadaceae bacterium. GTDB lineage: Bacteria > Gemmatimonadota > Gemmatimonadetes > Gemmatimonadales > Gemmatimonadaceae > FEN-1250. The sequence continues at coordinate 434,382 of CAWHAS010000004.1, forward strand.
GCCGCCGTCGATGGTGCGGTGCGCGCGTGGGATGCGCGTCTCGCCACCATATCCGCGCGCACCCCGTCGCCCGAGTTCGACGCGATGCTGAACCGATGGTCGCTCTATCAGGTTCTCTCGTGCCGCATGTGGGCGCGCTCGGCCCTTTACCAATCGAGCGGCGCGTATGGTTTTCGCGACCAGCTGCAGGACTGCATGGCGTTCGTCTACGCCGAGCCTGCGATCGCGCGAGCGCACCTCATACGATGCGCGGGACGGCAGTTCGTGGAAGGAGACGTGCAGCACTGGTGGCACGAACCACGCGGCAGTGGCGTGCGAACACGTTTTTCGGATGATCTCGCATGGCTTCCGTTCGTGGCAGACCACTACGTGCTCGTCACAGGAGACGCCACCGTGTGGGAGGAGCGCGCGCCATTCCTCGAGCAGCGTCTGCTCGCGGCCGACGAGCAGGAGGCATACGAGGAGCCACGTGTGAGCGCGAAGTCTGCGACACTGTACGAGCATTGCGTGCGCGCGCTCGATCGCGCCTGCACGACCGGGCCGCACGGCTTGCCGCTCATGGGGAGTGGCGACTGGAACGATGGAATGAATCGAGTCGGCGTCGATGGCAAGGGCGAGAGCGTGTGGCTGGCGTGGTTCCTGATCACGACGCTACGAGGATTCGCGGAGCACGCTGCGCGCAGGCAGGATGCGAAGGTGGCGGAGCGTTTCCGCAGGCGCGCTACCGAATACGCTGCCGCAGTGGAGAGCAGCTCGTGGGATGGCGCCTGGTATCTCCGCGCCTACTTCGATGATGGCACCCCGCTCGGCTCTGCGCAGAGCGACGAATGCCAGATCGACGCCATCGCGCAGAGCTGGGCCGTGCTCTCGGGCGCCGCCGACCCCGCTCGCGCACGGCGCGCGATGGAATCCGTTGGCGAGCGACTGGTGCGCGAGGACGCGAGGCTGATCATGCTGCTCACGCCACCGTTCGACCACACCGATCACGATCCGGGATACATCAAGGGATATCTGCCGGGCGTGCGCGAGAACGGCGCACAATACACGCACGCGGCCCTCTGGACCGCGCTTGCCACCGCGCGCTTGGGTGACGGAAACCGCGCCATGGAGCTGTTACAGATGCTCAATCCGCTCACGCATTCCGCGAGCGCGAAGGAAGTCGACACGTACAAGGTGGAGCCCTATGCCGTGTGCGCCGACGTCTACACCGCGGCCGGCCACGTCGGACGCGGCGGCTGGACGTGGTACACGGGGTCAGCGAGCTGGATGTATCGCGTCGCGCTCGAGGGAGTTCTCGGCTTCACGAAGCGCGGCGACTCTCTCTCGATCGATCCATGCGTGCCGGCTGAGTGGCGCGAATTTGCCATTGAGTACCGGCATGGGGCGACGACATATGCCATTGCCGTGCGCAATCCAGACGGCGTGTGTCGCGGCGTGATACGCGTCGAGATCGACGGTGTGGATATGCCCGATCGCGTCGTGAAGCTTTCGGACGACGGCGCCCGACACGAGGTGCTGATTACGATGGGCGAGGCGCAGCCCAACGTGAAGGGCTGACTCGCGGCGGCTAACTGTGCGAGTCAGGCGCCGGCAATCGCGCGAGTCAGGCACAAAAATTGGATGAAACGGAATAAACGAACCGACGAAACGGACCCTGTAAGCAGGTGGAGTTGACCCGCTTTTGTAGACACCTCACTGTACCTGATCCGGAGGTGTTTGATGAAACGATCTACTGGGAGTGCGACGGGACGACGCGCGAAACGGACCTTTAGTGCGGAGTTTAAGCGAGGGGCCGTTGAGTTGATGCGGCGTCGGCGTGGGGAGGGCGTGAGTATGTCGCAGGTCGCCCGTGAGTTGGATATTGGCGCCGGGCTCTTGTGGGAGTGGGACAAGCAGCTGGACGGCGGGGGCGAACGTGGCTCGGAGGGCTTGCCGGGGGAGACCCCCGATCAAGAACTCCGCCGGCTGCGCCGCGAGAATGCGATCTTGCGGGAGGAGCGGGCGTTCGCAAAAAAAGCCTTGGTGTTCTTCGCGAAAGAGTCGCCGTGAAGTACGCCTGTATCGCTCGCCATGAGCGCGAGCATGCTGTGCGACTCATGTGTCGGGTGCTCGCGGTGGCGCCGTCCGGGTTTTATCGGTGGCGCGCGCGCGGGCCCAGCGCACGCGCGACGGCCGACGCGGCGCTGCTGCTGCGCGTCCGCGCGGCCTATCGCGACAGCGACCAAACGTATGGCGCGCCGCGCATCCATCGGGACTTGCAGGACGAGGGCGTGCGCGTGGGGAAGAAACGCATCGCCCGTGTCATGCGCCGGGACGGGTTGGCCGCTCGCGCCGTGCGGCGCGCGTGGGTGCACACGACCGACTCCACGCATGCATATCCGATCGCGGAGAATTTGCTGGACCGGCAGTTTGCCGTCTCGCAGGCGGATCGCGTGTGGGTCAGCGACATCACCTATGTGCCGACGCGGCGCGGCTTTCTCTATCTCGCCGTGGTACATCGATCTCGCCTCGCGCCGGGTCGTGGGCTGGGCAATGCGCGACGACCTAGCCGCCGAGCTTGCGCTCGGTGCGCTCCGCATGGCCCTCGCCGCGCGGCGTCCAGCGCCAGGGCTCCTGCATCATTCCGATCGCGGCGTTCAGTACGCCTGCGGTGCGTACCGCCAGCTCCTCGAGGCGAACGGGCTTCGGGCGAGCATGAGTCGCAAAGGCAACTGCTGGGACAATGCCGTCGCCGAAAGCTTCTTCGCCACGCTCGAGTGGGAGCTCATTGCCCGGCGCGATTGGCACAGTCGCGACGAGGCACGCCATGACATTTTCGCGTACATCGAAACGTGGTACAATCGCCGCCGTCGGCACTCGAGCTTAGACTATCGCAGCCCGTCACACTACGAAGCGCAGCTACGCGAACATGCCGCATAATCGTTCGTAACCCTGTGTCCACAAAACCGGGTCAAGACCATGACGGAGAAGCCCCTGTAAGCAGTCATCCGTTAGTGTCCGTTTCATCCGTTCATCCGTATTTCACATTGTTAGTCCCGGCTTCCGAGCATCAAGGCTCGAGCCGCCTCGGTCAAAGCAATCGCAACACCGCCCACGTGAATTGTTGCTCCGCACCCGACGGCGTGCGATGAACTTCGCGTACCGCGCTTGCGAGCGAGAACGCGTCGCCGAATTCGCGGGCGAGCATTTCAGGATCGTATCGGGCCACCTGCAGACCGCTGCAGCGCTCGGGACCCTCCAATGCGAACGTGGCGATGACCACGGCGCCGCCGGGTTTGAGCGCACTCGCTGCCGCGGCAACATAACGCATGCGGTCTTCGCGGTCGGTCAGAAAATGGAATACAGCACGATCGTGCCACACATCGTACGCATCGGGATGGAAGGTCGGCTCGCAGGACATCGCCCTCGATCCACGTGACAGCATCCGAGTCTGTTCCGAGCCGCGTACGCGCCCGCTGCAATGCCGTGCGCGAGAGATCGAGCACCGTGACCCGCCCCATCCGACGCGCGATAACTCCATCCACGAACGTCGAATCGCCTCCCCCGACGTCGATGATGTCGCTCGTCGGCCCCACTCCGAGGCCGGTCAGGAGCTCCAGCGAGCGCGATGCCTCGCGCTGGTACCAGCTCGAGCTCATGGGCGAGCTTCGCCCGTAGACCCCCTCCCAGTACGCCCTCGAGTCCACGGACTCCTCCGCACGGCTGTGTCGCTCTCAACATGACCCAGGCATTAAAGTCTCGTAAGCCTGCACCGAGACTAGGAGGGAGCCATCTCCGGCCCGCGCGCTCCCTTCGCAGCACAACCATGACGCTTCGCCGCTTCCTCTCGACGGCCGCTCCGTACGCCACGATTCTGCTCGCGCTCGCGTGCGCCGTTGGCGGATTGCGCTATCAGCGTGCGCGCCTCCGCCAGGACGCCTTCGCCTATTGGCGCAATCGCATGAATGCGAGTGCGGATGTGACCCGTGCCGCGGTACAGACGTGGCTGGACGAGCGTCAGCTCGACGATCGTCTCCTGGCGCGCCAAGCCACCAAGACCCCGGACCTCTTTCGCCCGGGCCATTCTTCAGGCGCGGAAGGAAAAGAGCTGGGCGACGTGATCACGGTGGACGCCGTCGAGCGCGGATACCGTGGCATCTCGGGTGCTCCGTGCGGACGGAATCGCCGTCGTGAGCTCGGTCGGCGCGGATCCGCTGCCATCGATCGTGCATGCGCTCGCAATGCAGTCGGCGCAGAATGGGGAGAGACAGACAATCGGTCCATTGCGGCTCGATAATGGCGAGCAACTGTTCGCGGTCATCGAACCCGTGTTCATCGAGCGCCCCGGACACCCGATCGACTATCTCGGCGCCATCGTCGTGGGCATCGACCCCTACGAATCACTGTTCCCAACGGTACTGCGCGAGGAAGAAGGCGAGGAACACTCTCGTCATCGCCTCGTTCAGCACGTGGGCGAAGAATTCATCGTGCTGTCGCCGTCGAAGCTTCCCGCGGCCGGACCGGGTCAAATTCGCAGGCCATGGGCGCTGGCGTTCGAGGCGGGCAAGCTCGCCGCGGAGGGAACCGACACATCGGGCATCCTGCGTGGCTACGATGACGCGCCGATCATCGCCGCGACGCGACACATTCCCGAAACGGGATGGGGAATCATCCGGGCGGTGGACGTGCGCGCCGCGTACGCCGCTGCGGAGCGCGAATTCAATTTCAATGTGGCGTTCGTAGGAACGCTCTTTCTCCTTGGATTGAGCCTCGTGTTTGCGTTCCGGCGCTGGCAGCGTGTCAACCGGCTGATTCGCGCGAAGGAGGATGCGGAAGCAGCGAACGTGGCGAAGAGCGAGTTCCTCGCGCGAATGAGCCACGAGTTGCGCACGCCACTCAATTCCGTCATCGGGTTCTCGAACGTGCTGCGCAAGAACAAGGCGGGCAACCTTCACCCGCAGGACCTCGGATATCTCGAGCGCATTAGTACCAATGGCGTGCAGCTGCTCGCGCTGATCAACGACATTCTCGATCTCTCCAAGATCGAGTCCGGAAAACTGTCACTCGAGATCACGTCGGTGTCGGTGGGCGATCTCGTACACGACACGTTGGTGCAGCTCGGCGATCGCCGGTTCAAGGAAGGAGTGTCAGTCGACGCGATGGTCCCGCTCGCTCTCAATGCGATCGATACGGATGCCGCCAAGCTCCGCCAGGTACTCATCAATCTCATTGGCAACGCGGTCAAGTTCACGCACGCCGGAACCGTAACCGTGACGGTGGAAGCCAATTCGCAGGGGAACAGGCCTGCGCGGATACGTGTCGCCGATACCGGAATCGGCATCGCCCGCGATCGGTTGTCCGCCGTATTCGACGCGTTCGAACAGGCCGACACGAGCACCGCGCGCCAGTTCGGCGGCACCGGGCTCGGTTTGAGCATCTCGCGCGCGCTTTGCGAGTTGCTCGGCTTTCGTCTTCAAGTCGACAGCGTGCTCGGTCGCGGCACCACATTCACGATCGAGCTGGCGGACGGAATCGCGTCGCCACGCTCCTCGCAGCCAGTTGCGCCGCCGCCAGTTGCAGCGCCGCCGGAGCGTTCTTCACCACCCGACTTGGCGCCTTCAGCCGACTCCGGGGCGCCTCTCGTCCTCGTGATCGAGGATGATGCTGACGCCCGGGAACTGTTGCGCATACACATAACAGATCTCGGCTACCGCGTTGCGCTTGCCGCGTCCGGCACGGACGGACTGCAAATGGCAACGTCGCTGCTCCCGCAGTTGATCACGCTCGACCTCATGATGCCCGGGATGGACGGGTGGCAGCTCCTCAAACGGCTCGCGGCCGATCCGGTGCTCGCCAGAATTCCGGTGGTAGTTGTGAGCTCCATCGCCGGCGAGATGCAGCACAGCTTCGTGGGCGCGGTCGACTGGGTGGACAAGCCGGTGGCGCATGAGAGGCTGAGCAACGCGATCGGTCGCAACATCGGCAGCAAGGAGGGTGGCGTGGCGATCATCGACAACGATCCCCCAACTCGCGAATTGCTCAGACGGTAGCGGCTCTCAGAGAGATATTCGCCGAAGCAGCTGAGCGTTCGCAGCTACGATGATCGTGCTGAGCGACATCAGCACGGCGCCCGCGGCGGGACTCAGAACGATCCCCCACGGCTGGAGAACCCCTGCGGCAAGTGGGATGGCGATGACGTTGTAGCCCACTGCCCACCACAGGTTTTGAACCATCTTTGAATACGACGCCCGACTCAGGGCAATGAGCCGCGATACGTCTCGCGGGTCGCTTCTGATGAGCACGACGTCGCCAGCCTCCACCGCGACCTCCGTCCCCGCACCGATCGCGATTCCGACATCGGCACTCACGAGCGCAGGCGCGTCGTTCACTCCATCACCGACCATCGCGACCCGCCTGCCAGCGCGCTTGAGCTCATCGATCTTCTGAACCTTCTGCTCGGGCAGCACGTCCGCAATGACGGTGTCGATTCCGAGGTCCTGCGCGACGGCCAACGCCACGACTTTTGCATCGCCGGTGAGCATGACGACGGTGACATGTTGGTCATGCAGTCGCTGGATCGCTTCTCGCGACTCCTCACGCACCGCATCGGCCACGGCGAACACTGCTCGAGCCACGCCGTCGATGACGAGGTAAACGGCGGCCTGGCTTCGATCAGCGGCGCGCTTCGCCGCCTCGCTCAACGCCTGAGAGGGCGTCGCACCGATCTGAGCCAAGAGCGAGGGTCCGCCAACGGCGAGCAGGCGCTCATCGAGCCTCGCTTCCACGCCGCGACCGGGAATCGCTCGAAAGTCCCGGGCCGCTCGAAGCTTCTGTGCCTCGTTCCTCTGCCGATTTGACTATCCCCCGCGCGATCGTGTGCTCCGAATCGCGCTCGACGGCGGCGGCAAGGGAGAGCGCCTCGTCCTCGCTCAGCGTGCCGTCGGTTACGATCTCCACCACACGAAACTCGCCCCGCGTGAGCGTACCCGTCTTGTCGAACACCACGGTATCGAGCCTCCGCGCCTCCTCGAGTCCGCGCCGGTCTCGCACGAGAAGTCCGCTGCGGGCGCCGAGTGTGGTGGAGATGGCGATCACCAGGGGAATGGCGAGTCCGAGCGCGTGCGGGCACGCGATGACGAGCACCGTCACGACGCGCTCGATCGCGAACGCCGGTGTCGCGCCAATTGCGAGCCACACGACCGCGGTCGTCACGGCGGAGCCAATGGCGACGAGCGTCAGGATGAAGGCCGCCCGATCCGCGAGTGCCTGCGCGCGCGAGCGCGACGACTGCGCCTGCGCGACGAGGCGCGTGATGCCCGCGAGCGCGGTGCGATCGCCCGTTCCGGTGACCTCGATGCGCAGTGATCCGTTTCCGTTGAGGGTCGCGGCGATCACCTTGTCGCCTACTTTCTTGTCCACCGGTCGCGATTCGCCAGTGAGCATCGATTCGTTGACCGCGCTCGCGCCTTCGCGCACGATGCCATCCGCAGGAATGGCCGCGCCGGGTTGTGCGAGCACGAGATCGCCCTCCTTGAGCGCCGAAAGCGGCACGGTTTCCTGCTTGTCGCCCGTCACCCGAACCGCTTCGCTCGGCAGGAGCTTCGCGAGCTCCTGGAGCGCGCCCTGCGCCTGCGAGATCGAGCGCATCTCGATCCAGTGCCCGAGCAGCATCACCACGATGAGCGTCGAGAGCTCGTCCCAGAGCGACATGCCGGAGTAACCGAGGGTCACCGCGATGCTGAAGACGAAGGCCACGGAAATGGCGAGCGTGATGAGCGTCATCATCCCGGGCACGCGATCGCGAATCTCCCGTACCGCACCTCGCACGAACGGAAGCCCGCCGTAGAAGAACACGGCAGTGCCGAACAACGCGGGCAGGTAGACGGATCCGAAAAACACCGGCGCTCGGAATCCCAGCGCGCCCGGAAGCATGTGACCCCACAGCAGCGTGGGAATCGTGAGAAGGAGGGAAATCCAGAACTTGTCGCGAAACATCGCGACCGAGTGTCCGGCGTGCGCATCGTGCCCGCTCGAGCCGTGCGGCCCGGCGTGTGTGGGATGCTCAGCGTGCATTTCGGCGGCCAGCTTGTTTTCCTCACCGTCACTCCTCTTTCGCTTTCGACTCGCCAATCTGCTCGACGCATTGTATCACCTGTCCTATCCCGATTGGCTTGGACAGAAATGGGATGTGCGCATCGGTCAGCGCACGCAATGCCTCCGAATTTTCGGTATCGCCGGTCAGGAAGAGAACCCGGCGTGCGATGCCATCGGTGCGCAGCTTCAATCGCTCGAGAAGCGCCTCGCCACCCAGCCCCGGCATTCGCAAATCGCTCACGATCACGTCGAACGCGCTGGTGGAGCTTTCCAGCATCGCGAGGGCAGACTCGCCTTCCGCCGCTTCGCGGACCGTGTGGCCGCGCCTCTCCAGGATTCGGACTACGGCACGGCGCACTGCCTCCTCATCGTCCACTACGAGAATGCGAAGACGGCGCCCGATCGGCGGAAGCTGCGAGAGCAACGGGCCTCCGATTGCCGGCGCCGGTGCGCCCGGTATGTCGACGCGGAAGGAACTTCCCCCGCCCACTTCACTGTCCACGTGAATCTGGCCGCAATGATCGTTGACGATTCTCTGCACGAGCGCCAATCCAAGCCCGGTGCCTCCTCCGGGCGCCCGGGTGGTGAAGAACGGGTCGAATATGCGGTCGAGATTATCGCGCGGAATGCCAGGACCATTATCCGCAACGAGGAGTGAGCAGCCTTGCGCCGTCGCGCGCGTTCGCACACTCAACTTCCGCGGCAGCCGAGTGCCACTGCTCAGCGCCTGTTCCGCATTGACCACGAGATTCAGAAGTAGCTGCTCAATGCGCGCGCGATCGCCCATAATGAGCGGGAGCGCGTCCGCGAGATCCGCCTTCAGTTCGATATTGCTCGTGGTGATCGAATACTCGCGCGTTCTCAGCACGTGACGTACGACGTCGTTCAGGTCCATCGCCTCCAGCCGCGTCGCCTCCTGGGTGTCGCGTGCGACCAGCTTCAGATCCGAGACGATCCTGGCCATCCGCTTGGCCTCTCGCGCTATCGTCTCCAGGTCATCCCGCTCTTCGTCGCCACGTGGCTCGGCGAGTAACAGCTGCGTAAATCCGAGAATCGCACTCAGGGGATTATTGAGCTCGTGTGCGACCCCGGCGATCAGCGTTCCCATTCCCGCTAGTCGCTCGACACGTCGCAAGTGCTGTTCGCGCGCGATCCGCTCACTCGCATCACTCAGGATCTCGAAGAAAAGCGTGCGCTCATCCTCCGGAATGGCGCCCACGATCATGTCCATCATCACGACCTCGCCGTCTCTCACGCGGCGGCGACGCACGACGCCACGCCAACTCCCGCCTCGTCGAGCATCCTCGAGTATCCGGCGGGTCTCCTGAAGTGCCGCCTCGTCAGGCATGAACGCGTCGATGGTCAGAATGCCTGCTTGAGCTGCGTCGTAGTCGAGAATGCGCGCGTGCGTCTCGTTCGTGTACAGGAACTTCCCTGACTCATCGATGATGCTGATGGCCTCGTTCGTGAGCTGCTCGACGGCAGTCACGAGCCGGCGCAGCTTGGAGTCGGCCATGCGACGCGCGGTAATGTCCTGACACGTTCCAACCGCGCGGACGGGAACGTGGTTGGCATCGACGAACGTGCTCCAACGCGCCTCCACATGCTTGACCGTCTGATCTGCCGTCACGATCCGATACTCCATGGTTTGGACGCTCCCGGTCTCGAACAGAGCGTCGACCATCGTTGCTACCCGAGCGCGGTCATCGGGGTGAATGAAGTCGCGAGTGGAGTGTATGGTAGGTGTGAAGGTGGCGGGATCCTGGCCGAAGATTCGATACGTTTCCTGCGACCAGATCATCCGGAGACTCTCATAGTCGGTTTCCCAGCTCCCGACCTGCGCTACGGCCTGCGCAGCAATCAGGCGCGCGCGCTCAGCGGTGAGCTCCGACGCGAGGCGCTCCCGTTCACGCTCCGCGGAGCGATTCCGAACTCTCTTCGTTTCAGGCATTGTCCATGCCTCCCCTTCAACCTGCATTGATCCGATACCAGCCGGAATGTAACACGCGTTTGTGAGTGTACTGCTATCTACTACCTTGCATTCAGGATGCGAAGCGCGGTGCGCGCATCGATGCCGTGCTACACGATTGGGCCCTCCAGGTCGAGGAAGGAATCATGAAATTCTTGGCTGCACTCGGCGCTTTTATCATCGCCGCCGCGTTCACCACGGTTGCCGCTCGCGCCCAGGACTTTCACGTCGCGAAGTACAACATCGGCGGCGACGGCGGCACCGACTACCTCACCGCCGAGCCTGGAACGGGGCGAGTGTTCGTCTCGCGCGGAACGCACGTGATGGTGATCGACGGCGCTACCGGAAAAGTCCTTGGCGACATTCCCGATACGCCGCGTACGCACGGCATCGCACTCGTGGCGTCGGCGAAGCACGGATTCATCACGAATGGCGGCGACTCCACCGTCACGATGTTCGACCTCGAGTCGCTCGTGGTGATCAAGAAGATCAGGGTAGCCTCGGGTGGGCTCGACGGGATCATGTACGATGCCGCGGACGACCGCGTGATACTCACAAATCACAGTCATCCGATCGGAACCATGACCGCGATCAATCCGAAGAACGGAGACATCGTCGGACAGGCGGAGCTCGAGGATGACGGCCCGGAGGGCGCCGCGAGCAACGGCAAAGGGCGCATCTATGTCAACAACGAGGGAAAGAGCACGATCCAGGTAGTCGATGTGAAGACAATGAAGGCAGTCGCCTCGTGGCCGCTCACGCCGTGCGAGGGGCCGACGGGCATCGCGTACGACAAGCCAAGCAACCGTATCTTCGCCGGCTGCGGCAAGACGTCCGTCGTGCTGGACGGAACCAGCGGGAAGATCGTGGCGACCATCTCGAACGGCGACGGCGTCGACGCGCTCGGATGGGATGCCGCGCAGAAGCTGATCTACATTCCCGCCGGTCGCGACAGCAACGTGACCGTGGTGCACCAGGATTCGCCCGACAAGTACACCGTCGTCGCAACGGTAGCGACAATGCGCGGCGCGAAGACGATCGCCGTCGATCCGGTGAAGCATGTTGCGTATCTCTTTCAACCCGAGTACGGTCCGGCCCCGGCGGGCGCGCCGCCAGGCCCGGGCGGACGTCCCGCTCGCGGACCCGTGCTCGCCAGCTGGTTCTTCGCAATCAGCCACTGAGCGCCGAACTAAAGCCGGCTGTATACGAATCCATCCAGACCCAGAGAGGCGCGTGAGGAACTGACATGGGCGACTGGGTGAACGCACCTGCCAGCGTCTATCGCGCCCTCATCGCCAGCGCGGGAGCACGCCTCAACACGCGCGCCTCCTTCCAGCCGACGCGCATCGTATGGAGTCGCGCGATCGCTCTGCTATGCGATCACAACGGCGGGTTCAGCTTCGTGAGAAAGCAGCGCGGAGGCGGACGCGCCGCGCTCCGATTCGAGCCGAATGCGTACGCGGGCATGCGCGACGGCGACCTCGTATGGGTTCGCCTCACCGCGCTGCCACAGTTTCTCGAGGAAGTGCTGCCGCACATCGACGCCCGGTTCGGGCTCGTCACCGGCGACGAGGACTGGTCCATCCCGTCCGGCTTCGAAGGCGCCGGCGACATCATTGCCAATCGAAATGTGGTCTGCTGGTTCACGCAGAACTGCAATGGCTCCGATTCCAGCGGCAAGGTCCACCCGATTCCCATCGGCCTCGACTTTCACACCATCGCCAGTCGGCGCAGATGGGGACACTTGCAGGCAACCCCGCAGCAGCAGGAGGCCGAGCTCGACGCGTTGCGCGCGGTCATGCCCGCGACCGCAAACCGCCTGGTACGGGCGCATGCCGACTTCCATTTCAACAAGCGCGAAAATCCCTTTGGTGGCGAGTCGCGCGAGAGCGTGGAAGCAACGCTGCGCGACAATCCGAACGTCGACTTCCAGCCTCGCAAGGTGCCGCGTAGCGAGCTATGGCGACAAAAGACGCGGTATTCCTTCGTCGTGAGTCCACACGGCCACGGGCTCGACTGCCATCGAACATGGGAATCCCTTGCCCTCGGCAATATTCCGATTGTCAAGCGATCCTCGCTCGACCCCCTGTACGAGGGGTTGCCGGTGGTCATCGTCGACGACTGGCGGGAAATCACTGCCGACGCCCTGCTTGAATGGCGCACCAAGCTCGCAGCAACCTGTCTCAAAGCGGCGATTCAGGAGCGGTTGACCAACCGGTATTGGATCGCGCGCATGCGGCGAGTCCTCGGCGAGGGGCTGGAAGCGAATTATTAGACGCCGCTAATTATGGCGGGCTCATTGACAAAAAGTTACAATGGCCCTTACGTCTCCAACCGGCGAGCGCGAGCGTGCGCCCTTCGGCGGCTCATTGTGTTGCGTCCCCCCCCGTCTGTCCGCTGCCTGACCGGAGTGTAATGCCCACACGCTCCGCACCCATCACTCTCCCTGGAGGTTTCATGCAGGACGTTCACACGTCGAGGCTACGCACGCGCATTGCCATCACGCGATGCATCGTAGCGCTCGGCGCTGGCGCCATCGCCGTCGCCTGTTCCGATCCTTCTACCGCACCGCAACCTAACGTTTCGGAATCCATTGGTTCTCCCGCTGGTATTTCCGGCGGCAAGATCTTTCTCGACGGCGGTCCATTTGGCGTCGATGTCTCCATCAACGGGCTGGTGTACGTCACGCAGGTGGGTTCCGGTCAGGTCGCTGTCTCGAGCATCAACGCGCACACGATCACCGCGGAAATCGGAGTCGGGACGGTACCAACTGCCGTCGCATTCGCGCCGGATGGCCGAACCGCGTACGTCGCGAACCAGTTCGACGGCACAGTGGGCGTGATAAATGTTGCCTCGGGCGTCCAAACCACGACGATTCCACTGTCGAACGGGGCCGTTCCATTTGCCGTGGCTGTCTCCCCCGACGGCAATCAGATCTTCGTCGCGTCGAACCAGACGACGGTGTTCGTCGCCAATGCGCACACGCTGGCGATCGTGGACGCAATCGCGGTGGGCGAAGCGCCGAACGCTTTCGCTCTCAGCCCGAACGGAAAGCATTTCTTCGTGAGCTCGTTCGCGGGCGCAACGGTGACGGAGTTCGATATCGTCTCTCACGCCGTCGTTCGGACGTACTCCGCCGGCGGAGCGCCGCAGGGATTGACCACGAACAAGAAAGGAAGCGAGCTGTATGTGGTGAATGAGCTCGGGTACGTGTCGCTCTTCAGCACCGCCACCGGAGCGACTCTCAAGATTCTGACGCTGGCGGCAGGTGGATTCGGCGCGGCGGTCACAGCTGATGACATTCACCTCTACATCACCGAGCCTGACATTGGAAACGTAGAAATCGTCAATCTGCAGAGCCGAAAAATGCAGGGTGCGATAAACGTCGGCGGACAGCCGCGTCGCGTCGCCTTCAACTCCAGCGGAAAGTTGGGCGTCATCGCGAATCAGGCTGGCTACATCACGTTCATCAAGTGAGCGCGATTGGCTGGTGACATCGGCGGAGCAATCCAGCTGATGCGAAATGAAGAAGCGCCGGGCAGCAATGCTCGGCGCTTCTTCCACATCCGCCGTTCGCTCGCTTACAATTGAAACCACTGTGCGGCGTCGAGATTCGCACGGGCGAGCGCCTTGTTGCTCAACGAGTGGAGGATGGAAGTGCCAGACACCAACGCGGGTGATACGGCGGCCGATTCCGGTCTGTCGCGACGGGACTTCCTGTTGCGCGCCGGACAGATCGGATGGACGTTCTCCGTTCTCGGATCTCCCTTCGCTCGCCTCGCCGTTCCGGCGAATCGTCGACTTGCGCCATTTGCGAATTCCGCCGCCGCGACCGAGCAGATGTCGCCCGCGGATCTGGTCGCGGGATTTCAGTGGAGAATGCTCGGCCCATTCCGCGGCGGGCGCGTCGCCGCGGCCACCGGTGTTCCGGGGCGCCCCGACGAGTTCTACTTTGGCGCCGTCAACGGCGGCGTCTGGAAGTCCATCGACGCGGGCCGCATCTGGGATCCGGTGTTCGACTCACAGCCGGTGGCTTCGATCGGCGCGATCGCGGTGGCTCCGTCGGCGCCCGACGTCGTGTACGTGGGAAGCGGCGAGTCCACGCTGCGCGATTCGGCCGGCTTTGGCAACGGCGTGTACAAGTCCGTCAATGCGGGCAAGAGCTGGACGCATCTCGGACTTGCCGACACGCAGCACATCGGGAAGATCGCAATCGACCCGCACAATCCCAGCATCCTGTTCGTCGCGGCGATCGGGCATCTCTACGCGTCGAACACGGAGCGCGGCGTGTTTCGATCGCGCGACGGCGGCGCGAGCTGGCAGAAGGTGCTCTACAAGAACGCGGATGTCGGCGCAGTCGACGTCGTCATCGACCCGACGAACTCGAAGATCATCTACGCGGGACTCTGGAACACGCGGCGTCCGCCATGGTTCACGTATGCTCCAACGAACGGTCCGGGCGGCGGAATCTACAAGTCGATTGACGGCGGAACTACATGGAAGCAGCTGACGGCGGGGCTGCCGCGCGAAGGGATCGGCCGCACCGGCATCGCGCTGTCGGCCGCGAATCCGCGGCGCGTGTACGCGGTTGTGGATTGCCTGTTGCCCGAGGGATCGCCTGCGGCCGCGGCTCCGGCTGCGGGCGGAACGACGAATAAACCGCAGGCGCGACAGGGAGGTTTTTTTCGCTCCGACAATGGCGGCGCGTCATGGACTCGCCTCTCGAGCGACGAGTCGCTGTGGGGACGCGGATGGTACTTCGGCAAGCTCGCAGTCGATCCGAAGGATGCCGATCTCGTCTACGTCAGCAACGTCTCCGTGTCGCGCTCGCACGACGGCGGGAAGAGCTGGGTGGCTCTCCGCGGATCGCCGGGCGGAGACGACTACCATCAGCTGTGGATCTCACCCACGAACTCCAACATCATGATCGTTGCGAGCGATCAGGGCGCGATCATCACGCACAATGCGAAGGGTGATCCGAAGGCGGTGACGTGGAGCTCGTGGCTCAATCAGCCGACCGCGCAGATGTACCACATCTCGGTCGACTATCGTTCGCCGTACTGGGTGACCGGCGCGCAGCAGGATTCGGGTGCCGTCGCGGTGCGCTCGCGCGGGAAGTTCGCAGAGATATCGACGCGAGACTGGGAACCGATCGGCCCGGGCGGAGAGAGTGGCTACACCGCCGGAGACTCGTTGCATCCCGGCATCGTGTTCGGTGGAACGGGCGAGCGCTGGAATCTCGAGACGAACGCGCAGCTCAAGGGAACCAAACCGCCGAAGGCGCGCGAATCCGTTCCCGAGCGCGGGGACTGGACGCAGCCGCTCGTGTTCTCGAAGGCCGATCCACACGCGCTGTACTACGCGAGCCAGTACGTGTTCAGGAGCACCGACGGCGCGAAGAGCTGGACGCAGTTGAGCGGCGATCTCTCGCGCGTCGATCCGGGCGTGCCGCCAAATCTCGACGCCACAGCCGCGGCGCACGTCGATCGCAACGCAAAGCGAGGCGTCGTCTACACCATCGCGCCCTCGCCGCTGTCCGCTCCGATGGTCTGGGTAGGCACCGATGACGGCGCGATTCAGTTGACGGTCGACGACGGCAAGAGCTGGCAGGATGTGACACCGGCCGCGATGACGGCGTGGAGCCGCGTGACGATGATCGAGGCCTCGCACTTCGATGCAAAGGTCGCATACGCGAGTGTGGATCGGCACCAGCTGCAGGATTTCGAGCCGTACCTCTATCGCACGCGCGACATGGGAAAGAGCTGGCAGCGCATCACCACTGGGCTGCCGCGCGGCGTGTACGTGCACACGGTGAAGGAGGATCCCAAGAAGCAGGGGCTGCTCGTGGCCGGCACCGAGCGCGGCGCCTTCATGTCCATGGACGACGGCGAGTCGTGGCAGTCGCTCCAGCTGAACCTTCCCGTCACATCCGTGCGCGACTTCGAGATCTACGAGAGCGACATCATCGTCGGCACGCACGGTCGCGGCATCTGGGTGATCGAGGACATCAGCCCGCTGCGCCAGCTCGATGAGACCATCCTGGCGTCGGATGCGTATCTCTTCAAGCCCACCAGCATCGCGTCTGGAGTTCCGGGTGACGAGAACGGCACACCATTGCCGAAGGATGAGCCGCACGCGGACAACCCGGTGGAGGGCGTCGTCATCTACTACTATCTCAAGGCCGCAACCGCGGGCCCGATCGCCCTCGACATCCTCGACGCGCAGGGCGCCGTGGCGTCGACGATCCCCGCGAAGTCGGACAGCTCGGCGGCCGCACGCTCGCGGCGCGATGGCATCCCGAGGATCTCGGCGCTCTGGGAGACCGCAGTCGAGCCCCCGCTCTCCACCGCGGCGGGACTGCATCGCGTGGTCTGGCCAACGATCATTCCGCCGAGCGAGAATCCCGCGGCGCCGGTAGAGGAACAGCGCGCGCGGGTTCGCTCGGGCGCGTTCAGCGCGCGCCTCACCGTAGCAGGGAAGAGCTACACGCAGAGCTTCAACGTCACGGAGCGGCTCGCGACCGAGTGAAGCTCTGCCTTCTCGTTACAGCACCGGGTGAAGGTTGCGGCCGCGCAGCTTCTCGTTGAACGCGGGCACGTCTTGCTTCAATAGCTGATCGACCTGCGCCTTCACCTTCGCGAGACGGTCATGCAGCAGCTGAGCGACCTCCTTCTGCGAAGCGGTCGGAGCGAAGTCCGAGCCGCCAACCGACTCCGCGAGGTACAACAGCTGCTCGGTGATCTGCGCGGGCCAGCGAACCGCGTCCTGGCCGCGCCCGGTGAGCTGCATCTGATACAGCTGCCGCTCGATGCCCACCAGCTTCTGCGATAGCTCCTTCGTCGATTGCTTGACCTCGGCGAGCGAACTGTCTTTCCCTGACAGCTCCTCGAGACTCGAGAGCTGGCCGCGCACCATCTCGAGCGAATTGATCTGCGTCACGACGTCGTTGATGTCCGCCACGATGCCGCTCTCGGTTTGCATCTGCGCGGCGATGGTCTGGTCGCTCCCGCCGGACGCCGGATCCTTGAGGATCACGAGCGGCTGCGAGTCCTGATTGCCTGCGTAGCGAAGCGTCACGGTGTACGTGCCTGGCGGCTCGAGCACCGCGTACCGGCCAATTCCCGGCGCATCCTTCCCCGCCTCCTGCACCTCGAACCACTCGGAGTACAGCGGACTCGCACGAACCGTGGCCTGCTTCGTCTTCTCGCTGTGCAGATCCCAGAACGTGCGATTGAGCCCCGGCTTCGCGGGCGCCTTCAGCGTTCGCACGATCGCGCCGCCGGCATTCGCGATGGTCAGCGTCACGCTGTCCTTGGTCGCGCTGTCCTTCGCGGGGGCGTTGATCCAGAAGTTGAGCGCCGCGCCCCTCGGAGGATTCTTTCCGGCGACGATGTCATCCATCTCCGTGAACGGATCGGCGACGGTGCGGAACCGGTACTGATCGCGCGGCTTCAGCAGCGTGTTGGGCTTGCTCATGATGGCGGGACTCCACTGCTCGAGCGGTGTCAGGTCATCGAGGATGTAGAAGCCGCGCCCGTACGTCGCGACCACGAGATCGTGGAAGTGTGGCTGGATCGTGATCCAGTACACCGGCGCGTGAGGAAGGTCGTTCTGCAGTGGCTGCCACTCGCCGCCATCATCGAACGAGACGTACAGCCCGTTCTCGGTGCCGAGGTAGAGCAGTCCCTTGCGCACGGGGTCTTCGCGAATGACGTGCGCGTACGAGAGTGGCGATTTCGGAATGCCCTTCACGATCAGCGTCCAGCTCTTGCCGAAGTCCGTCGTCTTGTAGACCCACGGATCACGATTGTTCACCTGATGCCCGTCGACCGTGATGTACGCGGTGCCGTCGGTGAACCGCGAGGCCTCGATGTTGTCCACCGTTCCCCACGGAAGCATGCCCGGAATGTTCGCCGTCACGTTGCTCCAGCTCTTCCCGCCGTCGCGCGTGAGCTGCACCAGTCCGTCATTCGTTCCCGCCCAGATCTCTCCCTTCGTTATCGGCGACTCGGCGATCGCGAACACGACGTCGCCGTACTCCACGCCAATGTTATCGGGCGTGAGCCCGCCCGAGATTTTTTGTTTCGACTTGTCGTTGCGTGTGAGGTCGGGGCTGATTGCCGTCCAGCTGTGTCCCCCATCCGTGGTGGCGTGCACGAACTGGCTGCCGACGTACACGGTGTTGTGATCGTGGGGCGAGATCGTGAGTGGGAAGGTCCACTGGAATCGGTACTTGACGCTGTCGGCGGGCGTCCCCGTCGTCGACTGGGGCCACACCTCCACCGAGTGGATGTTGTTCGTGCGAACGTCGAACTGCGTCACGATGCCGCCAACGGAGCCGCTCCCAGACGCGCTCGACCAGACGAGATTCTCATCGACGGTGTCGGGCGTCGCCCATCCGCTCTCGCCGCCGCCAACCGACTTCCACTGTCCGCGCCAAATGCCGACATCTCTCCCGAAGAATTCCTGCTTCGAATTGCTGGGGCCCATCGCGGACTCGCCGTCCTGCTTGTTGCCATACACGTAGTAGGGCACCCGATTGTCGACGGTCACGTGGTACATCTGCGCGATCGGGAGCTGGATGCGGTTCCACGTACGACCGCGCGTCGTCGTGATCCCCAGGCCGCCGTCGTGAGCCACGGCGAATCGATCGCCGTTGGACGGATCGAACCAGATGTCGTGATGATCTCCGCGCGGAACCTGCTCCTGTGGGAGGTCGATCATCGTGGTGCCGCCGTCGAGCGTCTTCGTGAAGTTGGATGCAAGGAAGTACGCCTCGTTCGGATTGTCGGGCTCGACACCCATGCGATCGTAGTACGCGGTGCGTCCGGCCGGCTGGAGATCGCTGTTCACCAGCTTCCACTCCTTGCCCGCGTTGTCGGAGCGAAAGAGACGCCCCGTGTCCGATGGCTGTCCTTCGCGCGGCACGCCATCGCCAGTCTCGATCTCCGCGTAGACGCGCTCAGGCATCGCGGCGCTGATGCCGAGTCCGACTTTGCCGAACGGGCGCATCGGAAGACCGTGTCCGACGAATCGCGTCCACGTCGTGCCGCCATCGGTCGTCTTCCAGATCGAGCTTCCCGCGCCGCCGCTCGTGCGGCCCCACGTGTGAATCTCGATCTGCCACATCGCCGCATACGCGATGCGCGGGTTCGATGGATCGAGGACGACATCAATACCGCCGGTGGAATCGTTCACGAAGAGCACACGCTCCCAATTCTTGCCGCCGTCGACCGTGCGAAAGATGCCGCGCTCCGGCTGCGGACCGTACGCGTGGCCGAGGGCGGCGACGAGTGCCCGGTCGGGATTCGTTGGATCGACGGCAATGCGCGCGATGCGGCCGGTCTTCTCCAGCCCGATGTGCGACCATGTCTTTCCGGCGTCCGTCGAGCGGTACATGCCGTAGCCTATCGAGATATGACTCCGAATGAAGGACTCGCCGGTGCCGACCCAGACGACGTTCGGATCGGACGGCGCGACCGCGATGGCGCCGATCGAGGAAACCGGTTGGCCGTCGAAGATCGGATCCCAGTGCGCGCCGGCGTCGGTGGTCTTCCACAGTCCGCCGCTCGCCGCCCCGACGTAGTACACGTTGGGGTCGCCCTTTACACCCGCTATCGCGTCGGTACGATTTCCCTCGGGCCCGATGTAGCGATAGTGCATCGCTGTGAGTGCCGTCGTGTCGGGAATGTCGCGAGTGGGCACCGCGCGCGCTGGCGCGGGACGCTTGCGGGATTGGGCGAGTGAGGGGGCGGCGAGGCAACCCACCGCGAGTGCGGCGGTGAGAATGCCGCGCGCGGCGCCGGCAGAGCGGTTCATGCTAAATCCTCGGAAGAAGTCGTCAATAATGAATGCGTCGGGACCGACTTTCTGCTAGGTCAGAAGCGCGTACGGCACGACGATCGAGCGAGGTCTGCACCGCGAGGCCCTCGGGCGTGGCCGGCTCGAAGTTGAGAAAGCCGAACGTGTGTCCGACCGCGAAAAGAACGAGAACCACAGCAGATTCTGAACGGTGTAGCGGAGCTCATCGGGCTTTCCTCTCTCGTTTCGGGTTTGCGTCGGCTGCTCAGCTCTTATACTCGCCGCGTGTGTTACTGTCCATGCTGATTGCATCGCCACGCCGCTATCCTGGGGTACGATGGCTCCCGACTCCGTTCCGCTGTCCGTTCGGCTGCTTCGTCTGTGGTTCGCCGTGCTCGGACGCGTCGCGCCGGGCCTCGCGGAAGAGCAGGCCGTGAGGATCTTTCTGACACCGAGGCGTCGGGAGCCGCGTGATCCGGAGGTCGCGGGCGCGCCGGCGCAGCGGATGTTCGCCGAGAGCGACGGTTCGCGGCTCATGGGATGGAGCTGGGGCGATGGTCCAACCGTCATGCTCGTGCACGGATGGAGCGGCCGTGCCGCCGACATGTCGGCGCTCGCAACGGCCTTCGTCGGGAGCAGGCTATCGCGCGGTCGCGTTCGACATGCCGGCGCACGGCGCTGGCTCCGCCGGGCGGTCATCGCTGGCGGAATGGATGGAGGCGCTTCCCCTCATGGCGGAGAAGTGCGACGGCGTACACGCGATCGTAGGGCACTCGCTGGGAGCCGCCGCCGTCGTGCTCGCACTCGAGGCCGGACTCAAGGCGAACGGCGCCGTGCTCTTCGCCCCGCCGCTCGAGCCAACGACCTTCATCGCGCGCGTGCAGCGCTTCATCGGCCTCCCGTCCGCACTCCTTCCTGGCGTGAAACGGCGCCTGACCGAGCATGTGGGACGCGACATGACCTTCTTCGATTCGGCGCGCGCAGCGGCAACGCTGTCGTTGCCGGTGCTGATCATCCACGACCCGATGGATCAGGAGGTCCCCTGGTCGCATGCCGAGGCGATCGCACGCGCGTGGTCGGGAAGCGTGCTCAAAAGCCCGCAGGACGTCGGCCACTTTCAGATTCTCAAGGATCCGGCCGTTCTCTCGCAAACCGTGGAGTTCGTGTCGGCACTCACGCCACGCACCTCTGTCTGACGCAAAGGTGCGATTCAGCGACGGCGCCGTCGTCCGTCACGAGCGGTCAACGGCGCGTAAGAGCAAAGTGTTGCCGCTCGCGAATGCGTTAGGGCCGCATGACAATGGTCGAAGCTGAAGCGGAATCGCGGCTCACTTCGGCGATAGCGCTCCTCGGCGTTGCGCTTCACCGCACCCAATGCGAGCTGGCGGATCAGGAGAATGCCGGGCGAGAACACCGACCAATAGCGCCGAAAACGTTTCCGCGCCAATGAATCCGTCGTCGCCACCAGAGTCTCGATTCGAAAGATCGAGTTCGACTCGTCGACGGGGTCCGCGGCGATCACGACGACGATCTTCACGAAGCCGGGCTCGTGGAATCCGATGAACTCCTCGGGTGAAAGCGCACTGAATACGACGTCGCTTCGCCAGGGTTGGGTGACGGCACCCAGAACGATCTCGCGGCGCGGCACGCTGTCGAGCGTCGACCAGCCGATCGCGCGCATCTGATCGACTACTCCGCCCGCCGGAAACGGTTTCCCGACGTGACTTCGCATGAGTAGCTCGCGCGCGCGAAATAGTCCGCGGATAAGCGCTGACGAATTGAGACTCGTGCTCTGCGCCGTCGAGAAGGTCAATGGGCCAGGCGCGTGGACACGCGTACGAAACAGCTCGACCACCTCGTAGTCTGGTACGAATTGTTCAGCGCCCGCTCCGGACCTCGTGGCCGCATCGTGACCGTAGCTCAGCCCAGCTCACCAGCGCCCAGGTCGCCCACCCGACCACAAACGTGCCGAACAGAAAGAGCGCTCCATGGACCATCAGCATCGTCACACTCAATCCCCGAATCTGAATGGTGGATACTCGTCGCGAAGGAGCAGGAGGTACGCCTCGACACGGGTGGTCCATCGCAGCGCCCCTTCGGCGAATTCGTAGAGCGGCCGCGGGAATCGCCCCGTGAAGACTATCGCAAACCATGCGATCATCGTGGTGATCGCCCAAGCGATTCCGATCGTCCACACCGCGAGGATCTGCGGGATCGCGAGCAGGATGCGAAAGGCGACGCTGACTCGATCATGGAAGAGGGGTGGCGAGATCTCCAGCACAACCGGGTAAGTGCCGTCACCGAAGGGTGGATACTCATCGCGCAGAAGGCTGGCGTACGCACTCGCACGCACGCGCCACCGCAGGTAGCCCGAGGCGAGATTCCAGAGACCGGACGGATACCGGCCGGTAAACACAATCGCGAACCACGCGATCACGGCCGCAATCGCCGCCGCCGCGCCGAGCAGTCCACCGCTTCCGCCCCAGCCGTACGTCAGCCCCGGATCTGGCGCGCTTCGCCAGGTGAGCACAGCGGCGATCGGAGCGCCTACCATCACGATGTGCGGCAGGGCGAGCACGAGTCGAAATGCCGTCGTCAGCCGATTCCGATCGACCAAGGACGGGGCGATGCGCACGTGAACCGGATGGGTGTTCGCAATGGGAAAGAATGCCGTGTTCGTGCCCATGACCTGCTCCGGGTTGAGGTGAGCTACGGGTCCTCGTTCGCTGCCACGCTACGATCGTGGAACCGATGCGCACGCGCTGTCGGGCATTCAGTGACAGCTGACCCAGGCGGCGCGCGCTTTCGTCGTCCGTCATTGCCTGACAGAAGTGCCTGGGCCGGGCAGCGACCTTCACACCCACACGTCGGCGCCGTATCGAGGAGAGTCGGAGATGTTGCCGTATCGGTCATGTGGGGAAGGAGCAGTTGATCGGCCGTTCGGCTCCGGGACACGTGCCATGGGTTTCTCATTCGCATGCGCCATCACGATCGCCTCGTGCATCGGGGCATCGTCTGCTCGCTCGCAGCTCCCGCGAGCGGAGCTGCGGTCGCTGCGCGCAGACATTGCCAGCGGAACAGTCGAGGGCGCGCAGCACGGCGATCTTCCCCACTATCGCGCTGCACTCCTTCGGAGCTATCCCGACACCGGTGCAACTCTTCACTGGATCGAGAATCGCAAGCTCACACCTCAGGGTGCGGTGTTACTCGCCGAGCTTCGCGACGCGGAGATGCGCGGGCTGGATCCAGCGGACTACGACGGTGAGGCGCTCGCGCTCGCCTTCCGCATCCTCGATCCCAATGCCGGCAGAGCGACCGAGGATGCCGTCCTTCGTGCAGATGCGTGGCTCACGCTCACAGCGATGCGCTTCATCGACCACGCACGGCGAGGGCGCGCCGATCCGCGCGCCCTCGGGTTCGCACTCCCGCGCCAAAGCGAGGAGCCCGACTTCGCATCCCGCATCGCACAAGCTGAGCGAATGCGATGATGTCCACGCAATGATCGATTCTCTCGAGCCACCATTTCGCGTGTTTCGTGCTCTCGAGACGCTACTCCGGGCCTATCATGCGCTGCCCTCCGACAGTGCGCTCACGCGATTTCCGATCATCGCCGCATCGATTCGACCGAACGACCATTGGTCGGGCGCTCCGGCACTGAGACGATTGCTGTCGGCTCTCGGTGATCTCACGCCACTCCCTTCCAGGATCGCCATTGCCGATAGCGATTCATATGATCTGCGCCTCGTCGACGGAGTGAAGCATTTTCAGCAGCGGCACGCACTCGTCGCCGATGGCGTGATCGGGCGGGCGACACTCGCGCAGCTGCGCACACCGATCTCGAAACGCGTGATGCAAATCGAGCTGACAATGGAGCGCTGGCGTTGGCTGTCCCGATCCAGTCGACCCTCGCCTACTCGTGATCAATATTCCGGAGTTTCACCTGTATGCACTCGAGCACGACTCGGGCGTCGATGCGCGCACAACAACGCATGGACGTCGTCGTTGGAAGCGCATACGGCGGCAGGCACACTCCCGTGTTCGAGAGCACACTCCGATACGTCATCTTTCACCCGTTTTGGGACGTGCCTCGCTCCATCGCTCGTCGCGAAGAGATTCCGAAGATGCGGAGGGACGCGGCGTACGCAACTCGCTTGGGTATGGAGATCGTCCGCGGTGGCGACATCGGCGCCATGCGGTATCCGATCACTGAGACGAATCTGCAGCGTGTCATCGATGGCACGCCTACGGCTTCGGCAGCGCCCGGGTCCACTCAACGCCCTGGGGGAAATCAAATTCGTCTTCCCGAACTCCTACAACGTCTATCTGCACGGTACGCCGGAACAGCATTTGTTCGAACTGTCGAGACGCGATTTCAGTCACGGCTGCATTCGTGCGAGCGATCCGGAGCGACTCGCCGAGTTCGTTCTGCATGAACAGGGTGGCTGGGATCGCGCTCGGATCGAGGCCAGCATAGCCGACACGACGACGCGCACGGTGACGCTCAATCGGCCACTGCCCGTATTCGTGGTGTATGCGACGGTCGTCGTCGACGCAGATGGCACCCCGTCGTTCCTTCCCGACCTCTATGGACACGATGCGACCCTCGCTCGCACGCTGCGTTTGCGATCGACAGCTGCCGCCCCCGACGTTCGCGCGAGCCGCGGGCGTAGTGACGGGCTGTGCCTGACAGACTGCGCGCTCTCGAGATGGAATTGTCAGGCAACGGCTGACGCCCAATGAGCCCCCAGATACGCAGACTCAAATTGCGGTTGGCGCGCAGAATCGCACGACCATCCGCTCGAACATTACGGGAGGACCACATGCCTGGAATTCTACTCGCCACCCATGGCTCTGAGACGTCCGATGGCGCAGTCCGCGTCGCCGCGCTTCTTGCCGCGCGAAATCACACGACCCTCTCGGCCGTCTGCGTGCTGGAGCCGATACCTATTGTCGATGGCGGCTACGCCGAGAGCTACGTTCCGTCGCCGGAGGAGTATGAAGCCGTGCGCGCGTCGTTGCGCGCAGCGGTGAACGAACAGCTGCGCCGCTGTGGAGTCAGTGCCCCCGTGCAGCTGAGAACGGGGCCGCCTTCGTCCGAGATCGCCCATTCGGCTCGCGAATCCGGTGCGGAGGCGATCGTGCTCGGACTCGGCAGGCACCGCTTTTTCGAACGTGCACTCGGCAACGAGACGGCGCTGCAGTTGGTGCAACTTGCCAGCACTCCAGTGCTCGCCGTGCCACCCGAACTGACGTCAATGCCGCGGCGTTCGCTGGTCGCCATCGACTTTTCGCCCACGAGTATTGCGAGCGCCCGAACCTATGCGCAGTGGCTCGTTCCCGGGGACACCTTGCATCTCGTGTACGTGGCGGGTGAGTGGCACGGCGACTATCCGGTCGAGCAACGCGCGAGCGCGGAAGGTGTGCTCTCCGCCGTCGCTGAGCAGATCGATGTCCCGAGCGGTGTCAACGTCGAACAGAGCGTGGTCGAAGGGAATCCCGCAAAGCGGATTCTCGAGCTGGCGACCTCGACGAAGGCGGATGTGATCGTGCTCGGCAGTCACGGCTACGGGTTCTGGAAGCGGCTCACCCTCGGAAGCGTCGCATCGAAGATCGTGCGGCTCTCGCCCATGGCGGTGTTCGTAACCCCAATCGGATGTCTTCCTCCTGCCCATGCTACGATTCACGCAAGCGCTGCGCGCGTAGGAAGCAACTAGGGTTTTGCATTCGAAAGACCTGCGCGATGCGGTCGTGGTCGCGCAGATGGCCCCGGGCGAGGTCGCTGTAATCGGGCATTCGGTGCCGGCCGGTACTGATCTCGCGCTACTTGCAGCGGCGTGCCAATTTCCTACATCTGAGGCAGCAACGACGCGTCCGCGTTCGGAGCGTTGGTACCCGGCTGCATCAGCGTCGACCATCCTCGCTCCCACTCGAGCGACCGAATAGCGTCGAGCGAGCGGTCTAACCAGACAATCCGGCCCTCAATGGCGTCTGGCGAGCGAACAACCGACTCCGAAAAGAAGCTGCGCGGGATCGTCGCGCTCGCCGCTGATGCGATCATCTCGACCGACGACAGGTACCGCATCACGCTCTTCAATCCAGCCGCCGAGCGGATCTTCGAATACCGTGCCGAGGAGGTGCTCGGGAAGTCGTTGGACATACTTCTTCCCGAAACGGCGCGCAGCCTCCATCACGCGCATCTCGATCATTTTCGGCATTCGGGCGAACAGGCAAAGGAGATGGGACGTCGCGGCCAGATCTGGGGACGTCGGAGCAACGGCGAGCTTTTTCCCGCTGAGGCCTCGATCTCCAAGATCCAGCTCGGTGATGAGATGCATTTCACGGCGGTCCTTCGGGATGTCACGAAGGACCGGAATGCGGAACGGGAGCGAGAAGCGCTGCTCGTGCGCGAGATGGATGCCCGTGCTGCGGCCGAGGCCGCCCAGCGGCGCATCGCCTTTCTCGCCCGAGCCAGTGACGTGCTCCACTCGTCACTGGCGTACGAGGAGACATTTCGTACACTCCTCGATCTCATCGTGCCGGTACTGGCGACCTACTGCGTCATCGATGTCGTCGATGAGGGCGGAGCGGTTCGGCGCCTGTACGTCGTGCACGGTGACCCCGACAAGCAGGCGTTGGCCGAGCGGCTGCTCTCCTATCCTCGTTCGCAGGCGCACTATCTCACGCGCCGGGCGATTCGCGACAGCGAGGCAGAGCTCATCAACGATGTGTCAGATCAATTGCTCAGCGAGGTCGCCGAAGATGCGGATCATCTCGCGATCCTGCGTGCGCTGGCGCCGGCGTCGATCCTGCTGGTCCCGCTTCTCGCGCGCGAGCGCGTACTCGGAGCGCTGCTGTTCGCGCGCGACGCGTCCGAGAAGGCATACGACGCCGACGATGTGGCCCTCGCCGTGGAGCTGGCACAGCGCGCCGCCTCGGCGCTGGACAACGCGCAACTCTACCGGCGTGCGCAACAGGCAATTCGCGCGCGCCAGGACGTGCTGAGCGTCGTGTCGCACGATCTGCGCAACCCTCTGGCCGTCATCTCCATGTGCGCGACGTCGATCACGGAGAGCGACAAGCGACGATGCCGAGCGTACTCGTGAGGCGATGCGCACCATCCAGGACTCAACGCAATGGGCGCAACGTCTCATTCGGGATCTCCTCGACCTGGCAGCGATCGAAGCCGGCGGACTGTCGCTCACGCGTCGCTCGGAAGATCCCGTACTGCTCGTCTCGAGAACCGCGCTGTACTTCGAGGACCTCGCGTCCAGGAGCTCGATCGCAATCGAGACCGAGCTTCCCGAGCGTCTTCCATCGGTGAACGTCGATGCCGATCGCATGCTGCAGGCGTTCGGGAATCTCATTGGCAATGCGCTGAAGTTCACGCCGGAGGGCGGAGTGATATGCCTCGGAGCCGCGGACGAAGGCGAGTTCGTGCGATTCTTCGTGGAAGACAACGGCCCGGGGATTCCCGACGAAGACATTCCGCACATTTTCGATCGGTTCTGGACCGCACGCCGCGACTCTCGCGTACGTGGGACCGGCATGGGACTGGCCATAGTTCGCGGGATCACGGAGGCTCACGGCGGGCGAGTCTGGGTGGACCGCGGTACATCCGGCGGAGCGAGGTTCAACGTGCTCATCCCGGTGTTGCCGTCCGCGGCTAAGCCCAGATAGTCGGCTCGCGCGCGCGCGTCGATCGGTCGCTCGGTCGACGAGCGACGCACACACGTTACGCTCGTCGATCCGGGTATGCCGCAGGAACGATCAACACCGAGTGAGTTCCATCGCGCACCAGGTCGGTGCTGACGCTTCCCATCATCCAGCGCTCGACCCGACCGCAATGACTGGTTCCCGCAGAAATGATATCGGCATGAGCAATCGCGGCGTATTCCAGCAGCGTTACGGCGGTCGACTTGGAGAGTGTCGTGCTCGAGTACGATATGGTCGAAGGCGACACCATCGTCGCCCAGCTCGTGCGCAGCTGTCTCGAAGGCCGCGCGTACACCGAGGTCGTGGATCGTACGCTCCCCCTCGTCGCCGACGAGTGCCGTGACCGGTGGCACGTATGCGAGCACGAGCGCCGCACCATCACCGGAGATCGCGCGCGCGGTGCGAGAAGCGACGAGACTAACGGCGCTGAAGTCCGTTGTCGCGAGAATGCGCACGGGGAGGCCCGTCAACTCCGGAACGACGCCCATTACCGGACACGTGGAATTTCGCATCACGTTGAGTGACGTCTCATTGTTCATCGCCCGATCCACCCGTCCATGTCGACGAAGGCCAACAATGATCAGCGCGGCATTCACGCGCTTCGCCCGGTCCACGATCGACTCGAGGGTGTGCCGATGACCACCCGGATCGGCCAGTCGATCACGTGACCGGTGATCTTCGACAACAATGCCCGCCATCCCTGCACTTCCTGTTGAATGTGTCGTGAGATCCCGATCGGGATCTTCGATTGCGAGCGCAACATCGAGGGCGGGCGGAAAGGGTACCGATCGAGCGTCAATGACGCTGATCACATTGACCACCGCACCATGCGTCTCGGCGAGTGCACATGCGACCCGTGCACCCGCGGCGGCGCCTTCCGATCCATCCATGGCCAGCAGCACCGTGCGCCCCCGCAGATCGGACTTTGCTGTGGCCCAGGCCCAGCGCGACCTCT
The DNA here is from genome assembly GCA_963827355.1 of uncultured Gemmatimonadaceae bacterium. Taxonomy (GTDB): domain Bacteria; phylum Gemmatimonadota; class Gemmatimonadetes; order Gemmatimonadales; family Gemmatimonadaceae; genus FEN-1250. The sequence goes on from CAWHAS010000004.1 coordinate 462,893, forward strand.
GAGCTCGCGCTCGCACTGCCGCCTGCGGGATCGCCGCGTGATACGATCGGGTCGTTCGGCGCTGCCTGCTCCGGCGCCGTCTGAACTGGATATGAAGAAGTGATGTCCATGATGCCTCGCTGGGATGGTCGGACGGAACACCGACTCGACCAACCTCGCGATTACCGGAGTGTGACGCTGTCGGGAATCACCGGACACCTCGAATTGAGCAGCAGTAGCCGCGCAATCATGAGCGAATAAGCTGACACGTCCTCCACCGCCTGACTGTGGCGACGCGTCCAGGTGCGCATTCTAGGGTGCCACAAGCGGCGGGCAACCGGCTCACCAATGATAACCGTGTATTCAGAGTAATTCTCTGCGGAGGGATGTATGAAGACCGACATGGAACTTCAAAAGGATGTCACCGAGGAGCTGAAGTGGGATCCGAGCATTGTTGACGACGAGGTCGGAGTCGCTGTTCGCGGCGGCGTGGTGACGCTGACCGGCTCCGTTCCGGATTTCGCTCAGAAGTGGGGGGTGCTGCAGGCAGTGGAGCGAGTGTCCGGCGTTCGCGCGATCGCAATGGAGCTCATCGTGAAGCTGCCGGTAAAGAATCAGATCTCGGATACCGAGCTCGCGCATCAGATCGTCAACACCCTGCTGTGGGACATCGAAGTCCCTCACGACAAGATCAAGGTCCGCGTCGAGCGCGGGTGGGTCACACTCGAAGGGGAGGTGAACTGGCAGTTCCAGCGCAACTCCGCGGAGCGGTCTATCCGCTACCAGAAGGGCGTGGTCGGCGTGTCGAACCTGATCACCATCAAGAGCCACGTCTCCGCGCAGGATATTGCACTGCGTGTGAAGGACGCGCTGCGCAGAAGCGCCGAGACGGACGCCAAGAAGATCAGCGTTGCCGCCAATGGGGGCACGGTGACACTTACCGGCACCGTTCGCTCGTGGGCCGAGAGGGAGGATGCCGAGCGGGCAGCGTGGGGCACGAGGGGCGTCACGGCGGTCGAAGATCAGCTCGCGATCTCGCTGTGAGCCACGGGACGTGCAAGTGAGCGAACTGACCCTGCCTCCGGCAGTGCCAATTCGCTCTCTTGCATTCCCGCCGCCGATCATCTGTCGCCGAGCACCCCCGCTTCGATGGCGAAGCGCACGTACTCCGCGCAATGCGACATGCCGAGCTTGTCTTCGATGCGCTGTTTGTAGGTGTCGACGGTCTTCGCAGTGATTCCCAGCTGGGTGCCGATCTCCGGGCCGTTGTACCCGCGTGCAGTGAGCGTGAGCACGCTCTGCTCGCGCTTGCTCAGGCGGGTCATTCGCGCCCGAGCGTCTGCCTGCTCTGGCGTGGGCTCGTCTCGGACGTTTGCGAGCTCGTTCGCCACCGCGGGCCGTACGTAGACGTCGCCCGCAGCGATCACGCGAATGGCATCGCCGAGCTCGCGATCGACCGCGGCCTTCGAGAGAAAGCCTCGGGCGCCCGCGGCGAGGAGCGGAAGCAGCCTCTCCTTCTCCGTGTGCATAGTCATGATCAGCACGCGAACACCCGGAAGCTCCTGCTGCAACGATCGCGTTGCGGTGATTCCATCGCCGTTCGGCATGTCGAGATCCATCACTACAATGTCGGGTCGGAGACGCCTCGCCATCGCAACCGCCTGACGTCCATCCGACGCCTCACCAACCACGACTATTTCTGAGAACGCACGCAGCACCAGCTTGACGCCCGTGCGTACGAGATTGTGGTCATCGACGAGTAGCACACGGATCATCTCGCCACTCGGCGAGACTCCACGTCGCGCGTACGGACGCGACGCGAGCTCACGCCCGACTTCCGAGAGCGTTCCGTTTGGTGCTTCAATCTTCCTCGCCGGGGCTTTGCTGTTCGTCAACATGTTGATCTCCGACGTAAGTACGAATCTTGGTGGCGTTGTCCAGCTCCTCCTTGCGTACAATGCGATGCCTCGGCCCTGTGCGCAGTCGGCGAGCAAAGCAATCTTCGTAGGGCAATGCCGCGACAGTCCGGACCTAGATTTCCGACAGCACTCTCGTTCCGCTCTCGACTTTCCCCAACCACACCGTAATGCAAATCGAGTTTGCCGGCGCCGACCGCGAAGTGACGGGCTCCTGCCATATCCTCCGCGTGAACGACAGGACCGTACTCCTCGATTGCGGCCTGTTCCAGGGTCATCGGAGCGACGCGGAGGCGAAAAATCGAGCCCTCCCGTCTCCGATCGCCGAGATCGACGCCGTGGTATTGTCACACGCCCACCTCGACCACTCGGGAAGGCTGCCATTTCTCGTGAAGGCGGGCTATTCCGGGCCGATTCACGCGACGAAGGCGACGGCAGATCTGTGCGAGATCATGCTCGCCGACAGCGCCCACATCCAGGAGAGCGACTACGAATTCCTCGTGCGTCATGGCCGGGAGGTTAGCGAGCCCTTGTATGGGCTGCGAGACGCGGCACGAGCGGAGGAACTGATGACGCACCACTCCTACGACGCATGGTTCGACGTGTGCACCGGATTACGCGCGCGATTCACCGACGCCGGACACATCCTCGGTTCTGCCTCGGTTGTGCTCGAAGCGACGAGTGGCGCCGAGGTAACACGGCTGATCTTTTCCGGCGACATCGGGCGTGCAGGGCTGCCGATCATCCGCGACCCCGCTCCGCCCACCAATGCCGCGGACGTAGTGATCATGGAGTCGACGTACGGCAACAGGGATCACGAGAGCGTTGCCTCGTCGCGAGAGCATCTCGGCCGCGTCGTGCGGGAGACCGCCGCGCGCGGTGGACGAGTGCTGATCCCGGCGTTCGCTGTTGGGAGAACTCAGGAGCTCGTCTACGATCTTCAGGTGCTCTGGCGTGAGAAGGCGATTCCGGAGATACCCATCGTCATCGACAGCCCGCTGGCAACGGCGGCGACCGGCGTGTTCGAGCGGAACACCGATATCTTCGACCGCACCGAAGGCCCCGTTCGCGAAATCGAGAAGCTGTTCCGGTTCGAGCGGCTCACATACACCAGCAGCACCGAGGAATCGAAGGCGCTCAATCGCCGCGTCGGTCCCATGATAGTCATCGCGGGCTCGGGAATGGTCGAGGGCGGAAGAATTCTCCACCACCTGCTGCATGGCGCATCGGACTCGCGCAACACGATTCTCATCGTCGGATTTCAGGCCGAGCATACGCTTGGTCGCCGTATCGTCGAGCGTCGGCCGGTCATTCGCGTGCTGGGAAACGATGTGGAGCTTCGCGCCAAAGTCGAGATCATCAACGGCTATAGCGCGCACGCGGACCGGTCCGAGCTGGCGAGCTGGTTAGCCGCCGTGCGTCGAACGTCACCTGCTCTGCGGCAGGTCTATCTTGTGCACGGAGAAATCGAGGCCCAGACTGCGCTCACGAAGAGTCTCACGGCCGAGGGCTATCGCGTGAGCTGCCCCGCGCGTCACGACAAAGTCGCGATCTGATCGCGTCGGCGAGCGGTCATTTCGCGAGACTCACGTTCGCAAACTCGGGTTCCTCGGTAACGTCGCGCTCGAGCACGCGCCGCAGCCATTCGGGCAACTTCGGCCTGTCATCCTCCAATGCCAGCTCAACTTCAGCGAGAATCAACGGCCGGTCGAGGAATTCGTCCACCTCCCAGATCGCTCCATCGTTCTCGCGAATCGTGTAGCGACGCTTGTGAACGCGCCGGCCACGCGTGAGGCGCCACAAGGCCCTGCCGACGGTGGCGTCGGTGTCATCCTCGATCTCGATCCGCTTCAATCCTGCGCCCGTCTTCACGGTGCGGGTCCATCGTTTCGGCGATCGCATCTTTCCCGTGTACCGGATCCGTTCCACGAGATGCTCACCGGGCAGATAGCCCTGCCTGATCTCTACCGAATCCGCGCGGAGTGCCTTCTCAGGCAGCGCGGAGAGCAGATACTTGCGCTCGATCTCGGTGCCGAGTCGTGCGAGCCGCGAGATCTCACCGGCTATCGCACGGACCCGCGCGAAGAAGAGTGAGGAGCGTCCGAGCAGCCAGTCTCGCTCGACAATTCCGAACGCGCGCTGACCTCGCTCGTGCAGCCGCTGCGTCATCGCGAGCATTCCCATCGCGCGCGATTGCCGCCCCGCCACAGCGCGTTCTCCATGGCTGTCGCGCACTCCCGAGTCATGCGTGATCCTTGCGGCAAAGACGTGAACGTCGTGCAGGTCGCCCAAGATATCCTGCAGGTGCTCGAGTGCCTCGACCACTGTGTCTCCCCCATTCACCAGCGGTGCGACCTGCTCCGCGAGATAACGAAGTCGCTTGGCGGCAATGCGGGCACGATGGATCGGGACTTCGTCTCGCACGTTGTCGATCGCTTCGAGCGAAGCTTGCAGGCCGACAGCCTCATCGAGGAGACGACGTGCAATGACGACACCGACGCGGACGAACTGTTGGTCATCCACCACCGAGCAATACTCGTTCAGGCGACTCGCGAGATTTGGTCTCAGCTCATCGAAGCGACGTGCCGCCGACAGCGCGGTGATCCAACCGGCCTTCTGATCGGCTCTCAGGCGACCGCTCAACCAGTGGTGTCCGATGCGCTGCCGAGCGTTCAGCTGTTTGCGTTGGTCGCGCATCCACGCGAGGTGCACGGCAGCATCGCGGGCGACGCCAGTGTCTTGAAAGATCTCGCGAAGGTGGCGGCGCTGTTTGCGGGAAAGGCTGCCGTGCAAGGGGGAGCGAAAGGCACGTGTCCAGCTCCGAAGCCTCCGCACGGCGACGCGAAAGTCGTGGAGCGCCTCATCCGCCCTCGTGCTATTCTTGCCACGAGTTGCTGCCGTCTTCCGGAGCTTCTCGCTGGCGGCGTCCGCATTCCGGAGCAGAGCGAGAGCGATGCGGCGCACACCGCGGTCGGCCCTGTCCTGCAGCTGCGCACGATCGTTGATCGTCGGCTCCACAGCTCAACTGATTGCGCGCGCGATGCCGAAGGCAACAGCCGCGGCGAGCCCACCGATCATCGTGGTCTGCAGAGCGCTCCGAAGCGGGCACGCGCCAGTGAAGTGACCCTTGACGTAGCCGAAGACGATGAGCGCGATCAACGTGACGATGATCGAGATCATCAGTGCCGTGTGCACGGACGGAACGACATGGATGCGCGCCCGCTCGATCATGCGCAGCGCTACGGCGCGGGCCGAGCGGATCGACCCGTCAGTTCGCTCGCATGGACTCGAAAGAGAATCGAACGCTGCGGAACCGGATCCCGGTCGCGGAAGGTTTCCGGCACGATGTTCCGCATCAGCTCGAGCCCGCGCGCGTACGCGTCCTGCGATGCGAGCTCCGGATCCAGCAGCTCGAGATGTCCCTTCACTACCACGCTGTCCCAGTCGAAAACTCCTCGCCTCTCGTCCACTTCGAATGCGCACCAGGGATTGTGCGCGAGGGCCATGAACTTGCGGCCGCGACTCGTGCGACCGTAGAGCCAGTTCTCCTTGAAGACGTAGTGAATCGGCTGAATGTCGACTCGGTCGTGAAAGGAGAATGCAATGCGTCCGACGTTATGCCGCTCGAGTATCGCGCGCGACTCATCCGAGGTGAGATTGCGAAATGCTGGACCGGTGTGCACGTCGGCGAAGTTGGGTGTAGGCATTGGAAAACTCCGTGAAGGGGCCGTCGGCTCTTGCGCTCCGGGATGATGTCGACTCTGGCATCGACCTCCATGCCAATCTGGAAGCGCCACGACGCGGTCGCAGTCGGCGTCATTCTGGAAGGCATGTAGTGGATTTCCCTACGCGGGCGCTCCTGTAGGGGACTCCCCGACAATCGCGTCGGCGAATGTCGCCGAAATCTCATCTCCATCCCGACATACGCCGCGACCGGCCTCAGGTAGAATGGAAGCGTCACATCGAACCGACCTACCCCACAGTCTGGAGGAAGAGAACTCATGTCCGATACGTCCACGCCTGCCGACGATGCCGTCACGCTTCTGGAGCGACGTGGGTCGCGACGCGATTTTCTCCGTAATACAGCGGGGACCGCTATTGCGGGCGGCGTGCTTGCCGCGTGCAGGGGGAAAGTGCCCGACAGCGCTGCCGCGGGACCGTCGCAGCAGCAGCCGTCCGCGAAGCCCGGCGCCGACAGCAACGTGTCCGGTGGTACGATGCCTCCGCCCGCGCAGACCGCCCTTGCAGCGCAGCTCGCGGCGGCGGATCAGATGGACGCGATGCACGAGGCGGGGATCAAGGCATTCCCAGCGAAGACGGCGGGAAAGGGAAATCAGCTCCTCGCGCCGGTGATGGACGGCAACGACGAAAGTCTTCAACCTCACCGCGCGTCCCATCAAGTGGGAGAATGCTCCCGGCATGATCGCAAACGCGTGGGCATACAATGATCAGGTTCCGGGACCGCAGATTCGGGTGAAGGAGGGCGACCGGGTGCGCGTAGTGCTCAAGAACGAGCTTCCGGAATCGACCTCGATCCACTTTCACGGGCTGATCCTGCCGAACGACCAGGATGGCGTTCCATTCATCACGCAAAAACCGATCAAGCCGGGTGCGAGCCACACATACGAATTCACGGTGTCGAACTCAGGGTCGAACATGTACCATTCACACCACAATTCGACGAAGCAGGTCGGGATGGGACTGTTGGGCGCCTTCATCGTCGAGCCAAAGAGGCCCCGCGCAATCGAGCGTGCAGATGTCGATCATGTCATGATCCTGAACGACAGCCAGGGCGGCTACACACTCAACGGGAAAGGGTTTCCGGCAACCGAACCAATCGTCGCCAAGCGTGGACAGAAGGTTCGCATTCGGTTCATGAACGAGGGAATCATGATTCACCCAATGCACCTCCATGGCATGCCCATGACGGTCATCTCCAAGGATGGGTGGCCGCAGCCGGCACCGTGGAAGTGCGACACGTTGAACATCGCTCCGGGAGAGCGCTGGGATGTCATCGTCGATTGCACGGAGCTCGGCACCTGGGCGTTCCACTGTCATATTCTACCTCATGCGGAATCGGAACACGGAATGTTCGGGATGGTGACTGCCCTCATCGTTCAGGCCTGACGAATGCAGTCGCCCGCCCTCGAGTCAAGAGTGGCATCCGCGGAAGTACCCGCGGCGGTACGCTGGATCCTCGGCGCGCCCCTCTGGATGAAGCTTCTGGGAACGAACGTGCTGATCGTCGTCGCGGCGGTTGTCGCGGTTCACTCTGCGTTTGGTCACGGCGAGAGTTTCGCCCTGCTCGAACGCTCGCTGCTGGGGGCGTTGGCCGCCGCGTTGGTCATCAACGTATCGCTCGTGCTGGTCGCCCTCCGGCCGTTACGCATGCTCGAGCGAACGGTGTCCGAAGTGCGAAGAGGCAACACCTCGGCGCGTGTGCCGGATTCACTGCTCGCCGATCGCGACATGGCTCGCGTTGGGAGTACGCTGAATCTGCTCGTGGACACATTGGTCGAGGACCAGGCCAGGTCGCGCGAGCTCGCGGCGCTCGTAATTTCCCAGGCAGAGCTCGATCAGCTGCGCATCGCGCACGAGCTGCACGAATCGGCGGCGCAGCAGCTCGCGGCTCAAGTGATGCAGATTTCCGCCATCGCGCGCGACACCAGCGATGCGCATATTCGTAGCAGGTTGGAGGAGGTTCGGGCAATGGCGTCAGTCACACTCGAGCATTTGCGCGCTCTGGCCATGGAGATCCGTCCGGGGGTGCGTGGCGATATTTCCGGCCGACCCGGGACGCGTGACGATCGAGCGACCGATCGCTCGAGACGGAGCGCGGCAGTGCCAAAGTGGTAGAAATCATCGATGTCATGCTCGTGGACGATCACGCCATCGTGCGCACGGGACTCAAGGCCGTGCTCAACAGCGCGAAGGATATCCGCGTGATCGGCGAGGCGGCGAATGGAGTCGATGCCGTCGCCATGGCCCAGCGGCTGAAGCCGCACCTGGTGATCATGGACCTCACGATGCCGGGAGGCGACGGACTCACGGCCACCAAGTCTCTCCTGGCCTTATCCACCGCGCCAAGGGTTCTCGTGCTCACGATGCACACGGAAGAGGAGTCACTACTTCCGGTCCTGAAGGCTGGTGCATCAGGATACCTCGTGAAGAGCGAGGCGGACCGCGAGCTCGTGGACGCAATTCGAGCAGTCATGCGCGGCGAGATATATGTGCAGCGCAACGCTGGACGAGTCCTCGCTCGTGGCGTTGTTGCCAAGGATCCAGCCGCCGAGGAACGTGCACGCTTCGACCGTCTCACCGAGCGTGAGCGCGACGTGCTCGTATTTGTCGCGCGAGGCTACTCCGCTTCCGAGATCGGCAGCCGGCTTTCGATCAGCCCGAAAACGGTGGATACGTACAAACAGCGGGTGAACGAAAAACTCGGCATCGCCCACCGCGCGGAATACGTGCGAATCGCGATGCGGCTCGGCCTGCTCGCAGAAGACTAGCGTTCTCGGTGGCGCGTACTACTTGCCCGGCTTCGGAATCGCGCCCTGAATCTCGAAGCTCGCCTCCTCGTACGCGCGCTGGACGGCGGGATACGGATAGAAGTTCTCGAACGCCTGCCTGCGCACCACGTCGCCGCCGGTGAAGCGCTTGATGAACGGCGCGAAGTCGATCTGCTTCTGCGCGCTGTCGAGCGGTACTCCGCGCAACACGGCATCGCGGGCGCGATCGCGCGTGAAGACGAGCAGCTCGCGCACCATGTCGACGTACGCGTAGTCGTGCTGTACGTCGCCGTGCCCCGGAACGATCACGGACGCGTGTAGCGCCTTCAGCGCGTCGAGGTCGCGAATCCAGTCGCCGAAGAACGCCGTGCCGGGGAAGGGACTCGGGAACGTCACGAGATCCCCCGTGAGCAGCACGTGCTCGTCGGGCAGATAGACGTAGGTGTCGCCCGCGGTGTTGCCGCGCCCCGGGCTCACGATCTTCACGCGCCGATTGCCGAGCATGAGCGTGAGACTGTCGTCGCAGATGAGATCGGGCGGCGACGGAGTCGTCCGCAGCGCCTCGGGCATGAACTCGGCGTAGTCTCTCGTGTAGATCCCCCACACCAGCCTCGTGCTGTCCGGCATTTTGCTGCTGTCGCGCATCCTGCCAGTCGAAAGCCGCAGCCGCATCAGCGAGTCCGTTTGCGCGAAGCTCTTCATTTGGCCGATGTACGTGGGCACGCGCTCGAGAATGCCTGCGCGCGTGGCCGTCGTTCCGATGATCGTCACGCCGGGGAAGGCCGAGCGGTACTCAATGTTTCCGAGGTTGTGATCCGGATGCCAGTGCGAGTTCACCACGTAACGCACGGGCTTGCTCGTGAGCTTGCGAATTTCGGCGATCTGTCTGCGCGTCGACCCCGGAATGTTGCCGGTATCGAACACGAGCACGCTGCTGTCGCCGATGATCGCGATCGAGTTCCCCGATTGAAAGCCCGTGCGCTCCTCGGGGGTGATGAATGCGTACACGCCGTCGGCCACGCGGACGGTGCGATACGTCAGTACGGACGGATACGACTCGGCTCCCTGCGCGTGCACGCTGCCGGCACTCACGGCGGCCATGATTGCGGCCATGATCGCGGCCATGGTCCTGGCGAGGACGCACCGGCCTGTCGCGATACGGAAAGTTGAAGCTTCCACGCTGGCGTTCCGGTTGAAGGGTGAAACAATCGGCGTGATGGCCGTCGTAGGAAATGCGCCACCGCTACGCCGAGTCGTAGAACAGAATTGCTCTGGCATTGTCCGAATCCTGTCCGAACCCCCGTCGCCGCAAAGCTGATGCTCCCGCTCGAAGAATCTGCCAACCTCACGGTCGTGCACTCGGGCTCACCCTTCGAGATCCTGAAGGGGAGGTACCTGCGTCAGCGATTCGCGCCGCACGCACACGACACTTACGCCATCGGCACCATGGAGAGCGGCGCTGCGACGTGCAAATCACTCGGCAGAGCGACCACGCACGCGCCGGGCGATCTGATCACCATCGAGCCGGACCAGGTTCACACCGGCGAGCCTCTGAGCGCGGACGGATGGAGCTACCGAATGCTCTACATCCCTCGCGAGGTGATGGCGCGCAGCTGGAGCAGCGACGGCCAGCTCCCTCGTTTTGCGCGCACGGGCACAACGGATCCGGAGCTTTCGGCGCGTCTCGCGCGCGTGCACGCGCTGCTCGAGCGCAAAGCGGATCCGCTGCATCAGGAGACGGCTCTCCTCGGCACCCTGCGCGCGATATGCGAGCGCCACGCGCAGCATCGGCCGGCACCGGCGCCGCACGTCTCGCCCGCGCCGCTGCAGCGTGTGAGAGACTATCTCGACGTACACTTCGCGGAGCCGGTGTGTCTCGCCGATCTCGCGCAGGTGGCGCAGCTGAGCGCCTTTCACCTCATCCGCCAGTTCCGCCGCTACCATGGCGTGCCCCCACACCGCTACCTCGAGCTCGTGCGGGTAGGGCGCGCGAAGCTAATGCTGCAGCAGGGAGCGCGCATCTGCGACGTCGCATACGCCACGGGCTTCAGCGACCAGAGCCATCTCACGCGCCAATTCAAGCGCGTGTGCGGCGTGACGCCGGGGAGCTACGCGCGGAGCTACGGGTGACTCGCGTCTCGCCGCGCGATTGGCAACTGGCGGGGCACGCTAGATAGCCGGCACTCAGCTCTTCCCGTGCGCATCGCGCCACTTCCGTATCGCGGCCGCGTGCACGGGGTAATGGCCGAAGGTGTCGAGCCGCAGCCGGCGACGGAATCGAGTCTCGCTTGCGAGCAGTTCCTCGGGTGCGGCGCGGACGTAGGCCACGAGCTGCGCGTGCACCTCATCGTGCTGCTGCAGCACCTCCGCCAGTGAGAGGTGGCTTCGCTTCACCGTCATGATCGCGTTGAAGTCGTCGATGCCGCCGTACTTGTCGGAGTAGCGCTCAGGGCGGCCGCCCTCGAGGATGATGGGGAGTTTCTTGAGCGCCTCTTCATCCCACCATGTGACGTGCGCGATGATGTCCCGCACCGACCACTTGCCGGTCACGTTGGGAATCATCAACTCCTCGTTCGACAATCCGGCATACGATGCCTCGAAGTCTCTCCAGGCACGCTCGAGCTTCTCCAGCATCTGCTCGGTATCCACGGTTCGCCCTCACGGTTTGGCGGTGTCGAAAAATACGCAAAATGAGCCGCTATTGTTCGGTGCATGAATCCGCGAGCTGACGTCGTCCGACTCGAGTATCGGCCCCCGTACGACTGGCCGCGGATGCTGCGCTTCCTGGCCGCGCGCTCCATGAAGGGCGTCGAGTCCGTCGAGGGCGACGCCTATCTGCGCACCGCACAGGTGGACGATCGCGCCGGGTGGATCCTCGTGCGAGACGCGCCCGCACAATGCGCGCTGCTCGTGGAGCTGTCGCAATCGCTGGCGCCCGCGCTTCCGGCACTCGTGCACCGGCTTCAACATCTGTTCGACGTGGGCGCGCATCCCGGCGTCATTGCCGCACATCTCGCCCAGGATGCACGCCTTGCCGATACCGTCTCGCTGCGGCCGGGACTTCGCGTCCCCGGCGCCTTCGACGGCTTCGAGCTCGCCGCCCGCGCCATACTCGGACAACAAATTACAGTGAAAGCAGCGACGACGCTCGCGGGTCGCTTCGCCGCAGCGTTCGGCGATCCGATCGACGCGCCGCACGCCGGCCTCACGCATCTCTCGCCGACGTCGCGTCGCATCGCCCTAGCCTCGGTGTCGGACATCGCGTCGCTCGGCATCATCCAGACGCGCGCGCGCAGCATCATCGCGATCGCGCAGGAGATGGAGAGCGGCCGCCTCCTGCTCGAACCGGGCGCGCAACCGGCCGAGGTCATCGCTCAGCTCGTTTCCCTTCCGGGCATCGGCGCGTGGACTGCGCACTACATTGCGATGCGAGCCCTGCGCTGGCCCGACGCCTTCCCGAGGGGCGACGTCGCCCTCCGCAACGCACTCGGCCGCGTCACCGCGGCGCGCGCCGAGGAGCTCTCGCAGCCATGGCGCCCGTGGCGCAGCTATGCCACACTCCACCTATGGATCGAAACGAGCGAGGGAGACAGACCATGAAGCCAATGCAGTATGCATTCGTCGCGATACCGGACGCCGCGATCCCGAGGTCGAGCGACTCCGCCTTTCAGCACATGCTCGACACGTACGCGAGCGAGACGAACAAGGTCGCGAGCGTGTGGCGTGAATTCCGCAGCGACGACCTCGCGTTTCGCCCGCATCCGCGCTCGACGACCGTCGCAGACATCTTCAAGCACCAGCTGCTCTCGGAGCGCAGATTCTTCGGAGAGTTCATCGGCACCCAGGAGCCCGCGCCGGCGGATGTGCTGCCACGCGAGATGACCGTCGAGCGGGCCATCGAACGCCTGACGGAGCTCGCGCTCGCGCGCCTCACCCAGCTCGCGCCTCAGCGCGCGGAGTGGTGGCACGCGCGCATCCCGTTCTTCGAGGTAGAGCGCGAGCGCATCTGGGTGTTCTGGCGGCGCGTGCTCCACACCGCGCATCATCGCACGCAGCTCACGGTGTATCTGCGGATGATGGACCGCACCGTGCCGCCCACGTACGGTCCCACGGCGGACGTGAAGTGGGATGGCTCCGATCCGACGGACAGCGTGAGCGCGGCGGGAAGAAAATAAGCGCGCAGGAAAGTGTGATCGGAGGCGCGCAAAACATAGGGCCTTAACAATTGTGGAACGGACCTGAACGGAGAACGGCACGGATTTAAACGGAGAAAACGTTCTTTTCCGTTTGTGTCCGTGCCGTTCTCCGTTCAATTCGTTTATCAAACAGTTAAGGCTCGCCACGCGTGCGCATAGAGCTCGCCCGCGCGCCTAATCGTTCAGCCTCGCAACTCAGCAGATCACTCCTTCTTCGCCATCAACCGCTCCGCGAATTCGAGCCGCGTCTCGAGCTCCGCGATGCGACTCTCGAGCGATTCGACGAGCGTTCTGTCCGGCTGCGCGAGCGGCTGCGGAGCCACCGGTATCTGCGACCGCTGCGCCCACTCTGCATCGCGCGTGTCACCACGCTCTCCCCAACCGAACGGACCCCAACCAAACGGGCCATACGGCGCGTATCCCATCGCTCCGGCCATCGCGCGCCGGCGAGCCCAGCGCCGGCGACGCGAAGCGAACAGAAAGAACAGGGCGACGATCAGCCAGAACATCGGGTGAAATCTGAACATCGGTCCCTCCGTCGATCGTCAGGTCGAGCTGTTAGGGGTGGGTGGGTTGGGTGGGGTGGCCGGGTTCGGATTGAACGCCTCTTCAATGTCCGCCGCCGCCTTGCGAAGAATCTCGGCCGCGCGCGCGAGCGCAGGATCTTCCGGGCCGCGACGCCACGCACGCTTGAACGTAACCGCCGCCAAATGCGCGAACGCCTGGTGCATCTCGCCGCTGCTGCCGCCCGTGAACTCGCGCACGGTCTCGCGAACTCGATCGAAGATCTCGTCGAGTATGCCGCGATGCTCCTCGAGGTACTTCGCGCCCTCGGGGGTCACGTGGTACACCTTCTTCCCGTCGGTCTCGATCACCTTCACGTAGCCCTCGTCTTCGAGGAGCTGCAGCGTCGGGTAGACGGTGCCGGGCGAGGGCGTGTACAGCCCCGCGAACTTCTCCTCGAGCGCACGAATCACCTCATAGCCGTGTCGCGGCTTCTCGGTGAGCAGGCGCAGAATGACGAACTTCACCTCGCCGGACTCGAACATCTGACTTCGCCGGCGCGCACCGCCCGGTCCGCCGCGACCGCGCCCGCCCCATGCTCCCGACCAACCGCCGGGCCCGCCGAACGGGAATCCCGGGCCGAACCCCCAATCATCTCTCTTGTTGCACATAAAAATCCTCCGATATATCGTACGACAACACTCACGATATATCGTAAGATAGTACTCACGTAATGTCAAGAGCGTACTTGATGGCGCCTACAGGGCCCTAACTGCCGAGAAACTCGTCGAGCAGCGCCGCAAACTCCTCCGGCTGCCCCACGTTCGACAGATGCGCTGCCTCCAGCACCTCCATCCGCGCATTCGGAATGTTGTCACGCAAATACGCCCCGTCCGCAGTCGTCGTCGACACATCCTCGCTCCCCGCCACCACCAGCGTCGGTGCGATAACGCGATGGAGATCGCGCCGCAGATCCGTGTCGCGCAACGCCGCGCACGCGCCGAGGTAGCTCTCGAGGGACACGAACGCGCGATGCCGAGATAGCGAGCGACGACATCCGGATGCTTCGTCCGAAAGTCATCCGTGAACCAGCGCAGCATCGCCTGCTCCGCCGTAATCTCGATGCCGTTCTCGCGCACGAACCGAATGCGATCGCTCCACACCTCGGCCGTGCCAATGCGCGCTGCGGTATTCGCCAGCACGAGCCGGCTCACGCGATGCGCGGCGTGCTGGCCCAGCCAGATGCTCGTGAGGCCGCCGATCGAGACGCCGCACACAGCGGCCTTGTCCGCGCCCGCGCCGTCGAGCACCGCGAGCGCGTCGCGGCCGAGCCGCTCGATCGTGAAATCGCCGGGAGGCGCGGTGGACTTCCCGTGCCCTCGCATGTCGTAGCGAATGAGGCGGAATCTGTCCACGAGCGCGGGCAGCTGCTCGTCCCACAGCGCGTGGCTGGTGCCGAGCGAGTGCAGGAGAAGCACCGCCGGCGCGTCGTCGCGACCGTCGATCGTATACCAGATCCGTGCGCCATCGTTCTCGACTTCCGGCATGCTCGCGCTCTCTCGCGTTGTGTTCTCCGCCACGGCGGCCGACCTGGAGAATGTAGCCGCGTCGCGATTCGCGCGAGAGAGGCAGTCGTGCGGCGGCGTCGGCCCAACGCGAGCTACTGCTGGCGCACCAGATGAAAATCGTACTCGAGCCTGATGGTGTCGGCGACGCTCAGCAACACCGGCACGCGCGGCTGCGCGAGCTGTACATCCGCGAAGGTGAACTGCGTCCATCCGCTGCCGGTGACGTCGCTTCCGCTGCCCTGCGCCTTCACGTGCCACACCGTGGGCCTGGTCACGCCATGAACGGTGAGCATGCCGGCGACATCGAAGCGCTGTTCTCCGCTCGCGAGCGGAATGTGCGCGCCGATCATCGACGTCGGCACGAATACGACCGTGGGATATTGCGAGGTCTCGAGCGTGCGATGCTGCACGTACCCATCGCGCCGCTCCTGGTCGCTCTTGAGCGCCGTGACGTCGATGCTGATCTTCGATGCGGCGGTGTCGATGGCGCCCCCGGCCGAGAACGAGATGCCGCCGATGATCGCTGTGGTCTTTCCACCGCGTCGCTCGGGAGATCGTGGTGCATGAGCTGCTCGCGCACCCGATACCGCGCCTCATTGCCGTCGGGTGCAACGACATAGCGCACGAGCACTGGTGCGGGAGGAGCGTGCTGAGCGGTGCGCGCGGCCGGAACTACGAGCGCGGATGCGGCGAAAATTGCGGTCAGCGACAGCTTCATCATCTACGACATTCTCCGGAAAGAGCGTGGGAGCGACTGTGGAAATACGCATGGCGCGACTGAACTGTTTGCTCGTCGCGCGCGATAGGGCCGCATGACCCGCACGCCCGTGCTGATCGTCGGAGCGGGGCCAACCGGGCTCGTACTCGCGCTCTGGCTCACGAGGTCCGGCGTATCCGTTCGCATCATTGACGCGGCAGCCGAGCCGGGAACGACCTCGCGCGCGCTCGGCGTGCAGGCACGCACGCTCGAGCTGTATCGGCAACTCGGAATCGCGCAGGAGGTCGTGGACGCCGGCAACATCGTGCAGGCCGTCAACCTGTGGTCGGGTGATTCGCTCAGGGCACGGATTCGATTCGGCAACCTGAGCGTCGGGCATGAGCCCGTTCCCGTATCTGCTTGATCTATCCCGCAGGACGAGCACGAGAGAACTGCTCATCCGCCACCTGGATGCGTTGGGCGTGCGCGTCGAGCGCAACACGAAGTTGGCCGGCTTCGTTCAGGACGCCGATGGCGTGCGCGCAACGCTCACCCTTCCCAATGGCTCGGAGTCGGAGTGCGACGCCTCATACATCGCCGGCTGCGATGGCGCGCACTCGAAAGTGCGCGAGACACTCGGCATCGGCTTTCCCGGTGGTACCTACGCGGAACTCTTTTACGTCGCCAATGTCGACGCGTCTGGCCCCTTCGATACGCGCGAGCCCTATGTGAGCATCGACGGCGCCGACTTCGTCGCGATCTTCCCGCTTCGAGCAGAGGGACGGGTACGCCTGATCGGGCGCGTACGGGAGGCACCAGGCGCCGACCCTCATGCCGTAACGTTTGCCGACGTGAGCATGAACGCCATTGGCCGAATGCACCTCGTGATCTCGAAGGTCAACTGGTTCTCCACCTACAAGGTTCACCACCGGGTCGTCAACTCGTTTCGCACCGGTCGCGCATTTCTTCTCGGCGATGCCGCGCACATCCACAGCCCCGTGGGTGGGCAGGGGATGAATACGGGCATCGGCGACGCCATCAATCTGGCGTGGAAGCTCGCGGCCGTGTTGAAGGGTGAGGCGGCAGCGCCTCTGCTCGACAGCTACGAGCCCGAGCGCATCGGCTTCGCTCGCAGGCTCGTGGCGACCACGGACCGCGCCTTCACGTTCGTGACCAACCAGGCGCGGGTCGTCTCCGCCGTGCGCGTGCTTCTCGCTGCGATCATCCTGCCCGTCGTAGTGAGACCGCAAGCTGCGAAGCGATTCATGTTCCGAACGATCTCGCAGATCGGCATCAAATATCCGATGAGCTTCCTGAGCGCCGGCAGCGCCGGCGACGTGCGCGGCGGCGATCGCCTGCCATGGGTGCCGATGGGCTCAACCGACAACTTCACGCCGCTCACCTCAATGGCGTGGCAGGCGCACATCTACGGCGAGCCGCGCTCGGGTGCGCGCGCGACGTGTGCGGAGCTGCGCGTACCGCTACACATCTTCTCGTTTACGCCCGAGGCCGAGCGCGCGGGGCTCGCGCGCTCCGCGCTCTATCTCGTGCGCCCCAATGGCTACGTCGCGCTCGCCGATCGCGAAGGGAGTGCCGCGGGGCTAGGCGAGTATCTCGCCGAGCGAGGCATCAGCTTCGCGGGAAACGCACTCGTATGAATGACTACCGTTCATGGAGCGCGTGATCTGAACTCGACATCACCCGGTGTGCCGCAGCGCATCTTCGTCACGGGCGCCACCGGCGCCGTCGGGACACACGTCGTTCCGCTCCTCGTCGCCAAGGGTCACCTCGTGACCGCGGTGGGACGGACCGCCGAGAAGCGCGCGCGGCTCGAGTCGATCGGCGCGCGCGGTGTTGCATTCAATGCGTTCGAATGCGGCGGCGGCGCGACGCACTCTCGAGGGTCAGAATGTGGTGATCAACCTCGCGACGCACATGCCGGACACCACGATGCAGATGATGCTCCCGTGGAAGTGGCGCGAGAACGACACGATTCGTCGCGAGGGCTCGGCCGCGCTCGCGAGCGCGGCACGCGACGTCGGAGTCTCGCGCCTCATGCAGGAATCCTTCGCGCCCGTGTACGAGGATGGCGGCGACCAGTGGATCGATGAGCGGTGGCCGCAGCGCCCCGCGCCATACAACAGAACCACGCTCGACGCGGAGCGCTCGGCCGCGCGATTCACGGAGCAGGGCGGCGAGGGCGTCGTGCTTCGATTCGCCGGCTTCTATGGTCCGGATCAGTTTCTTCGCGACGCGATCGGTGTGGTGCGGAAAGGATGGTCGCCGCTACCCGGGTCGCCGACGGCGTATTGGTCATCCATTGCACACGAGGATGCGGCCACCGCGGTCGTCGCCCTGCTCGCGGCGCCAGCCGGCGTTTACAACCTGTGCGACGATGCTCCGATCACTAGACGCGAATGGGTAGGCTCGCTGGCGGCATCCATCGGGGCAAAGCCTCCCCGCCCCCTCCCGCGCCTGCTCGCAGCGCTCGGCGGGAAGACGGCGGAGCTTCTCTCTCGCTCGCAGCGAATGAGCAACGCGAAGTTGAAGGCGGCAACCGGGTGGACACCGAAGTGGCCGAGCGCGACAGAAGGGCTGCCCGCCGCGGTGCGCGAGCTCGCGCGGCGCTAAATCAGGCCGCGGCCACCACCACCGGCTCCACGCTCGCGCGAGCCATCTCGTCGCGCGGCATCGCGGGCGCGATGCGGTGGCCGAGGCGCACGAGCGGGCGCTCCACCAGATAGTAGCTCGCCGCGGCGCATGCGACGGCAGCGATGAGATTCACGGGGAAGGTCTGCCACATGCCGAGCGTCGTGGGCACTCCGGGGTAGTAGACGAAAAAGAATTCCCAGAGGTAGAGGCTGTACGAGAGCCTGCCGATCCATCGCATCACGGGGCTCTCGAGGACACGGCCCACAACGCTGTGCGGACGCAATACCGTGCCGACGACGATCACGGGGACGATCATCGCCTCCCAGAACGTCGGACGCGTGCCGAAGCGGAAGACGATCGCGCCGTAGAGCGCGGCAAATGCGAGCATTACTATAGTACTAAGATATTTCTCGATATATGCGCGCACGTCGGGGCGCGAGAGTGCCAGCGCCGCCACGACGCCCCACATGATCGAGTCGATGCGCGTGTCGGAGCGCGCAAAATACGTCGGCTGAATCGCGTTGTAGAGCATGATCTCGCGCCACGCCTCGAAGTGCCGCCACACGGCGACGAGCACGGCGACGACGATCGCCACGGGGAGCGCGCGTTTGCGTCCGGCGAAGAGCAGCAGCGCGGGCCAGAACAGATAGAAGTGTTCTTCGACGCCGAGCGACCAGTAGTGCGAGGTGAAAAATCCCGCGCCGCCGGGGCCGAGGATGGCGGGGAGATAATTGCGGTAGAACAGCGTGGCGGCCACGAACTCTTCGCGCACGACGGGGAGCAGCCCAATCGCGCCTATCAGCGCGACGCAGCCGAGGTAAAGAAGTGCGGGCGGAAGGATCCGGAAGGCTCGGCGGATGTAGAACCGTTTGAGCGACACGCGGCCAGCCGTGTCCCATTCCTCGAGGAGGCGCGACGTGATGAGCAGACCGCTGATGGCGAAGAAGAGATTGACGCCGTGCGTGCCGCTGGAGATGCGGTCGAAGAAGCTGTCTCGCCCGAGCGGTGCCGAATAGCTGTGTCCGGCATGGCTCGCCATGACGGCGATGATGGCGACCGCCCGCCAGCCGTCGAGCGTCGGAATGTATCCTTTCAGCGTCGAGGCGGGGGCGATGTCGCTCATTCGGGTGTTCGGAAGCGGAGAATGCGGCGGGGATTCCTCTTTAAGAACGATTCAGACATCCTCTCGCCACGCGAGGGCCGGCTGGCGGCCTTCATCGTGCAAGGACAGCCACAACTGATGCCACCGGAATCGCCACAGGGACCGCCTCAATGATTGGCGCACCAGAGATCGAACGGGAATTCGAGACCTTCGTCAGCAGCGCCGGCTTCTCCTGTCTCGTCGGGAAGGGCGTCGTGCATCAGAGCGGGCACATCGTGCGCGCCTACGCCCCGCTCGGCACGCGCGCCGCGACGAGCGCGCTCGCGAGGGACCTGACGGTCTTCGGCGCTCGCGCGCGGGAAGCCGTCGGGCTGCGCGCGTTCGTCGCCGTGTTCC
Source organism: uncultured Gemmatimonadaceae bacterium (assembly GCA_963827355.1). GTDB lineage: Bacteria > Gemmatimonadota > Gemmatimonadetes > Gemmatimonadales > Gemmatimonadaceae > FEN-1250. The sequence goes on from CAWHAS010000004.1 coordinate 482,412, forward strand.
CCGATCGCGCGCCGCGCACCGAGCTCGCCTTCGAGGCGCGCCTCTGGGCGCAGCTCCAGCGCCTGTCCGATGCCGATGACGCCGATGCAGACTGGGATTCCTCCGTGAGCGACGACGGCGACGATCCCATGTTCTCGTTCAGCTTTGGCGGCCACGCCTATTTCGTGGTGGGGATGCACGCGCACAGCTCGCGCGTGTCGCGGCGCTTTCGCTGGCCGGCGCTCGTGTTCAATCCGCACGCGCAGTTCGGGCGCCTGCGTGGCGAGGGACGCTTCGCGCGCATCCAGAAGTCGATTCGCGAGCGCGAGATCGCGGTGCAGGGCTCGCTCAATCCGAATCTCGCCGACTTCGGCGAGCGCTCGGAGGCGCGCCAGTATTCGGGGCGCGAGGTGGAAGAAAACTGGCGCTGCCCGTTTCACCGCGCGAATTCATCGGCGCCGGAGAATCCATGACCGTGGTGACGCGCATGCATCTCGAGCCGCAGACCGGCGGCGCGCTCACCATCGCGCGCGGCGAGCGGCTGCAGAATCATCGATCCGCGCGGCGAACAGGTGAGCGACCTGGTGTCCTTCGCGCGCGACGACACGCGCGAATGGCTTTCGTCCGGGCGCACGATCGACTACGCGAACACGATCTACCTCACCACCGGGCACACGCTCTACTCCAATCGCAGCCGCGCGATGTGGACGATCGTCGAGGATACGGTTGGCCGCCACGACTTCCTGCTCACGCCGTGCAGCCGCGACACCTTCCGCATCATCTACGGCACCACGGGGCACCATCCGAGCTGCTTCGAGAATCTCGCGACGGCGCTCGCGCCATTCGGCATCGCTCCGGACACGATCCCGACGACGTTCAACATCTTCATGAACGTCGAAGTGGCCCCGAGCGGGGAGCTCGACATCCGGCCACCACAGTCGCGCGCGGGCGATTACATCGTGCTGCGCGCCGAGATGGACATGATCGTCGGCATCACCGCGTGCTCGGCCGAGCTCTCGAACAACGGATCGTTCAAGCCGATCAATGTGGAGCTGTTGGCGCCGGAAGTGTTTGCGGCGCCGCCGGAGCCGACGCGTAGCGCCGCCGCAGCTCCCGCATCGGCGTAGCGGCGCGATGGAGGATCGTCCCCCGATAGGGCACGCCACCCAGGAAGATGCGCGCGCCGAGTGCAATCCAGCTGCACACCGCACGCTCGGCCGCCCAGAGCGGCGCGAAGAGCGGCGTGGTGGCGGGGAAGAATCGCGTGGCGCCGTTGCGGCGCCGGCCGATTTCCGCCGCCGCGATGAGCGCCACGGCGGCGAGCGCGATTACGCGCCAGCGTCCAGTGATCGCGAGCGCGAGCACGGCGGGGAGCACGGCGAGCTGAATCGCGAAGCGCGCGGGCCGCGCGATCTCGTCGTACGCCTGACGCACGCGCTGCGACCAGAAGTGTCGCGCGGTCGACGGGCGGCGAAGGACGTACGCGTCGTAGAGTACCGTCTCGCGGCCGCCACTCGCGAGCACGGTGCGCACGAGCTCGAGGTTCTCGAACATCACGCTGCCGTCATACCCATTCGTCGCCTGCAGGCGCGAGCGGCGAACGCCGAGCGTGCCGGGCCAGTCGCCGCCGGTGACGCGGTTGAGGAGCATGCGGCTGGAGTCCCAGCGCGCATGCCATGGAAGCGGCTCGAAATAATTCTGCGGGCGCACGACATCGGCCGTGGCGAGCGCGGCGACCACCTGCGCGAGCGACGCGTCGTCGTAACGCACGTCGTCGTCCGCGATGATGATGGCCTCGTTCGACGCGAGCCGGAGGCCGGTGAGCACGCCGCCGACCTTTCCCATGGGCGAGATGAGGTCGGGCGCGGGCGCGACGTGGCGGATGCCGTCGCCCCACTCGCGCTCGTGCGCCGCGAAGACCGCGCTGTCCGATCCATCCACCACGATCAGCTCCGCGCGCGCGGAAATCCAGGCGATGTACGCGCGCAGCTCGGGAGCAGTGCTCGGCGAGGAGCTCCTGATCGGAAGGATGTAGCTCACTGGCGCGTTCATGCTCTGCACGCGGGCAACAGCCATGCCGCGCTCGATACCAGCTCCGCGTGATCGAGCCGCTCGGTGACTTCAGCGACGAGGAGATGCGCTCGCAGCTGCATCTCGTGGCGGAGTGGATCGCGAGCTATCGCGCGACGATCGAGCAGCGCGCGATCGCGCCGGCGGTGCAGCCTGGCGAGATAGCGGCGAAGTTCGCGCACGTGGCGCCGCAGCAAGGCGCGTCGATGGAGCAGGTGATGGGTGAGCTCGACGCGCTCATCATGCCGGGGATCGTGCACTGGGGGCATCCTGCCTTCCTCGGCTACTTCGGCAGCACGAGCAACGGGCCCGCGCTGCTCGGCGAGATGATCGCGGCCGCATTGAACGTAAGCGCGATGACGTGGCGCACGTCGCCGGCGGCGACGGAGCTCGAGGGCGTCGTGCTCGCGTGGATCCGCGACCTGATCGGGCTGCCGGATTCGTTCATGGGCATCGTGTACGATACGGCATCGGTCGCGCTGATGCACGCGCTGGCGGCGGCGCGGGAGGTTGCCGGCAGCGAGATCCGCGCGCGCGGACTCATCGCTCGCTCGGAGCTGCGGCCGCTTCGGGTGTACGCGTCGGATCAGGCGCACAGCAGCGTCGAGAAAGCGATGATCGTGCTCGGGCTCGGCGAGGAGAGCGTCGTGCGCGTGCGGAGCGACGAGCGGTTCCGCATGGACGTGCAGGAGCTCGAGCGCGCGATCGCGGGCGATGTCGCGCGCGGCATTCGCCCGATGGCCGTCGTCGCGACCGTCGGTACGACGTCCACTGCCAGCATCGATCCGGTGCCGGAGATCGCGGCGGTGTGCCGTGCGCGCGACGTGTGGCTGCACGTCGATGCGGCGTACGGTGGCGCGCTCGCGATGCTGGCCGAGCGGCGCGAGGTGATGGCGGGCGCGGAGCTCGCGGACTCGGTGGTGGTGAATGGGCACAAGTGGCTGTTCGTGCCGCTCGACTTCAGCGCGCTGTACACGCGGAGGCCCGAGGTGCTGCGCTCGGTGTTCGCGCTCACGCCCGAGTATCTGCGCGGCGATGCCGACGCCGCGGGCGCGGTGGACTACATGGACTACGGGATTCAGCTCGGGAGACGCTTTCGCGCGCTCAAGGCATGGATGGCGATGCGGGCCTTCGGACGCGAGGGAATGGAGGCGCGGATTCGCGAGCATTGCCGGCTCGCGGAGCTGTTTGCGGGATGGGTGGAGCGCGAGCCCTACTATAGTACTGCCGCTCCCGTGACAATGGCGGTGGTCTGCTTCCGATTCGAACCTCCGGGGCTGAGCGAGGGGCGGTACGATCTGCTCAACGAACAGATCGTGGAAGCGGTGAACGCCGGCGGCGACGCGTATCTTACGCACACGACGCTGCGCGGACGGCGCGTGATGCGCATCGGCGTGGGGAATGTGCTCACGGCCGAGCGGCATCTCGAGCGCGCGTGGCAGCGGATTCGCGACGAGGGCGTGCGACTTTCCCAAGTGTGAGGAATGATGCGATGGCGGAGGGACGACCACACGGGCCGAACGTATGGATACCGCCCCCGCTCCTGTACGCGCTCCCGTTCGCGACGGGGATGCTCGTGCAGCGGTTCGTGCCGATTCGCATCGTGAGCGGCGATGGACCCGTGAGGATCATCGATCTCGTCGGCGCGGCCGAGATCTTCATCGGCGTGTCGCTGGGTGTGTGGGCCGTGCTGACGTTCAGGCGACGGCAGACGCCGGTTTTCCCCATGCATCCGGCGAGCGCGCTCGCGGACGATGGACCGTACGCGCTCACGCGCAACCCAATGTACCTCGGGCTTGCGGTCGTCTACCTCGGGAGCGCGTTCGTGATGAACGCCCTCTGGCCCTTGCTGTTCCTGCCCGAGGCGATCGTGCTCACGTACCTCTTCGCGATCAGGCGCGAGGAGGCGTACCTCGCTGAGGAATTCGGCGATGCGTACGCGGCGTATCGCGCGCGCGTGCGGCGGTGGTTCTAGCCGTTACCGTCGCCGGGCACCGCGATAGACATTCTCGAGCAGCACGAGCACTACGGCGGCAAAGAATATCGGCGCGCGCCAGTGCGCGGCGATGCCGGTGCGCGGAATGACGAACACTGCGAGCGCCACGCACGCGAGCGTGCCGATGGTGAGCGTCGCGTCCTCGACGAACAGTCCCCACAGCTCGGTGAGCGCGATGCGGATGGCGTTCATCGAATCTCCGTGGCGCGCGCGCGGGCGAGGCGGACGCCAAGCGCGGAGAACACGAGGAGTAAGGCGATCAACGCGAGGAGCGCGAGATCTTCGCCCGGCCACGGGAAGCCGAGCCCCTGGCCGATCCAGAAGACTCCGAACGAGGTGAGCATGATGCCCACTGTGAACTTGAGCGTGTTCTCGGGAACACGCGACAGCGGGTGATGGAGGGCGAGGCCGAGCAGAATGACGAGCACTGCTGCAAGCGCGGCTCCCAGGCTCGCGACGAGCAGCGATCCGCCGGCACCGATCGCGATCACGGTGAAGGAGACCTCGAACCCCTCGAGCGCCACAGCCTTGAAGCACGCGATGAAAGCGATCGTGTCGAAGGATGCACGCGTCGACCCGGCTTTGGTTGCGCGCATGAGCGCCGTCTCCTCCTCGTAGATCTTCGCCTCGTCGTGCGTGGCGATCACGCCGGCCGCGCGGAGGATCGCCTTGCGCAGCCAGCGGATGCCGAAGAGGAGAAGGAGAATGCCGACGATGAGCTGAAGCGTGTGGATCGGGACGCGGCCGAGCGCGGGCCCAAAGATCGCGACGAGGATGATGAGGAAGATCGAGCTGGCGCCGGCGCCGAGGAGGGCGGGGCGCCAGCCGCGCGTGGTGCCGACCGCGAGCACGATCGTGAGCGCCTCGACGCACTCCACCAATGATGCGAGAAACGCCGCGACGAACGCGGTACTGGCGTGCAGCCACGACATATGTAAAGCCCCCTCAGGTATCTGTGCACCAACTCGGCCACGAGGAAGTTACGGCGGCACGAGTCGCACGACAGGGGGCTGCGGAACGGTTCCTCTTGACTTCCGACAGGAGACTCGCCACCTTCTGTCGGAACCCGACATGAGAGCCCCATGCTGACGACACCCACCGACGTCCTCCGCGGCACCCTCGACCTGCTCGTGCTGAAGACGCTCACGCTCCAGCCCATGCACGGGTGGGGGATCAGCCAGCGCATCGAGCAGCTGTCGCGCGGCACGCTCGATGTGAATCAGGGCTCGCTCTATCCCGCATTGCAGCGACTCGAGCAGCGAGGCTGGATCGACAGCGAGTGGCAGACCACCGAGAACAACCGCCGCGCCAAGTACTATCGCCTCACCACCGGCGGCAAGCGCGCGCTCGGCGCCGAGCTGGCGAGCTGGCGGCGATACGTCGCGTCGGTGGAGCTCATCCTCGAGACCACATAGCGCGCGGCGCGCCGGAGAAATCGCATGTACTGGCTCAAGGGTCTGATGACGCGCGTTCGGGCGCTGGTGCATCCCGATCGCGCCGAGCGGGAGCTCGACGAGGAGATCCGCTTTCATCTCGAGCAGGAGACGGCAAAGTACATCGAGGGCGGCCTCACCCCCGAGGATGCGCGGCGTCGCGCGCTGCTCGCGTTCGGTGGAGTGGCGCGCACGCGCGAGTCGCATCGCGACGTGCGCGTGGTGCGGTGGCTCACGGATGTCATCGGTGACGCGCGGTTCGCACTTCGCTCGCTCAGGCGCTCGCCGATCATCGCGTGCGCCGCGATCGTGACGCTCGCACTCGGCATCGGCGCGGCCACCGCGATCTACAGCGTGGTGAGCGCGGTGATCCTGCGCCCGCTGCCGTTCCCGCACGGCGAGCGGCTGTTCGTGGTGGGCGAGTCGAACGCGGAGCGTGGCTGGATTCGCCAGGACGCCGCCCCCGCGAACTATCTCGACTGGAAGGATCAGATTCCGGCGTTCGAGTCCTCGGCCGGATTCGCCGACGGTCACGCGACCGTGACGCTGACTGGCGACGGAGAGCCGAAAATCGTCAGCTACGCGCAGGTGACCGGTTCGTTCTTCGACGCGATGGGTGTGCGGGCGCAGCTCGGCCGCGTGTTTCGCGATGAGGAGACGTGGAAGCAACCCGCGCGCGTGGCGGTGATCAGCGACCGATTCTGGCGCGGCTCACTCGGCGCCGATCCCAATGTCATCGGCAAGACGATTCTTCTCGACAGGAAGCCGCACGAGATCGTGGGCGTGATGCCGGCGAGCTTCGCGTACCCGTTCGCTGACGGCGACCTCTGGCTCACCACGGCGTGGGATCCATCGGATCGGCCGAAGACGTGGTTCCGTCGCGCGCACTTTCTCCGCACCATCGCGCGCGTCAAGCCCGGCATCTCTGCGGAGGCCGCGGAGATCCAGCTGCAATCCGTCGTGCGGCGGCTGCAGCAGCAGTATCCCGAGACGAACGCCGGCATGGGGGCCGCGCTCACGCCGCTTCACGACTTCATCTCGGGCAGCGCGCGGCGGCCGCTCATCCTGCTCTTCGGCGCGGTGGGCTTGCTCCTGCTCATCGCGTGCGCGAACGTCGGCAACCTGTTGCTCGTGCAGGCCATCGGCCGCAAGCGCGAGCTCTCACTGCGACTCGCGCTCGGCGCCGGCGGAACGAGGCTCGTGCGCCAGGCGCTCACCGAGAGCCTGGTGTTGTCCATGCTTGGCGGTCTCGCCGGACTCGCTGTCGGATTCATCGGTGTGCGCGTGCTCGCGGTGATTCAGCCGACCGGGTTGCTGCCGGTGAGTGACTTCGGCATCGATTGGCGGGTGATGCTCTTTCTGCTGGTGGTCACAACGATCTGCGGATTGCTGTTCGGCATCGCGCCATCGCTCTGGGGCCAGCGACAGATGCCGGCGAACGCCATGCGGGAGGGAGGCCGAGCGATTGGTGATGGCGCGCGGATGGGTCGATGGGGCGATGCGCTCGTGATCGGCGAGGTTGCACTCGCGCTGATGCTCACGATCGGTGCGGGGTTGCTCGTGCGATCGTACGCGGAGCTGCAGCGCGTGAACCCGGGCTTCGATTCGGCGGGCGTGCTCGCCGTGGGGCTACAGCTTGCGGGTGGCCGCTATGACAGCAGTGCGGCGCTCACGCGGTTCGATGCGCAACTGATCGAGCGAGTGCGCGCGCTCCCCGGCGTGCAGAGTGCGGCCATCAGCTCGACGCTGCCGCTCACCGGTCTCGGATGGACGAGCGACTTCTCCGTGAGCGGTCGCGCGCGCGACGACTACGCGGCCGAGGTGTCGCATAGGGAAGTGTCCGAGGACTACTTCCGCACGATGCGCGTGCCCCTGCTGCGCGGTCGGGTGTTCACGAGCGCGGACCAACGCGACGCGGATCGCGTGATCGTCGTCAACGATGCGCTCGCCCGCAGGTACTTTCGCGACCAGGACCCGATCGGCCAGCGTCTCTGCTTCGATCGCGTTCCGGACTCGACATCGAAGTGGCGTACTATAGTAGGAGTGGTGGGCAACGAGCATCAGGTGGGAATCCCGCAGGACTCGCACGACGAGATTATCGCGCCGCTGGCGCAGGACCAGCAGCAGAGCTTCGCGCTGGTGCTGCGCACGCTCGGCGATCCGCTCGCGCAGGTGGACCCCATCAGGCGCGAGCTCCACGACATCGATCCGAATCTGGCGATCGAATCCGCGCGCTCGATGGACGCCGTGCGCGGCGAGTCGCTCGCGCGCGATCGCTTCCTCATGACGATGCTGACGACGTTCGCGGGCGTGGGCCTGCTGCTCGCGATCGTGGGCGTGTATGGCGTGCTCGCGCAGACGACGCGCCGCCGCACGCGCGAGATGGGCGTGCGAATCGCGCTTGGCGCACCGGGCGCGCAGGTGAGATGGCTGGTGATCTCGCAGGGGCTGCGGCTGGTGGCGACGGGGCTGGTGAGCGGATCGCTGCTTGCCTTGGTGCTGACGCGAACGATGCAGCGCGTGCTCTTCAACGTGCCGGCGAGCGATCCGCTGACGTACGTGTTGGTCGCGATGCTGCTGGCGGCGACGGGCGCGGCGGCCGCGTGGCTGCCGGCGATGCGTGCGAGCGCGACGGATCCGGCGGTGGCGTTGCGGGCGGAGTAGTGGTGGCGACCGGCGCGGTCGGCCGAGGTGCAGACGATGGGCGCGAGTTGCTTGTCGGAGCGGCACGTACGGGTGCGGCAACATCGCTATCATTAACGCTAAGTATTCCAGACACCTTTGCTTGTACCGGGACCTACAACAACCGGTTAGCCAGCCGCATGCATAGCAACTGAATCGAAGTGGAGGCAGTCTGGTTTCATCCGTCGCGAACCAAAGCATCCCCCATGAATTCCAAAGAGTATCCGCCGCTGCGTTCGGCGTCCCAAGTGGCCGCAGCCTTCTTCGCCGCGCTCCACGACGCGCGTTGGGACGATGCGGTCGCAATGGTTGACGAACAGGTGCGGGCCGAGTTCCACGAGGCCGAGGTTGCGGACCTCCTCGCGCGGGCGCAGCACCGCGCGGAGTTCCGGACCATGCGCGATGGCGGAACTGGCGGAGTAGGTTACTCTCCCGATTCCGTCGCGAACGCCGCCCTCCTCGGCGAGTTCGGCGAGATGCCCGTTCTAGGCATCGAGGGTGTCGGCACGATCGCGGATTACGCGGCGTTGCCGCCAGCCGACTTGCTGGCACGACATCTTGAGGCTGCAAACGGTCCGGTATATCGCTTGGCTCCTTCGATTTTGGCTCGCGTCAAGAAGCACATTGAGAGCCAGCCTGGGGGCGATGTCGGTGCGGCCCTCACCCAGCACGTCCGACCCACGCGACCACAAGTCATCGGGGAAGTCATTGAGATGGTCGGCGCAGACCGGATCGCGCACGTAGTCTACCGTCGGGAGAAGAGCCAGACGCGCGAGGTCGAGGGCGGTGATGGTACGGACCCGTTCGAAGTCGAGGTGCTCCATCTACGAGATCGGGGGGGATGGCGCGTAGCACTCTCTCGGAGCGATTTCATACTGTTCGGGCCGCCCTGGTTCGAGCTCGACTACGACTGGGAACCCGGGGCGGGATTTGACGTCGGTTGAGGCAGTGAATAAATGCCAATAGTCGCTGATTTCAAGAGTGAAATGAAAGCAGCGAAAAAGAATGCGCCTATCTGGATGGCGCCTGATCTGCTGGATAGCCGTATGTGCATTGATTGTTTGGCCATTAACTCATTCCGGCCGACTTGATCTTGCCTTACCAATATTGAATAGCATTGCGGTGGTCGGCTTCCTCATTGCTCTGTACTGGAATCTGAGGAGCCGCATTTGGTTTTGGATCGCGATTATCATCATCGCTGCTCTTCATGTTCCGTTGATCATGTTCATTCCGTGGACCACCAAGTGGGTCCCCGCCTTCGCAATTGCCGCCATAGACTCGGCGGATTTCTGCATTTTCGTCGCGGTTCTTTTGGTTGCCCGAAAGTTCATGGATGGGCCGATAAGCTCTGAGCGATGAGCATCCTCGATTGGGTGATCTAATAGCATCCGCCCCATCTGGGGCGCGCAATTACTTGAGCAATGTCTCCCCACTCTCCGCGTCAAAGAAGTGCAGCCGCTCCCGATTGAACACCAGCTCCACCTCACTCCCAGCCGCGGGTAACCCCCTCGGCGGTACGCGCGCCGTGATCTCCTTCGCGCCAATGCGCGCCGAGAGAAACGCCTCGCTCCCCAGCGGCTCCACGACATCGAGTCGCACCCGCACCGTCGCTACACGCTCCGATCCGCTCACACCGTCAGCCGCGATGTCAATGTCCTCGGGCCGCACGCCCATGATCACCGCGCGTCCTCCATACCCGGCTAAACGCTGCGCCCACTCGCCGCTCAGCGCAATCGAGAACGTATTATCCGCCGCGCGAAACTCCACCCCCGCCACACCCGGTCCCGCGACGATCGCTCCCGGCAGCAGATTCATCGACGGGCTCCCAATGAACGCCGCCACGAACGTATTCCTCGGCCGCTCGTACAGATTCATGGGCGTGTCGATCTGCTTCACGTGCCCGCCCTCGAGCACCACGATCCGATCGCCGAGCGTCATCGCCTCCACCTGATCGTGCGTCACGTACAGCATCGTCGCGCTCAGCTGCTGGTGCAGCCGCGCGATCTCGCGCCGCGTCTGCACCCTGAGCTTCGCATCGAGATTCGACAGCGGCTCGTCGAACAGAAACACTCGCGGATGCCGCACGATCGCCCGCCCCACCGCCACACGCTGCCTCTGCCCGCCGCTCATGTCCTCTCGGCTTGCGCGCCAACAAATCCCCAATCCCCAAAATCCCCGCCGCCTCCTTCACCCGCGCATCGATGTCCGCCTTCGACATCCCGCGCAGCTTGAGCGCGAACGCCATGTTGTCGTACGCGGTCATGTGCGGGTACAGCGCGTAGCTCTGGAAGACCATCGCCACATCGCGATCGTTCGCCGGCACGTCGTTCACGAGGCGGTCGTCAATGTACAGCTCGCCCGCGCTGATCGACTCGAGCCCCGCGACCATGCGGAGCGTCGTGCTCTTGCCGCACCCGGACGGGCCGACGAGCACCACGAGCTCCCCGTCCTTCACCTCGAGGTCCACACCATGGACGGCGGTGACGTCCTTGCCACCTTGCTGATATACTTTCCTCACGCCTTTCAGCGTTACGCTCGCCATACACACCGCCTGTCGAGATGAGTCGCGACTACCGCTTTCCCGATCGATTTCTCTGGGGCGCCGCCACGTCGGCGTATCAGATCGAGGGCTATCCGCTCGCCAATGGCGCGGGGCCGAGCATCTGGGAGCGCTTTTCGCACACGCCGGGGCGCGTCGCCAACAACGACACGGGCGACATCGCCACCGATCACTACCACCGCTACCCCGCCGACGTGAACCTCATGGCCGAGCTGGGGCTCGCGTCGTACCGCTTCAGCATCGCCTGGCCGCGAATCCTCCCCGAAGGAACGGGGCGCGTCAACGCCGCCGGCCTCGCGTTCTACGACAGGCTCATCGACGCGCTGCTCGCGAAGAACATCGCGCCCATGGTCACGCTCTACCACTGGGATCTCCCCGAGGCGCTCGACGTGCGCGGCGGCTGGCTCAATCGCGACGTCGCCGACTGGTTCGCCGAGTATGCGCACGTCGCCTTCCGCGCGTTCGACGATCGCGTGCCGAAGTGGGTGACGCTCAATGAGCCGTGGGTCGTCATGGACGGCGGGTACGTTTCGAACGTGCTCGCGCCCGGACACTGCAACTTCCGCGAAGCGCCCATCGTCACGCACAATCTCCTCCGCGCGCACGGCTCGGCCGTCCAGGCCTATCGCGCCGATGGCAAGCACGAGATCGGGCTCGTCGTCAATCTCGAGCCCAAGTATCCCGCGTCCGACAGCGCCGAGGATCTCGCGGCCACGGCCCGCGCCGACGCGTACATGAACCGGCAATACCTCGACCCCGTGTTCCTCGGGAAGTATCCCGACGAGCTTCTCGAGATCTACGGCGACACGATGCCAAACTTCCCCGCCAGCGACTGGCCGCTCATCCAAACGCCCTTCGACTTCCTCGGCGTCAACTTCTATTCGCGCAGCGTCGTTCGCGACGCGCCGAACACTCCGCCGCTCGACACGTCGCGCGTGCGGCAGTCGCTGCACGTGCACACCGAGATGGACTGGGAGGTTTTTCCGGAGGCGCTCACGCGCGTGCTGGTCTGGATCAGGGATCGCTACGGCGACCGGCCAATCTACATCACGGAGAATGGCGCGGCCTTTCAGGATCCTGCACACGTCGCCGACGGTCATGTCGATGACCCGCTCCGCGTCTCGTACTTTCGCGAGCATCTCCGCGCGGCGCACGACGCGATCGAGCAGGGCGTCGACCTTCGCGGCTACTTCGCGTGGTCGCTGCTCGACAACTTCGAGTGGAGCTACGGCTACGGAAAGCGCTTCGGCATCGTGCACGTCGACTTTGACACGCTCGAGCGCACGCCGAAGTCCAGCGCTCGCTTCTACTCCGAGGTCATTCGCTCTCACGGCGCGGTACTCGCCGGCGCGTAGCGCGGCGTGAGATCGCTCGCGAGCGCGATCTCGACGAGGTGGACACCGCCATCGCGCACGAGCGCGATGCTCGCGGCTCCGTTCGACACGGCCTCGCTCACTGCATCGCCATCGACGTGCACCTGCGTCTCACACACGCCCGACGCCGCGCGCGTGAGCACGATCTCGTAGCGCGTGCGCCTGTCGGCCAACCGCATGCGGACGCTGAAGCCGGGCCAGCTCTCCGGCACGCAAGGGCGAATCTCCAGCCGGTCGCCCCCTACTATAGTAAGGCCGAGCAGCGACTCGATCGCCACGCGGTACATCCAGCCGGCCGAGCCGGTGTACCAGGTCCACCCGCCGCGGCCGATGTGCGGAGAAACGCCATACACGTCCGCCGCGATCACGTACGGCTCGGCGCGATAGACGTTCACCTCCTCGGGCGTGCGCGCGTGCGTGATCGGGCTCAGCATCTCGAGCAACTTCGTCGCACGCTCGGTGCGGCCCATCTCCGCCAGCGCGCGCACGCCCCAGAGTACGCCGTGCGTGTACTGTCCGCCGTTCTCGCGCACGCCGGGGAGATATCCCTTGATGTAGCCTGGGTCGTGCGGCGTCTTGTCGAAGGCGGGTGTGAGCAGCCGGATCAGCTTGTCGCTCTCCGACACGAGATGCTGCTCCATCGCGTCCAGTGCGATCTCCGCGCGCTCCGCCGGCGCGGCGCCCGACAACACTGACCACGCCTGCGCGATCGCATCGATGCGGCACTCGTCCGCGGCGGCGGTGCCGAGTGGCGTGCCATCATCGTAGAAGGCGCGCCGGTACCAGCCGCCGTCCCAGCCGGCATCGTTGAGCGCCTCGCCAAGATTCGTCTTGAATTCAAGATATCGCGCGGCGCGCGCGCCGTCGCCGCGGGAGTCCGCGATCGGAACGAAGTCATCGAGAATCGCGTACAGAAAAAAGCCGAGCCATACGCTCTCGCCCTTCCCCTCGCGGCCGACGCGATTCATGCCGTCGTTCCAGTCGCCGCTTCCCATCAGCGGAATGCCGTGCACGCCGGCGGTGAGCGACCGATCGATCGCGCGGCAGCAGTGCTCGTACACGCTTCCCGCGGTTCCCGAATCCACGGGCAGCATGAACAGCTCGTCCTCATCGCCCACGAGCTCCGGTCCCGTCACGAACGGCGCCGACGCATCGAGCACGGAGCCGTCGCCGGTGCTCGCGACGTAGAACGCGGTGATGTACGGCAGCCACAAGAGGTCGTCGGAGAAGCGCGTGCGGATGCCCTTGCTCGTGGGCGGATGCCACCAGTGCATCACGTCGCCTTCGACGAACTGGTGCGCCGCGTGCGAGCAGGATCTGCGAGCGCGTGAGCGACGGGTCGAGATAGAGCAGCGCGGCCGAGTCCTGGAGCTGATCGCGAAAGCCGAACGCGCCCCCCGATTGATAGTACGCCGACCTCCCCCACACTCGGCACGCCAGATTCTGATAGGCGAGCCAGCCGTTCACCATGAGGTCGAGCGCGGGCGATGGCGTCTCGATCTGCACGCCGCCGAGCATGTCGCGCCAGAAGTCGCGGACGGTGTCGAGCGACGCGTTGATCGACGCGAGCGTCTCGTACGTCCGGAGCAGCGAGAGCGCCCGCGTCTCGTTCTCGGCCTCGCCGAGCAGAAACGCGATCTCGACCGTCGCACCCGCGGAGATAGTGATCGTAGTGCGGAACGAGGCGCATGGATCGAGGCCTGCGCCGACGCGATCATCCAGCGGCGCATTGGAGTGCAGCGCCGCGGGGTCGCCCACGCTTCCGGTGCGGCCGAGGAATGCGGTGCGGTCGCCGGTGGCGCTGATGGTGCTCGTGCCCGCGGGAGCGACGAGCGCGGCGAACGCCACGCGCTGCGAGAACTCACCGCGCGAGGAATTCGTCGCGAGGACCGCGCCCGAGCCCGCATCGCGCGCGGTGACGACAGTCGGTGCGGTGACCCACGGGGTGCCGCCGAGCACGAGGTGCGCGTAGCTGGTGACGGTGATGGTGCGCGGGCGCGCGCTCGTGTTCTTCAGCGAGAGACGCACGAGCTTCACCGGATCGTGGCGCGGCATCCAGGTGGTGGTGGTCTGCTCGAGCTCGTGGCTCGTGTGGTGCCAGGTGGTGTAGCCGAAGCCGTGGCGCACCTCGTACGGCGCCGGCGCGGGTGTCGGTCCCGGGAGCGGCGACCAGAACACGCCACTCTCCTCGTCGCGCAGATAGATCGCCTCGCCGAGCGGATCGGAGACGGGATCGTTGAACCAGGGAGTGAGCCGGTTCTCGCGGCTGTTCGCGCTCCAGCTGGTGACGGCGCCGCTTCCCGTGACGATGAAGCCGGCGTTCTCGTTCGCGATGACGTTGGACCACGGCATTGGCGGCCAGCGCAGCCCGATCGGCGTCGCGTCGAGGCGGATGACGTACTCGGTTCCGTCGCTGGAAAAGCCACCGAGGCCGTTGAAGAAGCGAAGCTCCTCATTGGCGTTCGCTGCGATGGTGGAGGTTGGGGCGGCGGCAGGGTGAAAGCGACTTATAGTGACCGGCGCCGCTGGCGGCGTCGCCGCGCGCAACCGCGACACGTCTCGCGAGGGACGCACCGGCGCTCCACGCTGCGCGACGATCGAGATGGCCTCCTCGCGCGTGTGCCCCGCGCCGAGCAGCGCGACCATCTCCGCACGCGTCCCGGCCGCGAGCGACACTTCCGCGCGCAGGCTAAAGATCGGGTCGAGCACCGCGCCCGTCGTGCCACTCAGCGTCCCGCCGGCATCGAGCGACCTCGGTCGCGCCGTCGTCCGTCCACGCCCGAGGAAGCGCATGCGGTCCGTCTCCCACGCGACCTTCGGTTGCGCGCCGGCGACTCGGAGCGTGTGGATCACCCAGAGCGGCTCGTCGTCCGTCGCGCGCAGGCGGCGCATTGCGAGCAGCGCCTGGTGCGCCTCGCTCCACTCCGTCTGCACGAAGAGCTTCGAGAACGCGGGATGCGCCGTGTCCGCGACGAGCGTGTTGAGCACGAGCTCCGCGTACGTCGTCACGTCGAGCGTTCGCGCACGCCCACTCAGATTCTCGATCGTCAGCCTTCGCTCCTCGGCCGCCGCGCCCTCGACGAGCGTCACTTCGAGCACGGTGCGAATGCCATCGTGCTCGCGCACGAGCGTGACGATCCCCGATTCCATCGCGTGATGGCCTCGTACGGATCCCCGGCGTGGCGCACGGGCTCGGCGCCGGCGGACCAGTACTCGCCGCTCTCGAGATCGCGGACGTAGAGCGCGAATGAGTCGGTCTCGCGCGTGCGATCCGGCCTGCGCCGCGTGATCGCGAGCTCGCCGAAGTGCGAGCTCCCCGTACCGTCGTCCGAGATCGTGAGATGGTAGCGATCGTTCGCGAGCCGATGCTCGAGCGCGACGGTGCCAGCTGCGTCGCTCATTGCTTCGCTGAGCGAAAGGTCAGGCTGATCGTCGCGGGGAGCTGGCGCACGATCACCTCTCCGTTCGCCGACGGCGTGACCGCGTTTCCATCTACGCTCGCGGTCGCGATCGGGCTATCCACGGGCGAGCGAAAGGCGATTCCGCCCGGCGGCATCCTCATCGAGCCGCCGAGATGCGCGACGAGCGAGCGGCCCGTCGCACGAACGTCGAAATCAATCGGCCCGTACGGCGTGCCGAGCGCGCGCACCTTCACGCCCGGCGCCTCGCGCACCCACTTCTCCGCGATCCCCGCGCCCACCACGAGCGCGCTGTCCGACGCGCGGTCGTACGCGAACATGTCGAGCACCGAGCGGATGTAGTCCGACCCGACCCACGTGTGCGGCATGTCGCCAATGAATTTCGGCGTATCCCTGTCATGCCACACCACCTCGGCCCACTGCCGCCACGCCGACGGGCGCTGTCCCGCGAAGAAGAAGTCGAGCATCGCGAGCGCGCGCTGCTTCTCGCCGAGCCGCACGAAGGTGCCGACGGTGCGCAGCTCGTACGGCGTGTACGCGTCCCACACCGCTCCGGCCTTACGGCGCTGCTCGGAGTTGTTCCAGTACTTGTCGAAGGTGGCCCGCAGCGCGGTGTCGGGGAGCGACGCGAGCTCGCCAACGGGCGCGATGCCCACGGTCGTCGACGTCGCATCGAAGTCGCCGAGCTCCACGGAGCCCGGGAGAAAATCGATGTGCTGCTGATCCATGCTCGCGCGGTACGACGCCATGATGTCGGCGCGGAAGGCGTCGCGCTTCGCCGCATAGCTCTTCGCCTCGTCCGCGTGATGCAGCATTGCGGCGATGAACGCGGCGTCCGCGTAGCCGCGCAGCCCGAAGAGGTCGTCCCAGAACGAGTGCATCGCCTTGGCGGAGTAGCCTTCGTGGCTGATGGACTCGGGGAAGAGGCCGTGGAATGCGCGCTTCGCGCCGCTCGAGTACTCGGGCGTGAGCCGTTGGGCGCGCAGCGTGTCCATGTAGGCGACCGCGCCAACGACGTGCGGCCACATCTTCACGAGGAACGCGGTGTCGCCGGTGTAGCGGAAGTAATCGGCGATCGCGTAGACGAGCTCACCGTGGCTGTCGTTCTCGGGCACGGGATCGGCGCCGCGCGCGTCGACGCAGCACGGCACCTTGCCGTTCGGGAACTGGAAGGGCGCGTACCAGTCGAGGAAGGCGCGCACCTGCTCCGGGTGGCCGAGCCGCAACAGTGCGGCGCCGATCATCGAGCCGTCGCGGATCCAGGAGCGCGCGTACGACCGCGGTCCCGGATGGATCTGCGCGCCGTGGTCGTTGATGATGATGTACGCGAGCTGCGCGCGGAGCGTCTCGGTGACGCGTGAGGCGGACGGCGGCAGCGAGATCGTCACGCGGCTGAGGCTCTTCTCCCACGCGCTCGTGACGTGCGCGAGCTGCGCGTGCGACGAATGCGCTCGCCTCCGCACTCGCTCGCGAAGGGATGCGACAGAGCGCCGCGATCGTGCATTGGCACGAGCACGTACACCTCGCGCGACGCGCCCGCGGGTATCGAGAGCGGGTACGCCATCGCCGCCGACGCGTGCTCCATTGGATCGTGAACGTCGTTGCGCGTCGGGAGCGAGCCCGCGCGCAGCGACTCGACGATCTCGCCCTCGTCGAACGTCGACACGCCGACGGCCGCGGGCTCGGTGAGCGGGACGACGGTCCACGAGTCGTTCACGCGAAGCAGCGAGTCTTCCCACGCGATGTGCCGAAGCGACGCCTCGCCGCCCTGCGTGGCGAGGAACTGCCAGCTCGGATTCACCTGGAAGGGGCGCACGGCGAGGTAGAGCGTCGGCTTCGCCGCCGACTTCCCGAGATTGGTGATGCGATAGCGCGCGTAGAGCGACGACGAATCCGGCGCGCCAGATGCGAACGTCGTGACCTCGAGCCGGAGCGCGCCCGCGGTCCACGTCACCGACGGGATCGGCAGAGAGCGATGTGCGAGCGACTGCGTCTGCCTCGCATTGTGCCAGGTCACGAGCTTTCGGCCCACGCGCAGAAACGGCTCCAGCGAGAAGCCACCCGCGTGCGGCTCGATCGCCCCCTGCTCGTTGATCAACGCCTCGGCGTCATCCCCCTCCACGCCCACCACGGTCCAGTACGATTGCTTAGCACTGAGATATTTCGGATAACTCCCGAGCGGCGCGCTCATGGCAATGTGCGCGAAAAACTCGTTGCGCGTGGCGGACCACTCCACCGGAATCACCGCGAGGTCGCGAATGGCGTACCCGCGCCGCACGCCTGGCGACGCCGGAATTCGCAGGCGCAAATACCGCGACTCCGTCTCGGGGAGATAGATCCAATCGCGCCCGCCGTTCCCTCCGGACACTGTGTACGCACTGTCCCACTTCACGGCATTGGCCGATGTCTCGACCACGTAATTCTGCGCCGCCGCACCCGGCACCCAGTCGACTGTTGCGCCGCCGTACTCGCGCGTGGTGCCGAAGTCGAGCGAGAAGGCGTGCGCATCCACGCTCGAGTCGCTCCGCCACGTTTGGCCCACCCTGCCGCAGTCAACGCCGACCAGGACACGTTCACACGTCACGCTCATCACCGGCGTGCCCGTGTACGGATGCACCGGCTCGAGCGGCGTGAACGTCAGCGCATTCGAGCCACACCGTGCCCCTCCCTCCGCTGCCCGCGGTGATCGAGAACTCGATCGTCGCGAGATGCGCGAGCTCGCCGCCGCCTCGCGGTCCCCAGGCGAAGGTGATGTGCCGCTTCTTGAGCGTCACGGTGCGCCACTCCTCGGGGAAGCGCACGTTCACCGCATTGTTCCACCACACGTTGTCGCCGGTCGAGTCGACGAGCTTCACCTCGAAGTTCTCGGTCGGTGCCTGAGCCCGAATGCGATAGGAGAAGGCGTAGTTCTCCGGCAGCGCGACGTCGAACTTCTTGCGAGCGATCGCGTACCCGCCATGGCCGTGGAAATCGAAGTCCAGCCGCATCGCTCGGCCGTGGGTGCCGCTGCTGTCGGCCGAGATCACGAGCGACACGCCGTCCGACGGATGCGCGCTCCAGCCCGCGGTCGTCTCGAAGCCGTCGAGCAGGCGCGCGGAGCTCGGGAGCGCGGGCGCTTGCGCGCGCGCGGCCGTGGCCAGCGTCATCGCGCCCAACGGCACAACGCATTGCAACAGCCGGCGACTCACCCCTTCACGCTCCCGGCCATCACGCCCTGGATGTAATAGCGCTGCAGGATCAGAAAGACGATCACCACGGGGAGCACGGTGAGCACCGATCCAGCCATCGACGAGCTCCGTGTCCTGCACGTGCTCGCCCACGAGGCTCGCGAGCGCGACCGGCAACGTGTAACGGCGCTCGTCGGACAGCACGATGAGCGGCCACATGAAGTCGTTCCACGTCGTGAGGAATGTCCAGATCGCGAGCGTCGCCAGAATCGGCGTGATCGTCGGCAGCACGATCGAGCGATAGATGCGCGCCTCGCTCGCGCCATTGATGCGCGCCGCGTCGAGCAGATCGTCGGGGATCGAAATGGCGTACTGCCGGATGAGAAAGATCCCGAAGATGCTCGCCATGCTCGGGATGATCACGCCCCAGTACGTGTTGATGAGATGGAGCGACTTCATCAGCAGAAACAGCGGGAGCATCGCCACCTGCACCGGGATCACGAGCCCGGCGCTCATCGCGCGGAACACGGGTTCGCGGCCGCGAAATCTCAGCTTGGCGAACGCGTACCCTGCCATCGAGTTGATGAGGAGCGACAACGCGGTGACGACGATCGAGATGATCGCGCTGTTCACCAGATAGCGGTTCATATTCAATCGAATGAATACATCCCGATAGTGCTGGAGCGTCGGATGGTCAGGCCAGAGTCGCGGCGGGAAGGTGTTCGCCATGCCGGTGGGCATGAAGGAGGCCGAGATCATCCAGAGAATCGGGAACAACGAAAGCAGTGCGCCGATGATGAGCGCGGCGTAGAGCAGCACGGTCCCGATGCGCACGCGCCTCATGCCGCCAACCGGCGCTCGAGGCGCAGCTGGATCGCGGTCCACACGAGGATGATGAGGAAGAGCAGGAAGGCGATCGACGCGGCGACACCCAGCCGCCACCAGCGGAAGCCCTCCTCGTACATGAACAGCACGAGGCTCGTCGTCGCTCCCAGCGGCCCTCCCGTCGTCATCACATACGGCTCGGCGAACAGCTGGAAGTAGCCGATCATCGTGACGACGCCGACGAAGAAAAAGGTCGGCGCGAGATTCGGAAGCGTGACGTGCCAGAACTGGCGCACGGCGCCGGCGCCATCGAGCGCCGCGGCCTCGTACAGGTCCTCGGGAACGGACTGCAGCCCGGCGATGAAGATCAGCATGTTGTAGCCGAAGTTCTTCCACACCGCGAGCAGGATGATCGCGGGCATCGCCCACCGCGGATCGCCGAGCCAGTCGATCGGATGGATGCCGACGGCGCCGAGCGCGTAGTTCAGAAATCCGTATTGCGGGTGATACAGGTAGCGCCAGACGATCGCGACGGCGACGAGCGTCGTGACGAAGGGCAGAAAGTAGATCGTGCGGAAGAGTGTCTTGAAGCGCACGACCTTCGCGTTGAGCAACAGGGCGGCGCCGAGCGATGTGGCGACGGTGAGCGGGCCACCGATGAGGGCGAAGTAGAAGGTGTTCTTGAGCGCGAGCCAGAAGGTCGGGTTCTGGAGGAGCTCCGTGTAGTTGCGGGTGCCGACGAACCGAACGTTGGACGGGTTCGCGACGGCATACAGGTCGAAGTCCGTGATGCTGAGCAACAGCGACGCGGCGACGGGGAGAAAGAAGAAGACGGCGATGAGCGTGATCGCGGGCGCGATGAAGAGCCAGCCCGCGCGACCGGCGCGCCACTCGGGCGTTTTCGCCGCGATCATCGCGCGCGCGCCGGTCACCTGAGCTTCACCGCGGCGGCGGAGTCGTGCGGCGCGTGCGCGGCGCGCGCGAGAATCCAGCGGCGCTTCTCGAGGATGCGGTCGACCTGCGCGTCGAGCTGCGCGAGCGCGCGATCGGTGGAGAGCCCGCCGCGGATGGCGCGCTCGGAGATGTCGATGATCTTCGAGGTGAGAAACTCCCACTCGGGGACCTTCGGAGTGGGGCGCACGCGCTTCAGCTGCGTGTAGAACGCGCGCGCGTACTTGTTGCCGGCGAGCGATGTGTCCTGCCACGCGTCCATCTGCGCCGGAAGATCACCGGTGAGATGATAGAATCGCGCCTGGATGTCCGCCCTCGAGAGAAACTCGATGAGCTCCCACGATTCCTTTGGGTGCGCGGATCCCTTGAACATGACGAGACTCGAGCCGCCCGCGTTCGATACGCCCGATGGCGCGCCCGAGGGGCCGGGGAGAGGGGCCGTCGCCCACAGATTCTGCTTCTCGGGCGGCAGGCGATGCTGGAACTCGCCGATGTTCCAGGGACCCGTGATCCACATCGCGAAGGTGCCGCGCTCGAATTCCTGATACGGGTTCGCGATGTCGTTGTTGCCGGCCACGGGTGCGAGGCCATCGCGGAAGAGCTTGACGTAGAACTCGAACGCACTGCGGAAGGCCGGCTCCTCGAACGCGCCGTAGCGGCCGCCGTCCTTCAACAGCGGCGACTGGCTCTGCAGCCCGAACACAACGGGCTGCATCCACTCGTTCGTCGGCAAAAAGATCGCCCACTGGCGCTTGTCGGCCTTCTTCTGGATCGCCTGCATCGCCTCGCGCCAGCCGGCCCACGACTGCGGCATCGAGTCGTAGCCCGCGGCGGCGAGGATGTCCTTTCTATAGAAGAGCACGCGCGTGTCGACATACCATGGAATCGCGTAGATCGTGTCGTTGAGGACGTTCGTGTCCCAGATGCCGGGGAACACGCGCGATGCCTTCACGATCGACGACTGCGCGACGTACTGATCGAGCGGAAGGATCGCGTCGACGGCCTGCAGCTCGGGCACCCAGGTGTTGCCGAGCTGCGCGAGGTCGGGCGTGACGTTGCCGACGAAGGCGGTGAGCAGCTTCTCGTGCGCCGCGGTCCACGGTATCTGCTGCACGCGTACATCGACGTTGGGATGCTGCTGCTCGAACTCGCGCACGAGCTGCTGCACGTTCTCGCCCTCGGCGCCCAGGGCCCAGAAGCGGAGCGTGATGCGCTGCTCGCGCGCTTCGGCGCCGCGGCACGCGGCGAGCGCGCACGCCGCGATGATCCATCGGGCAGCGCGCCAGCGCGGCATCAGTGCGCGCCCTTCGCCTGCGCGGCCGAGGTGAGCCAACCGCCGGTGAAACCCGCGCGCTGGAGTCCGCGCACTATATACGGGTTCGTGCGCATCTTCTTCCAGATCAGCTCACTGCGATAGTTCTCGAGCATCGCGATGATCGGGCCCTGATCGATGCCGATGTTGTCGGTGTCGAACCAGCCCACTCCGGGGACGATGCGGCCGGCCGTGATCGGACCGCCCACCGCGAGCGACGGATTGAACGCGTCGAAGAATCCGTACTGCCCGAAGACATTGTCGCCGTACTTGTCGCGCATCGCGACGAGCGCGTCGATCGTGATGTCTGGAGCGAAGGCTACCGAGCCACCCGCGGCGGTTGGCGCGATCGTTCCGTCGTCGCGCGTTTCGGTAAAATCGGTTCCGCGCGCGGCGTAGCCGTAGAAGCGGCGTGACGTGCCGGCGATGGTGAGGGTGCCGTCGAAGGGGCCGTCGCTCGCGGTGAGTCCCCACATGTTGGCGGCGTAGCCGGGCCACTTGTTCGGATTCGCGGCGGCGTAGGCGCGCTGCGCGACTGTGGCGCGGCGCGAGTTCTCGAAGTAGTCGATGCCCTTGCCGCGCATGTACGCGTCCTGGATGCCGCGAAAGTCTATCCACACCTGCGAGAACTGGTGCCCGAACAACGGCGCGAAGCCGACATGTGCCTGCCCGTAGTACGTGCCCCACTCGTACGTGCTCGTCCACTTCGTCCACGCCGTGCTGTCGATCGGATGCGTAGGTGAGCCGAGTGCGAGAATGTACAGGAGCATCGCCTCGTCGAGCCCCTTCCACTGATACGTGTTGAACGTCGTGTTCTCCGGCGCCCAACCCATCGACACGAGCGGCGGTTGGTTCTGGAACCAGGCCCAATCGACGCGGCGATAGATCGAATCCGCATACGCGCGGATCGAGACCTCACCCGGGTCCGCGCCATCGAAATACGATTGCGAGAAGAGAATGCCGGCGAGGAGGAGCGACGTGTCGATGGACGAGAGCTCGACGTCCTTGTACCGCATCCCCGTGTCCATGTCGAGGAAGTGGTAGAAGAATCCCTTGTAGCCGGCGACGCCTGTTGCGGCGGGTCCCTGCGGTAGCGCGTACAGGAACTTCAGCGTCTGCAGCGTGCGATCGCGCGCGTCGGCGCGGCTCACGTACCCGCGCTCCGCACCGATCGCGTACGCGTTGAGTCCGAATCCGACCGCCGCGATGCTGGAGAACGTGTGCGTCGGGTAGCGGTCGGGGACGAGGTGCGTGGTGGGATTCTGCGTGTCCCAAAACCAGTGGAACGTGCGCTCACTCACCGTGTCGAGAAAGGCGATCGCGCGCGGCGTGGGCGGAGGCGGCGCGGGAGGGAGCGGCGCGCTGGCTTCGCTGCTCTGGCACGCGGCGAGAGCGAGGGCGAGCGCGGACAACGCGCCGCGAAGGGCGCGCGTGTGGCGGGCGGTGCTGCTCTGCATGCTCATCAAGAAAAGCTAACGGCGAGGAACAAAGAGGCGCCGGCCACATGGCCGACGCCTCATTGCCCCTACTCGAGGTTATTTGAAGTCGTACTGAATGCCGAACTGGTAGCGACGAGGATCCGTCACGACGCAGCCTGGCGTTACCGAAATTCGCATTCGGGGTGATCGTGCCGGGATCGGGGCCTGGGCCACGGCCTGATTTCCGTCGTAGCAACCAAAGTTCTGCGTGTTGAATGCGTTGAACACCGACGACGGTCACGCCAATGCAGTTGCCGTGTAGTTGGAGGAAGTTCTTCTCGAAGGCGGAAGTCGACCTCCTTCTGCCAGGGCGAGCGCGGCCTGGCCGAGGAAAGTCTGCAATTGTCCATTGTCCGGGAGTGCGGACGAACTTCTCGACGTTGATACGGCAAGCCCAGACCCGAAGAGTCACCAAAGCCACTGAACTGAATTCCCCAGAGCGTAATGGCAATCCGTAATGAAGTTCGCGACGATCTGGTGGCGCTGATCGTTCGACGACGGATGCCGCGCGTTTGCGCCGACGTAGCACCTGCGGGAAGCTGAACAGATCGTTGCCTTCTGCTTCGGACTTCGAGAGCGTGTAGGCAACGCCGGCGCCCCATCCACCAGTTGCTCAGCGCATTCTTCGCTGGTACGGACGATCGAGTGACAGGAACATGGCCTTGTACCAGTTGTGCACGCGTTGTTGCCAACGAGCACGTTCTGATATGCCGGAATATTCGAGAAAAGACAGCAGTCGTTTTTGCGCGGGATCGTAGGTGGGGTTCGCCCACTCGTAGCTGTATCCGTTGTACCCACGCGATCCGTTATAGCTGATGCTTCCATTGAAGCTGCCGAAATCGTGCCGCACGCCGGCGGACCACTGCTTTGAATTCGGTGGCTTGAGGTCGTTCGGCACGAGGAAGATCTCCTGCGGTGGCGCATGTCCACTTGAGATGAGTCCCTCCAGCCCCGCGCGGCTCATGTAGCTCGGATTCCACTGGATGCGATTCGGATCCGGTGGCGGCGGTATCGGAAAATAGGAACGTGTACTGCTGGCATATGGCGGCGGTACGACTCATCGAACGTCGCGTTGAAGTTAGCCGATCATAGAAGATACCGGCACTCGCGAACACCGTCGTCTTCGCGGCCTCGTCGAGCGCGTACGACACGCCAAATCGCGGCTGAATCGCGCCGAGATAGAGTTTGCGTTGCGTGCCGTCAGTGAAGTAGCGATTCGGATCCACGTCCACGAACAGCGAGCTGCGATACGCGGTCACAGGAATCGCGAATCGCCTGCGGTGTTACGTAGTTGCGATTGAACATCCCCGTCTCGACATCCCAGCGAACGCCGATGTTCAACGTCAGGCGCGATGTCGGGCTCCAGTCGTCCTGCGCGTAGGCGCCCGCCTGCGTGTTGTTCTGCGCAGTGGTGCCGTTTCCGATGCCGAAGTTGGCCTGCACCGGATTCGTGAAGGATGCTGTTGTCGAAGATGAACAGACTGGGTTGCCGTTCAGTTCCTTGTTGAAATTGTACTTATCGAAATCGCCGTTCACGCCCAATTTGAGCACGTGCGAGCCGGCCCAATTCCAACCCGTGTAGACGTGAAATCGTCGCGAAGCGAGAAACGACTTCTGCGTCAGATCCTGGAAGGTAGTGCCACCTCCGAACACGCCGATGCCGTTATACTGCTGGCCGACGTGTTGAAGTCGAGCGGGATTCGTGTTCCACTGATACCACTGAAAACCGCCCATAGCCTCGTTGGTCCAGTTCGAGCCGTAATACGTGTGCTTCAGATGGCGCCTAGTACACATTGCTTATCTGATTGTCCGCGGCGGAGAACGTCTTGTCCGGTCCGGCGAACTGGCCACCGAAGTCGCGCGTATCGTGTTCCTTGCGCAGGTTGCCCGTGAATTCGAGTAGCTGCTTGTCGCTCATGTTGTACGTGAGCTTCGCGAATCCGAGGTTCTCCTTGAAGGGCGCCTGATGCGAGCTGATGTCGAAGCTGCCGATCGCCGGCGGATAATTCGCTGGGTCGCCGCTGAGCTGTACAGTTCCAAGGCGATGCTGGAAATTGCCCTCATAGGTGCCGAAGAAGAACAGCTTGTCCTTGATCAGCGGGCCGCCCGCGCTTCCGCCGAACAGGTAGCGCGTGTAGTCGGGCTTCACGAAAGTCGGAGTCGAGTCGCATGGCGGTGACGCCGTGAACGTATCGAGCGAGACGAGGTCCTTGTTCTGATAGTCCAGGAAGGTGCTGCCCTCCCACGTGTTGCCGCCGGACTTCGTCACCGCCGTGATGATGGCGCTCGAGGCCTTCTGGTATTCCGCCTTGTAGTTGTTCGTGATGATGCGGAATTCCTGAACTGCGTTGCGCGGGAACGGATTGCCGCGACTCGCGTCCTGTCCGGCCACGCCGCTGGCGATGATGTCGTTCTTGAGGCTCTGCCCGTCGACGAAGAGATTGACCTGCGCGGCGGGCGCCGCACCGGCGCTGAAAATTCTTGCTCGTGCCATCCATGCGATCCGGCGTGACGTGCACGCCCGGCGCAAGCTGCGCGAGATCGAGAATGTTGCGGCTCGGCGTCGGCAGCTGCGTTGATCTGCGCCTGCGTGACGTTGGTCGCTGCCTCGGAGGTGCGCGTTTCGGCCGCAGCGGCAGCGCCGGTGACGACCACCGGTCGCAAGCTGTTGCGCTCCGGCCGTCAACGAAAAGTCGTTGCTCAGCACCTGTCCGACCTGCACGTCGAGAGTGCGCGTTGTCGGCAACGAAGCCAATGCGGCGTCGCCGACATGGTATAGCGTGCTGGCCGAAGACCGTTGAGCGAGTAGAATCCCTCGGCGTTCGTCACGGCATTTCGCGTGATGGTCGTGCTGCTGTCGACGGCGGTCACCTGCGCTTCGGGGACCGGCTGCCCGTCGGCGCCGCGAACGTATCCGCGGACGGCAGCCTGTGTTCGTTTGCGCGCTCGCGCGCGCTGCGGGAAGAAGAGCAACGGCCGCGAGCGCGAAACACGTGAGCGCTCGGGCCACGCGATTCCTCACGCGACTGGTAAAGACAAACCGGAACGACATAGTGTGTATCTCCTCCGAGTGAAGCTGGGTGACGGACGGGACCAACAATGGGCGAACGGGACGAGCGTACATCAAACGAGTCCTCCGCACGACGCGCGGATGACGAGGGTGGTAGAGAGCTGAAGCTGTTGATGCGGGCGATTGCCCTTTCTGAGCGACGTGAGCAGCAGCGCGGCGGCGCGTTCACCGAGCTGGCTGATGTCGACGTGAACGGTCGAAAGCGGCGGGTTCATGTAGCGCGCAAGCGGAATGTCATCGAAGCCGGCGACGGCCACGTCGTCGGGCACGCGCAGCCCCGCCTCGCGGAGCGCGCTGAGCGCACCGATCGCCATCGAGTCGTTGGCGGCGAAGATCGCCGTGGGCCGCGGCTCGAGCTCGAGCAGCTGCGACACGGCACCGTACCCCGACAGCTCGCTGAAATCGCCGCGCACCACGAGCGATGCCTCGTGCTCGATCCCGCTCTCCGCGAGCGCCGTGTGATAGCCGCGCAGACGCTCGGCCGCGTCGTAGTTGCGCTGCGGGCCGCAGACCATGGCGATGCGCCTGTGTCCCCGCGCGATGAGATGGCGGGTCATCTCGCGCGCGCCTTCGTGATTCTCTATAGTGATGGTGTCGAACGCCTTCGCTTCGGCGCCGCCGTTGAGCAGCACGACGGGAAAACTTCCCTGCAGCGTCTGCAACGTTCGCCGCGCCTCGAGGTCGGGCGACATGATGATCAGCCCGTCCACGCGGCCGCGCATCGAGCGGAGCGCCGCATCGATCTCGTCCTTCGAGTCGTGCGAGCTCGACACGAGAATGTGATAGCCGGCGGCTTGCGCGGTGTGATCGATGCCGCGGATGATCTCGGAGAAAAACTCGCCGTAGAGATCGGGGAGGAGCACGCCGAGCGCGTGCGTGGTGCGCGTGATGAGACTGCGCGCGGCACCATGAGGCGAGTAGCCGAGTCGCGCCGCGACCGCGGCGACTCGCTGCCGGGTTTCGGTGCTCACGAAGGCCGCCTCATTCCAGACGCGTGACACGGTTGCGACAGACACTCCTGCTTCTCGTGCGACATCCTTGATCGTCACCAAGAGGACTCGGCTCCGTCAGAGTGCGCTGTAAACGATTTCTGTAATCGATTCCAATGTATACCTGCCGTCAAGGGCAGGTAACGACCAGTACATCCGGTCAGGGTTCGCGATGGCCAAGCGGTCCCGTAAATGCGGGCCTCTCCAACCGAATGCCGCCCGAAGCCAGGGTGTCGCGTTCTGTCGTCAACCCCGCCAGATTCGCGAGAACCATGACCGCACCGTCCATCGCCCTGCCCTCGCGCATCGTCATCGCCGGAGGCACCGGCTTCATCGGATCCGCCCTCTCGGCTCACTTCCAAAAGCGAGGTCACGACGTCGTCGTGCTCACGCGAAAGGCCCAGGCGCGTGACGATGGCGTTCGCGAGGTCGCGTGGAATGGGCGCAGCTTCGGTCCGTGGGCGCGGGAGCTCGACGGCGCGGCGGCCGTGGTCAACCTCACCGGGAAGAGCGTCAACTGCCGCCACACCGACAAGAACCGTCGCGAGATCATCGCGTCACGCGTCGTCTCAGTGCGCGCAATCGCCGACGGCATCGGCGCGAGCGCCTCACCCGTGCCGGTCTGGATTCAGGCGGGCGCCGTCGGCATCTATGGTAATGCCGGCGATGCACTCTGCGACGAGAACACACCGCACGGACACGATTTCATGGCAGACGTATGCGAGCAATGGGAGGCCGCGTTCCGCGCGGCGCTCACCTCGAGCACGCGTCGCGTGGTGCTGCGATCCGGCATGGTGCTCGGACGCGACGGCGGCGCGCTCCCCGTGCTTGCCCGTCTCGCGCGCTGGGGACTCGGCGGCACCGTCGGGAGCGGGCGCCAGTACATGAGCTGGATCCACATCGACGATCTCATCGCCCTCGTCGAGCGCGCAATCGGCGCGCGCGAGATGACCGGTCCGTACAACGCCGCGAACCACGTACCGGCAACGAATGCGGCATTCATGCAACGGCTCCGTCACGCGGTGCATCGTCCGTGGAGTCCGCCCGTGCCTTCGTTCGCGGTGTCGATCGGCTCGTACCTCATCGGCACGGAGCCCTCACTCGCGCTGCACGGCCAGCAATGCGTACCGCGACGACTCGATGCGGAGGGGTTCGTGTTCGCGCACGAGAATCTCGATGAAGCGCTGAGGGGGCTGCTCTCATGACACGAGTACTCTGGTCGGGTTGGATGCTTGGCGCCGCTGTCGTCGCGACGGTAATGCTGGCGAGCGCGCCGCCCCTCGTCGCGCAGGAGATGCCCGACTCGGGTGGCGCGCACCACGACATGCACCACCACGCCCCGCAAACGGGCGTCGAGCCGCGGCTCGGACAGATCTCGTTCGCGACATCGGCGTCGCCCGCTGCGCACGCCGCGTTCAACCGCGGCATGCTCTATCTGCACAACTTCCACTATCCGCAGGCGGCGGCCTCGTTCCGCGAGGCGCAGACGCTCGATCCGGGCGACGTGATGTCGTACTGGGGCGAAGCGGTGAGCTACACGCACCCGGTGTGGAATCAGCAGGACACGGCGGCTGCGCGCGCCGCGCTTCGCCGGCTCGCGCCCACGCCTGCGGCTCGTCTCGCGAAAGCGCGTACGCCCCGCGAGCGCGCGTGGCTCGCGAGTGCGGAGGCGCTGTACGACGACGATGTGAGCAAGGCGCGTCGCGACACGCTCTTCACCGCGAGTCTCGACTACGCTGCGCACCGCGTACCCCCACGACATCGAGGCGGAGCTCTTCTACGCGTTGTCGCTGCTGGGGCTGAACCAGGGCGATCGCGACGTGCCCACCTATCTGCGCGCGTACGCGATCGCGCGGCGCGTGTTCGCCGCGCATCCAAACCATCCGGGCGCCGCGCATTACGTCATCCACTCTGTAGACGATCCCGCGCACGCCGCGCTCGGTCTCGACGCCGCACGCGCCTACAGCCGCATCGCGCCCGACGCGGCGCACGCCCAGCACATGACCTCGCACATCTTCATCGCGCTCGGCATGTGGGACGACGTGATCGCCGCGAACGTGCGCGCGCAGCATCCGCTGCATCCTGGCGCGCGCGTGACGTACGGGCACGGCGCGCAGTGGCTGATCTACGGACTTTTGCAGAAGGGGCGATACGCGGAGTCCGCGCGGTGGGTGGACTCGATGCGCGCGCAGACCGCTCGGTTCGCGCAAGGCGGGAAGGAGAAGGAAGACGCGGAGCAGGACAGCCGCTCGTATCTCGTGCTCGACCGCGCGGCGTACGTCGCCGACACGCGCGAGTGGCGGTCGCCGCTCGCGATGCTCGAGATCGACACCACCGCGCTCGGCGTGCACGACCTCGCGGCGAACGATCTCGCGCTCGGGCTGGCGGCGCTGGGCCGCGGCGAGCGCGCGCGAGCGGACTCGATTCGCGCGCGACTCGATGCGCGGATGGCGCGAGGGAACGCGGGCGTGGGAGACGAGACGGCGAGCGAGCGTGGTTACGCCGAGGTGATCGAGAAAGTGCTGGGCGCAGCGGTGCTGCACGCGGGTGGCGAGGGCGAGAAAGCGGTGGCGCTGGTGATCGCCGCGGCGGCGCAGGACGACTCGCTTCCGTTCGCCTTCGGACCGCCGGTGGAGATCGTGTCGCCGCACGAGATGGCGGGCGAGTATCTGCTCGAGCTGAACAGGGCGAGCGATGCGGCGCGGGAGTACAAGCTGGCGCTCGCGCGCGCGCCGGGCAGAACAGCGGCGCTCGTGGGGCTGGCGAAGGCGCAACTCGCGCTCGGCCAGCGCGCGGAAGCGCGGCGCACGTATCTGCAGGCGGCGAGGAATTTCGCTGGTGCGGACAGCTCGGCGAGCCCCCGTGATGGCCGCCCTTGGGTCGAGTCTCACGAGGTAGAGCAGCGCTAGTGCGCGAAACTTCTGAATGTTGCACATAATGGCGTCTTACTGGCGCTATATTTGGTTGATAGTGTCTTTAGATATTACTTGAATTCGATCGCAAACATGCTTGGCCGGTCGTAGCGCATGAGATGACGAACAAAACCGGAGGGGAGAGCGGACGAAACTGGAATCCTTAGTTCTCGCGAGAATTTATCCTCACTCTGTGAGAAATCTTCGTTTTTGTCCGCTCATTCCGTCTTTGTCCGCGTCTCTCAAATAAGTTCGTTCTGATCGGCCCGCTCCGCCCGAAACGCGATCGTTACCCCCGCGCAAAATTCGCGAGACGCGCCCGCGATTCATTCGGGAATGGTCTCCATTCCCTCTGCCCCGCGTCTGCCGAAGGTGGTGAGCGCCACCACCCTTGTCCTCATGGTCGCTCTACTACTGGTGTTGTTCGACACCACGCGCCAGCATCGCGATGGGCACGCCGGCTCGCGTCTCGTCAGCGCGCCCCTGCAACCGAAGGCTCGACTCGCGCGTTGAGCCGCGAGCGCGGTGCGACCGCACTTCGCGCGCAACCCGGCTCGAGGCTCGACATGGATCTGCAGCTCACTGGGAAAACCGCGCTTGTCAGCGGCTCGACGCTCGGCATCGGCCTGGCTATCGCGAGGACCCTCGCCCGTGAGGGCGCGACCGTCGTCGTCAACGGGCGCACGCAGGCGCGAGTCGATGAGGCCATCGCGCGTATCACGAAAGACGACCCGAATGCAAAGCTGCGCGGCGCAGCGGGCGATCTCGCCACGGCGAAGGGGATCGAATCCGTCGCGAATGGTTTTCCCGACGTGGACATCCTCGTGAACAGCCTCGGCGCATTCGAAGCCAAGTCTTTCTTCGATCTCACCGATGCGGATTGGCAGCGCATGTGGGACACGAACGTGATGGCCGGCGTACGGCTCAGCCGCCGGTACATGCAGGGAATGCTCGGTAGAAACTGGGGGCGCATCATCTCTCATCGCGAGCGAGGCAGCGCTCAATCTTTCTGGCGGAGCGCTCCATTACGGCGTGACCAAGACCGCAGTGCTGGGACTTTCGCGCGGGCTCGCCGAGCTCACGGTCGGGACTGCGGTCACGGTGAATGCAGTGCTTCCCGGTCCAACGCGAACCGAGGCTATGGACGATTGGCTCACGGGCCTTGCACAGCAGAAGGGCCTCACGGTCGCACAAGCCGAGAGGGATTACTTCGACACGGAGCGGCCGGAGTCGCTCATCCGCCGATTCGCCGACCCGTCGGAGATCGCCGCGCTCGTCGCCTACGTCGCGAGCCCGCTGTCGGCCGTCACCAACGGCGCATCGCTTCGCGCGGAAGGCGGAATCATCCACAGCATCGGCTGACGCGCGTCGCGGCTGGCTACTTAACGACGAACGGCCGGATCCGCTCGATGATGAGCTGATCCGGCCGTTTGTTGCGCCTGGTTTCGCGACTAGTTGCGTCGCGGCGGCTTGTCGTCGCGTGGCGGCTTCGAGTTCTGCTTGTCGTTCGTCGTGTCGCGCCGCTTTTCCGCGGGCGCGCCCTTCTCGGACTGACCGCGTGCGGGCGGCGCCTTCTTTTCCTGTGGCTTCTCCTGCGGCTTCTCGCCCTGCGCAGGCGACTTCTTCTCATCCTGCGGCGCGGCACGCGGCGGCTGCACCTCGGCACGAGGCGCCGGTCGCGTGTTCGGCGGCGCCGGGCGATCGTTCTGGTTCGGCTTCGCCGCGGGCGCCGGACGCTCATTCACGTTCGGCTTCGGTGCTGGCGCGGGGCGCGCGTTCTCCTTTGGTTGCTCCGCGGGTGCCGGACGTACGTTCACGTCCGGCTTCGGTGCTGGTGCGGGGCGCGCGTTCTCCTTCGGTTGCTCCGCGGGCGCCGGACGCACGTTCACGTCCGGCTTTTGCTCTGGCACGCGACGCGTGCTTTCACTCGGCTGCGCCTCGGGCGCCGGACGCACGTTCACGTTCGGCTTTTGCTCTGGCACGCGACGCGTGCTTTCGCTCGGCTGTGCCGCGGGTGCCGGACGCACGTTCACGTTCGGCTGCGGTGCCGGTGCTGGATGCGACTCGTCGTTTGGCTGCGAGCGCACGTTGATGTTCGGCCGCACGTTCGGAACCGGACGCGCCGTGGTCGTACTCTGCGCGTTCCCATCAGTGTGCGAGACTCCCTGCGTCACGCCCGAGCGAGGCGCGCCACGCGTCTGCGAGATCGGAAGCGGTGCCACGGGCTTGTCGCCGGTGGTCGTCAGCTGCGCCGCGTGCGATGCAAAGGTCGCGGGACGCGGAGGAGGCGTGTTCTTCCACACGACCTGTCGTGTTTGCGCCGCCTCGGGCGGAGTCTTCACCTGCATGGCGCCCTGACGACGAATGACTACACTCTGCTGCGTCGGGGTCACCGGCGCACCATCGCCAACGACGTGCGCCGAGCGCGCGTCATCCACTGGCACGACTACGGCGGTGCGTCCGATACGCCGCGAGCCCGCGAACTGATCCTGCGACACTGCGGTCGTGGCACCCTGCACGCGCTGATTGCGATACTGGATATTGGTGACGTTGACGTTCGTGATGTTGATGTTCGTGACGTTGACGTTGGTCACGTTCACCCGGCGAACGTAGTCGTCGCTGGTGCGATACGCGGGACGATAGATCTCGCGCGGCGCAAGAGGGAACCACGCGACGTCGCCACGATCACCGTCGTAACGGCCGCCCCTGAAGTTCGATCCGCCAACGAAGACGACGAGTGCCGGCGCGTACACCGGGCGGCTGCGAACGACGCCTGGGCACCACACCCAGCGCTCGCGAACGTACGCCCAACGACCATAGTGGAACGGAGCGAAGCCCCAGGGCGCGTCGTCGATCCACGTCCATCCGTAGGGCTCGACCCATGCCCAGCGGCCGTAGCGATACGGCGCCCAGTCGACCGCGACGTGCGAGGGGATCCACACGTGACCGTAGTCCGCGTCATCGCTCCACGTTCCGTTGCGGTCGAGGTCCTCGTAGCCGGTCATGTCGCGCGAGACGTACTGCGCGGACACGGACTCATCTTCCGCGCGATCGCGTGCATCCGCCCACTGGTCGTATTCATCCATGGGAGGCGCGTTGCGCACGTCGCCCGAGGCGCCGTCCGCGGTAAACAGCACGGTCTCACCGTTGCGCACGTCAGTGGTGTAGTCGTTCGAGGTGACTTCCGCGTCGCCATTGCGAGCGGTCACGGTGCTCGTGGCGCCGTCGGCGCTCACGTCAACGCGATAGGTGCCGTCGCGCAACACCGACACGGCGCCGGTTGGCGTATCGATCTCCACGTTGTCATTCGCGTAGAGCGAGCGAATGCGGATGAGCGCGGAGCCCTGCGTCAGCCGAATCTGCAGATGATCATCATCGAGGTCGAGAATTTCAAATGCTGTTTCCGGCGCGAGACGAATCACGTTCGCGCCAACGTGCAGCTCGGCGCGCGCATCGGCATCGGTCCAGAGATGATCGCCGGATGTGAGCGGATAGTTCAGCGTCGCGCTCGTCCAGTCGTCGACATTCCCTGGACGAAAGGACACCTCGCCTTGGAGGTAGCTAGCACGCAACACGCGTGAGGACGGATCCTGCTCCGCTCCTTGCGCGTTCACGGTCGCGAGTCCACTGAGGACCACCGCAGCCGTTCCGATTAATCCACGAGTCCAGCGCATACGTCGATCTCCGCAAAAGAAGTGGTGCATGCCACGGGTATAGGGCAACTGGCATTCCGAACGGGGCCAATACGCTCGACAGCGCGCATGTTGTGCGCTGATAAGCCGTTGCGAGTACGTTTGGAGGGTGACGCAAGAGGCCGGCAGGCTCTACTGTCGTGCCCGGGGTACGCGAAAGTGTCCTCTGGAGAGGACGATACAATCTTTTCTTGGTAATCGACCTTGGCCGCCAAACCCAGCTACGTACTCGCGCTGCTCTTCACGCCGGACAAGCGGCAGGTAGCGCTCATGCAACGCACGAGGCCGGTGTGGCAGGCGGGGCGTGTCAACGCGCTCGGCGGAAGGATCCTCGATGGGGAGTCGCCCGGCGATGCGGCGCGGCGAGAGGTGCGCGAGGAGAGCGGGGTGGACGTGGAAGAGTGGGCGGAAGTGCTCGTGTGGGACGACGCGGAGTATCGGATGCACGTGATGCGCGCTGTGAGCGAGCTCGCGCGCGCCGCGCGTACTATGGAAGATCAGGAGGTATTTCTTGCCAATGTCGGATCGCTTCCGGCAAACGTGATCGACAATCTGCGCTGGCTCGTGCCGCTCGCGCTCGATGCCGACGTGGCGCTTCCCGTGTCGGTGCGCAGTTCGGCGGCCGAGGGGTCGGGGTTGACGGAGCGCGAGCGGGAGCGGCACTGAGCGATGCCGGAGCTACCCGACATCACCGTGTATCTCGAGCAGCTCGAGCGGCGCATCGTTGGCCAGGTGCTCGAGAAGCTGGTGGTCGCGAAGCCGTTCGTGCTGCGGACGTTCGATCCGCCGGTGTCGGAGATTGTTGGACGGACCGTGCGGGGGGTGCGGCGGATGGGGAAGCGCATCGTGCTCGAGATGGAGGGCGACCGATTCATCGTGATCCATCTGATGATCGCGGGACGGCTCAAATGGCGCGCGGTGGGCGGGAAACTTCCGCCAAAGGGCTCGATCCTCGCCGCGTTCCATTTTCCGAATGGCGTGCTGGTGCTGACCGAGGCGGGAACGACGCGCCGCGCCTCGATGCATCTGGTGCGCGGCGAGGAAGGGCTGCGCGAGTTCGATCGCGGCGGGCTCGAGGTGCTGGACGCCTCGCTCGCCGAGTTTTCCGCGCGGCTCACGAGCGAGAACCACACGCTGAAGCGCGCGCTCGCAGATCCGAGACTGTTCAGCGGAATCGGGAACGCGTATTCGGATGAGATCCTGCATCGCGCGCGGTTGTCACCGGTGATGCTGACGCGGCGGATCCGCGCGGAAGAGATCTCGCGCCTGTACGACGCGACGCGCGCGACCCTCACGGACTGGACGGCGCGACTGCGCGCGGAGGCGGGCGAGAATTTTCCGGAGAAGGTGACCGCGTTTCACGACGAGATGGCCGTGCACGGCCGGTACAGCGAGCCGTGCCCCGTGTGTGGAACGGCGGTGCAACGGATCCGATATGCGAGTAACGAGACAAACTACTGCGCGCGCTGCCAGACGGGTGGAAAGCTTCTCGCGGATCGCGCGCTGTCGCGACTATTGGGGAAAGATTGGCCGAAGTCGATCGACGACATCGAGTGAGGCAGCGCGCGCGTGCGTAGCGTTAACAATTCTGAAACGACACAAACGAAAAAGCGTTCCTGTTTTCTCCGTTCAATCTGGGCAGTTCTCCGTTCAATCGGTTTTCACAATTGTTAAGGCTCACCATGCGCGAGCGTAGTAGCGACAGTGATCAGAGCCGCGCCGAACACAAGGCGTTAACAATCGGGAACGGATGGAACGGAAAACTGCACGGAACTGAACGGATTTTTCGCTTGGTGCCGATCGATTAGTTCATGCACGCATGGCGTTTTGATCGTACGTCTTCGCCGCGCTCAGTGAGATCGCGAGGCCGAGGCCGAACATGTGCACGAAGAGTCCCGTCAGCCACGTGTCCCATGGTGCAAAGTGCGGCTTCGTGTGCATGGCATCGAGCGGAAGCACGACCCAGTTCATGAAGAAGTAGATCCACGCTCCGTAGGCGATGCCGAAAGGAATCGGCTTGCGAAGCATCACCGGCAGGAACCGCCGGGCGACCACGACGAACACGGTTGCCCAGGTCAGGGCAATGAACCAGTGACAGCAAATTCCGAGGAGGGCGGTGGCCGCTCCGCCGTCGTAGGTTGCCTTACCAAGGAGGCCGCCGGCGATCGACTGCGGCACCTTTATCGCGGGGACGCCCTTCACGCCGCTGAACCAGATCAGCGCGTACGACATGTCGAAGGCGCCGGCGATCAGTCCGCCTACTATGATAGCCTTGAGCGGCGTCCAGGGCGCGGTGGCGCCTCGCGGGGGTTCGGTCTTGGAAATCATTGCTTGCACGAGTGAGATTGGAGAGTGTCGGGCCCGGACGCGGGGAATATTGCCGCGGGGTACGCTACAGCCATACAGGCCATTCGGAAATAACCATTTGACTCGCGCGCACGTCTAATTGGTATGACGAGATCTCGCCTATCGGCCCTTGCCGCCGCGTTGATTGCGGTGGCCATCGTCGCCTTCGTGATTCGGAGGCAGCTGTGGCACACCGGGAGCGCGAACGTGCTCGAGGCCTCGGCGGCCGAGCTCGCGGGTGATGCCGATTCGATCTCGCTCGCCAAGGCGGCGCTTGCGCGCTGCTCGAAGATCACCGGCGACAAGATTCCGTGCTACGAGAAGGAGCTGATTCCGCTGGTCAATGTGGGCGGACCCAAGCTCGCGATGGGCACGCTCATGCAGGTGGCGAACGCCGATCTCGATGTGCGCGGCTTCGGACACGTCTACGCGCACGCGATCGGGATGCACGCCTTCGACGCCGACAAGAATGTCGAGCGCACCTTCTCGAGCTGCACCGATGCCTTTCAATCCGGTTGCTACCACGGCGTGATCGAGGCGTACTTTGCGAGCTCGAAGCGGGTCGACTCCACATCCGTGCGCCAGCTGTGCGTGCCGTGGTCGCAGCCCGGCGTGTACGGGTGGCTGCGCTTCCAGTGCGTGCACGGGCTGGGTCACGGGCTCACGATGCACTACGAGCACAATCTCGTGAGCGCGCTCCTGGGGTGCGATATGCTCGTCGACGCGTGGGATCAGGACTCCTGTTACGGCGGCGCGTTCATGGAGAACGTCATCGACGCGACGGAGCCACACCACGGAATGCCCGGAATGGACATGCCGGCCGAAGCGCGAAGCTTCAAACAGATCGACGCGAACGATCTCAATTATCCGTGCACGATCCTTCCCCAGCGCTACCTGATCTCGTGCTACCAGAACCAGGTGTCGATCATCATGCACTTCGATGATCACAACATGGCCCGCGTCTCCAGTGACTGCATGAAGGTGCCCGAGATCTACCGCCACATGTGCTTCACGGGCTTCGGAACGGACGTCAACGCGCTCGTGATCGGCGATCATCAGAAGGCGATCGGCCTGTGCGCCCTCACGCCGGAGAACTATCGCGACTGGTGCATCATCGGTGTGGTGAAGAACATCATCGATGTGAGCGCGAAGACCGCGGACGGCGTGTCGTTCTGCCAGGAGGTGGACGAGCACCGTCTCAAGTCGCGGTGCTACCAGGCGGTGGGAGAGGAGTCGCTGAGCCTCGCGAGAGAGCCGAGCGTTCGCGAGACGTTCTGCGCGGCGAGCGAGCCGGGTTACGTCGACGCGTGCCGGTTTGGCGCCCGGCTCATCACCGTTGCGCCGCCGGGGCTCGAGGCGGACTGAGTTTCACAGGGGGTGGAGCAATCCCGGGCCGTTTCGGTGGTTCGGCACTTGCCCTGAGAGTGTGGCCTCCTCTCAATTTCCCCCATGTCTGACGAGTCAAAGACGCATACCCTCGCCGGGACCTTCCGCACGCACGAGGCGGTTCGCTCCCGCTATCTCGATAGCGCGCACGATATAATCGTCTACCTGCCACCGGGTTACGACGAGGACGTCGAGCGCCGGTATCCCGTGCTCTACATGCAGGACGGCCAGAATCTGTTCGATGAGGCGACGTCGTTCGCAGGCGAGTGGCGGCTGGACGAGGCGGCCGAGCGGATGATGGAGGCGGGGCTGGTGAGGCCCCTCATCATCGTGGGGATCTACAACGCCGGGGCGTACCGCATCGACGAGTACACGCCCACGCGCGACTCGGCCAAGCGTGCCGGCGGGAATGCCGACAGGTATGGCCGCATGCTGGTGGACGAGCTCAAGCCGTTCGTCGACGCGGAGTATCGCACTCTTCCCGACGCCGCGAACACCGGCATCGGCGGATCGTCGCTGGGCGGGCTCGTGTCGCTGTTTCTGGCGCTCAAGTATTCGGGGATCTTCTGGAACGTCGCGGTGCTCTCGCCATTGGTGTGGTGGGACAATCGATTCATCGTGCGCCGCGTGCGCGCGCTCGGCGCCGCGCCTCCGCTGCGCGTGTGGCTCTCGACGGGCACCGCCGAGGGCGACGGCGTGGTCGCGAGCGCGCGGCGCGTGCGCGATGCGCTCGTCGCGAAGGGATGGGTGGAGGGCGAGACGCTGCACTACGAGGAGATCGAGGGCGCACGGCACACCGAGTCTGCATGGGCGGACGTTGCGCCGGCGATGCTGCACTTCCTCTATCCGGTGCCGCGATAATGCATCGCGAGATGCGCCGCTGGCACAGTCCGGCGCTCGGAAAGGACATGGGGCTGCTCATTTTCGGGCACGCGGGCGCGCGGGTGCTCGTGTTTCCGACGTCCATGGGGCGGTTCTTCGAGTGGGAGGATCGCGGCATGATCGGCGCGCTCGGCGAGCATCTCGAGAAGGGATGGCTTCAGCTGTACTGCGTCGACAGCGTGGACGACGAGAGCTGGTATGCGACGCACAGGCATCCCGCGGAGCGGGCGCGCAGGCACGAGGCGTACGAGCGCTACCTGCTGGACGAGGTGCTGCCGCTGTCGACGCACCTGAACGGGAATCCGTTCCTGATCACGACGGGGCGAGCTTCGGCGCGTACCACGCGATGACGTTTGCGCTGCGGCACCCCGAGCTCACCGGGCGCGTGCTGGGGATGAGCGGGTTGTACGACATCAAGCAGCAGACGGGCGGCTACTCGGATGACTCCGTCTACTTCAACAATCCGGCGGACTTCATCGCGAACGAGCATGATGAGGGGCGGCTGGCGGCGATCCGGCGAATGGATATCATCTTCGCGATCGGCCGGGACGACTCGATGCACTGGACGAACGAGAGCTTCTCGCGAACCCTGTGGTCGAAGGGCATCCCGCATGCTTTTCGCGTGTGGGATGGGTGGGCACACGACTGGCCGTGGTGGGAGCGAATGGTTCGCATGTACATCGGCGGAAGCGACTGACCGGGAGCAAGGCGATGGCGGCAGGCAAGGAGAAGCGGATCGGGCTGATCGTCGGGCGTGAGTGGAGCTTCCCGCCGGCGTTCATCGAGGAAGTGAACGGACGCGGCGAGGGAGTGACCGCGGAGCACGTGCAGCTGGGCGGAACGAAGATGGATGACCTCACCGACTACGCGGTGCTGATCGATCGCATCTCGCACGAGGTGCCGTACTACCGGTCGTATCTCAAGCACGCGGCGCTGCAGGGGGTCGCGGTGATCAACAATCCCTTCATGTGGACGGCGGACGACAAGTTCTTCGAGGCGGCGCTGGCGACGAAGCTCGGCGTGGCGAGTCCGAAGACTGTGGTGCTCCCGAACAAGGAGTACGTCCCGGGGATCAACCATCAGGAGAGCCTGCGCAACCTCGTCTATCCGCTGGACTGGGAGGGAATTCTCGCCTATGTCGGCCTGCCGTGCGTGCTCAAGGATGCGCACGGCGGCGGCTGGGAGGATGTCTACATCTGCCGAACGCTCGGGGAGCTGTTCGAGGCGTACGATGGCTCGGGGCAGCTGACGATGGTGGTGCAGGAGTTCATCGAGTGGGACCAGTTCGTTCGCTGCCTCTGCCTGGGCCAGAGCGAGGTGCTGCCGATGAAGTACGATCCGCGCGAGCGCAGATATCACCTGTCGAGCACGAGCATCTCTCGCCCGAGCTGGGCGAGCGTATCGTGAAGGACTCGCTCACGCTCGTGCGGGCGCTCGGCTACGACATGAACTCGGTGGAGTGGGCGGTGCGCGACGGCATTCCGTACGCCATCGACTTCATGAACCCCGCGCCGGACATGGACATCAATTCGCTGACGCCGCACTACTTCGACTGGGCGGTGACGCACATGGCGGATCTGGCGATTCGTCTCGCGAAGGCGCCGCCCAGGCAAGATGAACATTGCGCGCGGCGAGTTTCTGCTCGGGCGGCGCCAAGGCGTGACGAGCGCAAGACGCGATCGCCGCGCTATCACGATTTGCTCGACGGGCGGGCTCGCGGACGATTCGCAGGCGTGGCTCGACGAGCAACATCGAGCGGCGCGGACTGTTCGTTTGGCGGGCGGCCGCTGTGCACGGTGCTCCGTCCGCGGTTTCTGTCGCCGCGCGAGTATGCGCTTCTGCCGGGACCGCGCGGCGGTGGTGCTGTGCGCGTTCTCGACGGCGCAGCGAGCGGCGCTCGCGGACGACGAGCGTGCGCGAAGCAGTTCCGGCTCGCGGATTGGGAGGAGCAGCTGGTGACGCGTCGACCCCGGCTTTCGCGCCGCGAGCCCGACCTCGCGGCTCGACGCGTTCTTCGTCGACGAGGGACGGCGGACTGCGCTTCACCGAGTACAACGCCGAGACGCCGGCGGGCGCGGCGTACAACGACGTGCTCACCGAGGTGTTCGTGGCGATGCCGGTCATGCGCGCATTCCTGCGCACGTAGAGTCTGCGGCCGCTGCCCGCGCGTCACGGCGTGCTGCACGCGCTGCTGGACGCGTACGAGCAGTGGTCGCGGCACGAGCGCGAAGCCGCGGATCGCGATCCTCGATTGGCGCGACGTGCCGACGAACAGCGAGTTCCTGCTGTTCGAGCGGTACTTCGAGAGCCAGGGGCTCGAGTGCATGATCGTCGACCCGCGCGAGGTGGAGTATCAGGAGCGGCGAGCTGCGCTCGGGCGACTTCGACGATCTCGCTCATCTACAAGCGCGTGCTGCTGCACGAGCTCGTGGAGCGCGGCGGCATCGATCAGCCGGTGATCCGCGCGGTGCGCGACCGCGCCGTCTGCATGGTCAATCCGTTCTCGTGCAAGATGCTGCACAAGAAGGCGAGCCTGGCGGTGCTGCAGCGACGAGCGCAACGCGGGGCTGTTCAGCGCCGAGGAGCAGGAGGCGATCGCGGCGCACGATCCCGTGGACGCGGGTGGTCGAGGAGCGACACACGATGTTCGACGGCAAGGACGATCGACCTGCTGCCGTTCATCGCGCGAGCAACCGCGAGCAGCTCGTGCTCAAGCCCAACGACGAGTACGGCGGCAAGGGGATCGTGCTCGGCTGGGAGGTCGACGACGCCGAGTGGGAGCGCGGCGATCGCGGCGGCGCTGGCGGAACCGTACATCGTGCAGGAGCGCATCGCGCTGCCGAGCGAGGCGTATCCCGTCTGTCGTCGACGGCAAGCTGAAGATATTCGACCGCATGGTGGACACGGCTCCGTTCGTGCGTGACGGCGCGTATGTCGACGGGTGCATGACGCGGCTGGCCACGGCCGCGCTGCTCAACGTCACCGCCGGGCGGCGGCATCCAGACGTTCCGACTACTTCATCGAGCCGAACGAGCAGCTACCACAGGTGTTCGATGAAGGCACCTTCGCTGACCATCGGCATCGAGGAGGAGTACCAGATCATCGATCCGGAGACGCGCGAGCTGAAGTCGTACATCACGGAGATTCTCGACGGCGATCGCATGATCCTCGAGCAGGTGAAGCCGGAGCTGCACCAGTCGATCGTCGAGATCGGCACGAAGGTGTGCCGCACGCCGGCGGAGGCGAGAGCGGAGCTGGTGCGGCTTCGCGGCACTCGGTGATCGATCTCGCGCGCGAAGAGCGGGCCTCGTGATCGCGGCGGCGGGCACGCATCCGTTCTCATCGTGGATGACGCAGGAGATCACGCCACTCGAGCGCTACATCGGCGTGAAGGAGGACATGGCAGGAGCTCGCGCAGCAGCTGCTGATCTTCGGCACGCACGTGCACATTGGCATCGAGGATCCGCGAATTCCTCATCGATGCGATGAACGTGGCGCGGTACTTCATGCCGCACGTGCTCTGCCTTTCCACGAGCTCGCCGTTCTGGATGGGGCGCAACACCGGGCTCAAGTCGTACCGCAGCATCGTCTTCCGCAATTTTCCGCGGACCGGCGTGCCGCGCGATGTTTCGCGACTGGTCGGACTTCACGAATCTGCTCGACACGCTCGTGGACGACGAGGTGCGATTCCCGACGGCTCGAAGATCTGGTGGGACGTGCGCCCGCACCATCGCGTATCCCGACGCTCGAGTTCCGCGTCTGCGACGTGTGCACGCGCGTGGACGAGGCGGTGTGCATCGCCGCGATCCTTCAGGCGATCATGGCGAAGCTCTGGAAGCTGCGGCGCGACAACATCACCTTCCGCGTCTACCCGCCGACGTTGATCGAGGAGAACAAGTGGCGCGCCGTGCGGTTCGGGCTCGACGGCAAGCTCGATCGACTTCGGGACGCGAGCAGGAATTGCCCGGCGCGCGAGCTGATCGCGCGAGATGATTGCAGTGGTTCATCGACGACGTCGTCGACGAGCTGGGAAGCCGGAAAGAGGTGGAGTACGCGTTCAGGATTCTGGACGGAGGGACCAGCGCCGATCGGCAGCTGGCGGTGTTCGAGAAGACCGGCGACCTCAAGGCCGTCGTCGATCCGCTGATCGCGGAGACGGCCGAGGGCGTGGGGCTGAACTCGGTGCCGGGGCTGGAGGAAAATGCGCGCCCGGTGGCCTGAGACCGCTTATTATCCAGTGATGAACGCGCGCCCAATTATCGGAATTACGACCCAGACGCTCGAGCCAATTCCGGGCGAGCTGCCGCGGTGCTGGGTGATGAGCCAACGATACGTCGACGTGCTCACCGCCGCGGGCGCGATCCCGTGGGTGATCCCGCTGACGCGCGACATGACGACGTTGCGCGCGCTCTACGAGCGGCTGGACGGCGTGTTTCTGCCTGGCGGCGTGGACATGGATCCGGAGGTCTACGAGGAGTCGCGGCTGCCGGTGTGCGGCGTGACCGACCCCGATCGCGATCGTGTCGAGGTGACGCTCGTGCGGTGGGCGATGGCAGACCGGAAGCCGGTGCTCGCGGTGTGTCGCGGCGTGCAGGTGCTCAACGTTGCCGCGGGTGGAACGCTCTACCAGGACCTCGCGGACTGGTGCGACGCGGCGATCAAGCACGACTACTGGCCGAACGAGGTGCGGCAGCGCCAGGATCTCGTGCACGAGGTGAGCATCGAGGAGGGGACGCATCTCGCGTCGATCGTCGGTGCGGGGACGACGATCGTGAACAGCATGCACCATCAGGGGATCAAGAAGCTGGCGCCGGGACTCGTGGTGAATGCGCTCGCGCC
This sequence comes from uncultured Gemmatimonadaceae bacterium, assembly GCA_963827355.1. GTDB lineage: Bacteria > Gemmatimonadota > Gemmatimonadetes > Gemmatimonadales > Gemmatimonadaceae > FEN-1250. The sequence continues at coordinate 525,773 of CAWHAS010000004.1, forward strand.
CGATGGACTGATCGAAGGAGTGGAGGGGCGCGAGGATGGTTACCTGATCGGTGTGCAGTGGCATCCCGAGGAGCTCGTCGAGAGCGCACCATTGGCGCGCCGCCTCTTCGAATCGTTCATTGAGTCGGCGGCGTCGCGTCAATCCGATGTCGTCGCGCGCTAGCGCGGGCGGCGATGGCACGTCCGGAGTTTTGCTCGAGGATGTGCCGCCGGTCGTAGTCTGCGTCGCGACGCACTGCCGACCACTCGGCCTCGAGCGGCTGCTCAAGGGGCTCGACGCTCTCGCCTTCACCAGATGTTCGCCGCGGTCGATCAGCATCTGTGGTGGTGGATAACGATCCCGTGCGCTCCGCGGCGGCCACGTGCGAAGCGCTTGGTCCGAGCAGCAGGTGGCCGCTCGTGTACGTGAGCGAGCCGCGCCGCGGAATACCGTTCGCGCGGAACGCGGCGGTGAATCGAGCGCGGGAGCTCGGCGCGGAGCTGCTCGCGTTCATCGACGACGATGAGGTTCCGGAGCCGAACTGGCTCGAGCAGCTGATCGTCGTCATGAGCGAGACGGGCGCGGCGGTCGTCACCGGCCCCGTGCTGCCTGCATTCGAAGGGCAGGTGCCGCCGTGGATCGCGCGCGGCCGATTCTTCGACCGCGAGCGGCATCGCACCGGGTCGTTTCAGGACCGCGCGGTGACGGGGAATGTGCTGTTGCGGCTCGACATCCTCGCGAAGATGCCGTTGCCGTTCGACGAGCAACGGCCGCTATCGGGGGGCACCGACACGCATTTATTCCGGCGCATCATCGCGGACGGCCACAAGATCGCGTGGGCGGACGATGCGGTTGTGCACGAGTGGAATCCGTCGAGTCGATTGACTGCGCAGTGGCTCATGAGGCGCGCCTTTCGCGTGAGCAGCAACTGGAGCAGCACCGAGCGCGAGCTGCAACCGGAGCTGGGGGTGCGCGCCGCTAGGGTCGCGAAGGCGATGGCTCGAATCGCCCAGGGGCTGGTGCTGTTGCCCGTGGGTGTGGTTGCGGGGCGACATGTGCTCGTGCGGGCGGGACAGTTGGTTGCCACTGGCGCCGGCTTCATTGCCGGAATGACGGGCCACGAGCTCGACGAGTATCGGGTGACGCATGGGCAGTTGAGTGGCGTGTGACGCCGGGAAGCTGACCGAGCGTTTGCTCCAGCCCGTCGCGCATCGCATATTCGCCGTACTCACATCCGATTGGTGTCGTGGAGCTTCCCGAGCAGCTGCAGCAGGCCCTGGTTGGCAAATATGAGATCGTGCGCACCTTGGGCGCGGGCGGAATGGCCACGGTCTATCTCGCCCGTGACCTCCGCCACGGGCGCGATGTCGCGCTCAAGGTTTTGCATCCCGACCTGGGGAGCGCCTTGGGCCCCGAGAGGTTCCAGCGCGAAATCCGCCTCGCCGCGCGGCTGCAGCACCCGCACATCCTCACCGTGCTCGATTCCGGGGAAGGTCTTGGGCCTCTCTGGTTCACGATGCCATTCGTGGAAGGGGAGTCGCTCCGCGACCGCCTCACGCGCGAGCGGCAGCTGCCGGTGGCGGACGCGGTGCGCATTGCGACGCAGGCCGCGCAGGCGCTCCGGTACGCGCATCAACACGGCGTGATTCACCGCGACATCAAGCCCGAGAATCTGCTCCTCACGGAAGATGGAAACACGCTCGTGGCGGACTTCGGGATCGCGCGCTCGCTCTCGCTCGGCGGATCGAAGCTGACGGAGACCGGCGTGACGTTGGGCACGCCGGCGTACATGAGTCCCGAGCAGGCGTCGGGTGAATCCGATGTGAGTGCGCTCAGCGACATCTACTCGCTCGGCACAGTACTGTACGAGATGCTCGCGGGCGAGCCGCCGTTCACGGGTCCGACGGCGCAGGCGGTGATCGCGAAGCGCTTTACGAGCACGGCGCCCAATGTACGGTTGGTGCGGCCCGCAGTGCCCGAGCCGGTAGCGCTCGCGGTGGCGCAGGCGCTGGCGCCCGTACCAGCGGATCGGTTCGCGAACGCGGCAGACTTCGCGCGGTCACTTGGGCCCGCGACGGCGACGGCAGCCGCGACCGCGACCACGAGTGCCGTGAAGATGGCCGAGCCGAGCGCCACGGCGCCGGCGGATCAGGCGCCGTCGAAGGCAGAGACGGGTCGTCGCGTGGCTCTACCGTCGCGCCGTCCCCTCTTTGCGGCGCTCGTACTCGGTGTCGCAATCGGCCTGGGATTGTTGTTCGGATGGAGTCGCACGCACAACACGGTCCGAGCGAACGGAACGCGCCTCATAGCTGTGCTGCCATTCGAAAACGTCGGTGACACAAGCGACGCGTACTTCGCGGACGGCATCACGGATGCCGTGCGCGGCAAGCTCACCGCGCTTTCAGGGTTGCGGGTGACTGCCGCCAAAAGCTCCGGCGAATATCGAAAGTCGCAGAAGAGTCTGCGCGAAATCGCGTCGGAGCTGGGCGTCGACTATCTGCTCGTTGGGAAGGTGCGCTGGGCGAAGACGGCGGATGGCACCAACCGTGTACAGGTGAGCCCCCAGCTGATCCAGGCATCCAGCGAGGACGCGAAGTGGCAGCAGTCCTTCGATGCTCCGCTCACCGATGTGTTCCAGGTGCAGGCGGACATTGCGGGCAGAGTGGCCTCGGCGCTCAACGTTGCGTTGGCGGACAGCGCACAACGCCAGCTCGCGGAAAGACCCACGGCAAATCTCGCGGCATACGACGCGTTTCTCCGGGGCGATGCGATTTCGGAAAAGCTGTCTGGCAACGACCCACTCGAGTTACGCCGCGCCACCGAATACTACGGGCGGGCCACCGCGATCGACCCAGGGTTCCATCTCGCCTGGTCACGATTGGCCCGAGTCTACGCGAAACTCTACTTCACCGGTTCGACCTCGAATGAAATCGGAGAGCTCTCGCGCAAAGCTGCGGAGCGCGCGCTCGAGCTTGCACCGGATCACGCGGACGGACACGTCGCAGTCGGCGACTACTACTCCCTTGTGGCGGCCGACTTTCAACGCGCCCGAACCGAGTACGACGAAGGACTTCGTCTGTCCCCCTCGGACGCCGACCTGCTCACCCAAGCGGCCCTCAATCAACAGAGTCTCGGACAGTGGGACGCCGCGCTCGTCTCCCTGCGTCGCGCTGCCATTCTGGACCCACGCTCGTTAACTACCGGCCGGCGTCTCGCCTTCACATTGCTCGGGCTTCGCAGGTATGCGGAAGCTCAGGAAGTGGCCGACCGCACTCTCGCACTCGCGCCCGACAACGTTTCGGTTCTTGAGACGCGGGCGATGATCGATCTCGGCAAGGGCGACGACGCAGCCGCTCGCGCACTCGTTGCTACTTCCGGGGCACGGATCGATCCGACCACGTTGGTCTCACAATTCGCCATCTACTGGGACTTGTACTGGCTGCTCGACGACGCGCAGCAGCAGCTTCTGTTGCGGCTCTCTCCCACCGCATTCGCCGACGGGGGGAATCGGAGTATCGTTCTGGCGCAGACATACCAGCTGCGAGGTGATTCGCTCAGGATGCGTGCATATGCCGATACGGCTAACGTCGCGTTCGAGCGCACGATTTCCTCGGTACCGCTCGACGCACAGGCCAGGGCTTTTCACGGCCTGTCGCTTGCCTATCTCGGTCGCCGCGCCGAAGCCATTCGAGAGGGGAAGAAGGCCGTCGAGCTTCAGCCCGCATCGAAGGACGGGTATTCCGGACCGTACTATCAGCATCTGCTCGTCCGCATCTATCTTCTAACGGGGGAGAAGCAGAAGGCGCTCGACGCTCTCGAGCCGCTTCTCAAGATTCCGTACTTTCTCTCTCCTGGTTGGCTCAAGGTCGATCCGACATTCGCGCCTCTGCGAGCGGAGCCGCGCTTTCAGAAGCTGGTGGCGGGCGGCGGCTGAGCTCGCGCGGCGCGCTCTGGCACCGTTGCGTGAGATTCGCGCGTCGCGGATGTTACGTGCATGACACCAGGATTTCTCGACGGACTTCGATCGGCGCTTGGAATGGAGGCGCAGCCTCGTCGGGTGCGACGGATCGGTACGCGGCATCGAGGTGATGCTCGAGAACACGCGCCCCGACATTTCCGACGAGGATGTGTTCGCGCGCATGGACGAGGTGCTCGCGCTGATCGAGCGCTACGCGCCGGCAAACCTGCGGAGACTGCGCAGGGACATCGCCGGGATCGACGTGAAGCGCTTCGCGTGCCGCGGCGCCTTCTTCGGCGAGACGCGCCGGATCCTGACGGAGCTCACGTTCATCGTGAATCGTAATTTCACGCTCGCGGAGATCGCGTCGTCGCTGCTGCACGAGGGCGTGCACGCGCGGGTGCACGCGGCGGGCGTGTTTCGCACGCCGGCATCGCTCGCGAAGGAGGAGCGGCTGTGCCGCGCGACGGAGCTCTGGTGGGGGCGCACGGTTCCGGGTGGCGAGCGCGTCGTCGAGCGGGCGCTCGCCACGCTCTCGCTGGAAGATCAGGAGGTCGCCCCCGTCGTCGACTGGGCGGAGGCAGCGCGCAGGGTGAGCGAGGTGGATCGGCAGGCGCGAGCGGATTAGCGGGTGGCAGCGCGGCCGCTCGCTATCCTATTTCGAGGCGACGAGCCGCTCGAATCTCGGATTCCCCTTCAGCTGCGCAAAATTGGGATCGATACGCAGCCAGGCGGGCGAAAGAAAGTAGTGCGACTTGAGTAGTGGCTCGAGCTGGTCCATCGCCTTGTCGGGATCGCCCGCGAAGGTGTAGACGCGGGCGAGTTGGTGCTGGATGTACGAGCCAACGTAGTTATCCCGTGACGCGGGCAGCAGTGACGCGCCACGTTCGCCGCCGGCCTCCGCTTCGGCCTTCCGCCCAAGGATCGCCAACACCACCGCACGAAGCACGAGGCGCTGCGCGTCGTCCGGAGTCGTGGCGAGCGTCTGATCGAATCCGATCCGCGCCGAGTCTGCGTAGACTTTCGCGCGTGCGCGGTCGCCCCGCAAATAGTAGGTCTGCGCGAGAACTGCTCCCCACGTTCCGCGGTCCCCGTCGAACGCGCTCGGCGTGAGACGAAGCAGCAACTGCTGCTGCGAATCATCGAGCACCCACATGAGATCCCAGTAGTTCCCCAGATACGCCACGAGACCCGTGGGCTCGATGGTACCGGGCACGGAGCGGATCACGCCGCGCGCAGAAGCCAGATCTCCCTGGGCGAGGTACAGCATCACTTTGGTCTCGATGAGATCGAGATTGGCGGGCGCAATCTTCATCGCGCGGTCGATCTCCGCCATTCCATCACTGTAGCGGTGCAAGCGGAGGAGCGTCTGTCCCAACCGGCGCGAGTTCGTGGCAGACCGCGGGTCGATGGTGCGACCGTGCTCGAGATGCTTTTCGGCCTCATCCCACCGGCCCAGGCTCTGCTCGTCCAACGAAGCGGCGCTGAGCAGGTCCGAGTTATCCGGGGCGGCGCGAAGTCCCTCCTCGTAGGAGGCGAGCGCAGCCGGCAAGTCCTTCGTGACAAACTCCTGGTACTCGCCGCGGGCAAGGTGGATCTCCGGTTTCCCGGGCGCCAGCGCAGTCGCGATCTCCAACGCTCGCTTTGCTTCCGCGGCGGATGCCGGGTTGGGAGCCACATTGAAGTAAAACGCCGAGTGGGCCCGTGAGAGCTGCGTCCACGCCTGCGTGAACGTGGAGTCGAGTGCGACTGCCTGGTCGTAGTAGCCGATCGCACTCCTGAGAGATGCTGCGTCCGCGATCGCGAGTCCCTGGGTTTCCTCTCCCTTCAGAAAGGCATCGTATGCCGCCAGATTCGCCGTCGGTTTCTCGGTGAGCGTCTGTCGCTGACCGCTGCCGAGTGCCACGTCGAGCGCGCTCGCCACCTGGTTCGCGATGTCCGCCTGCACCTGGAAGACGTCGGTGATCGCAGCATCGAAGGGCTGCTGCCACTTGGTGCGGGGCGCGCGACCCTCGGTCACATCCACGAGCTCGGGGCTGACGCGGACGCGGCTCGTGCCGTCTGGCCGCTTCTCCCATTGGACGGTGGCCGTCAGCAAATAATCGGCGCCGAGCTCGCGAGCGATCTCCTGCGGCGTCTTCGTGGTATGACGGTACTGCGCCGAGCTTCCGCGGGCAATGACCTGGATGTGCTCAGCTCCGAGAGCTTGCCGCGCAGCTCGTTCGTGATCCCGTCGGCGAGATAGGCGTTGGCCGAATCTCCGAGGTTCTCGAATGGCAGAACCGCGAGAACTTTTGCGCCGCTGGCCGGAGTGCCGACCTTCGATTGGCGCCAGGCGAACAGCACGCCGAGTCCGAGCAGAAATCCCACAATGAGGGCAGCCGCGAACACGGGCACGCGCCGACGCTTGCCTGCGCTGTTCGCCGATGGCGGCGCGGGAGCGGCGGCGCTCGGCGCGGCGGCAGTCGGCGCGGGTGTGCTCGGCGGTGCGGCGCTCGTTGCCCGCTCCGCGGCAGGCGCTGCGTCGGTTGTCACGGCGGGTCCGATTGCGCGCGCGAATTCGGCGGCGCTGCCGAAGCGATCGGCGGGAATGGGCGCGAGTGCGCGCCGTATCGCGATATCCGCCGCCTCGGGCACGTTCGGGCGCGTCGTGCGCACGCTCGGCACCGGCTCGGTGAAGCGCTTCATGATGATGGCCTGCGCCGTCGCACCGGTGTAGGGCGGCTCGCCGGCGAGCATCTCGTAGAGCACGACGCCGAGCGAGTAGATGTCCGTGCGCGCGTCGGTGCTCTTGTCGGCGCTCGCCTGCTCGGGGCTCATGTAGGCCGGCGTGCCGATCGCGAGCCCGGTTTGCGTGAGACCGCTCCTCGCCCATCGAGAGCGCGCGCGATACCGAAATCGGCGACGAGCGTGGAGCCGTCCTCGGAGCAGGATGTTCTCGGGCTTGATGTCGCGGTGGATCACGCCGTGCTGGTGCGCGTAGTCGAGTGCCCGTGCGGCCTCGCGCGCGATCTGGAGCGCCTCGGTCCAGCGGAAGCTGGCGCTCGCGCTGAGGCGGCTGCGAAGACTTTCGCCTTCGACGTACGGCATGGTGAACCAGTACGCGGCGTGCCGCCGTTCCCGGTAGCGGCTCGACGACGCCGGAATCGTGACCGTGAGGATGTGCGGGTGCTGGAGCCGCGCGGCCACGCGGATCTCGCGCTGGAATCGTTCGGGCCCGAGGCTCGCGGCGAGCTCGGGATGCAGCACCTTGAGGGCGACGGGGCGTCCGTGTCGAACGTCCTGGGCGAGGAACACGGTCGCCATCCCGCCGCGCCCGAGCTCGCGCTCGATCGCATAGCTGGGAAGGCCGACTCGAAGCTGCTCCTGAAGTTCGGTCAGAACACGCCCTCGATGAGTAAGCTGCCGCGTCGCAATACGATAGCAGCAATGTACCATCCGGGGTAGGGCTACTATTTGCCCTTGTGTTGGCGGCATCGCATATTCGCCGTCACTCGTATCCGCCGGTGCCGTGGAGCTTCCAGAACAGCTGCAGCTGTCCTTTAAGGGCACGTACGACATCGTGCGCACGCTTGGCGCCGGCGGGATGGCGACCGTCTATCTCGCGCACGACCTGCGTCACGGTCGCGACGTGGCGCTCAAGGTGTTGCATCCCGATCTCGGCAGCGCGCTCGGCCCCGAGCGCTTTCAGCGCGAGATTCGGCTTGCCGCGCGGCTTCAGCATCCGCACATCCTCACCGTGCTCGATTCCGGTGAGAGCGCGGGGCGGCTCTGGTTCACGATGCCCTTCGTTGAGGGTGAGTCGCTGCGCGACCGGCTCACGCGGGAGACGCAGCTGCCGGTAGCGGACGCGATTCGCATTGCCACTCAGGCCGCGCAGGCGCTTCAGTACGCGCACCAGCATGGCGTGATTCACCGCGACATCAAGCCGGAGAATCTGCTCCTCACCGAGGATGGCAACACGCTCGTCGCCGACTTCGGTATCGCGCGCTCGCTCACGCCGGGCGGCGCGCGTCTCACCGAGACTGGGCTGACGCTGGGCACTCCGGCGTACATGAGTCCCGAGCAGGCGTCGGGCGAGTCGGACGTCAGCGCGCTCACGGACATCTACTCGCTGGGCACTGTACTCTACGAGATGCTCGCCGGCGAGCCGCCGTTCACTGGTCCAACGGCGCAGGCGGTGATCGCGAAACGCTTCACGAGCGCGGCGCCCGACGTGCGTGCGGCACGGCCCGCGGTGCCCGAAGCCATCGCGCGCGCCGTCGCTCAGTCGCTGGCAACCGTTCCGGCGGACCGGTTTACGAGTGCGGCCGAATTTGCGCGCGCTCTCTCCTCGGGAGCGGTGACGACCGCAGCGCCAGTCGTGCCCCCGGTCGTGCTACCGGTCGTGCCGCCAGCGGATCGCGCCTCGACATCGTCCGCGGACGCGGGTCGGTCCCGGTTGCACTCCCGTCGCCCTCTCTTCGCCGCGCTCGTGCTGGGCGTCGCCATCGGACTCGGACTGCTCTTCGGCTGGAGCCGCTCCCGGATGAACGACCGGCCCACCGGGACACGCCTCGTGGCCGTACTGCCGTTTCAGAACATGGGAGACTCGGCCGACGCGTACTTCTCTGATGGTATCACCAATGCCGTGCGCGGCAAGCTCACGTCGATGCCCGGTCTGCAGGTGACCGCGTCGAGCAGCTCGGGCGAGTATCGCCACACCACGAAGTCACCGCAGCAGATCGCGCGCGAGCTTGGCGTCGACTATCTCCTGATAGGCAAGGTGAGGTGGGCCAAGGCGCCAGATGGCACGAGCCGGGTGCAGGTGAGCCCGGAGCTGATCAAGGCGTCCACCGCTTCTTCGACGTGGCAGGAATCCTTCGACGCGAACTTGACGGACGTGTTTCGCGTGCAAGCGGACATCGCGAGCAGGGTCGCCAGCGCACTCAATGTCGCACTCGCGGACAGCGCGCAGCGCAAGCTCGTGGAGCGGCCCACGACGAACCTGGCAGCCTACGACGCGTTCCTTCGTGGCGATGCGATCTCAATGAATTTGTCCGTCACCGACGCGATGACGCTGCGCCGAGCCGCGGGCTACTACGAGCAGGCCACGGCGATCGATCCCAACTTTGCATTGGCATGGACGCGTTTGTCACGCGCCTATGCCGCCGCCTACGCCAACGGCGCGCCATCCCAGGAGACTGCGGAGCTTTCTCGTCGCGCGGCGGAACACGCATTGGCTCTTGCTCCCGAGCGCGCAGAGGGTCACCTCGCGCTCGGCGATTACTACTCCGCGGTAACGAGCGAGTTCGGACGCGCTGCCGCCGAATACGCGGAAGGATTGCGCCGTTCGCCTTCGGATGTCGACCTTCTCACCGCAGCTTCGCTCAACGAGCAGAGTCTCGGGCAATGGGATTCTGCAATGGTCACGCTCAATCGCTCCGCCACGCTGGATCCGCGATCGATCACGACTGGACGCAGGCTGTCGTTCACACTGCTGCGATTGCGCCGATACCCGGAGGCGATCGCCGCCTCCGATCGAACGCTCGCATTGGCGCCGGACAACCTCGCCGTATTGGAGAATCGGGCGATGATCGAGCTTGCGAAGGGAGACCTGTCGGCCGCTCGTTCAGTCATTGCCGCAGCTGCACCGCGGACGGATCCGACGGCGCTCGTCGCCTACCTCGGCAACTATTGGGATCTTTACTGGCTCCTGGACGACGCGCAGCAGCAACTGCTCCTGCGGCTCTCTCCTGCTGCTTTCGATGAGGACAGGGGCGCGTGGGGGATCGTGCTCGCGGAGACGTACCATCTGCGGGGAGACTCGCTCAGATGCGCGCCTACGCCGATTCCGCGCGTATCGCGGTCGATCTGAACCTGGCGTCCGCGCCGCAGGACGCTCAGCGTCGGGCGTTTCGCGGACTCGCACTCGCATACCTCGGCCGGCGCGCCGAGGCGATCCGCGAGGGTGAGAAAGCAGCTGAGATGCTTCCGATATCGAAGGACGGGTATACCGGACCGTACCTCCAACATCTGCTCTTCCGGATCTACATTTTGACCGGTGAGAAGCAGAAGGCGCTCGATCATCTCGAGCCGCTGCTCAAGGTGCCGTACCACTTGTCGCCGGGCTGGCTCAAGATCGATCCGGAGTTTGCGCCGCTGAGAGGGGAGCCGCGCTTTCAGAAGATGGTATCGGCCGCGAGTTGATTCGACCTCGAACAAGAAAGCGGCGCGTGCATTCGTGCACGCGCCGCTTTTCGTTTCGGAGATAGACACTCAGGGCTGCATCACGCGCCGGCGCAGTACGAACATCCCAGTTCCTGTGAGCGATTCACGCCCCACGTGCCCGACGGGATGATCGTGATTCCCGGAATTACCCCCGCCGTCCAGTCCTTGAGCGCGATATCGGGCGTGACGCCGGCCGCGGGGGCGAACTTGGCGCTCATGAAGTGCAGCGCCACGTTGCACGCGCCGAGGATCGTGCCTTTCGCCATCAGCTTGTCGACGGCCATGTCGTCAATGGGGAGCGAGCCGGGCTTCGCATTGAAGAACGGGTTGCGCTCTGCCGGCGCCTTCGTCGTCGGGTCCATGATGTTCATGGCCTTCCCGATCTTGTACTTCGCCCACACCGCATCATTCAGCGCGAGGGGAAATCCCTCGTGACGAAGCACGACGACGGCCGTGGCCGGCGAGGGAGTCACCAATGCGTACGGCAGCATGAAGGTGTACGCGAAGGCGAGCGGGAAGCCCTCGTTCATTGCAAACGCATCGATGACCATCTTGTGCTTCGTCTTGAGCGCGCCGGGCCACTCGCTCGGCTCGGCGGAGGAGGAGTCCGACGCATTGGCGACCGTCTTTTCTGCGGCGCATGCGGTGGCCGGAAGGATCGTGGTGAGTCCGAGCGCAGCGGTTCCCGCGGCCAGACGACCGAGGAAGCTGCGGCGCGGCAATGAGGTAATGAGGTCTTCACTCATGGGGACTTTCCTGCGCGCTCAATGCGCGCCGTTATGCGCGCGGGTGCGCGCGGTATCGGTGCTCAGCCTCGACCGGGCTTTCGTAGGATATGGCACATCCGGGGGCCGCTCGCCAGTCGGGAAATCGTTCTCTTTTCCGGCGAAATCGGGACGGGGTCGTGTGTCGACGTAACGCGCGACATCGAGCGCCTGCTGGGGTGTGAGTGAGTTGGGCCGATCGAGCGGCATGTTGCGCAACACGAACAGCGCGGTCGTGCGGTAGCGAGCCATTCCGGCGCCAATGTTGTACGACTTCGCTCCCCAGAGCGGCGGTGCGACCACGGAGCCCTCGCCCGATGCGCCGTGGCAGCGTACGCAGTTCGCGACGAATACCTGCGCTCCGCGCGACGTGTCCGCGTCGAGCGTCGCCAGCGAGGGAACGCCATTCGCCTTCGTCGAGTCGCCGACCGTCAGCCCGCGCGACAGCCACGCCATGTAGACCACAATGTCGCGCATGTCGTCGCCGCTCACGGGGAGCGCGCGCCCGTTCATGCTTCGAACAAAGCAGTCGTTCACGCGGTCCTCGATCAGATCGACGCGTGCGCGGCGCCCGCGGTATTGCGGAAAATGAATGTACGCGGCAGTGAGTGGCAGACCGCTCGCGCGGCGGCCCTCATCGAGATGGCAGCTGAAGCAGCGCAGCGAATTGCCCACGAAGTGCGGCAAGCTGTCGCGGGTGGCGGCGAGCAGCGCGCGGCCACGACGAACGGACACGCCCATCGCACCAGGCGGCGGTGCGGTATCGGCGATGGCTTGTGCTTGCGGCGGTGGTGTCGACACTTCGCGGCCAGCGGCGGCGGGAGCATCTCCCTCCCGCACGCCATGGCCAACGCGATCATCGTGAGCCGCACACGCGGATGCCTCGCACGTGTGGTATCGCGTCGTATGTTCATCGTGTACATCAGCGCTCCCCGGAAGAGCAGCGTTGCACTCGATTTAACGCATTTCATCTCGTGCGTCCAGTGTCTATTGCTGAGTGACTTTCACGTTTGGTGTTTTCTTCACGAGCTTGCGCGAGAGAAAGTCGAACGACGCGGTGTACGCCGCGAGCCAATTTCAATGCAGAAGAAAATCGTGCACCTCGTCGGGAAACACGAGCTGTTCGACATCTACGCCCTGTTTTCGCAGGTCTTCGGTGAGTTGCACGGTCTGACTGAACGAGACGTTGCGATCGTCGTCGCCCTGAATCAGGAGCACCGGGCGACTTCCACGTAGACTCGTATGCCATCGGCAATGATAGAAACGCGGTGCGACGCGCCTCCTGGTCCTTGAGGATGCGCCACCCCGGAACGAACGTCTCCCACTCGAGATTCCAATCGTGTACGCCGTGCATGTCCACGCCGGCGGCGAAGATATCTGAGGAGCGGGCGAGCGCGAGCGCGGTGAGATAACCGCCGTACGAGCCGCCCCACGCGCCAATGTGCGCGGGGTCGACATCGGCGCGGCCGCGCAGAAAGAGTCCCGCTCCCTGCACGTCATTGTACTCGCTGCCTCCCGTGGCGCCGTAGTCGATCGCCTCGCGGAAGTTCAGTCCGTATCCAATGCCGCTCCGATAGTTCACTGCCAATACCACGAAGCCGCGGCTCGCGAGAAACTGGTTCATCGCGTACGCGTTGCTGTAGTAGTACATGTAGTGCCAGCCGAGGAGCATCTGGCGGCGCGAGCCGCCATGAAAGAAGACGACGGCGGGGTGCTTGCCTGGAATCGAATCGTTCGGCAGAAAGAGCTGGCCGTGGAGCATCATGCCGTCGCCCGAGGGAAAGAGCACCTGCTGCGGGGTCACGAGCGCGCTGGAGGGAAAGGCTGCGGGGATGAGCTCGGCGCGATGTCGCGCGGCGCGCCGGACGCGAGCGCGATGGCAGGACGCGCGGGCACGCGCGCATCGGAGCGCAGCATCGCGACGGCCTTGCCGTCGCTCGTCTGTACCGGCGACCATTCGATCCCCGTGCCGGTCGTCACCTGCGCCAACTCGCCGTTGACCACGCTCACGCGCCAGATGTGCCGGCGGTCGATGTCACCCTGATTCGATGAGTAGAACACCGTTCCGCGATCGGGCGACAGCGATACGTGCTCGACCTCGAAAGCGCCCGGTGTGAGCAGCGCCGGCGTGCTGCCATTCGCGGATACCTTGTACAGGTGGGTCCAGCCGTCGCGCTCCCACGGGAAGACAATGTAGTCGCTCTGCGCCCACATGAGCTGCGCGTCCGACACGATGTCGCGGAACGCGCTCCCGACTCCTTCCTCCGCCTTCCAGATCTCCTTTCCATCACCTGTCGCCACGCTCGCGACGACGATCGACCAGGGAGATTCCGTGCGGTTTGCTCCGAACTCGGGTTTACGCGAGGACGTCGGCATGCGGATGAAGGCCACGCGCGCGCCGTCCGGCGACCAAACCGGCGAGGAATCCCAGTCCACCGAGGGTGAGAGGTATCGCAGCGTCTTCGCCGTCACATCGTAGACGCCGATGAAGTTGTGATCGCCGCGATTGCTCACGAACGCGAGCTTCTCTCCCTTTGGCGACCATCGGAGCTCGTTCGCGCGGCCACGCGTGTGCATGAGCTGTGCTGCGGGCTTCGCGTCGCGGAGCGATGCGCTCCAGATCTCGCCGTCCTTCACGAATGCGATGCGGTCGCCGCTGGCCGAGATGGCGAGCGCATGTCCGTCGCCGATGCGGCGCGGTGCGCCGCCGGAGAGCCGCACGATCCATACGGCCTGCGTTTCCCCTTCGACATTCAGCGCCGGGTTGGGAATTTCTCCCTTCCCGTTGGCGCCGCCGCCGCGCACGTAGGCGATCGCACCACCGTCCGGCGTGAACGAAAGCTCGGAGATCTCCTGACCGTCATCTCCGCTGTACGAGGTGACCTTTCTCGCCTTGTAGTCGGGAGGACGCGCGACCCACACGTTGCGGGAGCCGGCCTCGTCGAAGGTCCATGCGATCGCACCGCCGGTTGGCGAGGCCACGAGCCCATCGGGGAAGGGAGCGCTGAGCAGCCCCTCGAGGGTGATCTGTTTCCCCTGCGCGGCGCAGGGAAGAGCGACCGCGAGGAGCGCGACGGTGAGCGATTGACGCATGTTCACGGAATTCGAGAGAGCGCGGTTCGTGGAATCCATGGGCCACACGCGCGAATGGTCACCATGCACGGCATGGTGACCAATCTGCAACCCGTCACGCGACTTCTCAAATCATGGGCGCGCCGCGCCGCGTGCAGCTACATCGAATCGACGGGCGGCATCGAATCAATGGGTGGGTCGATCGGGTGACCGATCGGCGGGACCGAATCCGTCGGAGGATCGCCCAGCTTGCGCGGGAGATAGATGACCGCCTCGCTCTGGTTGCTCCCCGATGACGCAAATGCCCACGTCGTGTTGCTGTAGAACGGCTCGTTGGCCGGCGGGGTCGCAACGAGATAGTAGTCGCCCTCGGGGATCGAGGTCACGAGAAAGCGGCCGCTCGCGTCGGTCACCACTTCGCCGACCTTCGTGACGGTGGTCGTCGGCGTGTCGGATGACGTTGCGGGCGGCACCGTGACCTTCAGGTTGAGGACCACCGTCGCACCGGGGATCGGCGTGGCCGTGCTCGGATCGAGCCCGGTTGACGAATCGACCACGATTCCCCGTAGCTCGCCGTGCGCGTTGGGATCTCCGCCCGCCACCTGAATCACGGCGCCCGACCATTGCGCGGACTTCAGCGCCGAGGATGAATCGGAGCAGGCTGCAATGGTTACCGCGGCGGCCACTCCTCCGATCAACATGATGTGCCGCATTCGATTCTCCTGATGAGTCGTGATCGCTCTCGCCGCAACGCGGCAATCTCGCGTCGGTGTCAAGCGCTGACGAGGGAGACCCCCCACGCCCTGCACGCGTCACACCGGGCGGTTGGCGCACACCGGGCACGAATAAGGGAGACCCCTGCACCGGCGCTCGCGTCACCCGGACCATCCCGTGTTCCTGCGTGTACCGCTCCCCGGCACACGGTGACACAATAATCGCTTGCCATCTTCCGAATCGGTCATCTATATGTAGTACAGAGACGCGCATGATCCATCGAGGAGATCCACGATGACGCCCCCTTTCAGCACTTCCCGGTCCGCGCTCGCTGCCGGGCTCACTCGCGTGGCCATTGTCGCCGGGCTCGCGACTACCGCGCCCGCAGCGTACGCGCAGGCGCTGAGCTCCTCCGTGGACATTGGTATCGCCGGCGGGAACGCGCTCGCGGGCCCATCGGCGAGCGTGCTGCTCCTCCAGCCCTCGATTCGCTGGGATCATCCGAACACGAGCTTCGGCGCTCAGGCGAGCTGGCTGGCGGGCTCCCGGTCGCACCTCGATGGCGACGCCTCGATCGGCGGCCGGTACTTCTCGCCCGTGTATCGGCATCTTCGCTTCGAGCTCGGTGCTTCCGCCGAGCGCACCGCGGGGCCGGACGTCATTGCGTCGTCCAACGCCTTACTCGCCGACGCCAATCTCTCGCTCTCGCTCGGCGCCGGCGGGCTCTGGATCAGCGGAGGGCAGCGCGCGAGCGCAGCCGCCTCGCTCCCGTCGCAGGTGCGGACGTACGGCGCGGGCACCTGGCGGCGATCGGCAGCGCCGTGTTCACCGCATCGGTGACCGCGAGCAGCTATGGTACCGGCGGCAACAATGGCCTCGGCGGCGGTGCGAGCAACCCAACCCTCCCCTCCGACTCGCTCGGCAACGGCATCGACACGACTTCGCGCACCGCGTCCGTCGCGCGGCAGTACGCCGATCTCGAGAGCAGCGTGTACTGGTCGCACGGTGCGCTCGCGCTCGACGGGCTACTCGGCACTCGCGTCAGCAACTCGTACGGACAGCGCGCCACGTGGGGACGCGCGCAGGCCAGCTGGTCGCTCAACGAGCAATTCGCGCTCGTCGCCGCGGGCGGCACACGCGCGCCCGAGCCCTCGATCGGGCGCGTCGGCGGCAATTTCGTTTCGCTCGGCGTGCGACTCGCGAGCGCGCCTTGGATCGCCCACGCGCTGCACGGCGCACAGTCCAGCGCGAGCGCGTTCGGCGTGCGGGCCGAGGGCTCGGCGCGCGTCATCTACGTGCATGCGCCTGCGGCACGAACCGTCGAGCTGATGGCGGACTTCACGGACTGGCAACCCGTGATCATGCGACACGCGGCCAACGATGAATGGGAGCTCGCGATGGTCATCGCGCCGGGCTCGCATCGCGTGAACATTCGCGTGGACGGCGGCGACTGGTGCGCACCTCCCGGCGCGGGCACCGTGAAGGATGAATTCAACGGCACGGTCGGACTCGTGGTGGTTCCATAACGACCGGAGCCGTCGCGCGGGCGGATAGTGACGTCGTGCCGGATGCCGGGGTCTCGCCTTCTGTGGAGCTTTCTGACGGCGCGCTCGTGGACATCGTTCTCAAGGGCGACTCGGAAGCGTACGCAAGGCTCGTTGCCCGATACCGCGATCGATATGCGCGATTCGCGCTGCACATGCTCGGCAATCGCGAGGATGCCGAGGAGGCGTTGCAGGATGCGTTCGTGCGTGCATATCGCTCGCTGCATTGATGCACTGAACCCGCGCGCTTCGGCAGTTGGCTGCTCGCGATTCTCGCCAATCGATGCCGGACAGCCGGAGGGCGAAACGCGCGACGGGAACGACGCTTCGTTTCGGCGGAGGATCGGCACTATGCGATCGCGCTCGACCACCCCGCGGAAACGTCGGCACTGCGGGAGGAAATCAACCGGGCACTGGCGAGGCTGGACGCGGACCAGCGCGAGGCGTTCCTGTTGAAGCACGTCGAGGAGTTGGAGTACGAGCAGATGGCGGTGGTCACCGGAGCAGGCGTATCGGCGCTCAAGATGCGAGTGAAGCGCGCCTGCGAGAGAATGCGGCGGATGCTGATCGAGGGAGAAGATGCGCCAGCACGATGAGATCAAGGCCGAGCCGAACGAGGATGACGTGCTCGAGCGGGCCGCGGAGGAGCTGCGCCGGCCGCTGCGCATAGACGCCGCGCTGTTCGATGCGCGCGTGATGGACGAGGTTCACCGCGGATCGACGGGACTCCGCGACCGGATCGCGCAGCTCACGCGTCCGCGCACGATCGAGGTGCGGCCACTCACGGCGCTCGCAGCGGCGCTGGTCTTCGCGGTCGCGATCGCCGGATCGGTGCTCTACCTCAGCGCTCCGGGATCGCACGCGGTGCCGACCGACATCGCGCGCACCGCGTCGGGATCGCCGCTGGTGCAATTCGGTTTCGTCGCGCCGCACGCGTCGAGTGTCGCGCTCGTTGGCGACTTCAATAACTGGGACCCCAAGGCGACACCATTACGCGCTGCTTCCACGGGCGGCGTGTGGTCCGTGGAGGTGCCAATTCAGCCGGGGCGTCACCTGTACGCGTTCGTCGTCGACGGCACGGTGTGGCGCCCCGATCCCGCGGCACCGCAGGCGTCGGGCGAAGACTACGGCGAGCCGAACTCCGCGCTCACCGTGGCCGAGCCGGGGACGCAATGAATCATCTCCCGCGCTTGGCGTTCGCCTTCGCGCTGGTGGTCTGCGCGCCCATCGCGCTCACCGCGCAGGACGCACGGCTGGACGCGCGCCTCAATGCGAGCACGCGCGATTCCGTCGTCGCACTCATCGACAGCGCGCGCGCGGATGGAATTCCCAGCGAGCCGCTCGTGCAGAAGGCGCTCGAGGGTGCGAGCAAGCATGCGGATGGCGCGCGCATACTCGCGGCGGTGCGCATGCTCGACCACGACCTCGGTGCGGCGCGCGCGGCACTCGGCGCCGCCTCGAGCGACGCGGAAGTGATCGCGGGAGCGAGCGCGCTGCACGCCGGGATCGCGCCCGCGGCTCTGACGCGCATGCGCGCATCGCGCGCGCACGGGTCGCTCACCGTCGCGCTCGCAGTGCTCTCCGACCTCATTGCGCGCGGCGTTCCCGGCGATACAGCGACGACGGTGATCTCCGCCCTCACGGTCGCCGGCGCGCAGGATGCGGATCTGCTCCGGTTCCAGCAGGGAGTGGAGCGCGACATCGCCCAGGGCGCGACGCCTTCCGCGGCGCTCGGCGTGCGCGCGCAGAGCGCATTCCCAGCAGCCGCGCCCCGTCGCACACCGTAGAAACCCTTCGATATCCCCAGATCTACGCGAAACTCGAACGTGCGGGGTCGACCGACGGACGCGCCGCTGAAGAACGCGCCCTTGAGCAGATATCGCTTGTCGAAGATGTTGTCGACGAACAGTTGTGGGCGCACGATGGTGTTGCCGACTAGCAGGCTGTAGCCGAGCGCTCCGTTCGCGATGAAGCTGGGATCGACGTGAATGTCCTTGTTGAAGTCGAAGATTCCTGTCCCGATCGGCGCCGTGATGTCTGCTCCGTTCGTGAGCCCCGACCGTAGATCCCGGTCGCGCTCGAGAAGCGACTCTTCGAGTAGACCACCGAGGCGACCGAGGAGATGCGCTGGTCGTGATCGAGGTCGAACCAGCCTCCAGGCACATTGGCAATGTCTGTCGGAAAGAATCCTCCTGTCACAGGTCCACGACCGTACGCATGGTTGATCGCGAAGTTCAAGTAGCCGGAGATCGGGCCTTCGGGCCGGACTTCCAGCACGGTCTCGATACCACGAATCCGTACGGTAGCCAGATTCACCGATCGTCAGCAATCGGCGGTGCCGGCGATCGTGTTGTCGTCGATGCCCGGTGAGCTGCTGTTCTTGAGGTAGCCATTCAGCTTCCACACGACGCCGGCGGGAAAGCGATGGACATATCCTACTTCATAGAAGTCATCGCGTTCCGGAAGCGTCGGCGAAGCCGAGGTGGTGTCACCACCCTCGGATACGGTCGTAATGGCGCGCAGGTCCTCGATATTCGTCGGAATGAACTGCCGTCCATAGTAGAGATAGAACGTGTTCGACAAATCGGGGAAGAAGCTCAGCTTTACGCGCGGGCTTACCTGGTGCTGGTGTCCCGGCGAAGGGTGCGACGTGCGTATCGTAGCGCACGCCCGTGCGGAGCTCGATCCACTCCGCGGGAGTATACGCGTCCTGCACGTAGACGCCGATGTCATGCCCTTTCAGATCCGAGTTGGATCCAGGGCCGGCACCTCCGGACGCGTTCGTCGAGTTGAAGTCCTCGCGCCCGGTGGTGACGGAGGCTTGCACGCCAGTCTTGACCTCGAGCGCGTGACTCGCGCGCCAGCGGAAATCGAGTTTGGTTCCGTATGTGTTGAAGTTGCGCTGCTCGTTGATGTTGTACGGCGTGAGTCGTATCAGGAAAGAAGAAGAAGCCTGGCTCATTGCGCCGTATTCGGCACGTACGAGAGACTGCCGTGCCGATAGTAGAAGCCCGGTGAACAGCTCGCCGCTCGAGGCGTTCGCGGTATCGAGATCGCCGAACCGATGCCGCCATCCGAGGTTTGCGAAGCTGTTGATGTCGGTCTGACGGTCGTCGACGAAGCCTTGCGTGGAGTCGAACGGTACGAGAAAGTGCGTGCGCGACCAGTTGCCTTCCAGGTCGAACACATTGCGGTCCGACGGCGTGAACTGAAGCTTGCCGAAGCTGAAATAATCCTGGCCGCTGTTGTGAAAGTTGAGCGGTTTGAGGTTGGTGGTGTCGAACATCACGGGCTCCTGGCGCATCCCCGTCTCCTGGCGCGAGCCCGAGCGGAAGAACCCCATTCCCCACGTTGTCGCTCAGATTGAGCCCCTGTCCGTCGCTTGAACGAGCGGCGAAGCCGTCCAGGTCATGTGAAAGCCGCCGACGAATGCGCGTGCGCACTCGATGATCGCGGCGTTTTTGTTTCCGAATCCGCGTCCCAGCCTCCGGTCTGAAACTCGATGCGATCCACGACTGACGGATCAAAAAGCTCGTTGAGGCTGCCCGAGACCCGACGGCACGGGCACGCCATTGACGTAGTACTGATACTCGGCGTGCTGTCCGCGAATGTGCACCTCACCCGTTGGCGCACGCGCGGCACCGGCGATGCTCTGCTGCAGGATCTGCGAGGTCGTGTTCGTCGGGGCGCCGTGGTAGTCGTTCTGCTTGTAGACCTGATCGCCGCTGCGCGTGTCGACCGCGATGGGCGATTGCGCGGAAACTGTCAGTTCCTGGAGCTGGGTCGCAGCCGGAATCAGCTGAAATGTCAGGGAGCTCGCGAACCCTCGGTGACCGAAACGGTCTGGCTGTCGGGCTTATAGCCGATGAGGCGGACCTCGACGACATAGCGACCGCCTGGGACGCCATGCACCACGAAGCGGCCGAACTGATCGGCTGAGGCGTTGGCGACGATCTGGCCGCCCTGCTTCACCCCGATTTCCGCATTGGGAAGCGGTGTGCCGTTCGTCGAATCTCGAATCGAGCCGGCAATGTCACCACCGGCAGGGGTGGTGGCGTGTGCATTGCGTGGTGCCACAGCGCCCACCGTCAACCCACCGAGCAGAAGACAGATTCGCAGACGGCCAACGACCCAAGAGACGTGCATTCGAGTGCTCCCTAATGAGGAGCGTCGAAGTTCACCCCCAGGGCAAGCACGTCACAGCACTTTTTCGCGAGCTGGCGAGGATGGGCAACGAGTGGTTCAAAAGGCTCCATGAACGGATGCAGAGACCAGCCTCCGTCGCGCGCCGCCGCGGAGGCCCTGCGCGCAGTTCGTCGCGTCATTCGACAGCCATTGCTGACAGCTCATGGGTCCTCAACGACCGATCGTAGAAGAATCGTCGCGCGCGGGGAGCGTCCTACCAACCTTCGTCGACATGACCGCCACCGTTCTCCGCGTGATCATTGCCGATGACGAACGGCCCGCACGCCGCTTTCTAGGCGACATGCTGCGGGAGTGTCCGGATGTCGAGCTGGTCGGCGAGGCGTCGTCCGGCACCGAGGCAGTCGAGATGATCGAGGAGATACGCCCGGATCTGGCCTTTCTCGATCTCCAAATGCCCGAGCTCGACGGACTTGGCGTGGTGAAGCTGGTGAAGAAGAGTCGCTTCCATCATATATAGTCAGCAAGATGATTACCGGTCGGGCCGCTTAGCTCGATATTTGCGGTCAAGGTCGTGCCGATCCGGCTTCGCACGACGCTCATGCGCGCGCACGAGCGACTCGAGCACGCGGACTTTCGTGCCGACGAGGCTCGGCGGCTCCGGCTTGCCGCTGTCACTCTCGATGCGTCGTTGCCGAAGGCATTTCTCCGTCGCATTCCGATTCGCAAACGTGACGAGATCGTTCTGGTGCCCGTCGCGACTGTCTGCGCGATCGTCGCCGATGGCGAGTTCCTCAACCTCACGTTGCTCACGGGAGATCGACACACGATCACGCATTGTCTCAAGGATCTCGAGTCACGCCTCGATCCTTCGCAGTTCATTCGACTCTCTCGAGGTGCGCTCGCGAATGTGGATGCCATCAAGCGTGTCAGTCCCATGCCGGGAGGGACGTACTCGGTACTGCTTGTGAATGGCCAGTCGATAAACGTGAGCCGGATTCGTGCGCGCGTGCTGCTCGAGCAGCTTTCTCGACTATGAGGGGGGTAAAGCTCACCGAATCGGGTGGGCCGCCGTACGCGTAGGGGAGGTGAGATGAGCATCCCGTACCCGCAACTGTCGCCAGTCGCGTTCAACGTGGGCCCGATTGCCGTGCGATGGTACGGCATCATGTACTTCCTCGGCTATGCGCTCGGAGTGTATCTCGCGCGACGCCGCATTCGCCTCGGCCTCGTTCCCCTGACCACGACTCAGCTTGATTCGCTGGTCGGATACCTCGTCGTGGGCATGCTCGTGGGTGCGCGCGCGGTCTACGCACTCGTCTATGAGCCTGGACATTACTTCTCCACTCCAGGGGAATTTCTTCGCGTCTGGCACGGTGGGCTTTCCTTTCATGGCGCCCGTTTTGGGGATGACGCTCGCTTGCATTCTGTTTGCCCATTGACACCACGTACCGGTGTTCGCGGTCACGGACATGATGGCGCTTGCGGGGACACTGGGGCTCGCCTTCGGGCGCATTGGCAACTTCATCAACGGCGAGCTTTTCGGCAGGGTGACCAATGTACCCTGGGCGATGATCTTTCCAGGCGATCCGCTCCGCTTGCCGCGACATCGATTGCAGCTCTACGAAGCGTTCTCGGAAGGCATGCTGCTTTCGTTGCTGCTCTGGAGCCTCGACCGGCGCGCGCGAAATGGCGGTTGGTATCGGCCTGGACTGGTGTCGGCCGCCTTCCTTGTCGGATACGGTGCACTGCGCTTCGTACTCGAGTTTACTCGACAGCCTGACGCGCAGCTTGGGCTGGTTCTCGGCCCCTTCAGCGCCGGTCAGCTTCTGTGCGCGCTGATGATCGTCTCCGGACTTGCGTGGCTGGCGATTATCTACCGATCGGCTCTCACGCTCAATGACGCTCATCCTGACACACGCGGATCATGAGCGCGCCAGCGCACGGGGGAGCGACCCCGCTCGCACTACAGAAATCGAGCTCGCTCGACTGCGCGCACTGACAAAAATTCATGGAACGAACAGCTATCGGAGCAGTATGAATGGTCGAAACCGGTTGACAAAAGTCCCGTATCGCGCGCGCAACGCACTCAGAATTCCTTTCCGAAAGGCGTTAGCTCAAGTTCTGGGCGGTTAACCCTCTCTTGTCTCGACAGCCTCGGTGCCCCCGATCAGCTTTCCAGCAATGGTTGCCCACGCCCACCCAAAGAGACAACGCCCACACTGGTTCTGGCTCGCGCTCGCGATGTTCGCGTTCGCGCAGTTCGACATTTGGCCGTCGTGCCGTTCGCGGATGCGAATGAGGGAAAGAGCGCGCCGTCGCACGTCGAGGCGTACGGAACCAGGGCGCACTACTCGCACGACGAAGCAAACTGCGCGGTGTGCGTCGCACGACAGCTCATTGGTCGCACACAGCTGTCGGTTCGCGTTGCCCTGCCCACGGCACTTCCGATGGGAGTGATCGCGAGCATCGAGCTGCCGTCTGTCTCGCTCGATCGCTTCTCCGTCTCGTCACCTCGCGCACCTCCCGCCCAGCGCGAGCTCTGATCGGCGGCCGCCACCGCGGCCCGCTCTTGCCCTGCCCGGCCTTTCGCGTACAAAACACGTGCGCGCGTGTGCCACCCGAGCTGACTCCGATCCGAGCTGATTCGTATTCGACGCCTGCACTCACCGCGGCGCCGGATGCACGGTTGTCATCGTGCATCGCGAGCGCGCCGTCGTACGAGCCTGGAGAGGGATGAACACTCGGATTTTCGCACGTCATTCGCTACGAGCGCCGCTGTCGCGGTGCGTCTGCGCGTTCGCGCTCAGCGGCGTCTTCGCGCCGCTAGCCTCGCAGGTGCAGGACAGCACCACCACTCCGCTTCGGGTCGAACCGCAGCCGGGCAATTCGCGAGGCGCTCGCGCACAACCCGACGCTGGCCGTAGCGCGCGAGCAGATCGCGCAGGCGCGGGCGCGGGTCACGCAGGGCTACGCGCTGCCGGAGCCGTCGATCTCCGCGGCGGTGCTGGGCGCGAACGGAATCGCGCGGCCGCATACGGCGAACGAGACGGACCTCGGCGTGGGGATCACGATTCCGTTCCCCCAAAAGATCATCATGCGCGGGCAAGCCGCGAAGAGCGATCTCGGCAACTTCGATGAGCTGTACGTGCAGCAGCGGCAGCTCATCGCGTCGCAGACGGCGCAGGCGTACGACTCGCTGCTCGTGGCCTTGCGGCATCGCGAGGATCTGCTCGTCTCGAAGTCGCTGGCGGAGGACTTCGTGAAGAAGACGGAGGCGCGCTTCAACGCCGGAACTGCGGCGAAGCTCGACATCGTAAAGGGACAGGTGGACGTCGCGCAGGCGGAGAACGACCTCATCGCGAACGAGCGCGGGATCGCCAACGCGCGCGCGGGGCTCAACAGACTGCTCGGCCGCGTGCTCGGCGCGTCGATCGAGCCGGCGGATACCCTCGGAATACCGGTGGTGCCCACCGATCTGGAACGGCTCGAGAAGCTCGCGATGCTCTCGCGCCCCGAGCTCCTCGGACTCGCGCGGCAACGGGAGAGCGCGAAGTCGCAGGAGCGGCTGGCGCAACAATACTTCCTGCCGGACGTCACGCTGGGGCTGTCGCGCAACAACATCTACGGCACGGAGCCCACGTACACGACGTCGATCGGTATCGACGTCCCGATCTTCTTCTGGCAGCACCAGCGCGGAGAGGTGGCCGAGGCCAAGCACCGCGAGTTGGAGCTGGCAGCGTCGTACCGCGACGTCACGGCGCAGGTTGGGCAGGACCTCCGCAACTCGTACTCCACCGCGTCCATCGCGCGTCGGCAAGTGCAGTTCCTGGCCGAGAAGCTGGTGCCGAGCGCGGAGGAGCAGTATCGCATCGCCTCGTCGAGCTACGCGCTCGGCGGCTCGTCGGCGCTCGAGGTGATCGACGCGCAGCGAACGCTGCTCGATGCGAGAAACCAGTACACGACCGCGCTGGGCGCACTCAACGACGCCGTCGCCGATCTCGAGCGCGCGACGGGCGCTCCGCTCGATTCCACGCCAGACGAGAAATCGCATGACTAAGGACTGCACTGTATCACGCGCGATCGTGCGCATGTCGATTCCGCTCGCGTTGTTCGCGCTCGGCGCGTGCGGGGGGAGGAGCGAGGCCCACGAGTCGTCGGACACCACGGTGACAGCCGGCGCGGCGACGAAGGGCGCGGCGGCGAAGAACGGGGCGACCGGCATCGCGACCACCACGCTGACACCGGACCAGCTCGAGCATCTCAAGATCGCGCCGGTCGCTACGGTCGCGTTTCGTCCCGAGGTGCAGACCACGGGCACGGTGGCGTTCGACGGCGACCTGTCGACGCAGGTGCTCTCGCCGATCTCGGGGCCGGTGCTGCGAATCCTCGTGCAGCCTGGCGCGTGGGTGAAGCGCGGCACCGTGCTCGCGTACGTGTCGTCGCCGGATTTCGCGAGCGCGGTATCGGATTTCAGAAAGGCGCAGGCGACGGCCGTGCAGGCGCGCCGCGTCGCGACGCTCGATTCGGCGCTCTTCAAGAACGACGGGATCGCGCGCCGCGACATGGAGCAGGCGCAGACCGATGCCGTCTCCGCCGAGGCGGACCGCGATGCCGCGCTGCAGGCGGTGCAGGCGCTCGGTGTGGATGAATCGACGCTGGCGGGGCTGCGCGACAGCAAGACCATGACGGCAGTGCAGGGCGTGATCCGCGCGCCGATCGAAGGGACGGTGGTGGAGAAGCTGATCAACCCCGGGCAGCTGCTTCAGGCGGGTACGACGCCCACGTTCACGATCGCGGATCTGTCCACCGTGTGGGTAATGGCGAGTGTGTTCGAAACAGATCTCGCGTCCGTCAGCAAAGGCGACAAGGTGGACATCGTGACGGGCGCGTCGCCGCGGCCGCTCGCGGGGACGGTGGACTATGTCGCGGCGCTCGTGGATCCCGCGACCAAGGCGACGCAGGTGCGCGTGGTGGTGCCGAACACGGGACACCTGTTGAAGCGGGACATGTACGTTACCTCGACGATTCACTCGACGAAGGAAAAGCGCGGCATTCTCCTGCCGGTGTCCGCGGTGCTGCGCGATGAGAACAACCTGCCATTCGTGTTCGTGCAGCTGCCCGCAGGCGGGTTCGAGCGACGGCAGGTGACACTCGGCTCGCGCGTGAACGACAAGTACGAGATCAGTGCGGGGCTCCAGGACGGCGAGCGCGTGATTCAGGTTGGCGGGCTCTTTCTCCAGTTCGCGCAGAGTCAATGAGCGAGCCCGTGCAGGAGCAATCGCCGGCGCCCGAGGTTCAGCACTTCAAGCGATCGTTCGTCAATAGAATCGTTCAGGCCGCGATCGACCAGCGCCTCATCGTGGTCTTCCTCGCGCTGATGCTGATCGGTGTCGGCATCTGGTCGTTCGAGCGACTGCCGGTGGATGCGTATCCGGATCTTTCGCCGCCGATCGTCGAAATCGTGACGCAGTGGCCCGGGCACGCGGCCGAAGAGGTCGAGCGCCTCATCACCGCGCCAACGGAGCTCGTGATGAACGGGCTGCCGGGCTTGAAGGTGATGCGTTCGATCTCGCTGTACGGATTGTCGGACGTCACGCTGACGTTCGGGGATCGAACTGACCACTACTTCGCTCGACAGCAGGCATTCGAACGGCTGCCCGATCTGACTCTTCCCGATGGAGTGACTCCATCGATGGCGCCGCTGTTCTCTCCTTCGGGACTCGTGTACCGCTACGTCGTCGAGAGCAAGGACCGCTCGGCGATGGAGCTCAAGGTCATCCAGGACTGGATACTCGAGCGGCAGTATAAATCCGTGCCGGGCGTTGCCGACATGTCATCGCTCGGTGGCGAGACGATGCAGTATCAGGTCGTGATCGATCCGATTCGCCTGGCGGGTGCGGGGCTCTCGGTGCCGCTCGTGGCCGCCGCACTGGCGGCGAACAACGGAAACGCAGGTGGTGGATTCTATTCCGAGGGCGGGCAGTTCTACTACGTGCGCGGACTTGGGCGCGTGGAGACGCTCGAGGACATCGGCAACGTCGTCGTGACGGTGCACAACGGCACGCCGATCCTGATCAAGGACATCGGCTCGGTGGTCATCGGCGCGGCGCCCAGGCTCGGACAGTTCGGCATCGACACCGTGAACGATGCGGTGGAGGGAGTCATCCTGCTGCGCGTGGGCGAGCAGGCGCAGACGGTGCTCACGCGCGTCGAGGCGAAGACGCGAGAGCTGAACGACTCCATCCTGCCAAAGGATGTGAAGGTGCGCCCGTTCTACGACCGCAGCGATCTGATCGAGCTCACGACGCGCACGGTGGAGGACAATCTGCTGCGCGGGATCGTGATCGTGATCGTGATCCTGATCTTCTTTCTATACGACTTTCGCGCCGGGCTCATCGTCGCTATCACGATCCCGTTGTCGCTGCTGTTCGCGTTCATCTGCCTCGACCTCAAGCACATTCCGGCGAATCTGCTCTCGATCGGCGCGATCGACTTCGGGATCATCGTCGACTGCGCGGTGGTGATGGTCGAAAATGTCTTTCGACAGCTCGCGCTGCGCCACGGCACCGAGTACAACCTGCGCCAGGTAGTCATCGAAGCGGCGGCCGAGGTGGACCGGCCGATCCTGTTTGCGGTTGCGGTGATCATCGCCGGCTTCCTGCCCATCTATGCCCTCGCGGGTCCATCGGGGAAGCTCTTCCAGCCAATGGCGGATACGACGATCTTCGCGGTGATTGGCTCGCTTCTGCTCACCCTCACGCTTCTTCCAGTTCTCTGCATCTGGCTCCTGAGCGGCAAGGTGCGCGAGCGGCACAATCACGGGTTCGAGTGGATGCGCGCCCGGTATGAGCGCGCGCTCGAGTGGTCGCTGCACTATCCGTGGCGCGTGATCGGAGCATCGGCCGTGCTGTTCGCCCTCTCGCTCGCGCTCATCCCGACGATCGGCGGCGAGTTCATGCCGAAGCTGGATGAGGGCGCGCTCTGGGTGCGATCGACGATGCCGTACACGATCTCGTTCGAGGAGTCGTCGCGCATCGTGCCCCAGATCCGCGCCATCCTGCGCTCGTTCCCCGAGGTGACCGTGGTCGCGGACGAGCACGGGCGTCCCGACGACGGAACCGATCCCACGGGATTCTTCAACGCCGAGTTTTACGTCGGGCTCAAGCCCTATCGCGAGTGGAACGGCTCCATCCGGAACAAGCCGGCGCTGATCGCGGCCATCGACAAGAAGCTGTCCGCATTCCCCGGGATCACTTTCAACTACACGCAGCCGGCCGAGGATGCGGTGAACGAGGCCGAGACTGGGCTCAAGAGCTCACTCGACGTGAAGCTGTTCGGCGACGATCTCACGACGCTCGAGTCGAAGGGGCGCGAGGTGAAGCAGGTGCTCGACTCGGTGCGCGGCATCAGCCAGGTGACTCTCGTGCAGGAGCTCGGCCAGCCAAGCCTGACGGTGAAGATCGATCGCGCGAAGATCGCGCGGTACGGCGTGAACGTCGCTGACGTGAACGCGCTGATCGAGGCCGCGGTCGGGGGCAACGCGGCGACGACCGTGGCGCAGGGTGAGCGTACGTTCGATCTCGTGGTGCGGCTCGAGCCCAAGTATCGCGAGACGCCGGACGCGATCGGCAACATTCGCGTGTCGACGCCGGACGGACAGCAGCTCCCGCTGCGCGAGCTGGCGGATATTCAGCTCGCGAACGGTGCGTCGTTCATCTACCGGCAGGACAACTCGCGCTTCATCGGCGTGCAATACTCGGTGACGGGGCGCGACCTCGCGGGCGCGGTGAAGGACGCGCAGGAGCAGGTCGACAGGAAGGTGCGGATGCCGCCCGGATACCGGCTGCGATGGGGTGGTGAGTACGAGGACTACGCGGCGTCGCGCGGGCAGCTGCAGGTGGTGCTGCCGATTACCATCGTCCTGATCTTTCTCATCCTGTTCGCGCTCTACAGCAACTTCAAGTTTCCGGGGATCACCGTACTCGGCGTCGTGCTGTCCGCGCCGATCGGCGGAATTCTCGCGCTCAAGCTCACGGGAACGTCCTTCTCGGTGAGCTCGGGAATCGGATTTCTCGCGCTCTTCGGCGTGAGCGTGCAAACGGCGGTGGTCTACATTTCGTACGTGAATGAGCTGCGCATCGAGGGGCGGCCGATCGCGGAGGCGACGCGGGTGGCCGCGCTGCTCAGACTGCGGCCGATCATGATGACCGCGCTCGTGGCGGCGTTCGGACTTTTGCCCGCGGCGCTGTCGACCGGCGTCGGTTCGGATTCGCAGCGTCCGTTCGCGATCGTCATCGTTGGCGGGCTGTTCTCGCGACTGCTGATCTCCATCTTCCTCATGCCCGCGCTGTACGAGGTCGTCGCGAAGCCAGGCGATCGATTGGAAGTGTAAGGCGGAGCGCGGCTCGCGGAACACGAGCGTTAACAATTTTTGTGAGGCGACACAACTGGATCAGAACGGAGAACCGCGAATTCGTTACTTGCGTTTCTGTCCGTTTTTGTCCGTTGGTGTCGCCTCATCACATTGTTAGGGCCAGCCCGAGCGGCTGTCGCGAGGCCCTAGTGGGTGCGCTTCTTCATCTCCTGAAAGATCTCCGTCGCATCCGCCGAGGCTTCGGGACGGTCGGCGCGCGTGGCGTCGAGCGCGGGATCGTAGGTGGGGCGATTGGGGTTCTTCTTCGCGGCGGCTTTCGCAGCGGTCTTCCTGAGCAGCGCCTGCATCTGCTTCTCGTTCATCTGGCCTCCGGATGGGGAGCGCATCGCGCCAAATCCTGCAGCGCGGGGGTGACTGAAAAGTAAACGCTCGTGGACCGTTGCGGGTCACCAGCGTACTGCGCGGCGGTGCTTGTCGCGCTCCGGCGGCCCCCCGGGATAGTCTCGAGCGAGGGCAAGCGAGCCTCGTCAACCCGTGACCGCTCAAACCCTCTCGGCGATCACGGTGTCCAACCGCTAATCCATAACGAGGCGATCATGCAGCCTGCATTTCGTTCGAACGTGCGGGGAGCACTTGGAATCGCCTGCGGGATGGGCGTTCTGCTCGGCGCGGTGAGGCATCCCGCAAACCTGACGGCAGCGTCGCCGCCTGGCGCCGTCCGGGACTCCCTTCCAAAGCTGATCCCCCTCGAAGCGCTCTACGAATCACCAGTGACCCAGTGGGGCGGCATCTCCCCCGATGGGCGCTGGCTCTCGTACATGAAGAGTTGGCGCGGACATCAGAACGTCTTCGTGCGCCTCGCAGGATCGGAACAGGAGCGACTTGTCACTCGAGACTCCGTACGCTCGATCGGCACGTATTGGTGGTCGGCCGATGGAAAGCGGATTCTCTGGCTGCAGGACAGAGGCGGAGATGAAAACTATCATCTCTTCGCAGCCGGGATTGCCGATACGGCTGGTCGGGTTCGCGACCTCACGCCGTTCAAGAACGTCGAGGTGGAAGTGCTCGCGCTGCCGAGCGCGTTGCCGGGGATTGCGATCATCACGCTGAACAAGCGCGACCCTGCGCTGGCTGATGCGTATCGCGTCGATCTCGCGACCGGCGCGCTGAACGAGGCCGCACAGAATCCCGGCACCTTCCTCGGCTACGTCGCGGACAAGCGCGGTCAGGTGCGAGCCGCCTACGCGGTGGATTCCGCGGGGCACTACCAGCTCTTCGCGCGCGAGTCGGAGCGCGAGGCGTGGCGGCTGGTAAAGTCGTACGGTGTGGAGGACAAGATCACGCCGATACGCTTTGCGTCCGACGGCCGCCTCTACATGACCAGCAACGAGGGCTCCGACCTCAC
This sequence comes from uncultured Gemmatimonadaceae bacterium, assembly GCA_963827355.1. Taxonomy (GTDB): domain Bacteria; phylum Gemmatimonadota; class Gemmatimonadetes; order Gemmatimonadales; family Gemmatimonadaceae; genus FEN-1250. Next base: position 555,940 of record CAWHAS010000004.1, read on the forward strand.
CCGACTGGTGCTCGCCGATCTCTCGACGGGGGCGGAAAAAGTCGTCGACGTCGATCCGTTGGGGCAGGTCGACATCGATCAGATTCTCTTCGATGATGCGACCGGCGAGCTGCTAATGACTCGCTACATCGGCGACACCGCACGCCTCTATCCGAAAACACCGGACATGAAGCAGCTGCTCGACGCCACGGCGCGTGCGGGCGGGGGAGTCGTCGAGATCGGCGCTGGTACGAGCGACAGATCGCGGTGGGTGGTGACGCTCAATTCGCCGACGAAGCCCGCTGTGACGTACCTGTACTCGCGGCAAGGCGGGCTGAAGAAATTCTACGACCCGCGTCCGGGCCTTCGCGCGTATCGCTTCGCCGACATGAAGCACGTGACGTTCACCTCGCGCGATGGCCTTCGAATTGGCGGGTACGTGACGCTGCCTCCGGGCCGCGCGCCGCACGCGTTGCCGCTCGTGCTTCTCGTGCACGGCGGCCCGTGGGGGGACCTGGACAAGTGGGAGTTTCAGTCGGATGTGCAGCTGCTCGCCAACCGCGGCTATGCGGTGTTTCAGGTGAACTATCGCGGGACGACGGGACTGGGCAAGCGATTCGCTCGAGCGGCGAAGAAACAGTTCGGCGGGGCAATGCACTCCGACCTCATCGATGGTATCGCGTATCTCGCGCACGAGGGAATGATCGACACGTCGCGCGTTGCGATCATGGGCGGGAGCTACGGCGGGTACGCGACGCTCGTCGGGTTGACGTTCACGCCAGAGAAATTCGCGTGCGGCGTCGACTACGCGGGGACGAGCAACCTCGTCACGCTCCTCGAGTCTTTTCCACCTTCGTGGCGACCATTTCTGCCGAGGTCGTGGTATCCGTTCGTCGGAGATCCTCGAAATCCGGAGGATCGCGCCGACATGCTCGCGCGCTCGCCACTCTTTCGCGCCGACTCAGCGCGCGCGCCGTTGCTGATCTTCCAGGGCGCAAACGATCCGAGGGTGACGAAGGCGCAGGCGGATCAGATCGCCGTGGCGCTGAATCGCCGGCACATCCCGGTTACGTATCTGCTCGCGGGGAACGAAGGTCACGGATTCGGCGAGAGTGAGACCGCGCTCGCCGTGACTCGCGCGACCGAGCAGTTCCTGGGAGCATGCCTGGGCGGACGCGTACAACCGAGTGTGCGGACGGATGTGGCAGGCGCGCTGGCTGCGATGCGGGTGAACGTCGACACGCTGCATTTGAGCCCATGAGCTGAGCGTTCGATCCGCGAGCGAACTAGCCTCGGCCTCGCTTCGCGGGAATGTGAGGCGTAGGTTGCTGCAGATGTCCGACATTTTGACGCTCCGCGAGCCGTGTGATGACCGCTGAACACCATGGGCGCATTCGCGTCGGCACCGCCGGATGGTCCTACGCCGACTGGAACGGCGTGTTCTATCCCAAGCCCATGCTGCGCGGGGTCGATCGCCTCACCTACATCAGTCGCTACTTCAATGTAGTCGAGGTGAACTCCACCTTCTACGCGCCAGCCAATGCGCGCAAAGTGGAGGGGTGGCTCGCCAAGACCGTTCACACGCCGGACTTTCGCTTTGCGATCAAGCTCTGGCAGCGCTTCACCCACGAGCGCGATGCTGCATGGACGCGAGCCGACGAGCACGATGTGCGAGTGGCCCTCGATCCGCTGCACGCCGCCGGTAAGCTCGGGGCGGTGCTCGTGCAGTTTCCCTGGTCGTTCAAGCGCACCGACGAGAATCGCACGTGGCTCGGAGATATCGTCAGCGCGTTCGGCGAATTTCCGCTCGTCGTCGAGATACGGCACGAATCATGGAATGTGCCGCACTTCTACGAGTCGCTCGCCGAGAGTGGCGTGGGGTTCGTGAACATCGACCAGCCGTTGTTCAAGCGAAGCATCAAGCCGAGTGCCAAGGTGACGTCGCCGGTGGGATACGTGCGCGTACATGGACGCAACTACGGCGACTGGTTTCGCAAGGACGCGAACGTGCGCGAGCGGTACGATTACCTCTATTCTCCGGACGAGCTCGCGCCGTGGGTCGGGCGCATCGAGGAGATCGCGATTCGGGCGGACGATGTCTACGTGCTGACGAACAATCACAACCTCGGGAAGGCGGGCGCCAACGCGCTGCAGCTCAAGTCCATGCTCGCGCACGAGCGGGTCGCGGCTCCGCCGCCGCTCCTGGCCACGTATCCGGAGGCGCTGGGTCCCTACGCGAAGCCCGCCTAGGCACCACGATTCCCGCACGAACGCCCCTATCTTTCACTCGTGTCCGCCACTCCCCGCCGCATCCTGCTTGCCGACGCGGATGCGTTCTACGTCGCCGTCGCGCGCCTCATCGATCCCGAGGGTGCGGGGAAGGCCGCGCTCCTGATCGTCGGCGGATCGCGCGAGAGCCGCGGCGTCGTGTGCTCGGCGTCCTACGAGACGCGGAAGTTCGGAGTGCGCTCGGCCATGCCTACCGCGCAGGCGCTGAAGTTGTGTCCGCAGGCAATGTGCGTACCCGTTCCGCGCGGCGCCTGCTCGCGAAAGAGCGCCGAAATTCGGCGGGTGCTGCAGCGCTTCACGCCGATAGTCGAAAGCGCGAGCATCGATGAATGGTATCTCGACCTGGGCGGCACCGAGCGGCTGTACGACAACGAATCGCTGGAGCGCACGGCGCATCGCATGCGCGATGCCGTGCGCGCGGAGACGGGGCTGTCGATCTCGATTGGCGGCGGCACGAACAAGCTCGTCGCGAAGATGGCCGTCGAGATGGCGAAGCCGAAGCCCGACAACAACGCGACCGGGGTGCACATTGTCCCGCCCGGTGATGAGGCGACGTTCCTGAAGCGCTTCCTGCTGGCGGAGATTCCGATGGTCGGGCCGAAGTTCGTGACGCGGCTGGAGCGCGCGGGGCTTCGCACGGTGAACGACGTGCTCGAGCATCCGCTGCCGGAGCTCATCCACTGGTTCGGTGATCGCGAGGGGCAGTGGTTGTACGATCGTGTGCGTGGCATCGACGGCGGGACGGTCGAGGGACATGGCGAGCAGAAGAGCATGAGCCGTGAGGAGACGTTCTCCGCGGACATCAGCGACGACGCGGTGCTGGAGCGCGAGCTGTTCGCGCTGGTGGCGCGGGTCGCGTCGGACATGCGGTCGGAGCTGCTCTCCGCGCGGACCATCCGCGTGAAGATCAAGGACGCGGACTTCACGATTCGGCAGGCGGGGCGCACGCTCACCGAGGCCGTGGTGTCCGATCGGGTGATCTACGGTGTAGCGCGAGAGCTGCTCCACACGCTTCGCTCGCGGCGCCGCACGGCCGCCCGCCTGATCGGGATCGCGCTCTCGTCGCTGGTGACGAATCCGGAGCCGCCGCAACTCGCGTTGTTCGACGACCGCGCGGCATTGCTCGAGACGGAGCGCGATCGCGCCGTCGCGCGCACGGTCGACAGCGTGCGCAGGAAGTTCGGCCAGGACGCCATCGGAGCCGCGCAACTGAGCAAGCACGACGACGAGGATTAGCACGCTGCGCGCAATTCGCCAGAGCTGCGCGGCGCTCGCGATCGTCGCCCTCTGCTCCGCCTCCATCTCCGCGCAGGACTGTTCGCTGCAGGGAACAGCGCTCGTGCTCTCGGGCGGCGGCGCCAAGGGGCTGTCGCACATCGGCGTCATCGAGGTGATGGACAGCCTCGGCATCCGTCCCGATCTCATCGTCGGCACGAGCATGGGTGCGATCATCGGCGCGCTCTACGCGAGCGGGTACAGCGGCAAGCAGATCGATTCGATGGCGAAGTCGCTTCCGCTGTCGGACATCTTCCACGCGTTCCAGCCGATCGCGCCCCGCTCGCTCGAGTTCCTGCAACCGCTGCTGTACTGGGAGCAAGGGGAGCGGGGCTTCAACCTGCAGCGGTCCACCGCCAGCACCTCGGAAGCAAATGCGATCACGAACAACCTCGCGTTGCGCGGAAATCTTCTCGCGCGCGGCGACTTCGATTCGCTCCCTATCCCATTTCGCGCAGTCGCCACGAATCTGGCGGATCGCAGCCTCGTCGTCATCGGCACCGGCGATCTCGCGCGCGCACTCCGCGCGAGCTACGCGATCCCGCTGTTCTTCCCGCCCGAGAAAATCGATGGCCAGACGCTCGGCGACGGCGGCCTCGTCGCGAATGTCCCCGTTGGTGTCGCGAGGCGACTCGGTGCCAAGCGCGTGATCGTATCGGACGCGACGTCCGGCGTCGCGGACTCCGTCGGCCTCGACGCGCCACTCACGCTCGTTTCGCATCTCGTCAACCTCGTCTTTCATCAGCCCGCAGACTCACTCGGTGCCGGCGATGTGCTGGTTCGCGGCGATCTTACCGACTATGCCGACTTCGAGGTCTCCGCTCACGGCCTCGAGCGACTCGTGGGGGTCGGGCGTGAGGCGGCGCGCAAGGCGCTCGTCGCGAGCGGGTGCTCCACCGCACCCATCGCCGAGCGTGCGCTTCCGCGCCACCTCGATGGCTTTCACGTGCAGGGGCGCAGCGACGGCGCGCGCTCGGAGCTTCGCAGCCTGCTCGGCCTTGCGCACTCGGATACAGTCAGGCCGAAACAGCTTGCGGAGCGGCTACGCCGGCTCGCGAGCTCGGAACGATTCGCGGCGGTGTGGCTCAATCCACATGGCGCCGGCGACTCCGTGTCGTTCGATGTCACGGTGCAGCGCCCACCGACGCGCACCGGCGGGCTCGGACTCGCGTACGATCAGGAGCTCGGAGGCCGCGTCTGGCTCGGGTACAGCGATCATCGGCTGCTCGGGCTGCCGGTGGAGGGCAGCGCGATCGCGCGCATCGGCACCTTCCGCGACGAGCTGCAGCTCGAGCTGCGCGGCAACCAGCTCCTCGATCGCCGGCTGCTCAATCCACTGCTCTCGGTGCAACTGAGGCACGAGAACATCCGTCGATTCGATCCCGATGGCAACTCGCTCTCCACCATGTCCACACGCGAGATCGATGCTCTTGCCGGCTACGAACACGAATATCGCGATCGATGGTGGTTTCAGGCTGGGGCGACCGGTACTGCGTGGCACGACTCGACGCGATCGAACGCGACCGCGGCGGGGCTCGCCGCCAGCGCTTATCAGGTCGACCGCCAGGGCGACCATTCTCGTCGATCTCGGCGCGCAGTGGACGTCCGTGTTCAGCAAAGCGACGGTGGACGTCACGTGGCCGCTGTTGGTCGGCGAGCTGCGCGTGACGCCGCGGCTGCGATACGGCTGGGGCGATCGGCTGCCGTCGCAGCTCTCGTACGCGGTCGGCGGCGACGAGGGTTTTCCCGGGCTGCACATTGGCGAGCGCCGCGGCGACCGCGAAGCGTACGCGTCGACGCTGATTTCGTACCGCGTGCTCGGTCCACTACTCGTGCGGCTGGAGCTCGCGGTGGGCGCGACGGCGGTGGGAGGCGACCTCGTTCCTCGACGCGGATGGATCGCCGGTGCGCGTTCCGGCGTCGGTGTCGACACGCCGGTGGGCCCGATCCGCGCGGAATACGGCTACAACAGCCTGCACCGCGGCACCGTTTTCATCCGTGTCGGGCGCTGGTTCTAGTGGCAGCGAGCGGTGAGTATGCCGGCCACGTGAATATTCTGTTAAAAGCGTGAACTTCGTCCCTTGCCGGCGCATCGATGCCCAATCTTTCCACTCGCAAGGTTCGCTCGAGGGCATTAAGCCGTAAGATGCACAATGCCTGAACGAACCGAATCAGAGATGGACGCCGCGCTCAAGGCGTCGTCGGTGCTCATCGTCGACGACGAACCAAAAATCCGGAACGCGGTGCGGCAGGCACTCGAACACGAGGTGCGTACCGTGCTCGAAGCATTGAACGGGCGAGACGCGATCGCGATGGCAGAGCGGGAGCGACCGGGGTTGGTGATCATCGACCTCGGGCTGCCGGACATGGAAGGCATCGACGTCTGCAGAGCGATTCGCGGGTGGTCGAGCGTTCCGATTCTCGTGCTGTCTGCTCGCACGGACGAACAGGAGAAGGCAACCCTGCTCGAGGCTGGTGCCGACGACTATGTCACGAAGCCGTTCAGCACCGTCGAGTTGCGCGCGCGGGTACGCGCAGCCGTCCGCCGATCGCAGATACCGCCTGTTCCTGGCACCGGCGCGCCGATCGTGGTCGGTGACGTCGTGATCGATACTGCCCGCAGGATCGTCACGAGGGCGGGATCCGACGTGCACCTGACTCCAACCGAGTGGGGGCTGTTGCGCGTGCTCATCGCGAACGCGGGTAAACCGGTGACGCACGAGCGACTCTTTCACGCGGTGTGGGGACACGCGGAGGGCGATGCGCAACTCTACCTGCGCGTGTACGTGGCTCACTTGCGGCGCAAGCTCGAGCGAGACTCGTACCAGCCGCGCCTGATTCTGACCGAGCCGGGCGTCGGCTATCGATTCGTGCTCGCGCCATGAAAATGGCGGCGCTGTCGTCCGCTGGCACCGGCGCTCGTGCGGGGCGCGTGCAGCGTTGGGTGATCGCGTTCGTCGTGCTCTTCGCGCTCACCGGCGCGATGCTGCTCGTCCGGTCGGATCTCGAAAAGGTGCACGTCGCTCTCCTCTTCCTGCTGGTCGTGCTTTTCGGAAGCGCCATCAATGGCAGCGCGCTCGGTTTGACGCTCGCCGGCGCCGCGTTCCTGATGTTCGACTTCTTCTTCCTTCCGCCGTACTACACGCTCGGGCTGACCAATCCGCTGGACTGGCTCGTGCTGGTATCGTTTCTCGTCACGAGCATCGTCGCTGCGCAGCTGTTGGCGCAAGCGCAACGGCGCACGCAGGAGGCGCATGCCCGCACGCTCGAGGTGGAGCGGTTCTCGACGCTCGGTGCAGAGACCTTGAATGCGGGCGAGCCGGTGGAGGCGCTCGCGGCGATCGCGGAAGTCATTCGAGCCACACTCGCGGTGGACAGCTGCGACATCTGACGTGCACCGCGGCAAAGACGCCGATCTCGAGCTACTCGCGCACGCCAGTGCGCCGAAGGTCGCAGGCACCGCGCTGACGGCTGCACGTGCGGGAGGGCTTCTGGCGTGGGTGGGTGGTCGGAAGGAGATGGCGGTGGAACGTCAGGATGGCACCGTGACCGTCGGCACCGCGGCCGAAGACGCGAACGCGGACGCTCGAGGTGAGACGCAGCCTGGCTGGTTTCTTTCGTGGGGCGACATTGCCGACGCACGAGCGATCGCCATACCGCTCACCGTGCGCGGGCGCTCGGTTGGCGTGCTGCGGGTGGCGAAGGAGCCACACGTCGATCTCGCGCCGGGCCAGCGCGACTTTCTCAACGCGCTGTCGTACTACGCGGCTCTGGGCGTCGAGCGCGTGCAGCTCGCGGCCGACGCATCACACACGGCCGCGCTGCGCGACAGGGACCGGCTGAAGAATGCGTTGCTCGCAGCGGTGTCGCACGATCTCCGAACTCCGCTGACGACGGTCAAGGCGCTCGCACACACCATCGTCGAACGAGGCGCGGGGCCGAATGACTCCAACGCGATCTCCATTGAAGAGGAGGCCGACCGTCTCACTTCGCTCATTACGGACTTGCTCGACTACTCGCGACTCACCGGTGGCGCGTTGCTCCTCGCTCCGCAGATCGAGAGCGCGGATGATCTGATCGGCGCCGCGCTCGCACGCGTGCATGGCATCGTCGCCACGCGATCGGTTCGCGTCGCACCCGATAAGGGGATCATGCTTCTCGGTCGCTTCGATTTCGTCCACTCGGTGCGGGCGGTCGTCAACCTCATCGAGAACGCGGTCAAGTACAGCGCGCCCGATACGCCGATCGAGATCGGGGTGCATCGGGACGGGGAGCATCTCGTGATCTCGGTTTCCGATCGCGGGGTCGGAGTGCGCAAGAGGATCGGGAGCGGATATTCGAGCCGTTCTACCGTGCTCCGGGCACGCCGCCAGCGGCGCACGGTGCGGGACTCGGGCTGGCGATCGCGCGCGGACTCGCGATCGCGCAGGGGGGCGACGTCAGCTATGTGCCACGCCCGGGCGGCGGAAGCGTGTTCTCGTTGCTGCTGCCCAGCGGTCGAGCAACCAGCGCTGGTCGAGTAACTTCGCCGCGTCGCGGCGTGGCGTCGCGCTCGAGATCTCGCTCGAACTCTTAACAAAATTTTTACTCCTCGAAGCCGCAATGTTAATGCGGCTTTAACGCGTGTGCCCACAACCTTGACCGTCGGTTCACCGAGAGGTCAAATGGGCGACGTCGTGTATGTCGGAATCGTGGTGGCGTTCTTCGCGCTCATGCTCGCGTACATCAAGGGCTGCGTCGCGCTGGGCAAGGAAGCGTCGAGCGAAACGGAGCGGCCATGAGCGCGGAAACCGTAATTGCGGCGCTCGTGAGCGTAGCGCTGCTGGCGTACCTGGTGTACACGCTGCTGCACCCGGAGCGGTTCTGACATGACCGCGAACGGCTGGCTCCAGATTCTCTTCTATTCGGCGATTCTCCTCGCCGTCACGAAGCCCATGGGCATCTACGTGCTCAAGGTCTACGATGGCTCGATGCGGTGGCTCGCGCCGGTCGAGCGCGTCATCTATCGCATTTGCGGTGTGGACGCGGAAGAGGACCAGCACTGGACCCGGTATGCCGCGGCCGTGCTCCTGTTCAGCGCCGCCTCACTGCTCGTCACCTACGTCGCGCTCCGACTGCAGCATCTGCTGCCCCTGAATCCCGCGCATCGCGACGCAGTGCCCGACCGGCAGGCGTTCGAGACGGCCGCGTCATTCACGACGAATACGAACTGGCAGTCGTACAGCGGTGAGACGACGATGTCGTACTTCTCGCAGATGACGCAGCTCGCCTTCCACAACTTCGCCTCCGCTGCGGGCGGGATGGCCGCGGCAGTGGCGTTGGCGCGAGGCGTTGCGCGCAAGTCCGCCGGCCGGATCGGCAACTTCTGGGTCGACCTCACGCGCGGCACGCTCTACCTGTTCCTCCCGATGTGCATCGTGCTGGCGCTCCTGTTCGTGCAGCAGGGCGTGATCCAGAATTTCCACCCGTACATCACGGCAACGACGGTCGAGGGCGGAAAGCAGGTGCTCGCAATGGGGCCCGTCGCCAGCCAGGAAGCGATCAAGCAGCTCGGCACCAATGGCGGCGGGTTCTTCAACGTGAACTCGTCGCATCCGTTCGAGAATCCCACGCCGTGGACGAATTTCCTCCAGATCCTGGCAATCTTCATCATCCCCGCCGGCCTCGTCTACACGTACGGCCGGATGGTGAAGAATGCCCGCCACGGCTGGGCGATTTGGGCCGCGATGTTCGTTCTGTTTTTCGGCGGCGCGGCCACGGCCTACTGGGCCGAAGCGCGTGGCAATCCGATCCACGCGGCGCGCGGCATCGATGTCGTCGCCAGCGCAACCAATCCCGGTGGAAACATGGAGGGGAAGGAAGTTCGCTTCGGCATCGCGAACTCCGCTCTCTATGCGACCATCACCACGGATGCGTCGTGCGGCTGCGTGAACAGCATGCACGATTCGTTCACGCCCATTGGCGGTCTCGTACCGCTTGCGAACATCCAGCTCGGCGAGGTGATATTCGGCGGTGTCGGCGCCGGACTGTACGGGATGATCGTGATGGTCGTGCTCACCGTGTTCATCGCCGGGTTGATGGTCGGCCGCACGCCGGAGTATCTGGGGAAGAAGATTCAGAGTCGTGAAGTCCGGATGGCGATGCTCTACGTGCTCATCTTCCCGGCCTCGATTCTGTTGTTCTCCGCCATCACGGTATTGCTGCCCGCAGGCCTCAAAGGGCTCAACAACGCCGGCCCGCATGGCTTCTCGGAAATTCTGTACGCCTTCTCGTCGACGACCGCCAACAACGGTAGCGCGTTCGGCGGCCTCACCGGCAGCAGCTACTACTACAACACCTCGCTCGGTCTGGCGACGCTGATCGGGCGGTTCGCCATGCAGGTCCCGATGCTCGCACTCGCGGGATTTCTCGCCGAGCGCAAACAGGCGCCGGAGACCGCAGGCACGTTCCCGGTGACGACGCCGCTGTTCGTCGTTCTTCTCATCGGTGTGATCGTGATCGTCGGCGCACTGACGTTCTTCCCTGCGCTCGCGCTTGGCCCAGTGGTCGAACACCTCCTCATGGGCGCCGGGAAACTCTACTAGCCATGACCACCCAGAAACGACCCCTGTTCGACGCGGCGATCGTGCGGCAGGCCCTTCGCGATTCCGTCGTCAAGCTCGACCCGCGGCACATGGTGCGCAATCCGGTCATGTTCGTCGTGCTGATCGGCAGCGTGCTGACGACGCTCGTGTTCACGCGCGATCTCATCGCAGCATCGCGGCGACTGGGGTTTCACGCTCCAGATCGCGATCTGGCTCTGGTTCACCGTGCTCTTCGCGAACTTCGCGGAGGCGATGGCCGAGGGACGTGGCAAGGCGCAGGCTGCGACCCTTCGCAAGTCGCGTACGGAGACGATCGCGAAGCGACTGCCGAATCCCGCGAACAAGAAGACCGCGACGAAGGTACCGAGCAGCGAGCTGCGCAAAGGGGATGTCGTGTTGTGCGAGCCGGGGGATCTGATCCCGGGAGATGGCGAGGTCGTGGAGGGCGTCGCGTCCGTCGATGAGTCGGCGATCACCGGCGAGTCCGCTCCCGTCGTTCGTGAGTCGGGCGGCGATCGCTCGGCCGTGACGGGCGGAACGAAGGTGCTGTCGGACTATCTCGTCATTCGCATCACGGCCAATCCCGGCGAGACGTTCCTCGATCGGATGATCGCGCTGGTCGAGGGAGCATCACGGCAGAAAACACCGAACGAGATCGCGCTCACGATTCTGCTGTCGGGGCTCACGATCATTTTCCTGTTCGCTGTCGCGACGCTGCAGCCGTTCGCGATCTACGCGGGCGGGCCGGTGCCGATCCCGATCCTCGTCGCGCTGCTCGTCTGCCTCATTCCGACGACAATCGGCGGTCTTCTCTCCGCAATCGGCATCGCGGGCATGGATCGGATGATCCAGCAGAACGTCATCGCCATGTCGGGGCGCGCGGTCGAGGCGGCCGGCGACGTCAACACGCTGCTGCTCGACAAGACCGGAACGATCACGCTCGGCAATCGCCAGGCGGTGGAGTTCATTCCCGTGGCGGGCGTATCGGCCGAGCGCCTCGCTGACCGCGCGCAGCTCGCATCGCTCCCGGATGAAACGCCGGAAGGGCGGAGCGTCGTGGTGCTCGCGAAGGAGAAGTACAACCTGCGTGGCCGGGCCGTGCGCGAGAACGAGCAGCACGAGCCAATGGAGTTCGTCCCGTTCTCTGCGACCACTCGCATGAGCGGAGTGAACATTGGGTCGCTGCAGCTTCGCAAGGGCGCCGGCGATTCCGTGTCGCGATGGGTGTCGGAGAACAACGGAGCCGTCCCGGCGGACTTGGGAGCGCACGTGCAGCGCATCGCGAAGCAGGGTGGCACGCCGCTCGTCGTCGCGGAGCGGGAGAACGGCGTCGCGCATGCGCTTGGCGTGATCTACCTCAAGGATGTCGTGAAGGGTGGCATGCGCGAGCGCTTCGACCGCCTGCGGGCGATGGGCATTCGCACCGTGATGATCACCGGTGACAACCCTCTCACCGCGGCGTCGATCGCGCACGAAGCTGGTGTCGATGACTTCCTGGCGGAGGCAAAGCCGGAAGACAAGATGGCATTGATCAAGCGCGAGCAGGCGGGTGGCAAGCTCGTGGCAATGACGGGTGACGGCACGAACGACGCGCCCGCGCTCGCGCAGGCGGACGTCGGCGTCGCGATGAACACCGGCACCCAGGCGGCGAAGGAAGCCGGGAACATGATCGACCTCGACTCCAATCCGACGAAGCTCATCGAGGTCGTCGAGATCGGGAAGCAGCTGCTCATGACTCGCGGTGCACTCACCACGTTCTCGATCGCCAACGACGTCGCGAAATATTTCGCGATCATTCCGGCGATGTTCGTCGTGACGTTCCCGGCGCTGCAGGCGCTCAACATCATGCGCCTGCATTCCCCACAGTCGGCGATCCTCGCGAGCGTGATCTTCAACGCACTCATCATCATCGCCCTGATCCCGCTGGCGCTTCGCGGCGTCAAGTACCGCCCGGCGCCGGCGACGGTGATTCTCCGTCGAAATCTGTTGATCTACGGATTCGGTGGTCTCGTGGTGCCGTTCATCGGCATCAAGCTCATCGACGTCCTGCTGGTTTCCCTGCACTTCGTCTAAAGGCAGCGTCATCATGCTTCGTAAGCAACTGTGGCCCGCCATTGCGATGACGATCGTCCTCATGATCATCACGGGCGGCATTTATCCGGGAATCGTGACCGCGCTCGCGCAGTTGGTGTTCCCGCGTCAGGCAAATGGCTCGCTCATCACGACCGCAAGCGGTGAGACAGTCGGCAGCGCGCTGATCGGCCAGAGCTTCGCGAAGCCGGAATACTTTCATCCGCGCCCATCCGCTGCGGGAAACGGCTACGACGACACCGCGTCCTCCGGCACCAACAAGGGACCCACGGACCGCAGGCTCGCGGACACACTTGTCAAGCAGGCGATCGACAGCGCTGTCGCGCAGGACGGCGCCGTACGCGGAGGAATACCATCCGATATGGTCACCTCCTCGGCGTCGGGGCTCGATCCCGATATCTCTCCGGCAAACGCGGCGCAGCAGATCGCGCGCGTGGCGCGTGCCAGAGGCGCGAGCGTGGATGCGATTCGCTCGCTCGTCGAGCGCCACACCACGCGGCGGCAATTCGGACTGCTCGGCGAGCCCAGGGTGAACGTGCTGCTCCTGAATCTTGCCCTCGACTCGTCGTTCAGCCGCCCTGCCGCCGGCACGGCCTCGAGGTAAGTCCATGTCGAAGCGTCGGATAGATCCATGGCGGAGGCGCGAGCGACTCCGCCCCTCAAATTGACTGGAGTTTCACGTGCGAACGATAAGTGCCGCCGGCGCGATCATCCTGCTGGCGCTCCCGGCCGGGGTGCGTGCGCAGAGCGCCGATACAGCTGGGAAGGCAGGGCGGGCTCGACAGCTCGGCGGCTGCGGTAGCCGATACGGCGATCAGGGTGACGTTCGGCGGTTTCGTGGATGGCTACTACGCGTACGACTTCAACCGCCCGCCCTCCATCGACCGGTCGTACACCACGCAGCCGGCGCGACACAACGAGTTCAACATCAACCTTGCGGATGTCGAGGCAAAGGTCGATGGCGCGCGCGTGCACGGCCGGTTGGCTCTCCAGGCGGGAACGTCCGTGCAGTCCAACTATGCGGGAGAGCCCACGATCGGCTCGGTGAGCGGATCCTCGCTCAGCAGGCACATTCAGGAGGCGTTCGCGGGGTACAGGGTAGCCGACAAGCTGTGGATCGATGGCGGTATTTTCTTCTCGCACATCGGAAACGAGACATGGATCTCGCGCGACAACTATACCTATTCGCGCTCGTTCGTCGCCGACTACACGCCGTACTATGAAACAGGCGTGCGCGCGGTATGGCAGGCGACACCAAAGCTCGCGGTGACCGGCGTCGTCGTGAACGGATGGCAGAACATCTCCGAGACGAATTCCGACAAGGCCGTTGGCGTTCGGCTCGACTATGTCTTATCGCCGACCGTCACAGTCAGTTACGACAATTTCTTCGGCAACGAGCAGCCCGATACCGCGCGCTCGAGGCTGCGAGTCCTCAACGAGGCGCTGCTCAAGGCGCAGGTGACCGCCGAATTCGGCGTTTCGCTGACCGCCGATTATGGCTTGCAGCGTCGCGCCACTGGCTCGGGGAACGATGCATTCTACATTGGCGCGGTGGTCGGCCGATATGCATTGAATTCGAAGGTGGCGCTCAACGGGCGCGTGGAGTATTTCAGTGATCGGAACAGCGTGCTGACGGCCGTGCCCGTGGGCGCAAATGGATTCCAGACTGGGGGAGCATTGCTGGGCGTCGACGTGACGCCGCAAGCGCGTTTGCTGTGGCGCACCGAGTTGCGCGGGTTCACCGCGCGGGATCACGTATTTCCCGATCGTTCCTCGTCGGATCCGTTCTCGAAGAACGACGGCTTTGTCGTCACCTCTCTCGCGCTGACGATCTAGCGACTCGTAACGCGCATGACCTCCGTGATCACGCTTCCTCTACCGGTGGCCGAATGAGCTCCGATGCACGCGCCGCCGGAAGCGATAACGACTTTCTCCAGCTCGTTCGGCAACGAGCTCGGGGAAAGCTCAAGGTCTACATTGGCTCGGCCGCGGGCGTCGGCAAGACGTACCGCATGCTCACCGAGGCGCACGAGCTCCGGCAACGCGGCGTCGATGTGGTCGTGGGTTTCGTAGAAACGCATGGCCGTGCGGATACCGACGCGCAGCTGAAAGACATGGAAATCGTTAAGCGGAAGCTCGTGGAATATCGCGGCGTCACGCTCGTCGGAAATGGATGTCGATGCCGTCATCGCTCGTCATCCAGAGGTCGCGATCGTGGACGAGCTCGCGCACACGAACCTCCCCGGGTCGAAGCATTGGAAGCGCTGGGAGGATGTCCTCGAGCTGCTCGACGCCGGAATTAACGTGATCTCGGCAGTGAACGTCCAGCATCTCGATTCCCTGAACGATGTCGTCCAGCGGACACTCGGCGTGTCGGTGCGCGAGACCGTCCCCGATTGGGTGGTCGCACGCGCCGATCAGGTCATCAACATTGACCTCTCGGCAGAGGACCTGCGCCAGCGCCTGACCGATGGAAAGATCTACGACAAGACGAAAGTGGCTGCCGCCCTCGAGAATTTCTTCACCGAGGAGAATCTCTCGACGCTGCGGGAGCTCGCGCTGAGAGAAGTCGCGAGCTCGGTCGATCGCACGCGAGAATTCATTGTGCAGCGCGAGAACGAGACGCCCGCGCAAAAGAGTGCCGCGCCCAAGACGGCGGACAGAATTCTCGTGGCCATGTCCAGCGACCCTCCGCGCACCGCCTCACTGTTGCGGAAGGCGAGCCGGATCGCCGGCCGTCTCAATTCCGACTGGTACTGCGTGTACGTCCAGACTCCCGAGGAACAGGCGGACAAGATCGACGCGACCATACAAAGGCGACTCGTCGACAACATTCAGATGGCCCAGAACCTCGGCGCTGAAGTCGTCAAACTGGAGGGCGCCGACGTCGCCGGCGCGATCATGCGTTTCGCCGAGCAAAAGGGCGTGTCCCTGATCATTGCAGGCCAGAGCACGCGCTCGCGTTGGTACAAGATGCGGCACGGATCCGTCGTTGCGAGTCTCGTGAACAATTCCAGCGGGCTCGATGTGCTCGTCGTCTCGTTCGTCGAGCCATTGATCGCGCGTCGTGGCCGGGACGCGGGGGCGAGCGAATGACCGGGGAGGAGCGTGACGTGGAGCGCCACTCATGAAAGTAGGTCAGCGCCTTTTTCTCGCGGTTCTGCCCGCGGTGCTCGGACTGTTCCTGGTTGCGGCGCTCGCGTACTGGGGTCGCTACGCGCACACGGCGCCGGAGCTGGTGATCGTCCTCGCTGCAGTCGCGGCGGTCGTCTCGCTCATCGTCTCCTGGCGCAACACCCGCTATGTCGTCCATCGGGTGCAACGACTGGCGGGGCACTCGATGTCGATTCAGGGCGGGAGCTCAGCGAGCGCTGCGACCACGCGCCAGGACGCGTTACGCGACCTCGGTATTCGGCTTCCGGCCGTGCAGGAAGACGGCGCCAGTCTCAACGCGGATGAACTGGACCACATAGAAGCAACCGTCGCCGGATTGAGCAGCGCCGTCGTCCGTGCGCGCGAGGAAGCGACTCGCCAGGAGCGCGAGGCGCTCGACCACGCGCACGAGGTCGAAGATCTGCTTCAGGCCGTCACCGCGAGATTCGCTACTCGCGCTCAGGATGCCCAGCTCCCTCTGCACATCCTCCTTTCCAGTCCGTTCGGTTCGCTCAACGAAAATCAGGAGGAGATGCTCGGCGCGGCAATCTCCGCGGTGGATGCGATCGATACGGAAGTTCGCGAGTTACAGAAACTGCTGCAGCTGAATCGCGGCGAGCTGTCGATCGTCACCCAGCCTATGAATCTCGCGGAGCTCCTGAGACCCACGCTCGCGATCGCGGCGGCGCGCGCCGAGTCCGCTCACGTGCAGCTGCGACCAGTCGTATCGGACACGGCGCCCCGCACCATAGTGGACGCCGTGCTCGCACAGGAGGCGCTGACGTCGATTCTCCTCGATGCCATTGCACACACTGCCGCGGGCGGCGACGTCGATGTCGACGCCGGCGAAGGCGACCGCGCGCGTATTCGCGTCAGCATCGCGAGCCGGCCGATAGTTTCCGGCACTGCGAATGCGGGATCGCTCGAGATGCGTCTCGCGCGACGACTGCTGGAGGCGCAGGGATGCTCGATCACGAGCGATGGAGGGGCGACCGTCGTAGACATGCCTGCCGAAAGCGCGTCGCACGTCACCCGCTAGCCGTCGGCGAACCGCCGACGCCGATCAGGGACCATCCGGCGGTTCGGGCGCCACCACAATCTCCGTCCTCCATGAGCAGCATTTCGCGCGTCATTCGCACATCCTCGTCGAGCGATTCGTCCAGCTGATCGTCGTAGTCGAATCGATCGCGTAGCCGTGCCGCGTGGCCGAGGTGAAACGGGACGGCCGTGACGACGATATTGGGCTTGAACAGAAATGCCGTGCGAATGTAGAGCGCGGTCTTGTTGTGCAGAAAGTGCTCCCACCATTGGCGCGGCACGATCTCGGGCACCACGACGGTCACCAGCTCTCCCGGAGCGTCACGGCGCAAATTCTCCACGTATTCCACCATCGGGCGCAATACGGAACGATACGGGGAGTCGATGACGACCAGCTCGATGCCGATGTCCCACGAGGCCCAATCCTCGCGCAGCTTTCCGTGGCGGAATGATCGAGGTCGATGTAGATCGCGTGCACGTCGGCGCTGATCATGGTCGCGTAGACGAGCGCGCCCGCCGTCGCCTTCGTGATCGCATTGATCGGCACGACAACGGTGTGATGCAAAGGCACGATCGGGCTGTGGCCGACGAACTTCACTTCGTCCGCAAACAGGCGATAGTGCTCGTGAATCGCGCGCAGCAGCAAAATGATCAACGGAATCAGTACGACGACGATCCATGCACCCGACGTGAACTTCGTCACCACCTGCACGATCGAGACGATGCCCGTGGCAATCGCGCCCATGCCGTTGAGCGCGGCCTTCCACTTCCACCCTCGCTCGCGCGTGGTAAACCAGTGGCGCACCATCCCCGCCTGCGACAGCGTGAAGCACACGAAGACGCCGATCGCGTAGAGCGGGATGAGCGCGGTCGTCTGCGCATGGAACAGCCACACGAGCAGAATCGCGACGAGCGCCAGCGTCACGATGCCGTTCGAGAACGCGAGGCGGTCACCGCGCGCCGCGAGCTGGCGCGGCATGAAACGCTCGCTCGCAAGAATGCTCGACAGCCTCGGGAAATCAGCGAACGCCGTGTTCGCTGCGAGAACGAGAATGGCGAACGTCGCATACTGGAAGACGAAGTAGACCTTCCCCATCCCGAAGATGTGCCGTCCGAGCTGAGATAACACCGTCTCACTCTGCGTCGGCATCACCGCGTACTCCTGCGCGAGCCAGCTCACCCCGAGGAAAAAGACCGCGAGGATCGTCACCATCAAGCCGAGCGTCTTCGCGGCGTTACGTGGTGCGGGAGCGCGGAAGGCGGTGATGCCGTTCGAGATCGCCTCGGTTCCGGTCATGGCGGAGCAGCCTTCCGCAAATCCGCGCATCATCAGGTAAAGGAAGGCGAATGCGACCGGCGCCCCCATCGCCGTCTGGCGCGCCGAGACCGGATCGATGTGCCGCGCCCCGGCGAATGGCGCCGGCGCGTGCCCCATCGAGAGTCTGTAGAGTCCGACTCCAATGAGGGCGAGCATCATGACGATGAACACATACGTCGGCACGCTGAACGCAGCACCCGACTCGCGAACCCCGCGAAGATTTACGAGCGTGAGCAGAATGATCGCGCAAATGCAAATCGACACGCGGTAGGGCACGAACGCCGGATACGCCGACGTCATTGCGGCCACACCGCTCGAGATCGACACCGACACCGTGAGCACGTAGTCGGTGAGCAGTGCCGCCGCCGCGACGAGCCCGGGCCCGACTCCGAGATTCTCCTTGGCGACGGTGAAGGAGCCGCCGCCACTCGGATACGCGAAAATAGTCTGGCGATACGACAACCCGACCAGCACGAGCAGCGCGACGATGACGACCGAGATCGGGAACACGTAGGTCGACGCAACGACGCCGGGAAGAACGGCGAGCACGAAGAGAATCTGCTCGGTCGCGTACGCCACCGACGAGATAGCGTCGGACGACAGCACAGCCAGCGCCGTTGTCTTGCTCAGCTTCTGATCTTCCAGTCGTTCCGATGCGAGCGGGCGACCAACGAGCAGCCGCTTGGCGTAAATCAGGAGGGAGGGCATAACCTGCGATCAGTACCGTAGCGGGTATTGCACTAAGCCCCGGTGGTAAGGCGATTCGATATCTGAACCGGGTTGCCGGCAGGATCCTTCACGTTGGCGAAGAGAAACTCGCCGGCCTCGTGGACGGGGCCGAATTTCAATCCTTCCCGCTCGCACTCGGTGACGAATCCGCGAACGTCGCTCACACCAAACACGATCTTCATCGCCGCGCCGCCCTTCTGTGCGCGGCTCGCCTGATGAAGCGCGAGGATGCAGCCGCCGTCGTCGCTCGCCAGCTCCAGCCATGCCTTGTTCTCGGAGGGCAGGGCCTTCATGCCGAAGTACCGCTCGTAGAAGCGGGCCACTTTCGGGATCTCCTGCACGTAGAGGATGATCCGCACTATTCGATGTTGCCACGATTCGCGAAACCTCGGTCGATGTTGTACCAGCCTGCTGACTGCCCATCGCGCTCGCACGCCGCAGAGTTGAATCATGCCATCGGGAGCCAGCGGGCGCGACGAGCGCCGCGGCGCTCACGCCGGCGGCTCGATCTGGGCGAGGTCCGTACGCGCAAAGACGCGACCCAGCCACTTGATCACCAGCCACAGCTCCCCGAAGGCGACGAGTGCACCCGCCGGAGCGGCGGCGACGAAGGCCCACGCGTCCAGCGTCCGCGAGACCGCGGAGCTCACGCCGCTGGCCACCAACACCGCAACGACGAGCGGCAGCAGCAGCGCGACGAAGGTGACGATGAGCGACACAAAGATCGCGAGCACGTTCTGCCCCATCGCCTCGATCCCCGCGGTGCGGCCATCACCCAGACGCACCCAGCCGGGGAAAAGCAGCGCGGAGCCATTCGCGACCGTGAGAGAGATCGCGTTGAGCGTTGGCAGCACCACGAGCGCGATGAGCACGGCGGGACCCAAGGGAACGGGCGCGCGCACGTCGTACGATGCCAGAACAGCGGCGAGTGCGAGAAGCAGATACTGCATCGCCGTGAGAATCGCCGCCGTACTCGCAATCTCGGCCGCCACGATCGTCGAGCCTCGCAGCGGGTAGCTTCGCAGTTGGTCGAGCTGCAGCAGGTCCTGCCGCAGATCCGTGCGCACGAAGCCGGGTCCGAGAACGATGAGCATCACCAGCGGGATCGCGCAGAGCGTTTCACCGACCGACGCCAGCTCGCTCAGCCCCACTTCCGAGTACACTACGCCCCCGACCGCTCCCACGGCGCAGACCATGATCACGAACGTCCGGAGTCGAAGCGCGCGCGTGTACGCGAGCACGTTTTTCCAGATGATCGCGATGGCTGGATGTCCCGTAGGTGCGAGCGGGAACCACGGTCTGCGCACCGCGCCGTCCGCAATTACGGCGCGGCGGCCGCGCATGCCGCGCGTGTCCGCGATCGCTCGCGCGCGCTTCGCCGCAGCCTCGGCCACCGCCTCCTCGAACGCGGCGTCGGTGTGGGTGACCCACGGATAGTGCGCCGCCATGAGCGCGAACGCGGGGACGATCGCGAGCATCCAATGCTTCCACGAGTCGGCGAACAGTGGCGCAATCAGGAGGTGAAAGGGGAAGAGAATCGCGGCGAGCGGCTGGCTCGACGCCAGGCGCTCGAGCGCGGAGCCACCCTCGCCCGCCAGGAACGCGGAGCGCACGCCCGGTATTGCCCGCACCACCGTCCAGCCGACGATGACGACGACCGTCGCTACGATCACGATCGGAATGAGGTTCCTGCGCACGCCGCGCGCGCCGTGCGATGCCGCGCTCGTGCGCACGAGCGATGCGCCCACACGATGCAGATACATCGTCGAGAGGATGATCCAGAGCGAGATCGCGCGCATCCAGAACGGCAGCGTGCCGCCGCGTCGCAACAGAACCACCCACACCAGCACGCTGAAAAGCACGACCATCTGCGCCTGCGCGACCTTGTACCGCACGAGCGCCGCGCGCGTGAGCGGCGCCGGAAACAGCAGCTGCACCTCCGCCTCCGAAAACACGAGCGCTGGGCGGTCGCTGCCGAGTACCCATCCGCTCGCGATCGTGAGGAAGATGATCGCCGTGTAGACGAGCTGGCCGAGCGCGGTCGATGCCGATCCGCCGAGGGGACTTGGCATCCGCGAGTTGAACAGGAGCGCGCCGAAGTAGAGCGTGCCCGCGAGTACGGCGAGCAGGTAGCGCGGGCGCTTGAGCCGCGCCACCTGGCCGCGCAGACGATTTCGGGCGCTGTGCCAGAGCAGATACGCGGAGCGCGTCGTTCACGCCGACGCGCGTGCGCCGTCGTTGCGCTCGCCCTCTTCAATGAGCGCGAGAAAGACATCCTCGAGCGCGCGTCCGGCGAGGTCGGGGCGCTCGGCCACTATTTCGGCGATCGTGCCGAGCGCGATGGCGCGCCCGCGCTGCATGATGAGGAGGCGCGTGCAGAGCTCCTCGACGAGGTGGAGGAGATGCGAGCTTAGAACGACGGCAGCGCCGGCGCGCGCGCGCGCGGCAATCGTCGACTTCATGCGGCGCATGCCGGCGGGATCGAGGCCGGTGAGTGGTTCGTCGAGCAGCAGCGCCATCGGCGAGTGGAGCAGCCCGCACGCGATCGCGAGCTTCTGTCGCATCCCTCGCGAGAGCGCCACCGGGAGCGATCCGCGCTTGTCGAGCAGCTCCATCTCGACGAGCAGCGGCTCGATCCGCGTGGGCGCATCGGGAACGCCGTACAGGCGGCCGATGAAGCGCAAATGCTCTTCCACCGTGAGATGCTCGAACAGCTGCGGCTCATCGGGAATGAACGCGAGCAGCGCCTTCGCACGCTCTGGCGCTCTCGCAACATCGTAGTCGCCGACGTGCACGGTGCCGCTGGTGGGGACGATGATGCCGGCGATGCTGCGCAGCGTGGTCGTCTTGCCTGCGCCGTTGGGGCCGACGAGTCCGAGCACCTCGCCGGGCGCGACCGTGAACGTGAGCCCTCGCACGGCCTCGAAGTCACCGTAGGTTTTGGTAAGGCCTTCGACGTCGATCACGAAGCGGGCATGGGGTAGTGAGGCATAATGGTGTGCGACTGGTGGCGAGCGAGCACGACGAATCTAATGCGACGGCCTCGTGGCGATGGTGCAGCGACGACGGCACGTCGCGCGACTACAATGGTACAACTACACTCACCGTCGCCACCTCTTATCTTTCGGTTCATGCGCCTCCCTGGTCTCTATTCCACCACCGCCGCCGTTTTGCTCTTCACCGGCGTGACTGCATCCGCTCCGGCAACGGCCCTCTTCCACGCGCATCTCGTGCGCGCCGAGCCTGCGGTGAACGACACGCTCGTCTCGACGCCCAAGTCCGTACGTCTCTGGTTCTCGGAGCCGCTCGAGCTGGCGCTCAGCCGGGTGAAGATCGTTCGGATTGGCGGCGACACGGTGAAGACGGGCGCCCTTCGGCACGAGGGAAGCGCCGCCACCACCGCCTCGCTCGACTTCTCGGCGCCCCCGACCGCGCCGGGCACCTACGTCGTGACGTATCGTGTTGTGGCGCGCGACGGGCATCCGACGACCGGGAGCTACAACTTCGTTTTGCGGGGAGCGGGCGCGAAGTAACTAGTTATGTCACCGACTGGTGACTAGTCGCGTGCATCAGCTATCGACAGCCAACAGCGCCCGGGTGATCGCGCCGACGATCTTCTCGATCCGCCGCCATCCCTGAGGCGAACCGGAGTCGAATGATTGCGGCGAATCCGCGTCGGGGTGTCTGGTCGCGTGCGCGGCTCGGAGTGCGAGAAGGGAGAGGGCGGCGCTGAGAAGCTGCACGAGAGCCGGCAGATCGACGTAGGCTGGGATGCGATGTTCTTCCCTCAACCTCGAAATCAACCGCGCATGTAGCTCTGCGCGTTGCATTGAGGTGGCTGCGCCAAGGGAGTTCGGATGTGTCGCGAGCTCCGCGGCGGAGGCTTCGAGCATCAGTGGACTGCCGGAGAGGGCGGCCCATTCCTCGAGCAGGAGCGTGAATACTGCGTCGGAAAGGGCCGAGTCGGCATCCTTTTCGCTTGGCGCGATCTCGATGCGTGGCCAGAGCATGCGTTCGGCGCCGAGCGCTGCGAGGACGCCATCGAGGCCACCGAAATACCGATAGACGAGAACCTTGTCGCACTTCGCTGCGTGAGCAAGCGAATTGACCCCCAACGCGGGGAGTCCCTGCGAGGCGATGATGGCGGCGGCGCTGTCGAGGATTGCAGCGCGGGTAGCGAATCGATCTCTTGGCAACCTGGCCTTGAGTCACTAGTCGGTGACAAGATACTGTCACCAATCGGTGACTTGCAAGTGCGACCCAGCACTCCAGCGACCGCCGGTTCGACGCGCACCCTCTCGCGCTACGCCTCTCTCCACTGGCGCATCGCTTGCACCCCACTATTCTCGCCGGCCGCTTTCCATTCAAGCGACCGGACGATTATGATGCAGCCCCGCACTCAGACGCACGCGCGCGCCCCTGCGCACGCGCCTAACTGCGGACCCCTCGACTCATGAGTTGTTGGATGCGCACAGCACGTCGATCAAAATTCGGCTCGCTCGTTTCCGCGATGGTCTGCGCAGCCGCGATCCTTTCGTGCGGCGGCGACTCCACCGGGCCTGGGGGAGGGAGCGCTGGCGTCACCGTCACGCCTTCGAGCGATTCGCTCGGCGTCGGTTCCAGCGTCACACTCTCCGCGACAGTGACCGATGCTGCCGGCCACACCGTCAACGGCGCGACCATCTTCTGGAACACCGAGAACGCGGGCGTCGCGACGGTGTCCGGCACGGGGGTCGTCGTTGGTATTGCCGTGGGAACCGTGCGCATTGCCGCGAGCTCCGGCGGCATGTCGGGATTTTCCACGATCACCGTCATCCCGCCGGGCGTCGCATCCGTGACCGTGACGCCACAGGGCCCGACGATCAAAATCGGCGAGACCGTGCACCTCGTGGCGCAGACGTTCAATGCGGCGGGGGCTCCGCTCACCGGACGCACGGTAACGTGGTCATCGTCGAACACGGAGGTTGCGACCGTCGACAATACTGGCCTCGTCACCGGAGTGAGCGTCGGCGGAAGCGTCATCACCGCGACGAGCGAGGGAAAGTCCGGCACCGCCGCGGTTGCAGTCAACGCGCCAGTCCCCGCCAGCATCACGGTCGCGCCGCCGAGCGTGACCGTCACGATCGGACAGACCTCACAGCTCACTCCCACGGTGAAGGATGCGAGTGGCGCGGTGATCTCCGGCGCTCTCGTGACGTGGCAGACCGCTAACGCCGGAGTCGCGGGCGTCACATCCACCGGGCTGGTGACCGGACAGTCGACGGGCGCCACTACCGTCACCGCCACGAGCGGCGCCGTGAGCGTCGGAGTGCCGGTCAGCGTCATAGTGTCGCCCGCGAACGCGGTTATCGTGTCACCATTGAGCGCCGCACTCCTCGTCACACAACAACAGCAGCTCTCAGCGACGGTCACGGACGCGGGCGGCCACGTGCTCCAGGGCCAACCCGTCGCCTGGCAGTCCAGCAACACTCTCATTGCGACGGTCAGTCCGGCGGGAGTCGTGAGCGCCGTCGTTCCGGGCACCGCGACGATCACCGGCACGAGCGGGTCCGCCTCCGGGGTCTCACACGTCACGGTGGCGCTGGTGCCCGTGCGTCGCGTGGTCGTCGATCCCGATGCGCTCGCGTTTACTCAGGGCGACCCCGGCGCGCAACTCACGGTGACGCTTCTCGACTCGATTGGTGAAACGCTGTCGCTCGTCGGCCGCCCGGTGACCTTCAGCTCGAACAAGAACGGTGTCGCGACGGTGAGCTCCACGGGCTTCGTGACGCCGGGCGCACCAGGTCAAGCAGTGATCACCGTGACGCAAACCGGCTCCGGTTTCTCGGCCACCGCCACCGTTACGGTGACGCAGGTGCCGGTGGCGTCGGTCACGGTCACTCCGGCGCTCGACACCCTCACCCTCGGCCAGTCTGTGCAGTTGGCTGCGACGACGAAGGACGCGAACGGGAATACGCTCAGCGGCCGCACGGTGGTCTGGGATGGGAGCGACGACAACATTGCGATCGTCTCGAGCAACGGGAAGGTCACCTCGCAGGCGCCCGGCACGATGACAGTCTCCGCGACGAGCGAAGGGAAGACCGGAACGGCGACCATCGTCGTCATCGCCGTGCCAGTCGCCAGCGTCACCATTGCTCCGCAGAATCAATCGGTCCAGGTTGGCGCAACTACGCCTGCCTTCACTGCGCAGCCGAAGGACGCCGGCGGCCACCCGCTCGCGGGCCGAGTGGTGACGTTCGCCTCGAGCGATCCGACCATTGCGACGATCGACGCGAACACAGGTGTCGCGACGGGCGTTGCGCCGGGCACGGCGTCGATCACCGCGACGAGCGAGGGAATCAACAGCACGCCCGCGACGCTCACGGTCACCGCCGTTCCCGTTGGGAGTGTCACGATCTCGCCGACGTCGCTGTCGGTCGTCGCGGGGTCGAGTACACCTCCGTTCACCGCGGTGACGTTGGATGGTGGAGGGAACACGCTCACCGGCCGCACGATCACATTCAGCTCGAGCGATCAGAACATTGCGACGATCGACGCGAGCTCGGGCGTCGCGACGGGCGTCGCTCCCGGCACGGCGATGATCACCGCGACAAGCGAGGGGAAGCACAGCCCGCCGGCAACGCTCACGGTGACGCCGGTTCCCGTCAGCAGCGTGGTCCTCGCTCCGTCGAGTCAGGCTGTCAATGTCGGAAGCACCGTGACGTTCACCGCCACGCCGCGCGACGCGAGCGACAACCGCTGGCGGCCGGACGATCGTCTACGAGGCTCGAGTGATCCGACGATCGCCTCGATCAACAGCAGCACCGGCGTCGCTCTGGGTGTCGCGCCCGGGTCCGTAACCATCGGTGCGATCAGCGAGACGAAGAACGCCACCGCGTCGCTCACCGTCGATCCGGTGCCCGTCGCCTCCGTGGATATTTCGCCCCTGCTGGGAACGGCGAGTGTCGGAAACACCTTTCAGTTCAGCGCGACGCCGCGCGACGCAAGCAACAACGCGCTCACCGGTCGCACGGTGACGTGGTCGTCGAGCGATCAGTCGCTCGCGACGGTGGACAACACGGGGCTCGTGACTGCAGTCGCGGTCGGGCTGCCGACGATCACCGCAACGAGCGAAGGCGTCAACAGCTTCCCTGCGGTGATGACGGTTCTTCCCTGACCTTCTCGATTTTCCGGCGCGCGCTCAGCGAATCGTGAAGCTGAGCGCGGCGCCGAGCCGTGGTCCGGAAGGATCGAAACCCACGGTGGGAACGAGATGCGGGAGTTCCGCTCTCCTCGGCGCAGAAGGAAGCGCGACGGGAGGATACGGATCTCCGCGCGCGGTCGACGCGTGTATCGCCGCCTCGAGCGCGCCTATCACCCAGAGTCCGCCGCCCACTGCCAGGCCGGTGGTCAGGTTCTTCCGCTTCGTTCCGGCCTGATACGGGTGGCCGAACGGATCCGTGAAGATGATCGGACTCGATTTCAGGGCCCACACGGCGCTTCCGGCCACACCACCCAGGATGACGAGGCCGAGCACCGGCTGATGCGTGTAGAATTGCCCGCCGCCGGGGATGATGCCGAGTGCGAGCGCCTGCGACGGGCTGCGATTCAGCGCGTCGATGCGCGACGTCACGGAAACGCGATCGACGGCGCTCGGGCGCAGCTGCAGGTAGTGCTGAAAGTCGGCGACGGCGAGCGACGACTGACCGTCGGCCTGATACACGAGCGCGCGCGTGTAGTACACATCCGGCCACGAGGGCGCGGCGTTGGCGGCGCTCGAGAGCGAGCGCTGGGCGCTCTTCAGGTTGCGCGCGGCGAAAAAGTCGATGCCGGCGCGCAGCTGATTTGCCGCGTCGGCCGGATAGGCGGTGGGGCGCGGCGCCGCGAGCGCTGCGGCGCGGTGCGGCAGCTGTCGCGAGTCGATGCGCCAAAGCTCCGCGTATGCGAGCCCGGTGGCTGCGCCGGCGTCGCCCGAGTCGATCGCGAGCGCCTCGGAGAAGCGCGCCGCTGCGGTGGCGAGATCGGCGCGCCGCAGCGCGACATATCCGAGACCGGTGAGCGCGCTCGCGCGATAGTCGTTCGCCTTCATCGCCCCGGTGAAGTCCTGCGTCGCGGGGTCGTACTTGTTCTGCGACGACAGAATGTAGCCGCGCCCGACGAGCGCGCGGGCGTTGGACGGATCCACGGAGAGCACGCTGTCGTACGCGCCCTGCGCCGCCACGTTGCCCTCACTCAACTGCCGTTCGGCATTGAGCAGGAGCGTCGTAATCTCGGCGGCGGCGGTGACGTGCACCGTGCCGTACGGGCGATCGGCGATGCTGACGACGAGACTGTCGCCGTCGTGCAGCGGGGCGGCCTGCACGGCGAAGTGCGCGATGCCCGCATTGTCGGTGAGCAGCGCGGGCGTGATGGCGGAGCCGCGCAGCGGATACTGGCGGAGCATCACGGTGAGCCGAGGCGCCGGATTTCCGAACGGATCGGTCACGGCGACGGTGACTTCGCGCGTGCCACGCGCGTTCGCGCCGATGTCGAGCGTTTGCGGCGTGACCTTCACGAGCGCGGGCGTCGAGGGCAGCGTCGTGAGGACGAAGTCGGTGACGCCGTGCATCTCGACACCATCGGCGTCGTCGATTCTCAGCTTGTAGTTGCCGGCGGTCGATCCGGCGGGGATCGAGAACGTCGCGCGCCCGTCGCGATCGGTGTTCGCAGTGAGCTCCGCCTGCGCGCCGCCCGGGATATCGCGTGAGCCTCGCAGCAGCAGTCGCACGCCGGATGCCGGCGTTGGCCCGCGGTGAATCGTGACGGTGTAGAGCGCCACGGTACCGGCGGTCGCAGTGAGGTTGCGAGACGTAAGATCGATCTCCATGGGACGGATCGGCGCGGGTGTCGCGACCTCGGCGCGAGCAACCTTGTTTCCGTTCTCGGTGCACGTCTTCATTGCGTTGAGCACCGCGGGCGTGGCGCCGAGGTCCTTGAGGTTCTGGTTGTCGCGCGCGGTTGGTGAGAAGGCGAGACAGGCGCGGCGGATGATCGCCGCGATCTCGGGCTTGCTGTAGGTCGTGCCGCTGAGGAATCGAACGAGGTCTCCCTTGTGCAGGGGAGCGGCTTCCTGGGAGCGCGCCGTGGCGGCTGCGAGCGAGAAGCAGAGAACGCCGGTGAGCGCTCTCGCGATGCGAGACATTATTGATTCCGTCGGTTGATGAGCGTGGTAAGAGCGCGCGCTGAGCTCTCGACGAGGGCGCGGCGCGCGCCGCGTTCAGTAACTACTCTTTGACTTAACGCTTGTTCGACTCCGAGCGCAACGATCGGTAATGCGGGTGAAGGAGGGCAGGGCGTGTGCCACGATGCGTCGTGGCGGGATGGCTGAGTCGGGATGCGCATGCGAGCCCTAACCGTTGACACGTCTCGTCGGGCGATGACGGTATCGCACCCAAGCACTAACGATTTGATGAAACGGACAAAACGGAAAACAAACGGACACTAACGGATAACTGCGAGTCTTTGCCGTCTCCGTTCAAGTCCGTTCAAATCCGTTTTATCCGTTCACAAACTGTTGATATTGGCTATCAGTGACATTTATCTGACGCGTTATTGGCCTTATAGTGTATCGAAATATGGTCATTATGTTCGGCGTTAAGGCGACCGCTTTTTTCCAAGCGAGCTCGAATGCCGCGGCCGGGAGCGCTCCAACGCCGATCTGATGCGCCGCAACCGGCTCCGGCACAGCGCCAACGCGCACCCTCGCCGCGTTGCGTTTTTCACGGGCATTCGTCGTTGGGTAGACCTCTTCACCCCGTGATTTCGCTCTCGTGACCTTCCCATCCGCCGCTCCGCCGGCGAATTCGAATCATCAGCGCATTCCGAAGAACCTCGCGGAGTTCCTGGTCGAGTTCGCCGTCGCCTTCCAGAAACACGGGATCTACCCCCAGGGGCATCCGCAGCTGTCTGCCACTGTGGATCGGTGCGTTCGGAAACTCGACGGCGTACTAAACGATACCGAGCCAGTCGCCTTCGCCGTCGCACGCAGCCAAATCGTCATCGGCAGCGTCGCCACGGATCCCGCCAACGCGCTCATGCGCGAGCTCGCACAGCGACTGCACCGTCTGCGCATCGGCTCCATCCACATTCTGCCCGGCGTGCGGCGCGACGAGTTGGCCGATTTCCTCTACGCCGCGTCGATCGAAGACGACGACAAGCCGCAGATCGCGATCGCCGCGCAGTCAATGCGCTGGCCTCACGTTCACGTCACCGCGCTCACGTACGACAGGCTCGAGCTGATGGGCGAGGAAAGCGGTCTCACCGACGAGCAGAACCAGCGCGCCGGTGCGAAGCTCATTTGGATTGCCCTCGCGCGGGCCACGCTGATGTTGCGCGGCGACCCCGCGAGCGAGGAGCTCCTGAATCCTCGCGTGCTCGCCAGCGCGCTCAACGAGAAGCGCGAGCCCGAGTACGACCAGGCCGTCGTCGGCTTCCTCCTGGAGCTCACGGAATCGCTCAAGGGACCGCAAAGCCCTGACTCGATCGCGGTCTCGGGACAGCTCACGGAGCTCATCAAGTCGTTGCAGCCCTCGGCGCTCAACCGGCTGCTCGAAATGGGCGGCGACGTCGAGAAGCGGAAGCGCCTCGTGAAGGACGCGTCGCAGCATCTCGCGGCGGACGCGATACTCGCGCTCGTGCAGTCCGCGGCGAAAGCATCCAACCAAACGCTTTCGAGTTCGCTGCTCAGGCTTCTCAGCAAGCTCGCGCTGCAGGCCGAGAAGGGCAGCGCACCGATGCGTGCGGGTGCATCGAACGAGATGCGCGAGCAAGTGGCGCAGCTCGTCGACAATTGGGATACCAAGCGGCTGAATCCGGAAGGGTATCAAGAGGCGCTCGACCGCATGGCGCATCAGCGTGGGCTCGCGCTCATGCAGCAGCGCAAGCATCCCTGTGAGCCGAAGCGCCTCGTGGCGACAGCGCTCGAGACCGATACGCTCGGCGGACCGGTCTGGCTCGCGGTCAACCAGCTGATCATGAACGGCGGCATCGCGATGCTGCTCGATCTGCTCGATCGCGCGCCGGCGAACAACTCGACCGCCGACGCGCTCTGGCCGCTCGTGGCGACGCCCGACAATCTGCGCCACCTCCTGCGGGAGGAGCAGATCGACCCCGCGCTGCTCGAGCGCATCACCTCGCGCATGGGACTCGACGTCGTCGAGCTGCTGCTCGATGGGCTCGAGACGAGCGAAACGCGGACGATGCGCCGCAAGCTGCTCGATCTTCTCGCGCGCTTCGGCAACGACGCGGGTCCGATGATCGTGAAGCGGTTGCAGAGCCCGGACCTCCCGTGGTACGTGCAGCGCAATCTGCTCACGCTGCTGGTGCTCCTGCCCAAGGCGCCCGACAGCTTCTCGCCGCAGTCGTTCCTCACGCACACCGATGAGCGCGTGCGCCGAGAGGCGCTCAAGCTGATGCTGCGCATGCCAAAGCACCGGCAGACCACGATCATCGTCGCGCTCAGTGATCGCGATGACGGGATCGTGAAGACGGCGATGGCCGCCGCGCTCGACGACTGCCCGAAGGCCGCGCTCCCTCTGATCATGCGCAACGTCGAGCGCCGCTCGGTGCATCCGGAGATGCGCGCGCTCGGCATTCGCGTCGTCGGGGCGACGGCGGATCCCGAGACGCTCGAGTGGCTGCTCGGCTACGCGGCGAAGCGGACGAAGCTCCTCGGCCGCATGAAGCTGCTGCCGAAGTCGATGGAGATGCTCGCGGCGCTCGCGGGACTCGCCCAGGGCTGGGGCAATGATCCGCGCGTGAAGGACGTGCTCGAGAGCGCGAAGAAATCGAAGGATTCGGACGTGCGCGCCGCAGCCCAGCCGCGAAGGAGACCGAGTGAGTGATCCGGTTCGCTTTCTCAATGCATTCGGAAAGTGTCTGTCCGCGATGGCGCTGTACTCGCCCACGCATCCGGCGCGAGCGCGATCGGCGCAGCTGGCGTTCGAGGCGATTCAGGAGCTTCAGCGCTCCGAGCGCGTGCTCCGATTCTCCTTCCTTGGCGACGAGATCGTCTTTCAGAGCCGCCATTTGCGCGAGCTCAGGGATTGGGAGTGGTCGGAGCGCTTCACGAAGTCCGGGATACAGCGGGTGGAGTTCGTCTCCGACGTAATCAGAGAGGAGTTCGACGACTTTCTGTTCACGCTGATGAGCGAGGTGACGCCGGGATGGCGCGACCCGCGTCACACGCAGCGGAAGGAGGGCACGGAGTACTCCAGCATTCGCTACGGCGCGATCGGCGTGCGCGGAGATGCCGAACAGTTCCTCACCGATCCGCTTCCGATCATGGGGATGAACTTCGCGCTCGACGAGGAGGCGGAGACCATTCGACATGATCTACGGCGAGATCGAAGCGGGCCGTCGCGCTTCCCGCCGCCGAGATCGAGACGGTGGTGGCGTCGCTGTCGGTTGCGATGCACGGCGACAGCGAGATCCTGATGCCGCTGCTGCAGCTCAAGGAGTTCGACCAGTACACCACGGCGCACGCGCTCAACGTGTCGGTGCTCGTGATGGGACTTTCCGAGTTCCTGGGGCTCGGCGGCCGCGACACGCGCGCGATCGGTGTGGCGGGGCTGCTGCGCGACGTGGGGATGACGAAGGTACCGAAGGAGATCGTGTCGAAGGCGGGTCCGCCATTGGATGAGGAGTGGGACATCATCCGCCGGCATCCGGTGGAAGGGGCGCGGATCATTCTCATGAGTGAGCCGCAGCTCGACGTGGCCGCTGTCGTCGCGTACGAGCACCACATGCTGCCGGGCGGCCTGGGGTATCCAACGCCGCACTTCGAGCGCGAGTGTCACTACGCGACCAAGCTCGTTCAGGTGTGCGACTGCTACGATGCGCTCCGCACGCGGCGCTTCCACCGGGGCGCGTGGTCACCGGAGAGCGCGCTGCGGTACATCGAGGACAAGGCCGGCTCCGTGTTCGATGCGGAGATTGCCAAGGCGTTCGTGACGATGATGCGGCGGTGGGAACAGCGGGTCATCCCGCTCGAGGAAGGGCAGATGCTGCAGCCGAGGGCCGCGGAAGACGCGGAGCGATTGTCCGTCCCCGCGCATGCGTCGCTCATGACTCCGAAAGGAACCCCGATCGTTCGTACCTGATAGGGAAATCCTTGCGGAACAGGTGCTGTCCCCCGTGACGATGTCAGGGGGGTGACGGTCGTATTCTAAGGGGCTGGCGACGGCCGGTCCCCATTCTTCGATCACTCGCCGACGCCCGTGCCTGTTCCGCACGCCCCGCCCATTACGAGCGCGCCTTCGGAAACGCTCACCCGCGAGATGGCCGACCTCATGGTCGAGCTGTCGGTCGCGCTGCACAAGTATTCGATGTATCCGGATGGGCATCCGCTGCTCGACTCCGCGGTTTCCGGGCTCACGCGCCGGCTCACGGTCGCGCTCGTGGAGCGGCAGATGATCGCGATCGCGGTCGCGCGGAACCATTCCGTGGTGGACGGCGTGGCAACGGACCCCGCGCACATCGTGACGCGCGACCTCGCGCTCAGGCTGTTCCGGCGGGAAATCGGCGCGATCCGGCTGTACGAGGGGCTGAAGGAGATCGAGCTCCAGCAAGTGCTCAGGGCGGTCGCACGCGACACGCCCAGAGTGGAGGGCGAGCCCGAGCCCGCGCGCGAGTGGAAACACGTGCGGTTGTTCCCCCTCACCTACGACCAGCTCGAGCTCCAGCAGGATGCGGAAGATCAGACGACGGAAGAGCGCGTCGGCTGGGCGTCGAACCTGTGGGGCAAGCTGGCGGCGGCCTCTCTCGGATTCGGAGGCGTTGGCGGAAGCGGTGAGGGAGATGGGAGCGGCGACGGCAGTGGTGTCGTCGACCCATCCATGCTCACTCCCGACACGCCGATGGATCCGCTGGTGCTCGCGAGCGCGATCGAAAGCCGGGCGCGCGACCCGCAGCACGACAAGGGAATTCTCGCCTTCTTCGGCCAGTTCATGGACGTGCTGAAGACGAAGGGCGGCCACGCGGGACAGCAGGTGAAGCGCAAGGTATCGACGCTCGTGAGTGCGCTGTCCGCGGAGACGCTGCAGCAGATTCTCAAGCGGTCGAGCACGAACGCGGAGCGGAGGCAGCTGCTGCTCAACGCGTCGCACACGCTGGCGGCGGACACGGTGCTCGACCTCGCGAAGGCGGTGGCCGCGGCGTCGCAGCACACGATGTCGGAAGCGCTGCTGCTCCTGCTCACGAAGCTCGCGAAGCATTCGGAAAAGGGATCGGCGGGCCGGCGCGACAAGGCCGATACGGCGCTGCGCGAGAACATGCGCCAGCTCATCGACGACTGGGATGGTGCCGCCGCGCTTCCGGAGGAGAGCTACTGGCAAACGCTCGAGCAGCTCATCGCGGAGCCGGACACGCACGCACCCGCGAGCTCTGGGCAGTACGACCCCAATTCCGAGTACATCGTGCAGATGTCGCTCGAGGTCGAGCTGTTCAGCGCCACCACGAAGCACGCGGTGTCGGAGATGGTGAAGGCGGGGCGCATCGCGCCACTGCTGGCGATGGTGGATCAAACGCCGGAGTCCAACACCGTCGTGTGGACGCTGCGCCGGCACCTCGACAACACGGGCACGATTCGGCGCCTGCTTCGCGACCGGCCGATCGACTTCGAGGTGTTGTACCGGCTCGTGGCGCGCGTCGGCTATCCGGCGGCGGGCGCGCTGCTGGATGCGCTCGAGGTCGAGGATGAGCGCACGTCGCGGTGGCGGCTGTTCGAGATGCTCGCGCAGCTGGGCCCCGAGGTCGGCAACGCAGTGATGGCTCGTCTGCCGGGATCGCCGTGGTACGTGCAGCGAAATCTGCTGCTGCTGATGGCGCGCCTCGAGACGTGGCCGAAGAGCTTCACCCCGCTTCCCTATGCGAAGCACCAGGACCCGCGCGTGCGACGTGAGGCCTACGCGCTGCTTCTGCGCGATCCCGCGACGCGCGGCGAATCGATCGCGATGGCGGTGGCCGACGTCGATGAGCGAATCGTGCGCGCGGCACTCAATGCGGCGCTCGAGGGCGGGTGCCCGCGCGAGGCGGTGTCGGTGCTCACGGCGCGGTTGCTCGAGCGCTCGCTCGACGGGATGCTGGCGGTGCTCGCGATTCGCGTGCTCACGCCGATCCGGATGCCCGACGTACTCGACGTGCTGGTGAAATCGGCGCTCGCCCGCAAGCGGCGCTGGTTCATCTTTCGCAGGCTTGCGAGCAAGAGTCAGCCGATGCTGGCGGCGATCACCGCACTGTCGGCGACATGGTCGGGGGATCCGGCCGCGATGCGTGTACTCGCGATGGCCGAGCGCGATACGGATCCGGCGATACAGAACGCGCTGCGCGGGCGGGGAGGGAGCCAGTGAGCGGCGGAATCATCGAGCCGGTGAAGTTCCTGTCGTCGCTCGCGCAGAGCCTGTCGACGATGATGCTTTATCCGCGCGAGCATCCCACCTGGGCGCGCGCGGTGGACGCGTCGTTCCAGCACCTCATCGAGCTGCAAACGGAAAACCCGAGTCCGCAGTTCTCGTTCATCGGCGTGGATGTGATTTACGGACAGGCGCCGATGCACGACATGAAGGACTGGCCGTGGGCGGAAAAGCTGGCGGGTGTGGGCGTGCAGCGGCTGGAGTTCGAGGGCGCGGTGCATCGCGAGGAGTACGAGGAGTTTCTCGCGGAGGTGCTGACGCGCATCGTCCAGAGCGGCGCTGCAGGCACCGTCGCGAGTCGGGCGGCGTACACGTCGCGCCTGTTCAGCATCAAGTTCGGCGCGGTGGCGGTGAGGGAGGACGAAGAGGGGGATCAAGGGAGGGGGCAGGGTGTGGGGATGGGCTACGGCGAGAGTGAGAGGGTGGAGGGAGCGGTGGAGGGCGGAGGAGGCGGCGGTAGCCGCGGGCGAGGACGGCGGCGAGGGAGTCGCACCGACAACACGCCTCCGGACGGCCCCGGAATTCCATTCGGGCTCGATGAGGAGACCAGCGCGGTCACGTGGATGTACGAGCACGTGTCCGGCTCGGACTCCGTGCCGATGGTCGAGGCGGACGCTGTGGTGCGCTCGCTCACCGTGGCCATGAAGGGATCGAGCGCGATGATCATCCCTCTGCTTCGGCTCAAGGCGTCGGATCCCTACAACGCGATTCATTCCATCAACGTCGCGGTGCTCACGATGGCACTCGCAGAATATCTCGGACTGGGCAGCCGCGACGTGCACGAGTTCGGGATGGCGGCATTGCTGCACGATCTCGGCATGGCGCGCGTCCCGCGCGAGCTGCTGCTCAAACCGATCGAGCTCACGGACGAGGAGCGCATCGTAATCGAGCGGCACACTACCGAGGGCGCGCGGATCATTCTTTCGAGCGACCGGCGGCAGGAGCTCTCGGCGTGCGTCGCGTACGAGCACCATCTGCGTCCCGATGGCACCGGCTATCCGCACCGACTCTTCCGGCGCCCAACGCACTACGCGAGCAAGCTGGTGCGCGTGTGCAGCGTCTACAACGCGCTGCGCATCGAGCGCGCGCATCGCCAGCCGTATCCGCCGGGGCGCGCGCTGGTGTTCATCGACGAGCGCGCCGGACGCGAGTTCGAGGCGGACATCGCCACGTCATTCACCTCGATGATGCGCCGCCTGGAGCCGCACATCACCGAGGTCGATCGCGACACGCGGCTCAAGACACCTACCGTCTCGATGGTCGCCATTCCGGACGAGGCGATCCACCACTAGCGCTACGACGCCAGCTGCAGCGCGAGCAGCTCAGCGAGCCTGTCGTAGGTCTCGGCTGCCCCATGCTCCATGCCGGATGCGATCACCGCGTCGCGAATCTCCTTCGACGGCGAGAGCGATGTTGCGACGAGCGTGGTCTTGCCGTTCTGCTCCGTGAGGACGGTAGTCACCCGCGCCTCGCCGGGAAAATCGTCGAATGCCTCGGTGTGCACGGAGCCGTCTGGCGGCGAGAGCTCGAGATACTTGCCGCTCATTCCCATCGTGTTGCCATCCGGTCCCTTGAGCACGAAGCGCCAGCGCCCGCCGACCCTGAGGTCGACCTCGCACACGAGCAGCGAGAATCCTCGCGGGCCGAACCACTGCTTGAGCAGCTCGGGCTTCGTCAGCGCATCGTAGACCATCGAGCGCGGCGCATCGAAGACGCGGGTGAGTCTCACCTCGCGATCGGATGGCAGCGTGACCTTGAGCGTTCCGGTGTTTTTCATGACTGGCCTCCGTTGGTGTTGACGAGAATTCGTGGCGCATCGAACGCGCGCGACATGGGCATCGACTATCTCCTCTTTCTTTTTGTGCGAGGGGTGCTCTTCTCTTCTCCTTCGCCTTGAGCTCTTCGAGGAGATCGTCGAGGCGGAGAAAGGTCTTTTCCCAGAATTCCCGATAGCGCTCGAGGTACTGCGTGGCTTCGGCAAGCGGCTCGGGTTCGAGGCGGCGCGGGCGACGCTGGGCGCTTGCGGTGTGCGAAATGAGGCCGGCGCGCTCGAGCACCTTGAGATGCTTGGAGATGGCGGGCTGGCTCATCGCGAAGGGCTTCGCGAGCTCGGCGACGGATGCTTCGCCGGAGGCGAGGCGAGCGAGGATGGCGCGCCGCGTGGGATCGGCGAGGGCGGCGAAGGTGGCGTCGAGCCGCGCGGGGGTCATCTGTCCATAACCATGTGGTTGCATAACTGATAGGTTATCAATCAACGAAGCGCCTGTCAACCCCCCTTTTCGAGGCCTCGACGCCGGTTGTGCAAGTCGAGCGTCGGGCGGCGTCTCCTTCTCGACCCTGAGGAGACCACTTATGCGCGCCCCAACCCTGTGCCTGCTGCAGCTCGCCTTCCCCGCCGCCCTCGTGGCGCAGGGATGGATCATTCCGCGTCCGCCGATCGGGCCGCCTGCGTGCCTCGACAGCAGGTGCATCGCGCGCCCCGTGGCGCTCGAGCGCACGTCGAGCAACGTCCGCGCGACTCTCGCGGACCACGTCCTTCGCTACGAAGTGGAGGAGACGTTCCGCAACAACGGCGGCACTCTGCAGGAGGCGGACTACATGTATCCGCTCCCCGCGGGCGCCGCCTTTCAGGAGCTGCAGCTGTCGATCAACGGGCAGCTCGTCTCCGGTGAGATCATGGATGCCGGGCGCGCGCGCTCGACGTACGAGGAGATCGTGCGCCGCCAGCGCGATCCGGCGCTCGTCGAGTGGATGGGTTACGGGCTGCTGCGCGCGCGGATCTTCCCGATCAATCCGGGGGAGGAGAAGCGCGTGCTGCTGCGCTTCCAGGTGATCGCGCCGCGCGAGGGCGACGCGATTCGCGTCGATTACCAGCGCGGCAGCGGGCACACCTTCGTCGCCACCGGCACGCACGATACGCGAGAGTCATCGTTCTCGCTGCGTTATCCGAAATCGGGGCGCTGCAACGCCTACTCGCCGACGCAGGAGCTGCAATCGCGCTCCGGCGGCAGCGAGTGCACCGTCGACGTTGGCGGCGAGGGCGCCGCGGTCACGATTCTGATTCCGACACCGAGAACCGATCGCGCCGCCATCTCGATGCTGGCGAACGCGCCGGGCTCCGAGGATGGATTCGCGCTCATCACGCTCACGCCGCCCTCGGGAGGCGCCGCCACCGTGCCGCGCGACATCACCTTCGTGCTCGACGTGTCGGGCTCGATGAGTGGGCGAAAGATGGAGCAGGCCCGCGCCGCCGGACGGCAGCTCCTGGGCACCCTCACGAGCAACGACCGTTTCCGAATGATCGATTTCTCGAGCGACGTCCGAACCTTTCGCGATGACTTCGTGAGCGCGACGCCTGCGAATCTCGATGCGGCGCGACACTACCTCGAGCAGCTTCAGGCCAACGGCGGAACGAACATCGACGGCGCGCTCGACCGCGCGCTCTCGCAGCCTCGCTATCGGGAGGGCGACGAGGACGAATACGCGCACGGTCGCGCGCATCAAAGCGACGACAGGCTGTCGCTCGTGCTCTTCGTCACCGACGGCGAGCCCACCGTCGGCGAGCGCGATCCCGGCGCGATCGCCGCTCACGCCGCGCGCCTGCGCGGGTCGCAGCGCGTCTTCACCTTCGGTCTCGGCGCCAATGTGAACGCGCAGCTCATCGAGCAGCTCGCGCTCGAGGGACATGGCACCGCGCAGTTCGTGCGCCCCGATGAGGATGTCGAGCGCGCCGTAGGGCTGGTCGCGTCGCGGCTCACGAGTCCGGTCGCGAGCGATCTCCGCGTGAGCGTGCAGTGCAGGGGCAATGGCAAATGCGTGCAGCTCGCGCACGCGCTCCCCAATGGCCCGGTCGATCTCTTCGCGGGGCAGGATCTCGTGCTGCTCACGCGCTATTCGGGAAGCGGCGCGGCTCGCCTGAGCTTCGATGGCCGGAGCGCGCGCGGCCCCGTGCACTGGGAGACGAACGTCGACTTCCCCGACCACGATCGCGACAACGCGTTCGTGCCGCGCTTGTGGGCCACGCGCCGAATCGGATGGCTGAGCGCCGCGCGCCGGCAGAATGGCGCATCGCCGGAGGTCGACGACGAGCTGCGAACGCTCGGCGAACGCTATGGCATTCCGACGGAGCTCACGTCATATCTGGTGCAGGAGCCGCAAATGGCGATGCTTCGCGACAAAGGTATTGGGGGGGCGGTAAATGCATCGCCGCCCATGTATGTACCACAGGCGAGGTTCGAGGCGGCGAGAAAGTCTACGATGCAGCGTGACGCGCAGTCCGTGGGCGCGATGGACTCCATCGCGCTGAGTGGCGTCGTCGTCACCTCGCAGAGCGGGGCGCCCGGCGTGCCAGCAAGGATTCAGCGGCGCGGCGCGGCTGACTCTCCGGATGCACTGCGCCGCGCCGGCAATCATCTATTCGCGCACAGCGACAATCGGTGGACGGACGTGGCCTACAAGGAGGGAATGTCGGTGGTGAAGATCAAGGCGTTCACGCCAGCGTATTTCGCGGTGCTCGAGGCAATTCCCGAGCTGCGAGCGTCGTTCGCGGTCGGAGACAAGGTGCTCGTGACCGGGAAGCACGTCGCGATCGAGGTGAGTGACAATGGCGTCGAGCAACTCGGCGATGCGGAGCTGCGCTCACTCAAGGAGCAGTGGTAACAGCGTGCACGACGTCGACCGCCTCTTCCGTTCCTACAACGAAATGCTCGTGCGGTATCTGACGCGCAGACTCGGCGATCGCGACTGGGCGGAAGAGGTCGCGCAGGAGACGTTCGTGCGCGCGCTGCGACAGGAGGCGATGACGAACGAGCGTGCGTGGTTGTTCACGGTCGCGAACAATCTCGTGCGCGACGAGGCGAGAAGGGATTCGCGCCGGCGGAAGCATCTCACGATGCTCTACGAAGAGGGAAAGGAGCGCGTGGTCGAGCCGGAGGAAACGACGATCGAGCGCGCGCAGGACGCGGCGATGGCGCGGGCCGCGGTGGATGGGCTCGCCGAGCGTGACAGGCTCGCGCTGTTGATGAAGGAGGAAGGGCTTGGATTATTCGGAGATCGCGTCGGCGCTCGGGATGTCCGTCGGTTCGATTGGAACGACGCTCTCCCGGGCCCGTCGCCGGCTCGTGGAACAGTACGAGCGGTTGCAGCTGGAGCAGCAGAGGAGGGAAGGCAATGCAGCATCTTGACGAAGGGACGATTCACGCCTGGCTCGACGGCGAGCTTCCTCCCGCGGAACGCGAGGCAGCGGAGGCGCACGTTGCTCAATGCGAGCAGTGCGCTGCCGCGGTGGCGGAGGCACGCGGATTCATCGCGGCGTCGTCGCGCATTCTGCTCGCCCTCGATGCGGTGCCGGGCGGAGTGTTGCCGGCGGCGCAGGGGTCACCTCCTCCGGCCGGGAAGCGCATGCCCACGCGATTCACGGTGTCTCGCGCCTGGATGGCGGCGGCCGCAGTGCTGATTCTGAGCACTGCCACGGTAATCGCGGTGCGTCCGCGAAGCGGCAACGGAGTCACGACCCTGGCGCAGAGTGACGAGCTGCGCGCGTCTCATGCCGACACAACGGTATCCACGCCGGCAGCGGCTCCGGCGATGGCTGCCGCGCCGAACGAGAAGAAAAACGCGAATGCTGTATCGTCGGGCGCTCCCGCGCCGAGCGCCGATGCGCGGGGAGTCGCCGCGCCGAACGCTCCGGCGGCGAATGATTTCGCGGCAAACGCACCCGCGCCGAAGCCCGTAGCGCTCGCGGAGGAGCGGCAGAAGGCCGTGGACAAGGGCGCCGGAGCCTCGTCGCTCGCGCGGAAGGATGCGCGTGCGCGCGAGGGCGGGACCGACAGCACGCCGACGACGGTGGCGGGCGCAGTGCGCTCGACCGAGGCTGACTCATCCTCGCTCTCGAACCGGAAGCCATCGGCGCCGGGACGGGCAACCAATGCGATCGTCGCCAAGACGGAATCTCGGGTCGCTTCCACCGCGGTTCGAGTCGAGTCGCAATCGGGGGCGGCGGGGGCGAGCGTGGCCATACGCCCTCGTCCGCGGATACCTGAATCGCGTACGTCGCAGGATTACGACGTTCCGCAGGTGGTGTCGCGGAACACGTCGAAGGAGAACGGTGATACTGTCGTCACCACTGTCTATTCCGTGAATGGTGTGCCGGTATCACTCATCGACGAATCCTCGAGCAGTCGCAACGCGCTCGAGCTCATTCAGTCGAAGACGAGCCTCGCCGATCAGTCAATGGCGCAGGCACGTGACAGCGCATCGGCGGTCAACACCATCACCTGGTCCGACTCTACAGGACGTACTCGCACGCTACGCGGCGCGGTGTCGCAGGCGGAGCTCCAGCGAGTGAAGCGCGCGCTCTTCGGCCCTACTGCGCCGTAACCGCCTCAACCTCCTCCTCCTCGACCTCCTCCTCATCGCGCAGCGCACGTAGCACCGTGTTACCCGCCGCGAGCGCGCCGAGCAGGATGAACAGGTAGAAGGTGTAGAATCTCCACCACACGAGCGCGGCGCCGAAGATGCGCGCGGGAATCGCGTGGCCGAGCGCGGCCTTGAAGCCCACCTCGATCGCACCTCCGCCGCCCGGCAGCGGCGCAAGCGCGCTCCCCCACATCAGCGCCACGGGCCAGACCACGAGTGGCGCAAGCGGCACGTGCGTCTCGCCCAGCGAGTAGACAATGGCGGGTAGGATCGCAATGCGCAGGCAGATGTGGAGCACCGAGGCGAGCAGCGCG
The DNA here is from genome assembly GCA_963827355.1 of uncultured Gemmatimonadaceae bacterium. Classification (GTDB taxonomy): domain Bacteria; phylum Gemmatimonadota; class Gemmatimonadetes; order Gemmatimonadales; family Gemmatimonadaceae; genus FEN-1250. The sequence goes on from CAWHAS010000004.1 coordinate 596,555, forward strand.
AGCGCGGTCATGCCGAGCCGCATGTGGCGGATGCCGGCGATCGCGCTACGCAGCGTCGCGAGCGCATGTTGCACTTTCCTCCACCGCGCGCCGTGCAGCTTGAAGCGCCGCGCCCACTTTGGCGCCCGCCCCGTAGTGCCGTACTTCTTGGAGAGAAACCAGCCCAGGGCACCGGTCCCGAGCACGAAGAACGCGTAGAGTCCCACCGCCGCGGCGACGCCAACCAGCGTGGAGCCCGCATTGCGGAAGAGCACGAACAAACCGATCGCCACGAACGCGAGTGAGATCATCTCGAGAAAAAGCTCTGCGTAGATCACGAGAAGGATCTGCGCGGGATGCATTCCCGCCTCGGTCATGATCAGATAGCGCGCGGGCTCGGCGCCCGACTTGTTCGGAGTGATCGCCGCGCCGAAGTCGCCGCCGGCGCTCGCCCGCACGGCGAGCCGGTACGACATCGGAATTCGCATCGCGATCGCGCTCAGCCACACCTTCGCGCCGCGCGCGAGCAGCTCGGACAGCGCGATGCCGAGCAGCGCGAGGTGCGGGCCGAAGTCCATCGAAACGGCCGCGTGCTGCTTCGGCCACGACGAGACGACGATGTACAGCGACACGCCGATCGCCGCCACGAAGGAGGCGATCGCGAAGATCCAGCGCTTGACGCTCACGTCTGCTCCGTCAAGCTGCTACTCGCACTCCCAGCGAACGGTGATGGCGAGATCGGAGCCATGCCGCCTGCCCGTCGTGATGCGCGAGAAATGACGGGCTGTGAGTGATCCGACGCGTCCGGCCGGATCGGAGAGCGCCGCGGTCCCGTTGCCGTCGCCGTACGTATGGCTGTGCAATACGAACTGGAGATTCGACACGCGCGAGCCCGGATGCTTGCCAACGGCTCCGCTCCTCACCGGGATCGTCCCGATGACTGGCTTGACGATCTCGAACGCGACCTGCGCTTCGCGCGAGAACGCCTCCACCTTCGTCGTGGGTGAGTCGCGGTCTCCGCCATAGGTGCAGGTCGCGCGCTCGTTCAACGGGCCGCTGAACCGCTCCTTTCCGGCGACGGTCATCGAGACGACGGTGCCGGCCGGCGCGCGCGAGATCTCCTTCGACGCCGCGGTCGCCGCCGAATCGCTCAGCGTGTCGGCCTTCGCGGCCGTTTTCGCATCGCGTGCGCAGCCGGCCGAGAGGAGGGCGATGAGCGAGGCCGCGAATCGGGTCGCGCGGAGTGTCACGGAGCTTCCTTGTGGGCAGGGATCGTGATGATCTCGACGCGATCCTTCGTGAGCAGCGGCACGGCGATGTGCATGCGACGCGTATCGATGCCGATATCCGCCGGCGACGGAAGGTCGCGTATCGACTCGCGCACGTTGCCATTCTCGGATCGAGATGGTCGAGTCGGCCCAGCTGGTGACGATGAGACGACGGTCGGCGAGAATCTCGACGCCGTCGTACTCCCCCGAGCCGTAGCCGATGGTCACCGGCTGCGGCGTGCCCGGTCGCCACGCGAGAATCTGCGGCACCTTGTCGTACGAGACGACGATGAAGCGGTTCCCCGACTTGTCCCAGGTAATGCCGTTGGGCCAGTGGAGCGAATCGGATGCGAGCGCGATCGTCGCGCGATGCGCGGCGTCGATGCGAAAAATGCGCTGGGAGCCGGCCACGGGCGCCATTCCGCCACCGCTCGGCTGAATTCCCGTGTCCGTGACGTAGAGCGCGCCGTCGCCGCCCACGCAGATGTCGTTGAGAAAGAGCGCGTGGTACGACGAGAGATCCACGGTCGCGACGGTCGCGCCAGTGTGCACGTTGAACGCACGCACGGCGTCAATGTCCGCCACCCAGAGCGTATCGCCGATGAGCGCGAGCCCCTTTGGCGCGTTGAGCGTGACACCGCCCCGGCCTCCGGCGATGAGCTCGAGCGAGTCAATGGTGCCGTCGGGCTTCATCCGCGAGATGAAGCCGTTGTCGTCCTTCGCCAGCGGGCTGCCGTTGATGTTCGAGACGTAGAAGACGTCGTTCGCGGAGTCGTAGCGCACCGATTCCGGCGTCTTGAAGCCGGTGATCGTCGCGGTGCGGCCAGGCGCCGTGCTATCCACCACCGGCCCGTGCTTCGCGGTCTTCGTGGCGTCCTTGTCGCCCCCGCATGCTGCCGCCGCGAGAGTCACCGCCAATGCGACCGCCGTGCAAACGCGCTTCTCCATGCCTCCGCCGGTCATCTGCACCGCTCCACCTCTTGCTGTTGTGTGTGAGAAGTAGCGAGGTCCGCTCACGCGCGTCAAGCTTCCTCAATGCGCAGTCGCATCGTCGTGCCGTTTTCGCTCGCGCTCGCGGCATCGCTCGCGTCGCCCGCCCCTGCACAACAATGTCCCATCGCGCGCGACTACTGGCCAACCGCGGGATGGCGCACGGCCGCCCCATCGGCGCAGGGAGCGGACTCGGCGTCGCTCGATTCCGCCCTCGCCCTCTTCGGGAAGACGACTTCCGACGTGTACGCCGTCGTCGTGACGCGACACGGGTACATCGTGGCCGAGCGCTACTACCACGACAAGGATTCCACCGAGCGGTTCGACATGCGCTCGGCGACGAAGACCGTCGTGTCGATGCTCACGGGAATCGCGATCGACAAGAAGTTCATCCATGGCGTGGATCAGCACGTGTCGGACTTCTTTCCGGAGTACTTCGGCGCCGACAGCGTCGATGCGAGAAAGAACCTGATGACGATTCGTCATCTGCTCACGATGACGTCCGGACTGTACTGGGTGGAAGGACGCGGCTCGGAGATCCTGAATTACCAGCGGAGCTGGCCGGTCGCGATTCTGTCGCAGCGGTTGATGGCGCCGCCCGGCTCACTCTTCAACTACAGCTCCGGCAACGCGCATTTGCTCTCGACCATCGTCACACGCTCGACGCACAAGTCGACGATCGACTTCGCGAACGAGATGTTATTCGGCCCGCTCGGCTTTCAACTGCCGCTGCTCGACTGGTCGACCAATGTGCAGGGCGTAAATTCCGGTGGCGCCGGTTTGAAGCTGCGGGCGCGCGAGATGGCGAAGCTGGGCTATCTCTTCCTGAATCGCGGCTGCTGGGATGGTGCGCAGGTCGTTTCCGAGAAGTGGGTGACGCAGTCGACGCGAAAGTGGAGCGATCCGGGGAAAAATGCGGCGGGCTACGGCTTTCTCTGGTGGCTGAGCGCCGCGGTGCCCGGAGCGTACACGGCGATCGGCGCTGGCGGGCAGTACATCTTCGTCGACCCGTCGCGGGACGCGGTAATCGCGATCGCCGCGGATCCGAACGGAGACGGCGGACATTTCGAGATCCTGAAGTCGGTGGTGATCCCGGCGCTGCGTTGAACGCGCGCTGGTCGCCGCACGGCTAGTTCCACACACGCGGAAGGAGGAAGCGGAAGATGCGGTTCGGGCGAAGCCGGGCGATTGTATGCGTGGCAGTGACGGCACTGCTGTCGATGGCGATGATCGGCGCCAGCGGGCGCGCGCAGAGTGGCCCGAAGCGAGGCTATCTCTTCATCGTCGGTGGAGGACCTCAGCCGCCCGAGCTCGTCCAGCGTTTCGTCGATCTTGCGGGAGGGAGCAAGGCGAAAATCGTGGTATTCGCCATGGCGAGCTCGGACGGGAAGGAGAGCGGCGAGGAAAAAGCGGAGGACCTTCGTAAGCTCGGGGCGGACGCGCATGCCTACTTCATTGGTCCGGAGGAGGCGAATTCCGATTCGATGGTGAAGCACATGGAGGGCGTCACGGGCGTCTGGTTCGGCGGCGGCGATCAGGTGTTGCTCACGAAGGCGCTCCTTGGCACACGCGTCGAGAAGGCGATTCACGCTCGCTATGCCGCCGGTGCGGTCGTCGGCGGCACCTCTGCTGGTGCGGCGGTGATGTCGAATCCGATGCTCACTGGTGAGGAGCGACACGTGGGCGGCGTGCGCCCGCCGTCGGATACCACGGCTCACTACATGACAATCGCGCGCGACAACGTCGAGCTGGTGCGGGGATTCGGCATGATCGACGGTGTGCTCGTCGATCAGCACTTCCTCCGCCGGCGGCGGCACAATCGCTTCATCAGCGCGGTTCTGGAGACCTCCCCGCACCTCGGCGTGGGCATCGATGAGTCGACCGCGCTCATCGTCCATCCGGATGGGCACTGGAGTGTGATAGGCGAGAGCGCGGCATCGGTCTACGATGCGAGGCGCGCCGCGATCACGAAGGTCGGTGCTCCGGTGCTCGGCGAATCCGGGTTGATTCTCAGCGTTCTTCCCGCAGGAAGCAGCTATTATCCAGCCACCGGCAAGGTGGTACTCCCGCACTAGCGTGCATTACCTCTCGAGAAACCGCGATCATGACGACAACGACCTCTGATACCATCGACGCGCTCCGTTTTCCGATCGGACGCTTCGTCGCTCCCGCGAAAATCTCGGCCGCTGACCGGGCGAAGCTCATCGAGGAGATCGCCGCGGCGCCGGCAGCACTGCGCGAAGCGGTACGCGGAATGAGCGAGACCCGTCTCGACGCACCATACCGGCCGGGCGGGTGGACGATCCGCCAGGTGGTGCATCACGTGCCGGACAGTCATCTGAATGCGTACAGCCGAATGAAGCTGGCGCTCACGGAGGATGAACCGACGATCACGCCGTACATGGAGGACCGGTGGGCGGAGCTGCCGGATTCGCGCGTGGTCCCGATCGAGACGTCGCTACGGCTGCTCGAAACGGTGCACGAGCGTTGGCTGGCGATCATGCGATCGATGACGGACGCGCAGTGGCAGCGCGCCTACATTCACCCGGAGCACGGGCGCTATCCCCTCGATCGCCAGGCCGCGCTCTATGCGTGGCACGGCAAGCATCACGTGGCGCACATTACGCGCGCCCCGTGATGTAGTGCGCTACGGTACTCGCCGACTCCCGCCGCGAATCAGCCGGATCAGGAAAATCAGAACGATCGCGCCAATGAAGGCGACGATGATGGATCCGGCGATTCCGCCACCGGCGGAGACGCCGAGTGCCGAGAATAGCCAGCCGCCGATGAAGGCGCCGACGATGCCGATGACGATGTCACCAATAATGCCGAAGCCAACGCCGCCTACCACGAGCGAGGCGAGCACGCCGGCGATCAGGCCAACAACGATCCACCAAATCAGGTTGTTCGCGGCCATGTAGTTCCTCCAGGGGTTCGGGACCTGCTAAAAGAGGAGCAGGCAACTCGCGTGCCCTGCTCGGGTCCCGAGAGCTTCCGCGTTCAGTCCGGAGAGGCCATGCCCATCGCGTGGTAGCCCTTGTCGACGTAACGACGGTGCCGGTGATGCCGCTCGCGAGCGGGCTGGCGAGGAACGCCGCCGTGGCGCCGACCTCGCGCGCGGTGAGCGGCTCGGGGAGCGGCGAGTTGGCCGTGCAGTAGTCGACCATCTTCTCGATGATGCCGATCGCGCTCGCGGCGCGCGAGGCGAGCGGGCCGGCGGAGATGATGTTGACGCGAAGGCCGCACTTGCGGCCGGCTTCGAACGCGAGCATGCGCGTGTCGCTCTCGAGCGCCGCCTTCGCCGACGACATGCCGCCGCCGTAGCCGGGAACCACGCGCTCGCTCGCCATGTAGGTGAGCGAGAGGAACGATGCCGCCCGGGCGCATGAGCGGACCGAGGCGGCTGCACCATCGCGACCAGCGAGTACGCGCTGACGCCGACGCGCGGCGAGGTAGCCCTTGCGGGTGGTCTCGAGGAGCGGCTTCTTCACCTCGGGGCCGTTGGCGAGCGAGTGCACGACGATGTCGAGCGGCTTGTCGCCGAAGTCGGCGACGAGCCGTCGCGGCGAGCCCGTCGATGGAGAAGTCGCCGTGCTCGGCGTAGCGCTTGCTCGTGCGAACTCGGTCGGGAGCGTCGGCGAGCGTGTCGTATTCGGCGTCGAGCGGATAAATCTACTCGAACGGCAGCTTGCCGCCGGAGTCGAAGGTCCAGCGACTCGTCGATCTTTCCGCGCTCGAGCATGTTGCTGAAGATGCCGAGCGCCGGCGGCCAGGTGCCGACGCACGACCGAGGCGCCGGCTTCGGCGAGCGACTTGGCGATGGCGAATCCGAAGCCGCCGTCGTCGGCGACGCCTGCGACGAGCGCGCGCTTGCCGCGAGAGATCGATGTCGAGCATGGCGCTGCGTCCATTGGCTGGGAGTGCGTGCGCAGCGTATCACGCCGCGGCGAAGTAGCTTACACCAGAAGCGACCAGTCTACCAGCAATGACCGCCATCACCACGACCGCAGCGCCAGCGCCTCTCTCGTCGACCATCGGTCCGCGTTTCGCGCGCGGCCTCTGGCGCATTGCCGCGGCCGATGCGTCGTCCGGGAACGAGGTCGAGCTGATGCGCGATGGGACGCGCATCTTCGGCGCGATGCTCGACGTGATCGAGCGCGCGCGCGAAACCGTCGTGCTCGAATCCTACATTGTGAACAGCGACAGTGTTGGAGAGCGCTTTTCCGATGCGCTGATCGCGGCGGCCGCGAGGGGTGTGCGCGTACGCCTGATCGCCGATTGGGTCGGGAGCTGGACGACGACGCGTGCCTTCTGGCGGCGGCTTCGCGAGGGCGGGGTGGACGTTCGCATCTTCAATCGGCCCGGCTTTCGCGCGTGGCTCGGTCTCGTGCCTCGCGATCATCGAAAGCTCCTCGTGGCGGACGAGCTGGTGGCGGTCACCGGTGGGATCGGGCTGTCCGAAGAGTGGTCGGGAATCGTGAAGCGGAAGAGGCGCGCTCCCTGGCGTGACACCGCGGTGCTCATTCGAGGGCCGGCGGCGGTGGACATGGCGCGCGCGTTCGAAACGATGTGGAAGCGCGCGAACTTCGAAGAGCGGCGCGCGGCGCGCCGGCACGTGGTCCGGCGTGCCCGCAACACGGGCACCACCCCCGAGCAGTCGAGCGGAGCAGTGGTCGGTATCATCGAGGGCGAGCCGTGGCGGCTGCGCGTCGCGCGCGCGCTTCAGATTCAGTCGGTGTCCGCCGAAAAGGCGATCTGGATCGCGAGCGCCTACTTCTATCCATCCAGCGCGGAGATGGAGGCGTTGTGCGGTGCTGCGCTCGACAACGTCGACGTACGAATCCTCGTTCCGAGCACGTACGACCATCCATGGGTGCGGGGCCTCACGCGAAGGGTGTACCGGCAACTGCTGCGCAACGGCGTCCGGATCTGGGAGTGGAACGGAATCATGATGCACGCGAAGTCGAGTGTCATCGATGGACGATGGGTGCGTGTCGGTTCGACCGATTTCAATCCGCTCGGCATCGCGATCAACTACGAGCTCGACGCGGTGATCGAGAGTCAGGAGCTGGGGAAGGCGGCGGAAGAGATGTTTCTGCGCGATCTCGAGAAGTCCACGGAAATCAAGAACTTCTGACCGCACGCCGGCGCACGCCGCACGGACGCCGTCGCCATATCTTTCGCCGTATGAAGGCAGGGATTTTCGTGGTCGCGGAGCTGGGCGAGCCGGTGCGCGGGAAGATACTCGAGGTGCAGCGGTGGGCCGACCCGCGCCTCGCCGCTGGAACGCCGCCGCACGTGACAATGGTGGGATCGTCGGGCGTGGGGCCGCTGCCACTCGGCACCTCGGTGGAGCTGCTGCGCGAGCGGATCGAGCCGATCACGCGCGAGACGGCGCCCATCACGATGCGCTTCGAGCGTCCGCACCGCTTCATGCAAACGGACATCATCGTGCTCCCGCTCGATCCACACGGACCGCTCCGCGTGCTCCACGAGCGCGTGGCCTCGAGCGGGCTCCCGTTCGAGCGCGCGAGATTCCAGTTCTCGCCGCACGCGACGCTCAGCTTCTATCCGCGGATTACACCGGAGATGCTGAAGCGCCTGCTCGCGCTACGATTCAATGACGATGTGGTGATCACGGGGCTGCAGTTCTACTCGACGCCGCATCCGCAGCCGAGCACGCGGGTGCTGGATTTGCCGCTCGAAGGGGCGACGAATGTTTGACGTCGCGCGCCAGCGCGATCACAGCCCCTTCTGCACCGCCGCCTCGAGCTGTTGATCGCCGCCCAATCCCGTATACACGATCTTCCCGCTGCGATCGACCACCACGACATACGAGGTCGCCGGCACGGCGTACGCATCCGTCGCCGCGCCTGTGGCGTCGAACACTACCTGATGCGTGTAGCCGTACTTCTCGGCGTAGCGCTTCACGCGGTCCGGCGATTCGTTCACCGACACCGCGACCGCGACAAAGGTCGACCTTCCCCGCGTATTTCTTCACGAGCGACTGCACCTGCGGCTCGAGCTCCTTGCAGTTGCCACACCATAGCGCCCAGAACTCGAGCACCACGGGGCCCTTGCCGAGGAAGCTCGAAATGTCGACGCGCTTCCCATCGAGCGTCTGCACCACGGCGCCGGGCGCTTTCGCTCCAACCGCGAGCCCCATCGGATTTTGTGCCGGGAGCGCGCGCGCGAGCATCAACGACATCGCGCCAACCACAACCGTCGACGTCCACTTCTCTCTTACCGTCATATTCACAACAGCACCTGTCCCATAGTCACGAAGTAGTACTCGGCCGCACCGATCATCAGCAGCGCGAAGAGTCGCTTGATCCATACCATCCACGCACCGGCCTTCGGCAGCCGCGCGAGCGCGCCCGAGAAGGTGCCGACGACGATCAACAGCGAGGTCATGCCGAGCGAGAACACGAACAGATAGATGAAGCCGAGCGTCGCGCTGTGCGTCGTGCCGACCCACGTGAGCACGGCCGCCATCACCGGCGCGCCGCACGGCGCCGCAACGACGCCCGACGCAGCGCCCATGCCGAACGCGCCTCCGAACCCGCCGCCGCTCCCCGCATCCGCCGCGCGCCGCATCACCCACGCTGGAATCGGCACCGGTAGCGCGTCGAGCATCACGAGCGCGAACAGCAACAGCAGATTCCCCATCGCGAACAACAGCCATGGATTCGTACTCACGGATCCGAAGAGCGTTCCCGTCAGCCCCGCCAGCACGCCGAGAAACGCGTACACGAGCGCGAGCCCGGTCGCGTAGCAGAGCGTGAGCGTGAACGGGCGCCAGCGCGACCGCGCGCCGGCACTCTCGCCGCCCACCAGCGCGACGGTAATAGGGATCATTGGGTAGATGCACGGCGTCAGGCTCGTCAGCACGCCAGCGCCGAAAAGGAGCGGGAGCGCGATGAGCGGGCGGGACAGGTCGGGGGCTATCACGTGAGAATGAGCAGGATCTTGCCCGTCGTCCGCCGAGCCTCGATATCCGCGTGCGCCTTCGCCGCATCGGAAAGCGGATAGTCGTGCACCGCGCGCACCTTCAATTCGCCCTTCGCTGCCCACGCGAACACGTCGCCGGCGCGCCGAAGCAGCTCCTCGCGCGTGCTCACGTAGTTTCCGAGCGTCGGCCGCGTCAGAAACAGTGAGCCTTTGGGGTTGAGGATCATCGGATCGATGGTGGGTGCCGGGCCGCTCGAGCCGCCAAAGAGCACCATGTATCCGCGCGCGCGCAGTGAGTCGAGGCTCTTCAGAAAGGTCGTCTTGCCAACGGAATCGTAGACGACGCTCACGCCCTCGCCACCGGTGATGCGCCGCGCTGCCTCCTGAAAATCCTCCTTCGTGTAGAGCACGATCTCATCCGCGCCCGCCTCACGCGCGAGCGCCGCCTTCTCTTCGGTGGACGTGGTGCCGATGATGCGCGCGCCGATCCTGCGTGCGATCTGCGTCAGCAGGAGCCCCACTCCGCCGGCCGCCGCGTGGATGAGTATCCATTCACCCTTCTCCACCTGATAACAATCCGTGAGCAGAAAGTGCGCGGTCATCCCCTGCAGCAGAAGCGCTGCGGCGGTGCGGTCATCGATGTCGTCGGGAATCGGCACGAGGCGCTGCGCGGGCAGCGCGACCATCTCCGCGTATCCACCCTTGATCATCACCCAGCCCACGCGGTCACCGACCTTCACGTCCGTCACGCCGCTTCCGACCTTCTCCACCATCCCGACGCCTTCTACGCCAGGCGTGAACGGAAGCACGCCCGGGTAGGTGCCCGTGCGCTGATACACATCGGTGAAGTTGACCCCCGCGACGCGTACCCGAACCAGCGCCTCGCCGATGCCAGGCGCCGGATTTAGGAGCTCGCCATACTCGAGCACCTCCGGCCCGCCGTAACTCTTGATCTGTATCCCTCGCATGCCGCGCGCTCCTCGCGAACAGGGGTGGGCCCACGAAGGGCCTGCGTTTTGCGAAAGTTAGCCCGCCGTCGCCCGCGGCCGCGATTCGCATATCTTTCCTCGCGCGTGTCTTCTCCGCGGACTTCGTTTCTCCCGAACCTCCGAAATGGCTTCCTCCACAACTCGGCGACGCTCGACGAAGGTGACGACACCACGCACGCCAGCGTCGCTGGTGATCGAGTGCGTCAAGCCAGAGCTGGATTGCGGACGCTATGCCGTGAAGCGCGTTGTCGGGGAGACGGTCAACGTTCGCGCCGACATCCTGAAGGATGGCCACGATCTTCTCGATGCTCGCATCCGCTACAGCGGGCCCATGGATGCGGAATGGCGCACCGCCCCCATGCTTTACGACCAGAACGCCGACCAGTGGCTCGGCGGTTTCCGGGCGGACCGGGCTGGACGGTGGGTGTTCACGGTGGAAGCGTGGACGGATCGTTTCGGCACATGGCGCAGCGAGCTCGAGAAAAAAGTTGGCGCAGGGCTGGACGTCTCCTCCGAGCTTCTCGAGGTCGCCGAGTTCATCGATGGCGCCGCGCGTCGCGCGCGCTTCGGAGACGCGCGCAACGGGCTGCGTGCCGCGGCGCTCGTGATCCGCGACCCGCGGCTGCCTCATGCCGAGCGCGTGGCGGCGGCGCTCGATGTACAACTGCACGCGCTGCTCGACGACAACTACTCGCCCCCCGATCTCACGAGCTACTCGCGCGAGCTCGAGGTGTGGGTCGATCGCGAGCGCGCGGCATTCGCATCGTGGTACGAGCTCTTTCCGCGTTCGCAAACCACGGATCCCGCGCGCCACGGCACCTTGCTCACCACGGCGCTCGCGCTCCCGCGCATCGCGGAGCTCGGCTTCGACGTCGTCTATCTCGCTCCCATTCATCCGATAGGCATCACCACGCGAAAGGGACCGAACAACTCCCTTGCCGCGGGTCCGAACGATCCAGGCAGCCCGTGGGCGATCGGGAGCGAGGCCGGTGGCCACACGGCCATCGAGCCGAAGCTCGGCACGATCGAGGACTTCGACAGCGCTCGTCGCTAGCGCGGAGGAGCTCGGCCTCGAGATCGCGCTCGACTACGCACTGCAGTGCTCGCCCGACCACCCGTGGCTCAAGACCCACCCGGAGTGGTTCTTCGTGCGCCCCGACGGCACGATCAAGTACGCCGAGAATCCGCCCAAGAAGTATCAGGACATCTACCCGCTCAACTTCTGGTGCGACGACCGCGAAGGACTCTGGAACGCCTGCCGCGACATCCTCTTGTTCTGGATCGAGCACGGCGTGCGCACCTTTCGCGTGGACAACCCGCACACGAAGCCATTCGCGTTCTGGGAGTGGGCGATCGGCGAGGTCCACGCGAAGTATCCCGAGGTCGCGTTCCTGGCCGAGGCGTTCACGCGTCCCCGCACGATGAAACTCCTCGCGAAGCTCGGCTTCACGCAGTCGTACACGTACTTCACGTGGAAGAACAGCGCGACCGAGTTGCAGAGCTGGTGGGCCGAGATGCACAACGCCTCGTCGCTCGAGTACATGCGCGGCAATCTCTTCGCGAACACGCCGGATATTCTGCACGAATATCTGCAGCACTTCGGGCGTCCCGCGTTCCGCGTGCGGCTGCTGCTCGCCGCGACGATGTCGCCGCTGTACGGCATTTACAGCGGCTTCGAGCTCGCCGAGAACACGCCCGTGCGTCCGGGCAGTGAAGAGTATCTCGACTCGGAGAAATACCAGATACGCGTTCGCGACTGGAATGCGCCCGGGAACCTGAACGGCGACATCACGCTGCTCAACGCGATTCGCCGCGGCAATCCGGCGCTGCAGCGAATGAACAACCTCACCTTTCGCGAGTCCGAGAACGCACAGGTATTGTTCTTCACCAAGACGGCGCCTGGATGGAGGAACGACTTGCTCGTAATCGCGAACCTCGATCCCTCGCGCGCGCAGGAGACCGTCGTCACGGTGCCGCTCGCGGAGCTCGGGCTCGACCCCGACATGCCATACATTGTCGAGGATCTGCTCACCGGCGCGCGCTACAGCTGGCGCGGTGCGCGCAACTATGTTCGACTGGATCCCACTCTTCAGCCGGGCCACATCCTCCGGCTTCAGCGCTGATCTCGCGCCCCCGTCCCGACCAACCGCCGATGCCCGATCGATCCACCCTGCCGATTTCCGCCAACGATCCGCTCTGGTACAAGGACGCGATCATTTACCAGATTCACGTCAAGGCATTTCGCGACAGCAACGGCGATGGCTTCGGTGATTTTCCGGGATTGATTCAGAAGCTCGACTACATTCAGTCGCTCAACGTCAACACGCTGTGGCTGCTGCCGTTCTATCCGTCACCACTTCGCGACGATGGGTACGACATTTCGGAGTACGAGTCGGTGCATCCGCAGTACGGCACGCTGGAGGACTTTCAGCGGCTGCTGGACGAAGCTCACGCTCGCAACATCAGAATCGTCACCGAGCTCGTCATCAACCACACGTCAGACCAGCACGCGTGGTTTCAGCGCGCGCGCACATCTCCCCGCGGATCGCCAGAGCGCGACTGGTACGTGTGGTCCGACGATCCAACGAAGTACAAGGACGCGCGCATCATCTTCACGGACACCGAGGTCTCGAACTGGACCTGGGATCCGGTAGCCGAGCAGTTCTACTGGCATCGCTTCTTCAGCCACCAGCCCGACCTCAACTTCGACAATCCCGAGGTGCTCGCGGCAGTAATCGAGGTGATGCGCTTCTGGTTTCGCATGGGCGTCGACGGCATGCGACTCGACGCGATCCCCTATCTCATCGAGCGTGATGGCACGAATTGCGAGAACCTCCCCGAAACGCACGAGGTGCTGAAGAAGATCCGCGCGGCGCTCGACGCGGAGTTTCAGAACAAGCTGCTGCTCGCCGAGGCAAACCAGTGGCCGATCGACGTGATTCAGTATTTCGGAGGGGGAAAGGAGTGTCACATGGCATTTCACTTTCCGCTCATGCCGCGCATGTACATGTCGATCCGCAAGGAAGATCGCGGCCCGATCGTCGAGATTCTCGCGCAGACGCCGGAGATACCCAAGGAGTGCCAGTGGGCGATCTTCCTCCGCAATCACGATGAGCTCACGCTCGAGATGGTGACGAACGAGGAGCGCGACTACATGTACCGCGAGTACGCGAGCCAGTCGCGCATGCGCATCAACATTCGGAATTCGCCGGCGCCTCGCGTCGCTGCTCGACAATGGGCGCCGGCAGATCGAGTTGATGAACGCGCTCCTGCTCACGATGCCGGGAACGCCGATCATTTATTACGGCGACGAGATCGGCATGGGCGACAACGTGTTCCTCGGCGATCGCAACGGCGTGCGGACTCCGATGCAATGGAACGGCGGATGGAACGCCGGATTTTCCGATGCCGACCAGCAGGCGCTCTACTTCCCGCTGATCATGGATCCGCCGTACGGCTACCAGGGGGTGAACGTGGCGGCCCAGGAGCGCACGCAGACATTGCTGCTGCGATGGATGCGCCGCATCGTCAAGGTCCGCACCCAGCACCGCGCGTTCGGGCGCGGCTCCTTCGAGATGCTGCTGCCAGAAAATCGCTCCGTGCTCGCGTACCTGCGCGCGTACGAGGGCGAGACGATCCTCTGCGTCAACAACCTGTCGCGCTTCGTGCAGCCCGCGCGCATCAATCTCCAGCGTTTCATCGGCATGGTGCCGGTGGAGATGATCGGCAACATTCGCTTCCCGCCCATCGCCGAAAATCCGTACCTGTTCGCGCTCGGTCCGCACAACTTCTACTGGTTCAAGCTCACGTCCCCCGAAGAAGCGCCCGAGCGGCGCGGGGAGGTAAGACGCTGACCCTCACCGTGGCGGGCGTACTGGAGAATGCGCTCGACCCGCATGCACTTCGGTCCATCGACTCGTCGACGCTCGCCGAGTTTCTTCGCGAACGCCGATGGTTCGGTGAGAAGGCGCAGCGATCGTTCGAGGCGCGCATTGTCGACGTGATTCCGGTGTCGGGCGATGGGCAGCGATGGGCGGTCGCGCGCATCGAGGTGACGCTGGAAGACGGATCGACCACGAGCTACCAGCTTCCGCTCTCGGTGCGCGAGCGCGAGATGAGTCGCGTGCACGCGCCAGCGGCCGTGCTGGCGCTCGTCGAGAGCGCGGTGGTGAAGGGGCTGCTCTTCGACGCAATCGACGATCCCGCATTCCGGGCGCGCATCGCACGCGCGCTGTCGGAGGGAGAACACTTTCCTGGCGACGGAGCCTCGCTTCGCTCCGAGCGCGTGACGGCGCGCGGCGGGCCTCGGCTCAGCGGAGCGTCGCACGTGATCGGCGGGGAACAGAGCAACAGCTCGATCGTGTTCGGCGAGTCGGCGATCTTCAAGCTCTTCCGACGGCTCGAGCGCGGCGAGAGCCCGGACGTCGAGATCGCGCGGTACCTCACCGCGCACACCACCTTCCGCCACACGCCCGAGCTGTACGCGGTGCTCGTCATCGAGCATCACGGGGTGCGAACCGTCGCGGGGATGCTCTCGCGACTCGTCGCCGACGCGATGGACGGTTGGGCCCACGCCCTCGCGCGCGCGCGTGCCTTCGTTCATAGCGACGGCGATCTCGCCCACGATCCGTTCGGGCCCGAGGCCAGGCAGCTTGGCGCGATCACCGCGGAGTTGCATCGCGCTCTCGCATCGCCCACCGACGATCCCGCCTTTGCGCCGAGGGAGGCGACGGCCGCCGATCTCGCGCGCTGGGCCGGCGCCGCGCGCCGCTCCGTCGAGCAGGGCTTCGAGCTTCTCGAGCGGCTCGCGCCCAGGCTCGACCCGCGCTCCCGACCCATCGCGCTCGATGTCGCGGGGCGCCGCGTGGAGGCGTTCGCAAAGCTCGACGCCATCGTTCACTCGCTTGGTGGACCCGCCGCGGCGGGCACGCTGTCGCGGCACCACGGCGACTACCATCTGGGCCAGGTGCTCCGCACGGAGCACGATTGGATGATCATCGACTTCGAAGGCGAGCCCGCGCGCCCGCTCGAGGAGCGCCGCGCGCTCAACAGCCCCGCGCGCGATGTCGCGGGGATGCTGCGCTCCTTCGCGTATGCCGCGGCGACCGCCGCCTCGCACGACGTGGCGGATCGCGAGCGCGCGGCGCAGTGGGAGGCGATGGCGCGTCAGGAGTTCCTGCGAGGCTACGGCGACACGAGCGCACCGGCGCTCATCGCGCTCTTCGAGCTCGACAAGCTGTTCTACGAGCTCTCCTATGAGCTCAACAACCGGCCGACCTGGGTGTGGATTCCGCTCATCGGCATCGAGAAAATGCTCGCATCGGGCGCCAGCTGACTGCGATCGAACGGGAGATGCGGCTCACGTACGGCGCGCATCCGCAGGCCGGTGCGACAAGCTTCGCGGTGTGGGCGCCGAACGCGCATCAGATGACGCTGCGCATTCACACGGGCCTCGCGGCCGGCGAGTATCCGCTCGTGCGCGATGAGCGAGGCGTCTTCACCGCGATGATCCCGGGCGCGCAGGCCGGCGACGACTACGCGTATCGTATCGACGGCGGCGACGAGCGACCCGATCCCGTGTCGCGATCGCAGCCGCACGGCGTCCACGGCGCGTCGCGCATAGTCGATCCGGATGCGTTCGCGTGGACGGACCGCGAGTGGACGGGACTCGAAATGGCCGATTTCGTCATCTACGAGCTCCACGTCGGGACCTTCACTCCCGAAGGAACCTTCGACGCGATCATCCCGCGGCTCGCGCAGCTTCGCGATCTCGGAATCACCGTCATCGAGCTGATGCCCGTCGCGCAGTTTCCCGGCACGCGGAACTGGGGCTACGATGGCGTGCAGCTCTTCGCGCCGCAGAACAGCTACGGAGGTCCCGACGCCCTCAAGCGCCTGGTCGACGCCGCGCACGCGGCCGGGCTCGCGGTGGCGCTCGACGTCGTCTACAATCACATCGGCCCCGAGGGGAACTACCTCGCCGAGTACGGCCCGTACTTCACGAACGCATACCGCACACCGTGGGGGCCGGCAGTGAATTACGACGGCGCCCACAGCGACGAGGTCCGCCGCTTCATCATCGAGAACGCATGCTACTGGGTGCACGAGTTCCACATCGATGCGCTTCGCCTCGATGCGGTGCATGGCATCTTCGACTTCCGCGCGGTCCATCTCACCGAGGCGCTCACGGAGCGCGTTCACGGGCTCGCGCGCGCACTCGGGCGTCGCGTGCAGATCATCGCCGAGAGCGACTTGAACGATCCGCGCTTGCTGCGCCCGGTCGAATTGGGTGGCTACGCGATCGACGCACAGTGGAGCGACGACTTTCATCACGCCGTGCACGTCGCGCTCACGGGCGAGCGCGCCGGCTACTACGAGGGATTTTCCGACCACGGTGACATCGATGCGATCGCGGATGCGCTCGCGCGGCGCTTCGTGTTCCAGGGACAGTACGCGTCGCACCGCCGCCGGCAGCACGGCGCGCCCGCAGGCGACATCTCGGCCGAGCACTTCGTGATCTTCATTCAGAATCACGACCAGGTGGGTAATCGCGCCGGCGGCGAACGGCTCGGCGCGCTCGTATCGCGACGCGCGCTCGAGGTGGCCGCCGCGCTGCTGTTGCTCACGCCCTACGTGCCGCTGCTCTTCATGGGCGAGGAGTACGACGAGCCGTCGCCATTTCAATACTTCGTGAGCCACTCCGATCGCGAGCTCGTGTCTGCCGTGCGCAGAGGACGGCGCGAGGAGTTCGAGTCATTCGGATGGACGGGCGAGGTTCCCGATCCCCAGGCGCTCGAGACGTTCGAGCGGTCGCGCCTTCACTTCGAGCTCGGGGGCGAGGGCGAGCACGCGACGCTGCGCGCGATGTACCGCGAGCTGCTCGCGATTCGCCGCGAGGAGCCCGTGCTGCGCCCCGGCGCGGCGCGCATCACGGTGCGCAGCAGCGCGCAGGCCCGATGGATCGCGATGCGACTCGACGCGCCGCACGCTCGCTCGCTCCTCGCGCTCTTCAATCTCGCCGCCGAGGAGCGCAGCATTCCGATCGTCGAGGATGATGGCGACGGCTGGCGCGCGCGATTTGCCACCCAGCCCGGCGCCGGCGTGCCCGCGCCGGCTGGCGGAGCGATGGTTGCACTGCCATCACTCTCCGCTGTGCTTTACTCCAAAGAGGTCGCCTGAATGCGTGTTTGGCCCGGTCAACCCTATCCACTCGGCGCGACGTGGGATGGAGAGGGTGTCAACTTTGCGATATTCTCCGAAAACGCGACCGGCGTGGTGCTCTGCCTCTTCGATGCGCACGCCGACGCCATTGAACGCGCCCGTATTCCGGTGGTGGAGCGCAGCGATCAGATCTGGCACTGCTACCTCCCCGACGTTCGTCCCGGGCAGCTCTACGGCTACCGTGTGGAAGGGCCGTACTCGCCGGAGGAAGGACATCGCTTCAACCCGAACCAGCTGCTCATCGATCCGTACGCGAAGGCGATCAGCGGTGCGATTCAGTGGAGCGATGCGCTGTTCGCGTACAAGGTGGGGAGCCCGCGCGAGGATCTCGAGATGAGCCACGCGGACAGTGCGCGCGGGATGCCCAAGTGCGTCGTCGTCGACAACGCGTTCACGTGGGGGAGCGATGCGCCGCCGCGCACGCCGTGGAATCGCACGATCATCTACGAAGCGCACGTGAAGGGGCTGACGATCCACCACCCCGATGTTCCGGAAGAGATTCGCGGCACCTATCTCGCGCTCTCGTCGGACGCGATCATCGATCATCTCAAGTCGCTCAACGTCACCGCGCTCGAGCTCCTCCCGGTTCACCACTTCGCCGTCGACCGACAGCTGGCCGAGCGAGGGCTGACGAACTACTGGGGCTACAACACGATCGGCTTCTTCGCGCCCGATGTGCGCTACGCGGTTGGAGGACTCGGGAGCCAGGTGGTGCAATTCAAGTCGATGGTGAAGACGCTCCACTCCGCCGGCATCGAGGTCATCCTCAATGTCGTCTACAACCACACGGCCGAGGGCAACCATCTCGGGCCGACGCTGTCGCTCAAGGGCATCGACAACAAGGCGTACTATCGCCTCCAGCCCGACAATCCGCGCTTCTACACCGACTACACGGGCACCGGCAACAGTCTCAACATGCTCCACCCGCGCACGATCCAGATGATCATGGACTCGCTGCGCTACTGGGTGACGGAAATGCACGTCGACGGATTCCGCTTCGATCTCGCCCCGGTGCTCGCGCGCGAGCTGTTCGAGGTGAATCGCCTCAGCGCATTCTTCGACATCATCCATCAGGATCCAGTGCTCTCGCGCGTGAAGCTGATCGCGGAGCCATGGGACCTCGGACCGGGTGGCTATCAGGTGGGCAACTTTCCGATCGGGTGGGCGGAGTGGAACGGGAAGTATCGCGACGACGTCCGCCGCTTCTGGCGCGGCGATGCCGGAATGGTGAACGAGCTGGCGTCTCGCCTCTCCGGCTCGAGCGACATCTACCAGTGGAGCGCGCGTGAGGCATACGCGAGCGTGAACTTCGTCGTCGCGCACGATGGGTTCACGCTCAACGACCTCGTGAGCTACGAGACCAAGCACAACCTGGCGAACGGCGAAGCCAATCGCAATGGCACGGACGACAACACGAGCCGCAACTGGGGTGTGGAGGGCCCGACGGACAATCCGAAGATCCAGAAGCGCCGCGATCGCGAGATCCGCAACTTCCTGGCGACGCTCGCGTTCTCGCAGGGCGTTCCAATGATCGCGCACGGCGACGAGATCGCGCGCACGCAGGACGGTAACAACAACGTCTACGCGCAGGACAACGAAATCTCGTGGATGAAATGGGATCTCGGCCCGCGCGAACAGGGGATTCTCGAGTTCGCGCAGCGGATCTTCGCGATTCGCCGCGCGAACCCCGCGCTCAGGCGGCGGTACTTCTTTCGCGGAAAGCCGGTGGAATCGGGCGCGAAGGAGATGCTCTGGCTCCGCTCCAATGGGCACGAGATGACGGACGCCGAGTGGCACGACAAGAACAGCCGGTCGCTCGGGATGCTGATTCGCGGCGAGGCCGCCGACGAGATCGACGAGCGCGGTCACGCGATCAAGGGTGACACGCTGCTCCTGATCGTAAACAACCGCGAGACTGGAGAGCACTGGACGCTGCCGCATCTGGAGATCCCCGGCTCGTGGGTGCTCACGGTGGACACCGACCGGCCGACCATCGTCGATGAGTCCGTGGACGAGCTGACCCTCGCGCCGTCATCGCTCGTGCTCCTGCGCTTTCAACTGGACACGCCATGACCCTGTCCGCCCCGCGTCCGGATCTGCTCGCCGGCTTCGATGCGATCGAGCTCGGTCGCCTCCTCTCCGGCGACCACGACGATCCGCACCGCATCCTCGGCGCGCATCCCGTGGCGGCGGGAGTCATCGTCCGCGCGATGCATCCGGATGCCGTGCGCGCCGAGGCGCTGCTCGCAGACGGGAAGCGGGTGGAGCTCGATCGCCTCGCCGGCGGACTATTCGGCGCGATCATCGCCAGGGCATCGATGCCGCTGCGCTATCGCCTGCGCTTCCACTTCGCCGGCGGAGCGACGTGGGAGCGCGGCGATCCCTATCGCTTTCTTCCCACCGTTGGAGAGGTCGATCTGCATCTCTTCAACGAGGGAACGCATCGCGAGCTGTGGAACGTCTTCGGCGCTCATCCGCGCGAGATCGACGGCGAGCGCGGCGTCTCCTTCGCGGTGTGGGCGCCCAACGCCCGCAGCGCGAGCGTCGTCGGGCAGCACGAGCAGTGGGACGGACGCCTGCTGCCAATGCGCCGCCTCGGTTCGTCGGGAGTGTTCGAGCTCTTCGTTCCCGGTGTCGCGCCTGGATCGCTCTACAAGTATCAGCTGCGCACGCGCGAGGGCGTCGCGCGCATCAAGACCGATCCGTTCGCGTTCGGAATGGAGGCGCCGCCGGAGACCGCGTCGAGCGTCGTCGACCTCACGAAGTACGAGTGGAACGACGCGCAGTGGATGACCGGACGCCCCGCGCGCGACAGCACGAAGCTCCCCATGCTCATCTACGAGCTCCACCTCGGCTCGTGGGCCCGCATACCGGAGGAGGGAAATCGCACGCTCACCTACCGCGAGCTCGCGCCGCGGCTCGTCGAGCACTGTCAGCGGCTCGGGTTCTCGCACGTCGAGCTGATGCCCGTGATGGAGCACCCGTTCACCGGCTCGTGGGGCTATCAGGTGTCCGGCTATTTCGCGCCGACTCGACGTTACGGGTCGCCCGACGACTTCAAGTACTTCGTCGACGCACTGCATCGCGCGGGGATCGGCGTGATTCTCGATTGGGTGCCCGCGCACTTTCCGAAGGACGACTTCGCGCTTCGCCGCTTCGACGGCACGGCGCTGTACGAGCACGAGGATCCGCGGCTCGGCGAACATCCGGATTGGGGAACGCTGATCTTCAACTACTCGCGCACGGAGGTCCGCAACTTCCTCATCGCGAACGCGCTCTTCTGGCTGCGCGAGTATCACTGCGACGGGCTGCGCGTGGACGCGGTGGCGTCGATGCTCTACCTCGACTACAGCCGCAAGCCGGGCGAGTGGCTGCGCAACCGCTACGGCGGGCGCGAGAATCTCGACGCGATCGATTTTCTCCGCGCGATGAACGAGGCCGTGCGCATCGACGCGCCGGGCTGCTACACGATCGCTGAGGAATCGACGTCGTGGCCGGGCGTCACGAGGGCGCCGCAGGATGGCGGGCTTGGCTTCACGTACAAGTGGAACATGGGATGGATGCACGATACCCTGGCGTACTTCAGCCAGGACCCACTCTATCGCTCGTACCATCAGGATCAGCTGACCTTCGCGATGATCTATGAGTACAGCGAGCGCTTCATCATGCCGCTGTCGCACGACGAGGTCGTGCATCTCAAGCGGTCGTTGCTCGAGAAGATGCCGGGCGATGCGTGGCGCAAGCTCGCGAACCTGCGCCTGATGCTCGCGTACATGTACACGCGCCCGGGCAAGAAGCTGCTGTTCATGGGCACCGAGGTTGCGCCGTACTCCGAGTGGGATCACGATGTGAGCCTCGACTGGCATCTTGCCGACGATCCGGCGCACGGCGCATTTCTTCGCTTCGTGCAGGAGCTCGGCGCGCTCTACGAGAGCCGCCCCGCGTTCTGGCGCGATGACTTCGAGCCCCAGGGCTTTTCCTGGATCGACGTGGCGGACAAGATGAACTCCGTGCTGAGCTACGTGCGTCGCGCGGGCGACGCGCACGCGGTCATCGTGCTCAACATGACGCCCGAGCCGCGGGCGAACTATCGCGTGGGCGTGCCGAACGCGGGGAGCTACGAACTTCTGCTCTCGTCGGACTCATCGCGCTTCGGCGGCAGCGGCTACACGCAGGAACGCGTGCTGCACACAGATCCGTCACCGTTTCACGGGTACCCGCAGTCGCTCTCGCTGGATCTCCCGCCGCTCGGCGCGTTGGTGCTCGCTCCACCGTAGCCTCTCCGCGCGCTCGATCGGCGCGCTTATTGCCGCGATCTTCATGCGCTGTTTGCCGGATCCAGTGGGCAGCAGACTCTACGGAGGTCGTATGAGAGACTCGATCTTGAGAGCCACGACGCTCGCGGTGCTCGCTGCGAGTGCGACCGTGGTCGGATGCAAAGGCAAGGACACCGGAGCGGCCGCCGACACGACGGCGGCAGCTGCAATGAAGATGCCGGACTCGGCCACGACGGCTGCCAGCGGCGCGGTGGCTGCACCGCTGACGGATGCGAACATCGCCGCGCTCGTCAATGAGGTGAACGCCGCGGACAGTATGTTGGCCGCGGCCGCGCTCCCGAAGCTCTCGAGCCCCGGCGCGAAAAAGTTCGCCAAGCTCATGATGGGCGAGCATCACGGCCTTCACGTCAAGGGGATTCAGCTCGAGAAGGCGCAGAACATTACGCCCGCACTACCAGCCACGGATCCGTTCAAGCCCGCGGTCGGTGCCGAGCAGAGTGCGCTGGGCTCGCTGGCAAAGGGACACGCATACGACTCGACCTATATCGCCAACGAGGTCGGCATCCATCAGGCGGTCATCGAGTGGCAGGGCAGCAACACTCCGCAGAACCCGGCGCTGCAAGCGTACCTGAAAGACGCCAAAGCCGTCTATCAGAGGCATCTCGACGCCGGACTCGCGGAGGAGTCGAAGCTCGGCGGCGGTCCGATGAGCTGAGGCGCGGCGGGCGTTCCTCCGTTGCGATGCACGAAGGCCCGGCGCCGCGAGATGGATTCGCGCGCCGGGCCTTAGTCGTACAAGGCTGAGTCGTAACAAGGCTGAGTCGTAACAAGGCTGAGTCGTAACATGGCTGAGTCGTAACAAGGCTGAGTCGTAACAAGGCTGAGTCGTAACAAGGCTGAGTCGTAACAAGGCTGAGTCGTAACAAGGCTGAGTCGTAACATGGCTGAGTCGTAACATGGCTGAGTCGTAACAATGTGAAAAAACGGAAGGAACGGACTAAACGGATCGAACGGACAGTGCGGATGAGGTCGGCCCGACCGGCACTCGTGAAATCGCACCTCGCCTCTCGTCCAATCCGTTCGATCCGTTCGCTCCGTTCAATTCGTACCATCAAACTGTTAGAGCCTGTCCAAACTGTTAGAGCCTGTCCAAACTGTTAGAGCCTGTCAAACTGTTAGAGCCTGCTTTTCACAGTCGCAGTAAGACGCGTGCGACTGACACTCGGGCCGGCGCATTAGCGACATGGTACGTCGATTGCCATTACAGTACGCGGAGCGATCGAGACGTCATGAATCCGAGAGAGGGAATGAAGATCCAGCTCAAGCGAGTGCCCAAGCAGGTGATCGTGATCACGGGCGCGACCAGCGGCATCGGGCTCGCCACCGCGCGCCAGGCCGTGAAGCGCGGCGCCTCGGTGGTGCTCAATGCGCGCGCCGAGGAGGATTTGCGGACGGTCGCCACCGAGCTCGCCGAGCTGGGCGCGCAGGTCGCGTTCTTCGCGGGCGACGTCGCCGATATCGATACCGTGCGTCAGCTCGCCGCCACGGCGATTCTGGAGTTTGGACGCATCGACACGTGGGTCAACAACGCGGGCGTGTCGATCTACGGTCTGCTGGAGGAGGTATCCATTGCCGACGCACGGCGACTCTTCGAAACGAATTACTGGGGAATGGTGCACGGGAGTCTCGTCGCGCTGAAGCATCTCAAAGTCGGCGGCGGTGCGCTCATCAATGTCGGCAGCGAGCTCTCGGAAACCGTGATTCCGCTGCAAGGGCACTACAACGCGAGCAAGCACGCGCTCAAGGGATTCACGGAGACGCTGCGCATCGAGCTCGAGAAGGAGAAGGCGCCCGTGTCGGTGACACTCGTCGAGCCATCTGCCACCGATACGCCGTACCCGGAGCACGCGAAGAACTACATGAACGTCGAGCCGACGCACCAACCGCCGGTGTATGCGCCGGAGCTCGTCGCGAACGCGATTCTTCACTGCGCATCGCACCCGCATCGCACGGTGCGCATTGGCGCGGGGGCGAAGGCGTTCACGCTCATTGAGAAGGTCGCCCCCGCGCTCGGCGACCGCATCAAGGTCGCGTCGACGTTCGAGGGCAGTCGCACCCGCGAGCCCGCTCGTCACGGGGATACCCTCTACGCTGCGCGTCCGGGCGATCTCCGTGTGCGCGGACGCTACAGGGGACACGTGCTGCAGAAGAGCTGGAGCACGACGGCGACGCTGCATCCGATCCCGGCGATTCTCGCCGCAGCGACGATCGGGGCGGGGATCGCCTACGCGATGCGCCCGCGCCGAGACAACTGACCTCCCGCGGCGAGTGGTCGACGTTTCGTCATCCGCTCCCCGTTATAGATTTCCGCCACAATGCGCATCGCACTACTCTCGCTTCTCGCGATCCCGCTCGCGCTGCATTCCGCGTGGGCGCAATCCACCGCCGTGCATCCGCGGCCCCAGCAGACGATCGCGCCTCCGACCCACGCCGACACGCTGCGCGGTTCGATCACCCCCGAACGCGCCTGGTGGGACGCCACGTTCTACGACCTCCACACCAGCGTCTCTCCCGCCGACAGCAGCATCTCCGGGCGCGTCGGCATCACGTACCTCGTGGTCGCGCCCGCGCGCGAGATGCAGATCGATCTGCAGCAGCCGCTGGTCATCGACAGCGTCACGCAGAGCCATCGCGTCCTCAATATCCGCCGCGATGGCAACGCGTACTTCGCGTCGCTGCTCGACACGCAGAAAATAGGCGAGCACAAGACGGTCGTCGTCTACTACCACGGCAAGCCCAGGGTCGCACTGCGTCCGCCGTGGGACGGGGGATTCACCTGGGTGCGCGACTCGCTCGGCAACCGCTGGGTCGCCACCTCCAATCAGGGACTCGGCGCCAGCGTCTGGTGGCCCAACAAGGACACGCAGGCCGACGAGCCGGATTCACAGCGCGTCGCCATCACCGTCCCCGACTCGATGATCGATGTGTCCAACGGCCGACTGCGCAGCACGACGCACAACGCCGATGGCACCACGACCTACGAGTGGTTCGTCGCGTCGCCGATCAACAACTACAATGTGGCCGTGAACGCCGGCAGCTACGCGCACTACACCGACAGCTACGCCGGCGAGGCCGGCAATCTCACGCTCGACTTCTGGCCGCTCGCCTACCATCTGGATGCGGCGAAGAAACAGTGGGCGCAGGTGCGGCCGATGCTCGCCTGCTTCGAGCACTGGTTCGGACCCTACCCCTGGTATACCGATGGGTACAAGCTCGTCGAGGCGCCTCACCTCGGCATGGAGCATCAGTCCGCGGTCGCGTACGGCAATCATTTCCACAACGGCTACCTCGGCCGCGATCTCTCGCACACGGGACTCGGGCTCGCATGGGACTTCATCATCGTCCACGAGAGCGCGCACGAGTGGTTCGGCAACAGCATCACGACCAAGGACATCGCCGACTCGTGGGTGCACGAGGGCTTCGCCAACTACGCCGAGTCGCTGTTCGAGGAATGCCAATCGGGGAAGGAGGCTGGCGCACGGTACGTGATCGGTGTGCGCGAAAACATCAAGAACGACGCGCCGATCGTCGCGGAGTACGGGTTGAACCGCGAGGGCTCGGGCGACATGTATTACAAGGGCGGCAACATGCTCCACACCATTCGCCAGATCGTGGGCGATGATGAAAAGTGGCGCTCGATCTTGCGCGGCCTGAACAAGACCTTCTGGCACCAGACCGTCACCGGCGCGCAGGTCGAGGAGTACATCAGCCAGCAGGCCGGCGTCGATTTGAGCAAGGTCTTCGCGCAGTATCTCACCACGACGATGATCCCCATGCTCGAATACAGCATTAACGGCGCGACGCTCACCTACAGATGGACGAACGTCGTCCCCGGCTTCGACATGCCCGTGCGCGTGACGCTCGCCGATTCGACCTACTCAGTCATCCGTCCAACGACATCGCCGCAGACGACGAAGCTCGCGCTGCACGATCCCGCGAGCTTCCGCGTCGACCTGAACTACTACGTGACCTCGCGCCGCGAGCCTCGCTAGCCGGCTCAGCGCTTCTCGATCGGGATGCGCACGCGCGTATCGGCCCACGTGACATCCATCGTCGCCGACTTCGGCGAGCCCGCCGCGAGCGCGATGGTCATCTCCTCCACCGGCGTCGCGAGATGTTCGGTCGGCACGGTCGCCGTGCCCACGTCCTTTGCGCGCACCTTGGCATCGATGTCCACGCCCCAGCGCTTGGCGTCCGAATTCACGACCACCTGCCACTGCTTCGCCGTCGGTATCACGTAGATCGAGTACCATCCCGGCTCGACCTTCACGCCCGCGATGCTCGCGCGAAAGGGCACGTAGATCGCGGTCGCCTCGTCTGCACCCAGGCGCCACGGCTCGCCATACGGCACCAGCTTCCCCATGATCTCGCGCCCGTTCACGCGCGGTCGGCCGTAGCACACCTTCACAGTTCCGCCTTCCATCGCGACCGATACGGAATCGTGCGCGCTCTTTCTCTTTTCGGCCTCGCCCTGCGCCGGCGGCGGCCGGAACCAGCACGCGTCCGTCGCCTGCACGACCGCGTGCGTCGACGCGCGCCGCGCGCCAACGAGCGCCATCGCTACGGTGATGACGGCAAACAAGCTCGACCCATTTCGTCTCATCATTCCCTCCGAGGATTATCGATGCCCATCTCGCCCATATAAGTTAGCTCGGCGTTTCGCACGCTCAACTCGCTACCTTTGATTGATGACCGACTCCGCGCTCCGCCTGCTCGCCGACCGACTCGGAATACTACCCGAGTACGTCGATCAAACGGGGCGCGAGACACGGAGCACGGAAGACGAAACGCGCGTCGCGATCATCGCCGCGATGGGCATCGATGCGTCCTCCGAGGATCGCGCGGCCACCGCGCTCGCGATGCTCGATGCACGCGAGCGAGCACGCACGTCTCCCACCGGTGCGCGTGATCGTACACGACGGAGCGTTCGCGCTCCCGTCGCGCAGCGCGGTCCTCACTCTCGAGCGCGGCGGTGTCTGGATCGAGGGGAAGGACCTCCCGATCGGCTACCACACCCTCACCGTTGGCGACGAGACGCAGTCGCTGATCGTCGTTCCGCCAAAATGCATGGCGCCGGTTCGCCGCGCGATGGGAATCATCGCGAACCTCTACGCCGTGCGCAGCGACGCCAACTGGGGCGTCGGCGACATCACCGATCTCGGGGCCATCGCGGAGTGGAGTGGCGCGAAGGGCGCGGCGTTCGTCGGGGTGAATCCGCTTCACGCGCTCCGTAATCGCGGCCACGACATCTCGCCGTACAGCCCCGTGAGCCGGCTCTATCGCAACCCGATCTACATTGACGTCGCGGCCGTGCCCGAGCTCAACGACTGCGCCGACGCGCGCGCGCTCCTCGATGATCCCGCCACACAGGCCACGCTCGTCTCGCTGCGCTCGAGCACGCATGTCGACTACGAGCGCGCGTGGCAGCTCAAGCGCCGCGCGCTCGAGATGCTCCATCGCACCTTCATCGTCCGCCACCGCGATGCGCGCTCCGGCCGCGGCCGCGACTACCGCTCGTACATCGAGCACGAGGGCGCGACGCTCGTCAACTTCGCCTCCTTCTGCGCGCTCGAGGATCACTTTGCGGCCCAGGGCGAGCTGCGCGGCTGGATGCACTGGCCGACAGGAGTATCGTCACCCCGCCTCCGCGGATGTCGTCGCCTTTCGCGCATCCAACCCGGACGCGGTCGACTTCCACCGCTGGCTCCAGTTCGAGCTCGATCGCCAGATCGCTTCCGCCGCGGCGCTCGCGCACGAGTCCGGACTCGGCATCGGGCTCTATCAGGATCTCGCCATTGGCGCCGCACCCGATAGCGCGGATGTCTGGGCGTTCGGTCATCTCTTTCTGCGCGGCGTGTCCGTAGGCGCGCCACCCGATGGCTACGCGCCGCAGGGACAGAACTGGGGACTCCCGCCCATCGATCCTCGAGCGCTCGTCGAGGATCGCTACGCGTTCTGGATCGCCCTCATTCGTGCATTGCTTCGTCACGCGGGCGCGCTTCGCATCGATCACGTGCTCGGCCTCTTCCGGCAGTTCTGGATTCCCGATGGAATGGAGGGCACTCAGGGGGCATACGTGCGCTTCCCCACGGACGACATGATCGGAATCCTCGCGCTCGAGAGCGTGCGCCACCACGCGCTCATCGTCGGCGAAGATCTCGGCACCGTTCCGCCCGAGGTGCCCGGCGTGCTCGAGCACTGGGGCGTGCTCTCGTCGCGC
Organism: uncultured Gemmatimonadaceae bacterium; assembly: GCA_963827355.1. Classification (GTDB taxonomy): domain Bacteria; phylum Gemmatimonadota; class Gemmatimonadetes; order Gemmatimonadales; family Gemmatimonadaceae; genus FEN-1250. The sequence continues at coordinate 624,510 of CAWHAS010000004.1, forward strand.
GTGATGTACTTCGAGCGCGAGAGCGACGGCCGCTTCCGCCCCGCCTCGTCGTACCCGAAGCTCTCGCTCACCACGGCCGACACGCACGACATGGCCACGATCACCGGCTTCTGGACCGCGCGCGACATCGAGCTGCAGCACATGGCGGGGCTCATCGATTCCGAGGCGCGCGCTGCCGCGGCACACGCGCTCCGCAACGACGAGCGCCGCTTTCTCGTCGAGCGCCTCGTGGCGGAGGGCGCGCTCAAGAGCACGTCCGCTGAATCGCCGAGCAACGCGGAGCTCCGCGGCGCCGTGCACCGCTTTCTGTGCTCGACTCCGGCCGCGCTCGTCGGCGTCTACCTGGAGGATCTCGTGGGCGAGCGCGAGCCGGTGAATCTCCCCGGCGTGAGTCCCGATCTCTTTCGAAGCTGGACGCGTCGGCTGTCGCTCTCGCTCGAGAAGATCGCGGTCGATCCCGAGGTCGCGATCGCCTTCCCCGATCCGGTGCGCGCGGGCCGTTGACATCGCGATGATCTCCCGTTGACGACCCCGATCCGCGCGAGCTATCGCCTGCAGCTCAGCTCCACATTCACTCTCGACGACGCGCGCGCGATCGTCCCGTATCTCGCGGAGCTCGGCATCTCGCACATCTACGCCTCGCCCGTGCTCCGCTCGCGCCCGGGAAGCACTCATGGCTACGACGTCGTCGACCCGACGCGCCTCGACCCGGAGCTCGGCAGCGACGCGAGCTGGAACGCGCTCATTGCCGAGCTGCGCGCGCACGGGATGGGAATGGTGCTCGACATTGTCCCCAACCACATGGGGGTGGGCGAGGACAATCCCTTCTGGGACGATCTCTTCGCGAACGGCCCAGCATCGCGCTACGCGAGCTGGTTCGACATCGACTGGAACGCGCGCGGCCTCGAGGGTCGAGTGCTCATCCCCATACTCGGCTCCGAGCTCTCGGAGGCGATACAGGCGCACGAATTCCACGTCGCGCTCGAGGGCGGACGCTTTCGCGTGAGATATTTCGAGCGCGGCTTCCCGCTCGATCCGGCGACGATTCCGTCGGTGCTCGCGCTCGCGCTCGACGCGATGCCGGCCGACGTGCATCCCGGGGACGCCGCCGAGCTCGCGGGCATTCGCGACGCACTCGCCGCGCTGCCGCCGCGGAGCACGTCGCGTGCGCCACTCGTCGCGCGCCGGCAGAAGGAGGCGCCCGAGCTCCTCCGTCGCCTCGAGTCGCTCGCCGATCGCCTACCTATGGTGCATCGCGCGCTCGATGATGCCGCGCGTGCCTTCGCTTCCGGCGAGGGCGGTGACGCGCGCATCACCGTCCTCCTCGACGCGCAAGTCTACGCGCTGGTCTTCTGGCGACGGGCCGCGCACGAGATCAACTACCGCCGCTTCTTCGACATCAACGAGCTCGTCGCGCTGCGCATGGAGGATCCCGCCGTCTTCGGCGCGACGCACCGACGCATCATCCAGTGGGTGAAGGACGCCCAGCTCGACGGTCTTCGCATTGACCACGTCGATGGCCTGCGAAACCCGCGCGAGTATCTCGTTCGTCTGAATGCCGCGATCCATCAGGTGCTGCCGGGCGCGGACGTCCCCGTGTTCGTCGAGAAGATTCTCTCCGGGCGCGAGCGGCTTCGCGCCGAGTGGCCCGTGGCTGGCACCACGGGCTACGAATTTCTCGCGCAGCTCGACGCCATCTTCATCGATCCCGCGCGGCCGTCGCGAGATCGAGGAGAGCTACCGCGCCTTCCTCGGCATTCGCCGCCCCGAGCTCGATTTCCACGAAGTCGCGGTGCGCGCGCAAGGCGTCCATCCTCCGCGGCTCGCTCGCCTCGGACGTGCAACGCCTCGCGCGCCTCCTCGCGCCGATCGCGCGCGCCGATGCGCGCACGGCAGCGCTCACGCGCGCGCAGCTCGCCGAAGGGATCGTGCAGCTGATCGCACATCTCCCGGTGTACCGCACCTACATCGAGTCCGGCGCCCTCGCGTTGCACGAGGATGATCGCGCCGCGCTCGAGCGCGCATTCGCCGCCTCGGGCGAGCTCGCGCTGATTCGCGCACCGCTGCTCGCGCTGCTCCAGGAGATTTTTCTCGGGCCCCCATCACCGCTCGACAGCGAGCAGATCGCCGCGCGCGATGCGTTCGTCCTCCGCTTCCAGCAGGAGAGCGGTCCCGCCACGGCGAAAGGGATCGAGGACACCGCGCTCTATCGGTATTCGCCGCTTCTCTCGCTGAGCGAGGTCGGCGCCGATCCCGCCGGCGAGCTCGGAGACGCAGTGGGCTATCTGCACGACGCGAACATTGAGCGGAGCCTTCGGTGGCCCGGAACCATGCTCGCCACGAGCACGCACGACACCAAGCGCAGCGCGGACGTGCGCGCTCGTCTCGACGTGCTCTCGGAGATTCCGGGTGAATGGGCGCGGCAGCTCGGCGCCTGGTCGCGCGCGCACCGCGGTCTCAAGACGGGCGTGCAGGATCGGCTCGCGCCCGATGCGCAGATGGAATACGTGATCTACCAGACGCTCGTCGGGATGTGGCCGATCGGCGGCGCTCGCGGAGTCCGAGCGCGGAGAATTGCGCGAGCGCGCATTGGCGTTCGCGCGGAAGGCTGCGCGCGAAGCGAAGGCGCGCACGTCGTGGGTCCACATCAACGAGGAGTACGAGCGCGCGCTCGCGAGCTTCGTAGACGCGCTGTTCTCGCGCGCCGAATTCCTGCGCGAGCTCGAATCGTTCGTCGCGCGCATCGCGCCGAGCGGCGCGTTGAACGCGATCGCGCGCACGGTGCTGCACCTGACGTCGCCGGGTTTCCCGGACATCTACCAGGGCGACGAGCTGTGGAATTTCTCGCTGGTGGACCCGGACAACCGGCGGGATGTGGACTACGACTCGAGGCGCGCCGCGCTGGCGGCGCTCGATCGTATGTCACCGATCGGTGACATACGGGAACCCATTGAAAACAATTGGCTTGGACGAGCCGAGCGACGAGACCATCAAGCTCGAGATAATCCGGAATTGCCTCCGCGCCCGGGCCGCCCACGCTCCCCTCTTCGCCCGCGGATCCTACCAGCCCCTCGCCGCCCACGGCCCCCTCGGTGCACACATCTTCGCCTTCGCCCGCCGCGCCGCCGCCTCTGGTCCCGATGACGCCGCCGTCATCGTGGTGCCCCGCCTCACCCACGCCCTCGCTCCCACCGCCCCGCCACTCGGCCATTTCTGGCGCGACACTGAGCTCTATCTGCCAGGAGCCTTCGCCGCCACCCGCTGGCACTGCGCCATCTCGCACCGCGAAATAATCTTTCCCTCCGCCGCGGGGCCCAATGACTCTGCCGTGCGCGTTCCGCTCGCGCAGCTTCTCGCCGCATCCCCCATCGCTCTCCTTCTCCCCATCCAAAGCGCCCCGCCGTAATCACGCGTCCATCTTTCCGCCACCCGTGGCCCCGCTCCCCCCCACTCGCGTACCTTAATTCTCCTTCGTACCCCCCCTCCCAACTCCCCAACCTCGCTTCATGTCGATTCCGAACGGCTCCATCGTCGCCTACTTCTCCATGGAGATCTGCCTCGAGCAGGCGATCCCCACCTACAGCGGTGGACTCGGCGTCCTCGCCGGAGACACCCTTCGCGCGGCCGCCGATCTCGAAGTGCCGATGATCGCCGTCACCCTCGTGGATCGAAAAGGCTACTTCACGCAGACGCTGGACTCGGTGGGGCAGCAGCACGAGGAGGCCGAGAGCTGGAGTCCCGAGACGATGCTGGCGCCCGTGAGCGAGCGCGCGTCGTGCGAGATCCAGGGACGGCGCGTCGAGATTCGCGCGTGGCGCTACGAGGTCCGAGGCGCCGGCGGACACATCGTCCCCGTGTTCCTCCTCGACACCGATCTCGAGGAGAACTCGGAGTGGGATCGCACCCTCACCGATACCCTCTACGGCGGCGACAGCCACTATCGCCTCTGCCAGGAGGTCGTGCTGGGCATGGGAGGCGCCGCAATGCTCGAGGCGCTCGGCTACGCCGACCGTGCGCTGTACCACATCAACGAGGGACACGCCGCGCTCCTGACGCTCACGCTCCTCGAGCGCGAGCTCGCGGGGCGCGCGCGACACGACATCAGCGAGGCCGATCTCGAGCGCGTGCGGCACCGCTGCATCTTCACCACCCACACGCCCGTCCCCGCCGGCCACGACCGCTTCGACGAAAGTGAGTACAAGAGCGTCCTCGGCGACGACCGCGCCCAGCTCCTCATCGACGCACGCGTCGTCGAGGACCATACGCTCAACATGACCCACCTCGCGCTCCGCCTGTCGCGCTACGTGAACGCCGTGGCGATGCGCCATCGCGAGATCTCGCAGGGAATGTTTCCCGACTATCCGATCGATTCCATCACCAACGGCGTACACGCGACGACGTGGGCGGCAACTCCGTTTCAGGAGCTCTTCGACCGGCGCATCCCCGAGTGGCGGCGAGACAACCAGTATCTCCGCTACGCGATCGACATTCCCGCTCGAGGAAATTCTCGACGCGCACGTCGCGACGAAGGCCGCGCTGTTCGCTGCGCTGCGGACGCGCAATGGGGTCAAGCTCGATCCGTCCGTGCTGACGATCGGCTTCGCACGCCGCGCGACGCCGTACAAGCGCGCCGATCTCGATCTTCTCCGACATCAAGCGGCTCAAGGCGATCGCCGAGCGCTCGGGAAGAATTCAGCTCGTGTTCGGTGGGAAGGCGCATCCGCGCGACGAGGGAGGGAAGGCGCTCATCAGGCAGATTTTCACCGCGGCCGCGGCGCTCAAGGGAGTGGTGCAGGTCGTCTACGTCGAGAACTACGAGATGGACATCGCGCACCTGATGACGTCGGGCGTCGACCTCTGGTTGAACACGCCGACGAAGCCGCTCGAGGCCTCGGGGACGAGCGGCATGAAGGCGGCGCTCAACGGAGTGCCGTCGTACTCGGTGCTCGATGGCTGGTGGGTGGAAGGATGCATCGACGGCGTCACCGGCTGGTCGATCGGCCGGGCGCGCTCGGAATGCGAGCGAAGAGATCGCGGATCTCTACGTGAAGCTCGAGCGCATCATCCTTCCGCTGTTCTACGGCCTGCCGTTCTCGTGGGCGAACGTGATGCGCAACGCGATCGCGCTCAACGGCTCGTTCTTCAACACCCAGCGCATGGTCGGGCAGTACGTGCACAACGCGTACTTTCCAGCCAAGGATCACCGGCCCATTCCGGTCGCGCCCGCCGAGAATGCGCAGGAGGAAGTGCACAGCGCGTGGGCGGGGGTGCGGTAGCGCCACCGGGCGCGCGATTAACGTTTGCGGGGATCGCGCGTCCACCGGGTGTCCCTCACCCGGCGCGAATCACATGAGATCGACACCGTCGCTCGCCCTCGCGGCCCTGCTGGCCGCCACCACTTCCGGCTCCGCACTGCGCGCGCAGGCGATGCCTGGCATGGACATGTCGGCTGCGGATGCCGCGATGTCCGGCCACCTGATGCCGATGGCGCACATGACGATGACGAAGCTCGCACCAATGCGCGCCGGCGATTCCGCACGCGCGGCCGCGATCGTCGACACCGTGCGCGACGCGATCGAGAAGTATCGCGACTACCACGTGGCGCTCGACGAGGGGTTCACGATCTTTCATGCGGAGGTGCCGCAGAAGGTCTACCACTTCACGAGCAAGCCGAATGCGGTCGCGGCGTTCTTCACCTTCGACCCCTCGCGCCCGACGTCGCTGCTCTATCGAAAGACGGCGAGTGGCTACACGCTCGTGGGCGCGATGTTCACCGCGCCGAAGCGATTCACGCCCGAAGAGCTGAACGCGCGCGTGCCGTTGAGCGTGGCCGAGTGGCACATGCATACGAACCTCTGTCTACCGCCGAAGGGCGAGGCTCGGACGATGCTGCCCGCGGGGAGTGCGTCGCCGCGCTTCGGGCTGCGCGGCACGATCGCGACGGAAGATGCGTGCAAGGCGGCAGGCGGTCGATTCATGCCGACCGTGTTCGGCTGGATGGTGCACGTGTCGCCGTGGGAAAAGGATCCCGCGCTCGTGTGGGGCACGCACGAAGAAGATGACCATGTGGGAGATGCCGGAGCACTGACTTCATGCGCTCGCACGTTGCCCGATTGTTAAAGAATGCAAATCCGATTGGGGTTGCCAATTGCCACCACACGTCGCTAGAGACAGTCATTGGCGCGTGCAGGGAGCATCCGTGATTCTAGATCCGCAGGGCCGCAACACCGAGCAGACATCGAGGGTCAAAGACGACCTCATCGCCCAGCGCGCCGCAATTCGCGAACTGCTCGAGCTTCCGCTGCGCACTGCGGTGTGGCGCCTGGCGAACGAAGGCACGTTCGATCGATCCACGCTTCAAGATGAGCTGCGCACCGTTTGCGAAGATGCGCGACAGCGCGGGCTTCGTGCCGAACAGCTGTTGATCGCGGTGAAGGAGATCTGGTTCAACGAGCCCATCGCCCGCGACATCGCGCGCCATGCCGGCGGAACGCCATTTCTCACGCAGGTGGTGACGATGGCGCTCGACGCGTACTACGCCATTTCTCTCCCGAGTAGTGACGATGGCGCGCGAGGCGCACTATAGGTGACCAGGCCCAGACTGGAGACGCTCGTGGAACGCGACGTCTTCGCGGAGGATGGGACGCGGTGGCGGGTGCGGGAAGCGCGGGCGTTCGAGGTGCCAGGCGCGCAAGGGGATTCCTGTCTGATCGGCGACTCGGGAAAGGTGTGCCGCCGCTTCTGGAATTATCCGCCGGAGTGGAGCGACCTCTCCTCGAAAGAGATCATGAACATTCTGGATCAGCCCAGGCGCTGATCGCGGCGAGAGCGAGCTGCCGTCTGATTACTGGCGACTACACTTGCTCGCGTCGAAGTCGTCGTTCACTGTGTCCATCGACGCGCTGAGCTGCGTGTAGCGCGCGCGGCGATCCGCGTCGAGGGCGCGCGAGTCGCGCGTAATCTCCGCGAGCCCCACCAGCGCCTCGTCCACCGCGCGATAGCCGTACGCGAGCTCCTTGCACGAGAGCCGCTTTTGCCCGAAGTCCGCGCGGCGATCGTGATAGTTGTGCAATCCGTGCTCGAGCGAGTCCGCGAGCGAATCGAAGCGCGACAGCGCCGCCGTCTGCGCGTTCGACGGAATCGCCGCGTTCGACGGCGGCGCGCTCGGTGCGGGCGGTGGAGCGACGGGCGCCGGCGACGGGCGCGGCTGCGGCGGCGGGCGCGCTCGGCGGCGTGCTCGCGGGCGCGGTGCTCGCCACGCTCGTCGTCTCGCGCGGCGCGCCGGAGCTCTGCGCAATGATCGCACTCGCCGCCGCGATCGAATCCGCGCGGGCCTGCGAAGCGGCCATCGCGGCGTTCGGTGGCGGCAGCTCCGCGGCCTCGCGCGGGCGTGAGGTCGAGGACACCGGCGGCTCCGGCAACAGGCGCGCGTTCCAGATCTGGTATCCGACGAATCCAACCGCGAGCACGACCGCCACCGTGATCGCGAAACCCACCCAGCGGCTGCGCGTGGGCAACGCGCCGACTCCATCGATCGCGGGCTCCGGAATCATCAGCGGCAGCACGTTCACCGGCGCATCGGATACGGCGCTCCGCGGCGGCGCGTACGCGCTCGACATTCCCGACCCGTGCACGGTGCGCTCGTCCTCGTCGTGCTCGACCAGCTCGGAGGTGCTGTAGCTCTTCCAGTCGACGAGCGTGCGAAACCTGCCGCCCTCGAGAATCCCGTCGTCGTCAACCTGCTCGTAGAACGGAACGTACGCACCGCCCTCCGCCGGGTCCGGGTGCGCGCGGAAGAATCCGCCCGAGGGCTCGTTCCCCTCGGTGGCGATCACGAGCCCGCACTGCCAACTCTCGGTGAAGCGCGCGCGATGCGATTCGAGATCGAGCGCGGCCGGCGTCGGCGGAAGATACGGCGTGCTGTGGTACCAGCCGATGAGCGTCGAGCGGCGGCGACGCACCTCGAGCTGCTGCCCGAGCCACTCCGCGTCTGGAATCTGCACCGGCTCGTCTTCCGCGATCGCGTGTCCGGTGCGCAGCGTGCCCGTGATGCAGAGAAAGCGCCGATGTGTCTTCGGGCACTCGCACGGCTCGCCGATGAGGAAGCCGAGGAGCTCCTGCTCGGGCGAGGAGGAGAGATGGCGAATGACTTCGCGCAGCGCGCCCTGCGTGATGAGAATCGCGGGCGGCGAGAGCTCCATGGAGCGAGCAAGCCCTTCCATCGGCGCCCACAGAATTGCGCGGTCGTCGGGGAACGGCTTCCCAATCTGGAACGGCGGCGGTGGGCCTGTCTTGGCGTTCCGCTGTCTCAAATGGTCACCTCGGAAGGCCACTTATATACGCATCCAGTAAAACGGCGCGAGTATCGCATCGAAAGCATTGCCTGAAGATAGGCAGCATTACGTCGGCACGCGCGCGCGGCGGTGCTTGTCATCACGATACCCCGCCTTCAAATGCGTGTTGCGGAGGTCGAATGTGTCCTGGCCGCGGCACCGACCGGTGCGTTCAAAGTGAGGGGGCCCGACCGGAACCGGGATGCATTTCTGGGACGAAAAAGGCCCGGCGGGAAACGTCCGTCTGTCACGTCGCTCGGTACGACACAATCCACCGGCGCCGTATTTGGTCGATTTAAGGCCGCCCTGGCGGGCTCAACACTGCTTGAAACGATGAATCATTCTGACCGTCTATCATCTGGTTAGGAGAATCTTATTATGTGACTCTGGCGCCTGTCATTCCGGACCCCCGGATCGATCCCACCCCCCGCTTCACGTGGCAAACGAGGGCAGTATGATGATCCACGCTCCCGAAAGGAAACCGACGATTCACGATAGGCACACTGGCGCTCGTATTCGCGCTGGGCGCGTGTCATGACGACGCGATGGCACCGAAGCGGGGCACGCCGCCCATCGATCAAATGACCGATCTCGGCACCTACATCGTCGACGTGAACGTCAGGACGGGACAGATCGTCACGCATCAGATGCAAGGGGCGCCGTCCGCGCCCTCGGGCGTCAACGCACTCTTCTTCGGATCTGCCGGCACCATCGGGCACCTCTTCCAGCTCAGGGGCGGCGCTCCGACGGCCGGAAACACGTTCACGCTCGACGATCATATCGAAAACCTGTTCCCGTTCTCGATCGGAACGCACCTGCCCCACGCGGCGGGCGTCTTTCCGCAGGACACGATGGGCGTGTTCGTGTACATGGCGATCCTGCCAACCGTCACGGCGGGCTGCACGCCGAGCGCCACGTGCAAGGTGGCGGCGGACAGCGGCGAGGATGGTGCGTTTCCGTTTACGACCCCCACGCCGCAGCCGTACATGTTCTTCAAGACCATCCTCGAGGCGAACGACGGCGCAGCTGCATCACGGGCTCGACTACACCGATCAGTCGACGATTGGTGGAGTGGACTATTCCCGCTCGTTCTCGTTCCGCGCGTCACCGCTCGTCACGAATTTCAAATTCGGCGTGTCCGTGCGCGCGGCGGTGGTGAAGCCGAACGAAAATCGTTGGCTGGTGACGTACGTCGCGGACTCGCTGCCGAATCGCCTGGGCACCTCGCTCGCGGATCTGCGCTCCGAGGCCGATTGGCGCGTGCACGGCTCGGCCGCCTCCGTCACCGACACATCCATTACTACGTCGGGTTGCCCGGCAGCGGCCGCGCACTGTCTCAGGATCATCAGTACCACTCCAGTCGGCGCCGTTCCGGCCGACACGCTCCTCTACTTCCGCAGCGATTCGCTCGGGACGTCGGACAGCGCGTACATCGCCGCCACCGTTGCGATGTCGAACCTGCGGCCGAATAACCCGTCGGTATTCATGGGGATGCAGGATCGCGTGAAGCTGATCCAGGTTGGATTCTCGTCGAACAAGGTCGGCTTCTGCGATGCTTCGAACTCGTTCGTGGCCGGTGGTTCTGGTAGCGCCAGCTCCGCGACCAGCTGGAGGCTGGCCAAGTTCGCCACCGACAGCGTCGTCCTCTACGGCAACGGCACCAGAGTCGTGAAGCTTGCCTACTCCGCGCTCCCCGCGGCGCCGGCCGTATCGTTCCCAACGCCGTTCTTCTTCTTCGGCAATCGCGCACTGGAAACAATCCCACGCCGACCTCGATCACATCACTGTGGTCGCTGGTCACGTACGAGATCGGAGCGACATTGCCACTGACCGTCACGAAGCAGGACACGCGAAATGACACATCGGGCGCGTTGACCGTTGCTACGCAGCGTGTGGCTGCAGAGCCCGCCAAATCGTATTACAAACGCTGTAACGTCGCGCGCCTCTTTCATTTCGTGTGAAGGAGCCTATCTTCAGGCACTGACGATAGTTATTGCGGGTCCTCGTCGAGCAGTTCGCGGCATTACTCGCGTCCAAGAACATGGGGTTGGCAGATGAAGGTCGTAACCGGACGCAGGCAATGCGAAGTCCTCGCTTTGCTCGCCGTTTTTTGCACGGGCATGACCGCATGTCGAAATGATGCCATCGCACCGAGAGGGGCGTGCCCCCCATTGATCAGATGACGAGTCTCGGCACCACCATCGTCGACGTGAACCTCAAGACGGGGGAGGTTGTCACGCATCCCCTCGAGTCGGCAGCTACCACGGCGAAGGGTGTCGACGCGCGCTTTTTCGGCGCGCCGGGGACCATCCCGCACACCTTCACGCTCAGGGGTGGTCGCGCCAACCGCCGGGAATACCTTCACGCTCGACGATCACATTGAGAACGCGTTCTCCTTCCCGATCGGCACGCACCTCCCGCACGCGACGGGCGTCTTTCCGGAAGACACGATGGGCGTCTACGTGTATATGGCGATCCTGCCAACCGTCACGGCGGGCTGCACGCCGAGCGCCACGTGCTCGGTCGCGGCGGACAGCGGAGAGGACGGTGCGTTTCCCTTTACGACCCCCACGCCGCAGCCGTACATGTTCTTCAAGACCATTCTCGAAGCGACGGACGGCGTTGCGCACAAGGGACTCGATTTCACCGATCAGAGTCCGGCCAACGGCGGTACGGGCATCAACTACTTCCGCTCCTTCTCCTTCCGCGCGAATCCTGGCGTCACGAACTTCAAGTTCGGCGTGTCGGTGAGTGCGGCGGTCGTAAACCCAACGACACGCGCTGGAAGGTGACGTACATAGGCGACTCGCTGCCGAATCGCGTGGGCGCGTCGCTCACGGATCTGCGCTCCGAGCCGGATTGGCGGGCGGGCCGCGGACGCCGTGGCGGTAATCGATACCGCCATACGCAACCGGATGCCCGGCAGGGCGGCACGACCAAGTGTCTCAGAATATCGAGCGTGACACCCCAAGCGGGGCGCTCCGCCGACACCCTCATTCTATTATCGCAGTGATTCTGTTGGGTACCACGGACAACGCCTACATCTCCGCCGTGGTCCACGGTCACCGGGAAACTAAGCCCAATACACGCCGCTCGGTCTTCATCGGGATGCAGGACCGAGAACATTCGCAAATGCTTGTTCGGAATTTCGCAAAACAAGATTGGCTTCTGTCGACGCGGCGGGCGCGTTCTTGGGTACCCCGATTGCCGTACCACGCCATACCATCACTTATTGGCGAATCGCGAAATTCGGCGCCGATAGCGTCGTCGTCTATTTGGACGGCGCGAGCGACCTCGATTATCAATGCGGCCTATTCCACCTTGCCACGCTGGCCAGCCGTTTCATTGCCGACCCAACATTCTTCAGGTTCGGCAACAAGACATTTTTCGCGAGCCCAAGTCCAACGAGCGTCGTCTCTTTGTGGAGCAATGTCGTCTACGAAATCGGAGCGACCGAGTCCATGATGCGCCTTGAATGTGTTCCCCACCCATTGTTGTGCGACTCCTACCGAGCGGTAGCCATGGAAATGTATATGAGCCCAAGCCCGAGACGCGCCGTGCCTGGGTAGCGCCCGAGTTGCGCGCGCAGTCCACGCTCACGGTCGTCACGCAGGTCGACAGCTCCCGCTCCTCTGACACTGCTGTTCCTGCAGGTCTCGGCCTCAGTGCTTCGATGCGCCTCGGGAATCCTGTATCTGCCCTCCAGGCTAGTGCCGTCACCCATGGAGCGCGCTGACCTCCCTCCGGTCCCCTCTCGGTGGCGGCTGGATCGCATTCGAGGGCACGAGCGCTGACGATGGCGTGCTCCTCACGGATCTCGACAACGATGCGCAGCTCAGCATCGCCGGCGGACGGCTCGCGCGCGGACCAGGCTACGAGCGCGCCGCCGGCGCCAGCAGGCGCAGCCTCGCGCGCACGGGCGCCATCATCCGTCTACGCCAGAAAAACCGCTACTATCTTCACGCCTCCGGAGTCGTCGACGCCCAGGGGCGCGCGCTCGTGTTCGTCGGCGAGAGCGGCGCGGGGAAGTCCACCCTCGCCTTCGCCCTCGCGCGCCACGGCTGGTCGCTCCTCGGCGACGACGGCGTCGTGCTCGAGCCCACCTCGAACGGAATCGTCGTTCACGGCTGGCGCTCCCCGCTCCTCGTCAGCCTCGATCTCGAGGAATATTTTCCCGAGATCGCCGAGCACCGCGCACGGGCGATGACGGGCGACGCGCGCCGTCGCGTGGCGATGCACGCCAACACCGCCGCGCGCGCGCAGCTCGCCGCCCTCGTGTTCGTGGCGCAGGGTGTGCCGGGCTCACTCGACCTCGTGCCCCGAGTCCAGGGCGATGCTCGCGCTCATCACGGCAATCGCCCTGGGTATTGCTGGGAGATGCGCAGAGCGCCGCCCACTTTGCCGCACTGCGCGACGTCGTCACGTCGGTTCCGCTCCTCGATTTCCGCCACGGTCCTGCCGAGCTCGAACGATTGGGAGAGCTTTTCCCATCCGGTGTGCAACTACCCGACGGGCAGAGGGCACTTGCATGAGGAAGCTCGTCCTCGCACTCGCCGCAACGTCCTTTGCGGGCGCGGTCGCGTGCAGCTCCGACTCGACCACGACCCCGGACCCCCTCGCCAAGGTGCCGAGCTTCATTCTACGTCTCGGATCAGAGCGGAAGCGATCAGCTCTACACGTACAGCGCCGGGCAGTCGACGCTCTTTCCAGGATCCGTGTCGGGCGACGCCGACCCGCAGAGCGCGCACGGAGTCGTCGTATTCACAAGCTATCGCGACAGCCCGACCAATTCGGAGATCTACAGCGAGAACATCGACGGCACGAACATCGTGCGTCTCACCAATAATGCGGCGCTCGATTTCAAGCCCTCGCTCAGCCCCGACGGAGCAACGGTCGCCTTCGCGAGCCTCCGTAGCGGCACTTCGAAAATCTGGATGATGAACGCCGACGGAACGAATCCCGTCGCCGTCGCGACAGGGGCCGACCAGTACACGCCCGAAACCGCGCCGCGCTTCAGCCCCGACGGGTCTCAGCTTCTCTTCAACTCGCCGCGCACCGGAACGTCTCAGCTCTGGATCATGCCCGCGGCCGGTGGAGACGCCGTGCAGCTCACACACGAAATCAATGGCGCGTTCGATGGCAGTTGGAGTGCCGACGGCGCCAGTGTCTTTTACGTGTCCGGCCTCGACCATGCGGACGTGCACCAGATCGTCGTCTCGAGTGGCGCCGTCACGGACTACGTCACCGGCGGCACGGACGTATCCCAACCCGAGTGCAACGGAGACGTGTGCCTCGTCGTGTCCGGCGCGAGCTCCAGCGCCGGAGACATCCTCGCGTACGTCGGCACCGGATCCACAACACCCGTTCCAGTGGTTCATTCGACGGCGAACGAGCGTCAGCCGGCGATCCTGCACCCCTAGCCGATGCGGCCGGCTCGTTGTGACGCGGAACACCTGAAATCGACTCGAATTCGTGACTTATTCCACCGCGGGCGCGCTCGCGCCTGTTATAGTGCGAGGACCATGTCGCAGCACTCCAGCCCGACTGATCGTTTCCCTCGTTGTGGATGAAATCAGAGACATGCACCACGCCGACATGCCGCCGTTCGGCGATGCTTCCTGGCAACTCGTGTACACCAAGGCCCGCGCGGAGAGGTGGGTCGAGCTCAATCTTCGCCGCCAGAGTTTCCTTACGCTCCTTCCGCTCGTGCGCGGGCGCACGAGCTTTCAACCGCTCTTCCCGCGGTACGTTTTCGTCGGTATAGAATCTGATCGCTCGGCTCGTCCAATCGCCGGCACTCGCGGCGTGCAGTACATAGTGCATTTCGGTTCGCAACCGGCCCGCGTGCCGCTCGAGGTCGTACTCGACGTGCGTGCCCGCATGGATGCGCACGGAGTGGTACAACTCGATCGCGCCACACCGGAAGACCCATTGTTTGCGAAGCGCGCACGCGAACGAACACGCGCGCTGCTCATGTTCGCCGAGGCCGGATTTCGAATCAAATCGGCGTAGCTCGACCGCTCGTTATCCAGGCACGGCTCGCGCGTTTCCAATACGCTCGCTTTCGCCGTCAATAGTGATAGTTACGGAATTCTAAGGAACGGTTCCTGCACGGCCGGTCTGCGCTGTCTCAGTGCAGAACGCGCGGTAGCCATCATTCGCCACCTTTCTCGAGGACGGATGCTCAACTGATGCAGCCGCTGGTCTTCGCATTCCTCGTCGCGGTAGCTGCCGCGGCAGTGTGCACACCGCTGGTCATCAGCGGTGCAAAACGCTGGCATCTACTCGATGCTCCCGATGAGACGAGGCATCTCCACGAGCATCCCGTCCCGCGGCTCGGCGGCGTCGCTGTGTTCATTGCGACGATGCTCGGCATTGCGAGCACGCTCGTCTTCGCCCCCACGGGGAACACGCTCACCCCCGAGTGGCACCGCTTCGTGCTCGCGCTGCTTCTCGGCGGTACCGTGCTCTTTGGCGCCGGACTCGTCGATGACCTTCGGCGCATTCGCCCACTCGCCAAGGTCGTCGCGCAGTGCATCGCCGCACTGATCGTCGCCAAGCTGGGCTTTCGAATCGAGATCCTCGGTGTCGGATCCTCGGTGCTGCACCTCGGATGGGTCTCGATCCCGCTCACGATCCTCTGGATCGTCGCGGTCACGAACGCCTTCAACCTCATCGACGGCCTCGACGGCCTCGCCACCGGCATCGCCATCGTCGCGCTCGCGACGGTGTTCGCCGCCGCGACGGTGCTTGGCAATTTCGACGTCGCGACCGTGGCGCTCGTGCTGATCGGCGCCCTCATCGGCTTCGCTCGCTACAACTTCAGCCCCGCCCGCATTTTCCTCGGCGATTCCGGAAGCCTCTTCATTGGCTTCATGCTCGCCGTGCTGTCCATGCACGGATCCATCAAGAGCGCCACCGCGGTGCTCGTCGCGATTCCGCTGTTCGCGCTCGCCGTGCCGCTGCTCGATGTGTTCGTGTCGATCATGCGGCGCTGGCTGCGCGGCGTGCCGATCTTCGCGCCGGATGCCCGGCACATTCACCACCGCCTGCTCGCGCTCGGACTCACCCCGGGCCGCGCGTCGTTCGTGCTCTGCGTAGTGGCCGGCGCATTCGCGGTGGTCGGGCTGCTGCTCGCATTCGCGCCTCCGCCGGCACTCATCGGGATGGCGCTCACCGGTGGCGTGATCTCCGCCGGCATCTTCATGTACGGCATTCGCCAGCTCGACTACAACGAGTTCATCGAGGCCGGCGCCGCGCTGGCCTCCGGCATCGTGCGGGTGCGGCGCGTGATTCGCGACCAGATCAACGCGCGCGAGCTCACCTCGGTGATCGAAGTCGCGACGTCGCTCCAGCACGTGAATGCGATCCTCGCCGAAAGCCTGCCGGCCTTCGGCTTTCTCGGCGTCGAGGTCGAGCGCGAGTCGTCGCTCTCCCTTCGCAGACTCCACGGGCAGCGCGCGGGGCTGTGGAAGCTCGACTACATGCTCGCGTCCGAGAACCCAACCGACGGAGAGCCATACGTTCTGCGGATCTGGTGCTGCACCGGCGAGGGCTCGCGGCCCTTCGGCGCCGAGCGCCTCGCGAGCATCCTCGTGCCGAGCATCGAGAAGTGGCTCTCCAGCCCTCTCGCGATCGGACACGCCGTGCGGCGAAGAGATCAGCGGGCCGCACAAGCTGAGCGAGCTCGGCAAGATGCGCGAGTCAGCCCATTGATCGCTTGAAGGTACTGCACGTCGTAGGTGCTCGCCCCAACTTCATGAAAACCGCGGCGCTCATGCACGCGATGAAGAAAGAGGGCAGCGCATTCCAGCAGATTCTCGTGCATACCGGTCAGCACTACGACCGCGCGATGTCCGACGTCTTCTTCGAGGAGCTCGGGCTTCCCGAGCCGGATGCGTATCTGAGCGTCGGCTCCGGCACGCACGCCGAGCAGACGGCGAGGGCGATGGCCGCCTTCGAGCCGGTGCTCCTGAAGTTCGCGCCGGACGTGGTGGTCGTCGTGGGCGACGTGAACTCCACGCTCGCCTGCGCGATCGTCGCGACAAAGCTCGGCGTCAAGATCGCGCACGTCGAGGCGGGGCTTCGCTCCTGGGATCGCACGATGCCCGAGGAGATCAATCGCATCCTCACCGACCAGATTGCGGACTATCTCTTCACGCCGTCGCGCGATGGCGATGTGAATCTCGCGCGCGAGGGAGTCGATCCGCAGCGCGTGTTCTTCGTTGGCAACGTCATGATCGACACGCTCATCCGCCTGCTCCCGAAAACGGAGCCCGGCCGCGCGTGCGCGGCGGTGGGTGTCGAGCCGGGGAACTTCGCGCTCGTGACGCTCCATCGGCCATCGAACGTCGACGATCCGCTCACGCTCACCGAGATCATGAAGGCGTTGGCCGAGGTGGCGAAGACGCGCCCCGTGGTGTTCCCGGTGCATCCGCGCACGCGCGCGCGCATCGCCGACATGGGGCTCGCGTCGCTCAGCGGCGACGTGAAGCTCGTGGAGCCCGCAGGGTATCTCGACTTCCTCGCGCTCGAGAGCGTGGCGTCGATCGTCATGACGGACTCCGGCGGCGTGCAGGAGGAGACGGCGTACCTCGGCGTTCCCTGTCTCACGCTGCGCCCGAACACGGAGCGCCCCGTCACGATCGAATCCGGGATGAACCGGCTCGTGGCCAGCAAGACGAGCGACATCGTCGGGGCCGCGGCTCGCATGGTCGAGAAGGGAAAGGCGAAGCACACGATTCCGGAGCTGTGGGACGGTCACGCATCCGAGCGCATCGCGCGGATTCTGCTCGAGCAGTGAGAGCGAGGTAGCCTGAAACAAAGTGACGTGACGAAGGAGCTTCCGATCCTCTTCGTCAACGCGCACTACTATCCGGACATCGCCGCGACCGCGCACCACCTCACGGATCTCGCCGAGTATCTGGTGGCGGCGGGACACCCCGTGGAGATCTGCACGGGTCGCGGCAAGTACGTCGCGGGACGCATGCAGGAGATGGAGAGCGAGACGCGGAATGGCGTCGCTGATTCGCCGCGTCCGCAGCACCTCCCGCGGACGCGGTACCATAGTAGGCAGACTGCTCGACTACTCGTCGTTCCACGTGCAGGCACTGCGCGCGACGCTTGGGGCGCGCAGGTATCGGGGGATCGTCTTCCTCACGACGCCGCCGCTGCTCTCGTTCATCGGATGGCTCGGCCGCGTTTTCCGCGGGCGGCGCTACGCGATCTGGTCGATGGATCTGCACCCGGAGGCCGAGGTCGCGGCTGGGATGCTTCGTCGCGAGAGCGCGCTCGGCCGGCTGCTCTTCTGGGCGAACGGGCGCGGCTATCGCGGCGCGGACTTCGTGATCGCGCTGGGCCCCTACATGCGCGAGCGAATCCTCGCGCAGGGAACAAAGGCGGAGCGAGTGGAGGTCGTGCCGGTGTGGGTGGATGGAGGCGAGATCGTGCCGACGCCTCGCGCCGGGAATCCACTGGTGGCCGAGCTCGGGCTCGATGGAAAGTTCGTGGTGGCGTACATTGGCAATGCCGGGCTGGCCCACGACTTCACCGATCTGCTCGGCGCAATGAATGAGTTGAAGAACCACGCGCGAATTTACTTCCTGTTCGTGGGAGACGGGCCGCAGCGCGCGAGGATCGAGGCATACGCGGCGGAGCACGGGATTCGGAATTTCACGTATCGTGACTACTTTCCCCGGGAGCGGATCAATTCTGTGTATGGACTTGCCGATGTGCACGTGGTGACGCTGGGCGCGCGCTTCGTCGGAATTGCGGTTCCGACCAAGTGCTACGTGTCGATGGCGACCGCGCGTCCGGTGCTGTTCGTGGGACCGGAGCGGTGCGAGAGCGCCGATGCGATTCGCGAGGCGGAGGGCGGCGCGGTGGTCGATCCCGCGACTCCGGGCGCGGCGGGGCGCATCGCGCGGCAACTCGTCGCCTGGTGCGACGATCCGGCGGAGGCGGAGCGGATCGGAGCGCATGGGCGCGCGCACGTGCTCGAGAATTTCGGACGCGATGCAAACTGCCGGGCGATCGAGTCGGTTATCACGAGCCACTGGGCAAGCCACCGGAGCACAGCATGACTGTTGCGATCATCAGCGGCTCGGCCGGGCTCATTGGTTCGGAGGCGGCGGCGCACTTCGCGGAGCTCGGGATGGATGTCGTCGGCATCGACAACGACATGCGCAAGGTGTTCTTCGGGGACGAGGCATCAACGGCGTGGAAGCGGCAGGAGCTGGAGGAGCAGCTCGGCTCGCGCTACACGCACGTGAACGCGGACATTCGCGATGCGGATGCGATCAACAGGATCTTCGCGAAGTACGGCGGAGACCTCGCGCTCGTGGTGCACGCCGCGGCGCAGCCGTCCCACGACTGGGCGGCGAGCGACCCGATCATGGACTTCACCGTGAACGCGAACGGCACGCTCGTGATGCTCGAGGCGACCCGCAAGCACGCGCTGGAGGTGCCGTTCATCTTCACCTCGACGAACAAGGTGTACGGCGACACGCCCAATCGCCTGCCGCTCATCGAGCTCGAGAAGCGATGGGAGATCGATCCTACGCACACGTACGTGAACGGCATCCGCGAGGACATGTCGATCGACAACACGCTGCACAGCGTGTTTGGCGCATCGAAGGTCGCGGCGGACGTGATGGTGCAGGAGTACGGCCGCTACTTCGGAATGCGCACGGCCGTGTTTCGCGGCGGCTGCCTCACCGGTCCCGGACACTCGGGAACGCAGCTCCATGGCTTTCTCGCGTATCTCATGCGGTGCACCGTCATCGGCACGCCGTACACGATCTACGGCTACGGCGGAAAGCAGGTGCGCGACAACATCCACAGCGCCGACCTGATCGCCTGCTTCTCGGAGTTCTTCCGGGCTCCGAGGAGTGCGGAGGTGTACAATATGGGAGGAGGGCGGTTCAGCAACTGCTCGATGGTCGAGGCGATCGAGTTGTGCGAGCAGATCGCGGGGCGCGAGCTCGAGCACAGGTACTCCGAGACCAACCGCGTGGGAGACCACATCTGGTGGATTTCCGACCTCGCGCGCTTCGAGTCGCACTATCCCGGGTGGAAGCTCGAGTATTCGGTCGAGGGGATTTTGCAGGAGATCTACGAGCAGAATGTCGAGCGTTGGACGAGCGGGCGTTCTACGGTAGCTGGGGGATAGCGAGCAATGTGCGGCATCGGGGCGTTCTACGCGTACGACGCACGAGGTGTCGCGAATGGTGAGGGCGGGCTGCGCGCCGCCTCCGAGTGGATGCGCTGTCGCGGCCCCGATGGCAGCGGAGAGTGGCACAGCGCGGATGGCCGCGTGTCGCTCGCGCATCGCCGCCTCGCGGTCATCGATCTGAGCGATGCGGGCGCGCAGCCCATGTCCACCGCAAACGGAGCGCTGGTGATCTCGTTCAACGGCGAGATCTACAATTACCGGGAGCTGCGCGCGTCGCTCGTCCAGAAGGGATATCGCTTTCAGAGCCAGACGGACACCGAGGTGCTGCTGCACCTCTACGCCGAGAAGGGCGAGGCGATGGTCGGCGACCTGCGCGGGATGTTCGCCTTCGCACTCTGGGACGAGAGAAGAAGGCGTTGTTCCTCGCGCGCGACCACTTCGGAATCAAGCCGCTCTACTACGCCGATGATGGGCGCAGCATCCGCGTCGCGAGCGAGGTGAAGGCGCTGCTGTCGGGCGGATCCGTGAACACGGCACCCGATCCGGTGGGGCAAGCGGGCTTTCTCGTGTGGGGGCACGTTCCCGAACCGTACACGATGTTTCGGGGCATTCGCTCGCTGAGCGCGGGCAGCACGATGTGGGTCACGCGCGAGGGGATGCAGGCGCCGCGCGTCTACGCCGATCTCGCCGCGATGCTGGCGACGGCGAGCGCGGAGAGCGTGCAGATGGACGCGAGCGAGCGCGCGGACCGACTGCGCGCGGCGATGCTCGACACCGTGCGCCACCATCTCGTTGCCGATGTGGATGTCGGCGTCTTCCTCTCGGCCGGCGTCGACTCGACGACGCTCGCCGCGCTGGCGAGCGAGGCGGGCGGACGGCTGCGCACCGTGACCCTCGGCTTCGCGGAATACCGCGGCACGTCACACGATGAGACGCCGGTGGCCGAGGCGGTGGCGAAGCAGCTTGGCACGGACCATCAGACGATCTGGGTGACGCGCGCGGATTTTCGCGAGGCGCTCGAGGATCTGATGGAGCGAATGGACCAGCCGACGATCGATGGCGTGAACAGCTATTTCGTGTCGAGGGCGGCGAAGGAGGCGGGGCTCAAGGTCGTGCTGTCGGGACTCGGCGGTGATGAGCTCTTCGCGGGCTACACGGACTATCTCGACATTCCGCGAATGGTTCGGCTCGTGAGTCGCGTACCCGGACGGCGCGCTATCGGCCGTCCAATGCGGCGCGCGATCGCGCCTCTGCTCGGGCACAGATCCTCGACGAAGTATGCGAGCCTGCTCGAGTACGGCGGAGACTACGCGGGTGCATATCTGTTGCGGCGCGCGGTCTTTTTGCCGTGGGAGGTGCAACGACTCCTGCACGAGCCGGAAGAAATATCGTTACATGAGACTGTCATAATGCGTGGAGTCGTTCGTTCCACCTTGACGGACTGTCCGCCGTCTGTGAAGGTAGGAGTACTGGAGAGCGCGTGGTATCTGCGCAACCAGCTTCTGCGCGACACCGACTGGGCCTCGATGACTCATTCAGTCGAGGTGCGTACACCGCTCGTCGATTGGACGCTGTGGCGAGAGGTGGCGACGCTGGGGCTCATGTCGCCCGCTGGCGGAAAGCGCGCGCTCGCGGCGACGCCGCGGGCGCGGCTGCCCAAGGCGGTGGTGGAGCGAAAGAAGACGGGCTTCACGGTGCCGATGCGGCAGTGGATGATGGAAGAGAATCGGGCGGGATATCACGGCCGAGGGCTGCGGGGCTGGGCACGATACGTGTTCGAGCGCACGAGAGAAGGCAGGATCACCGGTGGTTCCAACGGACGCAAGATGGCACGAGCCCTGGTGTTTCTAACAGACGCGTTCGGAGGAAGAGGGGGAATCGCACAGTTCAATCGCGATCTCCTCACGTCGTTGTCCAGCGACGCCGCGTGCAGCCGCGTGGTCGCGTTGCCTCGCATCATCTTCGACCGTCCCGAGCGCGTCCCAAAGAATCTGACCTTTCGTGTGGAGAGCGCTGGCGGCAGGATGCGCTACGTTCGCGAGTCGGTGCGTGCGGTGGTGGGCGAGCGCTTCGATGTCGTGATCTGCAGCCACATCAATCTCATGCCGATTGCGGCGGCGGCAGCCGCGGCGCAACGAATTCCACTTCTTCTTGTGCTGTACGGCATCGAGGCGTGGACGCCGCCCAGGAGCCGGCTTGCGGCGCGACTCGTGAAGCGCGCGGATGCCGTGGTCGCGATCAGCGAGCACACGAAGCGCAGGTTTCTCGAGTGGTCGGGGGTGGATGCCCCGAAGGTGCACGTGATTCCCTGCTGCGTGGATGCGGGGAAGTTCGGCCTCGGTCCCAAGCGCGATGATCTGCTGGAGAGATACGGACTGCACGGGCGCAAGGTTCTCCTCACCGTGGCGCGATTGGCGGGCGTGGAGCGCGCGAAGGGGATCGACGAGGTGATGGAGTCGTTGACGGAGATCGCGCGCGATGTTCCGAACGTGTCGTATCTCGTCGTCGGTGACGGAACGGATCGCCAGCGGCTCGAGGAAAAGGCGGAGGAGCTCCGCGTGAGTGAGCGCGTCGTGTTCGCGGGCTTCGTGTCGGAGAGTGAGAAGGCGGATCACTACCGGCTCGCGGATTTGTTCGTGATGCCCGGGCGCGGCGAGGGATTCGGCATCGTGTATCTCGAGGCGCTGGCGTCCGGGCTGCAGATCGTCGCGAGCTCGCTCAATGCGAGCTGCGAGGTGGTGTTGAACCGGCGTTTTGGGCGCGTGGTGAATCCGGACCGGCCGGGGGAGCTCAAGACGGCGGTGGTGGAATTGTTGAAGGCGCCGACGCATTCGATTCCGCGCGAGCTGTCGACCTTTTCGGTGACTCGATTCCGGGCGCGGTGGAAATGGCTGCTCACCGAGATGAAGGTGGGCGACTTGAAATCGCTGCCAGCGTTGTCTCGGGAGCCGGCGACTTCGGATGGCGTGGTGGAAGACGAGATGTATGGAGTGGACACGCCAGCGCCAACGACGACGCGGGCTGTAGTCGAGCGATAAGTTAGAACCGAGACTAACGGTTCTCTTCTGAAGGCCCAAGTTCACAAATCGGCACCCCTGTATCGCAGTGACCCAGCGGCGCCGCCAGCTTCGACTGCATTCTGATCAGACTCTGCGAACGTCTCTCGAACGGAGCGTCCTGTGAATGAACAGGTATAGACGGAAGAGCTGGTGACATCGTTTTGGCGCGATCGACCGACGTTCGTCACCGGGGCCACCGGCTTCTCGGAAGCTGGCTGACGTGAGGCGAATCGGTAGAGCGAGGTGCGTCGCGTACTTGTCTCGGTCGAGAGACTGGGTACCGCGAGCGTATTGCTTGGCGGATGGGCTCGCGGATCAAGGTCACGATCGTTCGTGGCGACGTGAGGAAGCAGTCTGTGCTCGAGCGTGGCTCGGAGAAAATGAGATCGATACGGTGATGCATCTCGCGGCGCAAACATCGTGCCGATCGCGAATCGAAATCCCGTGTCGACTTTCGAGACGAACATTGCCGGCACATGGTCGGTCCTCGAGGCGTGTCGTCGAAGCCCAAGGTGAAGCAGATCATGCATGCGTCGTCGGATAAGGCGTACGGCAGACGGCGATCAGCTTCCCTATGAGGAGTCGACGCCACTGCGCGGCCGCTTCCCTACGACGTGAGCAAGTCATGCGGGGATCTCATCGCGCAGAGCTATGCCGCGACGTATGATCTGCCCGTCGCAATCACGCGTTGCGGCAATTTCTTTGGCGGCGGGGATCTCAATTGGAACAGATTGTTCCAGGGACTATTCGCGCGGTTCTTCGCGGAGATCGCCCGAAGATCAGGTCGGACGGCACGTTCTTCGCGACTACTTCTATGTGGAGGATGGCGCGGCGGCGTAATGCTTCTTGCCGAGCGGCTCGCAGGCAGATCCAAGCTGCGCGGTGAAGCGTTCAACTTTTCGAATGAGAAGCAGCTTTCGGTTGCGCGGAGATGGTAGAGCGGATTCTTGGTCTGATGGGCAAGGGCAAGGAGTTCGACATGCGCAGAGAGGCACCGAACGAAATCGCGCATCAGTTTCTCAGCGCTGCGAAGAGCGAGGGAGGAGTTGGGGTGGGAGCCGTTGTTCTCGCTGGATGAGGGGTTGAAGCGGACGATTGATTGGTACCATGGGTTCTTGGCGGCTGGGAATGACTGAGAGAGCAACGCTCTCGAAGATGCTCCAATTTCACTCGCTCTTGAGTTCGCGACAACGAGCTCAGCTCGCGATTTTCTTCGTTCTCATGTTCATCGGCGCGCTTCTCGAGATGGTCGGCATCGGCGCAATTCCGGCGTTCGCCGCGTTGGTTGGTAGCCCCGAGCGTGTGATTCACAGTCTGGTCTGCACTAACATTTCGTTCCTTCACCGCGTGCCTCAGTCGAGGCTCCTATTCTATGCGGCCCGGCGCTGCTCGTGTTTTTAATCAAGAACATATATCTGTTCGTACTGCTGTTTGCGCAGTCGAGTTCACGCAACGCCTTCAGCGCGAAGCTCGCAGTGAGGGTGCTTCGCGCGTACTCGTACGCGCCCTATCACCTGCATTTCCAGCGCAATCCGTCGGAGCTGCTCAGAAACGCAAATTCCGAGGCGCTGGAAATAATCGCATCGGTAGTTCTTCCAGGGCTGATTTTGACAATGGAGCTACTGACGGTGGCAGCAATTCTTACGCTGCTGTTTCTTGCCGAGCCTGGCGTATCTCTCTTCGCGTGCGTATTGCTTGGCGGCACCGCGCTCCTCTTCGTGAAGACGATTCGCGGCGGCTATCCCGATACGGCGAAGAATTCAATATTATCGCGGGAAGATGGTTCAGGCAGTTCACGAGAGCTTGAGTAGCGTGAAGATGACAAAGGTACTGGGCAGAGAAGAGTATTTTCTCAATACGTTTGCCACCTATATGAACGGGTATTTGGAGGCAAATCGCTTTCGCCAGATAGCGACTGAGATCCCTCGATTGATTCTCGAGATGTAGCGATACGCGGAATCCTCGGAGTCGCCGCGGTTCTAACGGCAAGGCACGCCGGCGGTAACGATCACTGTAACTCTATCACTGCTCAGCGTTGCGCTGGTACGCACTATTCCATCGGTAAACCGAATAACCGCCGCTCTGGCGACCCTACGCTATGGCGACTTCGCGCTCCAGACAATCAGCAAAGATCTCACTGAGCTCGAAGTCAGGCGGCGCAGCGATCGGGCAGAGGCTGCACCGCTCTGTTTCCGAAAGCATACGATTCGAAAAGGTGTCTTATCAATACCCGGGCGCGGGGGCAATCCCTGACGGAAATCTCGTTCCGAATCGAGCGAGGAACTTCGGTCGCGATCATCGGCCCAACGGGCGCCGGGAAGACGACCCTCGTAGATCTGCTCCTCGGCCTTCTAGATCCCTCGGCCGGACAAATTCTCATAGATGACGTAGAATTCCAGGAGTGTTCGCTCGTGGCAGCGGACGGTAGGATACGTCCCCCAGGACATTTACCTCATCGACGATACGATTCGTGCAACATCGCGCTGGGAATACCACGCAGAGATCGACGGCAACGCCGTCGAGCTCGCGATCAATGCCGCGCAGCTTGATGCCTTTGTTGATTCGCTCCCTGCTGGCCTGGAGACAGTGGTGGGCGAGCGCGGCGTGCGTCTTTGGGGGGCAACGGCAACGCATAGGAATCGCCCGTGCGCTGTATCACAAACCAGTCTATTGATCTTCGATGAGGCGACTTCGTCTCTCGACAGCGATACGAGGAATTGGTGATCGAGGCGGTGGATGCACTGCGCGGGACCCGGACAATAATCGTGATCGCGCACCGGCTTTCGACTATTCGCAATTGCGATTGCGCTTTCATTCTCCGGAATGGCGCCCGAACAGTCTCTGGTCGACTCGCTGAGCTCGTAGAGATCACCTGTGAGCTGAGGCCACTTAGTCCCGCGTCCTAGTCAGTGAACGGTGGCAACAGGCTCATTTTCTTTCGTAAACTGCGATGATCCAGTAGTAGGTCAGTTCCCTTGGCCAGAAAAGCTTCGGCAAGATGGTGAAATAGGCAGATAAAGACTGCGTCGCTTGGACGTCGAAAGACTTGAATGGGATTCCGCTGCCCTGAATCTGCGCCCCGGATTTCCAGGAGCGGTAGCCGCAGATCGGGCGAATCGGTGAACGCCACAGGCGGAAGTGCTCTGGATAGAAAAGTCGTTCGAAACGGTAGTGTCCTTTGTAATGAGTGCTGCTCCCCCGCCATTTTGGTTGAGAGACAGCTGAATCCGTAGCTGTCAAGCAGGCCGGATACCGAGTCGTCCGTAAAGGTTCTAAGGTGCAGGTCAACGTTGAAAATACTCTTGCATTGCGGGCACTGAGTGTGACTTCGCTCCAGATCTTCCGCGTACGGGACGCTGACAATGACGTATTGCCTGGAGACCCTCGCCAGCTCCGCTAGCGATTTTTGAAAAATGTCTTCAGGTAAATGTTCAATTACCTCGAGGCAGCTAACACAGTCGAACGCCCGATCGGCAAGGGGGAGCGCGGCGATGTCCCCCTCGCACTTTGCCGTGTCCACGTACTTAAGCGCGGCATGGCTGCGGTCGATCGCGAGCACCCAGAGTTTC